>NZ_JAMOIC010000018.1 GCF_024448895.1 Stutzerimonas stutzeri
AGGGAGAGTCCATTACAGCCTTCAAATTGTTCGCTGCGCTCTCTGGCACCGGCTAAAGCCGGCCCCTTAACCAAACGTTAGCTATTCTTGCCAGGGTTCGATATGAACAACATAGAAAAGACATTTATGTTAGAGAATAATATCCCTGGCAAACATAAATTTATTTGCAGAGAGTGCAGTAAGGAAACCACTCATAGTATAGTTGCGGCTTACAAGGAAAGAGGATCGCAAGACTGTGGTGGTGGCAAGCGTTGACTGGGTTGAAATCAATCAAATTATTCAGTGTCAAGGCTGTGAGGCAGTCTCTTTCAGGGTTGAGTCAACAAATTCTGAAGACTATGAGCATGACTATGAAAGCCATGAGCTACATTACAACGAAACGGTAAAATTTTATCCTGGACGATCGGCAGGATTGAAAGCTATTGATAGCTACCTACTGCCTTCAAATGTTCAAGAAATTTATCAAGAAACAATCTTCGCGATTGAGCACGAACAAAATATATTGGCAGGCATTGGTGTTAGAGCTTTGATTGAAACGATATGCAAAGACCTTAATGCCGAAGGCAAAGACCTTTACCATAAAATAAATTCCCTTCAGGAAAAATCCATTGTTACAAAGGAGAGAGTTGAAACCCTGCACTAGCTCAGGGTATTGGTAACGATGCAGCTCATGAAGTAAAGAAGCACGACCATCAACTACTATCACTTGCCATTCAAATTATTGAGCACATGCTGGATGGCACTTATATAATTCCGCATAAAGTTTCTCTAGCGTTCAAGCAATAGCTAACAAGGCGCTCAAATCGTTTGCTTCGCTCACTGGGACGGGCTAAAGCCCGCCCCGTAGCTTAATCGTTAGGCACTGCGAAAGGATGTTAAAACATATGGAAAAACGGAAGTGTGCGAAGTGCGATGGCAGTATGGAACAGGGGTTTATTCCCGACATTGGTCAGGGTGTTCAGTTATCGCACTGGCATGATGGGCCACCCGAGAAATCATTTTGGCTAGGGCCAATACGTAGTTCTACCTCGCAGATCCCTATTGGCGCGTTCAGGTGCTCTGAATGCGGTTACCTTGAACTTTACGCTTTGAATGACTATTCAGCCTCTTAGGACTATGGCTAACGGCCTAACATTGCGTTGCAGTTGGGCGTGCTTCGCACGCCCCTGAACTTTGCGTTCGACCTCTAAGGAGGTTTAGTGGGTTATATTCCTAAATATAAAGAGCTGGATGCGCTTACCGATAATGAGCTCATCGCTCGCTACGACGCGGCCGCAGCGAATACAGTTGTCGGAACTAGTTTTTATCGTGAGGAGATTGCTCGCCGCCAAATGGCGAAAGAAAGTACTCGGATGCTGCAACTAACGAAGACAATGCGCACCCATGCCATGAGTCATACTTGGGCTTGCAACGGTAAACGCAGCCTTCGTTGCAGTTCAGCTTTGGCAGTCGTGAGGGTTGCGCCCTAACTTGAGGTTTAAGCTCGTTCGCTTCGCTCACTTGGGACGGGCTAAAGCCCTTCAGGTACTTTAAAGTTACATGGCGTTGGAGGTTCTGTATGAATCAAATTGAAATCGAAGAATTCATGCTGGAGGCCATCGTAGAAGGTAGAAAAGCGCTGCCGAACTGCCTTCCAAATCCCCCGGTTGGCTGCGTGCTAGTCAATGCTGGAAGAGTCATTGCCAGAGGGCACACCAATGAACCCGGTGGTAAGCATGCACAGGCTATGGCCCTGAGCCAAGTAAAGGGCAGCTTTGCTGAGGTCTCAGCATTTGTCACATTGGAACCCTGCTCATTTCACGGGCGCACACCATCCTGTGCAAAAGCGCTCATGTCAGCGTGAATCTCCGCCATATATGTAGCTCTCATTGATCCCCACCCCAGAAACAACGGAGAGGGGATCAGGCTTTTGCAAAACTCAGGAATCACAGTCACGTTGGGTGTTTCAGCTGAGTTGGCGATTGCTGACCTTGGCCCATATCTGTACAGGGGCCTATAGAAGTTCGCAGCGCCAGTTGGCACGGGCTAGCACGCCCCTCAGCCGAACGCTAGGCCATGAGACCAGGAGACCGCCATTCATGCAGAAGGAACAAGCAGATTTCATTGCTCAGGCCATTTTGGAGCCTGGGCTTAGTGCTCAAGATGATATTCGTCGCAAGCGCGCTGTTAGAGCTGCGAAAGTTGCGCGCAACCGCAGGATAGCTAGGGTCGCACTTGCCGGCTCCTGCATCGGAGCTGCGATCGCCTACTTCAGCAGCACTCACGTCTTTGGCGGAATCATAGGCGGTGGCTTGGCTGGTTGGGTGCTCGGCTGGCTGATCATTCGCCGGGCGGCTTAGCCCGATAAATCAGACATCTTTTCCGCGCGCCTATCAAACCCCGCCCAAATCATGAGGACACCATGATCGAAAAGAGCTTTGAGCCATCTGTAAAATTGTTTTTCAAGGCCCATCGGGCAGTTGTCAATAGGACTTGGCCCGTAAAGATCATGGTGATGATGTCTTTAGTGCTTCCTCTCATCGCTATCGCCATAACGGCGCTTACCAATACCAGACTTTCCCCTGCGATATGGGGCGGTGCCTCAGGGCTTTTCATTTATACTTTTATAGTGCTCCCGTTATTTCAGTTTATAAGCATAAAGCGCAGTATCGCTAGCAACCCATCTGCTAATCAACTTCAAAAATACGAGCTAACAGAGCGCGGCATTCGAAATTTTGGAGACGGGGTCGATGTTAGTATTGACTGGGGTAAAGTGGTTCGTGTTGAAATGACCAGTGCATTTTTGTTGTTTTACGTATCCAGTAGTGCTGCTTATTTTATCCCTGGGGAGCTAATGGCCCCCGCGGAGCTAGATCTAATTTCCCAATGGCACAAAGATTATTGCAGTTAGTATGGTGCCTGGTTTGTCAGGCGTTGTGATATCAATCTGTGCTTTAAATGCCCTGAGCTAGAAGTGCATTAAAGTAACTATTTTGTCAATCCAAAGTGTGAATTAATGAGCCATATAAGAGCCAAGTCTGTCTGCGTATTTCGTCATCAAGGTAAAGTCCTTCTCGCGGAGTGCTTTGATCCAGCCAAGGATGAAAAGTATTTATCACCTGTCGGTGGTGGTGTGGACTTTGGGGAGAAATCGGCAGATGCTGCTAAGAGAGAAGTCAAGGAAGAACTAGGTGCTGACATCCATCAGTTGAAATTGCTTGGCGTTATCGAAAACCTGTTCACTTACAACGGTAGGGAAGGCCATGAGATTGTATTCGTATACGAGGCGGATTTTATAGATGATGGTTTCTACGCAAAAGCGTCTGTATCGGGTGTTGAAAGCGATGGTCATGTGTTTGTAGCACGCTGGTATGATTTGGAGACTATCGATAATGGCAAGGTCAATGTTTATCCAGTCGGTTTAGTTCCTATGCTTAATGGCATCTCATCATAAAATCCTAGACGCTCGCTTCGCTTGTTAGTGGCGGATTTTGATCGTGCGTCAACCCAATGTAGGCATTATGGTTTCGAACTTCTTGAGTGATGTTTCGCTAAACCCAGCCAACGCAGCCATTCTTTCGCGTTGGGATCAGATTGATTTACCAAACGCTTGGCTTGTCGCCGGCTGCTTGTTTCAGACGGTTTGGAATCTCCAGTTAGGCCGCTCACCTAGCGCCGGTATCAAGGACTACGACATCTTTTACTTTGATGACGATGACTTGAGCTCGCGAAGCGAGCAATTGGCGCAAGCGAAGGTCGATGCCGTACTGGCTGATCTCGGAATTGATGTCGAGGTCGTAAATCAGGCCCGCGTTCATCTTTGGTATCCACAGCACTTTGGACGACCCTACCCAGCGCTTGCTTCTTCTGAAGAGGGAATCAAGCGCTTTTTGGTTCTGGAAACATGCGTCGGCGTTCGGCCGGATGAGTGCTATGCGCCGTTCGGCCTGCATGGCGTATACGCGGGTCAGCTCTCGCCAAACCCGCTGACGCCTTACGCTGAGCTCTTTTCTGAGAAAGGGGCGAGCTACCGGTCGCGCTGGCCGCATCTCAGCCAAGGCAGCGGCGCCTGACACTGCCATCGTCCATGTCGAACGTAAACCCGATAGCGTTGCCCGGCCGATCTGCAGAGTCTTTTGTTCATCAGCTACCGGATCATCTAATAGCTGCAGGACCTTCAAGCATCAAGTTGTTGTAGGAACTGCTCAATTGTCTCGACGACAACCTCCGGCCGCTCCCGGTGAGGCACGTGTTTGCAGTTATCGAGCAGCAGTGTTTGCACCATACCGCGTCCCAGTCTGGCGACCCGTTTCGGGTGGGCGACCGATCCGTATTCGTCATCCGTGCCGTGTATCGCCAGTAACGGGCAGGCGAAGCCGGGGGCGCTGTCTTCGATCCTCCATTGCGCGTAGCTCTCTGAGAGCCAGGTGTCGATCCAGGCCCAGAGAATCCATTCGGCCTTGTCGCCGTGATATTTGCGTAGCCGTTCCAGCTGACCGGGGTCGGCGAATGCGGCTTGGGTCTGACGAATGCCTTGAATGGTGCGGTCTTCGACGAAGGCGAGGGCGGCGAGGGTGATCAGTGCGCGGCAGTTGCTAGCGTGATGCGCGGCGAGACTGGCAGCCATGATGCCGCCGACGCTGTGGCCGAGCGCAATGAAGTGTTCGACGTCGAGAGCGTCCCGTACGGGCGGAAAGTAGTGCAGGGCTTCGTCACGAATGAAGCTGTTTGACCAACCGCCAGGATGCGGCGCGGATCGACCGAAGCCGAGGCGGTCATAGGCAATTACATCGCGTCCGGTGGCCACCGCAAGCCGCTCTGGGAAGTCACGCCAGAGTTCGACGCAACCGAGCGAATCATGCATGAGGATGATGGGTGTCTTCGGCGCGCGGGCAAGGCGCCAGCGACGCGAGAATACGTCGCCGTGTACGGTTGGTAGATAGCGGTCTTCAGTGGTGACGATCATGGTGGTCCTTGAGCCGCCGGGGTGCGTCGGTTTCGTTCCAGTTCTCTGTTCCGTCGCTAGGAATGGATGCGGAGCGGTTGGAGCCAGAGCAGTGCGGCAGCCCTGCGACGCGGGCTGCTTGCGATGGCTAGCCGGGCAAACAGGCAAGTGTCTGGCTGGCTGACGAGGCCCATCACGGTTGGGCCCCGGGCGCGCGTGCCGTCAGCTCGCGGCTGCGGTTGACTGCTGCTGTGCGTTCTTCTCCTGGTCGCGCAGTAGGAATCGCTGGATCTTGCCACTCGGCGTTTTGGGAAGCTCGCTGACGAATTCGATTTCCCGCGGGTAGGCATGCGCCGAGAGACGCTGGCGTACATGCAGTTGCAGCTGCTCGGCAAGGCTCGCGTCGCCCTGATGGCTGGCATGCAGCACGACGAATGCTTTCACCAGTTCGGTGCGCTCGGGGTCGGGTTTGCCGATGACGGCTGCTTCAATGACGGCCGGGTGTTCGACCAGCGCGCTCTCCACGTCGAAGGGGCCGACGCGGTAGCCGGATGTAGTGATCACGTCATCGGAGCGCCCGACAAAGCTGATGCTGCCGTCGTCATTGAGTTCGACGGTGTCGCCGCTCAGGTAATAGTGACTGACGAAGGCCTTGGTTCGGGTGCCGGCGTATCCGTTGAACCAGAGCAACGGTGACTGGTTACGATCGAGCGCGAGCATTCCTGGCTCGCCGGGCCCAAGCTCGCGCTGCTGGTCATCGAGCACCACGACCCGATGACCCGGCATGGCGTAACCGGCCGTGCCGATATTGACCGCATGGCTCAGCGCGTGATGATTGCAAAGCACCATGCCAAGCTCGGTCTGGCCGTAGTGGTCGTGAATCTTGCAGTCGAGGCCTGAGGCGAACCAGCGGATGACCTCTGGAGTAAGCGGCTCACCGGCGCTGCTCACTGCGCGCAGGTGTCCCTTGATTTTGCTCTCCACCTCGTCGCGCGCGGCCAGCAACAGGCGGAATGCCGTGGGCGATCCGGCCATGTTGGTGATGTTGTATTCGCTGACGATGCGGCAGGTGCTGTCCACCGTGAATCCACCCTCGTAGAACAGCGTGCTGTGGCCCATGGCGAGCGGGCCGGTGACGGCGTAGTACAAGCCGTATGCCCAACCAGGATCTGCGATGTTCCAGAAGTTGTCCTCGGGCTTCAGGTCCACCGCGTCCCGCATATAGGTAACGAAGGCGACGATGGCCTTGAGGGGTACATGCAGCTGTTTGGCGGGGCCTGTGGTGCCAGATGTGAACATGGCAAGAAAAGGTGCCTCGCCGTCCAGCAGGACAGGGGTGAAGTCGGGCGACTTGCGGTTCACCTGCGTCCAGAAATCATCGGCGCCATCACCTACCACCAGCCTGCGCGGAGCGGCTTCGATGGTGTCGAGCTTTTCGCTGTTGGCGCTGTCGGTGACGACTAATCTCGCGCCGGATTCCTTGATCCGGTGCTCGACCGCCTTGGGCCCGAAGGCCGTGAACAGCGGCTGATAGATCGCGCCGACCCGCCAGGTGCCGAGGATGGTGATCAGCAATTCCGGTGTGCGCGGCAGCAGTCCGGCAACCGTGTCGCCGGGCTTGATGCCATGGTTATCGAGAAGGTTGGCGAAGCGCGAGGCGGCTTCCTTGAGTTGTGCGAAAGTCCAGGTTGCCCGCTGGCCATCGCGGCCTTCCCAGATGAGCGCCACCTTGTCCGTATGGGCGTAACGATCGCAGCATTCGACACAGGCATTCATGGCGGATAGATCGCCGGAGAGAATGGCAGAGACGGTCTGGTCGTAATCGAACTCACTGGCCGCAGTGGCGTAGTCGCGCATGGCTGGCTCCTGGCTTTCTTGTTATTGGGTTGCTTCGGATATTGGCGTCGGCGGCACACTGCAACAATGGCTAAAGCCACCAATCGCGGTGAGCGGTTTGGACAAATTCAGCGTAGATGATGAGGCACGTCGGCGAGAGACGATCAGCGCCCGGATGTGTGGAGACGAATGGCGGAACAAAGGGGAGGTGCGCTATCGCCGCACACTTCTGCCGAGCTTGGATTGGCGCTCTTGCGACATGCGGACAGCACTAATTCAGAGGAGCTGCCTCGAAGCTAAAGGGCCATTTCCGGCCCCATCGGAGGTGATCCATGAGTATCGATCCGCTCGACAGACCCCACGACCAACAGCCAGTGCCCGGGCAAGACCAGAACCCCAGCCACTCGCCTGAGCCTGACTTCATAACTGATAACCCGGACGTTCAGCCGGGCGCTGGCACCGGCACCGAGCCATCCGAAAAGCCTGGCAATCAAATCGACCCGAACGAGCCGGGTCTGGGTAATCCACTGCCTTGAAGCTCGGAGGCAAATGAGCCCGGCGCGGTGCTGGGCTCTAATTTCAATCGTTATAAAGAAGGGATGCCGAACGTCCCTTTTTAGAACAGCAGTGACGCGTCGAATCGAAGCTAGAACTGCCGGACCAGCGCAGCGACCAGAATCCCGCCTGCGATTGCCGGCAAGGGTTTCTTTAGCGCCAGCATGATGATTGCGGTGGTCAACAGCGCCAGGCGCGCGCTGATATCACCCTCGATTGCCAGCGGCGTGAGGATCGCCACCAGTACCGATCCGGACATCGCGCTGATGAACTGTTGCACCCTGAAGCTGATAGGCACGAAAGACATTACGAATACGCCGCCCCAGCGGGTCGCCAGCGTCACGACGGCCATGATCAGCACGATGATCAGGGAGCCGAAACCGGCTGTCTCAACGCTCATCTTTGCTTCTCCGTCCACACGGCTCCCAGCACGCCACCAGCAAGGGCCCCGACGACCACATGGCTGTTCTCCGGCAAGTACCAATAGGCCAGCAGCGCTGCGCCCGCGGCTACTGTCCAGATAATGAGAATGCGCAGGTTCTTGTTGCCGCCTACTGCCATCGCTAGCAGAAAGCAGCCCATCACCATGTCCAGTCCAAAGGCTTTCGGATCACTGATCGCGCCGCCGAAGTGCAGCCCCAGCCAGCTGCCGAGCACCCAGAACGACCAAAGTGCGAGCCCGCCACCGAGCAACAGGCCGAAGCCCGGCTGGCCACGGTTGAAGGCTTGCAGCGCCATCGCCCAGTTGGCATCCGAGGCAACGATCATCACCCCGTAGCGCCTGGCGGGCGAAAGGTGTCGCAGCCAGGGATAGAGCGAGGCGCCCATGAGCAGGTGTCTGGCATTGATGGCGAAAACGGTGATGGCTAACGGCACCACTGGAATTCGCGTGCCCCAGAGATCAAGCGCCGCGAACTGCGAGGCACCGGCGAACACCAGCGTGCTCATGATCATGGAGAGAGGTTCGCCAAGGCCGGTTTGTGTTGCGGCCAGTCCGAACGCGGCACCGAAGGCAATCACGAATATGGAAATCGGCACCAGCTGCATGAAGCCGCGCCACACATCCTGGCGAGTGAATTCGTGCAGGTTCGCATTGCTGTCAGTCATTTCAGCCCTCTGGCTAACCTCTTGATAATGTCGAATGAGCGTTTGAGCCGCGTCGAACCAGTGGCCCGAAGCGTCCTGGCGCTCCGCTCAGCTAGAACTATGATCCCCGATATGCCCCGAGCAAAACGCATAATCCCGAAGTGTGCCATTCGATTATCTGATGTGAGCGCTGAGATGACCTTCCAAGATTTGCAGATCGACTGGCTGAAATGCTTCGTCGCGGTGGTCGATGCCGGTTCGCTGACCGGTGCGGCTCCGGAGGTGAACCGCTCCCAGTCTGCGGTCAGCATGCAGCTCAGAAAGCTGGAAAGCGCACTGGGTTGCCGGTTGCTCGTGCGCGGGCCGCGGCATCACCAGTTGACGCCTGAAGGGCAACAGTTGCTGGGTTACGCGCGTCGGATGCTCGATCTGCATGCCGAAACCCTGGCTGCCTTTCATGGCGAGGAGCTGGCTGGGCGGATTCGCCTGGGCGTGCCCGACGACTATGCAGCGAAGTACCTGACACCGGTGTTGAAGCGTTTCGCGCCTCAGCATGGTGCTGTCGAGATCGAGCTGGACTGCGAGCAATCCACTTCATTGATTCCCCGAGTGAAACGGGGCGAACTGGATCTCGCGCTGGTCTCCCGTGACCAACCGGGGCATGGGACGCTGCTGTTTCACGAACCAATGGTCTGGGTAGGGTCGGCTCAGTTTCAGGTCTGGCGTCGGGACCCGCTGCCCATCGCGGTTTATGAAGATGCCAGCCTCGCCAAGCGCGGCGCCATCAGGTCGCTGGCTTTACAAGGCCGCCGGTACAAGGTGGTCTACAACAGTTCAAGCCTCGCGGGGCAGATTGCGGCCGTGGAAAGTGGGCTGGCCGTTGCGGTGCTGACACAGTGCAGCGCGCCGCCGCATCTACAGATTCTTGGTGGCGAGCAAGGGCTGGGCCCGCTGGAGCCCATGGAAGTCGCTGTTTACCGAAGCCGTGCATCGCATGGCTCGAAGGCGGTCGACAGCTTATACAGCCTGCTGATTCGGACGTTGCGGCAATCGACTCCGGTGCAGGAAAGCTGAAACCGGGGCGCGCCCCACTGCAGCGCGCGCCTCTTACATTTTCAGTTCTGGTATGTCGGCAATGACGTTGCGGGCATCCATCCAGTCGAATCCTGCCGATACGAGCTGCTTCTTCATGGAAAAACCATTGCTAGTCGTTCGTGGCTTAAGCTATATGAGAATTGTTATCTTCTAGCGATGGGTGTAGCTCACCCGACAGGGAGTGGTGATGGGTGCGTGCCTGGCCGAAGTATTGATCATTGAAGACGATCAGGTTTTGAGTGCACAGCTGGGCGAGTTGCTGCGCCTGCAAGGCTATGCGGTGCGGTTGAGCCTGCTGGGCGAGAGCGGCCTGGCCATGGCGCTGGCCGACGCGCCGGATCTGGTGTTGCTCGATGTGATGCTGCCGGACCTCAATGGTTTTTCCGTTTTGCGCCGCCTGCGAGAACAGCAGCAGACGCCGGTGATCATGCTCACTGCTTGCGGCGCGGAAGAGGAGCGTATCCGCGGATTGCGCCATGGCGCCGACGATTACCTGGCCAAGCCCTTCAACCTGACGGAGTTGCAGTTGCGCATCGACGCCATCCTGCGCCGCACCCGCAGCGCGGAGACCCGGCCAACGCAGCCCTCGTCGCTGGAGGTCGACACCTTGGTGCTGGACCGGCGCCGGTTGCATGCGCGCGTCGGTGACCGTGACCTGGCACTGACGCCCTTGCAGTTCCGCTTGCTCTGGCAGTTGCTGCTGCAACGGGGCGAAGTGCTGAGCAAACCCTATCTCTACCGTGTGGTTTTCGAGCGCGAGCACAGCGGCTACGACCGTAGCCTGGACATGCACATCAGCCGTATTCGACGCCGGTTGGCAGACGCCGGCCTCGCTGCCGACCGACTGCAAACGCTGCATGGTCGCGGTTACAGCTTTCAATGAACCGGCGATTGTTCTGGAAACTCTGCCTTGGTGTCGCGCTCGGCAGCGTCGCGCTGTTCTGGGTCATCGCGCGTTTGAGCGGTCAGGCAGAGGAGCAGATGAGCTTCATCGATGCCGAACACCAGCGAACCTTGCACGACTACGGCGTCCAGGCCGAGGCGTTTTACCGTGCCGGAGACGAACAGGGCCTGCAGCAGTGGCTGGAACGGTTGCAACAAGAGGAGCAGACCTGGGCGGCAGTCGTCGAGCCTGAGCTGCGCACGCTCGCCGGTAGCCAGTTGTCCGAGCGCTTCCTTCGCGAGTTCACCTTGGGTCGTGATCCGTCCTGGAAGATCCACCTCTATTTCCAGGAGAACCCGATCATGGACGTACCGTTCGCCGATGGGCAGCGGCACCTGCTGATCCAGCTGCCGCAGCGCATGCGGCCCGGGCACTATTGGTATCCGGCGCGCTTGCTGCTTGAACTCGTGCTGCCCCTGGTGTTGCTGGTGATCGGTTGTCTGTTGCTCTATCGCCATCTGATGCAACCGTTGCGGCGTCTGGAGCAGGCGACCCGCCAGTTCAGCGAGGGCGACTATGACGCCCGCGCCGGCGCGCTGCTGGGGTCACGGCGCGATGAGTTGGCAGCGGTCGCCGAAACCTTCGATGCGATGGCCGAGCGCATCGGCGGGCTGATCATCGATCAACGTCAGCGCCTGGCCGAGATGTCCCATGAATTGCGCACGCCGCTGGCACGCATCGAGATGGCCGTCGATTTGGCCGAGCAGGGCGTCGCGGCAGAGAGTTTGCTGCCTCGCATTCGGCAGGATTGCGCGGCCATGCGGCGGCTGGTCGAGGATGCCCTCACGCTGAGCTGGCTCGAGACTGAGCGGCCCAGGTTGCGCGACGAGACGCTGGATCTGACCGATCTGCTGGACAGCATCCTCGATGATGCCCGCTTCGAGTATGCGGATCGCCACATCGACACGCAGCTCCCCGACGAGGCAGAGCTGGTCAACAGTTGCCATCGTGCGTTGGGCCAGGCCATCGAAAACATCGTGCGTAACGCGCTCGACCACACGCCACCGGGCGGTCGGGTCCGGATTGCCCTCCAGCAAGAGGCGCAGCGCTATAGGCTGGACGTCATTGATCAGGGCCCGGGCGTGCCCGAGCAGTGGCTTGAACGCATATTCCAGCCGTTCGAACGTCTCAGTGACCAGCGACGAGGATTCGGCCTCGGCTTGGCGTTGGCGCAGCGGCAGATTCTCGCCATCGGCGGGCAACTGGCGGCACGCAATCACGAGGACGGCGGACTGTGCATGGCCATCTGGTTGCCGCTTGCCGACACGACAACGTAACAGTTGTAAAAGTGATACATGCTGGGAGCAGCGACAGGCGAGAATCACGAATACGAAACGTTCGTATTAAAGCTCGAGGTTCTCATGCGCCAATGTCCCATCCCTCTGCCCCTTCTCGGTTCGCTTTCATTTGCCGCGTTGTTGACCGCTATGCCCAGCCATGCGCAAACAACGGAGCCGCTGGAGTTGAGTGGCAGTGAAGTCACTGCTCGTTATGTGCAGGGCGACAGCGTTGAAGCCGAACAGCTGCAGCACTACCAAGCTGCCGATCTGCAGGATGTGTTCGAGTCCAGTCCGGAAGTGTCAGTAGGCGGCGGTCCCGGTGTCGCACAAAAGCTTTATCTGCGCGGGCTCGAAGACACGCTGCTCAATATCACCATCGATGGTGCCAACCAGCCAGGACAGACCTTCCACCACACCGGCCGAATCGGTGTCGAGCCGGAGCTGCTCAAGCGGGCTGAGGTTCAGGCCGGTACGGGCGATGCGACGGCAGGCCCTGGCGCGCTGGGTGGATCGGTGCGATTCGTCACCAAGGATCCGGACGACCTGCTGCGTGCGGGTGAGCGTGTGGGGGCGCTGATCAAGGGCGGCTATTTCAGCAACGCCGAGGGCTACAAGACCAGCACGAGCCTGTTCGGCCGCTTCAATGACGCATGGTCGGCCATGGCGGTGGCTACCTATCAGGACCAGAACGACTACGAGGACGGCAGCGGACGGGACGTTCTCGGCACCGGCGCTCGACAGAAACTGGGCTTCACCAAGCTGGTCGGTCGCCTGACCGATGAGCAGACGTTGCGCCTGTCCTACGAGAAGCGGACCGACGAAGGCGAACGCAGCCAGCGCCCGCAGTGGATTCCGAGCGGGTTCAATCCGCTTTTCCCTCTGGAAACCGAACGTGAAACCTGGGCCGCCAACTATGGCTGGAACCCGCTCGACAACGGTCTGATCGATCTGGAGGTGACCACCTATCACACCTCCACCGAGCTGCAGCAGGACGGTCGCTATGGCCTCTACATCGGCGACACCACCAGCGCCGGGCTGGATGTTCGCAACACCAGTGAGCTTGGCGCCCATCGCCTGACTTATGGTGTCGACTACCGAGACGACCAAACCCTGCTTGGCCCGGCTGGTGACCGCAACCTCGATCAGGAAGACGGCAGCGTCCTGGGCTTCTATGTGCAGGACAGTTATCAGCTGACGAGCAAGTTGCTGGTGGGCATGGGCCTTCGGTATGACCGATACCGTCTCGACGATCGCGACGGCCAGGACTTCTCGGATTCGGGCTTCAGCCCTAACGTGAATCTGCGCTATCAACTGACGCCGCAACTTGCGCTGCTTGCCGGACATGCGCAGGCGCTACGCGGTGTGCAGGTGCGTGATGCGTTCAAGCTCGATGCCGCTGGCAATGATCCTGATCTGGACGCGGAAAAGGCGCGCACCAATGAAGTGGGCTTCGAGTACCGCCTGGATGGCCTGGAATTGTCCGGCAGGGTCTATGACACGCGCGTGCGGGACGCCATCTATGATCCGAGCGATCGCCCCAACCTCTATGTGAACGGCGGAACCCTGAAAACCCAGGGCGTGCTGTTGCAGAGCGCCTACCACTGGCAGCGTCTGAGCGTCGGACTCAGCTACCACCATAACGATGTCGAGCTGGACGGTGACGAGCTGAACGTCTACGAGCACAACGGACTGGGCACAACACTGGGCGACACCTGGACCGGCTTTGCCGATTACCGCGCCAGCGACCGGCTTACATTTGGCTGGCAGGGCCGCTTCGTCACTGCGGTCGACTCGCTGCGTACAGGCGTCGGCTCAATCGACAAGCCCGGTTACGGCGTCCACGACCTATATGCCCAGTGGTCCGCGTTGAGTGATGACCGGCTTGTATTGAATGTGACGCTGAAGAACCTGTTCGACAAACAGTACCTGGACCATGCCAGCAACGAAGACTTCGAAAGTATTCCGGACTATGAAGGGGTCCGCGGAAGCTACGAGCCGGGACGTGAGCTGAGGCTGGGTGTGGCGCTGCGTATCTGAATGGGGCGGGAGGATGGCAGGGTTGCCGGCGTCTGGTGTCGGCAACCCTGAATAATCGCGTCAGCCTGCGCGGCTGCTGAGCTGATGGTCGATTGCGAGATCGGGCAGGTGATGAGGCGCTGACAAGCGCGACTCCAGTAGCTGAACGAAAGCACGCGCCTCGGACTCACTGCGAAACGTGACCTTGTTTCGGTCCATGCGAACTTCCCAGGTGCTTCCTTCGAATGACGTAAGCGGTCGGACTTGGATATCCATGATGCCTCCGGGTCGGAAAAAGTCAGACGAACGCTAGTCGCCTGTCGGCCTCTCGTCAATTTGCATCTTTGACGCAGCCCTGCTGGTCCGTCACTTGTCCGGCGCCTGCGTGGTTCAGGCGCCCATCCGCGCGCTGATCTTGCGCGCAGTTTCCAGCAGTCGCTTCGCCGCATTGCCATTCGCTTCGGCCATAAAACCCGGTTCGGCGCCGACAATGGTGATGACGCCAGCCAGCTTATGACCGCCGCTGAACAAAGGCGCAGAGAGAGCATTGACGCCGGCCATCAGCAGGCCGTGAACGGACTGGACGTGGGTGCGCTGTAGCTTGTTCATCATCGCCAGCAAGGCATCGGAGGAGGGCGCTGACGGCAGCTTCAACTCGTCTTCACGCAACTGTGCGGTTTCTGCGTTTGGCATGAAGGCGTTGAACACCAGGCCGGTGGACGAGCCCAGCAAAGGCAGCACCGAGCCCATCTGGGTGACCAGCGTAACGGCGCGAACCGCCTGTTCGACATGCACGACGGCGGGGCCACGGTTACCCCATACCGCGAGAAAGCAGGTCTCGTTGAACTCGTCGCGCAGTTGCGCCAGATGCGGGGCGGCCAGTTTGACGACATCCAGCCGGCCCAGCGCGGCCAGACCTACGAACAAAGCCGCGCGGCCCAGCCCGTAGTGATTGGTCAGCGGGTCCTGTTCGGCAAAGCCGCTGGCCATCAGTGCCTGCAGATAACGGTGAACCTTGCTGGCCGGCATGCCAACGTGTTCAGCCAGGCGCGACAGCGAAGTAGCCGGCGCCAATTCGGCCAATGCCGTGAGGATATCCGTGCCGACTTCCGCCGCCTGGACCTTCTGCCGCCGAGGCGCTGCTTCCGTGTTGCTGTCTGCCATGAGTTCGTTGCCTGCCCTAGAAGGCGCTGTTTATAGCTTGACCTCCCGGTGAGTTCAAATTACTTTTTGCGTAAACGCATTACGCTAAATGAGAGACGGCCATGCAACCACAAGAACAAACCCGCGCAACCTCTCGCTACCAATCCGGCTTCGGCAATGAATTCAGCAGCGAGGCCCTGCCCGGTGCGCTGCCGGTCGGCCAGAACTCACCGCAAAAAGTACCCTATGGGCTCTATACAGAACTGCTTTCCGGCACGGCCTTTACCGTGTCGCGCAGCGAAGCGAGGCGTACCTGGATGTACCGCATCCGGCCCTCGGCCAGTCACGGCCGGTATGAGCGTTTGGCCCAGCAGCTCGGCAGCGAACTGGGGCCCATCACGCCCAATCGATTGCGCTGGAATCCAGAGCCAATTCCGCAGACGGCGACCGATTTCATCGACGGGCTCAAGTGTGTAACGGCCAACGCCGAGCCCGGCCAGCCGGCGGGTGCGAGCATCTACCGTTATGTCGCGAACAGGTCGATGGAGCGGGTGTTCTTCAATGCTGACGGCGAAATGCTGATCGTGCCGCAGCAAGGTGGGCTGAGACTTGTCACCGAACTGGGCGTGCTTGAGGTACTGCCCCTAGAGATCGCGGTGATTCCGCGTGGCATGCGCTTTCGCGTGGAACTGCTGGAAGCGAAGGCACGTGGCTACGTCTGTGAAAACCATGGTTGCGCGCTGCGTCTGCCAGATCTCGGGCCTATCGGCAGCAATGGCTTGGCCAATCCGCGCGACTTTCTCGCACCGGTCGCACACTTCGAAGAGCGCGATGAGCCCGCGGTATTGGTGCAGAAATTCCTCGGCGAACTCTGGTCGACCGAGCTGGACCACTCGCCGCTGGATGTGGTCGCCTGGCACGGCAACAACGTGCCCTACAAATATGATCTGCGCCGTTTCAACACCATCGGTACGGTCAGCTTCGACCATCCGGATCCCTCGATCTTCACCGTACTGACTTCGCCAAGCGCCATTCACGGCATGGCCAATATCGACTTCGTGATCTTCCCGCCGCGTTGGATGGTGGCGGAAAACACCTTCCGGCCGCCGTGGTTCCACCGCAATCTGATGAACGAGTTCATGGGCTTGATCGACGGTGCCTACGATGCCAAGGCCGACGGTTTCTCACCGGGCGGTGCGTCGCTGCACAACTGCATGAGCGCCCACGGGCCGGATCATGTTTCAACCGAACAGGCGATCAAGGCCGAGCTCAAACCGCACAAGATCGAGAACACCATGGCTTTCATGTTTGAAACCGGCCAGGTGCTCCGCCCCACACGCCAGGCGCTGGAAAGCCCGCAGCTGCAGAACGACTACGACAGCTGCTGGGCAGGCCTGACCAAGACATTCGATAAAAAACGGGAAATGACATGACCGTACAACAAACGCTACGCAGCTGGGTCGAGTCGGCCAATGACCATCCGGACTTTTCCCTGGCCAACCTGCCGCTGGGCGTGTTCAGCCGTGACGGCGACGTGGCGCGCGGTGGCGTCGCGATTGGTGACTTCATCCTTGATCTGCGCGCTGCCTGCGATGCCGGTCTGTTCGACGGCGAAGCACGGGATGCAGCTCTAGCGGCCAGCGACAGCTGCCTCAATGCCTTTTTCGCCCTCGGCACATCGGCTCGCAAGGCACTGCGCGCGGCCTTGCAGGATCTTCTGAGCGAGGACGGCGCGCAGCGTGAGCGTCTGCAGGGTATGGGTGAGGCACTGCTGCAACCCATGGATCGATGCCAGATGCATATGCCGGCCAAGGTGGGCGACTACACCGACTTCTATGTTGGCATCCACCACGCCAACAACGTCGGCAAGCTGTTCCGTCCGGACAACCCCTTACTACCCAATTACAAGTACGTGCCCATTGGCTATCACGGACGGGCGTCGACCATCGACGTATCCGGCGCGACCGTGAAGCGCCCCAATGGTCAGACCTTGCCGCCGGGTGCCAGCGAGCCGACCTTCGGGCCGAGCAAGCGGCTCGACCATGAGCTGGAATTGGGTATCTGGATCGGCGAAGGCAATGCTCGCGGGGAGTCGATACCGATCGGCGAGGCGAGCCGTCACGTGGCAGGCTTCTGTCTGCTGAACGACTGGTCCGCCCGTGATCTGCAGGCGTGGGAATACCAGCCGCTGGGCCCGTTCCTGTCCAAGAGCTTCGCCACCAGCGTCTCGCCCTGGGTGGTGACGCCGGAAGCACTGGAGCCGTTCCGTTGCGCGCAACCCGCGCGGCCGGAAGGCGATCCTAAGCCGCTGCCATACCTTTATGACGAGCAGGACCAGCAGCAAGGCGCGCTTGATATCGAGCTCGAGGTTCTATTGCTGACTGAGGCGATGCGCGAAAAGGGGCAGCCGCCGCAGCGCATCGCGCTGAGCAGCACCCGGAACATGTACTGGACGGTCGCGCAGATGGTCACACACCACAGCGTCAATGGTTGCAGCTTGCAGCCGGGTGATCTGTTCGGCTCTGGCACCTTGTCCGGGAGTAGCGCAGACAGCCTGGGCAGCGTGTTGGAGATCACACAGGGCGGCAAGCAGCCGCTCGAACTGCCCAGCGGCGAAACGCGCACCTTTCTGG
Source organism: Stutzerimonas stutzeri (assembly GCF_024448895.1). GTDB lineage: Bacteria > Pseudomonadota > Gammaproteobacteria > Pseudomonadales > Pseudomonadaceae > Stutzerimonas > Stutzerimonas stutzeri_Q. The sequence continues at coordinate 17,512 of NZ_JAMOIC010000018.1, forward strand.
AGGACGGCGACGAGGTGATTCTCAAGGCCCGTTGCCGACGGGAAGGGCATGCCTCGATCGGCTTTGGCGAGTGCCGCGGGCGTGTGATGCCCGCTAAGTAGGAATCGCTTGGGCCGGCCTTCGACGGTGAGCCGTGGTATCCGGGCAATCGGCATCCATGAGCTCATTCCGCAGCCCGCTGACCTCCCGGGGTGTTTCTTTTACCGCAACAGCGGGCGAATAAATTCGCCCCTACGGTCCCGCTTTTGTAGGGGCGAACTTGTTCGCCCGGTAGCAGTAGGTTGGCGATGCAGCTCAGTCTACGGCTGCGGTCTCAATTCCCAGTGGCGCTGTCGGGCCGGTCGCGGCGTTGCTGATCTGCTCGGCCAGGGCGACGGTGAATTCCTGCACGGCCGACCACCGCATGTGCACGGCATCGACGAACGAACGGGTCGGCGTACTCCAGTCCTTGTCTGCGTTCCAGTAGGTGCCACCATGCGTACTCAGGGCATCGGCGATGCGCTTGTCGAAGTCGGCGAGGAAGGTGCCATCCGGGTCGTATTTTTCTTTCCATTCCGGATGCAGCGGGGTGGAGACGACCATCAGTTTGCGGCCATCCTGTGCCAGGCGCGCGCCCATCTCGCGCAGGGCCGCGAAGCAGTTGCGGTCCAGTGGGTCAGGGCGGCCGTACAGCAGTTTGCGGGTGTTGTTGGTGACCAGTGGACCGTCGCCATAACGGTTGAACACCAGTGGATCCCATTCGATCTGTCCGGCGCGCTGCGCCTTCACGGTCAGTGCATTACGCGCCAGCGATTTGGGCGAGAAGTAGCGCATGTAATAGCCCCAGCGCGCCTCACCCTCATACACGTAAGGGTCGACATGCTCTCGGTTGAACACCGCGGCGGGCACTCGCCAGCACCCGGCGAAATCCTGCGGATCGGCAATCATCACCACGCTGCGAATGCTTGGCGATCGGTCCAGCAGCCAATGCCCGACATAGGTGGATTGATTGGCGAACAGTCCGCAGAAGGCGCCGTTCATAGGCCTGATTTCCGGCAGTGTATTGGCCAGGATCTGGCTATCCACGTGCCGCCAGGCAACGGATGAGCCGATCACCAGGAGGTTGGGCGACTGGATAGGGTTGTCACGAAGGAAGTTGAGCTTCTCGTCCACGCATAGGTTGTTGGAGAACGCCGGAGGTGGCAGGTTGCCGGTCCGGTCCAGTGCGAAAAGCGTGGCGCAGAACAGAGTCAGCGCGCCGATCAGCCCGGCAAAGATGGAGATCAGATACCGCGACCGCACCTTACCCGGCGCGCTGGCCGTGCTGTCTTTCCTGCTGTCGGTGGTGCTCCCGTCCCTCGGGAAATCGGCGGCATGGACCATGATTATCTTCCTTCGAGTTTGGCGTTGATGACTTGGGCGAAGTGACCGACGTTACGCAGCGACTCGAGTTCGGCCGTGCGGAACTTGATGCCGAAGCGCTGCTCGGCGGCGACCGTGAGCATGACGTGGGTCTGGCTGTCCCAGCCGTCGATGTCGTTGGCCGTCAGTTCCGGCGAGAGCACGATGCTGTCGTCGTCGAATACGTCGTGAAAAACCGGTGTGAGTGCCTTGAGTACTTCTGCTTCTGTCATGCCTTTACCTCGATGTGGTGGTGGGAAGGGGTGTCGTGTGTAAGGTCCAGGCGCCAGAAGGTTGCCTCGCTCAACGCATCTGCCGGAGCGGGATGCTGGGTGAAGCCGAGCTGCGGGAAATGCTCGGCGACCATGCCGTTGCGCTCGGTGGGCCGGTATTCGCCGATCAGTGCCTTGTAGCCGGCTGCGATGGCTGTCTTGGCGAGCACTTCGAGCACCGCGGTTTCCACTTGCCGGCCCAGCACGCGACAGCTCATGAGCCAGCTGTCGATCAGTAACTCCTCGTCGGCGATGGCGGCGTCCGGGCGCGCCAGCACAACGCTGATCAGGCCGTTGTCGCCGAACTTGTCAGCCAGGCGGATCGCCAGAGCCACCGAGCGCGAATCGGCAGCGAGGCGTTCGACTTCAGCCTCGCTGTAGCGGCGCGTGGTGAGGTTGAACTGATTGGTTTTGTTAATCAGCTGAGTGCAGCGGGCAAGTTCGGCGGCGCCGATGGGCAAAGCGGTCATCACCATTTCCAGCCCGCGCAAATAGCCTTCCATGTCAGTGGCCTGACCCATGGCGGCCTTGCGTTCGGCGTTCAACGCGTAGTTACGGCCGCGGGTGGCGTCGTCCGAAGTAAAAGAGACGGCCTCGAAATAGCCCGCCGCGGCGACGCGGGCAGGGTAGTCGGCCACGTCATCCGGCAATTCCGGCACTGCGACTTCAGGTAACTCGCGACGCACGATGTCACGCTCGGCCGGGTTGTCATCGACGAACACCAGGCTGTCCAGGCCGATGTCCAGCATCGAGGCGATGCGCCGCAGGTTGCCGGCCTTGTCTTCCCAGTTGGCGACGAAGGCTGCGATATCGCTGCGCTTGAGCGCCATTTCAGGGTGTTCAAAAGCCGCCTCGGCAACGCTCAGGTCATTCTTGCTGCACACCGCCAGGATGATCCCCCGACGGGCCAGCATTGCCGCATAACGTTGAAAGGCAAGAAAGGCTTCGCCGCTTGGCGAGCCCTGGCCGAGGTGGATGCCGTCAATGCCGTCGTCGCCGATGACGCCGCCCCACAGCGTGTTGTCCAGATCCAGCACCAGGCATTTGCGCGATAGGCCGACACTGGCCGCGGCGATGCGCGCGAGCTGATCACCATAAAGAGGTGCCAGGTTAGGGCTGACCAGCTGCTTGGCCTGATGCCAGCGCACGGGCTCAGCCAAGCCATCGCCATAGCTGCCGCGTGCGGCTTCCCAGGCAAGATCCATCAGCAAGACGCCATCTTCGCGGGCTGCAGCGCGAATGGTGGTGTTGAGTCGGTCGATCAGCGCATAGGGCGCAGCGGGAACCATCGCCTCGTAGGCCCCGAAGAGGGGCGGATCAGCCGGAACGATGGTCTGTTGCACAACCTGCGCGGCATGACGTTCACGGGCGCGACGCCAGAGCAGTCGAAGTAAATCGACGCGTTCGGCAATGGCGGCATCCACTTCCTCTTGAGTGGCCTCCAGCGGTAGTTGCAGCGGCGCATCGCGTGCGTCCAGGGCCATCACGATCAGCTGCGGTCCCAAGTCGTTGAGGGCGGCGTCTTCCATCAACAAGGCCTGACGGTACATGCCATAGGGCGCTACGTACGCTGAGATGGCCAACCCGCGCTGCAGCCCTGAGACGCGGATGGCCGGCACCAGATGGTCGACCGTATGCGAAGCGAGCAGGGCGATACGCAGCGGACGCAGGCCGGGCACGCTCGTATCCCCCTGTGCTATGGCGCGCAGGCCATCAGTTGCCAGCCGATCCAGGCGCGTGGTCTGGGTGAAATCCCGTCGAAAGCCAGACAATCGTGCGGCTTCGGCAAGTCTTACGAGCGGGTCCGCCACGCGCTTGGCCTCGCCGATGGCAGCACCGAGGTCGGAATGTTGAGCTAGCCAGAGAAGCTGATCCATTAGCCGTTCACTCCTTTAATGAGAGCCGACGTGCTCAGAACTGGAAATAGAGAAACTCGGTTGGCGCCACGGAGAACGCCACGGCCAGCGCAAAGAACCCCAGCACGCCTATGGCAACACCAATCACCGGCGTCGGGCTCCACGAGAAGATCGGGAACCAGCGCAGCAGCCAGCTATCCTGCGGCCTCGCATCCAGCGCAGTGCGAAAGCGGGTGATCCATTGCTGCACGTTGGGCATCAGCCAGACGAACGCCAGCAGCATGGCGATGGTGAGGAAGTCGGATTTGTCGAACTTGGTGGTCTGCTCGCTGAGGCCGACCATGCCGGACAGCACCGCCATCGCAGCGGTAACGCTCTCTGCACGGAAGAACACCATCGCCACGACCACGCAGAAAAAGGTCAGCAGGACGGCGCCGCAGTGATGCACCAGTTTGTCGCTATCCAGCGGTAACCCATGGCGCGCCTTGTAAGCGCGAAACCCGTGAGCGACCACCAGATAGAAGCCATGCAGCAGGCCGAACACCACGAACTGCCAACCCGCGCCATGCCAGACGCCGGAAATGAACATGGTCAGCACCGTCGGATAAGCAACCAGCACCACGAATGTCCCAAGGCTCATCTTGCCGCGACGGGGCATTGGCTTACCGGCGGCCATGCGCGAGCGGGTGATACGCACGACGATGGGGTTATAGATGTACGCGGTGAGAAAGCGCGTCAGCGTCATGTGCCAGCGTGACCAGTAGTCGATGACGTTGTGCGCCTTGAACGGGCTGTTGAAGTTGACCGGCAGGCGCAGGCCGAACATCAGGCCGAGCCCGATGGCCATGTCGCTGTAGCCGGAGAAGTCGAAGTAGATTTGCAGCGTGTAGGTGAGGGCGCCGAACCAGGCGTCGTATAACGCCGGTACCGTGCCGTCGGCTGCAACTGCGAAGATCGGTGAGGCATTGGCGCCCAGCGGGTCGGCGATGATGACCTTCTTGAACAACCCCAGCAGGAACACAGTGATACCCAGCGCGATGTTGTCGATTCGCGGGCGAAAGGTGCTGTCGTCCTTGAACTGCTTGAGCATTTCACCGTGGTGGGTGATGGGGCCAGCAATCAGCTGTGGGAAGAAGCTGATGAACAGGCAGTAGTTGACGAAGTCATGCTCACTCACCTCGCCATCGTGGGCGTCGACCAGGTAGGCGATCTGCTGGAAGGTAAAGAATGAAATGGCGAGCGGCAGGATGATGTCGCCCACGGACCAACCCAGCCCGAACGCGCTATCAAGCGAATCGAATAGAAAGCCTGTGTATTTGTAATACCCGAGTAAGGCCACGTTAGCGCCGACGCCAACGATCAGTAGCAGGCGCGACGGCCGACGCATCAAATAGCCGCCGATCAGGTAGTTCGCGACCATGCTGCCGACCAGCAAGGGCACGTATGCGGGATTCCACCAGCCGTAGAAGACCAGCGATGCCAGCGTCAGCCAGATCGCTGCGTATCGTTGTCTGCCAGTGCCTGCGAGAAGAACGAAGCCAAGAAGAACCACCGGAAGAAACCCGGCGATGAAGATCACTGAGTTGAAGAGCATCGTCCTTTTCCTTCCCTGAACATCCATCACTGCCCCGAAAATCGGAACGGCGGTCGCTTAATGCATCAAGGCGGGCTGACAACAGGTTCGGGCCGTCTGATTTTGCATCGTCGCCGGCGTCGAAAGGCGCCGGCGCAGCAGGTCTAACTCCTTTCACTGCATGGATGCTTAGCTCTGTCTGTTAACTGCGACTCAAGTCTGAGAGAAAAAGTTGCTGCCGTGAACGGGTAGCTAACTCCATTCAGACGAGTGGATATGGCTGCTAAAACAAGCGAAACGGTGGAGCTAGAGCCTGTCTGTGATGAAGGCTTGAAAGAGTTGCGACGAGTGGTCAGATCGGACGACGATCTTTCACGAAGTGATTCGTTCCAGGCGTCTGGACTCGCTTCAGGGTCCGTAGGGCCGCGCCAAACCAAAATACGAACCGGTCGTCATTCCCGAAAATTAGCGGCTGAAGTATCTGGTCGGTCAGCCGATGACCCTTGAGTACCGACCACTCACTCGAGATGCACCCATGCGTATGACCTTGAAACTCAAAGTGCTGCTGCTGGCACTGATACCCGTTGCCTTGTTCGCGCTGGTGCTCAGCGGAGCGGTGGCAAAAATTCTGGACAAGATGGCAGATGAAGAGATTGCTGAAACCCGCGAGCGGATGATCCAGGACAGCCGTGCCCGCCTCGAGGATTACATGAAAATCGGCGTCAGCAGCGTGGCACACCTCTACGAGCAGGCCGCGCAAGGTGACTTGGCGAGTCGTGCCGAGGCCATCGCCATTCTCAAAAAAATCAAATTCGGAAAGGACGGCTACTTCTTCGGCCACGACTCCAACGTGGTCCGACTGTTTCGCGGCGAAAGCCCGGTCGATGTCGGCTCCAACCTGAACGATCGTCGCGATTCCAATGGCGTCTACATCAACCGCGAGTTGGTTGCGGTCGCCAAGAACAACACCTATTACGTCAACTACTCATCACCGCTGCCCACCGATGAAACGGTGCAGGTGCCCAAGCTCGCCTATAGCTACTACCTGCCCAAGTGGGACATGGCGCTCGGCACAGCAATCAACCTGGATGGCATCGAGCTGGCACTTGATGAAGTACGCGCCGATATTGAAGAGCGCGTCCAGTCGATCCTAACCAGTATCCTGGTGATCGCGGCTGTACTGCTCGTTGCGCTCGGCATTGCGGGCGTCGTAGTGAGCAACTCGATCGTCCGTCCTATTCAGGTGATCAAGGATCAGCTGGACGAAATCGCTGCGGGCGATGGCAACCTGACGCATCGGCTGCCAGAGCATGGCAAGGATGAGCTGGGCCAACTCGCCGGCTCGTTCAACCGCTTTGTCGGCAAGATCCACACCATGGTGACTCAGGTTGCCGAAATGACTGGCCAGCTCACCGGCATGGTCGCCGAAGTGGCCGCCCAGGCGCAGCGCTCCGAAAAAGCAATGGAAACCCAGCGGCAGGAAACCGATCAGGTAGCCACCGCGATCAACGAAATGTCTGCCGCCGCACAGGAAGTTGCCCACAGCGCCCAGGGCGCGGCCGAAGCAGCACAGCAAACGGACAAGGAAGGCCAGCAGGCCAAAGCGGTCGTGGACTCCAGCATCCGTCAGATCCACTCCCTGGTTGATGAGATCCGCACCAGCGGCACCTCCTTGGATTCCCTGCAGCAGGACGTTCGCGCCATCGTCGGTGTGCTGGATGTGATCCGCTCGATTGCCGAGCAGACCAACCTACTGGCACTCAACGCCGCCATTGAAGCGGCACGTGCCGGTGAGGCTGGTCGTGGATTTGCGGTGGTGGCGGACGAAGTTCGTGCGCTGGCCAGCCGTACTCAGAAGAGCACCCAGGAAATCCAGGGCATGATCGACCGCTTGCAGACTGGCACCCAGCAGGCTGTAGCGGCCATGAGTCGCTCCAGCGAGGCCGGTGATGCGAGCAGTGCGCAGGCCAACCAGGCCGGCGCATCACTCGATGCGATTTCTCACCTGATCGCCACCATCAACGGCATGAACGCTCAGATCGCCAGTGCGGCCGAAGAGCAGACGGCCGTTGCCGAAGAGATCAACCGTAGTGTTCACCAGATCGCCAACGCCGTGGAAAACGTGGCGGTTGAAACCCAGCAGGGCGCGCAAACCGCTCGCAATCTCGCCAGTGTTGGTGATCGCCTGGGCGCGCTGGTGCGTCAGTTCCGCATCTGATCGCGGCCTGATCTCGCCCGATCACTCAAATGTGCCTTAAGGAAACCCCGCGTTTGCGGGGTTTTCCATTAGCGCAGGCCAGTTCAAAGTGCCGGGCTTCAACAGTCCTCGCAGTAGACGCGGCCCTCTAAAGCACAACAGAGAAAGCACCCTGCCGCGCCAATCTCCATGCTCACGTAGGGTGGATCACGCTTCATCGATCCACCGGGTGGCGGTCCACCGGTGGCGATCCACACGAGCGTGTCACGGTGGATGTAAAAGCGACATCCACCCTACCGGACTCCGCGTCAGCCGAAGAAGTACAGACAGCCAGAAATGACGATGCCAGAGTACACCAGCATCAGCAGGCAGTAGCCCATGATGTCGCGTGCACCGAGGCCGACGATGCCGAGGATCGGCAATGCCCAGAACGGCTGGATCATGTTGGTCCATGCGTCACCCCAGGCGATCGCCATGGCCGTAACCGCCGGCGCCACGCCCAATGCCTGGCCTGCAGGCAGCATGATCGGGCCTTGCACTGCCCACTGACCGCCACCGGATGGCACGAACACGTTGACCAGACCGGCGCTGAGAAAAGCCAGTACCGGGAAGGTGTCTGCGGACGACCAGGCGACAAAGGTGTCGGTGACTTGTTTGCCCAGCGACAGCCCGTCGGCGTTGGCCCCCACCATCATCCCCATGATGCCGGCGTAGAAGGGGAACTGGATGACGATCCCGCTAATGCCGCCGATGCCATCCTGCACCGCGCGCATGTAGCGCTCCGGGGAACCATGCAGCGCCAGTCCGATGAACAGGAACAGGCCGATGACGATGTTCAGCGTCAGGGCGAAACCGTTCTCGGCGAAGTAGTAGCCGAAATACACCACACCCAGCGCGACAATGATCAGGTTGAGGATGCGGCTGTCGTCCATGCGCTGCGCCAAGGTATTGCGCGGCAGCGGCTCATGTTCCGGGTCCAGCAGCAGCGCCGGTTCCGCAACCTTGGGATCCTTCGGATGCATCGCCCAGTTAAGGATCGGCAGACCGATCACCAGCAGCGCGATGATGGTCAGGTTCATGGTGGTGAACAGCGTGTCGCCGACGCCGATGGCGGTGGTGACTACGCCGCCAGTCATGCGCTCCAGATCCGCGCCGCCGGTGGCCAGCGATAACGGGATCGACCCGGACAATCCACCGTGCCAGATCAGGAAGCCCGAATACGCCGCAGCGACCAGCAGCGGATAGTCGACACCTTTGACTTCACGGGCCAGTGCGCGGGCGAACACCGCGCCGATCACCAGACCGAAGCCCCAGTTGATCCATGAACCTGCCAGCGCGACCAGCGTTACCATGACCACGGCGCGCCCCGGCGTGCGGGCGGTGCGAGCCAGGCCTGCGAGTAACCGGTGAATGGCTGGCGCGCTGGCCAGGGCGTGGCCGGTAACCAGGATCAGTGCCATCTGCATGGCGAAGGTCAGAAGATTCCAGAATCCCGAACCCCAGTGCTTGGCCATGGCGGGCACGCCCTGGCCGGTCACGAGCATGCTTGCAGCGAGCACGATAAGGCTGAGGATGATGGCAAATACGAACGGCGAGGGTAGGTAACGCTGTATGAGCTTGACGCTCAAGGCGGTAACGGAGCTGAGCATGGTCGTTGATCCCGTGTTGTTTTTCTTTTTTATAGGCGGCACACGTGCGTGGCGTGCGCCGCCGTGTTTCAGTGCTTGAACGTTCCAGTGTTTCGACGTTGTGTTGCGCTAGCTGTGTTGTTGATCCCCCTTACGAGTGGCTGGAGCTTTTCAGCTGCGTTCGATTGCCAGCGCCACGCCCTGACCGCCACCGATGCACAGCGTCGCCAGGCCTTTCTTCGCGTCGCGCCGGATCATTTCGTGGAGCAGGGTGACCAGCACACGACAGCCCGACGCGCCGATGGGGTGGCCGAGGGCAATGGCACCGCCGTTTACGTTGACCTTGCTTGCGTCCCAACCGAGTTCCTGGCCGACCGACAATGCCTGCGCGGCAAACGCCTCGTTGGCTTCGATCAGGTCGAGCTGGTCCAGCGACCAACCTGCCTTGTCCAGGCAGCGGCGGGTGGCGGAAACCGGCGCGATGCCCATGATTGCCGGGTCGACGCCAGCGTTGGCGTAGGCCTTGATGCGTGCGAGTACGGGTAGACCGAGGGCTTTGGCCTTGTCCGCGCTCATCAGTAGCACCGCTGCAGCGCCATCGTTCAGGCTGGATGCGTTGCCAGCGGTGACCGAACCGTCTTTCTTGAAAGCGGCCCTGAGTTTTGCCAGCGACTCGGCCGTGGTGCCGGCTCGCGGTTGCTCGTCAGTGTCGAAGCGCAGTGGCTCGCCCTTACGCTGGGGAATCTCGATCGGCGTGATCTCGTCCTTGAACCGCCCGGCCTCGATAGCGGCGACGGCTTTCTGCTGCGAGGAGGCGGCAAAGGCGTCCTGGGCTTCACGGCTGATCTCGTACTTGTCGACCAGGTTCTCCGCGGTGATGCCCATGTGGAAATCGTTGAAGGCATCCCACAGACCATCCGTGATCATGCTGTCGACAAGTTCTGCATGGCCCATGCGCAGGCCGGTACGCGCCTTGGGCAGCACGTAGGGTGCGAGGCTCATGTTCTCCTGGCCACCGGCGATGATCACTTCGGCGTCGCCGCAGCGAATCGCTTGCGTAGCCAAATGCAGCGCCTTGAGGCCGGACCCGCAGACCTTGTTCAGCGTGAAAGACGGCACCGCATGGGGCAGGCCCGCCTTGATCGAAGCCTGGCGCGCGGGGTTCTGGCCGGAGCCGGCGGTCAGGACCTGCCCGAGGATGACTTCATCGACTTCGGCGGGGTCCAGCCCGGTCTGTTCCAGCAGGCGTTTGATCACGGCTGCGCCCAAGTCAGGCGCGGCGATGTTGGCCAGCGCGCCTTGAAAAGCACCGATGGCGGTCCGGGTTGCTGCGACGATAACGACGTCTTGCATGTTCAGGCTCCAGTTTGAATTGGATGTTGTTGTGATGGCGGCGTGTCATTTTCTAGATCACGGGCGTGGTCAACGCATGCGTTGCCGAGCTCGCACACTCCGTAGGAGCCAGCTTGCTGGCGATCACGCGCCGCTAACTCCCACAATCGCGATGGGTCTGGCTTGCGTTCCCAAAGCAACACATGCGTGTCTAGAACGTCATTTCCGGCACGTGATCCGGCACCACCAGCTCGCCGGCTGTCTTGGCGACGATTTCCTCGACGCTCACGCCGGGCGCGCGTTCCTTGAGTACAAAGGCACCGTTCTCGATTTCAAGATAGGCCAGATCGGTCAGCACACGCTTGATACAGCCAGCGCCGGTCAGCGGCAGCGTGCACTTGGGCAGCAGCTTGGATTCACCATCCTTGGACGCATGGGTCATCAGCACGATGATGTTCTCTGCACCCGCGACAAGATCCATCGCCCCGCCCATGCCTTTGATCAGTTTGCCCGGGATCATCCAGGAGGCGATGTTGCCCTGCACGTCGACCTCGAAAGCGCCGAGCACGGTGAGGTCGATATGGCCACCGCGGATCATCGCGAAGGATTCGGCGGAGTTGAAGATGGACGCGCCGACCCGTGCGGTGACGGTCTGTTTGCCGGCATTGATCATGTCAGCGTCGAGTTCGTCTTCCGTTGGAAAGGCGCCCATGCCGAGCAGGCCGTTCTCCGATTGCAGCATGACTTCCATGCCCTCAGGCACGTAGTTGGCGACGAGGGTCGGGATGCCGATGCCGAGGTTTACGTAGTAGCCGTCCTGCAGTTCACGGGCGACGCGCTGGGCCATTTGTTCGCGGGAAAGTGCCATCGTCTGTTCCTTATTCTTGTGATCAGCTGCGGACGGTGCGCTTTTCAATGCGCTTTTCGAAGGTTCCGCAGATGATGCGGTCCACGTAGATGCCGGGCGTGTGGATCTGGGTAGGGTCGATCTCGCCGGGCTCGACGATTTCCTCGACTTCAACCACCGTGATTTTTCCGGCAGCGGCCGCCAGCGGGTTGAAGTTCTGCGCCGTGTGGCGGTAAATGACGTTGCCGTAGCGGTCGGCCTTCCAGCCTTTGACGATGGCGAAGTCGCCGGTAATGGCGTGTTCGAGGATATGTGGACGGCCGTTGAACTCACGTACGTCCTTGCCTTCCGCGATGGGCGTGCCGTAGCCGGTCGCCGTGTAGAAGGCGGGGATGCCGGCACCACCGGCGCGCATTTTTTCCGCTAGCGTGCCCTGGGGCGTCAGCTCGACTTCGAGTTCACCATTGAGCAGCTGCTTTTCAAAGAGTGCGTTCTCGCCTACGTAGGAGGCGATCATCTTGCGGATCTGTCGGTCTTCCAGCAGCACGCCAAGACCGAAGCCATCGACGCCGCAGTTGTTGGAAACCACCGTCAGATCGCAGGTGCCCTTGCGCTTGATTTCGGCGATCAGGTTCTCGGGGATGCCGCACAGGCCGAAGCCACCGGCGAGCACGGTCATGCCGTCCTGCAAGCCATCGAGCGCCTCGGCGTAGGAATTCACGCGCTTGTCGAAACCAGCCATAAACCTTTCCTTCTTGTTGTTGGTGACCCAAGGGTCGTGTTCCGAGTGTTCCTTTCACGCCGGTATTTGTTAAGTTGATTTTTAAGCGCTATTAATTGGCGAAACGAATCAATGCGGCCGCGCGACTCGTCGCGTGCGCAATGGGAAGAATCATGACCGTCAAACAACTGCGTGCTTTTCTTGCCGTGGCCCACACCCTGAGCTTTGCCCAGGCATGCGAGCGGTTGCACCTGTCGCAATCGGCGCTGAGCCTGACCATCAAGGCGCTTGAGGACGGGATGGGCGGGCGCCTGTTCAGCCGTACCACACGCGCCGTGAGCCTGACGCCCGAAGGCGAAGCGCTGCTGCCACTGGCGCGTAGATTGCTGGCGGACTGGGACAATACCGAGGATGAGCTGCGGCAGCGTTTCACCTTGAAACAGGGCAGGGTGGCGCTGGCGTCGATGCCGTCCTTCGCGGGCAATCTGTTGCCCGCGGTGTTGCGCGACTTCAGCGATCAGTACCCCTCGATCAGCGTCACCGTGCATGACGTGATCAATGAGCAGGTGATGGAGATGGTTCGTGATCGCCAGGTGGAACTCGGCATTGCCTTCGAGCCCGAGCCGGGCATGCCGTTGAGTTTCACACCGCTCTACACGGATCGGTTCGTTGCGGTGGTGCCGGCAGATTCACCGCTGGCGGCCAGCGGCGGGCTGATCTGGGATGAGTTGCTAGAGCACCCCTTCATTACCCTGCAAAGGCCATCCACGGTGCGCTTCATGCTGGAGGACCACCTGCGTCCGCGCGGCCGCAACCTGCCGGTGCAGTTCGAAAGCCATCAGCTGGCAACGGTCGGCCGCATGGTGGCCTGCGGTCTGGGTGTCAGTGCGGTGCCGGCCCTGTGTCGCGCGCAGATGCTGGAGGTCGGCGCCCAATGCGTTGCCCTGAGCGATCCGGTGATCGAACGGCCGGTAGGCTTCCTGACCAAACCCGGACACGAACTCTCGGTTGCGGCGCAGGCCATTGCCGATGCGTTACGTGCGAGCGTGGCCTATCCCGACGCATGACAGCTAACCGGCGGTTGCATGCCCCGTTTTCTTGACCAAGATCAATCCTTAGATGAGTGGTGTTTAAGGTCTGCGGCGCACAACCGATAAGCGAGCATGGACCGGCCTCACTACCAACGCCTGTCCGCCAGCACCCAGCCTCGAGGCATCACGGTGCGCAGTTGGCTAACTTATGGATAGGTGACACTCATGTTTCTACGCAATATTGGCATCGCCCCTCGCGCAGGTCTGGGCTTCGGTCTGGTTGCATTCTTACTGCTGTGTGTAGGCGTGTTCTCACTCACGCAAATGTCACGCATGGATATGGCCAGCAAGGACGTGGGCGGTAACTGGGTGCCATCGGTCACGACACTCAACGAAATAAACCAGGCTGTACTGCGCCAGCGTATCCACACGTTGCGTTTGACAACTCTCACCGATGAGGCGGCGTTGGCAAAAAGCAAAGCCAGCCTCACCGAACTTACCGGACAGATAACCGAGCTAAGCGCGGAATATGAGAAGTACCTGACCGGACAGGAAGAGACAAAGCTCTTCAACGACGTCAAGCGTCTCTATGGGATATACCAGGCGAGCCAAAAACAGGTCGCTGACTATGTTGCTCAAGGTCTTCTAGAAGACGCCCTGAATTATCTGAGTCAGACTTTTATCAACGATGCAGAAGCATTGATGTCGTCACTTAGAGTGCTTAATGACTTCAATTCGCAGGGCATAAACAGTGCAACGCAGAGTTCCAGCGACACCTACGAGGGTGCTCGTTTGGCGGTCATTGCTGCGATCGTTATAGCCGCCATGGTCACGGCGCTGCTTGCCTGGCTGCTGATTCGCAGCATAGTTCAGCCGCTGGCTGAAGCTGTTCGGGTAACCGAGGTCGTAGCCGCCGGCGATCTGACCAAAACCATCACGGTGGTCGGCAAGGACGAACCGGCTCGTCTGCTGGAGTCCATGAAAGCCATGCAGGCTAGCCTGCGTGAAACCATCATGAGCATCTCGGATTCATCCACACAGCTTGCGTCTGCCGCCGAAGAACTCAATGTGGTGACCGAGGATTCGAGCCGGGGCCTGCTGCAACAGAACAGTGAGATCGAACAGGCTGCCACCGCTGTAAACGAGATGACCGCAGCAGTCGATGAAGTCGCCCGTAACGCGGTGGCGACCGCAGAAGCATCCAAGCAATCGGAGCAGTCGGGTCGGGAAGGGCAGCAGCAGGTGAGCCGCACCGTGCAATCCATCAACGAACTGGCACAAGGCGTCACCACCACGGCCGGTCAGGTGGGCGAACTGGCAAATAAGGTGCGTGATATCACCAAGGTGCTGGACGTGATCCGCGCGATTGCAGAGCAGACGAACCTGCTTGCACTTAACGCTGCCATCGAGGCTGCGCGTGCCGGTGATGCCGGACGTGGCTTTGCTGTAGTTGCTGACGAGGTACGTGCCCTGGCGCACCGTACTCAACAGTCGACTCAGGAAATCGAAGAGATGATCGGGGGCATCCAGCACGGGACCGAAAGCGCTGTGCACGCCATGCAGCAAAGCAATCAGCAAGCGCATTCCACACTCGTCGTGGCCCAGGCTGCAGGCCAGGCACTGGATCAGATCGCCGCCGCGATCGCGACCATCAGTGAGCGCAACCTGGTCGTGGCCAGCGCGTCGGAGGAACAGGCGCAGGTTTCTCGTGAAGTGGACCGCAACCTGATGAACATCCGTGACCTCTCCATGCAGACCTCCGCTGGCGCCAACCAGACCAGCGCTGCCAGCCAGGAGCTGGCACAGCTCGCCGTCGGGTTGCGGGCTCTGGTGGGTCGCTTCTCGGTCTAGTCACGGGTTACTACGCCGCTCATCGCTGACGATCAAACGCCTCGCTTTGCCGAGGCGTTTTCGTTCCAGGGCTCTGGTTTGCGGGTTCCAATAGATGCGTGCATGCAGCGTCGCATCTGGGGCGTTCACGGAAACCTACAGAGCGCCGTTGGCGAGCTGCCGTCAGAGACGCTGCGCAAACACAACTTACATCCGCACCGGTCCTTGTAGAATCGTGATGCCAACAGCGGGCTGGAACGTGCTCCGGCGCTGTCGGCTTTCCTTTCCCAGTCCTGCTAACCATAATCCTGACCAAATCACTCGGATGCAGGAGCGCTCATGCGCAACGTGGCATCTCTGGATGCGTCGATTGCGGCGCAAGAGCGTTACCGCCTGCTTGTCGACGCGGTCACCGATTACGCCATCTACATGCTCGATGCGGACGGTAGAGTCGCGAGCTGGAATCCAGGTGCAAAACGCTTCAAGGGCTACGACGAAGCAGAGATTCTCGGCGAGCACTTTTCCCGTTTTTATAGTGACGAAGATCGCTCGAGCGGGCTGCCGCAACGCGCGCTGGATACTGCCGTTGCTGAAGGGAGATTCGAAGGGGAGGGTTGGCGACTGCGCAAGAATGGCACGAGATTCTGGTGCCATGTGGTGATCGACCCGATCTGGTCGCCTGACGGCACAGTGCTTGGCTTTGCCAAGGTCACCCGCGACCTCACCGAGCGGAAGCTGGCCGAGGAGTCGCTCAAGCAAAGCGAGCAGCAGTTTCGCTTGCTGGTTCAGGCCGTCACGGACTACGCCATTTATATGCTCGATCCCGATGGCCGGGTAACCAACTGGAACCTGGGCGCCGAGCGCATCAAGGGCTATCTGCCGGATGAGATTGTCGGGCAGCACTATTCGGTCTTTTTTACGGATGAAGATCGGCTAGATGGCGCGCCGCAGCGAGGGCTCGACACCGCGCTGCGCGAAGGGCGTTTTGCCAGTCAGGGCTGGCGGGTGCGCAAGGATGGCTCGCGATTCTTCGCCAGCGTGGTGGTCGACCCGATCCGAAGCGACACCGGCACCCTGATCGGTTTTGCGAAGGTGACCCGCGATATCACCGAAAGTATGGAGGCGCAGCGCGAGTTGGAAAGCGCGCGTGAGGCGCTGTTCCAGGCGCAGAAAATGGAATCGCTTGGCCGGCTCACCGGCGGCATCGCGCATGACTTCAACAACCTGCTCATGGCGGTGGTTGGCGCGCTCGAACTGGTGCGTCGCCGTGCTCCGGATGATCAAAAGATCATTCCCTTGCTGGATAACGCGATACAGGGTGCCCAGCGCGGCATCACGCTGTCCCAGCGCATGCTGGCATTTGCGCGGCGGCAGGAGCTGCATCTGGAGCTTGTCGATGTCCCGGCCATGGTGCGCGGGATGGCTGATCTGCTGCGGCAATCGCTGGGTCCGCGAATCGAAATCGACACCCGTTCTCCGCTGACGCTGAAGCCCGTTCTGGCGGACGCCAACCAGCTGGAACTAGCCCTACTGAATCTGGCGGTGAATGCACGCGACGCGATGCCGGACGGCGGCTCCGTGACGATATCGGCCCGTGAGCACAGGCTCGATGCGGGGGACGATTCGCTGTCGCCTGGCGTTTACGTCTGCCTGGCGCTCACCGATGAGGGCGAGGGCATGGACCAGGCAACGCTCGATCAGGCAATGGAGCCGTTTTTCACCACAAAAGGAGTGGGCAAGGGCACGGGACTCGGGCTTTCAATGGTCCATGGTCTTGCCGCGCAATCTGGCGGCCGGTTGGTGATCAAAAGTGAACCGGGGCGCGGCACCACGGCAGAGTTGTGGCTACCAGTGGCCGCGGATACCCACGAGGCGCCCGAAGCCGAAGCGTGTCCGGCACCCGATGTGCAGTGCCCGGTCGCGCTCAGGGTGCTTGCTGTGGATGACGACCCGCTGGTGTTGATGACCACCGCTGCGATGCTGGAGGAACTCGGCTGTCATGTTCTCGAAGCGGAGTCAGCTGAGCAGGCGCTCGATATCCTGGCGCAGGACAGCGTGCAGCTGGTGCTGACCGATCAGGCCATGCCACACATGACCGGGTCGCAACTGGCCGACTTCATAAGGCATCGATACCCGGCGCTGCCCGTCATCCTCGTCACCGGCTATGCCGACAAATTGACCGGCAGAGCAGGCCGACTTCCCAGGCTGGGTAAGCCGTTTGGGCTGGATGCGCTGGCCGAGAAGATCGCCGCGGTGATGAGCAAGGCGTGATTCCACCACGCATGCCCTGAGTGCAACCTGACGCTGATGACGACTGTTCTGGGCTGTTTTTGCGATTATCGCCCTGCTGGACGATAATCGCCCATCGCTCTTAGCCAGGCTTCCGCTCATGACCGACGAATCCCGCCCCAGCATTTCGCCCATGGTTCCAGCCATCATCGCCTCGCCGGCCAAGCGCATCGAGGCGTTGACCGGCGACCCGAACTTCATGACCTCACTGGCACGCGGGCTCGCGGTGATCCATGCGTTTCAGGAGCGCAAGCGACATCTCACCATTGCGCAGATCAGCCACCGCACCGAGATCCCTCGTGCGGCAGTGCGGCGTTGCCTGCATACGCTGATCAAGCTCGGCTACGCGACTACTGACGGACGCACTTATTCGTTGCTGCCCAAGGTGCTGACGCTCGGTCATGCTTACCTGTCATCGACGCCGCTGGCTGTTACGGCCCAACCGATCCTCGACCGCCTCAGCGATGAGCTGCACGAAGCCTGTTCGATGGCTACGCTGGAAGGCGACGAGGTGCTTTATGTCGCGCGATCGGCCACGCCGCAGCGTCTGATCTCTGTGGATCTGAGCGTCGGCAGCCGTTTGCCGGCTTACTGCACGTCCATGGGCCGCATTCTGCTGGCAGCTCTGGACGATGCGGCTCTGACCGACTATCTCGAACATGCCAATCTGCAGATCAAGACCAGCCGCACGCTACACGCGCCTGAGGCGATTCGGGCATCGGTCGACGAGATCAGGCAGAAGGGTTGGGTGATCATCGATCAGGAGCTGGAGGTCGGGTTGCGGTCGCTGGCTGTGCCGCTGAAGGATTCCGCCGGGCAAGTGCTGGCAGCGCTGAATGTCGGCACCCACGCCAGCCGGGTGTCCAAGCAGGAACTGGAGGCGCGCTTTCTGCCGGTATTGCTGGAGGCGAGCAAGGAGCTGAGCACACGGCTCTTCCACTGACGGGCCAGTGTTATTGCCCTGAACTCGTTTATCGCTTTATCTCCCACAACGCTTTTGTTCGTTAATCGCACAATGATTCGATTATCGGATTGTTCTCGTTCCGGCCGCTGGTTAGTGTTGTTCTCACGCGCAGCTCCACGCGCATCCAGACAACGACACGAGACTGACCATGGCCGAACTCCTTTCCCTTCGCGAGGCCGTCGAGCGCTTCGTCAGCAATGGCGACACCGTTGCCCTCGAAGGCTTCACGCATCTGATTCCCACGGCTGCCGCGCACGAGATCATCCGTCAGGACAAGAAAGACCTGACGCTGGTACGGATGACGCCCGATCTTGTCTACGATCTGCTGATTGGCGCCGGCTGCGCGAAGAAGCTGGTTTTTTCCTGGGGCGGTAATCCGGGCGTCGGCTCTCTTCATCGTCTGCGTGATGCCGTGGAAAAGCAGTGGCCGCAGCCGCTGGAGATCGAAGAGCACAGCCATGCCGATCTCGCGAATGCCTATGTCGCTGGCGCTTCGGGTCTGCCATTCGCCGTCCTTCGGGCCTATCTGGGTTCCGATCTGCCGAAGGTCAATCCGATGATCAAGTTTATCGATTGCCCGTTCACCGGCGAGACGCTGGCAGCTGTGCCGAGCGTGCGTCCTGATGTGACCGTGATCCATGCGCAGAAAGCCGACCGCAAGGGCAACGTGCTGATTGCCGGGATTCTGGGCGTGCAGAAGGAGGCGGCGCTGGCGGCCAAGCGCTGCATCGTCACCGTGGAGGAAATCGTGGACGACCTGCAGGCGCCGATGAATGCCTGCGTACTGCCAACCTGGGCGTTGAGCGCGGTATGCCTGGTGCCGGGCGGCGCACATCCGTCTTATGCCCATGGCTATTACGAGCGAGACAACCGTTTCTATCAGCAGTGGGACCCGATTGCCCGTGACCGCCAGACCTTCACTGCCTGGGTCGATGAATTCATCCGCGGCACCGTAGATTTTTCAGCCTTTCAAGAAAAGATAGGGGCCAAGCTGGCCGCGCAGCAGGAGGCCAAGTGATGAGCGACTACAGCACCAATGAAATGATGACCGTCGCCGCATCCCGCCGTCTGGGCGATGGCAGCGTCTGTTTCGTCGGGATCGGGTTGCCCTCCAAGGCGGCTAACCTGGCCCGACTGACTCACGCGCCAGAAGTCGTGCTGATCTACGAGTCCGGCCCCATCGGCGCCAAGCCCTCGGTATTGCCACTGTCGATAGGTGACGGCGAACTGGCCGAGACCGCCGACACCGTGGTGCCCACTGCCGAGATCTTTCGTTACTGGCTGCAGGGCGGTCGCATCGACGTCGGCTTTCTCGGCGCGGCGCAGGTCGACAAGTTCGGCAACATCAACACCACGGTGATCGGCGACTATCACCAACCGAAAGTTCGCTTGCCAGGGGCGGGCGGGGCGCCCGAAATTGCCGGGTCGGCCAAGCAAGTACTGATCATCCTCAAGCAGTCGCATCGCACCTTCGTCGACAAGCTGGCGTTCATCACCTCCGTCGGTTTCGGCGATGGTGGTGACCACCGCAAGCAGCTTGGTTTGCCGGGCAACGGGCCTGTGGGAATCATCACCGACCTGTGCATCATGGAGCCCGAATCCGGGTCCAACGAGTTCGTAGTGACCTCGCTGCACCCGGGCGTGACCCGCGAGCAGGTGATCGAGAACACCGGCTGGGCGATCCGGTTCGCTGATGATCTGAGCGAAACCGCGCGCCCGACCAAGACTGAACTGGAGGCCTTGCGCGCCCTCGAGGCTCGCACCGCCGCCGCCCACGGACAATCTGGAGGTGACGAGTGACACGCGAAGTCTTTATCTGCGATGCCGTACGCACGCCCATCGGGCGCTTCGGCGGGGCTTTGGCTGCCGTGCGTACCGACGACCTGGCCGCCACGCCAATCAAAGCCCTGCTGGAACGCAATCCCGGACTCGATCCTGCAGCGATCGAAGAGGTCTTCATGGGTAGCGCGAACCAGGCCGGCGAAGACAACCGTAACGTGGCGCGTATGGCGGCGTTGCTGGCCGGACTGCCGGAAACCGTACCCGGCGTGACCCTTAACCGCCTCTGCGCCTCGGGGATGGATGCCGTTGGCAGCGCCTTCCGCGCCATCGCCTGCGGTGAGATGGAGTTGGCCATCGCCGGCGGCGTCGAGTCCATGACCCGCGCGCCTTACGTGATGGGCAAGGCCGACACAGCCTTTGGCCGAACCCAGAAGATCGAGGACACCACTATCGGGTGGCGCTTCATCAACCCGAAGATGAAAGAAATGTACGGCGTCGATGCCATGCCGCAGACCGCTGACAACGTTGCGGAAGCGCACAAGATCAGCCGCGAGGATCAGGACGCTTTCGCCCTGCGCAGCCAGCAGCGCACCGGCAAGGCGCAGGCGGCCGGTTTCTTCGCTGAAGAAATCGTTCCGGTGGTGATCAAGGGCCGCACGGGTGACACCGTCGTGGATACCGACGAGCACCCGCGTCCGGACACCACGGCCGAGGCGCTGGCAAAGCTCAAACCTGTCAACGGACCGGACAAGACCGTCACGGCCGGCAATGCCTCGGGCGTCAACGATGGCGCTGCTGCGCTGATTCTCGCCAGCGCCGAAGCCGTGCAGAAATACGGACTAACGCCTCGCGCCAAGGTGCTTGGTATGGCCAGCGCTGGCGTCGCGCCACGCGTCATGGGCTACGGTCCGGTGCCGGCTGTGCGCAAGTTGTGCGAGCGGCTGAATATGGCGGTGAGCGACTTCGACGTGATCGAACTAAACGAAGCCTTCGCTGCACAGGCGCTGGCGGTCACCCGTGATCTCGGCCTGGAAGACGACAGCCCTAAGGTCAATCCGCAAGGCGGCGCCATCGCCCTTGGTCACCCGCTGGGCATGAGCGGCGCGCGCCTGGTGATGACCACCGTGCATGCGCTGGAAAAATCCGGCGGCAAGCTTGGCCTGGCGACCATGTGCGTGGGCGTAGGGCAGGGCCTGGCGTTGGCGGTTGAGAGGGTCTAAGAGGCGCGTCGTGCTGGGCTTCAGCCCACCAACGTTTTCACTGCTGTGATGGGCTTTGCCGCGCATGGCTTGTGTGGCGGCCGCCTAGCTCATCTGTTCAACCTTTAAGTTCGACTCCAGGAGGGCTGCCATGCCCAGCGTAAAGCTCGCCGATGGCGAACTGAGTTACCGTTTCGATGGCCCGGTCGACGCCCCGGTGCTGGTGCTGTCCAACTCGCTCGGCACCTCGCTCGGTATGTGGGATGCGCAGGTTCCGGCGTTCACTGAACACTTTCGCGTTCTGCGCTACGACACCCGCGGCCACGGTGGCTCATCCGTAACGCCGGGGCCTTACAGCATCGATCAGCTGGGCCGCGACGTGCTGGCGCTGGTGGATTCGCTCGGTATCGATCGTTTCGCTTTCTGCGGTCTGTCCATGGGCGGTTTGATCGGTCAGTGGCTTGGCATCAACGCGGGCGAGCGATTGACGCGACTGGTGATCTGCAACACCGGCGCGAAGATCGGCACCGAAGAGGTGTGGAATGACCGCATCGATACCGTGCTCAAAGGCGGCGCACAGGCCATGCGTGACATGCGCGATGCGTCCGTATCACGCTGGTTCACGCCGCCCTTCGCCGAGCAGCATCCCGAGCAGGTCAACCGCATCACCCAGATGATCGCCAGCACTTCGCCAAGCGGCTACGCCGCCAACTGCGGCGCCGTGCGGGACGCCGATTACCGTGAGCAGCTGAGCGGGATCAAGGTGCCAATGCTGATCGTCTGCGGCAGCAAGGACCCGGTGACCACCACCGAACACGGCCGTTTCATCGAGCAACGGGTCGCCAACGCCGAGCTTGTGGAGCTCGATGCTGCGCACCTGTCCAACGTCGAAGCGGGAGAGCGTTTCACCCGCTCAGTGCTGGAGTTTCTTCGCGACTGAACTGGTGAGCGATCCAAAAAGGAAAAGGCCCCGCAGGGCCTTTTCTGTTAACGAGTGCCTCGCGTTAGCGCACCTTGAATCGATTCACTAGAGCGGTCAGTCGTCCGTTGGTGCTGAGCAGCGACTCGGTGCTGCGGTCCACGCTCACACCGCTTTCCACCAGTTCGTCGACCACGTGGCGAACCGCGACCATGTTCCGATTGATCTCCTCGGCCACTGCGCTTTGCTCTTCGGCGGCGGTGGCGATCTGGGTGCTCAGATCGTTGATGTGAACGACCGAGTTGGTCATCTCGTCGAGGCCGACTGTGACCTGGGCAGTCTTGTCTGCAGTCGCCTGGCAGCTGACCTTGGTCTGCTCCATGGCTTGAACGGCGGAACCGACTGCTTGCTGCAGGTGGTGCAGCATTTCGTTGATCTCCGACGTGCTCTGTTGGGTCCGTGCCGCCAGGGCGCGAACCTCATCGGCAACTACTGCGAAACCACGGCCTTGTTCACCTGCTCGCGCGGCCTCGATTGCGGCGTTCAGGGCGAGCAGATTGGTCTGCCCGGCGATGTCGCCGATGACGCCCAGCACGTTGTTGATGCGCTTGGCGTCGGCTTCCATCGCCTGCACCTTGGCAGTTGCGCTTTCGACTTCGCTTACCAGCGCGCGCACGCTGGTGGATGCATCGTCGACGACCCGTTTCGAGGACAACGCGTTCTGGTTGGCAGTCTGCGTGTAGGCAGCGGTGTCGCTGGCGCTTTGCGCAACGGACTCCGCGGTCGAACTCATTTCATTGATGGCCGTGACTGCCTGATCTGTTTCCGATGCATGCCGTGCCAGCGCATCGTTGGTCGAACGTGACAGCTGCTTGAGCTGGCCGATTTCCGAGTGGATCTGGGTAGTCGCGTCGCTCACGTCGATCATCATGTTCTGCAGATAACCGATGAAGCCATTGACCGAGCGGCCGACCTGATCGACCTCGTCCTGGCCTTTGATATCGATTCGCTTGGTCAGGTCAGCATCGCCAGCGGACAGCGCATCGATATTAGAGCGCAGCACGTCAAGACGCTTCATCAGCTGGTTCAGCGCAACGATCATCAGCACCATCAGGATCAGCACCATCGGGATCTGCAGAGACGCCAGCGCCTTGAGCATCGCATCGCTCTTCGCCTCGAGATGAGCAGTGGGCAGCGCGGCGGCCAGCAGCCAGGGTGTTCCTTCGATGGGCGTCAGGAAGAAGCTGAACTCTTCTCCGGTTTTGCTGCTGTAGGTTTCCCGCTGAAGCTGTTGTGACGTGCCCGCCAACGCCTTCTGGATAGTGGCGATGAAAGGTGACTGGCTGGACAGCTCGGACACGTTGCGCAGCACCATGTCGCCACTCAGCTGCGGCTGGTTGCTCAGAATCTTGCCGTCGGCTTCAACGACCATGACTTCGCCACCGATCTCGTCCTGCTTTTCCGCAACCAGGCGGTTGAAGAAGCCCAGGGTCAGGTCGATCGTCGACACGCCCCACGCCGCGCCGTCCTTGTAGATGGTCATGGCGCAGTTGGTGCGCGGTTCGGCGCTGGCATCGTCCTTATATGCTGCGGCCCATACGCACTGGCCGCGCGGTGCCTGCAGGCCGCCACGGTGCCAAGGCTGTTCGAAATAATTCAGCGATTCGGGGGAGTTCCAGTGGGTGTTCACCACCAGCTTTCCGGACTGATCGCGATGATAGAAGGTGCTGTGCTTGGCGCGTCCGGGTGTGCGCTTTTCCGGCAGGGGCCAGATGCCGCCGCCGAAGACCTTCACATCACCGTACTGGTCCACCAGACCAGGCAGCACGCGGTCGATCTCATCGCTGTCCAACATGGGGACGGTTTGAGTGATGCTCCGCGCCTGAGCAGCAACCTGCGCCAGTTCGATCGAGATGCGCTGGCCGATTTCATTGACATCGGAAAGCACGATGGACTCGCCAGCTGCAATGAGTTGAGGCGTGACGAAACGCTTGATACCCAGAACAGTAAACAGTACGACCACGAGCACGAAGCCCACGAAAGTGATCGTATAGCGAGCCTTGATGGTTTGAAGCGAAAACATGAGTGAGAAACCTCTAGTCCAATCAGCCGTCGAGTGAAGACGCGGCAACAGGAGAGGTATCGGCTCTGGCCCAGGTAGCTTGAGGCCTCAGGGACCAGTGGTAGTGATGGCAGCTGGCGGAGGTCTGCATCGGCTCGATGCGTTCAGCCGACACGATAAGGGCTCGCATTGACGGCCGACTCGGCTGGGGCAATCAGGTTTTTTGCAGGCACATGTAATGCGGCTCGGCGAGGTGGGACGGAGCGCACGGCAGACCGAAGCGCTCCGTCCGGTTTTTCCTAGTTCTGATGACCGCGGCTTCTCATGCAGACGAATCTCGACGCATCGTTGATGTCGCCTCGCCCTTTGTACCTCGGCCAGGCCGGGTACTCACAGAGCGGCCGGGTGCGGCCAGGCACCGCGACGGTGTCGGTCACGATCTGCCGTCTGGGCGCGACGCCGAGTTCGACCCAGTTTTCCAGCGCTGTCAGCGAGTCCCAGGCGGCGTTGAACACCGTGCTGGCCGCGTGGGCGTAGCCGGGGATCTCGTAATAGCGCATGAAGTGCCGGGTTCGGCCCATCCCCATGTCCTGCTGAACGCGGCGATAGTAGTCCGCCGTGGCGCGTGTGCTGACCAGCTGATCGGAGGTGCCGTGAGCCATCAGGATCTTGCCGCCGTTTGCTGCAAAGTCGGACAGGTCGGTCTGGTTGACGTCCTGGCGCAGCGACAGCTGGTCTACTCGCGCCTGCCAGGGGCCGAGATTGCTTGGATCGAGCGAAAGCGAGTTGAACGAGGAATTGCGAGTGACGAAGTAGCGTACCCATTCATCCCAGAAGCCCGAATGATAGGGCGCTCCCTCGGTAAAACCGGTGCCGTGCAAGGGCATCGGATAGTCTGGCTGCAGCGTATTGAGCCCTAGCCGGTTGACCACCAATTGCAAACCTGTGCCGGGACGCCCCAGATCGGTGCCCCAGGTGTTGAAACCGGGGTAGCCGCGCTCGCCACTGGCCAGCGGTTGACTGAAGCGGATCGGCGTATCGAACACCTTGAGTGCTTCGATCTGCGCGTCGGACAGGCAGCGTTCACCGGTATCGGCGCCGCCAGCACAGCGTAACGGACGCCCGTCGAGCGTGGCTTTGGCAGGGTCGAATCTGGCATTGCAAGCCGCCTGATTACTGATGACACGATCACGCGCGCCGTCCATTTCGTCGCAGGCCTGCATCGCGGCCTCCAGCAATGCGGCTCGTTTTTCCAGGCTCGGGAAGGCACCGGGAGCGGCCAGCGCGCGGGTGATGCGGCCGAACTGCAGGTCAAGCGCTGCGGCGTTGTAGGCTGGATAGAGCACGATGGCGCCCTGAAAGTCGGTCGGCCACTGCTGCACCACCGCAAGCGCTTCACGGCCACCGGTCGAGCCTCCAGCGAAATAGCTGCGCTCAGGCGCGCGGCCGTAGCGCTGCGCGATCAGGTAGATCGCGGTATCACGGGTTTTCTTCAGCGCGTCGTGAGCGTAGTTCGCCAACGCTTCGTCGTTCCAGGCGAAGTCACCGGGGCTGATCGGATTGGCGACGTGTCCCGAGTCGCTGCCGAATACGGCATACCCGCGTCCGAGTGGGGTTGGCTGGTCGACCGGGCCGGCCGGCACGTTGCCGACAACGTTGGGAATGGTGCCGTTGTATCCGCCGCCGCCATACATCATCGCTTTGCCGTTCCACTGCTCGGGCAGCGCAATGCGCATTTTTATCGTCGGTGCGCTTGGGTCGACCGGTGCGATCTCCACATTCAAGTCGCAGTAGGGTCCATTAACCTGTGGTGCAGTGCCGCCACCTGGGGTCAATGTAGCGGCAGTCACGCTGGCACCGGAGGTCGGTAAAGCAATGGCGGAGGCGGGGATCATGGTGCCAGGCAGCTCATTGCATCCCGCCGCGAAGCCAGGTTCGGCAATTGCCAACGCCAGCAATGCGGGTGCGGCCACTAGCAGGTGAGGCGGGCGTCTGCAGTCATCGCGGATGACACGAAGAACACGGGGAGCAGTCATGGGGCTTCCTTCTTCTTGTTGTTGGTTTTGCGGACTGACGCGTCGAGGCGAGCAGGGCAGCGATCGGGCATTAGCCACGCGTGGATCGAAGAGCTAAAGCTATGCCAGCCGGCGCTGACGAGCCGCAAGCGGCGATGACCGGTCCGGTCGTGGGATCTCCAGCGCTCTGGCTCGGCATTCGCGAGTGTAAGAAGCGGAAGCCTGATCGGCGGAACCTTGTCCAGTTGTCAGGACAACGAGCGAAGAAATGTCATGCCAACTGGACACTGTGTCTTCTGTTCGGGACGTTTGCGACAGGCGGTACGGCTGAATGCCGCTAAGCGTCCTCTCGCGCGTGACGGAAAGACAGGGAAGTGACGTCTTCGCTTGTATTGCGATGAGCGCGGCAGCTATCAACGCGTTAGGTCGATCCGATCTGACGAGCGAGCCGGCTATTCCCAAACCCCTGACTATACTTTTGTCGTATGCGCGCAATCGCCGCATTCCGCCTTCATTTTTTTGTCGAGATCCGCCCGCCCCATGGAAACGCTTTATCTGATTTTCCTGCTGTTGCTCGCTGTAGGCGTAAGCCGTGTTCTGGCCAATGTCGTTCCGCTGCCGTTGCCCATCCTGCAGATCATCATGGGAAGCCTGCTGGCGCTCCCGCCGTTCGGCATGGGTGTCGAGTTGCGTCCCGAGATATTCATGCTGTTGTTCATCCCGCCGTTGCTGTTCTACGACGGCTGGAAGATTCCTAAGCGCGAGTTCACCGAGCATGGTCCCGAAATGACCGCGATGGCCTTGGTGCTGGTGCTGATCATCCTGGTAGTGGTCGGTTACTTCATTCACTGGTTGTTACCGGCGATTCCGCTGGGTGCTGCCTTTGCGCTGGCTGCCATTCTTTCTCCCACCGACGCGCTTGCAGTGATCGCCATCGCTCAAGGGCGGCTACCTCGGCACATGGCCCACCAGCTGGAAGGCGAGGCGATGATGAACGACGCCACCGGCCTGGTTTCCTTTAAGTTCGCGCTGGCTGCAGCCATTACCGGTAGTTTTTCGCTGGTCACGGTAACCGGCGAATTCTTCGTCATTGCCCTTGGCGGACTGTTGATCGGCGCAGGCCTGAGCTGGGCCGTTGGGAAAGGCAAACAGTGGATGACGGCCCGTGGGCTGTTCGATCCAGCCACCTATGTGGTGATGATTCTGCTGCTGCCCTTTGCCGCGTTCTTTCTCGCGGAGCATGCCGGGATGTCGGGCATCCTCTCGGCCGTGGCGGCGGGCATGGTGCAGAGCCGTATCGACATGCTTCCGGTGAAGACCAGTACGCGCATCCTCAACCGCAGCATCTGGGAAATGCTCGATTTCAGCTTCAACGGCCTGGTGTTCCTGCTGCTGGGTCTGCAGTTCCCTCGAATCGTAGAGCGCGTATGGCAGGACTCCGGCCAGGAGACCTACAACATGCCGATGCTGGTGTTCAGCGCCCTGGCGATCATGGCGTTGCTGCTGGTCATCCGTTTCGTCTTTGTATTTGCTTATCACTGGGGCGAAGCGCGGGTGCTTCGACTCCTTGGCAAGACGGTCCAGCCGAAGCCGCTTCGCTTGTTCTCCGCACTCAGTGCAGTGGCGGGCGTGCGCGGAGCGATCACGTTGGCCGGTGTGCTTTCGATTCCGCTGATGATCGGCGATGCGCCGTTTCCAGGCCGCGACCTGATGATCTTCCTGGCGTCTGCAGTGATCATCCTGTCGTTGCTGGTTGGCGCGGTGGGCATTCCGTACTTCCTCAAGCACATCCCGAACACCGAGGACAAAGAGCATCGAGAAGAGTTGAAGAAAGCGCGACGGCTCGCGGCGCAGGCGGCGGTCAGCTGGATGGAGAGCTGGAAGCAGGCCAACCCGGTGGAAGATGTCGACGATGCACTGCTGCGCAGCGAGGTTACCGCCCGGGTTACCGAGTCTTACCGAAAGGACATTGAAGCCCTTATGGATTATCAGGGCCGGGAAAACCAGGCGCGTGAAGCGATGGCACTGGAGCGAGATATCCGCGCCCAGGCCATTGCTGTGCAGCGAAAGGAGATGTACCGGATGAGGAAGCGTCACCAGATCGATGAGCAGATGCTGCAGACCCTGCTGCGCGAACTCGATTATGAAGAGGCCGCGCTGGGCGCAGGCGAGACGGCTTAACGGCCCGCCTGATCCTGCTGTGGTTCAGGTTCGAGCACGACGATCGTATGGTCGCTGTGCTTGAAGGAGACCAGTTCAACCAGCCATGCCTGTAGCACTGCAGAATTGGCTTTCTGGTTACGCATCGCGATAGAGAGTATTTCCCGCGCGATTGTCACTACCGCGCTTTTGCTGCCGAGAAAGTGCCAGTTGAACCAGCCGTCGCCATAGGTGAGCGGCGCCTTCTGGCCTGGCGCCAGGGGTATGTAAACCTTGACCGACAGGTCGAACAGAACCTCCGGCTTGGAGATGATCAGCAGCTTCACATCCGTCACTTTTCTCAACCAATAACGATGATCAAAGTGCCCTCCAGTGAGCGTCGCGGACTGGCTCAGGGCATCGTTGATCAGCGCTCGGTTATCGATGAGTTGCACAGTGAAGGCTTCCATATGCAGGGTGTGATGCCGGTCTTGAAAGGCTCGCGATAGGGCCGCTGAGCCACGAAACCAGCCGAAAGATCCTGGCGGTCGGTGCATCCTCGATGCAAGGTCCGCTTGGCATGCCGGGTTATCGGTACGTTCGCGTTTTTGTTTAATGCCGGATAGTGAAACGGTGATCGGTTTAGCCACCTTTAACACCGGCCACGCATGTGCCGAACCGGCGCTCAGTAGTGGTGAAGGCGCCGTATTCGCGGCGCCAGTGCTGCGGAAAACTCCCTTGGTCAGGAAGAAAAGAAACCGGCCGGTGAGCGTACTCACCGGCCGGTTTTTTTAGTTACTACCTCGTAGTGGCCTGGGCCGCTTCATCGATCAGTGCGGCCACCTCTTCCGGATAGGAGGTCATCACTACGTGGGAGGCGCCCGGGATGGTCACTGTCTTCTTCGATCCGGCCCGATCAGCCATGAACTTCAGCGCTGCTTCCGGAATGTTCTTGTCACCTGTGCCGTAGACGAACCAGGAGGGCACGTACTTCCACGCGTTTTCCTGGCTCTCCTCATTGAGCGCAGCGGCAGTGATGGGGCGTTGCGTGGCGGCCATGAGCGCCGCCTCGGCCGGTGCGACATCAGCGGCGAACTGTTCGGCGAATTTATCCTGCTGGATGTACAAATCCTGATTGCCATCGCTCAACTGCACCGGCTCCGCCAGCGTCGGGCCGAGCGTTCCGCCTGGAAACTTGCCAGCCAAGGTGGCCGCGCTTTCGCCGATGGCCGGGGCAAACGCGGCGACATACACCAGCGCCTTGACCTTGCTGCTGCCCTTCACCGCGTTGGTGATGACGCTGCCGCCGTAGGAGTGGCCGACCAGTACGACGGGGCCGGGGGTGTGCTCGATGATGTCGGACACGTACTCCGCGTCATTAGCCACGCCGCGCAGCGGGTTAGCGGCGGAGATAACTGGGTAGCCCTGGTCGATGAGTCGGGCCGCGACGCGGTTCCAGCTGGAAGACTCGGCAAAGGCGCCGTGCACCAGAATCACCGTCGGCTTGGCGGCGAAAGCCATGGCGCTGCCCAGGGTAGAGGCGGCAGCGAGGACAGTGGCGGCTACAACTTTGCGGCTTTTGGATGCAGTGGTCATGACGTTGATCTACCTTTTTCGTTGAGGTGGCTCGGATTCGGTTTGGTTGCTGGCTATGCTCAGGACCGGAGCACCAATGCTGAAACGGCTCAGGTCTTCAGGAGTGCCTTGCGTCAGGTGCAGGTACATAATGCGCAGACGAATCGGCGCTTCGGATTCAGAACGTCGACAATATGCAACTGATCGTCTAATCGAGGCTTGGAATGGATCGTCTATCTAGCCTGCTCACTCATTTCGGCATGAGTGCGGGGCTCTATCACAGCGGGGAGTTGTGCGGCGTTGCGGCGTTCGAAACCGCGGATCAGGTGGGCTACATCCATGTGTTGCGCGAGGGCAGCATGACGCTGCGCTTGGAGGACAACAGCGAGGTCAAGCTGACCGAGCCAACCGTCATGGTTTTTCCACGGCCCTATCGTCACCGGATGATCGCCAGTGAATCCGAGCACGCACGGCTGGTTTGCGCGACGCTGCGCTTCAGCGGAGGCGCGAACAACCCGCTGGCTGCGGCATTACCCGATGTGTTGCTTCTGCCGGTTGCCGAAGCGCCGATTCTCGATGGTGCACTGGGCTGGCTGTTCGAGGAGGCACTTGCCGGTTACTGCGGTCGGGAGGCGGTCATGGGGCGGCTTTTCGAGCTGCTTATCGTCCAGATGCTGCGCCACCTTATGGCCAGTCAGACCATGACCTCGGGAATGATGGCGGGGCTGGCGGACCTGCGACTGGCCCGCGCGATGACCTTGATGCATGCCGAACCCGAGCGTGCCTGGTCGGTGGCTGAACTGGCTGCCGAGTCGAACATGTCACGCGCAAGCTTTGCTGCAAGCTTCAGATCGGTGGTCGGCCAGACACCAGCCGACTACCTCACCAGCTGGCGCATAAGCCTGGCGCAGAAGCGCCTGCGAGAGGGTCGTCCTATCGCCCTGATCGCCGACGAAGTGGGCTACGAAAGCCCGTCCGCGCTTGCCCGCGCGTTCCGTCGCAAGACCGGGACCAGCCCGCGCGAGTGGCAGGCCGCCGCGAACGCATGACCGGCCCGGCGACGCAGTGCCAGATAGACCAAGCAGGACAGAGACATGACTGAACGGCTTTTCGTATACGGCACCCTCGCGCCCGGGCGGCCCAATGCGCACATTCTGGCTGACGTACCGGGCTCTTGGGAGCCGGCCAGCGTGACCGGCACCTTGCGAGCAGAAGGGTGGGGCGCGGCGATGGGCTATCCCGGCCTCGACCTGGACGAGAACGGCGAGACGATTGACGGTTTCGTGTTCAGTTCAGAAGCACTCGCCGACCATTGGGCCAGACTCGATCAGTTCGAGGGGGATGCCTACCGGCGCATCCCGACTGCCGTGCGGCTTGCCAATGGTGAGAGCGTGCAAGCCTATCTTTATGCGCTCAAAGCCTGAGGCAGGCACTACCGCCTGGCGATCGCAACAATCCAGCCGTAGCCGCTGACGAGAACGATGCCCGTCAGCGCCATCAAGGCACCGGCGACGAATCCTGGTTCGATGGGCTCGCTCAGCAGCCAGACGCCCAGCGCGACACCGAACAGCGGCGTCAGGAATGACAGTACGCCCAGCCGCGACGCCAGGTAGCGGCGCAACAGGCTGAACCAGATCAGATAGCTGGCAAAGGACACCAGCAGTGATTGGAAACCCAAGCTGAGCCAGACCAACCCGGTGGGATTGAACGTGGTGTGGCTGGTAAGCAGCGCTATTGGCAGCAGCAGCGCGAACCCCATCAGCAATTGATAAAGCAGCGTCTGGGTGGCCGGCAGTGACGACAGCCGAGTCGTGCGGACCAGCACCGTGGTCGAGCCCCAGGCCGCTCCGCCCAGTAACGCCAGAAAGTCACCCCAGAGCACGTCTCCCATGGCCGAATCGCTGGCGGCCCCGCGCAAGAAGGCTACCGCGATGCCGGCAAATGCAAGGCCCACGCCGATCCATTGCAGAGGTGCAAGCCGCTCGTTTGGCAGTTTCCAGTGCAGGCCCAGCGCGGCAAAGACCGGCGCGGTATAGAGAAACACCACCACATGCCCGGAAGAAGTGTGGAGCACGGCTTCGCCTACCAGCAGAAACTCCAGCGCGAATAGCAGGCCGGCCAGGCACCCGGCTTTCCAGATGCC
The DNA here is from genome assembly GCF_024448895.1 of Stutzerimonas stutzeri. Lineage (GTDB taxonomy): Bacteria > Pseudomonadota > Gammaproteobacteria > Pseudomonadales > Pseudomonadaceae > Stutzerimonas > Stutzerimonas stutzeri_Q. The sequence goes on from NZ_JAMOIC010000018.1 coordinate 49,266, forward strand.
TTGCGAGACGCTCAGCCGTTCTCGGCGAAACAGCATCAGGGCGCCAACCAGCAGCGCACCGACACCGGAGCGCAGCGCGATCTGCAGAACCGGGGAGAAATCCGCTGCGGTCGCCTTTAAAGCAATCTGCTGCATGCTCCAGATCAGACAGAGCATCAGCATCAGGCTAATGGCGGTGAAATCGAGCGGTTTACGGCTGTCCATCGCTAACTCCGGGGCGGTTGGCCGGGCATTGTCGGTCAGCTCGCCGCCGGTGTAAGCCACAGCCCGAGCCTGACACACCGCACAAGCGCCTCGCGCTGGCAGCGCAGTGCAGTCCCCCGATATCGCGGCAGGAATTTACTTCGCGAACAGCTGGCTCATGTCTTTGAAGGCTTTGAACTCCAGTGCATTGCCGCACGGGTCGAAGAGAAACATCGTGGCCTGCTCGCCCACCTGTCCTTGAAAGCGGACATAGGGCTCGATGACGAATTGCGTGTCACGCGCGCGCAGTCGCTCGGCCAGCGCCTCCCATTCGGGCCAGCTCAGAATGATGCCGAAATGCGGGACCGGCACGTCGTGACCGTCCACGGCGTTGGTGTGCGCCGCTTCCTGCGAGGCAGTTCTCGGGTGCTCATGGATGACCAGTTGATGGCCGTAGAAGTCGAAATCTACCCAATGCTCAGAGGAGCGGCCTTCGGCCAGGCCGAACACTTCACCGTAGAAACTCCGTGCGGCGGGTAAGTCGTAAACCGGGATGGCAAGGTGAAAAGGAGAGAGGCTCATCTGGGCTACCTGCTGTGGTTAGACGTGACGGCCATCTTGTCAATTTGTCGCACCCGTCGACAGCGGATATCTTTGCCATCGAGCCTCGAAAAAATCGATCAATGAAGGGCCTATGATCCGTGAACTGAAAACCCTGCTCGCCATCGCCCGGTGCGGCAGTTTCGCCTCCGCGGGTAACCATATCGGCCTCACGCAGTCGGCGGTGAGCGCCCAGATCAAGAACCTGGAAGCGGCATTGGGCTTTCGCCTTTTCGATAGAACGGGACGCTCTGCATACCTCAATGCAAACGGGTTGCGCGCGTTGCCGCTGGCCGAACAGATCGTCGAGACCTTTGCGCTGATGGGGCAGCCAGAGTCGCTCGATGACTACCGCGGCGAGTTGCGCATAGGGGCAATCGGCACGGTACAAACCGGGCTGCTTCCGGGCGCGTTGCTGCGACTGCTGGAGGAAGCACCAGGGGTCGCGCCCAAGCTGGTCCCAGGCGTTTCGCTGAATCTGCTTTCTCAGGTCGACGCCGGGGAAATCGATCTGGCGATCCTTATTCGTCCGCCCTATGCACTTCCGAAGGAGCTACACGCCGAGCTGATCGTGAAGGAGCCGTTCGTGCTCATTACGCCGCTGAAAGCTGTCGGCGACGATCCGCTCAAACTGATCATGGAACATCCATTCGTGCGGTACGACCGAAGCTCCTTCGGCGGCCGCCAGGTGAGTCAGTTTCTGCGCAAGCACCATCTGGACGTGCGGCCAGGGCTCGAACTGGACGAGCTGGATGCCATCGTCAAGATGGTTGAAAACGGCCTGGGTGTAGCGTTGGTGCCGAAGGCCGGGCTGTGGCTCGAACGCACACCTGCGGTGCGCATCATCTCCCTTGGCGCTGCAACCTTTTACCGGGACCTGATGCTGGTCAGCCGTTACAGCGCGCACAGGTTGCCTTTGCATCAGCTGTTTAGGCGCTGCCTGAAGGAGAAAGTGGACTAACCGGACTGTTGACCGGCGCGCTTGCAATCAAGCTGTGCTTTTCGTTCCCGGTAGGAAGATCGCCAGTACGCCGAACAGCGGCAGGAACGAGCAAAGGAAATACACGTACTGGACACCGTGGATATCGGCCAGATGCCCGAGCAACGCTGCGCCGATCCCGCCAAAGCCGAACATCAGGCCGAAGAACAATCCTGCAATCATGCCGACGTTCCCTGGCACCAGTTCCTGGGCGTATACGACGATGGCTGAGAACGCCGAGGCGAGGATGAAGCCGATCACGATGCTCAACACGGTGGTCCAGAAAAGATCAACGTGTGGCAACGCCAATGTGAATGGCGCTACGCCTAGGATCGAAAACCAGATCACCGCCTTGCGGCCAATCCTGTCGCCAATCGGCCCGCCAAAGAAGGTTCCAGCAGCAACCGCGCCCAGGAACAGGAAAAGGTGCAGTTGCGAGTTCGCAACTGACAGCTCGAATTTCTCGATCAGGTAGAAAGTGAAATAACTGGTGAAGCTGGCCATGTAGAAATACTTGGAAAAAACCAGAAGACCGAGCACGACCAGCGCGCTCAGAACCCGGTCTTTGGACAAGCCATGCGTGGCGGCCTGGCCTTGTTTGAGCTTGAACAATGCGAGGTGATCGGCGTACCAGCAGCTGATCCGGTACAGCACGAAAAGTGCAAACACCGCGAACAGCCCGAACCAGGCGACGTGGCTTTGCCCATAGGGAATGATTATGGCCGCAGCCAATAACGGCCCGAACGCCGAGCCTGCGTTGCCGCCCACCTGAAAGGTCGATTGCGCCAGCCCGAAACGCCCGCCGGAGGCCAGCCGCGCTACACGTGACGCTTCTGGGTGGAAGGTCGAGGAGCCGATGCCGATCAACCCGGCTGCCAACAGGATCATGGCAAAGCTGCCGACCACGGAGACCATCACGATGCCGATCAAGGTGCATACCGAGCCGGCTGGCAATAGCCATGGCTTGGGATGGCGGTCGGTGTGGTAGCCCACCCAGGGTTGCAACAGCGAGGCGGTGAGCTGAAAGGTCAGGGTGATCAGGCCAACCTGGGTGAATGTCAGGCCATAGCTCGCTTTGAGCATCGGGTAGATCGCCGGCAGCACCGCCTGGATCAGGTCGTTGATCAGGTGCGCCAGCGCAACTCCGCCGATGATACGCATTGCCAGCGGGCTGCCAGGGGAGGTTCCAGGTGCCTGCGTCACGCCTGTCTGTGCATTGCTAACGGCCATGAGAGTCCATCTAAAGAGGGGGTAACGGTCGATGCGCAAATGTGCCATCTTCCGATGTGAGTGCACCATCCCGAGCGATTCATCGCTCTGTTTCGAACGCCCACTGGTGCCTCCATGCATTTTCCTGATTTAGGCCAGGTCGATCGGTGTGATCCCGCGGGAGACGCTGACTTGCGCTACGCTGTTACATGTCCGTTGTATGCTTCAACCCGCGCTAGAACGCCGCGTCGCGCCCAGGGTCGAAGCCCGTAGTAGCCGCCACCATGTTTGGAGAACTTGCATGGCCCAACCTGATCTCCAATCCCGTCTTGCTTTCACGCTTCAATCTGCCGGTATGCTGGAGTGGTACGTCGAACTCGACGAGCCGCTTAATGACTCGAAGGCCGCAGTCGAAGCGGTTACTCACGCACTGGACGCCTGTTCGCTGGGCAGCACCTCACTGACCGAGTTTCTCGAGCACATTCATCCTGAAGACCGCGACACCGTCGCCGAAGAGGTCGCCATTGCGTTGTCGACCGGCGACGAGGTGCGTTTTGAATGCCGTGTCCTCGTCGGTGAAACCGGTGTCCAGACGGTCTGCGTCACGGGGCGCTCTACCGCACATCCCGAATTTCGATCGCTGCACTTCGTCACTCAGGACGTCACCGATTGCCGCCGTTCCGAAGCCATCGCCGAAGGCCAGATGCGCGCACTGGAGCGGGCGGTGGCGGGAGCACCGTTGACCGAGGTGCTGGTTGAACTCACCCAATCCGCGCAGAAGCAATCAGCCGGGATGATCCGGGCAGCGATCATGCGCCTGGATGACGATGGCAAGCTACGATTCGTCGAGTCGTCCAGCCTTCCGGATGATTTCGTTCGATCTCTCGATGGGATGGATGCGGGATCCAACGAAACGAGTTGCAGCGTATCGGTGCGCACCGGCGAGCCGAGCATCACCGCAGACATCAGAGTCGATCCGAATTGGCAACGACATCGCGGCAAAGCCCTGGAACACGGGTTTCATGCCTGCTGGTCGACACCCATTCTGTCAGCTGAGCGCGAGATCATGGGGACCATCGCCTGCTACAGCAGCATGCCATCCGTGCCGTCGGCCTTGGAACAGGAGGGCATCACGCTGCTTGCCAACACGGCGGCGATGGTCGTGCAACGTGACCGAGCCAATCGGGCCCGTGCCAAGGCAGAGCAACGAATGGCCATCAATGAGCGGCGCTTCCGGGGTCTGGTAAAAGCCACCAATAGCCTGACCTGGTCGACGAGCCCGGCGGTGGACATTATCGAGCCGCAAAGCGAGTGGAGCGAGTTCACTGGTCAGAGCTTCGAGCAAGCCTGCGGCAAAGGCTGGCTGGATGCCGTGCATCCTGATGATCGTCCGGAGCTTGAAGTGGTGGTCGGCGAAATGCATTCGGTCTTTACCAACAAGCGCGCCGAATATCGCGTACGCCGGTTGGACGGGCAGTACCGGCACATGGCAGGGCACGCGGTCCCGATCTTCGATGAGCGCGGCAACATCAAGGAGTGGTCCGGCGGCCTGACCGATATCACCGACCGCAAGCAGGCCGAGCACCGGTTGAACCACATGGCCACCCACGATGCCCTGACCGGGCTACCGAACCGGACCTATCTCAACGACCATCTGCGCGAACTGGTCAACTTCATTCCCGAAGGCCAGCAGGTGATGATCATGCTGATCGACCTTGACCGGTTCAAGGAAGTGAACGATTCCATGGGGCACGGTTATGGCGACGTACTCTTGGTACAGATCGCCCATCGGCTGCGTCAGGCGCTGCCCTCCGGTGATCTGGTGGCGCGATTGGGCGGTGATGAGTTCGTGGTGGTTGCACACTTGCCGGATGGAATCAGGTCAGCCGAGCTGATCGCGACCAACCTGCTGCGGGCCATCCAGGTGCCTTGTGATGTGCTTGGTACGCGCTATTACCCGTCGGCCTCGATGGGCATGTGTCTCTATCCCAACCCCGATACGACCATTGACGAACTGCTGCAGCATGCCGATATCGCCATGTACCGGGCAAAGGATGCAGGCGGCACGCGGATACAGTTCTTCTCTGCTGAGATGAGCATTGAAACCAAGAACCGCATGGCCCTTGAACTGGACCTGCGCGACGCGCTGGAGCGTGACGAGTTCGTGTTGCACTACCAGCCGCGCATTCGCCTGGGCGACGACACGGCCTGTGGCGTCGAGGCGTTGATTCGCTGGAATCACCCCACAAAGGGTCTGATTCCGCCCAATGCCTTCATTCCGATTGCCGAGGCCACAGGACTGATCTGCAATATCGGCAGTTGGGTCCTGCGCCAGGCCTGCGCGGACATTCAGCTATTGGTCGAGCGCATCGGGATCGATCTGGTGTTGTCCGTGAACGTGTCACCTGTTCAACTCAAATCGCCGACGCTGTGCAGCGATGTTCGACAGGCGCTGGAAGCATCGGGCATGAACGCGGCCCACCTCGAGCTGGAGTTGACCGAGTCTGGTCTGATCGAAGATACCGACACCTCGCACAAACTCCTGCGGGACCTATGCAACATCGGCGTCAGGCTGGCCATCGACGACTTCGGGACCGGATACGCCGGCATTGCTTACCTGCGGCAATATCCCATCGATGTCGTCAAACTCGATCGCTCCTTTCTCGGGCCGTCGTCCAATACGGACAGCTCACTTGATTTCATCAAGGCGGTGACCGAGATGTGCCATTCGCTTGGCATGCGAGTGGTGGCAGAAGGGGTCGAGGATTCGAACATGCTGCAGCAGCTGGTGCGGTCATCATGCGATGAAGCCCAGGGCTACCTGTTCGCTCAGCCCATGCCGTTGGCTGGGCTCAATGACTTCATCATCGACCGGCAAGCGAGCTGAGCATGCGCTGAGCTAGCTCGCCGTGTGGAGGTCCGGCCATGCCGGGCCGCCAAGGACTGCTCATCCTCTTGCCGCACTTCGGCTGATCGCTTGCTCCTGGTGCTCGTCGACGATCCGCTTGAAAGGCTCCGAGGCGGTAGGACGGCCCAGGTAGAACCCCTGGGCCTGGTCACACGACAGTTCGGTCAGCTTTCCAAGCTGCGTCACTGTCTCTATGCCCTCGGCCGTTACCGTGAGCGACAAGGCATGACCCATGCTGACGATGGCATGCACGATCGCCTCGCTGCTTTGCGAGTGATCCAGGCCGGAGATGAAGCTGCGATCGATCTTGATGCCGTCGAACGGGTAGGTGCGCAGATAGCTGAGCGATGAATAGCCGGTGCCGAAATCATCCATCGACAGCCGAACACCCAGCGCCTTCAAATGGTTCATGGTAATCAGCGCGGCGGCGGCGTCTTCAAGCATCACACTCTCGGTGATTTCCAGCTCAAGCCGTTCCGGTGATATGCCGGTTTCAGTCAGCGCCGCAGCGATGCGGTCCACCAGATCATTGCGCTGAAACTCCACCGACGACAGGTTTACCGAAACCATCATGCTGTCACCCCATGTCAGGGCGTTGGTGCAGGCCTCACGGATCACCCAGTCGCTGAGCTCGATGATCTGCCCGGTTTCTTCAGCCAGCTGTATGAAACTGTCCGGTGGCAGCAGGCCCCGGGTGGGATGATGCCAGCGCACCAGCGCCTCGGCCCCGACCAGCTTCTGCCCAGCCGCTTCGTAGCGCGGTTGAAAGTCCAGGCGGAACTCACGCCGACGCAGCGCGTGCCGCATGTCGATTTCCAGCTGTCGGCGCTCCATGATTCGCTCGTTCATAGCCGGCTCGTAGAAGCGGAACAGGTTGCGGCCGCTGGATTTGGCTTCGTACAGCGCGATGTCGGCGTACCGCAGCAGGTCCTCCCCATTAATGCCATCGAATGGCGCGCAAACCACGCCGATGCTGGTGCCGACACTGACTTCATTGCCGGCTATCGTAATTGGCTGATTGATGCGCTCGATAAGCCGTTGGCAGAGTCCCTCCGCTTGTTCGCGGGTCTTGCAGTCGGTCGCAACCACGACGAATTCGTCCCCGCCGAGCCTCGCCACCAGGTCGGTCGAACGAGTGCAACTGTTGAGCGCATTGGCCACTTCGCGCAATACCATGTCGCCCGCTGCGTGACCGAACGCGTCGTTGACCGGCTTGAACCGATCAAGGTCGAGCGCCAGGAGAAACACGGGACGGTCCGCGTTCAAGCCTTCGCTGAGGCGGCTATTGATGAAATGGTTGAGCCGATGACGATTGGCAAGGCCAGTCAGCGCATCGTGATGGCTGATGTGTTCGATCCGTGCCTTGGCTTCAATTTCTTCGGTGATATCGCAAACCGTGCCCTGGTAGCCCAACAGCCGGTCACCTGCACGCACCGCGCGTGCGGAGAGCTGGCAATAGCGCAGGCTTTCGTTCGCGGCGTTCATTTCGCAAGGTATAGGTCGTCGCCCGCTATTCGCACTCACCTCTGCCGTGATCGCCAGCAGCCTCCGGTCATAGGCAAGTAGATCGGTCAATGAGCGTCCCAGCCATTGTTTAGGAGACAGCCCGGTCAACTGGGCGAAGCGATCGGAAAGGTAGGTCAGGTTTTGCTGCGAGTCGGTTTCCCAGATCCAGTCCGATGACGCCTCGGATATGTTCTTGAAGCGCTGCTCGCTGATCTGCAATGCCTGCTGGGCAGCATCGATCATGCGGGTGGCGTGCATGACGCGCATGCGCAGCCAGCACACCAGTACCCCAACCAGCAGGCCGACGAGAAACAACACCGGCAGGAAGATTTTGAGGAGCGAAAGGCCGAGCTCTTCACTGTTCCATTGAAGGGTTACGGGACTGCCTAAAGCGGCCTGTAGCGTCAGTTTCGGGCTGGGCGAGCCGGGCAGGGTGCCAATGGTTGCCCTGAGATCGTCCAGGTCGAATGCCAGGTCGATGACCTTCAGCTTTGCCTCGGTCAGCACATCGACGTAAACGAGGTAGGACAGCGTCGAGAAGTCGTCATAGGAGCTGTCAGGGCGTATCACTGCTGCGGAAACAACGGTCGGGATTCCGGCCACCGAAAAATAGGCATGGGCCACCTCATCATCCGTGGACTTGTCGCGGGCCTCTTTCAGCAGGGCTGGGATGTCTCCCGAGATCCAGTCATTGGCAGGCGTTTCGCTCAAGGCGCCATCGATGATGCCGTAGCGGGTAGCGGCATCCGGCCCAAGGATGAAAACGCCGTCCAGACCGTAAGTCGAAAACAGTGAGGGCCCAATATTGTCTCCTTCAAAGGTCCAGGTCAGATCAATTTTGCTATGCGTGTAGTTGTAGGCGTCGTACCAGAATGCGTAGTCAGCTAGTGCAGTACCTATCTTGTCCTGGCGGCTTTCCATTGCCCTGGCAGCATCCGTTTCGCTGTGGTTCACCTGATGCTCATCCAGCGCAAGGCATAAATAGACCAGCGCCAACCCAGCCGCGATGAACAGTGCTGCAACTACGTAAACAAAACTGAGGGAGGCTTTGCGGGTCATGGCTGTATAGCCGGCTGACTCGAGAGCGGGGTTCGCTGCGGTAAGTGTCATTAGATCATTCGCCAAGCTGGAACAGGACTGCGCGAACTGACTGTGCGCAAGCTCTGTATCGGCGGTAGCGCGGTCTAGGTTGATAGCGGCTGCGTGATTCCGACCGGCGGCGGCCTCGCCTGGAGCCCGTCCAGCCGGCACTCGGGCGTCGTCCTCTTCGCGACATGTAAGGACATTGTAAAAAGCCATCGCCAGCGCCGATCCGGGCGCAGTACCATTTCGCGGACTAACTACCTGACGCCTCCATCAGCTCGTCCAACATTGGTCGTGCGGCTTTGTCACATCAGCGGTATCCCCTCTTGGTGATCGATGTGCCAATTCGAGATTGCGTGGCGGTTCGGCAAATATCTGCCAGCCGTAGGCCCGCCTTTCCAACCGACGAGCATCGATGTGAGCGCAGACGTGTCTTCCGAAGAAAAACGAATACTCATCGGTGCGCGCGAGGGCTCTAACGCTGCCGGCGCAATCAATGTGCTAACAGAAGAGGGTTATGCAACCCTGTTTTGCGGTGACGCGGCCGGTCTGATTCAACGGCTGGATGATGGTGTCGGCGCCGTGATCATCGACGACGCCTTTGTTTTGGCTCTGCTCGATCTCTCACCTGCGTCGAGGGCAACACCGGCCTGGACCAACATCCCCGTCATCCTGATAACGCAGCGTCAGGGCATGTCCCGTGCCGACTTCGCGGCGTTGAGTGCGCAGCTGCCGGCGAGTATCGCTGACCTGGTGGTTCTTGAATCGCCGCTGGGCGAGGCATCGCTGCTGAGCACGGTGGCCGCGGTATGGCGTTCGCGTCAGCGTCAAGTCGAGATACGCGACCGTTTGAATGAGCTGGCCGAGCAACGCGCCACGTTCGAAAGCCTGGTCGAACATCTTCCGGTCGGGGTGTGCCTCATCGACATGAACGGCGCCACGATACTCAGCAACCCGGCCTACGAGCGTTACGTGCCGAATCGGCAGATCCCCTCCGCCGATGACGCTCGTGCGGGGCGCTGGCTAGGTGTGGATAGTGACGGACAACCGCTGCCGCGTGACCAGTTTGCAGGTGCGCGCGCTCTGCGTGGCGAGCGGGTCTCGAGTCTCGATGCACGTTACTTCCCAGAGGAGGGTGGCGAGTTATGGGCCCGTATCAGTGCGGTGCCTTTGTACGATGCCAATCAGACGGTCAAGGGCGCTGCACTCGTCATCATCGATATCGACGCTCAGAAGCAGAACGAGGACATGTTGCGTCGTTTCAATGATGATCTGGAAGCACAGGTAAAGGCCCGCACCCGAGCGTTGGAAGATGCGCTGGAGAAGCTGACGCTTGAAACTCAGGAGCGCGCCCGTGCTGAGGAGCAGTTGCGACAGTCCATGAAGATGGATGCCGTAGGCCAGCTTACTGGCGGCATCGCGCACGACTTCAACAACATGCTCACTGGCGTCATCGGAGCGCTTGACCTGATGCGTTTGCGCATCGGCCGGCAGCAGTACGGAGATCTGGACCGCTACATGAGTGCTGCGCATTCATCTGCCAGCCGCGCCGCCGCCTTGACCCAGCGCTTGCTCGCATTCTCACGCCGGCAATCGCTGGAGTCTCGCGTCGTTGCAGTCAATCCGTTGATTCTTTCCCTGGGCGAACTCCTGCAGCGGACCCTTACAGAGCGAATCATCCTGGACATTCAGCTGGATGAAGCCAGCGGTCTGGCCGAGGTGGACCCCAATCAGCTGGAAAACGCATTGTTGAACCTGAGCATCAATGCCCGGGATGCAATGCCCGATGGCGGCACCCTGACCATTACCACCCGCCTGGCCCGGATCGATGCGGCAGAAGCCGCCGATCTGGGCGGTAACGCGGGCACCTACGTCGCGATCGATATAGCGGACACAGGCGTAGGTATTCCGGCCGCCATGCTGACGAAGGTCTTCGAACCCTTTTTCACGACCAAGCCGCTGGGGCAGGGGACCGGGCTGGGGTTGTCCATGGTCTACGGTTTTGTTCAGCAGAGCAGCGGGTTCATTTCGGTAAGCAGCACCGAAAATGCAGGAACCTCGATCACCTTGTATTTGCCGGCAGCGCAGGCATCGACCGAGGTGGCGGAAGCGCGCGCGGCTAATACCGAGGTCAGGTCGGGTACTGGTCAGGCCATTCTTGTGGTGGAAGACGACGACTCCGTTCGGTTGTTGCTCGATAGCGTCCTACAGGACCTCGGCTATAGGGTTCATCTCGCCGAGAACGGTCAGCAGGCATTGGACATGCTTCCTCGCATTGGCACCTTGGACCTGCTGGTTACCGATGTCGGGCTGCCGGGGTTGAATGGTCGTCAGCGCGCCGAGATCGTTCAACAGCGCCGTCCGGGGCTACCGGTTCTGTTCATCAGTGGTTATGCGGAGAACGCTGCCACCCGTTCCGAGTTTCTCGGGCCCAGGATGCGGTTGATGACCAAGCCTTTCACCCTCGAATGTCTGGCCGAAACGGTCTCGAGCGTGTTGCAAATCTGACGCTCCGCTCCGCTCCAGTCGTGCAACTTGGTGAGATGCGCCCGGTACGAAGCGGGTTGGTGCACAGACGTTCTAGAACGGTGAGTGGGCGTTCGGCCCATAATCTGCAATTCGAAACCGATGCGAGTGGCGCACCCGCGTATGAGCGGCATCATCAGCAACAGCTGGATCGACCTGAATCTCGATGCCGAAACCGGCATCGAGACCATTCGTGCGCACTTCGAAGGGCACGCTTACGATGCGCACTGGCACGACGCCTACCTCGTTGGCTTTACCGAGCAAGGCGTGCAACAGTTCAATTGCCGCAAGACACTGCACAACAGCGTAGTAGGGCAGGCGTTTTTGCTCGAACCCGGTGAGATCCACGACGGACGCGCACCGGTCCCCGGCGGCTTTACCTACTCGACGTTTTACCTGCAACCCCATTGGCTGGAAGCCCAGCTGCGAGAGTTGTTCGAGGACGCCCCGAACGATTGCCTGCCAGGTTTCGCCGAGACACTCGCCGACGAGCCGGGCCTTGTGAGCCACATTGCATTCGCCTTCCAGGCAGTCCATCAGAGTGAGTTGCGCATCGTGCGCCATGCCGCACTTGACGCTCTGCTGGAGATCCTGTCGCGCCGTACGCACTGGCGTAAACGTCTGGAGACGACCGCGCCGCTGCCAGCGGTGGCGATCAGGGCCAGAGATTATCTTCATGCGCATCTGGATCAGGACGTCGGGCTCGATGAGCTGGCTAGCGCAGCCGGCATCGATCGTTTTCGGCTTTCCCGCGCCTTCAAGGCTTCGTTCGGGCTGGCGCCCCATGCCTATCTGGTCCAATTGCGGCTGAGCGTGGCGCGTAAGCTGCTACGTCAGGGCTTGGCGCCCGCCAAGGTTGCCATGGAGCTCGGGTTTTCCGATCAGAGCCATCTCGGTCGATGGTTTCGCCGTGCCTACGGCATGAGCCCCGCGGCTTATCGCAAACGTTGCTCAAACCTTCCAGACCGCTAGTTCGAGCGAATGCAAAGTGGCAGAACCGAAACCGGAGGTTCTGTCCATGCCATCCACCAATCCTGAACATTCAACGCCTGACCGATCGTCTAATGAGCTGCAGGGATGAGCCAGTTGTTGCCATTCTTTCTGTTTGTCCTGGTTGCTTCGATCACCCCAGGGCCGACCAATATGCTGGTGCTCAGCAACAGCGCGCGTTTCGGCTGGCGTGCCGCACTGCCGCTGATATTCGGCGCCTGCGCAAGCGCTGCGGCTATCGTCCTGCTTGTCGGGCTGGGGTTGGGGGAGCTACTGATGCGGGCGCCAACCGTGCAGCAGATCATGGCTTGGCTGGGTGTCGGCTGGATAAGCTGGTTGGCTTGGAAACTCTGGTGCAGCGCTGATACGTCTCTGGATTCCGCATCGCCTGCCATGCGAATCGGTGCCTGGGGTGGGGCGGGGCTGCAGCTGATAAACCCCAAGACCTGGATGATGGCGCTTGCGGTAGTCAGTGTGTTCGCCGGCGCTGACGCCGGGCTGGCCGGCTATGGCATATTCGCGCTGATTTTCCTCCTAGTAGCCATACCCTGCCTGATCGTATGGGCCGCGATTGGGCGGGGTGCGGTCAGTCTGCTGCGCTCCAACGCGGCGCTTCGGCGGTTCAATCAGGTCATGGCGCTGCTGTTGCTTGTCTCTGCCTGGAGCAGTCTGCTCATGTAGGCGATTTCAGCGTGTTTAGCTCAGTACGCCAGATTCGCAAAAGCCTCTATCGCGGCGGTACAGTCGCTTGCACATTCATCTCGCCGCTGGGGAAACAAAGCCCGGTGATTCATGGTCTGAGCGGCTAGACAATAACCTTGACCCATCGTGGTTTTTGATTGCCTCCCGTGCGGCGCTGTTGCCTGAGGCGACCTTCTTACCCCCAAAGGAACGATAGATGAGCATCGACCTCAACGCAGGACGCCTTCCCGAAGAACACACGCTAACCAACATCCCGCGCCTGATTTCGCGTTATTACAGCGAGCGCCCGGATCCGTCTGACCCGGCGCAGCAGGTTTCTTTCGGCACATCTGGCCATCGTGGCTCGTCGCTGAAAAACAGCTTCAACGAGTGGCACATCCTGGCGACCACCCAGGCGATCTGTGATTACCGCCGTGAGCAGGGCATCGACGGCCCGATCTTCGTCGGCATGGACACCCACGCGCTGTCCGAGCCGGCATTCGTATCCGCCCTGGAGGTGTTGGCAGCCAACGGCGTCGAGACACGCATCGACGCCGGTTGCAGCGAAACCAATGGCGAGCCCGGATTCACGCCGACACCCGCCATTTCCAACGCGATTCTCGAATACAACGCCGGCCGCAGCAGCGGTCTGGCTGACGGTATCGTCATCACGCCGTCACACAACCCGCCTGCTGACGGTGGCTTCAAGTACAACCCTACCAATGGCGGCCCGGCCGACACGGGCGTGACCAAGTGGATCCAGGAGCGCGCCAACGCGTTGCTGGTTGCCGGTCTGAAGGGCGTGCAGCGGATGGATTACGCACAGGCACTCAAGGCACCGACCACCCAGCGCTTCGATTTCATTGAGAGCTATGTGGGCGGCCTGGAACAGGTGGTCGACCTCAATGCGATCCGCAGCTCGGGTCTCAAGTTTGGCGTCGATCCGCTCGGTGGCGCCGGTGTGCATTACTGGTCGCGCATCGCCGAGCGTTACAGCTTGCCGCTTGAAGTGCTTTCGACTCGCGTCGATCCGACCTTCCGGTTTATGCGCCTTGACTGGGACGGCAAGATCCGTATGGATTGCAGCTCGCCTCACGCCATGGCCGGGCTGATCGAAAACAAGGACCGCTTCGACGTGTCCTTTGCCTGCGACACTGACCATGACCGCCACGGCATCGTCGCGCGCTCGGTTGGTCTGCTGAACCCCAATCACTACCTGGCCGTCGCCATCGAATACCTGTTTACCCACCGGCCCGAGTGGAGCGCGCAGGCGGGCATCGGCAAGACGCTGGTGTCGTCCTCGATGATCGATCGCGTCGCCAAAGGCATCGACCGCAAGGTCGTGGAAGTGCCGGTGGGCTTCAAGTGGTTCGTCGATGGCTTGATGGATGGCAGCTTGGGCTTCGGCGGCGAAGAGTCTGCAGGTGCTTCTTTCCTGCGCAAGCAGGGCGGAGCCTGGTCGACCGATAAAGACGGCTTGATCCTCGGCCTGCTGGCTGCAGAGATCACCGCCGTCACCGGCAAGGACCCAGGCGAGCGTTACCAGGCGCTTACTGAGCGCTTCGGTGCACCGGTCTATGAGCGTATCGATGCTCCGGCCAATCGCGAGCAGAAGGCCAAGCTTGGCAAACTTTCGGCTTCCCAGGTCACCGCTGGCGAACTCGCTGGCCAGCCGATCACCCAGATCCTCACCGAAGCCCCAGGCAACGGCGCTGCCATCGGCGGACTCAAGGTCGTGACTGACAACGGCTGGTTTGCCGCTCGGCCTTCCGGCACCGAAGACGTTTACAAGATCTACGCTGAAAGCTTCGAGGGTGACGCACACCTCAAGCGCATCCAGGAAGAGGCCAAGGCGTTGGTGGATGGCGTGTTGAACGGCTGAGACGCGGTAGTGAAAAAGCCGTCACCCGTTATAGGTGACGGCTTTTTTGTGGGCGGTAGCTGTTGATCAGCCCGCAGACCGGTCGGGCAGTTTCGCGATCACCTTGATTTCGAACTGAAACCCATAGAGCCAGGTCACGCCAACAGCGGTCACCGTGGGGTGTGGCGCGCTTCCCCAATATTCCGGCACGACGATACTCCAGATCTTCTCGAAGTTGGCCTGCGGGTCGACGAGGAAGAGGGTCACATCGACCACATCGTCGAAGGTGCAATTGGCCGCCTCAAGGATCGCGTTCAGGTTCTTGAAGGCCAGCCTCACCTGCGCTTCAAGCTCGGGTTCGGGCGATCCGTCCTCGCGACTGCCCACTTGGCCGGACACGAACAGCATCCCGTTGGCGCGAACGGCCGGTGAATAGTGATTCTGTTCATAAAGCGCCTGCCGGCCGGCTGGGAAAACGACGTCACGTGTGTTCATGAGAGCCTCGTCTGTTGGAGATAGGTAATTGAGGAGACCACTGTAGGGTTCGGTGCTGGCCGGATAAATTCGCCAGATCGATCAGCACTGTTCTCGAAAACCAAACAATCCCGATACCCGGAGCCAGCATGGACCGTTTCGTTGCGATGCAGGCCTTTGCTCGTGTGGTTGAAACAGGCAGCTTCACCAAGGCGGCCGAAACGCTGCATCTGAGCAAGACCAGTGTCACCCAGCTGGTCCAGCAGCTTGAAGCGCGCTTGCGCGTGCGGCTTCTCAACCGCACCACGCGCAAGGTCAACGTCACGGCCGATGGCGCGGCGTATTACGAGAGGGTGGTGCGGCTGCTGGCCGATTTAGACGACGCAGAGACGAGCCTCTCCAGCGCATCGGTATCACCAAGGGGACGCCTCCGGGTGGATGTACCGAGCCCGTTCGCGCGCCTGATACTGATACCGGCGCTACCGGCATTCCATGCGAAGTACCCCGAAATCCAGCTGGATCTGGGCGTTAGCGATCGCGTGGTCGATCTGATCGACGAGAACGTCGATTGCGTCGTGCGCGGCGGGGAGCTCACTGATCAATCATTGATCGCGCGTCACATAGGTGACCTGCCACTGGGTATGTACGCGGCGCCGAGTTATCTGGCGCGCGCCGGCACCCCATCCCACCCCCGGGAGCTGGAAGATACGCATCACCGCATTATCGGGTTCTTATGGGCACGTAGCGGTAAGGCAGCGCCGTATGCCATGCACTGCGATGGCGAGCGAGTGAATCCGCTAGGCCGCTATCTGGTTTCGGTTGATGACGGCAATGCCTACCTGGCAGCCGGGGTGGCGGGGTTGGGTGTGATCTGGTTGCCTGAGTACATAGCCAAAGAGCATCTGGCGCGGGGCGAGCTGGTGCCGCTTTTTCAGAATTGGCAATTCGACACGATGCCGCTGTACATCGCTTTCCCACCAAACCGGCACGTCAGCGCGAAGCTAAGAGTCTTTATCGATTGGGTTGCTGCTTTGGTGGCGCAGCTGGCACCTGTGCGTCGGCCACAGGTTGTTGCTAAGACCAGCTAGCAGTTCAAGTTCGGCGGATATGCCAGTCGTTCCCAAGGGGACGAAGCGGCCTGCCTCGCTCGATCAGGCGACCATCAGAACGATGCCGAACGGCTGACCTGAGTAATCTTGAAAATCGCCCGCACGGCAGCTGTGCACCGTGCGGGTAGCGCAATCCCGGCGTTAGTTATAGCGTCCGTGGACGCCGCCAACGCTCAATCTGCCCGCGCCCAGCAGTGCGATGGCGACCGAACCGAACAGGAACAAGCCTTGGGTCTCCAGCGCCCAGCCACCCATCTGGCCCATCGAAAACAGCTCGTCCATATGGGCGAGGGCGAACGCTACCAGCATATTGCCGACCATCAACACCGCCCCAACCCGAGTGAAGAGACCGATGATGACCAGCACCGGGCCGACGACTTCCCCAAGATAAACGCCATAGGCGAGAAACCCGGGTAGCCCATGTC
The DNA here is from genome assembly GCF_024448895.1 of Stutzerimonas stutzeri. GTDB lineage: Bacteria > Pseudomonadota > Gammaproteobacteria > Pseudomonadales > Pseudomonadaceae > Stutzerimonas > Stutzerimonas stutzeri_Q. The sequence continues at coordinate 65,800 of NZ_JAMOIC010000018.1, forward strand.
CGGCCAGCATTCCAGAGATCCCACCGACGCCACCTTGAAGCTTGGCAATACCATGCAGCAGCATCAGCAAGCCGACGCTCACCCTCAATACCAACTTTCCAAGATCGTCATTCATTGGCATGCCCTTCCTCTCTAGCGCCAGGGTTCTGGCTGAATGCCTAACAAAATAGCCTAACGGGGCGGTTATTGCGTGACACGACTGCGGGCCAGCGCCGTTTAGACGAAAACTGCTGCATCGCCCAACCTCCGGCAATTCGACATTGCGGTCCAGCAGGACGGACATTGATCGTTTGAAGGTGTATGGCCGCCCAAGCATGTCCAGAAGGCCGGACGGGTGCGCTAGCTGCCGGCAGGCGGGATGCTCGCTGCATCGCCCTATGGTAGGAGGGCAACGGCCAATAGCGTGCCGTCGTAATCACCGATCGCTTTTGGCATGGCTTTCGCTCGGTGTTTGGAGTCTCGTTTGTTTCGCGCGATGCCGCACCGCTTACCCATGGCTGACGCGGCCCAAGAACAACAACAAGGAATACTGCAGATGTCCCTTCGCTCCGATCTGGCTCGTACCGTGCCAGGCAGCTCCGTGTTGAGTCTGCCAGAGACAGCCTTCAAGGCTCGTGACATTCACTATGCTGATGCTAAGTGCCTTGCTTCAGGGCTCGCCACATCAGTCGCCCGTCACTATTGGAGCCAGCCATGAGCCTGAACGGAAAGACAGCATTGGTGACCGGTTCGACCAGCGGGATCGGCCTGGGTATCGCCTGTAAGCTGGCCGAAGCCGGCGCTGACGTGATGCTCAACGGCTTCGGCAACGTAGAAGCGGCCATCGCTCAAGTCGCCGTCTATGGAACCCGGGTGCTGCACCACACGGCTGACGTGTCCGATGCGGCACAGATCGAAGAAATGGTCAGCCAGACCAAACGTGATCTCGGCTCGCTCGACGTTCTGATCAATAACGCCGGCATTCAACACGTCGCACCCGTGGAGCAGTTTCCGGTAGAGCGATGGGACAGCATCATCGCCATCAATCTGTCTTCTGTGTTCCACACCATGCGGCTCGCCTTGCCGGGAATGCGCGAGGGCAATTGGGGGCGGATCATCAACATATCCTCCGTGCACGGCCTGGTGGCATCGGCGCAGAAAGCGGCCTATGTGGCCGCGAAGCACGGGGTCATCGGCCTAACCAAGACCGTCGCGCTGGAAACCGCCACCACAGGTATTACCTGCAATGCGCTCTGTCCGGGCTGGGTGCTGACGCCACTGGTGCAGCAACAGATCGATAGCAAGGCGCGGGAGCATGGAGACGCAGCCCGCGCGACCCGCGAGTTATTGATGGAGAAACAACCCTCGCTGGATTTCGTCACCCCGGAAGAATTGGGCGAACTTACGCTTTTCCTCTGCAGCGAGGCCGGCAGGCAGGTCCGCGGTGCTGCGTGGAATATCGATGGCGGCTGGTTGGCTCAGTAGCGAAGGGCCGTAGGGTGGGCCGGGAGGCGCTCCGCTTCAGCCCACCAGCGTTTCCGCGGCTGGCGACAACCGGTCGGGTGTTTGCGCGCGCTACGGGCGGCACGCGGTGGGCTAGAGCCCACCCTACAAGCGACCAACTGCGGTTCGGGAACGGTGCGGTCGGTAGGATGACGTTGAGCAAAGCGATACCCATCAAAAGCGGTAAGCCCTCCACTTAACGTTCGCTCAATCCATGCAGCTGAAGCTTGGAGTAGAGGCTCGCTCGGGATATGCCGAGTTCGACCGCAGCACGGCGGCGGTTGCCTTTACAGGCGCGCAATGCATGTTGGAGCGCGCGGCGTTCGGCCTGCGCGACGCACTCTGCCAGCAACTGCAACGGTGATTCTTCTGGGGTAGGAGGCTCGCTAGCTTGGGGCGCTATTCGGATTTCTGGTAATGCCGTGTTGCTTCGCGCATCAAGCAGCGGAGACAGGTGCCGAGCCTCAAGCGGCAGGCCATCGGCGTTCAGCTGGGCGCGCTCCAACAGATTGCTGAGCTCGCGCACATTGCCGCGCCACGGCTGGCCGCAAAGCAGGGCGACAGCTTCGGCCGTGAGCTCCATCGGGGCTTGGCCGGATCGATTGGCGATGTCATCGAGCAGATGTTCGACCAGCGCCGGAATGTCACTGGCGCGTTCACGCAAGGAGGGCACTTTCAGCGCGAGCACATTGAGGCGGTAGTAGAGGTCATCGCGAAACTGCCCGGCGGCGACTTTGGCTTCCAGGTCGATATGGGTGGCGGCGATCACCCGCACATTCAGGGGTTTGACCTGATTGGAGCCCAGCGGCTCGATTTCCTGTTCCTGCAGCACACGCAACAGCTTGGCCTGCAAGGCCAGCGGCAGGTCGCCTATCTCGTCGAGAAACAGGGTGCCGCCATTGGCGACTTCGAACTTGCCGATGCGTGCCTTGCGGTCCGCGCCGGTGAAGGCGCCGGGGGCTGTGCCGAAAAGCTCGGCCTCGACCAGGGTTTCCGGAATGGCCGCTACGTTGACCGCGACGAAGGGGCCGTTGGCGCGCGGCGACAGGTTATGAATGCCTTGAGCCAGCAATTCCTTGCCGGTTCCGGTTTCGCCTCGGATCAGTACTGTGGCGTCCAGCTGCGCGGCTCGGCGGGCCTGGCGTTTGACCTCGCTGGCGGCGGGGCTGGTACCGATGAAACCCGCGATGGTGTAGCGGGCACGGCGGGCCTTGGCCAGTTCGTTCTGGGTGGCGACTAACTGACTCTGCAGAACGTTGAACTTGGACATCAGCGGTTTGAGGTGCTGCGCGCGGTCGAACAGCACGAAGCCAAGAGCGCCGACCAGCGTGCCGTCTTCATCGCGCAACGGGATGCGCGTGACCACGAAGTGTTCGTCACCAAAGGCCATGAGGTCGAGCATGCTCGGCAAGCCACTGTCCACCACCTCACGCAGGCGACTGGCGGGCAGTACTTCTTCGATCTCCTTGCCGAGCACGCTGCGCGGATCGCTGATGCCGATCTTCTCCGCGTACTTGTCGTTGATCCAGACGATGCGTGCCTGCCGGTTGACCGCAATGGTGCCTTCGCACTGCGCGTTTAGATGGTCGAACAGCAGGGGCATCGCTACGGCACGAAAGCGCTCCGGGGAAACGCCGATGATCAGGCCGTTGTGGTCGAGGTCGTTGCGGGCGATTGCCATGGGCGGTGCAGTCCGGTTGGGTTCGGCCGATTATGAAAGGCGCCGGCTGCCCTGAGCAAGGCGGCCGGCGGGCCGTTAGAGCCCGTACACCTCATTGGGCAGCCAGGTCGCCAGCGGCGCGAAGAAGAACACCAGCGCCAGGCCAAGAAGCTGAATGAGGATGTACGGCAGCACTCCGAGATAGACGTCGCGCGTGGTGACTTCCGGCGGGCAGACCCCCTTGATGTAGAAGAGCGCGAAGCCCACCGGCGGGGTCAGGAATGAGGTCTGCAAGCACAGCGCGAAGAGGATCGCGAACCACAGCGGATCGACACCCATGGAAAACAGCACCGGTGCCACCAGCGGCAGGATGATCAGCGTGATCTCCACCCAGTCGAGGAAGAACCCGAGCAAAAAGGTGATCAGCAGCACCGTCAGCAGCACGCCAGTCTGGCCGAACGGTAAGCCGGTGAGCGCCGCGCGTATGACGTCGTCGCCACCCAGGCCCCGCAGTACGGCGGCAAATACCGTGGCGCCGATGAAAATGCCGAAGATGAAGGCTGAAGTACGGCTGGTCTGGTAAAGCGCGTCTTTCAGCACGGCCATGTTCAGCTTGCGGCTGCAGGCGGCCATGATGACCGCCCCGAATGCGCCGACAGCCGAGGCTTCGGTGGTAGTCGCGATGCCGAAGAAGATCGAGCCGAGCACCGCTAGAATCAGCACGAAGGGCGGCACCACGGCCCAGAATACGTCGATCAACGCACGCGCATCGAGCTTTGGGCGGTTGGCCGGCGCAGGCGCGAAGTCTTTCTTCACCCACGACACGATGACGATGTAAAGGATGTACATCAGCGCCAGCATCATGCCGGGAATCAACGCGCCCATGAACAGCTTGCCCACCGAGGCTTCGGAGGTGCCGAGGCGGTCTGCCATCAGCACCAGCATGATGCTCGGGGGAATCAAGATGCCAAGGGTACCCACCGAGCAGGCGGTGCCCACGGCCAGGCTCTTGTTGTACTTGGCCTGCAGCATTGGCCCGATGGACAGCATGCCGAGCAGCGCCACCGACGCGCCGACGATGCCGGTCGAGGCGGCGAGCAGGATCCCCACCAGCACCACCGTTACCGCATAACCGCCGCGCAATGGCCCCAGCACCCGGACCAGGCTGTGCATCAACCTTTCGGCAATGCCGGAGCGGTCGAGCATGATGCCCATGAAGATGAACAGCGGCAGGGCGACCATCAGCTCGTTAGCGACGATGCCGTAGATGCGCGCGTCCAGCACGCCGATGGTGCCGTCCCAGGTAAACCAGAGATCAGCATCGAAGTGTTCGACCATCACATGGCCGAGCACGGCAAACAGCAGTCCGATGCCTGCGAGTGACCAGGCGACCGGGAAGCCAAGCAGCAGCAGACCCATGAAGGTGGCGAACATGCTGATGACGAGAATTTCTTCCAGACCCATGATTACGGCTACTCCATCAGGGCTGCGAATGGCCGCGGTCGCGGTCATGCGAGGGAGCCGTGAAGGCCCGCGGAAAATCGAACAGCAGCGTGCTGCAGCGTGAGGCACGCGATAGCAACGCAAGCGCAACCAGCGTCAGGCCCAGCGGCAACACACTCTTGAAGATGAAGCGATGCGGCAGCCCGCTGGGCGCCTGTGAGCGCTCGTTGTGCATAAAGGACTGGTAGGCGAAGGGCACCAGTGCGTCGACCATCAGCACCACGACGGGTAATGCCAGAATCAGGATCGCCAGCAGTTCGATGATCGCCTGGCTGCGCAGGGTGAATTTCTCGCGCAGCACGTCCACTCGCACGTGATCGTCACGCACCACGGCGTAGGCGAGGGCGAGCATCAGGGCGGCGCCGAACAGATGCCAGGACAGCTCTTCCAGCGCGATCGAGCCACGCGACATGACGAAGCGGCTGAACACGTTGGTCAGTACAACCGCCAGCACCAGCAACCAGATCCACGCGCTGGCTTCGCCAATGGCGACCAAGGCCCGATCCAGCAAGTAAGAGAGTCGGTTATGTGGGAGCGCCACTTCGGAAGCGGGCGCTGCGTTAGGGGGAACGGGATGAACGGACATGGCCACCTCGGTAATCCGGCACGGACAAGCCATGGCACGCCTTCGGCTAAAGCGGGCAATGGCTCGATGGGAAAAGGGGGCTAACGTCGCTAGCCCCCTTGACGCGTGCGGTCACTCGTACTTGTAGTAATCACGCGGTAGGTAACCCTTGCCGTGCCAGATCGAGTGGTGCTTCATGAAGTCCCGCTGGCTGGTCAGGACGCGATTGAACATCTCGTCCTCGGCGGCAATTTCATCAAGCACTTCATTGGTCACCCGCTCGAGTTCACGCAGCACTTCCTCTGGCAGCACCTGGGCCTTAACGCCTTGCTTCTCGTAATCGCGAAGCGCGGTTGGCTGGGCCCATTCGCTCTCGGCAAAACCTTTGAGGGTGGCCGACTCGCAGCCCGTTTCGATCAGCGCGCGGCTCTGCGGCTCAAGCTTGTCCCAGACGCCCTTGTTCACCAGCAGGTGCGAGGTGGTCAGCGTCTGGTGCCAGCCCGGCATGATGTAGTTCTTGATGATCTGATCGAGGCCCAGCATTTTGTCGATGGCGGGCTGGGAGAACTCGGTCGCATCGATGGTCTTGCGTTCGAGCGCCTGGTAGATCTCACCGCCCGGAATCATGGTTACCGAAGCGCCGAGCTTCTCCAGCACCTTGCCGCCGATGCCTGCAAAGCGGATGCGCAAGCCGTCGATGTCTTCCAGCTTCTCAATCGGTTTGGCAAACCAGCCCGCGCCTTCCGGGCCGATGATGCTGCACAGCATGGGGTGAATGTTTCGCTGCGCGTAGATTTCCTCCAGCAGCTTTTTGCCGTCACCTTCGTAATACCAGGCCAGATAGGCCGGCGGCTCCATGTTGAACGGCGCGCCGGAGTAGAGCGGCAGGGCGGCGATGGTGCCCTGGTCGTAGCCGATCCAGGTATAGCCGGCCGGGTACTTGCCGTTGCTCACCGCATCCATGATCTCGAAGGGTGGCACCAGTTCGCCAGGCTCGTAGTATCGCAGCTGGATATCGCCGCCGGAGATGGCTTTGAGCGATTCGGACAGATGTTTGATTGGTGTAGTCAGGCCAACCAGATGCGAAGGGAAGGCCAGTGGCACCTGCCAGCGAATCTTCTCGGCGGCGGCGGCCTGGCCACTGACCAGGCTGGCGCTGAGAAGCGTGGTGGCGCCTATCGCGCAGGCGAGACGGGACAGCTTTTTGGTAATCGACATGCAGGTTTCCTTCTTTCTTGTTGTTTTTGACCAGAGGTCGCAATCCGGCGCGAGGCGTCGGAAGGCAGAACGGGAGCGGCGAAGCTCCTCGTTCGCGGGTGATCTGGCATCGCAGTTGTTGCATAGCAGGTTCTGTGCCGGTGAACGGAGGCCCGCCGAAAGGCCCGTTTTAGAAGGGTTCTGGATAAAAGGGTACGGGTCGATCATCCAGCAAGTTGGACACGGTTTCGGGGTGCTGGAGCGAGTGTCCAGAAATCTGGAAGGTTGTCTGCCGGAATGGACGCTTTAGCTAGTGAGGGGTCGAAGAGCAGCGGGTAGCCGGCAGGCCTTTCAGAATCATGCTTGGGGCCGATATTGAGGGGTGCAGATGGATTTGGCCGGCGGCATGCCCTTTGTAAGGTACGTCACCGCAGTACAGGACAGCACGGAGCAAGCCCCTCTCCCTCAGGGAGAGGGCTGGGGTGAGGGGCGGTACGACTTGGCTGTCAACATGGCGGACTGCAAAGCGCATAGCCTATTGGAGGTGCGGCTCACCTCTAGAAGGCAGCCCGGAATATGCCGCCAGTTCCCGCTGGAAGGAGGAACCACTCACCAGCGAGGAGGCCCGGACGGGAAAGTCGACGTTCAGCTGGCTTCTTTGCTGATGGTGGTTTTCAGCGCGGACAGGCAACGCTCCTCAGCGGTATCGAGTTCCAGCTGCATCTGCTGAATGTCGAGAAGCTGCTGCTCCAGCTGCTGACGACGCTCGGCGATCATCCCTAGCATGATATTCAGCTGCTTTTGGTTACCGGCCTTTGGATCGTAAAGCTCGATCAGGGTCTTGCATTCGGCGAGCGAGAAGCCGATGCGCTTGCCGCGTAGGATCAGCTTGAGGGCTACGCGGTCCTTCGGGCTGTAGATGCGCTCCTGGCCGCGGCGTGTCGGCGAGAGCATGCCCTGTTCTTCGTAGAAGCGTATCGCGCGGGTGGTGATGTCGAGCTCGTTGGCCAAATCGGAAATGCTGTACGTCTGCTTTGCCATGAAGGTATCCAAGTCCTGCCTGTCCACCCGCGGCTCGCGGAGAGCCGGGTGCGTTTACAACGATGTTTCGCGGGCCGCCAAGGCTACACGCTGCGACGGCCCGATGCACAGTGGCGTCGGGCCATATCGCATTGATGCGCGTGGGCGTTCAGCGATGTACCGTGCAGCCCGTTGCTTCTTGAATCTGTTCGAAGCTCACGCCGTCTGCCAATTCGACCAGCCGCAGCCCCTGTTCGGTCACGTCCAGCACGCCCAGGTCGGTGATGATGCGGTCTACCACGCCAACGCCGGTGAGCGGCAGGTCGCATTGCTTGATTATCTTGTGCGCGCCCTTGGCGGTATGCTCCATCAGCACCACGACGCGTTTGACCCCGGCCACCAGATCCATCGCACCGCCCATCCCCTTGACCATCTTGCCGGGGATCATCCAGTTGGCCAGATCACCTTTCTCCGAGACCTGCATGGCGCCGAGAATTGCCAGATTGATATGGCCGCCGCGGATCATGCCGAAGCTCATGGCGTTGTCGAAGAAGGCGCTGCCGGGCAGGGCGGTGACGGTCTGCTTGCCGGCGTTGATCAAGTCGGGGTCGATCTCATCTTCGGTTGGGAAAGGGCCGATGCCGAGCAGGCCGTTCTCGCTTTGCAACCAGACGTCCATGCCCTCGGGGATGTAGTTGGCGACGAGGGTCGGCAGGCCGATGCCGAGGTTCACATAGAAACCATCCTGCAGTTCCTGCGCGGCGCGTTGCGCCATCTGTTCACGTGTCCAGGCCATGATCAGCTCCTCACCGTACGTTTTTCGATGCGCTTTTCGGCGTTCGGATTGTGGATGATGCGCTGCACGTAGATACCGGGCAGGTGGATCTGGTCCGCGTCCAGCTCGCCGGTTTCGACGAGATGATCGACCTCGACCACGCAGACCTTACCGGCCATGGCCGCGAGCGGGTTGAAGTTGCGCGCCGTTTTGTTGAAGACGAGGTTGCCAGCCTTGTCCGCCTTGAAGGCTTTGACCAACGCGATGTCGGCCGGCAGCGATTCCTCCATCACGTACCACTCGCCGTTGAACTGGCGGGTTTCTTTGCCCTCCGCGATCAGCGTGCCGTAGCCGGTCCGGGTATAGAACGCCGGGATGCCGGAGCCGGCCGCGCGCAGCTTCTCGGCGAGCGTTCCCTGTGGTGTGAATTCCAGCTCCAGTTCACCGGCCAGATACTGTCGCTCGAATTCCTTGTTCTCGCCCACGTAGGACGACACCATCTTGCTCACTTGGCGTGATTCCAGCAGCAGGCCGAGGCCAAAACCGTCTACGCCTGCGTTGTTGCTGATGACAGTGAGATTCTTCTTGCCGGTGTCACGCAGCGCTGCGATCAGCGCTTCGGGGATGCCACATAGACCGAAGCCGCCGACAGCGAGGGTCATGCCGTCCTCGACCAGGCCGGCTAGCGCCTGTTCAGCGTTGGGATAGATCTTGTTCATGTAGGCCTCTTGTTTTTGATCGATGGCTACCAGGCAGCCAATCCGTCACTTCGCGCTTAGTCGCGCTCTGGCGACGCGTGATCCATTGGGTCGTCCGAGAACATCGCTGATGCGTTGACCCGCTGCGATCAGTGCGTTCAGCTCGATGCCGGTTTCGATGCCCATTCCGTCCAGCATGTAGAGCACATCCTCGCTGGCAACGTTGCCGGTGGCGCCCTTGGCATAAGGGCATCCGCCGAGCCCGGCTACTGAGCTGTCGAAGGTGCAGATTCCTTCCTGCAGGCTGGCATAGATGTTCGCCAGCGCTTGGCCATAGGTGTCGTGAAAGTGCCCGGCGAGCTTGTCGCGCGGTACGTGTCGGCTGACAAGGTCGAACAGCTGCCGCGTCTTGCCGGGTGTGCCGGTGCCGATGGTGTCGCCCAAAGAAACTTCGTAGCAGCCCATGGCGAATAGCTCATGGGCGACATGCGCGACACGTTTGGGATCGATCTCGCCTTCATAGGGGCAGCCAAGCACGCAGGACACGTAGCCGCGCACCTGGATGCCGTTTTCCCGCGCGGCAGCCATCAGCGGGACGAAGCGTGCCAGGCTCTCGTCGATCGAGCAGTTGATGTTCTTCTGTGAGAAGGCTTCAGACGCGGCGGCGAATACTGCGACTTCACTGATACCGGATTCGATGGCCGCTTCCAGCCCCTTGAGGTTTGGCGTCAGTGCCGCGTAGGTCACGCCGGGCTTCTGCTTGATCTGCGCGAATACATCAGCCGAACCCGCCATCTGCGGCACCCACTTCGGCGACACGAAGCTGCCCACCTCGATATAACGCACCCCGGCGGCGCTCAGGTCATCCACCAGGCGCACCTTGTCGGCGATGCTGATTGGTTGCTTTTCGTTCTGCAAGCCGTCGCGCGGGCCGACTTCGACCAGACGTACCCGGCGTGGGATTTCAGCGGTTGTGGTCATTAACTTTCCTCAAATAAACAAGCGAGTTGCTGAAAGGCTGTGGTGCAAGGCTTCGCGCCGCCCGAATCCCGACTCGGTAGTCAAACAGTGGACTCCTGATGCTCAAGTTAGGCCGCCCGGTGCAGATAAATAATAGGAAACCCGGCTTTTGCCGGACGCCTTTTTTCGAGGTTCCTATGCTCCGCAAACTGAAGATCTCCCATCGCACGCTGTTGTTCTTTGCGCTCGTAGCCGTATTGCTGACGGCGCTTGGGCTGTTCAGCCTGATGCAGATGGCCGCGATCCGAGCGGCCGGCAGTGAAATCGACTCGGACTGGATGCCAAGCCAGGCGGCCGCGGATGACATCGCGCTGAATTTTTCTCATATCCAGACGGAATCGTTGCGTCAGCTCGCTTTCAATGATCCTGAGACGATTCGCAAGAGCGATGGCGTGATTGCAAAGGCGTTGAGCGAGATCCAAGCCCTGATGGTTCGTTACGAGGCACACGTCTCCGATGCGGACGAGGCTCGCGTGTTCGCAGGAGCCAAGGATGTGTTCGCGCAGTATCCTCAGGCGCTCGAAGAGCGTAAGCGCGTCATGGCTGGCAGCCCGAGCGCCGAGCAAGCGGCAGCGATCAATGCTCGTGTTGACGCGATGGGGGCGCAGTTCGAGGAAGCGCTGTTGAAACTTCGCACCTTCAATGAGGAAGGCGCTCACCATGCGGTGGGGGCCGCTACGGCCGTCTACCAGAATGCCCGGATGGTTATCGCCGCTGTGATTCTGGTTGCGTTGATGGCTACCGTCGCCTTGGCATTCATATTGACTGCCAGCATCGTCCGGCCGATGCGCCGGGCTGTGGTGGTGTCCAACGAGATCGCCAAGGGCGACCTGACCCACGAGGTACTGGTCGATGGTAATGACGAAGCCACCGAGCTGCTCACGTCCCTGCGAGAGATGCAGACCAACCTGCGCAATATCATCGGGCAGATCAACGATTCGACTAATGTTCTGACCACCTCGGCTGAGGAAATGACGGCGGTGATGTTGGACAGCACCACGGGCCTTCAGAGACAGAACGATCAGATCGAACAGGCGGCCACTGCCGTCAACCAGATGACCTGCGCCGTCGAAGAAGTCGCCAGCAATGCCGTCTCGACGTCCGAGGCTTCGCGTGCATCGAGCGAGTCGGCGCAGCAAGGCCGTATCCAGCTGGACGACGCTATCGCTTCGATTCAGGCGCTCGCCCATGACGTACTCAGCGCCTCGGATCGCGCTGGAGATCTGGCTAACCAGACCCAGAACATCACCCGTGTGCTGGACGTCATCCGCGCGGTGGCAGAGCAGACCAACCTGTTGGCCCTTAACGCCGCCATCGAGGCTGCACGAGCGGGCGATGCCGGTCGTGGCTTTGCCGTCGTGGCAGATGAGGTACGCGCACTGGCTAAACGTACCGGTGAATCGACTCAGGAAATTGAATCGATGATCGGCAGCATCAAGCAAGGAACCGGCCTGACCGTAGACGCGCTGCAGCAGAGCGCATCTCGCGCTCAAGGGACGCTCGACAAGGCTCAGGCGGCGGGCGTTGCGCTGGTGCAGATCGCCGAGACGGTGGCCGGTATCAACGAACGCAACCTGGTTATCGCCAGTGCATCCGAAGAACAGGCCCAGGTCGCTCGCGAAATTGACCGCAATCTTGTGAACATTCGGGATCTGTCGGTGCAGACGTCGGCGGGTGCGCAGCAGACCAGCATCGCTACGCAGGAACTGACGCGTCTGGCGGTGGACCTGAACGCGCTGGTAAGCCGCTTCAAAATGTAGCCACTGCTTGGTACTGGCGGCAATGTAAAAGCGGGCGCAACGCTTCAGTCCTTGCTCGCAAAAACAACTCCCTGGCGGCGCTGGTTCGCTCCGACGGGGAGTGGTTTCGAAGTGGGTCCGGCGGCTATCCCAGTCGCGGGACCAGACTGGCGGCGCTTCCTCGATTCGCCAGACAGCCGTGGCATTCATCACTCAAGCTCTACCAGCGTGGCGCCCTCGCTGATCATCTCGCCTTCAGCGCAATAGACGGCTTTGACCACCCCGGCTTCGGCAGCTCGAATGCTGTGCTCCATTTTCATGGCCTCAAGCACAATCAGCGTGGCGCCCGCTTCAACACTTTGCCCGGCCTCAACCAGTACGCGCACGATGCTGCCGTTCATGGGCGCCGTCAGGCCGCCGTGATGCTGGTGGCTGGCTTCGACTTCGGCGATGGGGTCGAATGCGGTCACCGCCTGCAGCTCACCATTCCATTCCAGATACAGGGTTTTGCCCTGACGAATCACTTTCGGGCGCCGCACGGCGTGTGCTGCGGCGGGCTTGTGCGTGAGCGAGCCTTCGGAAAGGGCCGAATCGTCAGTGCGCTCGCTCCCGAGAGAGGCAGCATCGATGCGCACCAGACGGTTTTCGCCGTTGCATTGCAGGTGTACGCCTATCCGTGTCGGCATACCGAAACGCAGGCCGTCACGATTGGCCCAGGGTGAGTGGGGGTCGTCCTGACGGATCTTCGCGGGCTCGGTCTGCACGTAGCGCTCACCGGCCAACTGCCAGAACGCATCAGGCAGCTCGCCGGGCGTGCGCATCAACTCGGTTTCGTGGCGCGGGATGAATCCGGTGTCCAACTCGGCGCTGGCGAAGGCGGGATGACCGATCACCCTGCGTAGAAACGCGAGGTTGGTGCGCACGCCGCCGACACAGGTTTCGTCGAGCATTGCCAACAGACGCAGGCGGGCCTCCTCACGGTTCTCGCCCCAGGCGATCAGCTTGCCAAGCATGGGATCGTAGAAGGGTGACACGGTGTCGCCCTCGGCTACGCCGCTGTCGACTCGCCGGCCAGGGCCAGCGGCGGATTCGCGGTAGAGGTCGAGGGTGCCGGTGGCCGGGAGGAAGTCATTGTCCGGATCTTCGGCATACAGGCGCACCTCGATGGCATGGCCCATCAGCGGTACCTGTTCTTGCGTTATCGGCAGCGGCTCGCCGCGTGCAACGCGGATCTGCCAGGCCACCAGATCAAGGCCGGTGATGGCCTCGGTGACGGGATGCTCCACCTGCAGACGGGTGTTCATTTCCATAAAGAAGAACTCGCCGCGCGCATCGAGCAGAAACTCGACCGTGCCGGCACCGACATAGCCGATCGCCTGCGCGGCCTTCACCGCCGCTTCACCCATGGCGCGGCGCAGTTCAGGCGATAGGCCCGGCGCTGGCGCTTCCTCGACCACCTTCTGGTGTCGGCGCTGGATCGAGCAGTCGCGCTCGTTGAGGTACAGGCAGTTGCCGTGCGAGTCGGCGAACACCTGGATTTCAACGTGGCGCGGTTTGAGCACGTACTTTTCGACCAGCATGCGCGAGTCACCGAAGGAGGACTGCGCTTCACGCTGTGCCGATTGCAGCGCCTCGGCGAGATCCGCTTCGCGCTCCACGACCTTCATCCCCTTGCCGCCACCGCCTGCGGTTGCCTTGAGCAAGACGGGATAGCCGATTTTTTCTGCGGCGACGCGGAAGGTTTCCACGTCCTGCGCTTCGCCGTGATAGCCCGGCACCAGCGGTACGCCCGCTTTCTCCATCAGCGCCTTGGCTGCGGACTTGCTGCCCATGGCGTCGATTGCGGAGGCGGGCGGGCCGAGGAAGATCAGCCCGGCATCCTCGATGGCGCGAGCAAACGCCGCATTTTCCGAGAGAAAGCCATACCCGGGGTGGATAGCCTGAGCACCGCTGATTTTGGCGGCGGCGATCAGTTTGTCGATCATGAGGTAGCTCTCGCCGGGCTTGGCGCCACCGAGATCGACGCGGATGTCCGCTTCTCGGGCATGCCTTGCGTCACGGTCGATGGCGCTATGCACGGCAACTGTAGTCAGGCCCATGGCCTTGGCGGTGCGCATCACGCGGCAGGCGATCTCACCGCGGTTGGCGACCAGGAGGGTGGTTATCATTGTTGTGATTCCTGCGTGGCCTTGAAAATTTTCCCCCTCACCCTAGCCCTCTCCCCGGGGGAGAGAGGGAACGACGAGGTTAGGCGGGGCGATGGTGGTGTGGTCTGGCGGCTGTTGGCTTGCCAGATCGATACATAGAAATGTACGTATGAGACGGCGCGGCGGGCCGACCTAGCAGTCCAAACACCGCACGACCTAACCCCCTCGCCCCTCTGGGGAGAGGGTTGGGGTGAGGGGGCTGAGCTCCGGGCAGACCCGGCCATCAAGTGCGCCCCAACCACTTGGGTTTACGCTTTTCCAGAAAGGCGTTGAGCCCTTCCTGTCCCTCGGGGCTGACACGGATGCGCGCGATTGCGTTCTCGGTGTAGCGCCGCAGTGCCGGGCTCAGCAGAACGCTGCCAGCTTCACGCATGAGGTCCTTGCTGGCACGCATGGCCTGGGGGCTGTTGAGCAGCAGGGTATCGATCCAGCCGTGAAGGCTGTCGTTCAGTTCAGCTCCGTCATAGGTCTCCGACAGCAAACCCAGTTCGCGTGCACGCTCGCCGCTAAAGCGCTCGCCTGTCATCGAATAGCGCCGCGTGGCGCGCTCGCCGATGGCCTTGACGAGGAAGGGGCTGATCACCGCGGGCGCCAGCCCTATACGCACTTCCGATAACGACAGCTGCGCATCATGCGCACCGATGGCCATGTCGCAGCAGGCGATCAACCCAACAGCGCCGCCAAAAGCTGCGCCCTGCACCACAGCCAGGGTTGGCAGTTTAAGGTGGTAGAGGCTGTACATCAGTTCGGCCAGCTCCCGGGCATCGGCCAGATTCGCCTCGAAATCCAGTTTGGCCGACTGCTGCATCCAGGCGAGATCAGCACCCGCCGAGAAATGACGGCCGCTTCCGCGCAGCAGCAAGAAGCGGAGACTTTTGTCCAACTGCACCTGATCGATAGCGAGCACTAGCTCACGAATCATTTCGGCGTTGAATGCGTTGTTCTTTTCCGGGCGGTTGAGCCATAGGGTGGCAAACCCGCGAGGGTCCATTTCCAGTTCTATGGTGGTGAAATCGGTCATGACGGGTCTCCTCGACGTAGGGCAGCGCAGTCCGGCGATTGCGCTGCCCTAGAGAAATAATTACATCCGGAATACGCCGAAGCGGGTCGGCTCGATCGACGCGTTGAGACTGGCTGAGATTGCCAGGCCCAGCAGATCGCGCGTCTGCGCCGGATCAATAACCCCGTCATCCCAAAGCCGGGCGCTGGAGTAATAGGGATGCCCCTGTTGCTCGTACTGCTCGAGAATCGGCTGCTTGAGCTGCGCTTCGTCCTGGTCGGAAAACGTCTGGCCGCTGCGCTCGGCCTGCTCGCGCTTGACCTGTACCAACACGCCCGCCGCCTGTTCGCCGCCCATCACGCCGATGCGTGAGTTGGGCCACATCCACAGGAAGCGCGGGTCGTAAGCGCGGCCGCACATGCCGTAGTTGCCCGCACCAAAACTGCCGCCGATGACCACGGTGAACTTCGGAACATGGGCGCAAGCCACTGCTGTCACCAGCTTGGCGCCGTGTTTGGCGATGCCGCCGGTTTCGTATTTCTGGCCGACCATGAAGCCCGTGATGTTCTGCAGGAACAGCAGTGGAATGCCGCGCTGGCAGGCCAGTTCGATGAAGTGCGCGCCTTTCTGCGCAGCTTCGGCGAAGAGGATGCCGTTGTTGGCGAGGATGGCGATCGGATAGCCGTGCAGATGGGCGAAGCCGCAGACCAGCGTGTTGCCGAACAGCGCCTTGAACTCATCGAATTCACTGCCGTCCACCAGCCGGGCAATGACTTCACGGACGTCATAGGGCTGTTTGGACTGAGCGGGAATCACGCCGTAAAGCTCATCTGCCGCATACAAGGGGGCGCGCGGCTGGCGTGCTTGCACTTCGCCGAGCTTTTTCCAATTGAGATTGGCCACGCAGCGTCGAGCGATGGCCAACGCGTGCTCGTCATTCTCGGCGTAGTGGTCGGCCACTCCGGAGATCTTGCAGTGCACATCGGCACCGCCCAGATCCTCGGCGGTCACCACTTCGCCGGTGGCTGCTTTAACCAGCGGCGGGCCGGCGAGAAAGATGGTCGCCTGGTTACGCACCATGATGGTTTCGTCCGCCATGGCCGGCACATATGCGCCACCGGCGGTGCAGGAGCCCATCACCACAGCGAGCTGCGGAATGCCCATTGCGCTCATGTTGGCCTGATTGAAGAAGATCCGGCCGAAGTGTTCGCGATCTGGGAAGACCTCATCCTGGCGTGGCAGGTTGGCACCGCCGGAGTCCACCAGATAAATGCAGGGCAGGCGGTTCTGCTGGGCGATGGACTGCGCGCGCAGGTGCTTTTTCACGGTAATAGGGTAGTAGCTGCCGCCTTTAACGGTGGCGTCGTTGGCGATGATCATGCATTCGACGCCTTCCACCCGACCGATGCCGGCAACAACGCCAGCGGCAGCGACGTCTTCGCCGTAGACCTCGTAAGCCGCCAACGGGGCGACTTCGAGAAACGCCGAGCCGGGGTCGAGGAGAGCATTTATGCGGTCGCGAACCAGCAACTTGCCGCGCGAGACGTGGCGCTGTTGTGCCTTCTCACCGCCGCCTTCGCTGACGCGGCCGAGCAGGGCGCGCAGGTTTTCCACCTGTTCGAGCATCGTATCGCGGTTGGCTGCATATTCAGGCGAACGGGTGTTGATCTGGGTGTTCAGGATGGCCATGTTCGGCTCACTCCGGATTAAGTGCTTTTCGTAGGAGCCAGCTTACTGGCGATCGGCCTGTGAACAGCATCGCCAGCAAGCTGGCTCCACTTCTACTTACGTTATTTGGTTTCGTTGAACAGCTCGCGGCCGATCAGCATCCGGCGGATCTCGCTGGTCCCCGCGCCGATCTCGTAGAGCTTGGCGTCGCGCAGCAGCCGGCCGGTCGGAAATTCGTTGATGTAGCCGTTGCCGCCCAGAATCTGAATGGCCTGCAGCGCCATCTGTGTTGCGGCCTCAGCGGTATAGAGGATCACGCCGGCAGCATCCTTGCGGGTGGTCTCGCCACGGTCGCAAGCTTGCGCCACGGTGTAGAGGTAGGCGCGGCTGGCGTTGAGCTGGGTGTACATGTCGGCCACTTTGCCCTGGATGAACTGGAATTCACCGATGCTCTGGCCGAACTGCTTGCGGTCGTGAATATAGGGCACCACCACGTCCAAACAGGCTTGCATGATGCCGACCGGGCCACCGGCCAGCACCACGCGCTCATAGTCCAGCCCGCTCATCAAAACCTTCACGCCGCCATTCTCGACACCCAGCACGTTCTCTTCGGGCACCTCGACGTCATCGAAGAACAGCTCGCAGGTGTTGGAGCCGCGCATGCCGAGCTTGTCGAACTTGCTGCCGCGCGAGAAACCCTTCCAGTCGCGCTCGACGATAAAGGCGGTGATGCCATGCGCGCCCTTGTCCAGGTCGGTCTTGGCGTAGATCACGTAGGTGTTGGCGTCCGGGCCGTTGGTGATCCAGGTCTTGCTACCGTTGAGGACGAAGCGGTCGCCTTTGCGATCGGCCCGCAGCTTCATCGAAACCACGTCCGAACCAGCGTTCGGTTCGCTCATCGCCAGCGCACCGACATGCTCGCCCGAGACCAGTTTGGGCAGGTATTTAGCCTTCTGCTCCAACGTGCCGTTGCGGTTGATCTGATTGACGCAAAGGTTGGAATGCGCGCCGTAGGACAGGCCCACCGAGGCCGAGCCACGGCTGATTTCCTCGATGGCGATGACATGCGCCAGGTAACCCATACCGGCGCCGCCGTATTCCTCGTCTATGGTGATACCGAGCAGGCCCATGTCGCCGAACTTGCGCCACATGTCGCTGGGAAAGAGGTTGTCGCGGTCGATGGCTTCGGCGCGGGGCGCGACTTCATCGGCAACGAAACCGCGCACCTGATCGCGAAGCATGTCGACGGTTTCGCCGAGAGCGAAGTTGAGGCCGGAATAGTTCATGTGCCACCTGTTTGTCTTGTAGTTGTTCTGGTTCGACTGCTGCAGGAGGAAAAAAGCCGACTTTCCAGCTGCGGTTCAGCCTGTTGTCTGTCGCGTCCCGGCACCGATTTCCTAAGCTGAAAAGGAGCGAGGTGCGGTGGGTTGTCACGCTGTTACCTTTACGTTAACGTAACCACGTCCGGAATGACTGTCAACAGCGGCAAGCCCCGGATAGCAAGGCCTCATAACAAACATAAGACTGAGGAATTTCGACATGAGTCTTCCGAGCTACACCTGCGGACCGCAGACCAACCCTCTGTTGCCGATGACCATCGGCGCAGCGTTCGACCGAGCGGTCGAGCGGTTCTCCGACCGCGAGGCCTTGGTCGTGCGTCATCAGAACCTGCGTTATTCCTGGTCGCAGCTGGCAGAAGAAGTGGATCGCTGTGCTCGCGGCCTTCTGGCATTGGGGCTGCAGCCGGGCGAGCGGGTAGGCATCTGGTCGCCAAACAATGCGCAGTGGTGTATCACCCAGTTCGCCACCGCGAAAGTGGGTGTAGTGCTGGTGAACATCAACCCGGCTTATCGGCTCAACGAACTCGAATACGCGCTCAAGCAGTCCGGCTGTCGCTGGCTGATCTGTGCAGATGCATTCAAGACCTCTGACTACCATGCGATGCTTCATGAGTTGCTCCCGGAACTGGAACGCTCGGCCGTAGGTGCCTTGCAGAGCCACATGCTGCCCGAGCTGCGCGGCGTGATCAGCCTGTGCGACAAGCCCGTGGACGGCATGCTGCTGTGGAAAGGCCTCATGGACATGGCTGAAAGTGTAGGCCCGGAACAGCTACGTCAGTGCGGCGAGCAGTTGCAGTTCGATGACCCGATCAATATCCAGTACACCTCGGGCACCACCGGGTTCCCCAAGGGCGCCACCCTCAGTCACTACAACATCCTCAACAACGGTTACATGGTCGGGGAGAGCCTGAAGCTCACCGAACATGACCGGCTGGTAATTCCCGTACCTCTGTACCACTGCTTCGGCATGGTGATGGGCAATCTGGGGTGCGTTACTCATGGCACCACCATGATCTACCCCAGCGCCGCCTTCGAACCCCTGGCGGCGCTGCAGGCCGCCGCCGAAGAAAAGGCCACGGGTATGTACGGCGTCCCGACCATGTTCATCGCCATGCTCGACCACCCGGAACGTCAATCGCTGGACCTGAGCAATCTGCGCACCGGGATCATGGCGGGCTCTACCTGCCCGATCGAGGTAATGAAGCGGGTGATCGACGACATGCACCTCGCCGAAATGCAGATCGCCTACGGCATGACCGAGACCAGTCCGGTCTCCACCCAGACCGGCCCGGACGATGATCTCGAGCGACGTGTCACCAGCGTCGGCCACACCCAGCCGCATCTGGAAAGCAAGGTCGTGGACGAGCACAACCGCATCGTGCCGCGTGGGCAGATCGGTGAACTCTGCACCCGCGGCTACAGCGTAATGCTCGGCTACTGGAGCAACCCGGAAGCTACGGCCGGCGCCATCGATGGCGCGCGCTGGATGCACACCGGCGATCTCGCGATCATGGATGACGAGGGTTATTTGAAGATCGTCGGGCGCAACAAGGACATGATCATCCGCGGCGGGGAGAACGTGTATCCACGCGAAGTGGAGGAGTTCTTGTTCACTCATCCAGCAGTGGCGGACGTGCAGGTCATCGGTGTGCCGGACAAGACTTACGGCGAGGAGATCGTCGCCTGGGTCAAGTTGCATCCCAGCCATGAGGCCACGGCTGACGAGCTTCGCGAGTTCTGCAAGGGCCGAATCGCACATTTCAAGACGCCACGGCACATCAAGTTCGTCGATGATTTCCCCATGACCATCAGCGGCAAGGTGCAGAAATTCAAGATGCGCGAAGTCAGCGTGGCCGAGCTTGGGCTCGGGGAACAGTAATCGTCGCCCCAACTGCGAGGAGCCTTCCATGACCCAAGCCATCAGCCGATTTCCCCTGATCGGTGATCTCGCGGCACTGCCAGACGATGTGCGCCAGCGCATCCTGGCCGTGCAGGAAAAAGCGGGTTTCGTGCCCAACGTTTTTCTTATGTTGGCTCATAGGCCGGATGAATTTCGGGCGTTTTTTGCCTATCACGATGCTTTGATGGAGCGTGAGTCCGACAGCCTGACCAAGGCCGAGAAGGAGATGATCGTCGTAGCGGTAAGTGCCGATCACGGGTGCCTGTATTGCGTAGTCGCCCACGGTGCAATTCTGCGGATCCTTGCTAAAGACGCGATGATCGCCGATCAGATTGCCGTCAACTATCGCACCGCGCCGATCAGTAAGCGTCAGCAGTTGATGCTCGATTTCGCGCTGCATCTGGCAGCGCATCGCGGTGTGCTGGATGACAGCTGGCAGGCACAACTGGAAGAAATAGGCTTCACTCTGAACGACATCTGGGACATTGGCGCGATTGCTGCGCTGTTCGGGCTTTCCAATCGTCTGGTGTCGATGGCGCGCACGCCGCCCAACGACGAGTTCTATTTGCTGGGCCGCGTGCCCAGAGCTACCGCAGGCTGAGCGGTAGCGACGAATTTACCGCTTCGTGCGGTAAAAATGAGACCCGACAGGAGCGAGGTCGGGTTCTCAGCTGCATCAACCAAGACAATAACAAGAGAGATAACTATGCAACTGAAACCCCTGAGCCGTTTCTTCATTCTCAACAGCCTGGCGGCCGCTGCCCTAGGTACCTCTTCGATGGCTTCAGCCGCGTTTCTCGACGACAGCAAGGCGAGCGTCGAGGCACGCAACTTCTATATGCACCGTGATTTCCGCAGCGGTACCGGGCAGAACAAGGCAGAGGAGTGGGGCCAAGGCTTCATTCTCAAGATGGAGTCCGGCTACACCGAAGGACCGGTCGGTTTCGGCGTCGATGCCCTCGGCCTGTTGGGCGTCAAGCTTGACTCCAGCCCAGACCGTTCAGGTACCGGTCTTCTGCAACGAGATTCGTCCAATCAGCCGGAGGATGACTACGGTACGGCGGGCCTTACCGCCAAAGCGAAGATGTCCAACACCACCCTGCATGTCGGTACCCTCCAGCCCATCATTCCGGTGGTGATGCGAAACGACAGCCGACTGTTGCCCAGCATTTACCGAGGCGCCTGGCTACAGAGCAAGGAAGTCGAGGGGCTGCAACTCGACGTGGGTATGCTCGACCGCACCAGTTATCGAGACTCCTCGAATTATGAGGAGATGGCTGTCTTTAACGCCGGTGCGAGAAATATCGTGCTGGGCAACACCGCGACCAGTGATGAGTTTCTTTTTGCCGGTGGCAAATACCAGTTCAGTCCGGAACTGACGGCCAGCTACTACTACGGCGGGCTGGACGGAATTTACAAGCAGCACAACACGCAGCTGGTTCACGTCATGCCGATCGGCGACAACCAGAGCTTCAAGACCGATCTTCGCTATGTGCGCTCCACCGATGACGGCAATAGCAATGTCGATAACAACGCCTTTGGCGCGCTCTTTACCTACAGAGTCGGCGGCCATGGCTTTACCGGCGGCTACCAGAAAATGAGCGGCGACACCGGGTTTGCTTACATCTCCGGCGGCGACAACATGCTGATCAACCTGCTGCAGATCAACGACTTCGGTAACGAAGACGAAAAATCCTGGCAGGTCCGCTACGACTACGATTTCGCGGCGATGGGCATTCCTGGGCTGAGCCTGATGACGCGCTATGTGTCGGGTGACAACGTCAATCTGAGTGGTGGTGGCGAAGGCGAGGAGTGGGAACGCGACACCGATATCGCCTACGTGGTCCAGAGTGGCCCGCTGAAGAACGTTGGCATGAAGGTTCGTAACGCAACCGTACGTACCAACTTCGGTCGCGATATCGATGAGACCCGTCTGATCCTCAGCTACACGCTCGCACTTTGGTAACAGATACACGCGATACTGCAATACCTCCTCGTTGATCTTTACCGGGCCCGAAGCGGCCCGGTTTTTTTCGGCTACCTTCTAGGGTGGCTCGACGCCTTTAGAGGCCATCGATACATCAATCGCGCGTTTGAATTTGAGGCTTGCCTCGGGCTGGAAACGATTGTTATCGTTTACGTAAAGGTCACCCGGCGACCTGCGCCATAACCAACAACAATAATCAGGGTTAGAGGGCATCCCATGGCACCAGACTTCGTGCTGGAAACGCGTGGATTGACGAAGGAATTCCGCGGCTTCACGGCGGTTGATTCGGTTGAGCTTCGTGTCGAGAAGGGACACATCCATGCACTGATCGGCCCGAACGGCGCCGGCAAGACAACCGTCTTCAATCTCCTCACCAAATTCCTGACCCCGACTCGCGGGGAAATCATCTACCGCGGCAAGTCCATCACCGCCATGAAGGCGAACGAGATCGCCCGTCTCGGTCTGGTGCGCTCGTTCCAGATATCGGCTGTGTTCGGCCACATGAGCGTGCTTGAAAACGTGCGCGTCGCGCTGCAACAGAAGCTTGGCAATTCCTTCCACTTCTGGAAATCAGAACGCACCCTGCGCGAGTTGGACGATCGAGCCATGCAGCTGCTGGCCGACGTCGACCTCGAAACCTTCGCCCAGACACTGGCCATCGAGCTGCCTTATGGCCGCAAGCGCGCGCTCGAGCTTGCCACTACTCTGGCTCTGGATCCCGTTGTTCTCCTGCTCGACGAGCCCACGCAAGGCATGGGCGGTGAAGACGTCGATATGGTCGTTGCGCTGGTACGGCGTGCTGCGGTCAATCGGACGGTGCTGATGGTCGAGCACAACCTGAGTGTGGTCAGCCGGCTCTGCGACCGCATCACTGTCCTGGCACGCGGCTCGGTTCTGGCAGAAGGCGACTACGAGACCGTCTCGGCAAATCCCGACGTGCGTGAAGCCTACATGGGCAGTGAAGCCGACGCAGAGGAGGCGCACCCATGACACCCATGGCTGATCGCGATCAATTGCGCGTCGATGACCTGCATGCCTTCTATGGTGAATCCCACATTCTGCATGGCGTCGATCTGGTGGTCGGGCGCGGCGAACTGGTTACGCTGCTCGGTCGGAACGGCTCCGGTCGCAGCACCACCCTGCGCGCGATCATGAACATGGTCGGCCGCCGCACCGGCTCGATTGTCGTCAACGGTAACGAAACCATGGGCATGCCGGCCCACCTCATTCCGCGGCTCGGGGTCGGTTACTGCCCAGAGGAGCGCGGCGTGTTCTCCAGCCTCAATGTCGAGGAAAACCTCTTGCTGCCGCCGACCGTGCGCAGCGGCGGAATGGGGCTGGACGAGCTCTACGAGATGTTCCCCAACCTGTATGAGCGCCGCTTCAGTCAGGGCACGCGGCTGTCTGGTGGCGAGCAGCAGATGCTCGCCATGGCGCGCATTCTTCGCACCGGCGCCAACCTGCTGCTGCTCGATGAAATCACCGAGGGCCTGGCGCCGGTGATCGTGCAGAAGCTGGGCGAGGTACTGATCAAGCTGAAAAAGCGTGGCCTGACCATCGTCCTGGTGGAGCAGAACTTCCGCTTCGCCGCACCACTGGCCGACCGTCATTACGTGATGGAGCACGGGCAGATCATCGAGGAAATCAGCGCTGCAGACCTGAATTCGAAAAAGGAGTTTTTGAATAGCTGTCTGGGTGTGTAACCACCCTCGCAAAGCAAGCCAGCCGGTCCGCAGTGAACGCCGGTGTTCAATAGCCACAACAAAAACAATCACAGTGGGTGAATATGAAAAATCTAAAGAAGACCGCAGCCGCCGTTCTCGTTTCCAGCATGATCGCCGGTGCCGCGCAGGCTGAAATCAGCAACGATGAAATCCGCATCGGCTACCTGGCCGACATGTCCGGTACCTACCGCGATCTGTCCGGCCCGGGTGGTCTGGAAGCTTTGAAGATGGCCATCGAAGATTTCGGTGGCACCGTCGATGGCAAGAAGATTGTCACTTTCAACGCGGATGACCTGAACAAGCCGGACGTCGGCGCAAACACCGTGCGGCAGTGGATCGACGAGCGCAACGTGGACATGGTGACCGGCCTGGTTGCCAGCTCGGTGGTTCTCGCTGCAGCCAAAGTGGTAGAGCAGGGCGACAAGCTGGCCCTGATCTCCGGCGCAGCGGCTTCGAGCATCACCAACGAATTCTGCTCACCCAATCATATTCACTGGACCTACGACACCTTCGCCCTGGCCAATGGCACGGCCAACGCCGTACTCAAGGACGGCGGCAAGAGCTGGTTCATCCTCACCGCCGACTATGCGTTCGGCCACGCGATGGAAGCGGACATCAAGAAGGTCGTTGAGGAGGAGGGGGGCAGTGTGGTCGGTACTGTCCGCCATCCATTCCCGAGCAGCGATTTCTCGTCCTACATTCTCCAGGCACAGGGTTCAGGCGCCGATGTGGTCGCCTTGGCAAACGCTGGCGCGGATACAGTCAACTCGCTGAAAACCGCTAGTGAGTTCGGCGTGACCCAGTCCGGCCAGCGCCTCGCAGGCATGGTCGTGTTCCTCAATGACATTCATGCGATGGGGCTTGAAGTGACCCAGGGCCTGATGCTGACCACCGGCTGGTACTGGGACATGAATGAGGATACCCGGGCCTGGGCCAAGCGTTACTCCGAGCGCGTAGGCAGCATGCCGACCATGGTGCAGGCAGGGATTTACTCGGCCACCACGCATTATCTCAATGCAGTGAAGGAAACCGGTAGCGACGACACCAAGACCGTGCGCGCGCATATGGCCAAGACGCCAGTCAACGACATGTTCGCTAAGAATGGCTCCATCCGCGAGGACGGCCGCATGGTGCACGACATGTACCTGGTGCAGGTCAAGACGCCCGCCGAGTCGAAAGGCGAGTGGGACCTGTACAAGGTCGTCAGCACCATCCCGGGCGACCAGGCGTTCCGCCCGATTGGCGACAGCCAGTGCAAGAAGATGGCGCCCAAGAGCTGACCTGTCTGGCCCACGCCTCAGCCCGGCCGTCATTGGCCGGGTGTCCCGGAATTCCTTTGGGTAGTGAATCATGACTCTCGTTTTCGGCGTTCCCCTGAGCGTTCTGTTCGGACAGCTGCTGCTAGGACTGATCAATGGTTCGTTCTATGCGCTGCTGAGCCTAGGCCTGGCGATCATTTTCGGGCTGCTACGGATCATCAACTTCGCGCACGGTGCGCAATACATGCTCGGCGCTTTCGCCGCCTACCTCGGGTTGAATTACCTGGGGATCAATTACTGGGCAGCACTGGTGCTATCGCCGCTGCTGGTCGGGTTGCTGGGGATGGGCATCGAGCGCGGCCTGCTGCGACGTATCGCCGGTGAGGATCATTTGTATGGGCTGCTGCTTACCTTTGGCCTCGCACTGATCGTCGAGGGCAGTTTCGTCAAACTGTTCGGCGTTTCCGGGTCGTCCTACCCGATGCCCGAAATGCTCAAAGGTGGCCACAATCTCGGCTTTATGTTCATGCCAACGTACCGCGGCTGGGTCATCGTTGCGGCGCTGTCGGTGTGCTTTGTCACCTGGTACATGATCGAGCGGACCCGGCTGGGTTCCTACCTGCGGGCCGGCACGGAGAATCCGAAACTGATGCAGGCGTTCGGCATCAACGTACCGCTGCTGATCACCCTGACCTATGGCTATGGCGTCGCGCTGGCGGCGTTTGCCGGAGTGCTTGCTGCACCCATCTACGCGGTGACGCCGGGCATGGGCTCCAATCTGTTGATCGTGGTGTTCGCGGTGGTGGTGATCGGTGGCATGGGGTCGATCATGGGGGCCATCATCACCGGCCTCGCCATGGGCCTGATCGAAGGGCTGACCAAGGTCTTCTATCCCGAGGCGGCAAACACGGTGATCTTCGTGATCATGGTTCTGGTCCTGCTCGTGCGTCCCGCAGGCCTGTTCGGCAAGGAGGCATGAACATGTCGACTCAAGAAAACGTTCAAGCCTCTTCCATGAAAGCGTCTGCCGTGCGTGCCAACGCCGAGCGCGAACGCCGCCGCGCGGCGCGGCGACGTCAGGGCATCTTCTATCTGGTGCTGCTAGCTGTGGCGCTGGTTCTACCGATGATGGTCTACCCGGTGCTTCTGATGAAGCTACTGTGCTTCGCGCTGTTCGCTTGCGCCTTCAATCTACTGCTGGGTTACGCGGGGCTGTTGTCGTTCGGGCACGCGGCATTTTTTGCCTGCGGTGGTTACATAACCGGCTACATGCTCAGTACCTACAGTGGCTTGAGCACCGAGCTCGGCATTCTCGCCGGAACCCTGGCGTCTACCGTGCTGGGGGCGGTATTCGGGTTGCTGGCGATTCGCCGACAGGGCATCTATTTCGCGATGATTACGCTGGCCCTGGCGCAGATGGTGTTCTTCGTATTCGTTCAGGCACCCTTCACGGGCGGCGAAAACGGCATGCAGGGCGTTCCGCGCGGCCATCTGTTTGGCCTGTTCGACATGCAGAACAACCGGTCGCTGTACTACTTCGTTCTGGCGGTATTCGTGATTGGTTTTGCGATCATCCAGCGCACCATCCACTCACCCTATGGACAGGTGCTCAAGGCGATTCGCGAAAATGAGCCGCGTGCGATCTCGCTGGGCTACAACGTCGATGCGCACAAGCTGTTGGCCTTTGTCATTTCTGCCGCTTTGACTGGGCTGGCCGGATCGACCAAGACGGTGGTCTTTCAGCTCGCCTCGCTAACCGACGCACACTGGCACATGTCCGGCGAAGTGATCCTGATGACGCTGCTGGGCGGCGTCGGCACTATCCTCGGGCCAATCGTAGGGGCAACGGTAGTGGTTACGCTGCAGAGCTCGCTGTCCAACGGGCCGTTGGGTGAGTGGGTGCACGTCATTCTCGGGGTGATCTTCGTGCTCTGCGTTTTGCTCTTCCGGTCCGGCATCGTGGGTTGGCTGGAGCGGCTGGTGAAGCGCAACTTCAAGTAATGCCGTGCGCTATGGATTGCCGGGCGAATAAATTCGCCCCTACGGGATGCACGGCGTGGGCTGCCCGCTTGCTCCAGGCGGAAAGAATGAACCTGTAGGGTCGAATTCATTCGACCATGAGCGCGAAGATGCCCTAGGCAGGCGAATAAATTCGCCCCTACAGATGTACTGCTCGCCCCGGGGTTCGTGAATAGAGAAAGCTTCCCTATCCACCTTCCCGAGCTCCGCCGAGGCGAGGCGGGGCCGACGGGCTCAGGCGTTACGCCATGTTGGGCTGCGCTTCTCCAGAAACGCATTAACGCCTTCCTTCTGATCCTGGGTATCGAACAATTCGGCGAACAGTTCGCGCTCGGCTTGCCAGCCGGCATCCTGCGGCCCCTGACGTGCATTCATCACCAGGCGCTTGCAGCGGCTTATGGAGGAGGGGCTTTGCTGATCGACGAGCGCCGCGAGTTTCAGAGCAGCTTCCAGTGATTCGCCTCGGCCAACGACTTCCTCGACCAGTCCGATCTTCTCGGCTTTCTGCGCATCGATGCGCTCGCCGCACAGGATCATTCGCTTGGCCCAACCTTCGCCGACCAGCCATGGCAGGTTCTGTGTGCCGCCTGCGCAGGGCAGCAATCCGACCTTGGCTTCCGGTAACGCCATCTGCGCCTGTTCTTCGGCGATTCGAATGTCGCATGCCAGAGCGCATTCCAGTCCGCCACCCATGGCGTAGCCGTTTATTGCCGCGATGGATACACCACGAAAATGGGTCAAGGCCTCGAAAGCGCGACCGAACAGTGCCGCGATTTCCTGGGCGCCTTGCTTGTCGCCGTCGGCAAACTGCTTGAGATCCGCGCCTGCCGAAAAGAACTTCTCGCCCTGGCCGGTAATTACCAGTGCATAGACGTTGGGGTCGTCGTTGAGCCGGTTGATGATCTGTTCCAGCGCTGCCAGCGACTCGCGATCCCAGGTATTGGCAGGCGGATTGGCGATGGTCAGCAGGGCCGTGTGGTCGCGCATTTCGAGCTGGATCTTCTGGCTCATGTCGGTTCCTTCTTCTTGGAATGATGCGGATGCCGTTAGGCAAAACAGGTTCGATCAACGAGCCTAGCAGCGTGAAAATAGTAAACCTATGGCGCGAAATGCAGAGGTATTCTGTGTTTTTGCACAACGATGTTCGGCAAAGGGCCGCGAACGGCTCATCTGATGGATCTGGAGCTGCTGTGGATTGGGACAACCTGCGTTTCTTTCTTGAGCTGTCACGGGCCGGCAAATTGACCATCGCCGCGCGGCGCCTGGCCGTCGATCACACCACCGTGGCCAGGCGTGTGCAGGCGCTGGAGAAGGCGCTGGACCGGCAACTTTTCGTCCGCGCAAAGGCGGGCTATCGGCTGTCCGAGGCGGGGCGGGAATTGCTTGCCCAGGCTGAGGCGATGGAAAGCGCAATCGCCTCGATCGAACAACCGAGCCTGACTGCCGACAAGCTATCCGGCCAGGTACGCATCGGTGCGACCGAGGGGTACGGCACGCTGATGTTGGCCGGTCAGCTGGCCAACCTGACCCGCGATTACCCGCATCTGGGAGTCGATCTGCTGGCCGTACCGCGCTCGGTGCGCCTGGCGCGGCACGAGGCGGATATCGTCATCACTCTGGAGCGGCCGGAGCGCGGCCCTTATGTGATCACCAAACTTACTGACTACGTATTGCGTCTCTATGCCTCGGAAGCCTATCTCGCCGCGCATCCGCCGATCCGTAGCCGCGAAGACCTGAGTGGACACGTGTTCGTGAGCTACATCGAGGACCTGCTCTACAGCAAAGAGCTGTTCTACCTCGACGAGATCGTCCGCCCGCGTCAGCACTCGCTGCGCAGCACCAGCATCCTTGCCCAGCAGGAAGCGGTTGCAGCGGGCGCCGGGCTGGCGATCCTTCCAGCGTTCTCGGCAAGCCGGGAGCCATTGCTCAAGGAGGTGCTGGTCGAGGAAATCGAATTCACTCGAACCTTCTGGATGTTGATGCCGATCGAAAACAAGGACCTGGCGCGGATGCGCGTGTGCTGGGACTTCCTGCGCGATGTCGCCGCCAACAGCCACGATGTGATGATGGGGCGCGCATGAGCCGCGACGACAAGGGCACCATTTCCGTACGTCTGGTAGAAGAGGCGCTGCGCGCATTTACCTCGCCCTCACTGCCGGCTGAGCTGTTGCTGCGTCAGCTTGGGCTGGCTCCGATCGATCTGGCTGATCCCGATGCGAGAATCGATGTGGTGACATACAGCAAATTCTGGCGGCGCCTGGCCCGGCATTTCGATGACGAGTTCTTCGGGATGGATGCGCGACGGATGCGTACCGGCAGCTTCGCGTTCGTCTGCCGCGCGGCCATGGCCCAGCCAAACCTCGACAGTGCGCTACGCGTGGCGCTGGATTTCTTTGGCCTCACCTTCGAAGGTTTTCGCGGCCAGCTCCATCGCAGCGAGAGCCTGGCGGAGGTGGCGCTGCATGAGGCGGCCGGCGCGTCTCCGCTGCGCGCCTTCAGCTATTTCACCTTCTGGATGCTGTTGCACGGCATGGCCTGCTGGCTGGTGGGTCGCCGTATCCCGCTGCTGGCGGTGGAGCTGCGCTGTGATGAGCCGGCCTACACCGACGACTATCGAGTGATGTTCTCGCGCAACCTGCGCTTTTCTCGACCTACCACGCGCATCATCTTCGCTGCCGAAGTGCTCGACCTGCCGGTGCGGCGCAACGAGCAGGAACTGCACAGCTTCCTGGCTCAGGCACCGGCCAACATTCTGGTGCGATACCGCGACACAACGAGCCTCGCCAGCCGCATCAAGGCGCAGTTGCGCGAGTTGCCAGCCGAGCACTGGCCAACCAGCGAAGGACTCGCGCAGACCCTGTGCGTATCGCCCTCGACCTTGCGCCGTCGGTTGGCCGAAGCCGGACAGACGTATCAGGCCATCAAGGACCAAGTGCGACAGGAGATGGCGACCCTATGGCTGGCGGACGCCTCGATCACCTACGCCGACATCGCCGAGCACTTGGGTTTCGCCGACGTCAGCTCCTTCTACAAGGCATTTCGCAAATGGTCCGGGACCAACCCGGGGCAGTACCGCAGCCTGATCTTGCGTGGCGATGAAGGACCATAGCCCGTTTGTAGGTGCTGGCGGGACCTAGTCTTTTGCAGGTGATTCGGTCTAGTGGTTGGGCCTTGGATCGCCAGCAAGCTGGCTCCTACAGGATTGGCAGGGCGAGTACAGGCGTCAGCCGCTCGCCGTCGCGCTTTTCGTAAGAGCGAGCTCGCTCGCGATCATGCGTTAACTCAATTCACACGGGATGGTGAAGCACGGATCGCCAGCAAGCTGGCTCCTACAGAACTGGCAGGACGAGTACAGACGTCAGCCGCTCGCCGTCGCGCTTTTCGTAGGCGCGAGCTCGCTCGCGATCAGGGGTTAGCTCAATTCAGGCGGGGCGGTGAAGCGCGGATCGCGGATCGCCAGCAAGCCGGGCTCCTACAGAGCTGGCAGGACGAGTACAGGCGTCAGCCGCTCGCCGTTGCGCTTTTCGTAGGAGCGAGCTCACTCGCGATCAGGGGTTGGCTCAGTTCACGCAGGGCGGTGAAGCGCGGATCGCCAGCAAGCTGGCTCCTACAGGACTGGCAGGGCGAATACAGACGTCAGCTGCTCGCCGTCGCGCTTTTCGTAGGAGAGAGCTCGCTCGCGATCATGCGTTAACTCAATTCACGCGGGGTGTTGAAGCGCGGATCGCCAGCAAGCTGGCTCCTACAGGACTGGCAGGACGAGTGCAGACGTCAGCCGCTCGCCGTCGCGCTTTATCGTAGGAGCGAGCTCGCTCGCGATCAGGCGTGAGCTCTCAGTTCACGCGGGGCGGTGAAGCACGGATCGCCAGCAAGCTGGCTCCTACAAAGTCAATCATGGACCCACACGGCCCACAGCGTGCAACCCGTTCCAGCTGCCTTGGCCAAACCGGTCACCGCGATTGCCCGCAACGACCATTGTCCGTACCCATCGGTCTGAAGAAGATGAATCCAGCGGGATCCGGCAGGTGATCTGCCGCGATACCTATCATTTTCTCGAGGTCGTGCAGTGAACATTCAAGACAAGGTTTTCCTGATAACAGGCGGCGCCTCCGGGCTGGGCGCTGCGGCTGCCGAAGAGCTGGTCGCGGCCGGTGCGAAAGTGGTCCTGGCCGATATCAACGCCGAGCTGCTCAACGAGCGCAGCGAGGCGCTCGGCGTCGACGCTCACGCGGTAGTCACCAATGTCTGTGACGAGGCCGCTGCGCAAGCGGCTGTGAAAGCAGCGGTCGAATGTTTTGGCGGCCTGCATGGGCTGGTCAACTGCGCCGGAGTCGCCAGCGGCGAGAAAATCCTCGGGCGTCAGGGGCCGCATGGGCTGGAGAGTTTCAGCAAGGTGATCGGCCTTAACCTGATCGGCAGCTTCAACATGCTGCGTCTGGCCGCTGAAGCCATCGCCCGGGGCGAGCCGGATGCACGGGGCAATCGCGGCGTGATCATCAACACGGCGTCCATCGCCGCTTATGACGGCCAGATCGGCCAGGCCGCCTATGCTGCATCCAAGGGCGGCGTTGTCGCCATGACGCTACCCGCGGCCCGCGAACTGGCGCGCCACGGGATCCGCGTAATGACCATCGCGCCCGGCGTGTTCGAGACGCCGATGATGGCCGGCATGCCGCAGGAGGTTCGTGACTCACTGGCTGCCGGTGTTCCGTTCCCGCCGCGGCTTGGCCGAGCGAATGAATACGCGGCGCTGGTGCGCCACATCATCGAAAACGACATGCTCAACGGCGAAGTGATCCGCCTCGACGGCGCGCTGCGTATGGCCGCGAAATAATTCGGAGACAGTGATGAACACCGATCCAATCGTAATTCTGGGCAGCGCCCGTACACCCATGGGCGGCTTTCAGGGAGATCTGAAATCCGTCAGCGCGCCGGAGCTTGGCGCGGCCGCAATTCGCGCGGCGGTCGAGCGCAGTGGCGTCGCAGCTGAACAGGTACAAGAGGTGCTGATGGGCTGCGTGCTGCCGGCGGGCCTCGGTCAGGCGCCAGCGCGTCAGGCCGCGCTTGGCGCCGGTCTGGGCAAGGCGACGGCCTCGACCACGCTGAACAAGATGTGCGGCTCCGGAATGCAGGCGGCCATCCTCGCGCATGACGCATTGCGTGCGGGAAGCGTCGACGTGATCGTCGCGGGCGGCATGGAGAGCATGTCCAACGCCCCCTATCTGCTGGAAAAGGCGCGCAGTGGCTATCGCATGGGCCACGGGAAGGTGCTTGACCACATGTTCCTCGACGGTCTTGAAGACGCCTACGACAAGGGTCGACTGATGGGCACCTTCGCCGAAGACTGCGCGCAAAATCACGGCTTCAGCCGCGAAGAGCAGGACGCCTACGCGCTGACTTCACTACAGCGTGCCCGCGATGCAATCACCAGCGGCAGGTTTGCCACTGAAATCGTGCCGCTCGACGTCACGCAGGGACGCGAGCAGCCCACTATCCGCGACGACGAGCAGCCGCCCAAGGCGATGCCGGAGAAGATTCCTTCCCTCAAGCCGGCGTTCCGAGAGGGCGGCACCGTCACCGCAGCCAACTCCAGCTCGATCTCCGATGGTGCAGCGGCACTGGTGCTGACGCGCAGCTCATACGCGGACCAGCATGGCCTCAAACCGCAGGCCGTGATTCATGGGCACGCCGTGTTTGCCGATGCCCCGAATCTGTTCCCGACTGCGCCCATCGGCGCCATCCACAAGTTGCTTGAGCGCACCGGCTGGAGCCTCGACGAAGTGGATCTGTTCGAAATCAACGAGGCCTTTGCCGTGGTTAGCATGGTCACCATGCGTGAGCTGGGGCTGGATCACGCCAAGGTCAACGTCAACGGCGGCGCCTGTGCGCTGGGGCATCCGATTGGAGCCTCTGGTGCGCGGATTCTAGTGACCCTGATCGCCGCGCTGCGTGACCGTGGCCTGCGCAAGGGCATTGCGGCCATCTGCATCGGTGGTGGCGAAGCGACTGCCATGGCCGTCGAACTGCTGGACTGAGGATTTGCCATGCTGCTCAACGACGATCAAACCAGTATTCGTGACATGGCCCGGCAGTTCGCCCAGGAGCGGCTGAAACCCTTCGCCGCCGAGTGGGACCGCGAACACCGTTATCCGGCCGAGGTGATCCGCGAAATGGCCGAGCTCGGGTTTTTCGGCATGCTCTGCCCTGAACAATGGGGTGGCAGCGAGACTGGCTATATCGCTTATGCACTCGCGCTGGAGGAAATCGCAGCCGGCGATGGTGCCTGTTCGACCATCATGAGCGTGCACAACTCGGTGGGTTGCGTGCCGATCCTGCGATTTGGCACCGAGGAGCAGAAGCAGCGCTACCTGGCGCCATTGGCCAGCGGCGCGCAGATCGGCGCCTTCGCGCTCACCGAACCCCATGCGGGTTCCGACGCCAGCAGCTTGCGCACGCGTGCTCGGCGTGATGGTGACGGTTACGTGCTCAACGGCGCCAAGCAGTTCATCACCTCGGGGCAGCACGCCGGCACGGTGATCGTGTTCGCCGTGACCGATCCCGAGGCTGGCAAGCGCGGCATCAGTGCATTCATTGTCCCGACCGACACGCCCGGCTACCAGGTCGTGCGTGTCGAGGACAAGCTCGGACAGAACGCCTCGGATACCTGCCAGCTGGCATTCGAAGACATGCGCGTACATGAATCCCAGCGGTTGGGGGATGAGGGAGAAGGCTACCGCATCGCCCTGGCAAACCTTGAAGGCGGGCGCATCGGCATCGCCGCCCAAGCGGTCGGCATGGCCCGTGCGGCATTCGAAGCAGCTCGCGACTATGCCCGTGAGCGTGAGGCGTTTGGCAAGGCGATCAGCGAGCATCAGGCGGTTGCGTTTCGGTTAGCCGATATGGCGACTCAGATCGCCGTTGCCCGTCAGATGGTCCTTCACGCCGCCGCATTGCGCGAAGCCGGCCAGCCGGCGCTGGTGGAAGCGTCCATGGCCAAGCTGTTCGCTTCGGAAATGGCCGAAAAAGTGTGTTCAGCCGCGATCCAGACCCTCGGCGGCTACGGCTACCTTAAGGATTTCCCAGTGGAACGCATTTACCGCGACGTGCGGGTGTGCCAGATCTACGAGGGCACCAGCGACATTCAGCGGTTGGTGATTGCACGAAACCTGGGCGAGTGAGCGTCAGGCGTTTTGCCAAGATATGGCTCAGCGGCGGATCAGAGGTGTTTGAGCTCCAGTCTTTCGGAGCTAAACCTGCGAGTTAGCCAATCCCGGCGTGACGGTTTCACCCAGATCGCCGGGCGAATAAATCCGCCCCTACCAAAGCCGCGTCCGGAACTGACCGTAGCCCTGCTTGTTTGCCCGTCGCATACCCGTCAAAACGTGCATCCGCACCTGAATCGAAGCACCGCTTATCTGTAGGGGCGAATTTATTCGCCCACCGGGGTTGGCTCCAGCTTTCTGATCGCGAGCAAGCTCGCTCCTACGAACGGTGGCGGTGGCGGTGGTCAGGCGGAGGGAGTGATCAGTCCCAGCCTTCTGCCGCCTCGACGGAATCTCTTATCGACCCCGGCGTCCGCGAAAATCGTGGGGTGGGGCGGGGCGGGATGCAGGACGTAGGGTGGATCACGCTTCACCGATCCGCCGTTGAACCGCATTGTCGTTTTGGTGGATGGATAAAGCGCCATCCACCCTACGGTGTCGGAGAGTCAGGCGAGTCCATAGTTTGATATCACCCCGGAGGGCAAGCGGACGTAGGGTGGATCATGCTTCACCGATCCACCGTTGAACCGCATCGTCGCTTGGTTGATGGATGACGCGCCATACACCCAACGGAATCGCTGTGCCAATCGATGCTCATCGTTTGATGACACTCACGGGACTGGCCGCTAGAAGCATCGCGGCGAACTCCACATCACCTAGGTGCGATGCAGGATTCTCTTGCTCCTTGAACCGAAGCCTTGCCGATTCGAAATAGGGGCCTTTGATTTCCCCCTGGCTAGCTACAACCACAGCGGCATCGTCGGCCACGGCCGCCGCGTATCCACTCCAACCACTGCTGGAAGATTCAGTGGTCTGGTGACTGCTCATCAACGGTAGCCCGACAGTAACGAAAGCGGTTGAGATAAGACCTTCACCAAGGTCTCGCGCCTTCAGCAGGCACGGTGCACCTGTACAGGCTTCAGCTAAAACCGTTGGGGTTACAAATAGGGCCGTGAGAAAGGCAGCGAGCAGGTACGTAGGATGCTTGGCGATGACAGACATGATCGATCCTTGATTGTCTGGTGGGTGTTAAGCGTCGCGCATTGAACCCTATGCCGGGCAAGAGATAGCGGGCCTGTTTCACAAGGATGATCGTTGAAAAGCGTTTCCAGGGCAGTTGGATGGAAATCGCTCTGCCGAACCGCCCGGTCGCTTCTTATGCTGTACGGATCCCTCATCCCACACCTTATCAATCCCAACCACTTGCATCTTCGGAATCTCTTATCGACCCCGGCGTCCGCGAAAAGCGTGGAGCGGGTGCGGCGTGCAGGGCGCCGTCGATGTCGCGGTAAACGCCACGTTCCCGCATATGCGGATGCTGTGCGGCTTCCTCCAGCGTGAGTACCGGCGCGAAGCAGGCGTCAGTGCTTTCGAGCAGGGCGCACCATTGGGCTTGGGTTCGACTGGCGAACAGCGCGGCGAGCTGTTCGCTTTGTTCCCGCCATTGCGCAGGGTCGGTGCAGCCATCGCGTAATGACTCGGGCGCATCGATTCGTTGCATCAGCTCGTAGAAAAACTGCGGCTCCAGCGGGCCGATGGCAAGGTCGCGGCCGTCTGCGCAGGTGTAGCAGCGGTAATGGGGCGCGGCGCCGGAAAGTAGGTTGCGGTCGCGCTCGAGGGATATGGCGCCGCTGGGCAGTAGCCCGGCGAAAAAGCTCATCATCGAAGACACCCCGTCGACAATGGCCGCATCGACCACCTGGCCTTGGCCGGATCTTTCCCGCTCCCAGAGCGCAGCCATGATGCCAAATGCGAGGTACAACGACCCGCCACCAAAATCGCCGACAAGATTGAGTGGAGGTATCGACGGCCCTTCGCGACCGCCGATGGCAGCCAGCGCGCCGGTGATCGCCAGATAGTTGATGTCGTGCCCGGCGCTTTTGGCCAATGGCCCAGTCTGGCCCCAGCCCGTCATGCGACCGTAGACCAGCCGAGTATTGCGTGCATGCACCTGCTCCGGCCCGAGCCCAAGACGTTCCATCACGCCGGGGCGAAAGCCTTCAATCAGCACATCCGCCTTGTCGGCGAGCGACAGGCAGCGTTCACGTCCCGAGTCAGTGCGGATATCCAGCGTTAACCGTTTACGGCCGCGGTCAACAACTGGATTGGGCCAACCATTACCGCCCTCACGATCGATGCGAATCACCTCGGCGCCGAGGTCGGCCAGCAGCATCGCGCAGTGCGGGCCGGGGCCGATGCTGGCGAATTCCAGCACGCGCAGGCCGAGTAGAGGACCTTGGCGGTGTTGAGCTTCATCGAACGGCATGGGGTGCTCCTGGTGATGTACCGGTAATGGGTATCGCAGGCTCAGCCCCCGCTAGGTTTTTGGGCTGATGTCGCTTGCGAATCATGATTACGGGCGTACGAAGTGTTGTTCGATGGGTATCGCAGGCTCAACCCACCCTACGGGGCAGGCGTCGTAGGATGGCATTGAGCGCAGCGATACCCATCAAGCCCTAGGGTTTGTGGCTGGTGTCGCTTGCGGAGCATGAATGCGGGCGGGTGGAGTGTTGGTTCGATGGGTATCGCAGGCTCAACCCATCCTGCGGGGCAGATGTTCGTAGGATGGCGTTAAGCGTAGCGATACCCATCAAGCCCTACGGTTTGTGGCTGGTGTCGCTTGCGAATCATGATTGCGGGCGGGCGGAATGTTGGTTCGATGGGTTTCGCAGGCTCAACCCATCCTACGGGGCAGATGTTCGTAGGATGGCGTTGAGCGGAGCGATACCCATCAAGCCTTAAGGTTTTTGGGCTGGTGTCGCTTGCGGAGCATGATTGCGGGCGGGTGGATTGTTGGTTCGATGGGTATCGCAGGCTCAACCCATCCTACGGGGCAGATGTTCGTAGGATCGCGTTGTGCGGAGCGATACCCATCAGGCCCGACTTACTGACGTCCCATTCGCGGCGCATGCTTCGTCAGTTGGCGTGTCGATGAGATAACTGCGGTAGCGATCACGCAGGTTTTTCTTGTCGATCTTGCCGGTGGCGGTAAGCGGAACGGAATCGAAAATCACCGCATCGGGCATCCACCATTTGACGATCTGGGGCTCGAGGTAGGCGAGGACCGCTTCGGCGCTCGTCTCTGCATCGTCGTGCGGTTCGATGATAAGGATGGGCCGCTCTTCCCATTTCTCGTGGGTCACGCCGACCACCGCGGCGATGCGCACACCTGGGCAGGCTACGGCGATGTTCTCGATGTCGATGGAGCTGATCCACTCTCCGCCGGACTTGATCACGTCCTTGCTGCGGTCGGTGATGCGCATGTAGCCGTTGGGGTCGAGGGTGGCGATGTCCCCGGTGTCGAACCAACCGTCGTCGTCCAACGCGCTGGTTTCGCTGCGGAAATAACGCTCGACGGTCCAGGGCCCACGAACCAGCAGCGCGCCCGAACTGACGCCGTCATGGGGCAATGCGTTGCCCGTTTCATCGACGATTTTCAGCTCGATACCGAATTGCAAGCGGCCCTGACGCGTCCAGATCGCCTCGTTGGTTGCAGCCTCGCCGAGGGCGGTGAGCTTGGGCGTCGGGGTGGCGACTACGCCCAGCGGGCTGGTTTCGGTCATGCCCCAGAGCTGTCGGACGCTCACGCCGTAACGGGTCTCGAACTTCTCGGCCATTGCCCTTGGCACGGCCGAGCCCGCGATCACCAGGCACTTGAGATGGCCCGTGCTTTCGCCGGTGCGCTCAAGATAATTGAGGTACATGGTCCAGATCGTCGGCACACCGCCGGAGAAGGTCACGCCTTCTGCCTGGATCAACTCCTGCAGCGAGGCGCCATCCATCTTGTCGCACGGCAGCACGAACTTGCAGCCGGTGATGGCGGCGGTAAACGGGACGCCCCAGGCGGTGGCGTGGTACAGCGACGAGCACGGCATGATGCAGTCGAACGCCGAGAAGCCGAAGGCACCCGTAAGCCCGGCAGCCATGGCGTGCAGCACGACCGAACGATGACTGTAGACGACGCCCTTCGGGTTGCCGGTAGTGCCGGAGGTGTAGCAGAGCATGGCGCCTGCGTTCTCATCGAACTGCGGCCACTCGGTGACGGGTGCCTGCTTGGCGATCAAGGCTTCATAACTGAGCGCACCCACTTCGCCTGGGTCCGTGCGTTGCTCATCAGAGAGCATGATGAAGGTGTGGATGTGTTCCAGCCGTGGTCGTACGCGCTCGACCACCGCGAGAAAGCTGCGATCGAACAGCAGCACGCCGCTCCCGGCGTGGTTCAAGGTGTAGATGATCTGCTCGTCGGACAGCCGTGGATTGGCGGTATGCAACACGGCACCTATGCCAGGTACGGCGAAGAACAGCTCGAAGTGTCGATGGGTGTTCCAGGCCATGGATGACACCAGATCGCCCGGCTGCACGCCGAGGCTGCGCAGCATGGCAGCGGCCTGACCGGCGCGCCTCGCGAGGCCGGCGTAGTCGTAACGCCATTGGGGTTCGTCCACCAGCCGCGACACGATTTCCTGATCGCCATGGGCCAAGGCGGCGTGGGTCAGGATGCCGCTGATCATCAGCGGGGTCTGCTGCATCGTACCTTTGAGCATCGTCGTATCCTTCTTATTGTTGTCTGGATGGCGGGCGCGCTTGCCGCTATCTCGCTCGGATTACTGCTTCGAGGTGTTTCTTCTTCACCGTCTGGTGCCAAGCCTTGATCGCCAGCAAGCTGGCTCCTCAAAAGCAGGTTGCGCCTAGTCCGACCGGCAATCCCGTACCGGACGATTTCTGCTGATCATTAGCAAAACCCAGGTGTGGTTCACCGCCCCTGAGATCGATCACAACCCGTAGTTATTCAACTCCCTCGCGATCAGCAGACGCTGGATTTCGCTAGAACCTTCATAAATTTGCGTAATCCGCGCATCGCGGTAGTAGCGCTCGACCGGGTAATCCTCCAGATATCCATAGCCACCGTGGATCTGCATGGCCTTGGAGCACACGTATTCGGCGACCTCGGAGGCGAACAGCTTGGCTTGGGACGCCTCGGACAGGCACGGCAGGTTGGCGCTGCGCAGGCGGGCGGCATGCAGGATCAACAGCCGCGCGGCGTTGAGCCGGGTGTGCATGTCGGCTAGCATGTTCGCCACGCTCTGGTGCTCGATGATCGGCTTGTCGAACTGGATGCGTTCGCGGGCATACCCCAGCGCCGCTTCGAATGCTGCACGCGCGATACCCAGCGCTTGGGCGCCGATGCCGATGCGACCGCCTTCGAGGTTCGATAGGGCAATCGCCAGGCCTTTGCCACGCGGGCCGAGCAAATCGGCTTCGGGGATGCGGCAGTCGCGAAGGGTCACGCCGCAGGTATCCGAGGCGCGGATGCCCATCTTGCTTTCCATGCGATCGACGACGAAACCGGGGTTATCGGTGGGCACCAGAAACGCGGACAGGCCTTTCTTGCCCAGGTCCGGATCGGTGACGGCGAAGACGATGGCGATCTTGGCGCGCTTGCCGTTGCTGACGAACTGCTTGGCGCCGTTGATCACCCACTCGCCGTTTTGCAGCACGGCGCGGGTGCGCAGGTTGTGTGCTTCGGAGCCGGCCTGGGGCTCGGTCAGGGCGAAGCAGCCGATGGCACGACCGGCTGCCAGATCCGGCAGCCATTCATCCTGCTGCTCGGGCGTGCCGTATTTGAGAATGGGGCCGCACCCGACCGAGCTGTGAATGCTCATCAGCGCGCCAATCGCGCCGTCACCGGCCGAGATTTCCTCGACCGCCAGGGCATAGGCGACGTAATCAATGTAGGTGCCGCCCCATTGCTCGGGGACGATCATGCCCAGCAGGCCGAGGTCGCCCAGTTGAGTCACGGTGTCGTCGCCAATCCAGCCGGCTTTTTCCCAGGCTTGGGCCTTGGGGGCGATTTCGGCGCGGGCGAAGTCACGCGCCATGTCGCGGATCATCCGCTGTTCTTCGGTCAGTTCGATGTCTTGCATGTGCAGCTCCTCAGACGCCGGCGAAGAAGGCCGCCACGCGCTCGGACGTCACTTCATCGAGCGTAGGCGGGTTCCAGCGTGGATTCTTGTCCTTGTCGACGATCAGCGCGCGAACGCCTTCGATGATGTCGCCGCCGTCGAACCACTGACGGTCCAGATGCAGCTCCATGGCAAAGCACTCGGCCAGTGACAGCGTTCGGCCCCGGCGGAGCATTTCCAGCGTGACGCTGACTGACAGCGGCGAGCGGCTGTCGATGACCTTGAGCGTTTCTGCCGCCCAGTCGCGGTATTCCGGACGGTTTTCCCCAGCGAGCGATTGGCGGATGGCGATGACGGTGTCGTGGGCGAAATGCTGTTCGATGGCGGGCGCAAGCATCTTGAAGGGGGCGTCCGGCAATTCAGTGCTACCCATGTCCTTGAGCAGCGCGGTCAACGTGCCCTCGGCAGGTGCTTTCCAGTCCTGCTTATCCAGTTGCTGTTCCAGCTCGGCGAAGCGTTCGTAGGGGACGCAGCAGTCGGCAAGGCCTGCATACAACGCATCAGCCGACCCCACATGGTTGCCGGTCAGGCCCATGTAGATGCCAAGGTTATTCGGCAGGCGAGACAGGAAGTAGCTGCCGCCGACATCTGGGAAATAGCCAATACCGACTTCCGGCATGCCCATCCGCGTTCGGTCGGAAATCACTCGCAGCGAGGCGCCCTGAACCAGGCCCATGCCGCCACCGAGTACGAAGCCGTTCATCAACGCCATCAGCGGTTTGCTGTACGCATGGATGTACTGATCCAGTGCGTATTCTTCCTCGAAGAACTCGCAGTGCAGGCTGTCGCCGTTCTGATAGCTGTCGTACAACGAGCGGATGTCGCCGCCGGCGCAAAAGGCTTTCTCGCCAGCGCCACGGAGCACCACGGCAACTACCTCTTGTTCATCGGCCCACTCCTGCAATTGCCGGTGGAGCATCCGCACCATCTCGAGGGTGACGGCATTCAGCCCGGCGGGTCGGTTGAGGGTGAGATAGCCGACGCGATTGCGAACCTCGATCAGTACCGGCGCTTCTGCCTGGGTCATGTTTAATCCTCTTGGCGGTAGAGTTTGATGATCGCGGAGAAGTCCAGTGCACCATGGCCCTGCACGCTGAAGGCCTGGTACAGCTGCTGCGCGAGACCGCCGAGGATAACCGGCTGGTGCACTTGTTTGGCCGCTTCGCTGGCCAGTCCGAGGTCCTTTAGCATGAGGTCGGTGCCGAAACCGCCGGTGTACCCGCGCGAGGCCGGGCCGTTTTCCAGCACGCCAGGGAAGGGGTTGTTGATCTCCGATGCCCAGCAGCGGCCACTGGAGGAATTGATGATGCCTGCGAGGACCTTGGCGTCCATCCCCAGCGCAACGCCG
Organism: Stutzerimonas stutzeri; assembly: GCF_024448895.1. Taxonomy (GTDB): domain Bacteria; phylum Pseudomonadota; class Gammaproteobacteria; order Pseudomonadales; family Pseudomonadaceae; genus Stutzerimonas; species Stutzerimonas stutzeri_Q. The sequence goes on from NZ_JAMOIC010000018.1 coordinate 107,136, forward strand.
AGGGACATGGCTTCAGCCACGCCAATCATCGAGATGCCCAGCAGCATGTTGTTGGCGACCTTGGCGACCTGACCATTGCCGGTGTCGCCGCAGTGAACGATGTTCTTGCCCATCGTCGCGAGGATCGGCTGGGCCTTCTGGAAGTCCGCCTCGCTGCCGCCGACCATGAAGGTCAGCGTGCCAGCGGCCGCGCCGACGGTACCGCCGGACACCGGCGCGTCGAGCATCGGATTGCCATTCTTCGCAGCCGCAGCAGCCACTTCACGTGCCGACATTGGATCGATGGTGGAGGAGTCGATCAGCAGCACCCCGGCCGGAACCTGTGCCAGTAATCCGTCTTCGCCGAGGTAGACCTGCTTTACGTGCGCAGCGGCGGGCAGCATGGTGATGATGGCGTCGACGCCTGCTCGCGCAACCGCTGCAGGTGACGTCGCTTCTTTCGCGCCGGCTTCGACAAGGCCAGAAACCGCCTCAGCGGAGAGATCGAAGACCGTGACCTGATGGCCGGCCTTGAGCAGGTTGCGCGCCATAGGCCCGCCCATGTTGCCGAGCCCTAGAAAACCGATATGCATGGCCGTTTCCTTCTTGTTCTTGATTGACGGCTGAAGCGGCGCCACCCAGTGGTTGGCGCCGATCCGTTTACTTGAGGTTGATGGTGGTATTCACCGGCCCGCCGACTTCATTCTCGTCGAACCAGCGCTGAGTGATGGTCTTGGTCTGAGTGTAGAACTGCACCACCTGCTTGCCGTACGGGCCGAGGTCGCCAAGCTTGGAGGCGCGGGACCCGGTGAAGGAGAACATCGGTACGGGCACCGGAATCGGCACGTTGATGCCTACCTGGCCGACGTCGATTTCCTCCTGGAAATGCCGCGCCGCGGCGCCGGAGCGGGTGAAGAGGGCGGTGCCGTTGCCGTTGGGGTTGGCGTTGATCAGCTCGATGGCCTCGTCCAAGGTATCGACCTGCATCACGCAAAGCACCGGCCCGAAGATCTCCTCGCGGTAGATGCTCATTTCGGGCTTCACGCCGGAGAAGATGGTTGGGCCTACGAAGTTGCCGCTGTCGTATCCCGCGACCTGTGGGTTGCGACCGTCCAGCACCAATTCCGCGCCTTCCGACACGCCGCGCTCGATGAGCGAGCTGATGCGATCCAGCGCCGCGCAGGACACCACCGGGCCGACATCGGTGCCGTTTTCGGCGCCGGCGTTGACTTTCAGTGTCTTGGCTTTGGCGATCAGATCCGGCAGCCAGTTGTTTGCTTCGCCCACGAGGATCAGCACCGACAGCGCCATGCAGCGCTGACCGGCCGCGCCAAATGCAGCGCCGGTCAGGTTGTTGAGGGTTTGTTCTTTGTGTGCATCGGCCAGGATGATGCCGTGGTTCTTCGCACCCATCATGCATTGCACACGCTTGCCGCCCTGGCTGGCGCGGTTGTAAACGTGCGTACCGACCTTGGTCGAGCCGACGAAGGAGACAGCCTTGATGTCCGGGTGGTCGCAGATCAGGTTCACCGCATCGGCGCCGCCATGAATGACGTTGAGCACGCCTGGTGGAACACCGGCTTCCATGGCCAGCTCCGCCAGGCGCATGGTTACCATCGGGTCCTGCTCGGAGGGCTTGAGGACGAAGGTATTGCCGGTGGCGATGGCCATCGGGAACATCCACAGCGGGATCATTGCCGGGAAGTTGAACGGGGTAATACCAGCACAGACGCCCAGTGGCTGCAGCAAGGTGTAGGTGTCCACGCCCGTTGCAACATTGTTGGCCAGTTCGCCCAGCTGCAGATTGCCGATGCCGGCAGCGTGCTCGACCACTTCCAGGCCGCGGAACACATCCCCCTCGGCGTCCGGCAGGGTCTTGCCCTGCTCGGCAGTAAGGATCGCCGCCAGCTCCTTCATATTTTCGCGAATCAGTTGCTGGTACTTCAGAAAGATCCGCGAGCGCGCGCCGATGGGGGTCTTGCGCCAGGTCTTGAAGGCTTCCTTGGCGCTGGCTACCGCAGCGTTCATTTCCGCTTCGGTTGCGAAGGGAACGCGTGCCAGAACCTCTTGCGTGGCCGGGTTCACAATGTCGCGCCACTCGGTGGTAGACGACTCGACCAGCTCACCGCCGATCAGGAGTTTGACAGTTGGGATGGCACTTGACTGGGTCATGGCGGGTCCTAGCGTTAGTTGTTATTGGATCAGACGGATCATGTTGTCCTGATCCTAGAGTGCAAAATTGCCAACATCAATGCGGGTTGCTGCATAGCTGCTCTGCAGAAATACACAGTTAGATCGCCGTGCAAAACTGCCGTGTCTCAAGCTTTCGCTGCTGGTCGTTACAGGGTTGAAGAAGCGAAGAGAGTCGGCAGGGCTGACTGATCGATTCGCCGGAATAGGTACAGATGCTTAATGCAGATCCCCGCGTCGAGCACTCCACAACCGAGTGCATCGAACAACCGGTGCCTTTTGACGAGGCGCTGATCAACGTACTGCCGATGGCTGTCTGCACGCTCGATGCAGACGGTGCGGTACTGCGATACAACGACCTGGCCGATCGACTTTGTGGCGGTGGTCTGGCGGAAGCCGGGCGTTTGCGAATCCTCTCCGATGACGGTCAGTTGCAGCCTCTGACTGACACGCCGCTGGCCCATACGCTTCGTACCGGACGGAGCGGGGTGGATGTGCCGCTAGCCATCCTATGCCCTGATGACACTTCAGTTTCGGTGCTGGCGAATATCGAAGCGTTGCGCAATGAGGCCGGGCAGATAACAGGAGCGGTCATCTGTTTTCAGGCCCATACGCCAACGCGCGAAGCGAGCGCGGACCGGCGCCGTAACGTCGAATGGCTGAGCGCGATCGTCGAGAACACACCCGAATGTGTGAAGGTCGTCGATCGAAACGGCATGTTGGTGCAGATGAATCCAGCAGGCCTGAGGATGCTGGAAGCCAGCAGTTCCGAAGACGTCGAAGGTCAGGAAGTCTTCGCGTTGATCGCCCCTGAGCATCAGGCGCACTGGCGCGAACAGCACCAGCGAGTCTGCGCCGGGGAAAAGCTTAGCTGGGAGTTCGACATCATCAGCCTCACGGGCAACAGGCGGCATATGGAAACCCACGCGGTGCCCATGACCCTCCCTGCCGATGGCGAAGATCACGGCGGCTTTGTGCAACTGGCGGTGACGCGGGATATCACCGAGCGCAAGCGCCTGGAGATCGCCAACAGTGAGGCCGAGCAACGCCTTCGGGATCTGCTGGATGCTTTGCCTACCGCTGTGTACACCGCCGACGCGGCGGGCAAGATCACCTATTTCAACCCGGCTTGCGTCGACCTGGCGGGAAGGGTGCCGACCATAGGGGCTGACGATTGGTGCGTGACCTGGCGCCTGTATTGGCCGGACGGCAAGCCCATGAGCTATCCCGAGTGCCCTATGGCGGTTGCGTTGGCCGAGGGCCGTGCGATACAGGGTGCCGAGGCGCTGGCAGAACGACCGGATGGGAGCCGTGTGCCTTTTCTGGCGTATCCGGCCCCGTTGCGCAACATCGATGGCGACGTAGTAGGCGCCGTCAACATGCTGGTGGATATAACCGAGCGCAAGATTGCCGAGGACCATCGCCAACTGCTGCTCAACGAGCTGAACCATCGGGTCAAGAACACCCTGGCGACCGTTCAATCCATTGCCGCGCATAGCTTTCGTCGGGACGTGGAGAACCAGAGTTATCCCTGGTTCGAAGGGCGGCTGATTGCCCTGTCCAAGGCACACGACGTGCTGTCGCGTGAAAATTGGCAAGCGGCAGACCTGTACGAAGTGGTCGATCAGGTGGCGGCTCCGTTCCAGGCTCGCGGTCAGCAGCGTTTCGCGATTCAGGGACCGACGCAACGGCTGCGTCCCAAGCAGGCCCTGGCATTGGCCATGGCACTGCACGAACTCTGCACCAATGCGTCCAAATATGGCGCGCTGTCGACTCATCTCGGTCAGATAAGGCTGCACTGGCAGGTATTAGAGGATGAAGACACGCCTCTCTTGCAGATCCACTGGGAGGAGGTCGGCGGCCCGCCAGTCGAGCCGCCGACACGAAAGGGCTTCGGCTCGCGCTTGCTGGAACTTGGTTTGGCCGGCGAATTGAACGCCGACGTGCGTCTGGCGTACCTGAAGACTGGATTGTTGTGCGATATAGAGGTGCCGCTGAATGACCATTGAATGTGCAAAAGTGCTGGTCATCGAAGACGAGGCATTGGTGGGCATGTTGCTTGAGGACATGCTGCAGGATATCGGCTGCAGCTCCGTTGAGCTCGTGCAGCGTTTCGATGATGCGATGCAGACCGCCGAACATGGTCACTACGACCTGGCGGTGCTGGACGTCAATCTGGATGGGGTGAGCAGTTTCCCTATTGCCGATCGGCTGATCGAGCGCGGAATTCCACTGATTTTCGCGACCGGCTACGGCAAAGCCGGAATGGACCCGCGCTATGCAGAGGTCCCAACGTTGCAGAAGCCCTTTTTCTTCGGCGATCTGGAGCAGGTAGTGCTCTCGGCGCTGGCGTCCCGATGAGGGCGACTCATCAGGACGCGATTTCTCTAACGGCCAGCGCAGTGCGGTGCGCTCGTCATCGCCGGCAGATCATGGGCCCTGGGTGACGAATGCCGAGTTGCCAGTTCCCTCCTGCCTGATTACCGCATCGTATTGGGGCACGCTGTCGAGGCCTCCGGTCTGAATCAGCGAGGCGTAGTTCTCGGTGCCGACCTGCTCGATAGTGCCGCTGCGGTAGTAGCCCGATTGCACCACGTCGATCTCGTTGGAGGTGCCGTCCTGATCGATGACTAAGCTGCTGCCATCGAAGCTCTGCTCGATGTCCACCCGGTTGAAGTCGCCGGTCGAACGGCCTTCGACGCTCGTGGTGCGACCGCCTTGCGTGGCTGTAAGCTCATTACCCGTTCCGTCCTGGGTGAACGAGAAAGTGGAAAATCCACCTGTTTCCACTACATCCATGCTGTTGTAATTGCCAATCTGCACGAGATCAACCTCGCCAGCGGCATAACGACCGCCTGAAAGCTGATCGAGTGTTGCCTCGTTGCCCGTGCCGTTCTGGCTGATCGAAGCTTTGGCGCCGTAGGGGAAGCCGTCCTGGCTCAGTGTGATTGTATTGTTGGTCCCGGTTTGCTCGGTGTCTGCAACCGCTCCACCCGTCTGCTCAACATAGGCAATGTTGCCGTTTCCGACCTGCACGCCTTCGTAGCGGTTTCCCTTACCTTCCTGAAACAACTCCGTGACGTTGTTCTCCCCGTCCTGGCTGATCGTAGCGTTGCTCGCGTCGCCCTCCGGGTCCAGCTGCTCAATGTACGCAAGGTTGCTAACGCCGACCTGGGTGATCGCTGCGGAGTTACCCACTTCCTGAGAGAATTGGCCGACGGTCGCGAGGTTGAAATCACCATCCTGGCTGATGCTGACCTCACCGCTAGCGCCGCTCTGTTCGGTGGTCGAGATGTTGCCGTTGCCGGTCTGGTCACTTTCAGCCGAATTTCCGAACCAACTCTGAGTGGTGTAAACGACGTTGCCAATGCCGTCCTGAATCTGGCTGATGCGGTTGTCATTCCCAGACTGCATGACGTCTGCATAGTTATCTGAGCCAGTCTGTTCCTGCGTCGACTCGCTGGCGGCTAATGCTTGTGTAGCCACGAGCAGCGATATGGCTGCGGCCAGCATCGTTTTTGTTGTGTGCATGTTCAGAGTCCCTTGAGTGAAGGAACCCGTCTTCTAGCCGCCTCGGTTATGTGTCGCTATACATCGTCCGATGGATAGATGATGAACGGCGGATTAATCCCAGGCCTGGCCGCTGCCTTAGCCCCGCGGACAATCAAGCCTCTGGCCTGCTTGCAAAGGTCCGTTCGCCTTGGATCGATTCGCAATAAGTCGAACGGTGCTTAATGCTGGGTGCTCAGCGCGTCACGCCTGCTTGAGCGGCGCGATGCTCGCAAGCAAACGCGCAGTAAAAAATTCGCGTTGCGCCTTGAGGCTGAACAGCTTGGGGGAGAACAGCCAGCTATGGGTGATGCCCATCAGGCTTGAGTAGAGAAAGACTGCTTGGGACTGACCGGCATCGGGCGATTCTGCATCCGGGTAAGCGGCGGCGATGAGCTGTTTTAGCAGCTGTACGATCTCACGGGTCAGTTTGCGCTCGCGTTTGAGCGTGTCGGCCATCTGCTCGGTTAGCTCGGTCTTGTTCAGAAGAATCTCGAACGACTGTCGATGCCAGCGGTTTTCCACCAGCAGGCGAAACCACTCGCTGATGAGATGTTCGATCGCATCGAGCGGCTGATCCGAGATCGCCTGGCTCTGCTCGATCAACCGCTCCAGTGGTTCCTGGGAGAAGCCGAGCACTGCCTGATACAACTCATCCTTATTCTTGAAGTGCCAGTAGATCGGCCCCCGGCTGAAGCCCGCTTCGTCTGCGATCATGGCCAAGGTCGTATTGGAATAGCCGTTCTTGCTGAACAGCTCCAGCGCAGCGGCGATGATCTTCAGGCGAGTCTGCTCGGCGTCTTCTTTGGTACGGCGCATGGGCTTGATCGATTGGGGTAGGAAATACATCGGGTTCCCACACGCATGTGGAAACCCGATCTGGTGGTTTTCGCCTTGAGTACCGACGGAAGCAATTGTCGGTCAGAGCTTTCCGTCAGCCGCCATCTGCATGTAAGTGGTATCAAAGCGCAGTTTGACGTTGGCATCCGAGCCGAGCAACTTTTCGCCCGGCATGCTGATGCCGATGAAGTCTACCGAGTCCGCACCGTCACCGAGCAGACCGTGATCGAATGAGAACTGGCGAACGCTATCCATGGCCTGATACGCCTCGTCACTTTCGATGAACGCCAGCGAGTCGGCCGGCGTCCAGAACATCTTCATGCCCTTGAGTTGGCTTTCGTAACCGGCCTGATCGGTGCCCGACGCTTCGCCCAGTGACGCACGGGCCTTTGCGCCTTCTTCGGTGTCGCTTTGCAGAATCGCCATTACTTCATACCAGGCGCCGACCACGGCTTTGCCGAAGTCAGGATTATCGGCGAGGGTTTCGCTGTTGACGATGGTCAGGTCCTTGATGTGGCCGGGGATCTGGCTGGAATCGAACGTCTCGTGCGCGCCGGGCATGGCGGCCACTTCGTCCAGCAGCGGATTCCAGGTCACGACGTTGCGCACGTCGTCCGTACTGAAGGCCGCGACCAGGTCGGCGTCAGAGGTGTTCACCACCTGTACGTCACGCTCGCTCATGCCCACGCTATCCAGCGCCTGGGCCAGCAGGTAATGGGAAACGGAAAGCTCGACCAGATGGATCTGCTGACCTTTAAGGCTCTTCAGGTCACTGCTGTCCTTCATCACCATGCCGTCGTTGCCGTTTGAATAGTCCCCGACGATCAGCGCTGTCGTATCGACTCCACCTGCCGCCGGAATCGACAGTCCATCCATGCTGGTGGCAACCACTCCGTCGAACTGGCCGGCGGTGTACTGGTTGATGGATTCGACGTAGTCGTTGACCTGGGTGATGTTCACCTCGATGCCGTACTTGTCAGCCCATTTCTTCATGATTCCCGACTCGTCGGCGTACTTCCATGGCATCCAGCCGGCGTAGATGGTCCAGGCAATATCGAATGACGTTTTCTCCTCCGCCTGTGCGGCGAAGGGGGAGAGGGCAGCAAAGATGACCGCACCAGCGCATAGCGCCCGCTTGAATGTGTTCGTTTGCATGGTGAATCTCCTTTTCATCGATCAAAAGAATTTCAGATAGCGCTGGATTTCCCAGTCGGAAACGTGGGTGTGATAGGCATTCCACTCATCACGCTTGTAGTCGACGAAGGCCTTGTACATGGCGTCGCCGAACACCTGGCGTGACAGCGGGTCCGCCTCGAAGGCGTCTATGGCTTCGCTCAGCGTGCGTGGCAGGGTCTCGATCCCCATCTGCGCCACTTCCTGTTCGCTGTAGTGGTACATGTTTTCGCGGTGCGGCTGGCCGGGGTCGAGCTTCTCGCGCACGCCTTCCAGCCCCGCGGCAAGAATCATCGCTGCGCCCAGGTAAGGGTTGCAGGCGATGTCTGCCGCGCGACATTCAACGCGAGCGCCCTGGGACGGGATGCGCAGCATGTTGGTGCGGTTGTTGTTGCCGTAGCAGCAAAAAACCGGCGCCCAGGTAGAGCCGGACATCGCGCCCTTGTGCACCAATCGCTTGTAGCTGTTAACCGTCGGCGCAATGACTGCGCAGATCGCTTTGGCGTGCTTCAGTACGCCCGCGATGAAGTGATAGGCCAGCGGTGTCACGCCACAGCCGTGCGGGTCCTCGCCGTCGACCTCGAACAGGTTCTTGCCGGTACCGATGTCGGCCAGCGACATGTTGTAGTGCGCGCCGCTGCCTGTGCGGTTGGCAGACGGCTTGGGCATGAAGGTGGCAAAAGCGCCGTGTTTACGGGCGATCTCGTTGGCCATCATGCGGAAGAATACGAAGCGGTCGGCCATACCGAGGGCGTCGGTGTATTTGAAGTCGGTCTCGAACTGGCCGTTGGCGTCTTCGTGGTCGAAGGAATAAACGCCCCAACTCATGTCGTTCATGGCATCGACCAGCTCGTCGATGATCGGCAGATTGTCCATCAGCCCGCGGGGGTCGTAGCAGGGCTTGGCTGCCGTGTCGCGCTCCGAGATCGGGGCGAAGCCGCCATCCGGCGTGTCCTTGAACAGGAAGAATTCAGTTTCGATACCGAGGTTGAAGCTGTAGCCCAGTTCGGCGGCCGCTTCGGTCTGGCGCTTGAGAATGCCGCGAGAGCAGGCCTCGAACGGCTTGCCGTCCAGGTAGAGATCGCTCGCGAACCAGGCGATGTCGCGGTTCCAGCTGCACTGGGTCGCGGTGGCTGGATCCGGCATTGCAGCCACTTCGTTATCGCTGATGTCCTGCGGCACGCCGTCCAGCGCGGCACCGGTATACAGCTCTGATCCACGCAGCATCTGCCCGAGATGGGCGAGCGGCACGAACTTGCCTTTGATGACTCCGTGCAGGTCCACATAGCTGGCCATGGCGTACTTCACGCCCTTGTCCTGCAGGCTCTGTTTGAGTTCGTCGATCTGGGAAAGCGGAAAGGTCGTCATGGTGGGAGATCCCTTGCTGAATTCGGGCCAGCGTCATGCGCTGTGGCACGAATCCTTCATCCAATATACATGCCAGTGTGTATAGATAAGCCGCTGCGGTGGCTGTCGATGCCTACAGAATTGCAGCAAGGGAGCATCGCAAGTGACTGAAGTTGAGAAGAAAAAACAATTCATCGAACTGGGCGACCTGCGACTCGACAGCGGGCAGATACTGCGTGAGGCGCGTCTCTGCTATCAGGTTGTGGGGTCACCCAATGCCCTGAAAGACAACATCGTGCTCATCCCGAGCTACTACGGTGGTACGCATTGGGGCAGCCTGCCCCTGCTTGGTGCAGAAAGTCCGCTGGCGGCTGATGAGCACTGTGTGGTGCTGACCAATCTATTTGGCGCCGGCTGGTCCAGTTCGCCTAGCGCGGCGGCTGCAGGGCAGGGCGGTGCAGACTTTCCCCGGATCAGCCTGGCGGACAACGTACGGGCGCAACATATGTTGCTCGATCAGCTGTTCGGCTTGCATTGGCAGTTGCGACTGGTTACCGGCTGGTCTATGGGCGGCATGCAGGCCTTGTACTGGGGGATGCTGTTTCCCGATCGGGTAGAACGCATTCTGCCGTTCTGCTGCACGGCCCGCTGCTGGCCGCACAATCGCGTATTCCTGGAAGGTGTCAAAGCCGCCCTGCAGGCCGATGCGAGCTGGCAGGGCGGGCGCTATGGCACTCCGCCCGAGCGCGGCTTGCGGGCGTTCGGTCGTGTGTACGCCGGCTGGGCTTACTCACAGGCATTCTTTCGCACCGAACAATGGAGGGAATTGGGCTTCGACAGCGTCGAGGCATTGCTCGACTTCTGGGAACAGGATCATCTGGAGCAGGACGCCAACGACCTGCTCTGCGTGCTGGACACCTGGCAATCAGCTGACCCAGCAAAGCTGCTAAATGTGGCCAGCCTGGAAGCGGCGTTGTCCGGCTTGGCGGCGCGAGCGATCATCATGCCCAGCAGCAGCGATCTGTATTTCACCGTTGAGGACGCTCGCCATGAAGCCTCGTTAATGCCAAACGCCGAGCTGCGTGTACTGGAGTCTGACTGGGGCCACTGCGCCGGCGGTCCAGGGCGCAACCCCGACGCCATGGCGCAAGTGTTCTCAGCCATGCGCGAACTGCTGCAATCCTGAGGATCCGGATCGATCGAGTGACGCAAAGGCAGCTCTTGTCCGGTTGCTGCCGGTTAAGACGGGCAGCTTTC
>NZ_JAMOIC010000019.1 GCF_024448895.1 Stutzerimonas stutzeri
CACCTCGACCCCGAGGCCGCACGTGAAGCGGAAAAGTACGAAAACCCCATACCCAGTCGCGAACTGATTCTCCAGCACCTGAGCGAGCGCGGCTCGCCAGCGGCACGCGAGCAGTTGCTGGAAGAGTTCGGATTGTCATCCGAAGATGACATCGAAGCTCTGCGCCGCCGCTTGCGCGCGATGGAGCGAGATGGTCAGCTTATCTACACCCGGCGCGGCACCTATGCCCCGGTGGACAAGCTGGACCTGGTCTGCGGTCGGATCAGTGGTCACCGAGATGGTTTCGGTTTCCTGATCCCCGACGATCGCAGCGACGACCTGTTCCTCAGTCCGGCGCAGATGCGCCTGGTTTTCGATGGTGACAGGGCGCTGGCCCGAGTTGCCGGGCTTGATCGTCGCGGACGGCGTGAGGGCGCCATCGTCGAGGTGATCAGTCGCGCCCATGAGACCATCGTCGGTCGCTTCCAGGAAGAAAGTGGGATCGGCTTTGTCATGGCCGACAACCCCAAAATCCAGCAGGAAGTTCTGGTAACCCCGGGTCGCTCAATGAACGCCAAGCCGGGGCAGTTCGTCGAGATCAAAATTACCCACTGGCCAACTCAGCGCTTTCAGCCTCAGGGCGATGTCATTGAGGTGATCGGCAACTACATGGCGCCCGGCATGGAGATCGACGTTGCGCTGCGCAGCTTCGATATTCCTCACGTCTGGCCTGAGGCGGTTGAGCGTGAAGCAGCCAAGCTCAAACCGGAAGTCGAGGAGAAGGACAAGCAGAAGCGCGTCGACTTGCGACATCTGCCATTCGTTACCATTGACGGTGAGGATGCGCGGGATTTCGACGATGCGGTCTACTGTGAAAAGCTCAGCGGCTGGAAGCTTTTTTCGGGTGGCTTTCGCCTGTATGTAGCGATTGCTGACGTCTCACATTACGTCAAGGTTGGTTCGGCTCTGGACCAGGAAGCCGAGCTGCGCGGCACTTCAGTCTACTTCCCCGAGCGGGTTGTGCCGATGTTGCCCGAAGAGCTTTCAAATGGATTGTGCTCGCTCAATCCGCATGTCGATCGTCTGGCCATGGTCTGTGAAATCACCCTGAGCAAATCAGGGAAGATGACGGACTACCAGTTTTACGAAGCCGTCATCCACTCCCATGCGCGCCTCACCTACAACAAGGTCAGCAGCATGTTGGAGCAGCCTTCCTCCGCTGAGGGCAAGCGTCTGATCGATGAGTACCGGAAAGTGTTGCCGGATCTCAAGCAGCTCCATGCCCTGTACAAGGTGCTTCTGAAAGCTCGGCATACTCGCGGTGCAATCGATTTCGAGACACAGGAGACGCGCATCGTCTTCGGTGCGGAGCGCAAGATCTCTGCTATCAAGCCTACCGAGCGCAATGATGCTCACAAGCTGATCGAGGAGTGCATGCTTTGCGCCAACGTGGCCACTGCACGCTTTCTTCAGGATCACGATCTGCCGGGGCTATATCGTGTGCACGATGGTCCGCCGCTTGAGCGTCAGGAGAAGCTCCGCGCTTTCCTTGGCGAACTTGGTCTGACGTTGCACAAAGGGAAGGAAGGCCCGACACCCAAGGATTACCAGGCCCTGCTTGAGCGTATTCAGGGTCGTCCGGATTTCCATGTCATCCAGACGGTGATGCTCAGGTCGCTCAGTCAGGCGGTCTACAGTCCTGACAACAACGGGCATTTCGGTCTCAATTACGAAGCGTACGCGCATTTCACTTCGCCAATTCGCCGCTATCCGGATTTGCTGATTCATCGCGCGATCCGCAGCGTGATCCGCTCACGTCGCGAGACCTCGCATGTGCGACGGGAGGGTGGGACCAGCATGCCGAAGGCGCGCATCTATCCTTACGACGAGGCTGCTCTTGAGCAGCTCGGCGAGCAGTGCTCGATGACCGAGCGCCGTGCCGACGAGGCAACCCGCGACGTCGTGAACTGGCTCAAGTGCGAGTTCATGAAGGATAGAGTCGGCGAGAGTTTCCCGGGCGTAATCACGGCTGTGACCGGGTTCGGATTATTCGTCGAGCTGACCGATATCTACGTCGAGGGCCTGGTCCACGTGACAGCCATGCCGGGCGACTACTACCACTTCGACCCGTTGCATCATCGCCTTTCCGGCGAGCGCAGCGGTCGCAGCTTCCGTCTCGGAGACAGCGTTGAGGTGCGAGTGATGCGCGTCGATCTGGACGAGCGCAAAATTGATTTCGAGCTGATCAGCGGCGGCAGCAAAAGCGCAGCCCGTGAACCTGGATCCGACTCTGGTCGAGATGGACGCAAGGACGGTAAAAGCAAGAAAGGCGCGGATACCTCGTTTGGAGGTGGCCGGGAGGCCGCCAGCCCAGAAGTGCGCAAAAGCCGCGAATTGAAGAAGGCTCTGCTTTCCGACGCCAAAAGCGGCGGCGCGAAGAAGCCAAAGCGTAGCTCGGGTAAACCCAAGGCGTCGGGTAAAGCGTCCGACAAGCCGGACGGTGGCGCCCCGCGCAAGCGTAAGGCTAAGCCATGAGTGACCTGGAAAAGATCTACGGTCTGCACGCCGTAGAGGCCCTGCTTCGTCATCATCCAAAGCGCGTGAAGCAGATTTGGCTCGCCGAAGGGCGCGACGATCCGCGAGTACAGACTTTAATCGAGCTAGCGGGGCAATCCAGGGTTCGTGTCGGGCAATGCGAGCGCCGCGAAATGGACGCCTGGGTCGAAGGCGTCCATCAGGGTGTGGTTGCAGATGTCAGCCCGAGCCAGGTCTGGGGTGACGCAATGCTTGAGGAGCTGCTGGACCGGACCGAAGGAGCGCCGTTGCTGCTGGTGCTCGACGGCGTTACCGATCCGCATAACCTAGGCGCATGCTTGCGCACGGCCGACGCGGCCGGCGCGCTGGCCGTGATCATTCCCAAGGACAAGTCGGCGACGCTCAATGCCACCGTGCGCAAGGTGGCTTGCGGTGCAGCCGAGGTGGTTCCGCTGGTGGCTGTCACCAACCTTGCTCGCACGCTGGAGAAGCTACAGCAGCGGGGGCTGTGGGTGGTCGGCACTGCGGGCGAAGCCGAGAAGGAAATCTATGATCAGAACCTCAGCGGCCCCATCGTTCTGGTAATGGGAGCCGAAGGCAAGGGCATGCGGCGACTCACTCGCGAGCACTGCGACTTCCTTGTGAAGTTGCCAATGGCCGGAAGTGTCAGCAGTTTGAATGTGTCTGTCGCATCCGGTGTTTGCCTGTTCGAGGCGCTACGTCAGCGGCGTTCAGCCAGCGTTTCTTGATTGCTTTCCTAATCTAGACCCAGGGTCGGCCACGCCATCATTAGTGCTGCCCTTTGCCTCGAAACGGATTGCCGGCCCTGAGGTCAATTGTCCGTTCCTGGTCTCGCGGCACGCTATGACGATTGCTGCTTTGGTTGTACTTCTGTCCATCGCTTTCGATAGCGGTAAGGTCAGGTGTGCCTCATGGAGGTTGTATGTCGCAACGCCCGCCTTTCGAGGCATTGTTCAGAAGTTCACCAAACGCCTATCTCCTGCTTGATCCTGAGCTGAAGATTCTTGACGCCAACGATGCTTATCTCCAGCTCACGGCACGTACCCTGGACGAGATCGTCGGGCAGCGCATCGATGAGGCCTTCGCGGCAGACCCCAAGGCTCCTGAGACCACTCATGTTGAAGAGCTGCTTGGCTCATTCAGTCGTGTATTGCGCAGCAAGGGAGTCGATACCTTGCCGGTCATTCGGTACTCGATCGCCGTCCGAACCGAGCACGGTGTGGTGTATGAGGATCGGTACTGGAGCGCAACACACACGCCAGTGCTCGATGAGCAGGGTAAAGTTTCAGCAATCCTGCAGCACACGATGGATATCACCGAGCTACAGCTGCTGAAGGCTTCTCTCCACGCTACCGAGAGAGCCGGTCAGCCGCTGCAGCAGCTCGAAGCGGCGATCATGTCTCGCGCGAAGTTGATGCAGGACGAGGGTAAACAGCTGCGCCAGCTGTTTGCCCAGGCACCCGGTTTTGTGAGCTTTCTGCGTGGCCCCGATCACGTATTCGAGTTGGTCAACGAGGCTTATCAGCAATTGACGGGCTATCGGCAGCTGATCGGCAAGCGGGTCAGCGACGGGGTGCCGGAGCTGACACGTCAAGGCTTCATTGAATTGCTGGATCAGGTTTATCGCACCGGTGAGCCTTATGTGGGCAAAGGAATGCGGGCCCTTTTGCAGCGTCGCCCTGAAGCGGAGCCCGAGGAGGTCTATCTCGACTTCGTTTTCCAGCCGATTGCCGAGCGCGACGGCCAGACTTCAGGGATCTTCGTTCAAGGCAGTGATGTTACCGAGCAGCATCGCAGTCAGCAGGAGCTGTCCAGACATCGCGAGCACCTTGAGGAGCTTGTCCGCGAGCGCTCTCGCGAGTTGCTGCGCAGTGAAACCGAGCGCAGGGTGGCTGAGGCGGCGCTGATGCAGTCGCAGAAGCTTGAGGCGGTGGGCAAGTTGACTGGCGGGATTGCTCACGACTTCAACAATATGCTGCAGATCATTGGTGGCAACCTCCAATTGCTGCGTCGAAACCTGGGCGCCGACGAGACTGCGCAGCGTCGGCTGGACTCTGCTGTTGGCGGCGTGGAAAAAGGTGCGCGCCTCGCGTCCCAGTTGCTTGCGTTCGCTAGTCGCCAGCCGCTTCAGCCGCAGGATATTGATCTGGGCGAATTACTCAGTCAGATGAGTGAGTTGCTGAGCGGAGCGCTGGGGCGAGCGGTGCAGATGAATATCGATATCGAGCCTAAGCTCTGGCCGGTATTCGCCGATGTGGGCAACCTCCAGGCGGCCATCCTCAATCTGGCTGTGAATGCGCGTGATGCGATGGCCAGTGGCGGCGAGCTGTCCATCCGTGTGCGTAATCGCTCTCTGGATGCTGACGAGTTAGCCGCTCAGCCAGCCGCAACTGCTGGTTCCTATGTCGAGTTGAGTGTCGCCGACGAAGGCGAGGGTATGGCGCCCGAGGTGCTCGATCGTGCTTTCGAACCGTTCTTCACCACGCGGCAGGACGCCAACGCGTCGGGTCTCGGTCTCAGCATGGTCTATGGCTTCGTCAGGCAGAGTGGTGGTTTCGTCGTGCTGGAAAGTGAGGTAGGGAGTGGCACCTCGGTGCGGGTCTATCTGCCGGTCGCTGCTGGCTCGGCGTCGTGTGAAACGTTGGAGGCTCAAGTCGGTACAGAATCGAGCGAAGCCGTGACGTCAACTACAGCCGAGCTGGCGGTTGGAGATGATCAGCAGGGCCGGCTGAGTATCCTTTTCGTCGAAGATGACCCAACGCTGCGGATGCTGACGGGCGAAGTCATGGAGGAGCTGGGGCACGAGGTCTGTCCTTGCGATTCGGCAGAGGCTGCGCTTGAGATGCTGGCGCAACGCAGCTTCGATGTGCTGCTCACTGACGTGGGCTTGGCGGGCATGAGCGGGATCGAACTGGTTCGCCAGGCAAGATCGCGCGACGCGTCTCTCAGCGTCGTGATCGCTTCCGGGTATTCGATCAGCGCGCGTGACGAAGGTCTGGATGATCTGCGGACAATGCTCAAGCCCTACGACATTCACCAGGTCAGGACCCTGCTCGATAGCATCCTGGCGGAGCGCGGTCGGGGCGGGAGAGGCTGAATCCGGACTGGTTAAATAATCACCAAATCGCCTTGCGCGGTGCGCCGCGCTTCTCTAGAATTGCGCCCCTTGCCCGGATGGCAGGCGTTTGCGCGCCTCTCTGGCTGGCAAGTCAACATAACTGATTCACTCCTTGCCTGATCCGCGTTGTGCGGCAGGCTGCAACCCGTAAGGAGCAACAATGCGTCATTACGAAATCATCTTTCTGGTCCACCCCGACCAGAGCGAGCAGGTTGGCGGCATGGTGGAGCGTTACACCAAGCTGATCGAAGAAGACGGTGGCAAGATCCATCGTCTGGAAGACTGGGGCCGTCGTCAGCTGGCTTACGCCATCAACAACGTCCACAAGGCTCACTACGTGATGCTGAACGTCGAGTGCAGCGGCAAGGCATTGGCTGAGCTGGAAGACAACTTCCGCTACAACGACGCCGTCATCCGTAACCTGGTCATCCGTCGCGACGAAGCCGTGACTGAACAGTCCGAGATGCTGAAGGCTGAGGAAAACCGTAGCGAGCGCCGTGAGCGTCGTGATCGCCCTGAATCTGACTCTGCCGATAACGACAGTGACAGCGACAGCCGCGACAACAACGCTGACGAGTAATCCACGGACCTATTGAGGAGCCTATTTCATGGCACGTTTTTTCCGTCGTCGTAAGTTCTGCCGTTTCACTGCAGAAAATGTGAAAGAGATCGACTACAAGGATCTCAACACACTGAAGGCCTACATTTCCGAAACCGGCAAGATCGTACCTAGCCGTATCACCGGAACCAAAGCACGCTATCAGCGCCAGCTGGCTACCGCTATCAAGCGCGCCCGTTTCCTGGCCCTGCTGCCCTACACCGACAGCCACGGCCGTTGATCGAACTGTTCGACAGAAGTAAAGGATAAATCGCATGCGCGCCCTGGCTGACTTCATCATGCGCGGCCGTATGCAAGCGATTGTAGTTGTAGCTGGCTCTGCAGCGCTGCCGATGTTGTTCTGGCTCTGCGCTGCCGCAGGCAGCTTGGTGTTGTTGCGTCGTGGGCTGAATGACGCATTAGGCGTGTTGGTCTGGGCTGTTCTGCCCGCACTCGTCTGGTGGTACTTCGGCGATCCGCGAACGTTGCTGGTGCTGCTGGGTTCATTTGGGTTGGCGTTGTTATTGCGCAGCCAGAATTCCTGGCCACGCGTAATGTTGTGCAGCGTGGGGCTTGGGCTGCTGTTTGCCTGGGCGCTTGGTGTGGTGTTTGGTGAGCCCATTGCGGCGCTCGCCACTGAGTTGCAGAAAGTGTTGCCCGACATGCTGTCGGATGCCTATCAGCAGCTTTCGGTGGATGAGCAGGCGCGTTTGGGAGCGTTGCTGACGCCGGTTCTGACCGGCTTGCTGGCGGCGCTGTTGCAGATCACCACATTGCTCAGCCTCATGCTCGGACGGTACTGGCAAGCGTTGTTATACAACCCAGGTGGCTTCGGCCTCGAGTTTCGGGCACTACGGCTTTCCCCTGTAGTAGCAATGTTGCTGCTGGTTGGCATGTTGCTAGGACCGAGTCTTGGGGCTCAGATGGCGATGCTGGCTCCGTTGTGCAGTGTTCCGCTGGTGTTTGCCGGTGTCGCGCTGATTCACGGGCTGGTGAAGCAGGGTCGGATGTCACGGTTCTGGCTGGTGGGGCTTTACGTCACGCTGGTTCTGTTCATGCAGTTGCTTTATCCGTTACTGGCCGTATTGGCCATTGTCGACAGCTTGTTTGATTTCCGCGGTCGTGCATCTCGTGATGACGATGCCGGTCCTGCGGACGGTGAAGGTTAAAAGTTAAGAGGTAAGACTCAAATGGAAGTCATCCTGCTCGAAAAAGTCGCAAACCTGGGCAACCTGGGCGACAAGGTAAACGTCAAGTCTGGTTACGGTCGCAACTTCCTGCTGCCGCAGCGCAAGGCTACCGCTGCAACTGCAGCTAACATCGCTGAGTTCGAAGCTCGCCGTGCTGACCTGGAAAAAGCTGCTGCTGAGCGTAAGGCTTCTGCCGAAACGCGTGCTGCCCAGCTGGCTGAACTGGAAGTCACCATCACCGCAACTGCGGGCGATGAGGGCAAACTGTTCGGTTCCATCGGCACTCACGACATCGCCGATGCGCTGACAGCTTCTGGCGTTGAAGTAGCGAAGAGCGAAATCCGTCTGCCTAACGGCACCATCCGTCAGGTTGGTGAGTACGACGTCGCTGTGCATCTGCACACTGACGTTGAAGCGACCGTGAAGCTGATCGTGATCGCTGGCTGATACAGGCCATCGTCTGGCACCTCCGGTGCCTGACGGGTACCATCGGGCACGTTTCCACGCGAGTGGAACGTGCCCTTTGTTTTTCTGAACGCTAAAGAATTTCGAGTGCCATGAACGACATCAGTGTGCCCCAGCAATACGATCTGGAAACCGCAGCGCTCAAGGTGCCGCCACATTCCATCGAGGCCGAACAGGCCGTGCTTGGCGGGCTGATGCTGGATAACAACGCTTGGGAGCGGGTCCTTGATCAGGTATCGGACGGCGATTTCTACCGCCATGATCACCGGCTGATCTTTCGCGCCGTATTTACCCTGGCTGAACGCAATTCCCCATTCGACGTGGTGACCCTGTCCGAGCAGCTCGACAAAGAAGGTCACCTGTCACAAGTCGGCGGGCTCGCCTACCTCGGCGAGCTGGCCAAGAACACCCCGTCTGTTGCCAACATCAAGGCCTACGCACAGATCATTCGCGAGCGCGCGACGCTGCGCCAGCTGATCGGCATCAGCAATGAGATTGCCGACAGCGCGTATGCGCCTCAGGGGCGCACGGGTGACGAAATCCTCGACGAAGCCGAGCGGCTGATTTTCCAGATCGCTGAAGCGCGCCCTAATACGGGTGGTCCGGTAGGGATCAATGACATTCTGGTTAAAGCTATCGACCGAATCGACTCGCTGTTCAATGCGGGAGAGGCGATCACCGGGCTGTCGACGGGGTTTGCTGATTTGGACGAGGCCACCAGCGGCCTGCAGCCAGCTGACCTGATCATCGTCGCCGGTCGCCCGTCCATGGGTAAGACCACGTTTGCGATGAATCTTGTTGAGAATGCTGCGCTGCGCTCCGACAAGGCGATTCTGGTGTTCTCGCTGGAAATGCCGGCCGACTCCATCGTGATTCGTATGCTCGCCTCCCTTGGCCGGATTGATCAGACCAAGGTGCGGACCGGCAAGCTCAGTGACGACGACTGGCCGCGGCTGACCTCCGCGGTCAATTTGCTAAACGACCGCAAACTGTTCATTGACGATACCGCTGGCATTTCGCCATCTGAGATGCGCGCTCGGACGCGGCGTTTGGCCCGTGAGCATGGCGAGATTGGCATGATCATGGTCGACTATCTGCAGCTGATGCAGATCCCGGGCTCCAGTGGTGACAACCGAACCAACGAGATTTCGGAGATATCCCGTTCGTTGAAGGGCCTGGCCAAGGAATTCAATTGCCCGGTTATCGCGCTTTCACAGCTCAACCGCTCTCTTGAGCAACGGCCCAACAAGCGCCCTATCAATTCCGACCTTCGTGAATCCGGCGCTATCGAGCAGGACGCCGATATCATCATGTTCGTCTACCGGGACGAGGTGTATCACCCGGAAACCGAATACAAAGGTGTCGCGGAGATCATCATCGGCAAGCAGCGAAACGGGCCTATCGGTACCACGCGCTTGGCTTTTCTGGGCAAATATTCCCGGTTCGAGAACCTGGCGCCCGGCAGCTACCAGTTCGACGACGATTAATCGACTAGCTTGCAGCCGCTTGCGAGGCTGGCAAAAGGCGCCAGACAATAGCGGCTTCTCTCCTCTGCCCCGAAGGACTATCCATGCGCCCCCTGGTTGCCACGGTCGATCTAGCCGCCCTTCGTCATAACTATCAGCTAGCCAAGCAATGCGCGCCTGGTCGCAAGGCGTTTGCCGTGGTCAAGGCCAATGCGTACGGACACGGTGCGCCAGAGGCCGTCGAATGCCTGCAGGATCTGGCTGACGGCTTCGCCGTCGCCTCGCTGGAAGAGGCTCGGCAGGTTCGAGCTGTCAATGCGGACGCCCGGCTGCTTTTGCTCGAAGGCTGCTTCGAACCGGCGGAGTACAGCGCCGTAGCTGAGCTTGGCCTGGATGTGGCCATCCAGGGTGAAGCTCAGGTGGAGGCGTTGCTGAGCGCGACTCTGGATCGGCCCTTGAATGTCTGGCTGAAGCTCGACTCGGGCATGCATCGCCTGGGCTTCACAGCGGATGCGTTGCGCTCAAGTCATGCCCGACTAAGCGGTGCGGCTCAGGTCGCCGAGATCAATTTGATGAGCCACTTCGCGTGCGCCGATGAGCGCGGGCATCCGCTCAACGAGGCGCAGTTGGAGCAGTTCAACAGCCTGCTGGATCTGCGTTTTGATCATCGCTCGTTCGCCAATTCGGCCGCGGTATTGACGCTCTCCGCCGCCCACATGGACTGGTTACGCCCGGGAATCATGCTTTATGGCGCTTCGCCTTTCGCTGAGCTGAGCGCCGTGACGCTGGGCCTGAAACCGGTGATGACGCTGACCGCTGCGATAATCGCGATCCGTGAGGTTCCGGTGGGCGAGAGCGTCGGCTACGGCGCTGGCTGGGTTGCGCAGCGCCGGTCGCGTATTGCTACGGTCAGCTGCGGTTATGCGGATGGCTATCCGCGCACTGCGCCTCCCGGCACCTCTGTCCTGATCTGCGGGCAGCGGGCGCCGCTGGCGGGACGAGTCTCCATGGACATGCTGGGCGTAGACATCACTGATCTGCCTCATGCGCAGCTTGGAGATGCGGTTGAGCTGTGGGGGGCGGCGATCCCGATCGATGAGCTCGCGCAGGCTTGTGGCACGATCGGCTACGAGCTGCTCACCAAGGTCACCCCGCGTGTTCCCCGACGTTATATCAACGGTTGACTGCCGTTTCGCCTGCTGGTGGAGAGTAAAAGCCGACTAGAGCAGTCGGCCTTCCTGATCATTTTTTGTGCTATATTCCGCGCCCGTTTTCGTTGCCCCGGTTTCTAGCCATGCACGCTGCCAAACTCCTTTTCGACTATCCAAAGTACTGGGCCGAGTGTTTCGGTCCGGCGCCATTCCTGCCGATGAGCAGGGAGGAGATGGATCAGCTCGGCTGGGATTCGTGCGATGTGATCATCGTGACCGGTGATGCGTATGTCGACCATCCGTCGTTTGGCATGGCAATCATCGGTCGTCTGCTAGAGGCCCAGGGTTTCCGGGTCGGCATCATCAGCCAACCCGACTGGCAGAGCAAAGACGATTTCATGAAGCTCGGGCAGCCAAATCTGTTTTTCGGGATCGCCGCCGGCAACATGGATTCGATGATCAATCGCTATACAGCTGATCGCAAGATTCGCTCGGATGACGCTTACACGGCGGGTGGACTGGCGGGCAAGCGCCCGGATCGCGCAAGCCTGGTCTACAGCCAACGGTGCAAGGAGGCGTTCAAGGATACGCCGGTGGTGCTGGGCGGTATCGAGGCATCCCTGCGTCGCATTGCGCATTACGACTACTGGCAGGACAAGGTGCGCCGTTCCATCCTGATGGACGCCACGGCGGACATCCTTCTCTATGGCAATGCCGAGCGCGCGATAGTCGAAGTGGCGCAGCGAATGTCACGCGGTGAGTCGGTGGAGCAGATCACCGATGTTCGCGGCACCGCTTTTATACGCCGTGACGCGCCTGAAGGCTGGTTTGAGATCGATTCGACACGAATCGACCGTCCCGGGAAGGTCGACAAGATCATCAATCCCTACGTCAACACTCAGGATCTGCAGGCCTGCGCCATCGAGCAGGAGAAAGGGCCGGTTGAGGATCCGAACGAGGCCAAAGTCGTTCAGCTCTTGCCGAGCCCGAAGATCGAGCGTGACCGGACCGTGATCCGCCTGCCGTCGTTCGAAAAAGTACGCAATGATTCAGCGCTTTATGCCCACGCCAACCGCGTCCTGCACCTTGAAACCAACCCCGGCAACGCCCGTGCCCTGGTGCAGCGTCACGGTGATCACGATATCTGGCTGAACCCGCCGCCGATCCCTTTGACTACCGAAGAGATGGATTACGTATTCGCCTCGCCGTACGCGCGGGTGCCGCATCCGTCATATGGTGGCGCGAAGATTCCTGCGTACGACATGATTCGTTTCTCTGTGAACATCATGCGTGGTTGCTTTGGCGGCTGCACATTCTGCTCGATCACCGAGCATGAAGGCCGCATCATCCAGAACCGCTCGCACGAATCGATCCTCAACGAAATCGAGGAAATGAAAAAGCTGCCAGGCTTCACGGGTGTGGTGTCGGATCTCGGCGGGCCAACTGCAAACATGTATCGCATCGCCTGCAAGAGCCCCGAAATCGAGCAGCATTGCCGCAAGCCCTCGTGCGTCTATCCGGGTATCTGCGAGAACCTCAATACGGATCACAGCTCGCTGATCGAGTTGTATCGCAAGGCGCGTGCACTGCCGGGGGTCAAGAAGATTCTGATTGCTTCCGGGTTGCGTTATGACCTGGCGGTCGAGTCGCCTGAATACGTGAAAGAGCTGGTTACCCATCACGTTGGCGGATACCTGAAAATCGCACCCGAGCATACCGAGCGCGGTCCGCTGGACAAGATGATGAAGCCGGGGATCGGCAGTTACGACAAGTTCAAGCGAATGTTCGAGAAGTATTCGAAGGAGGCGGGTAAGGAGCAATACCTGATTCCATACTTCATCGCCGCGCATCCGGGCACCACCGACGAAGACATGATGAACCTCGCGCTGTGGCTGAAAGGCAATGGCTTCCGCGCTGATCAGGTTCAGGCGTTCTATCCGTCACCCATGGCCAGCGCCACAGCGATGTACCACAGCGGCAAGAATCCGCTGCGCAAGGTCACGTACAAGAGCGAAGGCGTCACCATCGTCAAAAGCGAGGAACAACGCCGTCTGCACAAGGCATTCTTGCGTTATCACGACCCCAAGGGCTGGCCGATGTTGCGTGAAGCTTTGCAGCGCATGGGACGGGCCGACTTGATCGGCATTGGCAAGAATCAGCTGATACCGGCGCATCAGCCGGCAACCGAAGGCTATCAGAGCGCCCGTCGCAAGAATTCGACGCCGGTGGGTAGCAAGAAAGCAGGGCAGGGTGGAGCCATTCTTACCCAGCACAACGGCTTGCCGCCCCGCAGTCACGACGGCAATGCCTGGGACAAGCGAGAGCAGGCCAAAGCGGCCGCAGAAGCGCGCCGCAAAGCTGCTGCAGGCGGTAACAAGCCAGCCGGCAAAAGCCGGAAGCCTTCGCAACGCCCGGCCGTGCCCCGCTGATTAATAATCGGGCCGACGCGCTTGTCGCGTCGGCCTGCCTATCCAGAGCTGCGCTTAGCCTTTGAATGCCAGCGTTGCCTGATTCAGCTCCCCAGCCAGGCGGAGCATTTGGGCGCTCTGTTCCCGACCGCGGCTGATGTGCGCCAGGTTGCTGTCGCCCAAGGTATGTATCCGCTCGCTGTGTCCGCGAATTTCACTCACGGCCTCGCTTTGCTGGGCGGTCGCCAGTGCTATCTGCGCAGCCATCTGCTCGATTGAGCCGATGGTGGCGACAATTTCGTTCAGCGCCGTATCGGCCGTTTCAGCCAGCTGGGCGGTTGCTTCAGCATGGTCGACCTGGGTACGCATGGCTTGCACGGATTGATGAGCGGCTGTTTGCAGGTTTCCGATCAGCAGCTGGATCTCTTCAGTGGCGCCACTGGTGCGCTGAGCCAGCGTGCGAACCTCATCGGCCACCACGGCAAAGCCACGGCCCTGAGCACCGGCCCTGGCCGCTTCTATCGCCGCGTTCAATGCGAGCAGGTTTGTCTGCTCGGCGATGGACCGTATCACGGTCAACACCTTGCCGATGGTGGCGGTTTCATCGGCCAGGCGTTCGATAGCCATGGCGTTGTTTTGCACTTCACCTACCAGCCCGTGCAATCCGGTCAGGCTTTTGCTGATGACATCTTGCCCTCTGTGGACGGCCTGGTTGGCCGCTCGCCCAGCCTCTGCAGTTTGGCCGGCACCGGTGGCAACGTCTTGAATGGTTGCTTCGAGTTCGCCAAGTGCATCGCGAATCTGCGCGGTGTCGCTGCTCTGGTGGCTGGCGCTGCGGTGCAGGTCGGTACTCATTTCCGCAAGATTCTGGCTGCTGTCCGTCACTTCATCTGCATGCTGTCGCAGTGTGCCGACCAGCGTCAGCAAATAGGTACGCAGCTGATTGAGTGAGCTGCAGATCTCGACCACCTCCGACGTGCGTGCGCCAAGTTCTACGGGCTTATGAAAATCGCCGCGTGCCCAGGCGCTAAGCGCCGGTGCAAGCAGGCCCAGAGAACGGGTCAACTGCCGCTGCAAACGGTCGATGGCGAAAGCGACCAGCAGGATCAGCAGGATGATGGTGCCTTGAATCAGCCGTACTTCTGCCTGTATGCGGCCATGCTCGGCGCGAATTTCAGGTTCAAGTTCATCCAGCGCAGCCTGCATGTTCGCCACCTTCTGCTGGGTGCTGTCCCTGAGTGCGATCCGCTGCTGGATCAGCGAGCGCGTCCGCTCCAGCTCGCCTGGAAATCGTTTTAACAAACCGGAAAGTTCGCGTTTGAGGGCGCCACCGCGATCCTCTGCGGTCTGAGTATCCGTCTTAACCTCAAGGTCCAATAGCGCAGCAAATGCGCTCGCTCCGGACGCTTGTTCGGTCATGACACCGAGCAGCGGCAAGGCTTCCAGCGTAGCCGCAGCTTTACTCAGCCCTTGAAGCGCCTGCTCGACATCGGCGACCAACGCGTCCTGCCCGCTGCTGGTCAGCTTGGCGCGTGCGTGGCTCAGGCGGATCAGCTGGCGGCTCGCTTCGAACAACGGATCCTGGTAGCGGACGGCGGCAGATTGCTCACTTTCTGCGGCGTAACGATGCAGCTGCTCCAGCGCAGCTGAGATCTCCCGCTCAGATTGGACCAGCAAACCCTGAGGGTCACCGGCGAGCTTGCCTGCGGCCAGCAGTTCCGTGGCAGTGAACTGGTGGAGCTGTTCCAGGCTTGGCTGAAGACGTTTGGCGAAGGTCGGGGGCAGCGCGCCGACGTCTGCAGCAAGCCCTTCGAGTTCGGTCTCGGCGGCTTTATGCAGGAGAGCGTCGCCGCTGCTCAGATAGCTCTGGATGTTGTTCGCGACCTGCTGTTGAAAGCGTTGTGACAGGCTCAGGTAGCGTCCCATAAGATCGTGCGGCCGCGTCAGTGCCTGCTCGGACCACCAGAGCGTTGCGCCCAGGGCCAGGCAGATCGAAACCAGCAGCAGTGTATTCAGGGTGGTGAGCGACTTCAGGCGCATCCTGGCCTCCGGGGTTCTGGAGGCTAGAAGGTATGGCAGTTTGATGTCACTTGTGTGACGGGTCGAACCCCTCGACGCGGTTACGCCCGCCGTTTTTCGCCATGTAGAGGGCTTCGTCCGCCTGCTGAGTCAGAAGCTTCGTATCAGTACCAGGCAAGAGTTCGGCAATGCCGCAGCTGAAAGTACAGGCAAGGTCAACCGGCTGGGCCGGGTAGTGGATTTCGGCGAAGCGTTTGCGGATCTCGTCGATCACCTTTACGGCGTTATGAATATCCGTGTCGGGCAATACCACGGCGAATTCCTCGCCCCCATAGCGACCGATATGGTCGGTCTTGCGCAGACGCTGCTTGAGAAAAAGGGCGAGACTCTTGATCACCCGATCGCCCATGGGATGGCCGTAGGTGTCGTTGACCTTCTTGAAGTGGTCGATATCGATCATTGCGAAACACAGTGGCTGGCCGTCGCGGCGAGCCCTTGAGCTGGCGTCTTCGAGCAGCTGCAGGCTGTGAGTGTGGTTGTACAGGCCCGTCAGGCTGTCGCGAACGATCCTGGCCTTGAGGCTGCGGGCGCGCTCGGCACGAGTGCGGACAGTGGCGATAAGGTGGCTCGGCTTGATCGGTTTGGTCAGGAAGTCGTCGCCGCCCTCGTTCATCGCATCGAGTTGTTTGTCGAGATCGTCTTCGGCGGAGAGATAAATGATCGGCACACTGACGTAGCGTTCGTGCTGTCGTATGACTTTCGCCAGTTCGGTGCCCATGCAGTCGGGCATGTACATGTCGAGGATGATCAGATCAGGTTGAAACTCCGCGAGGTAGGTTATCGCCTGAATCGGCTCATTCAGCGTCTGAGTAATGATTCCCGCGTTGTTCAGAACGCGTTCGGTGTGTGTCGCCTGAGCTCGCGAGTCATCAATTATCAGGACCCGGAAAGGCTCGTAATGGGCGGTGCGGGTGAATATCTCGATCTTTTCCAGCAGGCTCGAAGCGTCGATAGCGCCGGTAAAAAACTCCAGGCCACCTGCGCGCACCGCGGCCAGTCGCATCGGCGTATCGGTTTCCTGATGACTGAAGAAGATCAGTGGCAGTTTTTCCTCTAAGCCCTGCTGAATGCTTTCGGCAAGCTTCAGCCCTGCGCCGGGCCCATTGAAATCGACGTCCATGACCAGCGCCGCAGGATGGCGCTCATGCATCGCTGCTCGAAACTCACTATCGCTGGCGAAAGCGCGCGCGGTCATGCTGAAAAACTCGAGCTGACGCACCACGTGGCTGGCCCGCTCATGGTCTTCGAGCGCGATATATACAGGTTTGCTGAGTGGCGGAACATAGCCCGATTGTCCGCGCGGATCGCCGTGACGCAGACCGGTGCGTGCGAGCCGGTAGATCAGCTGGCTGAGGGTGGCGATGGTATCGCTCGACAGACGTCCGCGGTTGTCCTTGATGTCACCCAGGCAATCATCGATGCCGAGTGCAAGTTGACGGTGCTCGGTCTGCTCGAAGCGCTCGGCGAAACGCCGCAGGCGCTGATTGGCATCCGCCAGAGCGGTACGGTAGCTGTCGTTCCATTCGCTGCGTTGAAGCTGCTGCCATACCTCGAGCACTTCCCGTGCCTGGTGAATGACCCGCTGCGCGAAGTGCTGTTTGAGTTCTTCCTGGTCCGACATGTTTGTTTCTCTGGCCCGCTGCGACAGTGCTTTAAGCAGGCACCGTGGTGGCGCAATGCTAGCACTGAAGCGGGCATTGCGTTGCCGCCTCAATGGCGGTCTGGTTCTCATTATGAGGCTTGCCGATGAACAGCTGCGTTATAGTGGTTCACATGCCGCGACGCTCTGAGTAACCAGCGGTCGAATCTTTGAATTCAAAAGAGAAGGACAGATACCCATGTTGGATTGGAAGAACCGCTTCGGCCGCCTTGGGTCGTCGGGAAGCACCGCCAGAGCGGACGGAGTGACTCGCAATCCCCTGGTGCTGGCGCTTGCAGTGATGCTTGGGCTGTATTTGCTGGTCGCACTTCTGGTGGGTTGGTACTGGAGTTCCGAGCCCAAGCGTTTCCCGGTGCAGCAGCATGTGAGAGAGGCCGCTGACGCATCGCAGCGGCAGATAGTCAACGGCTATACGACCGTCCAGGCGCTTCGGAAGGTTGCCAGCACACTGTTGGACAAGCCCGGCGGCTACCTGACCAACGATATTGCTCCGCCTGGCTTGTGGCTGGACAACATGCCCAGCTGGGAATATGGCGTGCTGGTTCAGGTGCGGGACTTGAGTCGTGCATTGCGCAAGGATTTCGCTCGGTCTCAATCGCAATCAACCGAAGATACGGATCTGTCCAAGGCCGAGCCGCTGTTCAATTTCGACAACCGCAGCTGGGCATTGCCTGCCAGTGAGTCGGAGTACCGCAACGGCATCCGCCATCTTGATCGATATCTGGCGCGCCTGAGCGATCCAGAGCCCAAGGCTCAGTTCTATTCGCGTGCAGACAATCTGAACAATTGGCTGGGCGACGTGGGTACTCGACTTGGCTCGTTGTCGCAGCGGCTGTCGGCCAGCGTTGGCCGTGTTCGTCTTGATGCTCAAGTGACGCCTGAGCTTGAGCGTGAAGGGGTGAAGCAAGTGGTCGAGGAGGCGCGAGTCGAGACCCCATGGTTTCAGATCGATAATGTTTTTTATGAAGCTCGTGGGCAGGCCTGGGCCTTGTCGCATCTGTTACGCGCCATCGAGGTGGACTTCGCTGACGTAC
Source organism: Stutzerimonas stutzeri (assembly GCF_024448895.1). GTDB lineage: Bacteria > Pseudomonadota > Gammaproteobacteria > Pseudomonadales > Pseudomonadaceae > Stutzerimonas > Stutzerimonas stutzeri_Q. The sequence goes on from NZ_JAMOIC010000019.1 coordinate 17,705, forward strand.
TGGCGAAGAAGAACGCGGCGATCAGCGTCCGCCAGATCATCCGCGAATTGGAAGCGGCACAGGAGCCACTCTGGAGCCCGATGGTATTGAACGGTAGCGGCTACGGGATACTCGCCAACCACTCGCTGGTGATGGCGAACTACATTTCCCGCGCTAACGCGGCGGTTATCGATCTTCGAAATCTGCTATCCCAAGGATAAGCGCAGCAAGCGGTCGCGACTTCGTGTCACGACCGTCCCCAGGCCTAATCCAGGCCGAGCTTCTTCAGTCGATAGCGCATGGAACGGAATGAAAGGCCAAGACGTTGTGCTGCGGCGGTTCTGTTCCAGCGGGTTTCTTCCAGCGCCTGCATGATCAGCTTGCGCTCTACCTCCTCGAGGTGGTCTTCAAGATTATCGATCTGTGCAAGGCTCGCTTCGCCGTTCTCGGGCATGCCCGACGCTTCGGAGAGGCGCAGATCGCCGGGTTTGATCTCCTCGCCTTCACATAGCGTATAAGCGCGCTCGAGCATGTTCTCCAGCTCGCGCACGTTACCCGGGAAGCGATAACCCTGTAGCTTGGCCAAGGCATCGGGATGCAGCCGTGCTGGCGTGTCACCGCAATCCTGCGCAAGGCGGCGGAGCATGGCCTCTGCAAGTCTAGGAATGTCTTCTCGGCGTTCACGCAGTGGCGGAACGCGCAATTCGATCACATTCAACCGGTAGTAAAGGTCCTGGCGGAAGCGGCCAGCGGTCACTTCGGTGGCGAGATCCTTGTGGGTGGCGCAGAGAATCCGCACATCAACGATGACTTCCTTTGAACCCCCAACCGAGCGGACGGCTTTTTCCTGAATGGCTCGCAGCAGTTTGACCTGCATGGGCAGTGGCAGGTCGGCTACTTCGTCCAGAAACAGGGTGCCGCCGTTGGCAGCCTGGAACAGCCCCGGCTTGTCTTCCATGGCTCCGGTGAAGCTGCCTTTCTTGTGGCCGAAGAATTCGCTTTCCATCAGTTCCGATGGGATTGCACCGCAGTTGACGGGTACGAATGGCTGCTCATGACGAGGGCCTTGCTCGTGGATCAGGCGCGCGACCAGCTCCTTGCCGCTGCCGGATTCGCCGCTGATATAGACCGGGGCCTGACTACGTGCCAGTTTGCCGATCTGCTTGCGCAGCACGTTCATGGGGGGCGATGCGCCGAGCAGACGGCTGTCGACTGTCAATTCGTTGGGGTTCGGACTGCGCAGCCGCAAGGCGGTATTGACCAGCTCTCGGAGTCGCCCGAGATCCACAGGTTTGGTCAGAAAATCGAAAGCGCCGGCCTTGAGTGCGCCGATTGCGGTGTCCAGGCTGCCATATGCGGTGATCATTGCCACCGGCATTTGCGGATAGTGCTGCTGAATGAACTGCACCAGCTCCAGGCCGCAACCGTCTGGCAGACGCATGTCTGTCAAGCACAGATCGTAGCGTTCGCGCGCCAGGCACTCGCGCGCTTCCTTGAGATTGCGGGCACTGCGGGTGTCCAGCTTCATGCGTCCGAGGGTGATCTCCAGGAGCTCCCGGATATCGGGTTCGTCATCGATGATCAGCGCTTTCTGGCGGGCAGTCATGGTCTCGATCTTTGCATGTATGGTGCGGTCGGCAATGTTAACGCTACAACGCCTGGCTTGTACCCTTACCGTAGCTGATGTGTGACCCGATGCCTTTCGGGAAGGGTCACGTCAGCTTGCGAGGGTGTGCGAAAACGATGCGAAAGCAGCTGCCGCCCTCGTTCCGCTCACGGTAATCCAGGCGGGCCTGATTGCTTTCGCACAGCTCTCGAGAGATATAAAGGCCCAGGCCGGTGCCTTTGTTTTCCGTGGTGAAGAAGGGCTCGAAAATGTTCTGGACCTGGTCGATCGGCACGCCGGCGCCGTCGTCGAGGACCTCCAGCACGGGCAGGTCGCTCGACTCGTCACGGAAGACCTTCAGCCATACCTGTGCCTGACCATGCTTCTGACCGCTGTAGCGCAGGCCGTTTTGCACCAGGTTAGTCAGTACCTGAATCAGCTGATTGGGGTCCATTCGGGTCTGCAGCGAGCTGCCATGGGTCTCGACGTGGAGGCTGTGCTGAGCGGGCAGTGTCTGGCGGAACTCGCTGGCAAAACGATGAACCCAGTACTTCAGGTCGAGCAGCTGAGGCTCGGCCTGGCGTCGGCGAGACAGCTGCAAAACGTTTTCGATGACCAGGTTCATGCGCCGTGAATGGTCCTGGATGATCTGCGTCAGTCGAAGGTCCGCCGCATCCAGCACTTCTGATTCCTGCAACAGCTGAGCGGCATGGCTGATCGCCCCGAGCGGGTTGCGGATTTCGTGCGCGATGCTGGCAGTCAGGCGGCCGAGGGAGGCAAGTTTAAGCTGCTGCGCCTTCTGAGCGATCTGCGAGATGTCTTCGAGGAAAACCAGAGTGTCCTGCTTAACGCCATGCTGAAGCGTCGCGAAGCTCGGCTGCAGTGTGGCACCGTCGGGCGTGGCCTTGAAGTTGCGGGGGCGCAGTGTGGGGTTGTCCCGCCATTGCTGCAGGCCCTTGATGATTTCCGGGCAGCGCGGGGCGAGTCGTTCGCCGGTCAGGGATTGCTGGCCGAGCAGCTCCAGAGCGCCTTGATTGGCGAGCAATACGCGGCCCTGCGGATCAAGGACGAGGATGCCGGTGCGCATGCGTTGCAGGATCTGAGCGTTCAACGCCTCGAGATTGGCGACCTCTTCGGCGCGTTGCCGTGCAAGGGTTTCGCTGACCTGCAAACGTCTCGTCAGACCCTGTACCAGCAAAGCTGCGGCGAAGCACAGCGTTCCGAGTGCGGCGGCCTGAACGTACTGGCCGCTCGCCGCGCTGTCGTTGAGGCTGAGGTAGAAGGTCAGATAGATGAGGCCGGTCGCTGCCACCGCCGCAATGAAAAAGCCGACCCGTCCGTGCAGCAAGATGTTTGCGATGGCGACAGCAACGATCAGCAAGTTGCCGATGCCGCTGGGCGTACCTCCGGCAAAGTAGAAAAGCGCTGCCAGCAGGGTTACGTCGAGCAGGGCAAGAACCAGTACCGGCAGCTCCCGCTTCGGGTTCTGCAGTAATACCGCCGTGAGGATGTTGAGGATCAGATAAAGCCAGGCACCGTAATGAAACGCCACCGGGTTGATCATGCGCATCAGATCACTATGCAAGTCGCTGCTGATGAGCAGCACCAGTACAAGGCCGATGGCAACGCGATAAAGATGGTAGAGGCGAAGGATTCGCCGGCCTTGATAGCCGAGAAACGTCAGGCGTTCAGTTCCCACCCGACTTGTTGTCCTGTTCAAGATGCGCCTGGCTGCAATACCACTGATCGTGGCTCTGCAGGGCTTGCTCGCGCGGCAGATGCACACCGCATTCAGCACAGCGCACCATTGGCAGCGCGGTCTGCTGCGGTTGGTTAGTCGTTTTTGGTTTGCTTGTCAGGCGGCGCCAGAGCCAGAAAGCGGCTGCAATCAGAATTATCCAGAACAACAGACGAAACAGACCCATGTGTGCGATTCCTGGCTGAGCCATGCCGGCCTGCCGATTCGGCAGACCGCTATTGGGTGTCTAGTCGAACAGGCCGAAGGTCAGGTAGCTCCACCAGGAGCGGCCTTCATTCTGCTGTTCGTCTGCTGCTTCCGCTTCAGCTTCCCTGAGGACTGGACGCAGCTCGTCCGGCAGATCCTGGGCCGCGTTCTCATACTGACGCACTACATCGCGGTTGGACTGAGAGCTGTCTGGCGCTTTGTTCTCGGTTTCGATCAGGCCAAGCGTGGCGCGGGACAGCCAGCTGCGGTTATCGGCTTCCTTCTGGCGCGGCGTGAATTCGCCGTCTTCCAGGCTGGGATGCTCCGGATAGTTGAGCTTCAGTGTTTCCAGGCTGGTGGTGGCCAGATCGTCCAGGCCTAGGCGCTGATAGGATTCAGTCATCACGGCAAGGCCGTCGCCAACGGCAGGGGTGCCCTGGAAGTTTTCCACTACGTAACGCCCGCGATTGGCTGCAGCAACATAGGCCTGGCGACGTAGGTAATAGTCGGCAACGTGAATTTCGTTGGCTGCCAGCAGGTTACGCAAGTACACCATCCGCGCCTTGGCGTCTGGCGAGTAGCGGCTGCTCGGGAAGCGAGTGGTCAACTGAGCGAACTCGTTGAACGAGTCGCGTGCGGCGCCGGGGTCGCGCTTGGTCATGTCGAGTGGCAGGAAGCGTGCAAGCAGGCCGCGATCCTGATCGAAAGATGCAAGCCCTTTCAGGTAGTACGCGTAGTCGACGCTAGAATGCTGCGGATGCAGACGAATGAAGCGCTCGGCCGAAGAGCGCGCCGCTTCCGGCTCGGTGTTGCGGTAGTAGGCGTAGATCAGTTCCAGCTGCGCCTGCTCGGCGAAGCGGCCAAAGGGATAGCGTGATTCCAGTGCTTTCAGTTTGCTGATCGCGCTGGTAAAGCTTTTGTTGTCCAGGTCGGCCTGTGCCTGCCGGTACAGTTCCGCTTCGCCAAGGTTCTCGCTGACGGTTTCGTTCGATGAGCAGGCAGCAGTAAGGGCGAAAATGGCGATCAGCAGCAGGTGTTTCACGTGCATGGCGGCTTGCGTCCCTGTGACGGCTGGCTGTCTCGCGCTAAGCCGTCCTGTTATGATGAGCGCCCCGGTTGGCCGGGACAAAGACGCGGTATTTAAACACAAGCGTGTTGCCGAAACCAAAGGCTGCACCCGCGTCGCGGTCGAGAGGTCGTTCATGCCCATGTCTGGCCGTCGATTCGTCCCCAGGTTGGCCTCGTTGATTGGCTCTGTCCGCATCTAGCAGCCCCATCGTCTGTCGCATCCGTTGCTATTGCGCGGTTGCCTCTCTCAACTAGTGAAGCACTCATAAATATGTCCACGATCTCAACTCAGGCCATCCATCTTCGCGCAGAGGTGCCGTACGACCTCGGCGGACAGCGCCTCGATCAGGTCGCGGCCCAGCTGTTCTCCGAGCATTCCCGCTCCCGTCTCTCCGCCTGGATAAAGGATGGCCTGCTTAAAGTCGATGGCGCCGTGTTGCGGCCCCGGGACACTGTGCATGCCGGCGCGATTCTGGAGCTTTCCGCCGAGCAGCAGGCGCAGGGAGAGTGGGTGGCGCAGGACATCCCGCTGGATATCGTCTTCGAAGATGAGCACATCCTGGTGCTGAACAAGCCGTCCGGCCTGGTGGTGCATCCAGCTGCCGGACATGCGGACGGCACTTTGCTCAATGCGCTTTTGCATCATGTGCCGGACATCATCAATGTGCCGCGTGCCGGCATTGTTCATAGGCTGGACAAGGACACCACTGGCCTCATGGTGGTTGCCAAGACCTTGCAGGCTCAGACCCGATTGGTAGAGCAGATGCAGGCACGCAGCGTCAGTCGGATCTACGAAGCCATTGTGATAGGTGTGATCATCACCGGCGGCACCATCGATGCGCCCATTGGCCGGCACGGCCAGCAGCGTCAGCGCATGGCCGTAGCAGAGGGCGGCAAGCCAGCCGTCAGTCATTATCGGGTGCTCGAGCGCTTCCGCTCTCATACCCATGTCCGGGTCAAACTTGAGACGGGGCGCACCCACCAGATCCGCGTGCATATGACTCACATCGGTTATCCGCTGGTGGGCGATCCGCTTTACAGCGGGCGTTTTCGAATTCCGCCGGCGGCAAATCCGACCATGGTGCAAACACTCCGCGATTTCCCGCGCCAGGCCTTGCACGCCAGATTCCTCGAGTTGGATCACCCTGTTACCGGTGAGCGCATGAAGTGGGAATCGCCTTTGCCGGATGATTTCATCTGGTTGCTGACATTGCTGCAGCAGGATCGTGAGGCGTTTGTCGGGTGAGCCGTTGGCCTGGCGACTGGATCCTGCCTGACTGGCCGGCTCATTCGCGCGTTCGGGCCTGTGTCACCACCCGCAGTGGTGGCGTCAGCGATGTACCTTTCGACAGTTTCAACCTGGGCGTCCACGTGGGCGACGCCCCGGATGCGGTTGCTGCTAATAGGCAGAGGTTGCAGCAGACGATCGGCTGCGAGCCGTCCTGGTTGAGCCAGATACACTCCAGTATCGCGGTTGAGGCCGATCCTCGAGCTTGTCCTACTGCGGATGCGAGCTGGACAGCGGAGGCCGGAGTGGCCTGTGCTGTATTGACCGCAGACTGCTTGCCAGTGCTCTTCTCTGATCTTGCCGGAACGCGCGTAGCAGCCGCACATGCAGGATGGCGCGGACTTGCTGGGGGTATGCTAGAGGCGACGGTTGCAGCCCTCGAAACCCCCAGCGACCAGTTGATGGCCTGGCTTGGCCCGGCCATCGGCCCCGCTGCGTTCGAAGTCGGTGGCGAAGTGCGCGATGCGTTCGTCACGCAACATATGGAAGCATCCGGGGCTTTTGTTGCAAGCCGCAACACAGGCCGATTCATGGCTGACATCTATCAGCTGGCGCGCATCCGTCTGTCTGCTTGCGGGATTGCAGCGGTATACGGTGGCGGTTTCTGCACCGTTTCTGACCCGCGCTTCTATTCCTACCGCCGCGCTGCTCAAACCGGGCGCTTCGCAAGTCTCGTCTGGCTCGTCTAACGCGCAGTCTCCATTGGCATTCAGGGCTCGCCTGCCCGCGCTATTGCCATGCGCAGTGATCTGCGTCAATGCCCTACGGCTTGAATCTCCAACAATCAACCTCATCTAAGGTTCATCTCGCAGGCTTTCGTTTCAGGCGCTTTCGTGCGCGCCGGCCTGCCTAACCTAGAAAGGTGATTACATGCGTATCGATCGTTTGACCAGCAAGTTGCAGCTTGCGCTTTCAGATGCCCAATCCGTCGCCGTTGGTTTCGATCATGCCTCTATCGAGCCACTGCATTTGATGCAGGCGCTGCTCGAACAGCAAGGCGGTTCGATCAAACCGCTGCTGATGCAGGTGGGTTTCGACATCAAGGGCCTGCGCCAAGCGCTCACTAAAGAGTTGGATCAGTTGCCGAAGCTGCAGAACCCGACCGGTGACATGAATATGTCCCAGGACCTGGCCCGCCTGCTGAACCAGGCCGACCGGCTGGCGCAGCAGAAAGGTGATCAGTACATCTCCAGCGAACTCGTGCTGCTCGCTGCGCTGGATAGCAATACCCGCCTGGGCAAGCTGCTGCTGGCACAGGGCGTAAGCAAGAAGGCTTTGGAAAACGCTATCAGCAACCTGCGCGGAGGCGAGGCGGTCAACGATCCCAATGCCGAGGAGTCGCGCCAGGCGCTGGACAAGTTCACCGTTGACATGACCAAGCGCGCTGAGGAAGGCAAGCTCGATCCGGTGATCGGTCGCGATGACGAGATCCGGCGGACCATCCAGGTGCTGCAACGGCGCACCAAGAATAACCCCGTCCTGATCGGCGAGCCCGGTGTCGGTAAGACGGCGATTGTCGAGGGGCTGGCTCAGCGTATCGTCAACGGCGAGGTGCCGGATGGCCTCAAGGACAAACGCCTTCTTGCTCTGGACATGGGCTCGCTGATCGCTGGCGCGAAGTTTCGCGGCGAGTTCGAGGAGCGACTCAAGGCGGTGCTCAACGAGCTGAGCAAGCAGGAAGGCCGGGTCATTCTATTCATCGACGAATTACACACCATGGTCGGCGCCGGCAAGGCTGAAGGCGCAATGGATGCGGGCAACATGCTCAAGCCGGCCCTGGCTCGCGGCGAATTGCATTGCGTAGGCGCGACCACGCTAGACGAATACCGCCAGTACATAGAAAAGGACGCGGCACTTGAGCGACGTTTCCAGCGCGTTCAGGTCGACGAGCCGAGTGAGGAAGACACCATTGCCATCCTGCGCGGCCTGAAGGAGCGTTACGAGGTACATCACGGCGTTTCCATTACCGATGGAGCCATCATCGCGGCAGCCAAGCTCTCGCATCGTTACATCACTGATCGCCAGCTGCCGGACAAGGCGATCGACCTTATCGACGAAGCGGCTAGCCGAATCCGCATGGAAATCGATTCCAAGCCTGAAGAGCTGGACCGTCTGGATCGCCGGCTGATCCAGTTGAAGATCGAGCGTGAAGCGCTGAAGAACGAGGACGACGAGGCAACCAAAAAACGTCTCAGCAAGCTCGACGAGGAAATCGTCAAGCTGGAGCGCGAATATGCAGATCTTGAAGAGATCTGGAAATCCGAAAAGGCCGAGGTGCAAGGCTCTGCTCAGATGCAGCAGAAGATCGAGCAGGCCAAGGCGGACCTAGAGGCAGCACGCCGCAAGGGCGATCTGGCACGAATGGCCGAGCTGCAGTACGGCATCATTCCGGACCTGGAGCGCAGCCTGCAAATGGTCGACCAGCACGGAAAGACCGAGAACCAGCTGCTGCGCAACAAGGTGACTGACGAGGAGATTGCCGAGGTCGTCTCGAAGTGGACCGGGATCCCGGTTTCCAAGATGCTCGAAGGCGAGCGCGACAAGCTGCTGAAGATGGAAGACCTGCTACACCAGCGCGTGATTGGGCAGCATGAGGCGGTCGTCTCGGTGGCCAATGCGGTCCGCCGCTCCCGTGCCGGATTGGCCGACCCGAATCGCCCTAGTGGTTCCTTCCTGTTCCTTGGCCCGACTGGGGTGGGCAAGACCGAGTTGTGCAAGGCGCTGGCCGAGTTCCTGTTCGATACCGAAGAGGCGATGGTCCGGATCGACATGTCAGAATTCATGGAAAAGCATTCGGTGGCACGTCTCATTGGTGCACCACCAGGCTACGTAGGCTACGAGGAGGGCGGTTATCTGACCGAGGCGGTGCGCCGTAAGCCTTATTCGGTGGTGCTGCTCGACGAGGTAGAGAAGGCCCATCCTGACGTCTTCAATATTTTGCTGCAGGTTCTGGAGGATGGGCGCCTGACCGACAGCCACGGACGCACGGTGGATTTCCGCAACACGGTGATTGTGATGACCTCGAATTTGGGCTCCAGCCAGATTCAAGAGTTGGTGGGGGATCCTGATGCGCAGCGGGCTGCTGTAATGGATGCAGTGAGCAATCACTTCCGGCCGGAGTTCATCAACCGTATCGACGAGGTGGTGGTCTTCGACCCGCTGGCGCGGGATCAGATTGCAGGCATTGCAAAAATCCAGCTGGGTCGCCTGCAGCAGCGTCTGGCAGAGCGCGAGCTGAGCCTTGAACTCAGCGATGAGGCCATGGACAAGCTGGTCGCCGTTGGTTATGACCCCGTGTATGGCGCGCGCCCCCTTAAGCGCGCCATCCAGCGATGGATCGAGAACCCGCTTGCCCAGAACATACTCTCTGGTGCGTTTGAACCTGGGTCGGCGATCGTCGGTAAAGTGGAGGGTGACCAGATCCATTTTTCCAAGTCATAAGCAGCAAAAAAGGCCGCTCGAGCTGAGCGGCCGTGCCAGTGATCAAGGGCGGTTGACGGCTCCGTTTGTTACGAGCGGGAGGTTATCCGCAAAGCATTGTAGTAAATCGCATTTTTTCTGTTGACAGCCGCGTCGAGAACCGTAAAATGGCGCGCCTCTGAGGGGGGTTTGCAAAGCGGCACAGCAAGCCAACCAAGGAGCTGGAAGTGAAGTTCCGCGATAGCTCAGTCGGTAGAGCAAATGACTGTTAATCATTGGGTCCCAGGTTCGAGTCCTGGTCGCGGAGCCAAATTCCATATCGGGGTATAGCGCAGTCCGGTAGCGCGCCTGCTTTGGGAGCAGGATGTCGGGAGTTCGAATCCCCCTACCCCGACCACTTTTGGGTCGTTAGCTCAGTTGGTAGAGCAGTTGGCTTTTAACCAATTGGTCGTAGGTTCGAATCCCACACGACCCACCAAAATCGTCTCGCAAGAGGCGTATCAAACCGGAAGGTCCAAAGACCTTCCGGTTTTTTTTTGTGCCTGCGATTTGGCCGGTATTTTTCTGAGCCATGTTTACTATTGCCGCGCCATCTCTTATCCAGTGGAGTGGCGCGGCAGCAGACGCTAGTGCAGCTTCAGGCGGGGTACCGTGCTGGTGCTGAGCTTGTCGCCGATCATCATCAGTCCGGTCCGGGCAACACCGTAGAGCGCGATCTGATGCATCCTGTACAGGGATACGTAGAACATCCGTGCCAGCCATCCCTCGAGCATAACGTTGCCAGTGAGGTTACCCATCAGGTTGCCGACGGCTGAGAACGTCGACAAGGAGATCAGAGAGCCGTAGTCGCGGTACCGATAGGCCGCCAGCTCTTTCCCTTCGAGCCGGCGGGCGATTGATTTGGCAAGCAGTGACGCCTGTTGATGCGCTGCCTGCGCCCGCGGCGGAACGTTGCGATCGCTGTCGGGTTGTGGGCAGGCGGCGCAATCGCCAAAAGCGAATATGTTCTCGTCACGAGTAGTCTGCAGGGTTGGCAGCACCTGCAGTTGATTGATCCTGTTGGTTTCAAGGCCATCTATTTCGCGTAGGAAGCCAGGTGCTCTGATGCCGGCAGCCCAGACCTTCAGTTTAGCTGGCACGAAATTGCCATCCTTGGTGTGCAGCCCTTCGTTCGTCACTTCGCTGACAGCGGCGTTGGTGAGCACCGTCACGCCGAGGTTGTTGAGCGTCTGGTGCACTGGCTGGCTGATGCGCTCGGGCAAGGCGGGAAGCACCCTGGGGCCGGCTTCGATGAGTGTGATATGGACATTTTCCGGCTTGATGCCATTCAAGCCGTAGGCAGCGAGCTCGCGCGCGGCATGGTGAAGCTCGGCCGCCAGTTCAACGCCTGTGGCGCCTGCGCCGACGATGGCCATGTTGATCGTGCTTTGATGGCCCTCGCTGGCATGGGCGCGCATGTAATGGCTGAGTAGCAGGCGGTGGAAACGCTCTGCCTGTTCGCGGGTGTCCAGAAAGATGCAGTGCTCCGCGGCGCCTGTTGTTCCGAAATCATTTGTGGTGCTGCCGACCGCAATGACCAGGGTGTCATAGCTCAGCGTTCGGGCGGGTACGAGCTCTACACCGTGCTCATCGAAGGATGCAGCGAGGTGCACGCATTTGCGTTCGCGCTCCAGGCCGCTCATCCGGCCCATCTGAAATTCGAAGTGGTTCCACTTCGCTTGCGCGACATAGTTGAGTTCGTCGGCCGACGAGTTCAGTGAGCCGGCCGCCACTTCATGCAGCAGAGGCTTCCAGATATGAGTGAGGTTCGCGTCTATCAGCGTGACGCGTGCCTTTCCTCGTTTGCCCAGGGTTCTACCCAGGCGGGTGGCAAGCTCCAAGCCGCCAGCGCCGCCGCCGACGATTACGATGCGATGTGTCATTGAATGAACTCATAAGGCTTTACGGAATTCGGTCATGCGCCGGGGCGAGGTCGGTGCCACTCATAACACCAGGCGGCTCAGGAGTCGGCTCAGCAGCCCAAGCCCTAAAACTACTACCAGAACCAGCACAAGGAGCAGCCAGGGCCGAAAAGGCCGCCGCTCGACTTGGTGCTGTGGTGCGCTGAGATACTGATCGACGCGTTTCTGGTCTTCTGGGTTCAGGCGGCTCGGCATACAAACCTCGCGGGGGAATGCAGGCATTCTAGCGGTGTGCTGCCAAAAGCCAAGCGAGAGGCGCGATCAGGGCTTGTTGCTGTTTGGCTTTGGTTGTATCGGGAGGAATGCTGAGGGAGGGCGGCGGGATAGTTTGGCCCTCCCTGACGGCTCATCGACCGTTATGCTTCAGGCTGCGCAAGTTGCCAATCACAGACTCCAATGCCCTATCGAAAAGGAGGGCATCGTTGAGAAGGCGTATCGCGCCACGGCGGAACTCGATGGCCAGACCCATTCGGGTTTTCTCGAGCACCTTCATTCCGGTGCGATTGACGAAGATATACTTACCCGTGGGTTTGATGATAGCCGCCAATTTGCAACGCAGCTTATGGTCCTCATCTTCCTGAAATTCGACCCAGCTGCCTACGCGAAGATTGTCGACCTGTGCCAAGGCTTCATCATTATCGGCCAGGTTGATCTCGGGCTCTTGCTCACGACTTTCACCTGGGGCAAGCAATACGATTTCTTCATTGACCTCGACCATGGCCTGAGCGGCCGGCCCTTTCGACTCCTCGTCGCGAGGGGGTAATTCGAGTTTGACGTCGGTGAGGATATCGCCACCGCTCGCCGGATCATTGGCTGGCGGTACTGAAGCGGGTTTGCTCAGCTGTTGAAGCGTCTGGACGTGTAGGGCTTCAAGGTGCGTGAAGAAATCGCTAGTCGAAAAGGGATCGAAGGCAGCGCTGACCAGACCTTCGCGAAGATTCTTTAGCAGGCTCGGCACAAGCTCCAGCAGTCGCGAGCGGGACTCGGGGTCCTCGTGTGGACCAACGCTCCAGATCAGGTCGTCCATGGTGGCCAGAGCGGCCTGCCATTGTTCTGACTGAGTGCCGTGTTTCAGGCAAGTCAGCAGTAGGACCTTGCTCCACGCCTCTTGCAGCAGCCTGACAACCACCTCGGGGAGGGTTTTGCCGAGCAAGCGCTGGTTGAGTGCGTGTTCCACTTCCTGGCGTGCCATCTCGGCCCGTGCACGTCCTTCCTCGGCATCACGGGTGCGCTGTTCAAGCAGCTCACTGCGGCGTCGCTCATCACCGGTGAAGGCGAGGAAGTCAGCCAGTAACTCGGAGAATATGCCTGGATCATCGACGAAGTCGTTTAGCAGGCGAGACACTACCTGTTCGATCTTCTGGTAGAGGCTGTCGCGCTGGGCTTCATCCTGATCGACCCAGCCCATTGCTGCAGATGCGATTTCGTTCAGCAGGCGTCGAGCCGGGTGGCTGCCGCGGCTGAAGAAAGTCTTGTCCAGAACTGCGACTTTCAAAACGGGGATCTGAAGGCGCCCAATCAATGCCTTCAGAGAATCGGGGAGGGTGCGGTCGTCGAGAATGAATTCGAACAACATCGACACCAGATTGATGACATCTTCGTCGACTTCACCGACCACGCGCGATTTACCGCTCTTGGCACTGACGCGCTGCAACAATTGTTCGAGCTGGCTTTGCAGATCGAACTCGTCGACTTGCTGAGGTGCGCGAGACTGCAGGTGCGAAAGCAGTCGCATCAAGTCATTGCTGGAGATCGGAATGGCATCGCTGGGCAGATTGCGGGCGGGTAGCGCACTTCCGCGTAGCTCCGAGAGCAGTGCCTGCAGTGTGCCGAATGCTTCGTGAACGCCTTCATCCACATAAGCAGGCGAATCGCTGAACCCCTGCTCTGATCGCGCTGCACCGGTGCCTGAAGTGCCTGGGCGGACGGGTGCGCGGCGCGGTTGTGTGGATTGCAATTCTGGCAGGACGCCCGCGGCGACAAGCGCCTGGTTGGACTCGGCGTAAAGCTGTTCGAGGTCGCTGAGTACATAGCGCTCGAACAATTTGAGAATGATTAGCTTGACCTTGATCTCGACGCCTAGGGTGCTGCAGGCCTCGAGGAAATATTCACACAGCTGTTGAGGCCCCAGCGGATTGCTCTTGTCGTCGAGCTTTCGGCTCACCAGCACATTCATGCGGGTGGTGAGATGGCTTAGCGGCTGACTGGCGCGGCTGATGACTTTGGCGACCATGGTATCGATCGCAACTGATTCTTCCAGTTCGTCGTTCTGCACCAGTGCAAGGCTTTCGAACGAGGCCTCCTGCTGTGCGGGCTTGCCGATCTCGTACTGATTCAGTTTGGAAAAAGACTCGAATACCTGCTGCAGGAATCCGCGTTCGATCCCGCGGCGCTTCATCCGCAGGTCGCGCATGGCTTCGAAAAATGCGTTCTGTTCCGCATTGCTTGTCGCGCGATCGGCAATCTCGAATAGAGAATCGTCGGCGTTGTCGAACAGGGTCTGTAGCGCCAGTCTCAGTTGCTGGGCTGCTTTGTCGCGCACGCTGATGAGCGCGACAGGTAGTCTACCTGCCGGCGAGGTCTGCTTTTGCTCAGGGGTGGCCTTGAGGTGCACCACTTTCGCATCGGTTCGCATCGAGACTCTCCGGTCGCCTGTCATTCAAGCGCTCAACACCGTGTAGCATGCCGCTGATTATGCGCAGGGGCAACGGCTTGTAATTCCATGGTTGGTTCGCCATTTCGGTGGCGCCAAATATGAGTTCATTATAGGCCGCTCGTTCATTAGCCTAGCGTGGATTTGTCTTGGACATGATGCAGCTCACACATACTCGCGTAATTCCTACAAGCGGTCGAAATGCAGGGGGCGCGGCTGTACGAGCAGCTTGTTCGCGCGCTTTGATGAAGGCCTTCCGAGGCTCTATAAAGGGTCAGCGCTTATACTCTGCCGAAATGAACGGGAGCCTTACGTGAGCAACATCACCCTTGCGGATTTGTCCGCTGAAATTGAAACCAATGTACGCAAAGCGCTGGCTGAAGACGTCGGTTCGGGAGACATCACTGCACAATTGATCCCCGCCGAGCGGCTTGCACATGCTGCTGTCATCACTCGCGAGTCGGCGGTGATAAGCGGGACGGCATGGGTCGATGCGGTGTTTCGTCAGCTCGATTCCAGGGTTTCGGTGCATTGGCAGGTCGGGGACGGAGAGCAGGTCGAGGCTGACCGTGTGCTATTTCATCTCGAGGGGCCGGCGCGGTCGCTGCTCAGTGGAGAGCGCGCAGCATTGAATTTCCTCCAAACCCTATCAGGGGTGGCGACCCGCTGCAGGCAATATGCGGACCTCGTTGAAGGCACCGGCGTACGGTTGCTCGATACTCGAAAGACGATTCCCGGGCTGCGTCTTGCACAGAAGTATGCGGTGACGTGTGGTGGTTGCCATAACCATCGCATCGGGCTGTATGACGCCTTCCTAATAAAGGAGAACCATATCGCGGCATGCGGCGGGATTGCCGAGGCGGTCGAGGCTGCGCATCACATCGCGCCCGGCAAGCCGGTTGAGGTCGAAGTCGAGAACCTTGATGAGCTGGAGCAGGCACTTGCTGCCGGGGCCGATGTAGTCATGCTCGACGAACTGAGCCTCGAAGACATGCGCACAGCAGTCGCGGTGACCGCGGGAAGAGCAAAGCTGGAAGCATCTGGCGGGATCAGTGATGACACCCTGCGTGCCATCGCCGAGACTGGCGTCGACTACATTTCGATCGGCGCCCTGACCAAGCATGTTCGGGCAATTGACCTGTCGATGCGTCTGAAACAATAGGGCAGAGAAAGGCGGCACCCAGGAGTGCCGCCGTCGCGATTCAGTGCCTGCTTTTCAGACCGAAATTCTCGTCCAGCGTACCGGGCACATCAGGACCTTTTGGCGCGTAGTCCTTTGGTGGTTCGGTGAAAGTCGGCGAAGTGAGGCGTTCCCGATGGCTGTGGGTTTCCTCGCTATGCAGGGCGGCGAGAAGACGCTGACGGGTTTGCTCGTCGAGGGCGAGCTTGTCGGCGCCTTCGGACAGGTGATCCTGCATGTCCTGGTAGCTGTTGGTCAGCTTGCGCAGCAGGCTGGCAGTGGTGTTGAAGTGCGTGACCACTTCGCTCTGGTAGGTATCGAGGCGCTCCTGCAGGTCATCCACCTGACGCTGTGTACTGTTCGGCGCGCTGTTACGTGCAATCAGGTAACCAATGACGATGCCGGCGATCACGCCGACGATCGGGAGCAACCAGGTCGCGAGGGTCTGTTCCACGAGTACTTCCTCTATATAAAACGGCTGTGACGTACAGCAGTGAAAAATCTTGCAGTGGCAGTCGCCTTGGGCGACCAGTCCGATCGGTTCACGACCGGCATCTTAGCTTCGCGCCGCCTGGGCGGTAGTCTTCCCACCGTCTGATACGTTAACGTCTCGTCCCTGCCCTGTATACCGCCACGCGAAGCGGCACTATTCGGCAGTTCAAGCAAGACGAGCCGATAAGCCCCAAGGTCACGGAGTTACTTTGTTGAAACGTGAAAGCCCCATATCCATCGAAGGCCCGGCCGGTGCGCTGGAAGGTCTGTATTTCGATCAGCCCGATGCACGTGGGCTGGCGCTGATCTGCCATCCCAATCCGGTCAAGGGCGGAACCATGCTCAACAAAGTGGTCTCGACCCTGCAGCGCACGGCGCGGGATGCAGGTTACGTCACCCTTCGTTTCAATTTTCGCGGTGTTGGAGGCAGTGCTGGCAGCCATGACATGAACACTGGCGAAGTGGACGATGCCGAAGCTGCGCTGCGCTGGCTGCGTGCGCAATATCCGTCGCTACCGCTGACCTTGCTGGGCTTTTCGTTTGGCGGCTTTGTCGCTGCGGCGCTGGCCGGGCGCGTCGAAGCGCGTGGCGAGCCGCTGGAGCGGTTGTTCATGGTTGCGCCAGCCGTATCTCGCCTGACGGATTTGCCGCTGGCCGAAAGCTGTGCGCTTACCATCATCCAGCCGGACGATGATGAAGTCATAGATCCGTCTTCGGTGCATGCCTTCTCCGCAGGGCTTCAGCGCTCTCACGAGCTGCTGAAAGTGGCAGAATGCAGCCACTTTTTCCACGGCAAGCTGGTGGAACTCAAAGAGCTGGTCACGCCGCGACTGGTTTAGTGAATCGCTTGCGATACAGCGAGCCCCAGCATCGTCCTTTGCTTTTCCAAAGACCTGCTTGCTGTTTGCGCTGAATGAATCGAGATAACCGAATGAAGACCCGAATCCTTACTGGCATCACCACCACTGGCACACCCCATCTGGGCAATTATGCAGGTGCTATTCGTCCCGCCATCGTGGCCAGTCGGGAAGCCGATGCCGACTCCTTCTATTTTCTCGCTGATTATCACGCCCTGATCAAATGCGACGATCCGCTGCGCATCCAGCAATCGCGTCTTGAAATCGCGGCCACTTGGCTGGCTTGTGGTCTCGACGCCGAGCGGGTGACGTTCTATCGCCAGTCGGACATCCCGGAAATCCCTGAACTGACCTGGCTGCTGACCTGTGTTGCCGGCAAGGGCCTGCTCAACCGCGCGCATGCCTACAAGGCATCGGTGGACAAGAATGTGGAGCAGGGGGAGGACCCGGACGCCGGAATTACCATGGGGCTGTTCAGCTATCCGGTGCTGATGGCGGCGGACATTCTCATGTTCAATGCACACCGGGTGCCGGTCGGGCGCGATCAGATCCAGCATGTGGAAATGGCGCGCGACATCGCTCAGCGCTTCAATCACCTGTTCGGTAACGGCAAGGAGTTGTTCACCCTGCCGTCCGCCGTGATCGAGGAAAGCGTTGCGACTTTGCCCGGGCTCGACGGGCGCAAGATGTCGAAGAGCTACGACAACACCATCCCTTTGTTCGCCAGTGCCAAAGCGCTAAAGAGCACCATCGCGCGAATCGTCACCGACTCAAGGCTGCCCGGCGAGCCGAAAAATCCGGACGAATCTCATCTGTTCACCATTTATCAGGCGTTCGCTACTCCGGCACAGCTGAGCGAGTTCCGCAGCGAGCTGATCGATGGATTGGCTTGGGGCGAAGCCAAGCAGCGCTTGTTCGACCTGCTCGACAGCGAGCTGAGCGAGGCACGCGAGCGTTATCACGCATTGATGCAGCGGCCCGGTGAGCTGGAGGATATTCTGCAGGCCGGTGCCGCCAAAGCGCGCAGTGTCGCTACGCCCTTCCTTGGCGAACTGCGTGAGGCGGTCGGGCTGCGCAATTTCCGCAGTGAAGCTGCGAGCGTTGCTCCGGCGAAGAAGAAGGGCGGCAAGACTGCCCGTTTCGCCAGTTTCCGCGAGGACGACGGCAGCTTCCGTTTCCGTTTTTTCGCTGCCGACGGTGAAGAGCTGTTGCTGTCTCGGCCGTTCAGCGATCCGAAAGCCATCGGCGGCGTCAGCCAGCGCCTGATCGCTCAAGGTGTGGACGCCCTGGAACTCCGTGCTGACGAAGACTATCAATTTACCTTGTGGCTGGACGGCGATTGCATTGCTGACAGCCCCGCCTATGCCGATGAGCAGGCGCTCGAAGCAGCCATGCTGCGTCTGCGCCAGGTAATGGCAACCCTTGCTGCGTAACGCACGTGCCGGTTCCGCCGGATGCTGGCGGGTCGGCGCAGCCCTGCTGATACACGATCTCACCCGAGGCACCCGCGCTTGAACGATGTGAGTAAATTGCCAACCACCGAGGGCACGGCTAAAGTGTCGGCCCCGTTTCACTACCCAGACCCCGCCATGACCCCTCTTGAGCGCTATCAGGCAGACCTGAAACGTCCTGACTTTTTCCACGACGCAGCCCAGGAAACTGCCGTGCGTCATTTGCAGCGCCTTTACGACGATCTGGTTGCCGATGACCGCAGCAAGTCCGGGCTGCTTGGCAAATTCTTCGGCAAGAAGCACCCGGAACCTGTGAAAGGTCTGTATTTCTGGGGCGGCGTTGGCCGTGGCAAGACCTACCTGGTCGACACCTTCTTCGAAGCGCTGCCGTTCGAGAAGAAGACGCGCACCCACTTTCACCGTTTCATGAAGCGCGTTCACGAGGAAATGCGCACCCTCAAGGGTGAAAAGAATCCGCTGATCATCATTGGCAAGCGATTCGCCGACGAGTCACGCGTGATCTGTTTCGACGAGTTTTTCGTATCGGACATTACCGACGCGATGATTCTGGCCACGCTGCTTGAGGAGTTGTTCAAGAACGGCGTGAGTCTGGTGGCGACTTCCAATATCGTGCCGGACGGTCTGTATAAGGATGGCCTGCAGCGGGCGCGCTTCCTTCCTGCGATCGAGTTGTTGAAGAAGCACACCGAGATCGTCAACGTCGACAGCGGTATCGACTATCGACTGCGCGCTCTTGAGCAAGCTGAACTCTTTCACTTCCCGCTCGACGCCGAGGCAGAGCAGAGCCTGGAAAAGAGCTTCCGTAGCTTGCTGCCGGAGAAGTGCCGAGTTCAGGAAAACGAGCCCCTGATGATCGAGAACCGCAAGATCGTCGCGCGCAAGGTTGCCAGCGGCGTCGCTTGGTTCGAGTTCCGCGAGTTGTGCGACGGACCGCGCAGCCAGAACGACTATATCGAGCTGGGTAAGATTTTCGATGCGGTTCTGGTCTCGAATATCGAGCGCATGGACGTCTCAAAGGACGACATGGCCCGCCGCTTTATCAACATGGTCGACGAATTCTACGACCGTAACGTCAAGCTGATCCTCTCGGCCGAGGTGGAACTCAAGGATCTTTACGCCGGCGGGCGTCTGGAGTTCGAATTCCAGCGCACCCTGAGTCGCTTGCTTGAAATGCAGTCACACGAGTACCTGTCACGCCCACACAAGCCCTGAAGTCATCAGGGGTTGAAAACGGCAAGTCTGCGCTTCGGCGTGACTTGCCGTTTTTTTATCACGCGCTCTTGTGCCGATACTGCTGGCGGTACTGATTGGGCGAAAGCTCGGTGTGCTGACGAAACAGGCGAGCAAAGAAGCTGGCGTCGTCATAGCCCACTTCATAGCTGATGGTCTTGATGCTCTTGCGCGTGGTCGATAGCAGCGTCTTCGCCGTTTCGATGCGCAATCGCTGCAGGTAGTGCAGCGGCTTGTCGCCCGTGGCGGTCTGAAACCGTCGCATGAAATTGCGAATGCTCATACCGTGGTCGCGCGCCACGTCCTCGAAGCGGAATTTCTCCGAGAAGTGTTCTTCCAGCCACTCCTGAATCTGCAGGACGCGGGTGTCCAGATGCAGTTTTTGTCCGCCGAACCCGATTCGGCCAGGGTTGTAGCTGCGACGGACCTCGAACAGGATATCCCGCGCCATTCCTTGAGCGATGTGCGGTCCGCAGAAGCGCTCCACCATATGAATGTAGAGGTCGCAGGCCGAGGTTGTACCGCCTGCGCAGTACAGGTTATCGCTGTCGGTAAGGTGCTTTTCCTGGGTGAAGATCACTCGCGGAAATCGCTCGGCGAACTCGCGGGCGAAGCGCCAGTGCGTAGTGCCCTCACGACCGTCGAGCAAGCCGGCTGCAGCCATCCAGAACGCACCGCTGGCCTCGCCGCAAATGGCGCTGCCGGCTGCATGACGCGCCTTCAACCAGGGCGACACCTGTGGGTACTGCTTGCAGAGCGCATCAAAATCCCCCCAGAACGCCGGTAGGATCACCGCATCGGCGTCGTCCAGCGCACCGTCGACTTCGATGCGTGGACCGCTGAAGGTGCTGACCGCGCGGCCGTCGGGACTCACAAGCATCGTCTCGAACGCAGGCGTAAGGTCCAGACCCAGCTGCTTGCCGTAGCGCAGGCTGGCCATGTGAAAGAAATCCTTTGCATGCAGCAGGGTGGATGCAAACACCCCATCGGTTGCCAGGATGCTGATGCGTTTCAAGGGCTGGGCGGTGAGCATGCGCTGTCTTCTGCCGGTTCCGGTTTATTTTTATAGGGGCGAAGCAGGGTAAATCTGCCGTGGTACGGCGGGAGCGTCTTATCTTTTCTGCTGGCTGTCCAGCCCTCATTGGTAGGTCGACGGCGGAACTGCACCTGCTCTTGCTCGTCTGATCGAGCAGAGGGGGCTCCATGACTTCAGAAAAAAACCGGTTCCATTCGGCGCTCGGCGAGTGGGACGGCAACACCGCCGCTGCGAGGGAATTGCAGAAGCAGCTTGCTGACAAGGTCGTGCTGACCGATTACTTCGGGCCCTTGAAGCTGATCGCGGGCGTCGATGTGGGCTTCGAGGACGGCGGAAAGATAACTCGTGCCGCCGTTGTCCTGCTCGATGCGCAGACGCTCGAGCCGCTGGCGCAAGCATTGGCGCGGATACCGACCTGTATGCCCTACATACCCGGGCTGCTGTCCTTTCGAGAACTGCCTGCCGTGCTGCAGGCTCTCGACTCGCTGGAGCAGATGCCGGATCTGATCTTCTCTGACGGGCACGGCATCGCGCATCCACGCGGCCTCGGCATTGCCGCGCACCTGGGCGTCATCACTGGTTTGCCGACCATAGGTGTGGCGAAGAAGATTCTCACCGGCCTGCATGAGCCACTCGGCGAGCGGCGCGGCGATCAGGTCGATCTGCTGAACAGGGGCGGCAAGGTCATTGGCACCGTGCTGCGCAGCAAGGAAAAGGTGCGGCCGCTGATCATTTCGCCCGGCAATCGCGTCAGTCTGGCGACCGCGCCGGAATTGGTGATGCGCTATGTCACCCGCTACCGTCTGCCAGAACCTACGCGACTGGCCGACCGCCTGGCGTCGCGCCGCGATGAAAAGCGCGTCGGTGCCCAGCCCGCGCCGCGGCTGGAATAAACCAGGCTGGCTTGCAGCAGCCCTCATGCAGGCGCTAGCCTGCAGACCCGCAGGTCACCCAGGTTTCGCCGCGATGCAGTTGGATCATGCGACAGGCTGGTGTCGAGGCATTCGCCATTGCCCCTCGCCCAACTTCAATCAGCGCCCGGACGGCGAAATTTCGCTGCTTGTGATCCACAACATCAGCCTGCCACCGGGCTGCTTCGGGACGGGCAAGGTCCAGGAGTTTTTTCAGAACTGCCTGCCCACGGCTGAGCATCCTTTTTTCGAAGAGATTGCGAGCCTGCAATTGTCGGCACACTTTCTCATCGAGCGTGACGGCGCCATCACCCAGTTCGTCTCCTGCATTGATCGAGCCTGGCATGCCGGTGTTTCGAGCTTCGACGGACGGGAAGGCTGCAATGATTTCTCCCTCGGTATAGAGCTGGAAGGTACTGACGAAACCCCGTTCAGCGAGGCCCAGTACGACAGCCTGATCAGCTTGTGTCATCTGCTGCAGCAGGCCTATCCGGCAATCACCGCCGAGCGGGTCCGTGGTCACAGCGACATCGCACCTGGACGCAAGACGGATCCGGGCCCCGCTTTCGATTGGCAGCGCTTGCGCGCCGCCTCGATCATTGCCTGAGACAGTTCTGACAGGATTCGAACATGATTTTTCTCGTGGTACTTCTTGCCCTGATCATCGACAAACTCACCGGTTGGCGGCGGGTTGTTCAAGATGATGGCCCCTGGCTTCGCTTGCGCCACAAGGTCGAGAGCCGTGCATCGCTGGCGGCCAGCCCCTGGCTCGGCCTGATGCTGCTGGTGCTGATGCCGGTACTGCTGCTTGCCTTCCTCCTGACGGCGCTCGAGCCGCTGGCTTACGGCTGGCTGAGCCTGCCGCTGCATTTGCTGGTACTGCTTTACTGCCTGGGTCGCGGCCATGGAAAACGTGAGCTGGGGCCGTTTCGCGATGCGTGGCGCCGGGGCGATCATGAGGCGGCCGCACTGGTTGCCGAGCGGGATCTTGGGCTGAGTGCCGATGATGCGCCCGGCCTGTTGCGGGCTGTTGAAGCGCAGTTGCTCTGGCGCAGCCATCAGGGGTTCTTCGCGGTAATTTTCTGGTATGTGCTGCTTGGGCCCGTTGCGGCGCTCGCGTATCGACTATTGGCGCTGACCCTCGAACGTGCCGAAAGCCAGGGTATACGCGAGCGTGCCGGGCAGCTCAAGCATGCGTTCGACTGGCTGCCGGTGCGGGTTCTGCTCGCCAGCTTCGGGCTGGTCGGCAACTTCGTCGCAGCCAATCGCGCCATGCTCAGCGACCTGCTGCACTGGAGCATTCCCGCGCGGCAGCTGCTGGCCGATGTCGGACCAATCGCCGCCGACCTTGGCGAAGCCTATGAGGGCGAGCAGGGCATTGCCAGGCTCGATGCGCTCGCGGCCCTGCTGGTGCGTGCCCGAATCCTCTGGTATGCCGCAATCGCGCTATGGGTGTTGTTGCTCTAGTTACGCCTGCACCCTTCGGCGCCCCAGCGCTCCCGGTTTCTCGCCTTCTGTTCCCGCATAAGCATGGTGGATAGGGCTGGATCGGCGCGCCTTCTGTCGGTTGCCCAGCTGTCACTCTGCCACTACCTTAAGTTACTCAAGGACCGACCGATATCCCGAATAGGTTTTCTCGCACCCTTCCCTGACGAGCCCTGCCTCGGCCCTTGATGGCCGCCGCAATACAACAAGAAATTGGGAGACGTCTTTTGAAAAGTCTGTTGTATCCGGCTATCGCATTGATGAACCGCCTGAGTTTCGGCATGAAGTTCAGCCTCATCAGCATTCTGTTCTTCGTCCCCATGCTGGCGACCAATTTCTTTCTGGTGCGTGAGTCCTATCAGGAGTTCGTCGGCACCCGTACCGAGCTGCGCAGTCTGGAGTTGCTCGGCACCGCCTTGCAGCTGCGCCGTGGAATCGAGGACTGGAAAGATCTGGTCGAAATCGAAGGCATCATCGGGCAGACCGGCGAAGTACAAGCGCTGGTTACCCGGCTGGCCAGTGCTGAACAAGCGCTCGCTGCCCTGATGCAAAGCCTGACGCCGGTCAGCGATCACCCCGAGCAGATCGCCGAATTCAACCTGCGTCGTGACGAACTGGACGCTGCCCTGCGTGAGGCTCAGTCACAGCAGTCGCTACAGACGAAAACCGCCATGGCGCGCGCCGTCCTGGGCAAGGCTCAGGTGATGATCAAGCTGATCGCCAGCCAATCCGGGCTGAGTCAGGACATCCAACGCGATGTTCGGCTGCTCGCTGAGCTACTGACTTCCGTCACGCCGACGATCACCGCTGTGCTCGGCGAAGGCCGCGCGATCGGTTCCTACACGTTCGGTCAGGGCTACCTGAATTCCGATGCCAGCAACAAGCTGGATGGCCTGCTGCTTGAATTGGAAAAACAGCAGGCACAGTACGCCGCTCAACTTCAGGACGTACTTGGCAGCAGCCCGGCTGCGCAACGCCAACTCGAAAGCCAGGCCGCTGCCAGTCGCACGTCCCTGCAGGTGAGCAACGATATTTTCCAGGACCAGGTAATCATGGCCGAAGCGCTGGATCAGCCCTGGGAAGCCTTTTACGACCTGATCAGCGCTGAGATGGCGAAAACCTACGCGTTCAACGATGCCATCCTTGGTTTCCTCGACGAGGAGCTTGAGCAGCGCTTGGCGCAAAAGCAGCTGCTGATGATTTTGCTGCTCGCCGCCCTGGCGCTGATTTTCATACTCGTGGTCTATCTGTACAGCGCGTTCTACATGTCGACCCGTGCGTCTTTGCGCAGCCTTGGCGCCACCATGGATCGAGTGGCGGCAGGTGACATGACGGCGCGTTTCAAGGTCCAGAGTCGTGACGAGCTGGGTGAGCTAGGGCAGGTTTTCAACGATACGGTGGCGAAGATCCGCGAGCTCATCGAGCGCGTCGGGCAGACGGTGGGGGAGGTCGAGCGTCAGGCTTCGCGCGTCGAAACCGTGTCAGGCGAGAGCAACCTGACCGTGTCCGAGCAGCGTGGGCAGATCGAGCAGGTCGCCACTGCGATGAACGAAATGTCGGCCACCGCGCAGGAAGTCGCCACCAGTGCCGAAGCCGCGGTGGGCAGCGCCCAGAGCGTCAACCAGGAAACTGTCAGCGGCCGTTCGCTGGTCGAAGCGCAGGTCAGCGGCATCGGGCGCCTTGCCGCGGAGATTGAACAGTCAGTCAATGTAATCAACCAGCTGGCCAGCGACAGCAAGGCGATCAGTCAGGTGCTCGACGTCATCAAAGGGGTGGCCGAACAGACCAATCTGCTGGCGCTCAATGCCGCCATCGAGGCCGCGCGTGCCGGTGAGCAAGGACGTGGCTTCGCGGTGGTGGCCGACGAGGTGCGCAGCCTGGCAAAGCGCACCCAGCAGTCGACCGCGGAAATCGAGCAGATGATCGCCCGGCTTCAGGGGGGCGTCGGTGCGGCAGTCAAGACCATGCATTCCAGCCACTCAATGGCTGAAGAAACGGTCAGCCAGTCGGCGCAGGTTCAGCAAGCGCTGGAAAACATCCTGGAAGCGGTGGGCGTCATCGTCGATCAGAACCAGCAGATCGCTGCGGCTGCCGAGGAGCAGACCGCCGTCGCCCACGATATCGATCGTAACATCGTCGCCATCAACGAAGCCGGACAGCGGACCGCCGAAGGCGCAGGCCACACCGAACAGGCGAGTCGAGAGCTCACCGAACTGGTTGGGCGCTTGCAGCAATTGATTGGAGCGTTTCGGGTTTAGGGCTTCTATTGCGCGCTCCGTCCATCGGCACTTTTGAACAGCGCATCGCGGTCCCGGGTCTGCCGATCAGGCAAACCTGGGGAGCGCAACATGTCCAGCACCGCTAAGAAAACCGATCCGCAACTGTGGGACAAGGTCAAACAGGAAGTCATTGCCGGCGACAAAGGTGGCAAACCGGGCCAGTGGTCCGCGCGCAAGGCGCAATACGCCGTGCAGGAATACAAGAAGCGCGGCGGCGGTTACGCGGGCAGCAAAACAGCCGACAACCATTTGCGAGAATGGACCCAGGAGGACTGGGGCACCCAATCGGGTAAGCCGTCGGGCGAGACAGGTGAGCGCTACCTACCCAAGCATGCTCGCGAGTCCCTCAGTGATGAAGAGTACGCCCGCACCACACGCAAGAAGCGCGCAGATTCCCGCCGCGGTCAGCAGCATTCGAAGCAACCGGCGGATGTCGCGCGCAAGGCTGGCCGCGAGCGCGAATCAGCGCTGAGCGGCCTGAACAAGCCTGAGTTGATGCGCCGCGCCGCCCAGCGGGGCATTCGTGGGCGCTCGAAGATGAAGAAGGATGAGCTGGTTGCGGCACTCAAGCGCGAGGGCGAGCAATGAGCGAGCTCGATGAAAACTCGAAGCGAGACGTCCGCACCGAATTCCACGAACTGATCAATATGGCGCCAGCCGAGCTGCGGCGATGGCTTGAGACTGAAACCAGTCGCAGCGTCGGTATGACTGCCGAGGGTGAGAAAGTGACCTCGCCAGGTGACGGCGAAGCGGTAGGGCACGCCATGGGTGAGCGCATCCTTGAACTCAAGGGGCTACGTCAGGCCGAACTGGGCGAAGACGAGTACCGCGCCATGCGCAAGGTTATCGGCTATATCCGTCGGCATCTCGCGCAGCGGCCAGCAGCTGACGTTCGGGATAGTCGCTGGCGCCACTCGCTGATGAATTGGGGGCACGATCCGCTGGAGGACTGATGTCTGCTGTGCGGTTCGAGGCTGCATGTCGCTAGCTATCTCGGCAGCATGGCGGTCTCACGTGATGATTGCTGCCGCTGCTGCTACGTTCCCTCGGCGGGTAGCATCACCACTGCGGTCAGCTGCAGCTCATTCCCAGTCAAACAGCTCGCGGCTGTTGCGATAGCTTGCTTCTGCCAGCTCTTCAGGGCTGATACCCCGGAGCTCGGCCAGTTGGCGGCAGATGTCGGGCAGGAATTCCGGGCTGTTGCGCTGGCCTGCATGGCTGTGGGGCGTGATATCCGGGGCATCGGTCTCCAGCACGATGCTTTCGAGCGGCAGTTGCTGCAGCACCCGATGCATTCGGTGCGCCTGTGGCCAGGTTCCAGCGCCACCCAGGCCGAGCTTGTATCCCAGCTTGATGTACTCCCGCGCTTCCTCCCAACTCCCGCTGAAAGCGTGTGCAATCCCGGTGCGTTTGAGCTTGCAGCGCTTGAGCGTGGCGATCATCTGCGCATGCGCCCGGCGAACGTGGAGCAGCACCGGCAGTTCAAATTCGTTCGCCAATTCGAACTGTGCTTCGAGCAGCTGTTGCTGGCGTTCTTTGTCCAGATTCTCGATGTAGTAGTCGAGACCAATCTCACCGATGGCGCAGAGTTTTTCCTCGCCCGCCAGGCGCTGCAGCCAGTTGCGCAACGCGTCGATATGTTCCGGCCGGTGGTCCTGCAAAAACACAGGGTGCATGCCCAGCGCGGCGTAGACAGCCGGTTCGTTCTGCGCCATCTGCCAGACTCTGGCCCAGTTCGCCTGATGCACGCCCAGCACCAGAATCCGTTCCACACCGACAGCTTTGCACTGCTCGATCACCTCTTTGCGGTCGTGATCGAAAGGGTCGAAGTCCAGATGGGTATGGGTGTCGATCAGGCGCACGTCCGGTTTCTCCTAGTCTGACGTGGTTAGGCTGCGGCAATCACTGGCCTGAGTCTTCCTCGATCTTGATATCGCTGACGCCGAGCTCGGCCATACGGCTGTCTTCGCTGGGGCGTACTGGAATTTCCCAGGGTGCATCGACCGCCGCGCGCGGTTCGCGTACATGATGCAGAAGAATTTCCAGCTCGGCTTGCTCCATGTCCGGCCGCTCGAAGGCGCTCAGGGTCAGGGAGGCCGGCTTGCCGTCGATCAGGTAGTGGATGCGATAACGCTTCAGTTCGGTCATGGGTGCTCGGTCCTTGGAATTCATGTGCTGTGAATCATGGGACCGTAGAAACTGCCGTCACGCTCCCGAATCGTCGCGCTCGGCTTCGAGCAACGCGGCTTTGCGTTCGATACCCCAGCGGTAGCCGGTCAGTGATTGATTGGCACCAACGACTCGATGGCAGGGCACCAGGAGTCCGACGGGATTGCTGGCACAGGCGCGAGCCACGGCGCGTGCATGACTGCCGAGACTCGCAGCGAGTTCGCCGTAACGGCGAGTTTCTCCCGGAGGAATATCCTGCAGCGCTTGCCATACCCGGTGCTGAAAGGCTGTCCCGCGCAGATCCAGCGGCAATTGTGCGGCCCGGCTGGGTTCTTCCAGCTGTGTGACGATCGAGCGTAGCCATTCGCCGAGCCCTGGCTGATCAGACCTCAGTTCCGCTGCCGCGAAGCGAAGCTGCAACTCATCGAGCAAGGGTTGCTCATCATCGCCGAAGAGGAGGGCGCAGATGCCTTTGTCGCTGGACGCGACCAACAGCAGGCCCAGCGGGCTCGGGCTGATGGCGTAGCGCAGAACTTCACCGGCGGCCCGGTGGCGTCGTTGCGCCGGGCTGAGAGCGGTGACGTTCTGATAGGCGCCACGGGTGCTGCCGTAGCCGGCATCCAACGCTGCGCCAAGTACCGATTCGGCGTGGGGGAGCGCCGTCTCCAAACGCTCGCGTCGCCGCGCTGCGGCCCAGGCGCGAGGCGTCAGGCCTGTGCGAGCCTTGAACGCGCGGGCCAGGTGCGATGACGACAGGCCGATCCGCTTGGCCAGCTGATCCAGCGTCATCGGCTCGGGGTTTTCATCGAGCAGACGACAGGCGGCGATCACCAGCGCATCGAGTTGCTCGGCGAGGCTCTGGCCGTGAGGTGAGCAGCGTCGGCACGCACGGAAACCGGCGGCTTCGGCCTCGTGGGTGTGCATGAAGAAGCTGACGCCTTCGCGCCTGGGGCGACGTGCCGGGCAGCTGGGCCGACAGAAGATACGGGTCGAATGCACGGCAAATACGAAGCGGCCATCGAAGCCCGCATCGCGGTCGCAGAGCGCTTGCCAGCAGTGATCGAAATCGAGCATTGCAGTGCTCCCTGGGTGAGTGATTCCGATTGTCCGCCCTGGCTGGCTGCGATGCCAATCCACAGTACGCTTTCAAACTTGCGAGCGAGCATGGAAGCCCGCTGGCGATTCCCGTAACCTGCAGATATGCATAGCCAAGAAGGGTCTGTAAGCCGCTGATGAAAACGCCAAAACGACTCGAGCCGTTAGTCGAGGATGGGCTGATCGACGAAGTGCTGCGCCCGCTTATGAGCGGCAAGGAAGCAGCGGTCTATGTGGTGCGCTGCGGGGATGAGCTGCGTTGCGCCAAAGTCTACAAGGAGGCCAATAACCGTAGTTTCCGCCAGGCTGTGAAATATCAAGAAGGCCGCAAGGTGCGAAGCAGCCGCGATGCCCGCGCCATGGCCAAGGGCTCCAAGCACGGACGCAAGGAAAAGGAGGAGAACTGGCAGAACGCCGAGGTGGCGGCACTTTTCCGCCTCGCGGAAGCAGGTGTTCGCGTACCCAAGCCGTACGACTTCCTCGACGGCGTGCTGCTGATGGAAATGATATCGGGCGAGGACGGCGATGCCGCGCCACGACTCAATGACGTCGATCTGCACCCGGACGACGCGCGCGAGTTTCACGCCTTCATGATCAGTGAAGTGGTGAAGATGCTCTGCGCCGGCCTGGTGCATGGCGACTTGTCCGAATTTAACGTACTGCTTGACGAGCACGGTCCGGTGATCATCGACCTGCCGCAGGCGGTGGATGCTGCCGGCAACAACCATGCTTTCGAAATGCTTGAGCGCGACGTTGGCAACATGTCGGCATACTTTGGGCAGTTCGCGCCGGAGCTGAAATTCACCCGTTACGCCAAGGAGATGTGGGCGCTTTACGAAGACGGCAAGCTGACCCCAGATTCTGAGCTGACAGGCGAGTTCGCCGAGCCGGAAGACGCTGCCGATCTGGATGCCGTCATGCGAGAGATCAAGGCCACCCTTGCCGAGCAGGAACGCAAGGAAGCCTTGCGCAATGCGACGGATGAGCCCAGCGACGAACCCCCCCCGCCGCCCTGGATGCGTAACTGAGCAGCGCCTGGCGGGGCTTGATCGCTTGATCTCAGGCACTGAGGGACGCTACTCGGGCGTCCCACCTTGGAGCGATCACGGTTCAGTGTCTGCGTGATGCTATCTGTTTATGATCGTCGGGATCGCCAGCAAGCTGGCTCCTACAGAGCGAAGGCGTTCCGGGCGCTAAGGTTCCAAGGCTGGTCGGCGGTCCGCTTTTTCGTAGGAGCGAGCTTGCTCGCGATCATCGCCCGGCGTTCCCCCGGATGCTCGCTGCCTGTACCGGTCCTGATCGCCAGCAAGCTAGCTCCTACAGAGCGAACGCGTTCCGGGCGCTGAGGTTCGCAAGATTGGTCCGCTTTTCGTAGGAGCGAGCTTGCTCGCGATCATCAGAGAGGCGGTCGCAGAATTACTGCTCCGGCTGCTCCGGCTGCTCCGGCGCTTCGCTCGTGTTGTCTGAATCCGACACCGCGCTCGGCTTCATCTCCCAGCCACCACCCAATGCCACGAACAAAGCCACCTGAGACGTTGCCAGGGCGGTTCGTCCCTGCAACGTCTGCTGGCGTGCCTGTAGCGAACCGCGCTGGGCGTCGAGCACCTCGTTGAGATTCGCCTCGCCCAGTCGATAGCTCTTCTGCGCCAGCTCATAGGCGTATTCGCGATGGCGCAGGGTGTTGCTCAGCGAATTCAGGCGGCGTTGCTGCCCATCCATGCGAACCAGTGAACGCTCGACTTCCTCCATCGCTTCGGCCAGCGCTTGCTGAAAGCCTATGTAAGCGCTTTCACCCTCTACATCAGCCAAATCGATGGCCGCACCGCGTCGCCGATAGTCGAGGAAGGGCATACCAAAGGTTGCACCCAGACGCGCGAAGTTCGAGGCGGTGGAGAAGGCATCGCCCAGTGCCAGCCCGGACCGTCCGACCGCAGCCTGCACCGCCAGGGTCGGGAAGAGGTCACGGCGGGCGGCCAGCGATTGCAGTTGTGCCGCCTGCAGCTGTGCCGCTTCGGCGATCAAATCCGGGCGTCTGCGCAATAGGTCCAGCGGTTGCCCAGGCGGGATGGGTTTATCTGCAAGCGGCACCTTTGCTGAAGCCAAAAGCTGGCGCGCGGTGCTGCCTGGCGGCTCGGCGAGCAGCGTATCAAGTGCCAGGCGCGCCTCGGCCAGGTTGATATCCAGCTCATCCAGGTCCGCTTCCAGGGAGGCGCGTTCGGCGGCACTCGCTTCTACGTCCAGACGGGTGACTTCACCGGCCTCAAACAATTTGCCGGCGATTCGTTCCAGGTCGGTTGCCAGCTCGATGCCCTCGACCAGCAGCGCACGCTGTCCTTCCAGCGCGCGCAATTGCATGTAGCCCTGGGCTGCATTGGAAGCGACTGCAAGACGAGCCGCGATGGCCTGAGCCTGGGCCGAGCGGATCTGCTGCCGCGCACTGTCCGTCCGGGCGCGAGTGGCGCCAAAAATGTCCAGCTCCCAGCTGGCCTGCAGCGCCAGTTCCCAATTGTCGAAGGTGATCACATCCTCGTCCGGAACGAACTCGCCGATGGGGCTGTTGGGGTCCGGCTCGTTGTTGTTTTCGATCCACTGACGGCTGGCCGATCCTGGTAGATCGAAGGTCGGGAACAGCCCGGCGCGCGCCTGACGCAGCTGCGACCGCGCGATATCGACCCGCAGCATGGCCAGGCGTATGTCTCGATTGTTCTTCAAGGCCTGGCGCACCAGGCGGGTCAGCGCCGGATCGTCGAACTGCTGCCACCAGTCGGCGAGCGCGTCGGCATCGGCGGGCTGTTGGCGCACGGCGTGAAACCAGGATTCGGGCACGTCCGGTGCGGGTCGCTCCGGCACGCTGGAGCAAGCGCCGAGCGCCAGCGCCATGGCCCAGACCAGTGGCGTGCGAGGCAATCGGCTAGGCATCAGGTTTCCTCCGGTTTGACGCGCATGAACAACAGGTACAGGCAGGGCACCGCCAGCAGGGTGAGCAGGGTGGCGAAGCCCAGTCCGCCCATAATGGTGACGGCCATATTGGCAAAGAAGGGGTCGAACAGCAGCGGCACCATGCCCAGCACCGTGGTGCCGGCTGCCATCATTACCGGCCGCAGGCGCGAAGCCGATGCCTCGACGATGGCGGTCAGACGGGGCACTTCATCCTCGATCTGCCGGTCGATCTCATCCACCAGCACCACGGCGTTCTTGATCAGCATGCCGGTCAGGCTGAGCAGGCCGAGCAGCGCCATGAAGCCGAATGGCTGCCCGGTAACCAGCAACCCGAGGGTGACGCCGCACAGCGCCATCGGCACCACCAGCCAGATCATCAATGGCTGGCGAACCTTGGCGAACAGCAGCACCGTGACCAGCACCATCGCCAGGTACGGAACCGCCAGCGTGCTGGCCAGTGCCTGCTGGGCATCCGATGACTGTTCATGATCACCGCCCCATTCCAGCGAATAGCCGGTGGGCAGTTCGATGCCCTCGATCAGCGGGCGAATGCGCCCGAACGCGTCGTTGGTGTTCTCCCCGTCACGCGGTTCTGCACGCACGGCGATGGTCCGTTCGCGACCGTAACGACGAATCATCGACTCCTCGGTGGTTGCCTCGATGCCATCGGCCACCTGAGCCAGCGGCACGTAGCGGCTGCTCGCCGGGCTCCAGATCAGCCGTTGCATCAGATCGCCCGGTTCGACGCGGTCCTCCGGCGTGGCACGCAGCAGGATCGGGATCAATTCGTCCCGCTCGCGGAAAACGCTTACCTGCTCGCCTTCGCTGGCGACCGAAAGCGCTTGCGAGACCTGCTGCCGGGTCAGGCCGGCGTCGGCCAGGCGGTCGAGTGCCAGTTGCGGGCGCAACACGGGAATCGGATCGCGCCAATCATCGCGGATGTTGAAGACGTTGCCCTGCTCGTGAAGGATTCTCTGACCTTCGGCGGACAGCCTGCGTAACTCTTCAGGATCCGGGCCACTGACGCGAGCTTCGAGCTTGGCTTCGGCATTCGGGCCGAACATGAATTGCGCTGCGGCCACGTCGGCCGAAGGGTAACGGCCCGGCAGGGTCTGGTTGACCTCGTGCACCAGCCCGGCGATGACATCGGGCTCCTCGGTGCGTACTAGAAAGTGCATGAGCGCAGGGTTGGGCTGCTCCGGCGCATAGGTGAGCATGAAGCGGGACGCGCCCGAGCCGACGAAGGTCGACACATCGCTGACACCGTCGAGCTGTTTCAGGTAGCCCTCGACATCTTCGGCGGTGCGGCTGGTTTCGCGAATATGCGTGCCCTGCGGCAGGAACAGGTTCACGTAGAAAATCGGCGTGCTCGATGGCGGAAAGAAGCTCTGTGGCACGCGGCTGAAACCCAGCACGCTGAGCACCGTGAGCACCACCAGAATGCCCAACGTCAGCCATGGATGGGCGAGCACCGAGCCGGCCATACGGCGGTAGCGGTTGTAGATCGGCCCGCTGTAGGCCTCGTCCGCATCGCCCCCGTCATTATTGTTGTCGCGGTCACCTTTGCGTTCCAGCAGGTAGTAGCCGAACAGCGGCACCACAAGCAGTGCCAGCAACCAGCTCAGCAGCAGCGAGGTGGCGATGACAAAGAACAGCGAAAACAGGAACTCGCCCGTTGTGTCCTGCGACAGGCCGATTCCGGCAAAGGCGAGAATGCCAATGACGGTCGCGCCCAGCAGCGACCATTGGGTCTGCTGCAGGGTCTTGCGCGAGGCTTCGAGGATGCTTTTGCCGCGTTGCTTCTCGATCAGCATGCCGTCGCAGACCACCACCGCGTTATCCACCAGCATGCCCATGGCGATGATCAGCGCGCCGAGGGAAATGCGCTCCAGCTCGATTCCGGCCAGCCACATCACCAGCAATGTGCCGAGCACGGTGAGGAACAGCACGGCGCCGATGATGACACCGGCCCGCACGCCCATCGCCAGACAGAGCACGCCAACGACAATGGCTACCGAAAGAAATACGTTGAGCGCGAAGCTGTTGACCGATTCGTTGACGATGCTGTGCTGCTGATAGAGCGGGTGCAGCTCGGCGCCGAGCGGCATCAAGTGCTGCATGGACTCCAGCTTCGCCTCGACGCTGCGCCCCACCTCGACGATGTTGCTGCCCGAAATCCCGCTGATCCCCAAGGTCAATGCCGGCTCGCCGTTATGTCGAATGATCT
Source organism: Stutzerimonas stutzeri (assembly GCF_024448895.1). Classification (GTDB taxonomy): domain Bacteria; phylum Pseudomonadota; class Gammaproteobacteria; order Pseudomonadales; family Pseudomonadaceae; genus Stutzerimonas; species Stutzerimonas stutzeri_Q. Next base: position 50,998 of record NZ_JAMOIC010000019.1, read on the forward strand.
GGCGAGGGCGCTCGGCATAGTCGCGTTTGAGCGTGGCGATCGATCCCAGGTCCACGCTTTGCGGACCCTGGCCAACCGGCAAGGCGCGCAGGGCGTCCAGCGAGTCGAAAGCGCCGGTCGGGCGGATATGCACAAAGAACTCGCCGGCCCTTACGCCGCCGGATTCCACCGCGGCATCGGCATCGGCCAGCGCGGCGACCAGCTCCTGCGGTGACAAGCGCAAGGCCGCCAGACGCGCCTGATCGACCTCGACAAGAATCCGCTCTTCGCGCACCCCGGCGATTTCCACCTGGCCGACGCCCTCGGCGGTGATCAGGCCGCGGCGCAGGTCCTTGGCAACTTCGTGCAGCTCCTTGAGTGTCAGCCCATCCCCGGTGAGCGCAAAGAAAATCCCGTAGACATCGCCGAAATCGTCGTTCACCAAGGGCGGGTCAAGCCCCGGCGGCAGCTTCTGCTGGGCGTCGCCAACCTTGTTGCGCAGCTGATCCCAGATCTGATCGAGTTGCTCGCCGGAGTAGCGGTCCTGGATTTCCACACGCATCTCGGCCAAACCGCTCATCGAGCGCGAACGGATTTCCTTGACCTCGGAAAGCTCCTGAATGGCGCTTTCCAGCGGCTCGGTGACCTCCTGCTCGACCTCGAGTGCGGTCGCGCCGGGATACTGCACCGTGACGATGGCTTCCTTGATGGTGAATTCGGGATCTTCCAGGCGGCCCATTTCGAAGAAGGCGAGGGTGCCCCCAATCAGGCAGATCAGAACCAGAACCCAGATGTTGACCGGCTTGCCGATGGCGTAACGAGCTAAATCCATCCGCTTATTTCCGCCGTTCGGCTTTGATCGGTTGGTCTTCCGAGAGCTTGCTGCCGCCGGCTACCACCACGAGCATGTCCTCATTCAGCTCTCCGCTGACCACAGCATGATCGTCCTCGATTCGCTCGAGCTGCAGATCGTGACGCTTGGCCTGGCCATCGACTGCCAGCCACAGGTAATGGCTGCCATTGGGTGCTGTCTGCACGGCATTGAGCGGCAGGCGAAAGCGCGGCTGCGTATCGTCCCGGGGAGCGGAGGGGCGCTGCAGATGCACGCGCATGGCCATACCCGGCAGCAGGTTGTAGTCGGTCGGCTGTTCGCCGCGCAGGGTCAGGCGGTAGGTGCGCGAGCCCTCGCGCGGTTGGGTGCTGTGCTCTTTGTAGGTCAACGGCAGTTCCAGGTCGCCGATGATCAGCTCGCCTCTGGCCTGCAAGGTGTCGTTAAGTGGAATGCTCAACGCCGCGGTTTCGGGCAGGTCGACCGTAACCTCGATGTGCTGGTTGTTCTGCAATTCGATAACGGGCGACCCCGTGGCGACCACCATGTCCGGCTCGACCAACCGCCGCGCAACCACGCCATCGAACGGCGAGGTCAGGGTGCTGTGTTTGATGTCGCGAAGCGCGCTGTCACGGGCTACGCGCGCCGCCACTACGTTGGCTTGCAACGGTTCGATGGCAGCCGGAGCGAGGATGCCTTCGGCCAGCAGCGCGCGTTTGCGCGTCAGATCCGCTTCCAGTTGGCGCAACCGTGCGTCGGCCTCACGCTTTTGCAGCTCGTAGTCGGTGCGGTCGAGTTTGGCCACCGCCTGCCCTTTCTTCACTGGCGACCCCTCGTCGACGAGGATGCGTTCGACCCGTCCTGGTACCTGAAAGGCCAGCTGCGTGGTGGTCACGCTTTCGACCACGCCTGAAAACCGCAGCGCCTCCGGGCCCTTGTCGATGCGCTGTAGCGGCTCGACGAAGGCCACGCGCGGCGGCACAGGTGCCGGCTCTTCGTCATCTGCACAGCCTGCTAAGGCGAGCAAGAGGCAGAGCGATCCAGTCATGCAAAAGAGGTTGAACGGGACTCGAGGCGTTCGCTGAAGCGGCGGCATCCATACTCCTGGGTGTTAGGAACGAGCAGGGCGTTGCAGCGTCCAAGCGCTACGATAGATTCAGTAGAGCCCCGCTCTGGCCCGGGAGTTCGCCTTGTTTTGATGTGACCCGCTGGTCAGCCGGTTTTGCCTGCGTCACTGGAGGCAAGGTCTATCTGTCGCCGATTGGGCGTATCATTGCCCGGCGTTCAAAAGTCAGTGCAGGAGAAAGTCGCAATGCAAGGTCAGCCACAGGTCATCGAATATCTCAAAGAGCTGCTGCGTGGGGAGCTGGCGGCGCGCGATCAGTACTTCCTGCACTCGCGGATGTACGCCGATTGGGGCTTCACCAAGCTCTACGAGCGGATCAACCATGAGATGGAAGAGGAAACCCAGCACGCCGACGCGCTGCTCAAACGTATCCTGTTCCTCGAAGGCACCCCGGACATGACCCCCGATGCGATGCATCCCGGCCAAACCGTACCGGAGATGCTGCGTAGTGATCTGGCGTTGGAGTACAAAGTGCGCGAAGCCTTGGCCAAGGGCATCACCCTGGCCGAGCAGCACAACGACTACCAGACCCGCGACATCCTTGCGCTGCAACTGATGGACACCGAAGAAGATCACGCCTACTGGCTCGAGCAGCAGCTCGGCATGATCGACCGCATCGGCTTGCAGAACTACCTGCAGACGCAGGCAGGCTGATCACCGCAGCCGATGCACCACGAAGCCAGGCGCGATGCCTGGCTTCGTCGTTTCAGGCAGGTCAGATGCGGAAGCGGCTGACCATCGTCTGCAGCTGACTGCCCAGACGTGCAAGCTCTACGCTCGACGCGGCCGTTTCATCGCTGGCCGCGGCAGTCCTCTCCGACACATCGCGCACGTTCACCACGCTCCGGCTGATCTCTTCTGCTACGGCGCTCTGCTCTTCGGCGGCCGTGGCGATCTGCTGGTTCATGGCCTGGATGTTCGACACCGTGCTGGTGATGCGCGCCAATGATGTGCCGGCGCGGCGGGTCAACTCGACACTGCTTTCGGTGAGGGTGCGACTGTTCTGCATGATCGCTGACACCTGTTGCGTGCCGCCTTGCAGTGCCGTGACCAATCCTTCGATTTCCTCGGTGGATTTCTGTGTGCGTTGCGCCAGGCCGCGCACTTCGTCGGCGACCACGGCAAACCCGCGTCCGGCTTCACCTGCGCGTGCTGCTTCGATTGCAGCGTTAAGCGCCAGCAGGTTGGTCTGCTCGGCCACGGCGCGGATCACGTTCATCACGCTGCCAATCTTGTCGCTGTCGCTCTGCAGGGCGGTCATCGCCTCAGAGGAACGGATGACTTCACTGGCCATGCGCTCAATCTGCTCCACCACTTCGGCTACAACCCGATCACCCTCACGTGCTTCGTGATCGGCCTCGGTGGCTGCCTGCGCGGCCTGTTCGGCGTTGCGTGCAACCTCTTGAACGGTGGCCGACATTTCATGCATGGCGGTCGCGACCTGATCGGTTTCTTCCTTCTGGCTGTTGACCCCGGCACTTGTCTGAGCGGTGACAGCCGATAGTTCTTCGGCTGCGCTGCTGATCTGGCTCACACCGTCGCGTATGCCGCCGATCAGCTCGCGCAAGGTGGTACCCATCTGCTGGATGCCTTGCTGCAGGACGCCCAACTCGTCGCTGCGGGTGATCTTTGCAGTGGCAGTCAGATCGCCCGAAGCAATGCGTTCGACATCCGCCATGGTAGTGCGTAGCGGGAAAATGATCTGGCGGGTGATCAACCACGCTGCAAGCACCCCGAGCAGCAGTGCCAGCGCTGTGCTGACGACGAGCCTGTTGCGCGCTTCACCGCTTTCGATGTCCAGGCGGTTTAGCTGGAAGTCGTACAACTCATCGCTGAGGCGCACGATTTCCTTTTGCTGGTCGGTCATTTCCTGGCGTGCCTTTGCAATCGCCTGGGTGGCGCTGACCAGGTTTCCGATTGCTGCGCGGTATTCACCCAGCACGGTGCGGATCTGGCCAACGGCGTCGCGGTTGCTCAGATCGATCACGCCACGGTTTTGCTCCAGTGTTGCCACGGCGGCATCGAGCTGGCTGTAGACGTCTTGTATTTTCTCAGCGCTCGACGAAGCCATGTAGATGCGCAGTAGGTACTGAGCCTGCTTGATCTCATCGCGGATATCGGTAATCGCGCGAAGCTGCTCGAAGCGCTGGTCTTCGTACTCGGGGAGCCGCAGTACGCGGGCATGGACTGCGCTGGTCAGTTCGCTCAGGCGTGCGGCTGCACTGTCGATTGTTTGCTGCGATCCGTTCGCCAGCACGTAGCTCTGACGCATGTTGTTCAGCGAGTGCTGGTATTGCTCGTTGTAGCCGGCCTGCTCCTTGAGCATTGCCACGTTCACGGGGTTTTTGAACGTATTGAGCAGTTTTGTCTGCTGGGCCAGGTAGATCCCCAAATTCTTGTCCAGGCGCTCGGTGGACTCGGTGTCGCCGTTTGCCAGCATGAATTGCAGGCGCGCGATGCGCAGGTCAGTCAGCGTGTCGTTGAGATGCGATATCTCAGTCATCCAGCTGCTGCGTTGAATTACGCTGCCCAGGCTGCCCCAGCCATTCCAGGCTACAACCAGAGTAAGAACCAGGACAGCGCCAAAGCCCAGGGCGAGCTTCCTGCTGACGCCAATATTTCCAAACCAGCTATTCATTCAAATACCACTTGCGAGAGACGATCAGAGAAACTGCGACGGACCGTCGACAGCTGCGGTGCGCCGCGTTTTCGGCACGAAAAATCCAGACATTAGCGCGTTATTAATATGGCGCCACAAATACGACAAATGGTTGTCGAGGTCAGTCCGACGTTGAGCTCGCGGCAGCAAGTCACAAAAAAACCCGCCGCAGCGGGTTTTTCCGATCGATTGCGTCAGTCAGTCACTAGCTCTTCGTTGCTGCCGGTCGAGGCAGCCAGCTGCAACTGCTCGCTGGTCATGGCTCGCACCCGCTCAGTGAGTGCCGGGTCGTCGTTCAGGGCGCGGCCGTATGCCGGGAACATGTCCTTGAGCTTCGCTTGCCACTCAGGCGACTCGACCTGCGCCTTGAAGGTGGTTTTCAGCAAGGTGAGCATGATGGGCGCAGCGGTAGACGCTCCAGGCGAGGCCCCGAGCAGGGCCGCAATGGAGCCATCCGAAGCGCTGACAATTTCAGTACCGAACTGCAGCACGCCGCCTTTTTCCGGATCGTCCTTGATAATCTGAACACGCTGGCCTGCGGTGATCAGCTCCCAATCATTGGCATCGGCCTCAGGGAAGTAATCCTTCAGCTCAGCGATACGGTCTTCCTGGCTGAGCATCAGCTGGCCGATCAGGTACTGGCTCAGATCCAGGTTATCCAGGCCGGCCTGAACCATTGGCACGGCGTTGTCAGTGCTCAAAGAGCCGGGAAGGTCCATCAGCGATCCGTTCTTCAGGAACTTGCTCGAGAAAGTGGCGAACGGGCCGAACAGCAATACCCGCTCACCATCAATTACGCGCGTATCCAGATGCGGCACGGACATTGGGGGCGAACCGACCGATGCGAGACCGTAGACCTTGGCCTGATGCTGCGCGACAACCTCGGGGTTGCGTGTCATCAGGAACTGGCCACCCACGGGAAAGCCTGCGTAGCCCTTGGCTTCGGGAATGTCGGCCATCTGCAACAGCTTCAGCGCGCCGCCGCCAGCGCCGATGAAGACAAAGCGCGCCTTGACGCTGGTCTCGGTCCCGCCGTCAGCGAGATTGGCGGAGACGACGGTCCAGGTGCCGTCATCGTTACGCACGATGTCGCGCACTTCATGCTGGAGCTGCAGTTTGACCTGCTCGCTTTTGCCCAGAGCGTTGAACAACTGACGGGTGATCTCGCCGAAGTTCACATCGGTGCCGATCGGCATGCGGGTGGCTGCGACCTGCTGGGCGTCGCTGCGCCCGTTCATCACCAGCGGAACCCACTCGGCGATCTGCTGTGGCTGCTCGGAGTATTCCATGCCCTTGAATAGCGGGCTCTGTTGCAGCGCAGCGTGGCGCTTGCGAAGGAAGTCGATATTGTCTTCGCCCCAGACAAAGCTCATGTGCGGGACGGCATTGATGAATCGGCGCGGCTCCTGAAGCACGCCGCGCTCCACCTGATGAGCCCAGAACTGTTTGGAGACTTCGAACGACTCGGCAATGCTCACGGCCTTGCTGATGTCGATGCTGCCGTCGGCTTTCTCCGGCGTGTAGTTGAGCTCGCAGAAGGCGGAGTGCCCGGTGCCGGCGTTGTTCCAGGCATTGGAGCTTTCGTCGGCCACGCTCGGCAGACGCTCATGGACTTCCATGGTCCAGCTCGGCTCCAGTTCGTGCAGATAGGTCGCCAGGGTGGCGCTCATGATGCCGCCGCCAATCAGCAGGGCATCCACGGTCTTTTCGGGTTCATTGGGTTTGGAGCAAGCGACCAGTGCGAAGCACGTAAGCGCCAGGGTCAATTTCTTCATCAGGGTTCTGTTTTGCCTGGTAAGGGTTAAGCGGGGCAGCGCGTGTCGTTCAAAGGAATGGCTCGCCGCCCGCGAGGGCAGCTGATTCGGATCCGAGGGAAGACAAGCGCATACGGGTAGGCCGGAGGCCTGGAGGCAAGGCGGCTGCGGTGATGCCCGACTTAAGCGGCAAGCGACCGGTTGCGGGCATGCCGCGACCACCTCCTTGCGAGGGGCGCGGAGTTTATTAGGGAGCTAAGCATATGGCAACGCCAAACACTGGCTGCTTGGTTTGGCCCCCGGATGCCTGCCTCCTATTTGTCCCGTGCTCCGTTACGACAGCCAGACTCCAAATCCTTAAGGATCGGGCAATCCGGTCGGTCGTTCCCTTGGCAGGTATCGACCAACTGCTGCAGGGTGTCGCGCAGCCCTACAAGCTCTTCGATTTTCTGGTTCAGTGCGTCAATATGCGCGCCGGCAAGCGCCTTCACGTCCGCGCTGGCGCGTTGGCGGTCCTGCCAGAGGGTGAGCAATTTGCTCACTTCATCCAGGGAAAAGCCCATGTCGCGAGACGGCTTGATGAAGGCGAGTCGGTGCAGATCCTCTTCGCCATAGTGGCGATAGCCGTTGGCGCTGCGGCCGGCGGGGGAGATCAGGTCGATGGACTCGTAATAGCGAATCATCTTCGCCGAGAGGCCACTTTTCTTGGCTGCTTGACCGATGTTCATACGGGCTCCGCGCGTATTGAGTGCTGGTGGGCGATGTCGGTGGGTATCGCTGCGCTCAACCGCATCCTACGCAATGAGCGGCGAGCGGTGAGCGTCCGCATCGGTCGTCATTCCTCCGGTTTCCAGCGTTTGAGCAGCAGGGCGTTGCTGACGACGCTGACGCTGGACAACGCCATCGCTGCACCCGCTACCACCGGGCTGAGAAAGCCGAAAGCGGCGAGCGGAATGCCCACCAGGTTGTAGATGAATGCCCAGAACAGGTTCTGCTGGATCTTGCGATAGGTCCGGCGGCTGATCTCCAGCGCCGCCGGCACCAAGCGTGGGTCGCCACGCATCAGGGTAATGCCGGCCGCATGCATTGCTACGTCAGTACCACCGCCCATGGCGATGCCAACGTCGGCTGCCGCGAGGGCTGGTGCATCGTTGATGCCGTCGCCGACCATGGCGACTACGGCGCCGCCTTTCTTCAACTGCGCAACGACCGCAGCCTTATCCGCCGGCAGGACCTCCGCGTGCACGCTGTCGATATGCAGCGCTTCGGCAACCACGCGGGCGCTGCCGCGGTTATCCCCGGTGATCAGGTGGCTGCGGACGTGTCGAGCATTCAGCGCGGCTACCGCCTCGGCGGCACCTTCTTTGAGGCTGTCGCCAAAGGCGAACAAGCCAAGAACCCGCGTTTGCGGGGCCGTTTCGATCAGCCAGGACAGGGTGCGACCTTCGGCTTCCCACGCTTGCGCTTTATCAGCCAACCCGGCCGGCTGCAGGCCGTTGTCATCGAGCAGACGTCGATTGCCCAGCGCCAGCGAGCGGCCCTCCAGATCACCGGCGATGCCGCGACCAGTCAGTGACTGGCTACGCTCCACGTCGCCCACCGTCAGCCCTGCTTCCTCGCAGCGATCGAGCACCGCGCGAGCCAGCGGATGTTCGCTGCCGCGTTGCAGCGCCCCGGCCTCTCGCAACAGTTCGGCCTCATCGCCCTCGACCGCGTGCAGATGAACGATGCGGGGCTTGCCGGAAGTCAGCGTGCCGGTCTTGTCGAAGGCAACCGCGGTCACGGCGTGGGCAACCTCCAGCGCTTCGGCATCCTTGATCAGGATGCCGTGCTGTGCAGCGACACCCGTGCCAGCCATTATTGCTGCAGGCGTTGCGAGGCCAAGGGCGCAAGGGCAGGCGATGACCAGGACCGACACGGCATTGAGCAGCGCAACTTCCGCCGATGCGCCTGCGAGCAGCCACCCCGCAAGGGTCAGTAGGGCGATGACCAGCACTGCCGGGACGAATACCTGGCTGACCTTGTCTACCAGCTTCTGAATTGGCGCCTTGGCCGCCTGTGCGTCTTCGACCAGACGGATGATGCGCGCCAGCACCGTTTCGCCACCCAATGCAGTGGTGCGTACCAGCAGCCGGCCTTCGCCGTTGATTGCGCCACCGGTGACGCGATCCCCCTGCGCCTTGGCCACCGGAAGGCTTTCGCCGCTGATCAGCGCTTCGTCGGCTTGGCTTTCTCCCTCGACGACTTCGCCGTCTACCGGGAAGCGTTCGCCGGGCTTTACCGTTACCAGGTCGTTCAGCTGCAGGGCGGCAATAGCGACTTCCTCTTCACGGCCATCAACGACCCGCACCGCGCGATCCGGTCGCAAAGCCTCAAGCGCGCGGATAGCCGCGCTGGTCTGGCGCTTGGCACGACTTTCAAGGTACTTGCCCAGCAGGACGAGGGCGATCACCACTGCGGACGCTTCGAAATACAGATGCGGCATCTGGCCAGCCTCTGCGGCCCACCATTGGTAGAGGCTCAGGCCGTAACCGGCGCTGGTCCCGATCGCGACCAGCAGATCCATGTTGCCGGCACCGGCGCGTACGGCTTTCCAGCCAGCGACATAAAAACGCGCGCCAAGAATGAACTGCACGGGGGTGGCGAGCAGAAACTGCGCCCACGCAGGCAGCATCCAGTGCTGGCCGAACAGGTCACCGAACATCGGCAGAACCAGCGGCGCGGCCAGCAGCAGTGCGGCTATCACTGCCCATCGCTCGCGACGCAGGCGTGTTTCAGTACGGTCGGCAGTGGGTGGACTATCGTCTGCGGGCTGAGCCTTGTAACCCGCCGCTTCGACCGCCTGCACCAGAACCTCCGGGTCGACCACGCCCATCACTTCGACACGCGCCCGCTCGCTGGCGAGATTCACCGAGGCGCTGCTCACGCCCGACACCTTGCGCAGCGCTCGCTCGACGCGACCGACACAGCTGGCACAGGTCATTCCTTCGATTAGCAGTTCGGTGCTCTGAGTCGGGACCCCGTAGCCGGCTTTTTCAACGGCCTGCACCAGACCGGCGAGATCGGCATCCTGGGCCTCTATCCGGACCTGTTCAGCTGCCAGGTTCACCGCGGCGCTGTCGACGCCCGGCACTTTCATCAGGGCGCGCTCGACTCGCCCGGCACAACTGGCGCAGGTCATACCGGTGATTGGCAGGGTATAGGTGGCGCTGGCCATGGGTTGGCTCCGGATTCGGTCTGATGTCGTCGATGCTCAACCTTCACCCAATGGTAAGGTCAAGTCGAGCAACAACGCGTCGCGGCAGGTCCATTGACCTTAACACCGTGGCAAGGTCGAGCATCGTGCCGGTGGTTTTTAACAGGAGAGAGTAATGCAGACGTTCAACGTAGAAGGCATGACCTGCGCCCATTGCGAGCGCGCCGTTATTCAGGCAATTCAGGCCCGCGACGGGGATGCGCGAGTTGAAGTGGACCTGGGCGCCGGCGTGGTACGGGTCGAGAGCCGCCTAGACACTGCCGCGGTACGCGAGGCGATCGAAGAGGAGGGCTATCAGGTTCGATAGCTGTGCAAGCGACAGCAGGCGCTGCCGCAGCGGTCATTGGGTAGCGGAGCTTTCCCAATCCTTGACCAGACCCCGGAACACCGGATCGATGAGTGCGGCGCAGTCCTTTTCAGGATCGAACAGCGTCGAATCGCGGGTCCAGTCGCTGAACAATCCGACGATCAGCGCATGCAAGGTGAGCGCAGCGAGGCGCGGTGTCACGCCCGGCTGAAGGCTGTCGGAAGCGCTCGCCAGCAGCTTTTCACAAAGGTCGATGAACAGATTGATGAAGGCATGATGACGCTCTTCGGCCTCGCGCAGTTCGTCGGTGAATTCACAGCGATGCAGAAGGATGGTCATGACACGGCGCTTTTGCTCGTCGCGGCCCAGCGCGCTGATACCTTCGATGCAGAGGTCGTAGAGGGTGCGCATCGGTTGTTGCTGGGTACAGCTGGTGAGCCGCTCGGTCATCTGCTCGGGCGGCAGCCGTACCTGATTGAGCATTTCGTGAAACAGGTGTGCCTTGTTCTGGAAATGCCAGTACACGGCACCGCGCGTCACGCCGGCGTCGCGGGCAATCTGGTCGAGGCTGGTATGTGCCACACCCTTGTCGAGAAACAGCCGCTCCGCCGAGGCGAGCAGGGCTATACGGGTTTTTTCGGCGTCTTCTTTGGTTCTTCGCATGATTGAGCTACGGCAGCCTCGCGCTGCAATGGAGAGGCCCATTTCGGGCAGGCGATGCGGAGTTCGTCCATCAACATCTGCAACTTTGGGTGTTTACAATCGTCTGTGTATGTAACAGCATCTCAGCTCCTCTGTAAACGTTTCGATCTCAGCCGCAGCTTTGCCGCGGTTGATGCCTCGGCTATTTCCGCTCCGCGAGTTTTACCCATGCCCTTTCCGATCATCTTGATTCTCGGCGCGCTCAGCGCGTTTGGCCCGTTGGCCATTGACTTCTATTTGCCGGCCTTTCCGACCATGGCGCGCGCCTTCGGAACGGACGTCGAGCACGTGCAGCTGTCATTGGCTGCCTATTTCGTAGGGCTGGCTTTGGGTCAGCTGTTCTATGGGCCGTTGGCGGATCGCTATGGTCGTCGCTGGCCACTGCTGGCGGGCGTTACGCTGTTTACCCTGGCTTCGATGGCGTGCGCCTTTGCACCCTCGCTGGATTGGCTGATCGCGGCGCGCTTCGTCCAGGCGCTGGGCGGTTGCGCGGGTATGGTGATCACGCGAGCAGTGGTGCGTGACAGCTGCGATCCGGTGCAGGGTGCGAAGGTCTTCTCACAGCTGATGCTGGTCATGGGGCTGGCGCCGATCCTGGCCCCGCTAGGTGGCGGCTTATTGCTCAACGCGTTTGGCTGGCAGGCGATCTTCGTTTCACTGACAGCTTTCAGTGCGCTGTGCGGAATTGCAGTCGCGCTACGGCTGCCTGAAACACTACCGGCCGATGCGCCTCGGCATCCATTGAGCGGCACGCTGAGGCGCTACATTGACTTGTTCCGCGACCGCGAATTCATCGCGTTCGCCCTTGCCGGTGGCGTGGCCATGGCCGGCATGTTCGCCTATGTCGCTGGCTCGCCTTTCGTCTTCATCGAGTTGTACGGAATCCCGGCCGAACACTATGGCTGGTTGTTCGGCAGCAACGCGGCGGGTTTCATCATCGTTTCGCAGATCAACGCACGGCTGCTGCGCCTGCGCGGTCCGGGTTTCTGGCTGCGGCGCTTCGTCTGGTACTACTTTGCCTGCGGCGCTGCGCTGCTGGTGATGGCGTTGAGCAAGCCGGATGCACTCTGGCCGCTGTTGATCCCACTATTCGCCGGCCTCGCGAGCCTGGGCAGCATTCTGCCCAACGCCACTGCTTGTGCCATGGCCCAGCAGGGCAAGCAGGCTGGCCTGGCATCGGCGCTGATGGGCAGCTTGCAGTTCTGCGTGGCAGCCGTGGCGTCGGCCACAGTCGGCTGGTTGCACAACGGCACGGCGGTGCCGATGGCGCTGGTGATCTGCGTCTGCGCGCTGCTGGCCGGTTGCCTGGCCTGGTACACGGGGCAGCTTGCCGCTTCTCAGCGTCGGGAGCAGACCGCCTCGTGATGAGGCGGTCGGCCCGGCCGGTCAGAACCCTTCCAGAACGATCTTGCCCTTGGCCTTGCCGCTTTCGATGAAGGCATGAGCGCGGCGCAGGTTTTCGGCGTTGATGGTTCCGTAGTGCTCGCCCAGCGTGGTCTTGAGTACGCCGCTGTCGATCAGTTCGGCCACTCGGTTGAGCAGCCGGTGCTGCTCGATCATGTCCGGCGTCTGATACAGCGAGCGCGTGTACATGAGTTCCCAGTGCAGAGAGAGGCTTTTGCGCTTGAGCAGGCTGATGTCGAGGCTCTCTGGGTCATCGATCAATGCCATGCGGCCTTGGGGCCGCAGCGCTTCTACGATCTGTGCCAAGTGCACATCGGTATGGGTCAGGCTGGCGACATGGGTTACATCAGTGATGCCGGCACGCTGCAGTTCTTCGGCAAGCGGCTGGCTGTGATCGATCACCTCGTGAGCGCCCAGCTCACCAACCCAGGCCTGCGTTTCGCTGCGCGAAGCGGTGCCGATCACCTTCAGTCCAGTGAGCTGACGCGCCAGCTGGACGAGGATTGAGCCAACGCCACCTGCGGCACCGACGACCAGCAGTCGCTGATCGAGGTCTTCAGTCCCTTCACTGATCTGCAAGCGCTCGAACAGCAGTTCCCAGGCAGTGATAGAGGTCAGCGGTAGCGCTGCTGCGGCCGCGAAGCCTAGCGTCGCCGGCTTGCGCCCGACAATGCGCTCATCCACCAGATGCAGCTCGCTGTTGGCGCCTGGCCGGTCCAGCGCGCCGGCGTAGAACACTTCGTCCCCGGCCTTGAACAGCGTTACTTCACTGCCAACTGCACGCACCACGCCCGCTGCGTCCCAGCCGAGCACCTGGTGCTCGCCGGCTTCGGGCTGTACGCGCTTACGTATCTTGGTGTCCACCGGGTTCACCGAGATGGCGCGTACTTCCACCAGCAGGTCGCGCGGGCCGGGAGTAGGGTCTGGCAGTTCGATGTCGAGTAGCGAGTGCTGGTCGGCAATGGGTAATGACTGTCTGTAGCCGATGGCTTTCATGATGGTCTCCTTCATGGATGAACGTTGAGTGCCGCCATGTTCGGCTTTCGGGTTGCGAAGAAAAACCGCATATTGCGCAGAGGCTCTTTCAACGGATTATTGAAAATGCTGCGCACCGATGATCTGCAGGTATTCGTACTGACAGCCGAACTCGGCAGCTTGTCTGCGGCAGCTCGGCGGCTGGAGTTGTCTCCGGCAGTAGCGAGCGCGGCGCTAAAACGGCTGGAAGCGCAACTGGGGTGCCGACTGCTGGTGCGTTCGACTCGCAGCCTCAGGCTGACGGGGGAGGGCGAGCAGTATCTGCCGCATGCGCGCGCGGCATTGCAGAGTCTGGTTGCGGGCCAGCAGCTGCTTGCTGGTGGGAAAGCGAGCATCAGTGGTCCGCTGCAGCTATCGGCGCCGTCGGATTTCGGCCGCAATGTGCTGTTGCACTGGCTGGACGAGTTCCAGCTGCAGCATCCGCTGTTGAGCGTTCGTCTATTACTGGCTGATCGCAACGCTGACCTGTTTCGACAGCCGGTGGACATCGCGCTGCGTTACGGGCAACCGGAGGACTCCAGTCTTGTGGCGCTCCCCGTGGCGGCGGCCAATCGACGCGTGCTCTGCGCGGCGCCCAGCTACTTGGCTACGCATGGCGCGCCTCGTTCGCTCGGGGAGTTAAGTGGACATAACTGCCTGCGCTTCATGCTGACGGGACGGGTGCATGAGCGCTGGTGCTTTCATGACGGCCGCCGCGAGTTGCAGCAATCGGTGACGGGCGACCGCATCAGCGATGACGCCGATGTGGTGCGGCGTTGGGCACTGGCTGGGCGGGGCGTGGTGTACAAATCCTGGCTGGATGTCGCGCAGGACGTGAAGGCCGGCCGCCTGATCGTCCTGCTGCCCGAGTTGTCAGGCGAGGCGGCGCCGCTGAATCTGATCTGCGCTCATCGCGCGCACCTGGGTGAAACGCTGCGATTGCTTCGTGAACATCTCGTCGTGCGTTGCCAGGCGCTGCTCGAGCATGCGCCTTTCGGCGACGGTGTGCGCCGCTGACGGGCCCGCAGGGTCACATGGCCAGACGTGCGTCGAGGCTGTTTTGCGCCAGCCGGCGCGCCTGCTCTTCGGTCATGCCCAGGCTGTCATGCAGGGCCATGAAGTTCTCCGTCACGTAGCCGCCGAAATACGCCGGATCGTCGGAGTTCACCGTGACCTTCACGCCTTGCTCCAACATCTGCAGGATGTTGTGCTGGCTCATGTCATCGAACACGCAGAGCTTGGTATTCGACAGCGGGCAGACGGTCAGCGGAATCTGCTCGTTGATCAGTCGCTCGATGAGTTTTGGGTCTTCGGCGGCGCGCACGCCGTGGTCGATACGGCTGACCTTGAGTAGATCAAGCGCTTCCCAGATGTACTCCGGCGGACCTTCCTCACCGGCATGTGCGACGGCGAGAAAGCCTTCAGCCCGAGCCTTGGCGAAGACCCGCTCGAACTTGCTCGGTGGATGACCCATTTCGGAACTGTCCAGGCCGACTGCGAAGAACGCATCACGGAAAGGCATTGCCTGTTCCAGTGTCTTGAAGGCCTCATCTTCAGGGAGGTGACGCAGAAAGCTCAAGATCAGGCCGCTGCTGATGCCGAGCAGTTCGCGACCGTCAGCCAGCGCACCGCTGATGCCACGCATGGCGACTTCGAACGGGATACCGCGGTCGGTGTGCGTTTGCGGGTCGTAGAAGGGCTCGGTATGGACGACATTCTGCTCTTCGCACTTCTGCAGGTACGCCCAGGTCAGGTCGTAGAAATCCTGCTCGGTACGCAGCACGTCGGCGCCAGCATAGTAGAGGTCGAGAAATTCCTGCAGGTTGCCGAAGTTGTAGGCGCTGCGCAGCGCGTCAACATCGTTCCAGGGCAGGGCAATCTTGTTGCGTTCGGCCAGGCGAAACAGCAGCTCGGGTTCGAGAGAGCCTTCCAGGTGCAGATGCAGCTCGGCTTTTGGCAAGGCATTGAGCCAGTCGTACATGAGAATCCCGTCCGATAAAAGGGCGCATTTAATCACGCCGCGTGGATTGACCCCAGAGTCAGATAGCGCCACTGACCCGGATTCGCCAGTCAGATGCGCCTGACGTGGTTGGCCCTACACTGTGCAAAAAACGAGCACAGCGCGGCAAGCCAGGCCTCACGGGCTCAGTACCCGTTGACCCAAAGGTTATCCACAGCATTGTCCACTCCATCTGCGGATAAAACGCCTAGTGGTATGGGAGCTGCTGCATTACCTAATAATTTTCGGTTTACTTCTAAAAACGCTTGAGAATCAGAGGGCTATTCAGCCATACAGGCTAGCTTTGGACTTTTGGTTAAAGATTGACCGGCAGGCGTTGAGGCGCGTCGTGGATGGGGTCGCCGCATTGATCCCATTGTTATCCACAGTCTCATACACACATATGGTGGAAAACCTGGCGGCATAAAAAAACCACGCTTGCTTGAGACAGGCGTGGCTTTAAGAGTTTATGCTCGGTTCAGCACACTCGATTGCAAATCAATTTTGAGGAGCGGGTGCGCGTGGCTCAACTGGCTCCCCGACATCCGGCTCATCGTCGTCCGGCATCGTCACGTCCACATCTGGGACCGTGACCGTCTTCTCTTTGGTGCCGACGTCTACTTCAGGCGCATCCACGTCGTACTCGGGCATGTTGCCACCCTCTACTTCGACGTCAGGAAGCGAGCCCTCCTCAGTTTTCTCGACCTCGCAGCCAGCCATGCCCAACGTCGTGAGCAGCACCGCACCAGGGATCAGCCATCTGTATTTGCTTTTCATCAATCAACTCCTCATTGCTGCGGAATTTGTATTTCGGCACGTCAGCTCGACTGCGCCGGGGCACACGCGTTAGCTAGATGTGCCTGCCCCACGGCAAGTGCCGCTGTAATAAGGACTGCACTGGAAACGCGCAGTTCACCCAGCGGCCACATCCAATGGATTCAGCACGATACGGCCGCGACTGATGTCGGCAACCAAGAGCTGCAGGCGCGGCTGTTGCTCTTTCGGTAATGCCAGCTGCAGCTCGGCGCCTTCGGCATCGAACGTTTCGCTTTCAATTAACGCCTCGAATTCATGCAGGCGCGCCTTGAGCAGCGCCAGCTCGGCGAAGCGGCAGTGCAAACTGCAGCGAACCCGGGCCACCAGTTCGATGCGTTCACCCGCCTGCAGGCATTTGGCTGCGGAGCCGCCATAGGCGCGGGCGAGGCCGCCGGTGCCGAGCTGAATCCCGCCGAACCAGCGAATCACGACCACCACTACCTGATCGCAGTCCTGGCCTTCGATAGCCGTCAGCATAGGCCGGCCGGCCGTTCCGCCGGGTTCGCCGTCGTCGCTGAACCGATACTGATCGCCAATTTTCCACGCCCAGCAGTTATGCGTCGCGCTGGGGTCACTAACGGCCTGGATGAAGACCTGCGCCTCGTCGGGACTGGCAATCGGCGCAGCTTTGGCGAGAAAGCGGCTCTTGCGGATGGTTTCCTGATATTCGCAAGGTTCGGCTAGGGTGGACGTCATGAGCGAGTCGAAGATTGGTGGCTGGGCTCGACAGTGTAACGGCGGCCAGTCCATGCGAGGCGGTGACATGGCCGCTGAGTCGATCCGGATGAACTTTGGGCAGCAATGACTGCACGAAATTGGAGTTGGGCCGACAAGTGCTCAGCACTTCACCGATTCGAAACGGAGGATCCAATGCTCAATTCCAAATACGAGGCATGCATCAAGGCCTGCTCAAACTGCGCCATTGTCTGTGAAACTTGTGCGGCATCCTGCCTGCGCGAAGATGACGTGAAGATGATGTCCAGCTGCATCGAACTGGATCGCGACTGCGCCGATCTATGCGCGTTGGCTGCGGTGCTGATGACCCGCGACAGCACCCTTTCCCGAGAGATGTGCCGTATCTGCGCCGAAGCTTGTCGCGCCTGCGCCGAAGAGTGCGGCAAACATCAGATGGACCACTGTCAGGCTTGTGCCGAAGCCTGCCGCAAGTGTGCCGAAGAGTGCGAGAAGATGGCTGCCTGACTGATCAGTGCGACAGTCGGCGCGTTTTCAAGCAAGCCAGTCCAGCGTCAGGATCAGCCGTTTGGCAGCCGGACTGGCGGACGGCGAGCGGTGGATGATTCCCGCGCCTTCATTCCCTTGCCACTTCTCGCCTTTGAACAGCGCGACGTCGCCAACACTGAGCTGCTCGATACTGGCGCCGTCGGCTGGTTCGGCGGCGGGTACGCCGACCCGCTGACGAGACATGCCGCCCTCACTCAACCATTCACTGCCTGCACCCGCATAGGTTGTGATCAACCGCAGCGGAACGTGGTCGACGTGGAAACGCGGACACATTGGTTTATCCAGTACACGCAGCCGCAGCCCGATGCGCTTTGCCTCCAGCAGGCAAGCGAAAGCACCGACCAGCCAGCCCACATCGGCGATAAATCCGGCATGGCCAGCGATGTCGCGATAGGCCGCCGCCAAGGATGTTATGGGCACAGCACCATTGGCATCTGGCTCGATGGTCAGCGATTCGGCCAATGGCGCGTCCAGCGCCAACAGTGTCTGAGCGAAGTCGGAAATATGCGAGGGCAACTGGCGCTGCCATACCGAAAGGTTGACCCCGTCGAGCAGCGCGTCGCAGAGCACGGCAGGGGTGTCGCCGAATACCTGCCGCGGTGACGCGCTGAGCATCTGCCGCGCCAGCATCATGCGACCTCCTGGTGCCAAGGTCCGAAAGGGTCTGGCAGCTGCAACCAATGGTCCTGGCCGAGGTTCAATTCCAGGTCGCTAAGCAAGCAGGCGTCGAGGTCGGCGCGCAGCTGGGTGAAGTCGATGTTCTGGCCGATGAAGACCAACTCTTGCCGGCAGTCGCCGCAGTCTTCGTCCCATTTCTGGCGGATCGCCGCGCGTGATTCCTCGTCGTCTGGCCATTGCGCGTCGGGGGTGTAACGCCACCAGCGCCCGGCGTAGTCGTAGCGCATCAAACCGCCGGCCTGAGACCAGCTGCCGGCTTCCTGCGGGCGGCTCGCCAGCCAGAAATAGCCCTTCGAACGCAGCAGACGGCCATTGGTCCATTCGCGATCAAGGAAGTCGTGAAAGCGCTGCGGGTGGAACGGCCGGCGCGCCAGGTAGGCGCTCGATGCGATGCCGTACGCCTGGGTTTCCGGGACGTGCTCGCCGCGCATTTCCTTGAGCCAGCCCGGCGCCTCGGAGGCGCGCTCGAAATCGAAGCGGCCGGTGTCGAGGATCTTCGCCAGCGGCACCTGGCCCATGCTCATGGGGATGATGTCCGCCTGGGTGTTCAAGCGACCAAGTATGGCGATGAGCTCCTGGCGCTCGGCGCTGGAGATCAGATCGATCTTGCTGATGAGGATCACGTCGGCGAACTCCACCTGTTCGATCAGCAGTTCGGTGATTGAGCGTTCGTCGTCCTCGCCCAGGGATTCCCCGCGGCTCTCCAGGCTTTCTGCTTCATGAAAGTCGCGCAGAAAATTCACCCCATCGACCACCGTCACCATGGTGTCCAGTCGGGCCAGATCCGCCAGGCTTTGACCTTGTTCGTCGCGGAAGGTGAAGGTTTCTGCGACCGGTAACGGCTCGGAGATCCCGGTGGACTCGATCAGCAGGTAATCGAAGCGACCTTCTCGGGCCAGTTTGCCGACCTCGATCAGCAGGTCCTCGCGCAGGGTGCAGCAGATGCAGCCATTGCTCAGTTCCACGAGCTTTTCTTCGGCGCGGTTGAGACTGACGTCGCGCTGGACCTCGGCGCCGTCGATGTTGATCTCGCTCATGTCGTTGACGATGACCGCCACGCGGAGACCTTCGCGATTCTTCAGGATGTGATTGAGCAGCGTGCTCTTGCCGGCGCCTAGAAAGCCGGACAGCACGGTAACGGGGAGGCGGTTCATGGCGGTCTCTCAGGCGGTTCGTTGGTGGCGTTCAAGCGCTTCCTGGCGCTCTTTGGCTTCGATGCACAGCGTCGTGGTCGGACGCAACAGCAGCCGTTTCAGGCCGATGGGATCACCCGTCTCGGCACACCAGCCGTATTCGCCCCGGGCCAGGCTATCGAGGGAGTCATCGATCTTGTCGAGCAGCTTCTTCTCCCGTTCCAGCAGCCTCAGCTGCCATTGGCGTTGCTCTTCGGCAGTACTGACATCGGATGGGTCGCTGCTCGGTTCCTGCTCGCGCAGCTGCTGAAATTCTTCGGCGATTCGCGTCTGCAGCTCGGTACGTTGGCGCAGCAGCAGGTCGCGGAAAAAGGATTGCTGAGCCTCATTCATGTAGGCATCGGCGGGTTGGGCGAGGAGTTCTGCTTCGGTCATCGGGTGTCGCCAAGTAAGCTTCTGTTCGATAGTTATAACATAACGTTTTCGATTGGCGCGAGAGAGTTTGGGTTCAGTGTTCGGTGGTGCGGAAGATACGGGCGGTTTAGGAGCGGACGTTATTGCATTGACGGCATTTCAGTTGGCTTAGCGCGTGCCGTGGGATCTGGAGAACTGAAGCCCACCCTACGGGTACGGTCTGGGCTTAGCGTGGGAGTGGTGCTGCTGTGTGGCCTGATGCAGCACCCACCGGGGAATCCTCTACCGCCTGCGTTTGTAGGGTGGGCTTTAGCCCACCGCGTCCATCGCTGGCGGCCGCGTCGAGGCCCGTCCGATGATGCGCTGCCCTCTGCTCAGCTCACGGTTGGCAGTCCGTGGTAGTTGCGACCGAAGTAGACCAGGGCATCAGCGCTGTCGCGTCGGTACACGGCGACGACTTCGCAATAGAGGATGTCGTGGGTGCCGACGCTGGCGCTGTGGCTGATGCGGCAATCGAACGAGACCGTTGCGCCGTCGAGCAGCGGTGAACCGGTCACGCTGGTGCTCCACTGCGCCGCGGCGAAACGCTCGGCCATGGGCGTCTTGCCGCCGAACAGGTTGGACAGGTCGCGTTGCCCGCTGGCAAGGGTGTTCACGCACAGCTGAGCGTTGGCGGTCACGATCGGATGCGCCGAAGCGGTGCGGTTCAGGCAGACCAGCAACGTAGGCGGGTCATCTGTCACGCTGCACACCGCCGTGGCAGTAAAGCCGGCACGGCCACCGGGGCCATCGGTAGTGATCACGTTCACGGCCGCGGCCAGACGGGCCATGGCATCGCGGTAGTCCTGCTTGATTACCGGCGGAGCCATCTCAGGAGTGGTGTCGAGTTGAGCCAGTTGCATGGGCGGTTCTCCATCAGGCAAGGACGCAAGCCCGTTCGAAAGGCAGGCGTGGCAGGCGGTCGCGCAACGCGCTCGCGTCGCCGTGGCCAAGGTTGATCAAGAGGTTGGATTTCCAGCTCGTTCCGCTGAAGAAGGCTTCATCCAGCGTCTTGGCATCAAAGCCGGACATCGGGCCGCAATCGAGGCCCAGGGCGCGTGCGGCGAGGATCAGATAGCCGGCCTGCATGGAGCTGTTGCGCAGGGCGTTTTCGGTGATCAGCGCAGGCTGGCCGGCGTACCAGCTGCGCGCGTCGGCGAAGGGGAACAGCTCGGGCAGGGTCTCCGGGAAGTCCTCGTCATAAGCGACGATGACCGTGACAGGTGCGCTCATGGTCTTGTCCAGGTTGCCTTTGGACAGGCAGGGCGCGAGCTTCTGCTTGCCCTCGGGCGTGCGTACGAAGACGAAGCGCCCCGGGCAGCTGTTGACTGCCGTCGGGCCAAGGCTGACCTGCGCGTAGAGTTTCTCCAGCAGCGCATCCGGCACTGGCCTGTCCAGCCAGGTGCTGTGGGTGCGCCCCTCGCTGAACAGTGCGGCGAGGGCCTGCGAATCGATAGGTGTGGACATAGGTTGGTTTCCTCAGGCTGCCGCGGCCTGGCATTGCTCGGCCAGGTAGTCCAGCAGGACTCGGTTGAAGGGTTCGCTGTCGCTGACGCTCGACGCATGGCCGCCGTATTCCAGCAGCTGCAGCCGCGCGTTGGGCAACACCTGCGCCATGTGCTGCGAGCGATTCCAGGGCACCAGCATGTCGTCGCGGTTGGCGATCAGCAGGGTTGGCGTCCTGATGGATGCAAGCTCGGCTTCGATATCAAAGGCCAGTAGCGCACCGATCCGCCGCAGCAGATTGGCCGTTGGCGGGAAGTGCGCCAAGGCATGGGCATCGTCACGGGCGAGCTTTTCGCTGTTGGCGGCGATCCAGTCCGGCGGGTAGAGGAACAGCGATTGCGCCTGTACATAGGCCGCCGGGCCGCTATCACGCAGCAGGTTCTGTCGCACCGCGAAACAGCGCACGCTGTGCGGGTTCGGGCTACTCCAGGCATTGATCAACACTTGGCTCTGCAGCATTTGCGGGCGCAAGAGCGCCAGCTGCAGGCCGACCAATCCGCCCAGCGCATGGCCGACGAAATGACACCGGCGAATCCGCAGGCTGTCGAGCAGTTCCAGCAGTTCGACCGCCATGGACTCAATGGAATAGCCATCCGGCAGATGTGCCGGGCTCTTGTTGGTGCCCAACTGATCGTAGATCAGCACTCGGTACTGTTGTGTGAGGACCGGCAGCTGCGGCGACCAGAACGCCCCGGCGCCGCCGAGGCCAGAACTCATCACCAGTGTCGGGGCGTCGGCTTCGAGGCGACCGTGGATTTCGTAATGCATGTGCATCCCTCCGCGAGGATCAGGTGACGCCGCTATTTCCCGACGTGCGCGATGCTGGCGATCTCGATCAGCGCGTCAGGCTTCACCAGACCGCACTGAATGCAGTAGCGCGCGGGCTTCTCGCCGGGGAAGTACTCGGCGTACACCTCATTGACCTTCGCGTAGTTGGCCCAGTCGGTGAGCATGATCATGTTGAAGGTGACGTCGTCCATGCTGCCGCCAGCGGCCTCGACCACACCCTTGATGGTTTCCAGCACATGGCGGGTTTGCGCAGCGGCGTCGCCGACGTGGACTACATTGTTGTCCTTGTCGAAGGGCAGGGTGCCGGAGACATAGACCACGCCATCGGCCATGGAGCCGGGGACGTACGGGGCGAGCGGTTTGCCGGAGCCGGCGGGGATGATGGATTGCTTGGGCATGTCGTTGATTCCTTGCAAGGCGATGATGCGACCGCTACGAGGCGGTGCGTTGTTCTGATCTAAAGCGCGCTGGCGGTAGCCTCGGCGCGGGCAACGGTGCTGCAGAAATCGTCCACGCTGGAGACCCAGCCAAAGAACGTCTCGATGTTGTATAGCGCGGCCTGCTGGGCGAATTCCGGCCCGGCCTGGTGGGTAGCGTCGGCCAGTACCACACCGAAATACTCCAGGTGAAAGCCGTCGCGCAGGGTCGATTCGACGCACACGTTGGTAGCGATGCCGGTGAACACCAGATTGCGAATCCCGCGGGCGCGCAGGGTGCTGTCGAGGTGCGAATTGAAAAAGCCGCTGTAACGGGGCTTGGGCACCACAATGTCGCCGGGTTGGGGCGTGAGTTCATCCACCAGTTGATAATCCCAGCCGCCTTTGGCAAGCAGCGTGCCGGCTAGCTCCGGGCGCTTGCGCATGGTTTTCAAGGCGTTGGACTTGTGCCAGTTGGGCGAGCCCGGGCCGCCTGCTTCCACATAACCGCTGTCCCAGCCGTTCTGCAGAAAGATCACCTGAATCCCGGCGGCGCGCGCAGCGGCCAGCGCCTGGAGAATCTTCTCGATCACCGGCCCGGTGCTGGACACATCGAAGCCTGCCAGATCCAGATAGCCGCCCTTGGTGGAGTAGGCGTTCTGCATATCCACCACGATCAGCGCCGTCTCGCTGGCCCTCATTGCCAGCGGTTCCGGACGCGCGGGCAGTTTCACCAGGTCGCCGGCTGGCTCCAAGCCGTAGCCGGAAAAGTGCTCGGCGGCATTCATCAGGCGGACTCCTTCAGCGGCTCGATGTGGCGACGGCTCTGCATCAAGGGCTGGATCTTCTGGCCGAAGGCCTCGATGCCCTGGAGGAAATCATCGAAGGTCAGCATCACGCCCTGCATGCCGGGCACGGTGGCGATCTCGTCGAGCATCCTGGCCACGTTGGCGTAGGAGCCGACGAGGGTGCCCATGTTGATGTTCACCGCCGAGGTCGGGTCGGCCATCTGCCGCACGTTGGTGTCGCCGCCGGACGTCTTGTCCGCTGCGCCCTGCTCGCCGAGCCAGGCGATAGCCTCCTGATCGGCGCCGGCCTTGTAGTGCTCCCACTTGGCGCGGGCGGCTTCATCCGTTTCATCGGCGATGACCATGAACAGCACGCAGGAAGTCACGCTGCGACCGGTCTTTTCGGTGGCCTTGAGCAGCCGCTCGGTGGCGGGCGCAAAGGCGGTCGGGGTGTTCACGCCCTTGCCAAAGCAGAAGTTGTAATCGGCGTACTGCGCGGAGAAGGCCATACCCGCATCTGAAGAGCCCGCGCAGATGATCTTCATGTCCGCTTGCGGCTTGGGGCTGACGCGGCAGTCTTCCATCTGGAAGTGCTCGCCCTTGAAATCGCTACGCCCGGTTTCCCAAAGATCACGCAGCACCTGGGCGTACTCGCCGAGATACTGGTAACGCGTGCCGAAGAATTCATCGCCCGGCCACATGCCCATCTGGCTGTATTCGGGCTTTTGCCAGCCGGTCACCAGATTCACACCGAAGCGGCCATTGGAGATCGAGTCGATGGTTGAGGCCATGCGCGCGACGATGGCGGGCGGCAAGGTGAGGGTGGCGGCGGTCGCGAACAGCTGGATCTTGCTGGTCACAGCGGCCAGGCCGGCCATGAGCGTGAAGGATTCCAGGTTGTGCTCCCAGAACTCCGTCTTACCGCCAAAGCCACGCAGCTTGATCATCGACAGCGCGAAGTCGAAGCCGTAGCCCTCGGCCTTCTGCACGATGGCCTTGTTGAGTTCGAAGCTCGGCATGTACTGCGGCGCGTTTTCGGAAATGAGCCAGCCGTTGTTGCCGATCGGAATGAAAACACCAACATCCATGGGAAGCACCTCTGTACGCAATGGCTAGAAAGCGCTGCTCGAGCGTGTCGGGCAGGGTCGGTCAAGCTTTTGCAGGATGCAGGCCAGATCTGGAATTAGCCGTACTATCAATTACTTGAGGGGTAAATGATGAAGCGGGTGGACCAAATGGTCCGAATCAGAGCACTTGGTTTGTGCGTGGGTTGGGTCTGGCGCGCAAAAATTGAGCAGCGGTGCGGTCGACTGTCGTCCTTCGTGCGTGTGTGTGGTGTCGCGCGCTACAGTAGCGACCCGTTTGACCCCGACCGGTAATGCAGTGACAGACCAGACCCCCACACCCCCACGCCGGCGCCTCACCGCCAGCAAGACTGCCAAGCTGAAGGGCGCGACGCGCGAGCCCAGCGCCAGCGCAGTCGACCGCCGTACGCGGATGGTCGAAAGCAAGCGGACCAGCATCATCGATGCAGCCCTTGGCCTCTTTTCCCGCTTCGGCTTGTACGGCACCAGCCTCGATCAGATCGCCACCCAGGCAGACGTCTCCAAAACCAACCTGCTGTACTACTTCGGCAGCAAGGAGGAGCTGTACCTCAGCGTCCTGCGGCAGCTGCTCGAGGTCTGGCTACGGCCGTTGCAGACGTTCTCCGCCGAGCAGGACCCGGTCGAGGCGATCAAGGACTACCTGCGCGCCAAGCTTGAACTCTCGCGGGACCACCCCGCCGAATCGCGGCTGTTCTGCATGGAGATCATGCAGGGCGCGCCGCTGATGCTGAGCGAGTTGGAACAGCCTTTGCGTGAGCTGGTGGAGAACAAGGTCGCGGTCATCCAGGCCTGGATCGATGCCGGCAAGCTGGCGCCGGTCGAGCCGCACCACCTGATCTTCTCGCTCTGGGCCACCACCCAGCACTACGCCGACTTCCGCGTGCAGATCGAAGCCGTGGCCGGCCGCACACTTGATGACCCGGCATTTTTTGAAGAAGCGCTGCAGAGCCTGCAGTCACTGATACTCGACGGGGTTCGACCGCGCTGAGCATGCTTTCAGGGACGGTGCCTATCAAGAATCACGCTCCGCGCTGAGCGCGCAATGTATTCGGTCGGCTGACGAATCATATTTAGACCTTCGGGCGGCAGGGCAGCGCATCCACTATCATCCATCGGCTTTTAACGTGTCGGATAGGACAAGATGGCGATGCACAAAGGCAGCTGCTTATGCGGCGCCGTTTCATATGAGCTGAAGTCTGATCCCAAGGCTGTTACGCATTGCCATTGCGCCATGTGCCAAAAGCAGCACGGTGCAGCGTTCGCTACTTACGGCAGTGTGCCGAGAGCCGACCTGACGTACCTCGCGGGCGAGGAACTGCTCGCGCGTTACAACTCGTCAGCGAGCATCACCAGAACGTTCTGTAGCCGTTGCGGCTCCAGCATCGAGTGGACGGGTAGCGACCAGTTTGCCGATTGGGTTTCGATCACGCTGGCAACGCTCGATACGCCTTTCCGGCCTAAAAGCGTTAAAACCGTTCATCTTGAGTCAAGGGCATGCTGGCTGGATGGGTCAGATCCGTAACTCTATGGGTTAGTACTGCTGGACGTTCTGGTTAATGCCTGTGGCGCAGATATCTTTGTCCCGCGAGACCTAAGTGCGGCTCATGCCTAGTGACTCAATTCGTTAAGGAGCTTTTCAGTGTTCACAGTCAAAGCCACCCAGCATGTGCTTGCCGTGAATGACCTGGAACAAACCGAGCGGTACTTTCTCGACTTGCTCGGCTTTTCCCTACGATTCCGTGTCGAGGGCTGGTCATTCATCAGCCTTGGAGACTTTCACGTGATGCTCGGGCACTGCCCGGACGAAGTGCCTGCCCGTGATACCCATGAGCACTCCTATTTCGCATACGTTTACTGCGAAGGTATCGACGAGCTTTACGCCGGCTACCAGCAGCGCGGAGCCGTCATTTTCCAGCTGGTATCGGACAAGCCATGGGGCATGCGCGAGTTTGGTGTAGCGACCCCCGAGGGGCACCGGATGATGTTCGGAGAGGATGTTGGCAATAGGGGCGTTGAGAACGGCGGGTGAGCCACTTCGTAATGGCCAACTGCGTTGGGACTAACGATGGTTACGTCGCCGTCGGCCAATCCGCTGCATGGGGCACTCGTGGGGAGTTGCGGGCGGAGATGGATGTGGACGGGGAGGGCTTGGTTGTTTTGGACACCGATCTCGGTACTTCTAGCGTGCACGGGCTCCGGTGAGGCGTGGCGCAAAGCAGGCGAACAAGTTCGCCTCTACAGGGTTGATACGGTCGCTTACGATCAGCAGCCCCGCGATGCGTCTGTAGGGGCGAATCTATTCGCCCAGGGAGCCCGAGCCCCCGTCGTCCCACCGGCGATGCCGATGCGAACCGCAGGCGAACAAGTTCGCCTCTACATGGTTGGTACGGGCGCTTACGATCAGCGGCCCGTGCGATGCGTCTGTAGGGGCGAATTCATTCGCCCAGGGCGCCCGAGCACCCGTCGTCCCACCGGCGATGTCGATGCGAACAGCAGGCGAACAGTTCGCCCCTACAGGGTTGATACGGTCGCTTACGATCAGCAGCCCCGCGATGCGGCTGTAGGGGCGAATTTATTCGCCCAGGGAGCCTGAGCACCCGTCGTCCCGCCTGCGATGTCGATGCGAACAGCAGGCGAACAAGGTCGCCCCTATAGGTGTTGATACGGTCGCTTACGACCGGCGGCCCGCGCGAGGGGCTGTAGGGGCGAATTTATTCGCCAGAGCGTCCTGAATGCCCGGCACGCCACTCGTATCAAACCACCTGCTTCTGCCGATACCCCTGCGCAATCTGTACCAGCACCACCAGCGTCACGATGGGCAGTAGCCCGATATTCACCGCTGCCCATCCGGCCTGGGCGATCAGCGCGCCGGAGGCGAAGGACATCACTGCGGCGACGCTGCCGTTGCTCAATTCCATCAAGCCCTGCGCCCGAGCCCGTTCTTCCGGCACATGTCCTTGGCCGAGTTGTGTGGTGCCGGCCACCAGCATCAGGTTCCAGCCGATGCCGAGCAGGCAGCTGCTGAGCAAGAAGTGCCAGTGACTGACGCCGAGCAGCGCGACCACTGCGCTGGCGATCAGCAGACCGCCACCAGCGCAGGCCACGATGCGGCTGCCCAACCGGTCCACCAGCGGCCCGGCGACGAATGCCGGCAGGAACATGCCGAGCATGTGCCACTGAATCACCTGGCCGCTTGCATGCAGGCTCAGGCCCTCGCCGTGCATCGCCAGCGGGGTTGCGTTCATCACCAGAATCATCAGCCCGTGTCCGGCGGCTGTGGTCAGCACGGCGGCGCGCACGGTGGGCCGCGCAAGCAGCTCCCGCCACGAAACGTCTGAAGGTGGCGACGGGATTGCGGCTGCCGTGATCGGCGACTGCAGTCCCGCCAGCACCACGACGCCCAATGCTGCAAGCACGCCGCCGCCGATCACGCAGGCCGTGGCGCGGCCCTTGAAGGCATCGCCCACGGCTTCCATGGCGGCAAAGCGGTAGTACATGGCCGAGGCCTGATACGCCCCGATAGGCAGAGCGCCGAGACAGAGCAGGGTAAAACTGTCCAGCCAGAGCGAGAGCGCGCTGATAAGCCCGCCCATCACCCCGGCCAGTGCGCCTATAAGAAAGCCCAATCGACGGCCGCGCCTTTGCATGAGCCAGGCGATGGGTTGCAAAGCGAGCAAGCCGCCCAGCATCAGCAAGGCGAGCGGCAGCGTGGCCAGACCGGCTGACGGAGCCAGACGCAGGCCGACGATGGAGGTGAAGATGATGCCGGTCATCGAGCACGACCAGAACAGTGCCTGAGCGATGAACAAGCGCAAAACCTGAGAGTTGCTGAACAGAAGATGCATGGGGGCGGTCCCGTGTCGTGAGAATGCAGGCACAGCAGCTCGGGCCAGATGCCGGCTCTGTTGTGATCGAAAAAGGCGGGTGTTCGGTCGGGCTTCAGCCGAAGCGCTGGAAGAAGTCCCGCGGGCTGACCGACAGATGCTTCTGGAAGCTGCGCCGCAGATTTTCCGGATGGACGAAACCGGTCAGCCGCGCCACCGTCGAAATCGACGCCTGCGCATCCAGCAACAGATTGCGCGCAGCCTCCAACCGCACCCGCTCGATGTATTGTCCCGGTCCCATGCCCGTCTCCTGACTGAACAGGCGGCAAAGGGTACGAGGCGTCATATGCGCCTGCGCGGCCAGGGCGTCGATGGAGAGATCATCGCTCAGATGGCCAGGGATCCACTCGAGCAGGGCGGCAAGACGGGCAACGGTGCCGGTGGGCGCGGCGAGCATCGGGCTGAACTGGGATTGTCCGCCGGGCCGGCGCAGGAACATCACCAGCCGTTGCGCAACCGAAAGCGCCAACGCGCGGCCCAGATCAGCCTCGACCAGCGCCAAGGCAAGGTCGATACCAGCGGTGACGCCCGCCGAGCTGAACAGATGCGCGGCCTCGGGTACGGCCGGGTCGAAGGTGTGCAGCCGGTCGCCCTGCACCTCGATAGCACTGTACTCACTCAAGGCGGCGAGGTCCGCCCAATGTGTTGTCGCTTTGCGGCCATCGAACAGACCGGCCTCGGCCAGGATCAGCGCACCGGAGCATACCGAGCCCAGCCTTCTGAGCCGGGGTTCGGCGTACCGGAGCCAGTCGAGCAGCGGTTCATTGCGCTTCTGAACCTCCACGCCTGCGCCGCCGGGCACCAGCAACGTGTCCAGCGCGGCCGGATCGATACTGGACCACTGCGCATCGGCAACCACCTGCAACCCGGCAGAGGTTGCGACCGGCCCCGCCTCTTCACCAATCAGCAGCAAGCTGTAGTGAGCCGGCAATCCCTGCCGCTGTCGCTCGACGTTGGCTGAGGCGAACACCTGCATCGGCCCAGTGACATCGAGGCTCATGACATTCGGGTAGACCAGGCAGACGATGGTGCGGATGGCGTCCATGGAGCACCTCTTGAAGAAGATGCGTGCAGTCTGTGGCGGGGAGGGTTGTGTCGCAATGACAAGCTGCCCACGGATCTTGCCAAACGGGGACGCGCGCTCGTGCCGGTTATCTCTGCGCAGCTTTGGCTCGCAGCCGATACTGCCCAGGTGTCATGCCGACCACAGTTTTGAAGTCGTGAATGAAGTGGGCCTGATCGCTGTAACCGCAGGCCAGCGCGGTATCCAGCAGCCCCTCGCCGGCGCGCAGCTCGCGGCGGACCAGTGCAACGCGCTGAATGCGGCTGAACTGCTTGGGCGTCAGCCCCACCTGATAGCGGAACAGGCGCTCCAGTTGACGCTGGCCCAGGGGGACGGATTGCAGCACGTCGGTCAGGCGGGCCCGGCCCTCGCTGGTGGCAATCCGCTCCAGCAATTGCTGCACGGGCGAACGCCGTGGCGGTGCGTCCTTCAGACAGGCGAGCAAATGCTGCTCGATCAATGCCTGCTGAGCCGGTCGGTCCAGTTCGGCGAGCTGATCAATCAGTCCCGCAATGGCCGGGCGGGGGCCGTCGGCGCCATGGAAACCTGAAAGCTCGTCCAGGCCCACACCCATGAAGACTGCGCCCATGCCGGGCCGGAAGCGCACACCCATCAGCTTCACCCGACCAGCCAGTTGCAGGCGCGCACTGGAAAGCTGTGGGCCTGCAACCAGCGCCCGCGGGCTGCGGCTGTCGCCGTCGAAAACCTGGGGGTCGGCGAAGTTGAAAATGAGCCCACTGCCGCCGTCCGGATGTAACAACTGCTCGTCGAAGCCGTTGCTGAGGCTGCCTTCCAGCCACCAGAAGCGCTGGACATGCGCCGCGAGCACAGGGCTCGGTGGGCAAGCCATGAAGCCCTGGAGATGCGGCAGGCGTTCGTGCAGTAAGGACATGGGGGCGCGGCGTCCGAAGATGTCGAAAATCTACAATAGCCCAGCTCGGCGGCTGCGTAGCCTTGGCTCCACATCAAACAGAGGAGTGACCACCATGCGCATGAACTACCAAGCCGCTGCCCCGGAAGTGATCAAGGCAATGATGGGGCTGGAAACCTATCTGGCTCGTCAGAGCCGTAGCGAAGACGGCGTCGACAAGTCGCTAATGGAGCTTGTGAAGATTCGTGTCTCGCAGATCAATCAATGCGCGTTCTGCATCGACATGCACACCAAGGATGCCCGTGCCGGAGGGGAAACCGAGCAGCGCATCTACGCCCTGAGCGCCTGGCGCGAGACGCCTTTCTTCAATGATCGCGAGCGTGCTGCGCTGGCCTGGGCTGAGGCCAACACGCTGCTGCCCCAAGGCATTTCGCAGCTGCTGTTCGAAGAGGTGCGCGAACACTTTTCCGAGGCCCAGCTCACCAATCTGACCCTGGCCATCGCCACCATCAACGCCTGGAACCGCTTCGGCGTGTCCTTCGCACCCGTGCCGGGCAGCTATCAGCCGGCGTAAGCCGGGCGGCCTCGGCTCAAGCCCTGCTGCTTGCGGGACCGCGATGATCCGTTTTTGATAACCGACTGCGATGCTCAGGGTGCGAGGTCCTGGTTGCTCATGGCGCAAAAGCTGTGCGCTTGCTTGGCAGGAGAGAGCGCACGCAGTTGGCTCATGCACTGTGCCTGGCTTGGCGTTCGCTGCGCGCTGAGCATCGCATCTTCGCCTACGCCGATCAGGTACGACCGGTTGTAGCGCGGGCCGTCCCGCCACACGCTGAACGCCAGGTCGCTAAGGGCGCAGCGGTACTGCATGTGGCCGGAGAAACCCTTGAATCGGTCGCTGCGGAAGATGTGATGGTATTTCTGCCAGTCACGCGCGCGCTGGCCCTCGCGTACCGCTTCGCGGCAGCTTTCCAGTTCGGTGATGTCTGGTTCGTGCAGGAACAGGCTTTGCGCCAGACTCGAGCCATCCAGCTGCATCGTGGCCACCAGATACACCCGCTGTTCGGCCGCGTGCGCTGGTAGTGCGAGCAGCAAACCTAGCGCCAACATCCCTGTTCTGATCAATTTTCGATGCTCCTGAAGCGGGTCGTCTGTCGAGGAGTCGCACCCTAGCCGAGGCTGGGCACAGGAACAAGCGCGGAGCGGTCCAGCCGGGGATGGCATGAACTCCCTTGCCAGATGCGGTCGAAATCACTGAGTCCGGCGCGTACGCCCACGGAGGACATGAAATGTTGCAAGCCCATCGCGGCATCCGGCTAACGTTTGGCGGCTTTGCTGTAAATTGGCCTGCCATTAGCAACGAAACCTCCCTTACATGACCCTCCTGATAGCGTTCGCTGTCTTATCTATCCTCGTTTCATTCATCTGTTCGATCCTCGAAGCCGCACTGCTCTCGCTGACGCCGAGCTTCATTGCACACCAGAAGGACTCCCGCCCGAAGCTGTACGAGCGGCTGAAAGAACTGAAAGACAAGGTCGACCAACCCCTCGCGGCCATCCTGACGTTGAATACCGTCGCACATACCGTTGGCGCGACCGGTGTCGGTGCGCAGGTCACCGTGGTGTTCGGCAACGGCTATGTCGGTATCGCCTCGGCGGTGATGACGGTGCTGATCCTGGTGCTTTCGGAAATCCTACCCAAGACCATCGGTGCGCGTTACTGGCGCACGCTCGCGCCGTACCTGCCGCCTCTATTGAACGGCATGATCCTGGTGCTGAAACCCTTCATCTACCTGTCCGACATGATCATGCGGCTGGTTGGCGGCAAGGAGCCAGAGCACGACATCCGTCAGGAGATCAAGGCGCTGACGGTGCTTGGCCGCGAGAACAAGAGCCTCGACGAGGACGAGCAGCGCGTCATCAGGAACATTCTCGACCTGCACGAGATCAAGGTCCGTGACGTGATGACGCCGCGCACGGTGTGCGACTACACGTCACCGGAAACCAGCATCGGTGCGTTCAAGGAGCAGGTCGCCGACAGCCAGTTCTCGCGCTATCCAGTGATCGGCGACAACGAAAACCCGCGAGGTGTCGTGTTCCGTTATGACGCCCTGTCAGCGACCGAAGACGAAGCGCCGGTCTCGACGATCATGAAACCGATGAAAGTCGCGCCGGAAATGACCAGCGTCGAAAACCTCATGACCCAGCTGCTGCGCGAGCGCCAGCACATGTGCCTGGTCTATGACGAGTTCGGTAGCTGGCGCGGCCTGGTGACGCTGGAAGACATCATGGAAACCATCATCGGCCAGCCGATCATGGACGAAACGGACGACATCCCGAACATGCGCCGCTTCGCCAAGCGCCGCTGGGATCACCGCATCAAGCGAGTTCGCGAGAGCTGATCGCACCACCCTGCATTGATGTAGGCGATAGCACGAGTGAATTCGATTGACCCATGCTTCGTAGGGCGAACACGCTCGCCCTACGAATTTTCTGGAACCCCTGTCGCCGGCAGTCTCAGCGCTTTACCGTCCCGAGCCGCATGAAGCGCGTTTCGCCGCTGGCATCTTCCACGCCGTCGTTATCGGTGACGACGAACAGGCGCCCCTGTTTATCGACCGCCGCGCCTTCGACCTTGTCCAGCACCCAACCGCCAGTGCTCTTCAGATCAGGTAGCAGATCACGCTCCAGCGTCTTGCTCACCAGGGGGAAGCTTTGGCCCTCGGCAGCGGGTTGCAGGCCGTTCAGGTCGATGCGATACAGGCGTTTGATCTGCGCGGCGGGGCCCTGCTGGTTGTCGCGTTCGATCACCAGGAACTGGCCATTACCTATAGAGGTGAGCTCGGACAAGCCGACCCAGGCGTCCTCGGCCGCCGCGTTGAGCGGGTAGTGCACGAAGCCCCATTCACCGTTGCCCGGGTTGAACACGCCGATGCGCGCCCGCCCGGCGGGGTCGTTCTTCCATTCGCGCTGGAAGGCTACGTAGACGCGCGTGCTCGCGCCTTCGCCAACTACCGAAACGCCTTCGAATCCATTGCTGGTGCGCTGCGCCGCCACGTTTTCCGGCAACCCAAACTCGGCCAGCACTTCGCCCAAGGCGTTGGTGCGGATCAGTAGATTCGGCTTGGCTTTGCCGTTGCCTTCGGAGGCCAACCAGAAGTCGCCATTGCTGGCCTGAGCAATGCCTTCCAGATCGTAGTCGACGGTCTTGCCAGCCTTGCTCAGCTCGATCTGGCGGTCGATCAGTGCCGGTGTCTGGCTGGTGTCGACGCTGAAGATCCGCGACGCCTTGTAGTAACTGTCCGGCACCGCATAGAGGCGGTCGGACTGGCTGCGGTCCGCGACCAGACCGCTCAGCGCGCCCCAGGAGATCAGGTCGCGATCAGTGGAGCGGATCTCCGGGTAAGGTGCGGTCTTGGCACCGTACTGATAGATCGAAAGGGTCGAGCGATAGCCGTCCTCGGCCGAATCTTCCTCGCTACTGACCACCAGCAGATTACGCGCCGGAATCGGCAGAATGCCCTCCGGCCCCATGCCCGTTGGTAGCAACTGATGTATCACTGGCGCCCATGGGTGGGCGACGTCATACACCGCCACGGCATTGCCGCGCTCACTGCCCACGAACAGGAAGTCCTGCTTACGAAAGCTGGCCGACGCGATGCCTTCCGGCTCAATGCCCTTGTTCTCCGAACGGTTCTCCGGGTAATGGCCGGCACGGATAAAGGCGTGCTCCATCGACACGCCGGCGTCATGCCAAACCTTGCCGTTGTAGTCGAACAACGTGAAACCGCGGCTGCCGCCTTCCGCGCCCTCGGCATCCTCGTAGTCGCCCTCGTTGGCAGTCGCCAGCAGCGGGCCGACCCACGCGATCGAATCCGGCTCGCGGCGCTTGCCAGTAAGCACACCGATCGGCTGGATGCGGTCGTTCTCGTCTACGTCCACACCTTCCAGATCGACCTGGCCGGCACTGAAATGGCGCAACACACGGCCGCGACGCAGGTCGACCAGCACGATGTGGTTGTTTTCCTGCAGCGTGACGGCGGCTACGTCCTGGTCGTTGATGCTGACGTATTCCGGCTCCGGATCGCCTGGAGCGACCTCGGCCAGGCCGGTCAGGTCGACGTCGCGCGTGCTCCAGCGCGACGGCTGACCTTTGAGGTCGACGATACGCAGAAATCCGGCCGGCAGCTGCGGAATCAACCCGTCGTTGAGGTCTTCGTCCCGCTCGTTCTCGATGGCGACCGCGGCATAGCGGCCCCTGGGGCTGATGGCGATGGAATCCGGTTGACCGCCCATAGGCAGCGTGGCGACGCGTTTGGGTTGCGCGGGGTTGCGAATATCGAACACTGCCAGCACGCCGTCGGGCTGGGCAAAACTAAGCGAAGTATTCACCGCGACCAGCGCAAAGTGATGGTGTACGGCAACCGAGGTCGGCTCGCCTTCGAGCTGTACGAATCCGGCTGGTTGCGGGTTTTTCGGGTCCTGAATGTCGACCAAGCCGATGCGCTCGCCCGGGCTGTCGGTGTAGATCAGCGTGCGGCCGTCGCGGCTGACGGCGGTGATCTCAGCGACGGTCTGGCGGGAAACGTCTTCGTCCGCGCCCAGGTTGCGGTACACAGGAAAGGTCGCAACCCGCTCGAAATATTCCGCACGCGACTGCCCGGCCTGGGCGGCCAGTGGCAGCAGGGCCAAGGTCAACGCGGTCGATAGCGCAGTGCGGGTCAGGCGGGTCGGTGTTCTCATGCGAGCCTCGGCTTTTTGTGATTTGGATTTAGCCAAAACACGCTAGGCTGGCTTTGTTACGAGGGTGTGACGAGGTAGTCAGCGGCTGCTGGAAATGACGCGCGCTGCGGTTTTCACCAGAACTGAAATGGTGAGCGTCAGGGTGGGGAGCACCTCTTGCCATCACCTGCGGCAGAGTCACCTATTTTAAGGAAGCGGATATGAAGCAATCAGGCAGCTGCCTCTGTGGCGGAATTCGATACGAGATAAATGGCCCCCTTACGAATGTTTTGAACTGCCATTGCTCGATGTGCCGCAAGCTGCATGCGTCTGCTTTCAGGACGCGCGCCAAGGTGCGCTCGGCCGACTGGAAAACTCTCGTTGGCGAAGAGTTGATCAAGTTCTATGAGTCGTCGCCCGGTGAGTACAAAGGGTTTTGCTCGAACTGCGGTTCCAGCCTGTACACCAAATTCGACGCCAATCCCGAGGTGTATGGTTTCCCACTCGGAACACTCGACACCGACCCGGGCGTCGAAGCCCAGCGGCATGTGTATGTCGATAGCAAAGCGCCGTGGTTTCAGATTACGGATGATTTGCCGCAGCATGCCGAGTATGACTGAGGCTGGCTGGACGGGCTTTAGGGGGGCGGCGGGCTCAAAACCATCTTGGGAAGGGGATGCCCGCGACCGGTAGTGACTGCCCGAAAAGTGCAAGATGCTCGACAGGCGCCGGCTCAGCTGCAAGCCACGGCAAACCGCGGCTCGCAGTCAGTCTTTCGGGAAAGCAGATTACTTCGGCCGCAGCTCCAGCAACCGCCCGCTGTCTCCATCTTCAAGCACCCAGATGCTGCCGTCCGGGCCCTGTTCGACTTCGCGGATGCGTGCGCCCATGTCGTAGCGGGCGGCTTCGCTGGCTTCTTCGCCATCGAGCGTGATGCGTACCAGTCCTCTGGCTGAAAGCCCGCCAACGAAGGCGTTGCCTTTCCAGTCGGCGAATTGGTCGCCGCTGTAGATCATGAGGCCGGCAGGGGAGATCACGGGTGTCCAGGTGATCTTGGGCGCGATGAATTCGGGGCGCGTGTCGTGATCGGGGATGGGTTTGCCCCCGTAGTGGTCTCCGTTGGAAACTTCCGGGTAGCCGTAGTTGCCAGCTTTTTCGATCAGGTTGAGTTCGTCGCCACCTTCCGGGCCCATCTCCTGTTCCCACAAACGACCCTGCGCGTCGAAAGCGATGCCAAGCGGGTTGCGTTGGCCGAGCGACCAGATCTGCGCCGTCACGCCGCCCTGGTCGGCAAAGGGGTTGTCGTCGGGAACGCTGCCATCGTCGTTCAGGCGCAGGATCTTGCCCATGGTGCTTTCCATGTCCTGCGCGGGCGTGAACTTCTGGCGGTCACCGGAAGAAATCCACAGCTTGCCGTCCGGTCCAATTGCGAGACGGTGGCCGTAGTGGCCGCCGCCGGAAACCTTGGGCGTCTGCCGCCATATCACCTGCACGTCCGACAACGAGCCGCCGTCCGCGCCCAGATCCAGAGTGGCGCGAACGACCGCAGCGCCTCTGTCGCCACCATCGCCTTTCTCGGCATAGCTGAGGTAGATGCGCTTGTTCTGTGCGAAGTCCGGATGAGCAATCACGTCGCCGAGGCCACCCTGGCCGCCGTAGGCAACATCCGGGACGCCCTCGATATCATGGCTCTGGCCGGTTTTGACATCGACATGCTTGAGCGCACCACGCTTCTCAGTGACGAGTGCGGTGCCGTCCGGGAGAAAAGTCATGGCCCAGGGTTCGGAGAACGTTGCCCGCGGCGTGGCGCTAAATGGCCACTGGTCCTGTTTGATCGCCTCGGCTGCGGTGGCAGCGAGCGAGGCGAAACCAAGGGCAATCGTACCGGCGACCTGCAGGGGAACACGCTTCATGACCATCCTCTCCTCGAAAGTTGGAGCTCAACGTTACTGCGCAAGGCGCGCTCAGTTGAGCCTGGATTTGTTACGCGACGCGTCAGGGCAGCGCTCCGGGTGCCGCTTCGTATAACTCCAGCGGCAGCTTGTCGGGATCTGCAAAGAAGGTGAATCGACGCCCGGTGTACTCGTCCACCCGAATCGGCTCGACTTCGACACCCTTGGCTTCCAGCCACGCCTTGCTTGCCTCGACGTCATCCACGGCGAATGCCAGATGTCGCAAGCCCTGCGCCTCTGGCCGGGATGGTCTTGAGGGTGCGTCAGGAAACGAAAAAAGCTCGACCTGCCCACCGTCAGGTAAGGCGAGATCGAGCTTGTAGGATTGGCGTGCCTCGCGGTAATGCTCGGCAATGACGGCGAGTCCCAGCGTCTCGGTGTAGAAGCGCTTCGAGACGGCATAGTCGGAACAGATGATCGCAGCGTGATGGATGGCTCGTAGCATGGCTATATCCGCTAACTCAGTACGCCCCTGACCCTCACACACGAACCTCGTTCCGAGCGCGGCAGGGCTGCTATGTCAGCCCGATGCCGTCGACCGAGGCGGCCGCGGCATCGGCTTGCGCTGGCTACTGGTTACGGGTCACTCGCCAGACCACATTGGCAAGATCGTCCGCCACAATCACCGCGCCTTTCGGGTCGACGGTCACCCCAACAGGCCGGCCACGGGTCTTGCCCTCATCGGTGCGAAAGCCCGTCACGAAATCAACCGGCTCGCCCGAAGGTCGCCCATTACTGAACGGTACGAAGACCACCTTGTAGCCCGACGGATCCTCACGGTTCCAGCTTCCGTGCTCACCGACGAACGCGCCGTCGGCAAACTGCTCGCCCATTTCCGGTATGGAAAAGTCCACTCCAAGGGCGGCAACGTGCGCGCCTAGCGCATAGTCCGGCGTAATCGCTGCGTCGACCTTGTCCGGATCCTGTGGACGCACCCGGTCATCGACGTTCTGGCCCCAGTAGCTGTAAGGCCAGCCGTAAAAGCCGCCCTCCTTAACCGATGTCAGGTAATCCGGTACCAGGTCTTCACCCAGTTCGTCCCGCTCATTCACCACCGCCCACAACTCATCGGAACCCGGCTGAATGGTCAATGCGGTCGGGTTGCGCAGGCCGGTCGCGTAGGGCTTGTGAGCGCCCGTCTCGGCATTGATCTGCCAGACCACGGCGCGATCAACTTCAGCCGCCATCCCACGCTCAGTGATGTTGCTGTTGGAACCGATGCCGACGTAGAGGTACTGGCCATCCGGGCTGATGGTCATCGCCTTGGTCCAGTGGTGGTTGATCTCCGAAGGCAGGTCGGTGACCTTGACCGGCTCACCGCTGGCCTCCGTCTGGCCCTCTTCATAATCGAACCGCACCAGCGCGTCCTGATTGGCGACATACAGATTGCCCTCGTGGAAGGCCAGGCCGTACGGCGCGTTGAGATCGTCGGCGAATACCGTCTGCACCTCGTAGGTGCCATCACCATCGGCGTCTCGCAGCAAGGTCAGGCGGTCACCACCTTTGACCGAGGTAACGCCTTTCGACTTGATATAACCGGCGATCACGTCCTTCGGCTTGAGCTTTGGCGCGTTACCGCCTTTACCTTCGGCCACGAGGATGTCGCCGTTGGGCAACACCAACGTCTGGCGTGGAATCTTCAGGTCAGTGGCAATCGCCGTGACTGTGAAGTTATCCGGAACCGTCGGAACCGCGTCACCCCAGGGCGACGGCTCGGCGATCTTCATGCTGGGCAGCAGCCCGCGTTCAGGCTCCGGCAGCTTGGGATTGGCGCCATACAGCTGCGCCGAATCCTCGTCGTCACTGCCGCAGGCCGCCAGGAAAATCGACATCGTCAGAACGGAGAGAGCGCTCGAATGCTTCATGCTTCACCTCCATCACGCAGGTTGCTAAGGCCGATCCACGTCGCGGCACAGGCGAGCACCGCAACGATCACTGACAGCACCAGCCCGGTAGGCATGATTGCCCAGGCATCCTTGGCGTGCTGCAGCGCATTAATGAAACCCAGCACCCAGGTCGCGGCAAGCAGCAGGAAATAAACTAGCGGTCGGCCCGTCTTGTGCCTGGCCCGGATCAGATTGACCAGGGCGAACACGATGGCCAACCCGCAGAAGACCAGCCCCCCGGCGATCAGCCAGGACGAGAAATCGCTCCACTGAATCTCATAGCTGCGGAAATAAGCGATATCCGTCAAAAGGGCGCCGAGAAACAGCGGGACGGTGCCGGCAAGCAAGGTCGCATGCAGCGGGTTCGGAACGTGTCGGGAGATGCTGTGTGTCGTGTGCTGAGTGTTGTGGGTAATAACGGTCACGAAGGCTTCCTCATCGCTGACACAACCCAGGCCTGACGCGTTGCGCGGATGCGCTGGCTACCCGGGTCGCTCTGACTGTGCTTAAAAGGGGATCGTGCCGTTGCGGTGTTAGTTCACTCGGATCGACGAGCCGGAGTGTTGTTAATGGACTGATTGGCAGCAAGCAATGCCGTTTGTGATTCAGCGTTGATCGGTCGAATAGGCGGTTAAATTCATGGTCATGAGCGCCCCCGACTTTGGCAGGTCTGCCACGCAAATCACGGTGCGGGCCGGCCGATGTGTACCGAATGCCTCTGCATATGCGCGGTTCATTTCGGCAAAGTCTTCGACATGTTTCAGGTAAACATGGACGTGCATCACCTCGCTGAGCGAGGACCCGATCCCCGTTAACATCGTTCTGAAGTTACCCACGATCTGTTTCGCTTGGCTGTATGCGTCGGGTCCAGCCAACAGCGAAGTAATTGGATCAACGCCGGGCGTGCCTGAGATGCTGATAAACGGACCAACTCTGGCGATGTGGCTGTAGGGGCCGATGGGCTCAAACATCCCCGATGGTGTGAGGGTTTCAATTTGCATGGGCGACTTATCCGATTGGTTGTTAGTGACAGGCGATTCGATGAGAAGAGTACGGAGACAGGTTTTCAGTAGATCGGAGGGAACGATGAAATGGGCCGTCACGCACCAGGGTTCAGGTTCAGCATCATCGGCTGCACCATAAGCGCCGAACCGCTCCTCAGCTCTTCTTGTTGTCCCACCGCGGTAAAGCCATAGGCGCTATAGAGGCGGAATGCGGCGTCATTGGTTGTTGTTACCGCGAGGCGCATGTGGGTACAGCGTCTCCCTACAGCCCATGACGTAATCTCCTTTAGTAGCAACTTCCCTACACCTTTACCCCTTACTGTCGGCGAAACCCACATTTGATAAACGTGGGCTGTTGACGAAGCCTGCGCATCTACTAAGCCCCAAGCGAGGCCCACGGCCTCGCCATTCGTTGTGGCAACCAGTGGCAACGCCTTAATGTCACGCACTTCCAGATCTAATCGAGACTTCCATTCGGTATCCGACATTGCCGCTTCTTGCTCCAATGTGGAGCCATACGAGTCGGGTGCGTCTTTAAGTGCCTGCAGCCTGATGGATTTATATAGCTGCCAGCGGTCAGGGGTTAACGTTGTGATCTCGAAGTTGCTCATGGGTAAGGCCTTGATCTATTCACGTGAGCAGCGGCGCTCTAGACGTTCCAACGAAGCAGATGGTTAGGTCGCGCTGCGATACCTGAACTCCCACAGCTCGCTTCCATCAATCTCGATACTCTTTGAAGCACCATCTAATTCAAATCCCGCCTTCTCATAAAACCGCCTGGCCCGCTGATTCTCTTCAAGCACCCAAAGGCTGACGGAGCTGTACCCTTTGCGCCCTAAATGCAGGATCGCATCGGTCAATAACGTCCTGCCCGTCCCTTGGCCCCAGTGGGATTGATCGACGTATATCGCATAGACCTCACCGGCTTCTTTGTCGTCATTGTCTCGGCTTGGGCCAAATGAGGTCCATCCTGCGATTGATCCGTTTGCTAGCACCGCGACTCGTGCTTCTTCGTTGGGATCAGACAGTTTGTTTGCCCAGCTTTTTGCACGCTCTTCTTTATCCAGGCGGGCCAGATAGCTGCTCGGAACAATCTCCGCATAAGCGATGCGCCACGTTTCTACGTGAATTCGGGCGATTTCTGATGCGTCTGATATTTCTGCCCTACGTATGTTCATATCTGTGCAGCCTAACGTTTGGTTAAGGAGCCCGTACCAGCGACCGAATTGAGCGCTGGCACGCTGAAGATGAGTCGCACTCTAGCTCGACGAAGTCAGCGGCATTGGTCTGCTGACGGCAAGTGCTTTGAAGACCGCCGTAGGCAAACCCGAGCGCTCCGCCAGTGGCCGGCACCTGAGCGCCTGGCTGGGCATGACGCCCAACGAATACAGCAGTGGCGAGCGGCGACGACTGGGGCGGATCAGCTGCAAGGGCAACGTCTACGTGCGCACCTTGCTGATCCACGGCGGGAGAGCCGCGCTGCTGGCAGCTAAACGCTGCAAGGCCCGAACGCCTGAAAGGCTGACTCAACTACAGCGTTGGGCCTTGGATACAGCTGACCGCATCGGACATAACAAAGCGGCCGTGGCGCTGGCGAATGAGCTGGTAAGCATATGCCGGGCGGTGCGGTGCCATGAGCGCAGGTTCAGTGAAAACTGGCACAGCACAAAGCCCGCCTGACGGCAGGGTTAATAATGAAGTGATGGTTCTAGTGGTTGTGGTGAGAAGCGAGACTGTCGGAACAGGCGAGTCCTGCAGCAGAGCAAGGCCGATAACAATGACGATCTTCGTGATCGCTTGATCGCTTGGCCTCTGCTGCGCGAACTACAGAATGGCCAAGGCAGTGCCCAGAACAGGCCGGATATACGAATGCAACCGCGATGACGACAGGATTGAAAGAAAGCTACTCCTCACTGCTTGTGGGGAGAGTCCATATACCATTTGTTATGCTTGCTTCGATAAAAGACTCGATATTTTTGATGTTATTGAATCTGAGATTTTTTCAATTATTTCAGTTGTCGGACTGATAACCACTGAGGGCGAACTTGCCTCTTGGCTAAAGAGTGCACTGATTAATTGCTCTGAGGCAGACTCCTTAGATATTGCTTGAGCTTTCTGTATGAAAAACAGATGATCTTCAATGGTGGAAGATCTATTTATGTGGTGTTTTAAGAGCGCGGCCACAGCAAATAAAAATATAATTAAACCGCTGAGCATTACATAGCCAAGATTGTTTTCGGTAGCAATTTTTATTATGTCTGGCGATGAGTCTTTGCTCGTTAGACCTATTTCAATTCCTGCGCTTTGTGCTGCCAATACATAGCTGCCTGCCTTGTCCAGTAGCTGTATTAGATACCCGCCAAATATTAAGCCACCTACAAGGGTAAATATGGCAACCAAAAGAAGAGTCATAAAAAATAGACTCGCTTTCCTCCGATGGTAACTCAATGACGACTTAAGCTCTCCCTCAATTTCAGTGAACAACGCGAATACTCCTTGATGCATAACGTTTGGTTAAGGGGCGGGCTTTAGCCCGTCCCAGTGAGCGAAGCGAACGATTTGAACAACTAGTTAGACTAGGTTATCCCTAGAGGGTCAGTGTAGGGCTTCGCAAACCATCCAGTCCGAGATATTGCCCCACAAGACCATGCCCTTATCCACGTGCATACCATCCACGTTCAAGCTTGTGATGTGCTTTGGAAAAAAACCGGCCACGGAGACTTTTACTTTCTGAGGAGTAACCTGCTCAACGAACCCAAAGGCTCCAATATTGCCGTCGCTAAAGCACACTTTCATCCCTGGATTACGGCTAATATTTTTTTGCTCGTCGAGTGCAATATAAGTAAGTCCCGCCCTCTCAAAGCTTTCTTTGGCCCGAGCCTCCATAACACGAATTTTTGCGTTCGTTCTGTTGTTGATCGCTACGACAAGCATGGCATGTGTATCAAGGCGTTTTTTTAAGACATCTCGAAGCCCGCATTTGGAGTCTTTATTGCCTTTTTCCTCGCATGAAGATGAGATTTGCTCAATAGTACCCACTTCCTCTTGGGATATTTCGTACCCATTCTTAAGAATCAAATCCAAGCTTTGACTATCGCGCTCATCACCACTTAAGAGATGGTGATAAAGCCGTGTTTCCCCATCAGGGGATTTTTGCATGTCGACACCAGACTCAATAAGCAACTTGAGCTGGTATGCATTTTTATTCGAGTAGGCAATAT
The DNA here is from genome assembly GCF_024448895.1 of Stutzerimonas stutzeri. GTDB lineage: Bacteria > Pseudomonadota > Gammaproteobacteria > Pseudomonadales > Pseudomonadaceae > Stutzerimonas > Stutzerimonas stutzeri_Q. The sequence continues at coordinate 93,553 of NZ_JAMOIC010000019.1, forward strand.
AGAAAGGAGACGTATACGCCGGTCCACTATATGACCGATTTTCGACTACGCTCCGGGGCCATGCTTTGTTGACGTCAGCGCCCTGTTCGATAGCTACTCTAGCCAGTGCAAGATTATTAACTTTCAGCGCCCGTGCCAGCATCAGGCTTTTATCACTTGGTACCATATATGAGCGATATTTCTCTTTCTGTTGTGAGAATGTTGGGTTCGTAGTTAATGAGCCCAGATTGAATGGCAGGCAATAGAAAGAAATTTCACTTATTAAAGTGGCGTTATCGCACAGCTGGGCGACAGCCTTGTAGTCTGTATATATTACACTGGTAATTAGGCCGTTCTCCCTATTTATTTTTCTTTCTCCAGCTAGCCGCTGAAGATCTCTATACGACATTTCCGTATAGTTGGGGCCGGTTGGCGTTGATGCACACCCAGCCACCAAAGCAAGATTAACCGTAAGGATCGCCAAAGAAATATAGCGCACGACAGCTCCTTTGTTTGTGTCAACCAAAAATAATAATTAGCAAGTTTATGATAAATTCAGCCATTCTGTAGAGTCGCTATCTGTTGTTCGCCTTAATGTGATTGTGTTGCTCATGGTGATAGGCCTAACGTTTGGTTAAGGGGCGGGCTTTTAGCCCGTCCCAGTGAGCGAAGTGAACGATTTGAACCAGCTGTTAGACCTATGCGCTACTAGTTGCCGGATTGCATAAGTGGGCCAGATTTGAATTTAAGTTTGTGAAATTTGAAGTATTTATTATAGTCGACTTCGCTAAGATCTTTTACTTCACTGAATATGCCAATGCTGCGTATTGCCAAAATTGCTGCTTTATCAAATTGATAATCCCCGCTAGTCTGGGCTATTTCAATTGATGAAATTTTACCGTCTGCGCTCATTTGAACGTCAAGGATAAGTTGCGCTTCAGGCCTTAAGTCTTTCGGTGTTGTGAAGTTATTAAATATTTTGGTTGTGTAAAGTGCAAACAAGTCTGCTGGGTCTTTGGTGTTTAAAGTTTGCGTTTGCTGGTAGGTGACAGCTTCGGATAAAAGCTCTCTAAGGGCGCGTTGCTTCTTAGACTCTGTCGGTTCAGCTGGAATTGAGTTCTGAGGCGAAATTTCCTGTACTTGAACAGGCGTACTAACTGCTCTTTCATTCCGATTGGTATTTACAACTGTTTCTGTGGAATTGCAGCCTGACAGCAATGAGTAAGAAACAATTAGAGCTATTACGCATAGTTTCATTACACAAATTCCAAGGTTGAGTCTAACGTTTGGTTAAGGGGCGGGCTTTAGCCCGTCCCAGTGAGCGAAGTGAACGATTTGAAGGCTGTAATGGACTCTCCCC
>NZ_JAMOIC010000020.1 GCF_024448895.1 Stutzerimonas stutzeri
CCGGAGCCGCGCTAAAGCGCGCTCTGCTGCGCAGTCGAGTCCAGGTCGCGGAGCCAAATTCGAAGCGTCAGGTGAGAAACTGGGCTTATGTGTTCGGCTAAACAATCAGCCGGCAGAAGATAGCTAGTTGGCGATGCGCTCCGGCTGGACGCCCCTACCCCGCCACCGAATCAAGAGCTAGCACGCTACCAGCGCTCGGCAAGGTTGGGCTGGTGCCTAAACGAAAACGCCCCGCATAAGCGGGGCGTCTAGGTACTGCGGATTGCTTACTGCTCGGCAGCTTCTTCAGCAGCTTCGGGCTCGACTTCAGCAGCAGGTGCCGCTTCAGCTTCGTCACCCTTGATGCCAAGCAGCTCAAGATCAAAAACCAGAACCGAATTGGCAGGAATCAGCGGGCTCGGGCTCTGCTCGCCGTACGCCAGCTCGCTTGGAATGTACAACTTGTACTTTTCACCAACGTGCATCAGTTGCAGACCTTCGACCCAACCCGGAATCACACCACCGACAGGCAAGTCGATCGGGCTACCGCGCTTGATGGAACTGTCGAAGACGGTGCCATCGGTCAGGGTACCCTCGTAGTGCACGGTGACCACGTCGTCGGCAGTCGGCTGCGGACCTTCGGCGGATTTGACCACTTCGTACTGCAGGCCGGATTCAGTGGTCTTCACGCCGTCACGCTTGGCGTTTTCTTCAAGGAATTTCTTACCGGCTTCGACGGCTTCCTTGTTCATCTCAACCATGCGCTCTTCAGCACGAGTCTGGAGATAAGCAAAAGCTTCCATCAGTTCTTCGTCGGTCAGCTTCTGGTCTTTCTTGCCAATGGCATCATCAATGCCTTGCGCCACAGCATTCGAATCGAGATCGGCCATGCCTTCCTGAGCAAGACTCTTGCCCATGTTCAGGCCGATGCCATAAGAGGCTTTCTGCGCCGGGGTCTCCAGCTTGGCGCTGGTCTCCGAATCACAGCCGGCCAGAACCAGGCCAACCAGGGCTATCGCAGACGCCAAACGTTGATGTCTCATTCTTTATCCTTATTACGCTTTGAAGGGGTGAAGCTAAACAGTTGCCGGAGCTTAACAGCCGCCCTCGTCAGTAGCTACCGAACCCACCCGGGGAGTAGGTAAAGACAATGCAAAGTAAGGAAGTGCCGCACGAAACGTGTGAATCGCCGAACGGACATTTAGAGCAGGCGTAAACAACTTGCCGAAGCGTTGGTGGCCATAGGCGGCAGACCACGGGGCTGGGTCGAATTTCAACGATGAGTCTCGAGCGATTGCAAAAGTTGAGTTCGTGAGGAACACGGCTCCAAAGAATTCAACATACCCGGCACCGCTGCCTTCAGAGCATATGACGAAGCAAGCCAGCTGCTCTGCGTCAAGCTATCCAAGGGATCATGTCATCGTCCTGTCACCTGCAAACGGTCTGATAGATGGAGCACACAGCGTTCACCGTACTCATCCAGTAGAGAGCTTGCACCTAGCCCATGTGAGCTCGAGCAGTCACTGCCCTTTCCGGCGCTTCACGAAAAGGCATAACAATGTCCGTCAAGTCGATTACTCACGCAGACGCCAATTCGAAAACGGAATCAGGCTCTGCAAAAGAGTGGGAAGAGGCGGCCAAGCAGGCAAAGGATGCAGGCATACGTTGGCAACGCCCCAGCGGCGACGACCGCACGGCGCAGGAGATCATTGATGACAGTCCGCTGCTGAAGAATCTTGGTAATCAGAGCGGCGTCAAGGACAGGCTCAAGGAGCACGTTTTTGGCGATTTCGAAACCGATGCCGACGCCGCTTACCGAGCGATGCAGGTCCTGGAACACGTCGAGAAGTATGACAGCGAAGGCAACCGGCTGGTGGGCGACGATGTCGGTAACGGCAGCATCAACGGCTTCACCAATAGCGGTCAGGCGAAACCTCACACCGAAGCCGGACGTCTGCAGGACTTCGGCAAGTACGGGTTCGCCCATCTCAAGGGTGAACTCGAACACGTGTCCAACGCCGGGGACGACACCGAAGCGCGCGAGCAAGCCGAACAGCTGGGGTTCAAGTGGGAGCGCCCCGAAGGCGATGAGCGCTCGGCGCAGGACATCATCGACGACAGTCCGCTGCTGAGGAATCTGGGTAACCAGAGCGGCGTCAAGGACATGCTCAAGGAGCGGGTCGGCGATTTCGAAACCGATGCCGACGCCGCTTACCGAGCAATGCAGGTCCTGGAACACATCGAAACGCTGGACGGCTCAGGCGAGCGGATTGCCGGGAAGGACGTCGCCAACGGCCGCGTCGACGGCTTCACCAAAGGTGGCGATGCGAAAAACGGCACCGAGGCGGGTCGCCTTCAGGATTTCGGCAAGTACGGATTTACTCACCTCAAAGGTGAACTCAAAGACACCATGGCGGCGGGTGATGACCAAGCCGCCCGCGAGCAGGCAGAAAGCCTCGGCATCGTGTGGGTGCGGCCAAAGAACGACGATCGCTCTGCGCAGGACATCATCGACGACGACCCACTGCTCAAGAATCTGGGTAATCAGAGTGGTATCAAGGACAGGTTGAAAGAACAGGTTGGCGACTTCGAAACGGACGCTGACGCCGCATACCGAGCCTCGCAAGTGCTAGAGCACATCGAGAAACACGATGGCGACGGCAAGATCTTGTCTGGCCAGGACGTGGGTAACGGCACCATCAACGGGATCACCAAGAGTGGCGAGGCAAAGAACGGCACCGAAGCGGGCCGCCTTCAGGACTTCGGCAAATACGGGTTTGTCAGCCTCAAAGGGCCGGAGCCTACCGAGGACAGCAAGCTGGATTTCGCCCGCGAAAGCGCCGGCCTTCCGCTGAGCGCCGAGACCGACATCGCCAACCTGGAAACCACTACAACGGACCCAAAAGACAAGAATCGCAAGCTCACGGTCAGCGAAATGACTTGGCAGAACCTGATCAGCGAATGGAAGACCGGGATCACCAACGGCAGCATCGCCAAGGATGACGACCGGGCAAAGTTGTACAACGCATTGCGTGCCCAGGCTGCCAGCGAGGAGGGCCTGGACATGGTGACACTGGACATTTCGATGGGCCAGAGCACCACGAAAGTCAACGGCGAGGACTTCGCGTCGATTATCGACCGTGCGAAGGTCGATGAGCAGACGGCGGAGTTGTTCTCCGCCGCCAGTGTTCAGAAAGACTTCCAGGCCCAGCAGGACAAGGCGCTCGATGCGCTGCCTGACAAGGACGGCGTGCTGGAGAAGCTGGAAACCATGGCCTTCTCCGAGGAGTACTCGCGCTATATCGCCGACCTCAAGGCGAACGGCCAGACTGACCTGGCCGAAGCCGATATCGGCAAGACCTACGCATCGATTGCAGCGTTCGATCCTGACAAAGCCGCTCAGTTTTCGCAGCACATGATGATCGACGCGATGACCATGGACCTCGACGCGCTGCTGGCGGACCCGTCTGGCATTAACGACGAAAACACCGTGCTTGCGACCCAGGACACCGTGAAGACGCTGTTGGCCGCGCTGAAAAAAGGCGGTGTCGACATCACCCGACGAACCGTGGAAACCGAACGGTTCGTGCAGGAGTTTCTGGGTAACAAGCAGACCGCCAAGGCATTCGGCGAAGCCTTGAAAGAGCTGGGCGCGACATTCAGCAAGAACGGCACCTTGACCGACGCCGACATCAACAAGGTCATGGGCAAGGACATCTACAAGACCTTGGGTGAAGGAGCCCACGGCAGCATGCTCAAGACTCTTTCGGAGCTCAACAGCAACGGTGTGCTGGGCTCCGCTGGCGGCCTGGTTTCACTGGCGTCGGGCATCTATCAGATTGCCGGCAAGGGCGGCACGCTGGCCGATACGCCGGAGGAGCGTTTGGCCATCGCCAAGGACTTCGTCAGTGTGTTGGGCGCAGGGCAACATTTCGTCAACCTGGGCAGCAATATCGTCGACAGCGTCCGCGGCACACAGGTCAACCAGATGCTTGGCCTGGACAAGTCCCTGCCGCAGATCTTCGGCAAGGATGTTCCGGAAGGCTCCGGCCGAAATCTCAGCCTGGTTGAAGGCGACCTGAAGAAAATCTTCGAGGGCTTCAATAGCGCAATCGATGCCGCTCCGGTGCCCGATAAGGAAAAGCTGGCGCAGAAACTGGACTTCACGCCTGAGCAATGGACGACGCTTAATGAAGGCTTCCGCGACGGCTTCGCCAGGAACCCCGGCCTGAACGGCAGCACGCCCACCAGCCGAGGTATTTCGTCATTCCTGCGTGTCATGGATGCCGGAGCCAACACGTTCGCCGGCGTGGCCGATCTGGTACTGGGTGGGCTGAAGATAAAATCCGGGCTGAACAGCAATGACAAGGTCGCGGTGGCGCAAGGGGCGATTACGGTAGCTTCCGGGGCGTTCAATTTCGCTGGCGGCGGCGCGCAGATCGCGGCGCTCATGGGCTCTAATGCCGCCCGGGCCATCGCGGCTCCCCTGCTGTGGGTGGGCGCTGCACTCACCGTGGCGTTGACGCCCTTCCTGATCGTTGAAGACATCAAGCACAACAACCGCATGGATGCCCACCGTGACGACCTCAACCAACTGTTCAACGATCTTAACGAGCAGGGGCTGCTGACCGAAGACGGGCTGCAACGGTACGAATTCCTCGACGAATACATGTACAGCTACGGCCAGCGCGACGCGCCCGACGACCAGAGCATCTTCGAGTACCGCAAAGAGGAGTACGAGTTTTTTGCAGAAGATGACAATCAACACATTGGCGACTTTGCACACGCGGACTACAAAGGCGATGGCAGTAACCTGCAGACCCAGCTGGATAAGGGGAGCACTGTAGGCAGTTAAGGGTCGCTAACGCTCAAACGGCGTACTTGATAAGCGCAGCGCCTGGCCGACCCGACCGTCGGCCTAGCGCTCGCTTTGGAGGGCCGATATATGGCGTACCGCTTTAAGCGATGCGGGCGCTAAGTCCAGGCGCAAGCAAGGCAACCCCGGCACGCCAGCGGATGCAGGATCAGGTCGATCCCGCCCTGATGCCTGCACCTCTATCAATTTCCCACCAGTGACCTACAACCGTTTCACCAGCCCGAGCCTTGAACTATCAGTTCCATGTTGGCGGACGGCGCTCGTGTAGCACAGGAGACCGACGATCAATCGGCCACCTGTCAGAGCGTGCGGACATCTTCGATCTGACGCAAAGGCTGCCGCTGCCACGGCGAAGCAGACCCGATCAACACCAAAGCCCACTACACCAAACCTTAGAGCGGCAAGCCATTCGGCGGCGGCGCAGGTCTGACGTACTGCAAGTCGAAAATAACCGCGGCCTCCCCCAGCGTGGAAGGCGGGTAAGCACATCAGCTTGCCTCGCACGATCAAGCATCAGCACATGGACAGCAGACAAAAAGCATCGATACGCCAACGCCGCAGCCCTCGCACGCCTGGGCAATCGTGGTGATACATACAGAAGCCTTTGCAGGGCCGGCGCCAGAGAAAGGGGCACTGCTCCCCGACGTGCAATGACAGGTGCCACCGGAATACCGCGCTAGACCGGAAGCGGTCAGAGCCACAGCCGCCTAAGCGCCACCTACGCAAAGGCTCGCTGCATATCCGCTGCGCTCGATAAACGCGACGCGAATGACGCCGCTGACTCAGGCGATGCGTACCGTCAGGCTGTCGGAATCGGTACCCAGCGTACTGACGTCATCCTTCGGCACCACGTACCCCTCCCCCGCTTCCACGGCCGAGCGGTAGTAGTCAATCACTGATTCATCGAAGACTTCCGATGTGGTGGTCTTCCTGATGCCGTAGACATTGCCGTCCTGGTCCCGCGCTTTAATGCTTTCCGGCGCGTAGCTGACGATATCGTCCAGCGTTCCGGAGACCGGTCCGCCCTCGCTCGGAGTGATGGTCATGCGAGCATTGTTGCCTTCGATATAGCTGACGTCATAGAAGGTCTGATCGCCATTCACACCACCGTTAAATGCCACCTCACCCAAGGTGACATGAGCACCGTCGCCAGCCGTGCTACGGAAGTTGCCGGACCAACCTTCAGGAAAGGTCTGCACCATCGTTTCTCCTGGCTGCAACGTCATCGACGGAATATCAGCCTCACCGGCATTCGCGGTGAACTCGATGACCAGCGGCTTTTCACTCTCATTCACGAACGTCAGGCTGTTGCCTTCCGGCGCCACGCGCTCACTGGCGGGCAGCGCTGCAGTCTTCGGCACGTTGTATCCCATGGACTGTGGATCTTGCTTGGTGGGCACGCCTTCCACCGTCGCCGAGTCCTGCGGGGGAAGCGGCACCTGCGGGATATTCGCAACCTTTGGCGGAGCAGCGTCGGGCACGGCTCCCGGCATCATCAGCCGCAGTACGTCTAATTCGTTTTGAAAATGCTGAGCCAACGCCTCGTTGCCCGAAGCGCTCGCCTGATCGCGGGCCTGCTCCCGTTGCGTCCACTCGCTCTGCCAAGCACCGGTGACGGCTGCATCGAATTCGGTCTGCGGATCGCTCTGACCCGGGCTAACGGTGTTTGGTTGCCCCACGTTATCAACAGCCATGCTCGCAACTCCGATCGCAGTATTGATTAAACGACGTTACCCCCTGGTAACCGGTTTGCCTCGTTAAAAGTTGTTTAAAAAGAGCCTGCTTCCGCCCTCGGCAAGCACTGCAGTAATCCGACACTGCCGGACTACCTTCAATCTTCTCTAGCGGTCTGCAACAACAAATAAAAACGCCGCGGCAGGTACTGATTGAAGATTCACTCAATCGATACCTGCTCGCGGCGCTGTTAACTTATGTCGTTGCGGCGTAATCAGCCTGCTGATCGAGGTGTCGCTTGGCAGCAGGCTGGTTAGGATTTAATCGATTGATTAGCCCCTCATTGTCCGCCAGGCGGGTTCATTGCTTGGTTTGTACATATCACCCTCGGGTTCTTCACCGTGACCAGTGAGAAGATCCTCAGAATCCCCACTGACAAAGCTCCACCAGTTCTTGGTGGTTTCACCATTCATCTCAGTGAAGGCCTCGTACTGCTCCGGCTGAGCCTCCCAGACCGGCATATCGTCGGGGAAGTAATATTCAAACCACTCGTCCGTGACTTCCGGCTCATCGCTCTCGACGTAGTTGTACTGCACGTTGGCGAGGTAGTTGAACTTGTCACCCCAGTCCTCTTCCATCACGCCCATTCCGTCAAGGGCGGTGAAGTAGTCGCGCACCTCGTCCGCAGCCTTCTCCTGCTTCTCGTATTGAATTGCCGAGGCGATGCCCAAACCGATCACTGACAGTATGATGCCGACCGCACCCAATGCAGTGCCTACCGTGCCCGCTGCTGCACCCGCACCAGCCCAGGCAGCAAAGCCTGCCCCCCCTGCACCAGTCCAAGCCAGGCCTGCCGCCAAACTCAGGGCTGCCTGGGTCTTTTCAATGTCGGTGCTGTCCTTGGTCAGGTTGGATATCGCGTCAGCACCCATGTACACGCCCAGTAATGCACCGCCCAAGTAAGAAGTGTTGGCGATCAGTTTGAGGCCCGGCCCAAACAGCTTGAGTTTCTCCGCCTGGCTCAGATTCGTGTACGCAGTGCCCGCCGAGTGGGCCATCTTGTCGACGCTTCTCATGATCGCGTTTTGTTCGCTTTTCGGCATCTTCTCGAAGGCGTCGACAACTTGGTTGCCTGCGGGGGTGCGGCTATTAGCGTTCATATCGGCAAATAGCTTAGAAGCATCGCCAGGGTTCTTCACACTCGGGTCTGGGACTTTGAAATCCGGTCCTAAGCGACCTTTCAGCGCATCGGCCATATTCTTGTCGAGGCCCAATACCTGGGTCACGCCGTTCCTACCGAGCAGTTTGGCCAGCGGATCGCCTATGGCGCTAACCGCGGTAGGTGACGAAGACACTGCAAACAACAGGTAGAATGCGGCAGTCATGCGCTCTTCCGGTGTGGCTTCAGCATTGCCACCCGCGTTGGTCAGGGTCAGCGTGGCTGCAACGATAGAAATCAACGCGCCCGCCGTACCGAAAACACCATCCTTGGACAGGTTTTTTAGGACTTCCTTGACCTTGCTTTTCTCGAGGTCTGGTACCTTGCCTTTTTCCAGCGCCTTGTCGATCTTCTGGTCCAGGTCGCTGCTGCTGAGTAAGTCCCTGATCGCCTTGTCCCAGCCGCCTGGCTGTCCAGGGGCGTTCAATGGCTTTGAGAAGTTGGGCACAAGGGCATCGCGCAACATCGACTTCATGGCATCAGCTGCCGACTTGGCTTGCTTTAGCTTGGTCATTTCCTCCTGCGTCAGCACCTTGCCGCCATCCTTGCGGATGTCCTCCAGCTTTTTGCCGTCCATATAGTCGTCGTACGCCCCAGCCAAACCACCGGCCGCCTCTCCACCGTAGGCACCTAACACCGAGGCCTTGATGGTGGTGGTCACCACATCGCCAATAGCAGTATCCAACACGTCGTCATCAATGCCGCCGGGGCCGGCTTCAATGATCTTGTTCAACTCCTCAACGGTCGACGTCATCGATAGCTCCAGCTTAACCTCCTGGGCCTTTTCCGGGTTAAGCATGGACAGTGAGTTGAGATCGCCGCTGTACCGGATCAATGCGCCGTTCTCGGCTGCCAGATCTGCCTTCTCCAGTTCATCCTTGTAGGTGGGTGAAGTCATGGTCGCGACGATGCGATCTTCCAGGCCTTGCTTGTCCTTGATTTCGCCAACGGCGGCCTGCAACGCCTCCTGCGTATCGGCGGCGATCTCGGGGTCCTGCGCAAGCTTTTCGATTTCTGCCTTGAGCTTGTCTTCGTCCACCAGCCCGCGGAAATTGTCACCGTCCATAATCGTCGAGTCATCGGCGTATATGGTTAGGTCCTTGGTTTTTTCGTAGTAGTACGGGAGGTAACCGAAACCGCCTGCCAGGGAGTTCTGCGCTTGTAGTAACAGGAGGAACTTGGCTTTATCCGACCCCTCGGGTTCGTTCTCGTACTCCTTCTCAAGGTTCTCCATGTACTTCTGGTTGACCGTCTTACCGTCAGCCGTATCGGCATTCATGATGTCCGTGGACGAAGGCGCGAGCAGGTTCTTCTTCTCCTCATCGCTCAAGCCTCCTTCCTTCAGCGGCTTGCCTGCCTCTACATAAGCGGCATAGGCCGTTTCGGCGGCTCTGGTGGCGTCCTTGGCGCCGGAGTGTTTGTCCCAGTAATTCTTCACCATGGTGATTTTTTCGTTTTTGATCCCATCGCCATCAAGGGCGTGGTCAAGGCGGCCAATCACATCTTTTTTGACCTGAGCGATGGCATCGTCCAGTGGCAGACCTTCCTCGCCTTTGAGCTTATCGGTGATCAGGTTCTGGTACAGCTTGCTCAGAGTCGGGTCACTCAAGCCGGATAAGGTACGGGTCTCGTCGATAGTGCCGTTACCAAGAGCAAGCGCCAGGGCATTCAGATTGTCTTCGTAATCGGGGTTGTTGGTGACGGTGTTTTCGGCGAGAAACTTGGCGTAGGCCTCACGCGCCACAGCACTGGCATTGGACTTGCCATTACTGCCGGATTTGTTCCAGTAGTCGTTGAGCAACTCCATCTTCTCATCGGCTTTTGGATCATTACGCAGGGCGTTGGGTAGTCGGTCGTAGAGGTCACTCTTGACCTCGTCGTAAGCGGCATCGAGGTTGACCGGATCGCCACGCTCTTTCTGCTGCTGGAGCTTGTGGTAGATCAGGCTGGCATATTCGTCGCGAATACTCTTGTCGGTGAACGGCGTTACGCTGGGGGCGGTGGTATTGGTGCCGTCGGCCATGTTCGAGGCCACAGAGTTGAGGGTGTCGTCGTAATTGATGTCGGGATCGATCTCGGAAATCTGGGACGTCGGTGTCGGTGTGCTCTCCCTGAGCTCTTTCGCCGCCTCGCGGGCCAGACCATCGACGTCCTCCTTACCGGCATGCCTGTCCCAGTAGCCTTTGATCACATCGACGACATCGCCGGAATCCGCACCGGCGTTCGTGGCCGCGCTACCGAGCCGATCGAACAGCTCTTTCTCGACTTCCTTCATGGCCTCTTCGAGGTTGGTGGGCGAGCCCTGCTCCTTGAGCTTCGCGGTGATCAGGTTCTTGTACAGCTCGGCCAATGGTCCTTTCGTGCCGATCGCGACAGCCAAGGTTCGATTATCGATGTTGACGCCACCCACCAAGGCAGCCGCCAGCGCGTTCAAGTTGTCTTCGTAATTGCTGTTGCCGGTATCGGGCAGGTTGGCTGAAAAGTAATCCCTAAAGGCGCTACCGGCCAGCTCGAAAGAATTATCCCTGCCGGCATGCCTATCCCAATGACCTTTGATCACATCGACGACATCGCCGGAATCCGCACCGATGTTCGTCGCCGCACTATCGAATCGGTCGAACAGCTCTTTTTCTACTTCCTTGATGGCCTCATCGAGGCTAATAGCCGAGCCCTGTTCCTTGAGCTTCGCGGTGACCAGGTTTTTGTACAGCTCGGCCAATGGCCCTTTTGTGCCAATCGCGACCGCCAGGGTGCGATTGTCTGTGATGACGCCTCCGACCAAGGCAGACGCCAGTGCATTCAAGTTGTCTTCGTAGTTGCTGTTGCCAATATCGGGCGGGTTGGCTAAGAAATAACCGCCATAAGCACTACTGGCCAGCTCGAAAGAATTATCCCTGCCGGTATGTCTGTCCCAATGGCCTTTGATCACATCGACGATATCGCCGGAATCCGTATCGGATTTCGAGGCGGCGCTCTCGAACCGGTCGAACAGCTCTTGCTCAACTTCCTCTATGGCCTCTTCAAGGTTGAGGGTTGAACCTTGCTCCTTGAGCTTCGCAGTGATCAGGTTCTTATACAGCTCGGCCAGTGGTCCCTTAGTGCCAACGGCCACCGCTAGCGTGCGGTTATCGGTATTGACCCCACCGACCAAGGCTGCCGCCAGCGCATTGAGATTGTCTTCGTAATTACTATTGGCGGTATCAGGCAGGTTTTCGGAGAAATAGTCTCTATAGGCCTGAACCGCCAAATCGGCAGCGTTATCTTTCCCGGCCTTCTTGTCCCAGTAGCCGTCCAGCACGTTCAATCTATCCTTGCCATCTTTGCCGCCGCCAACGGCATTTTCATAACGACCACGCAAGTCTTTGATTGCATCCTCCATGGCCGCTTCGACGCTGACTTGCTTACCGTTTTTGGCCTGCTCTTTGAGCTTGTACTCGACCAGCGCCTTGAACAATTCTCTATGCCGCTCACTGCCATCGATGCCAACGAGGTTGCGCTTTTTGACGTTGACGCTCTCACCCATGCTTACGGCCAACTCATTTAGCGCGTCTTCATAAGCCTGCGGGTCCAGGGTTTCTTGCTTCTTAGGCTCGTCCTTAGGTTTCTCAACAGTCTTCCTAGCTAGACCCAGCACGCCCTCAAATTCATTACCCAAAAGTGGCGGGATCTTTATGTCTGCGGGATTGATGCTCGCTGTACTCATGGGTGTGCTCCTGGCTGCTAGGACGGTGAAAGCTGAATAAGGCCGCTGCAAAGACCCTCGCCAACCAAAGGCGGTCAGGCACAACGCTGCCCAAAATGAAAAGCCGTACGTTTGCGGTTGATCGCCCAACAGCACCTGGTACACCGTGCGATATCTGGGGCCATCCACCACCGAGTGATGAAATTCACAACATCACTTTTATCGTGTCGCTCACAAACCATCAGAGGTTGCTGGCGGGCCGCCCAACTGGTAAGGAAGGAAGACGCTCTTGAGCTAGCTCACCCGTTACGCATCGCGGGGCTCAGCCCTCTGCCGAAGCAGGCAGAGCGCTAGTTGCTCGGCAAGACAGCACTGATGCTCTGAATAGCATTCAACAGCCGATGCAGAGTTGTAACAATCGCCAGGGATAATGTTTCGCAACTTTTCACCGCTAAAAGCAGCTGCGGGAACTGTTGCGGCAACACCTGAGAAAGGCTCTGGACGGGGAGTTAACGCGTCCTGACGTCGCCGACGTTAGACGTTTCTGTACGCCAGCGATTAGCCAATAAGGTATGCCCATGAGCACCCCAAACAACGGCCGCGACAACACAGAGAAAGCAACCCGTCCCCCGCAAGAAGCACCGATTCGATTCGGCCCCTTTACCCTTTACACCCAGCAACACGTGCTGATGTGCAATGGCGTCCCCTTGTCGATGGGTAGCCGTGCGCTAGACCTGCTGATCTGCATGGCAAAGCGCCCTGGGGAGTTACTGGAAAAGTACGAGCTGATCGCCATGGCCTGGCCGCGCACCGTTGTCGCCGAGTGCAACCTGCGCGCGCAGATCGTCGCGGTGCGGCGAGTCTTGAAGGGAAAGGATCCGCACAACGAATACATCACCAACGTCGCCGGACGTGGCTACCGGTTCACCGCCCACGCTGCGCAACAGCCCGTTCACGCACGCACCCACACCTCCACCATCGTGCGCAAGCCACTCCCACCACGAAATCCGGCCATTGTTGGGCGTGAAGACTTGATAGCGCGGCTGACCGAGCAACTGCGAAATTCGCGCTTCATCACCCTCACCGGCGCAGGCGGCGTCGGTAAGACCACCGTCGCCATCGAGGTGGCGCACCGCTTGGTGGATGAATTCCCGGATGGCGTGTTGGTATTCGAGCTGTTCGACTACCTGCGCCTGGAAGGGATTCTCGCCACCCTGGTCGAATCCCTCGGCCTGCGGGCAGATGCTCACTCGAGCCTGGAAGAGCTGTTCGGGCAATTGGGTGGCTGCCGTCTGCTGCTGGTAATCGACAACTGCGAACAAGCCGTCGGCGCGGTGGCGAAGTTGGCTGAAACCATACTGAGATGGGCCCCCAACTGTGCAATTTTGGCCACCAGCCGCGAAGCCCTACGCGCCGATGGTGAAATGATCGAACGTATCGAGCCGCTAGCACTGCTACCGCTAAGCCAACCCGACTCCGACTCGAAGCAGTCACCGGCTACCCGGTTGTTCATCCAGCACGCACATCTTCACAATCCCACCATCAAGTTCAATGAAACCGCCCTCGAAGCTGTGGCGGTCATCTGCGCCAAGCTCAATGGCATGCCTTTGGATATAGAGATCGCTGCCGAGCGCGCCGCTTCGTTGCCGCTGGAGATGCTCAACCAATTACTCGACATGGAGTTCCGCTTGCAAATGCACAGCGAGCGCGACTGCGAGCGGCAGCGCTCACTGCGCGCATCGTTGGACTGGTCATACGATGCGCTGTCGGCTTATGAACAGCAGCTCATCAGCACGCTGTCTGTAACCAAGGGCTCCTTCTCGATCAACGCCGTACTGGCGCTGGTGGAGCACGATTCAAACCTGAGCGCCGAACATGTGTTGACGGCGCTCGATAGCCTGGTGGAAAAATCCTTGCTGACTGTCCATAAGGGCGGTGAAACACGCAGCTACCAGATGCTGGAAACCACTCGGCTATATGGTTTGGAGAAGCTGCAGCTGTCGGGGCAATTTCAGCGTGTCTCAGCGCAACATGCGGCCTATGCAGTAAGCGTGCTCCAGACCTTTGCCGAGCGCCTTGAAGCCAGCGCGCCGGAAGCGTGGGAGCATCTGTTTGGTCCAGAAAGTGAAACCGTCAAAGCCGCGTTATCGTGGGCGGTCTCCGAGAAAGGCAATCAACTGCTTGGTCTCGACCTGACACTTACCGCATTGGGTTTGGCTCAGGGAGACAGCTGAACAACCGATCCTGCCCGCTCAGCTTAATACCCGACCAGGTCATCGGGCCGGACTCAGCACGCTCGTGCCGGCACGCGACAGATACTATTTCGATATCCGTTCGATACGTTATTTCCGCGGCATACCAGTGACCGTCAACTACCCCACAGATCGCGACGCCACCCTTCGTAAAATCTTGCTATACAACCACTTTTCTCACAAAGCTACGGTCACATCTGCACGTGACCGGGGCGCGTTTGGCCAACTGTAAAGACCCTGCAACACATGCCGGCCAACATGCTGGTCGCATTCAGCCAACGAGATCGGAGGACACGTCTGCGCTTACTGGTTCTACCCGCACAGCGTTGCGCCGTGCGGAGCTTTTAGATCAGGCCCCTTTAACTGAGCCTGATTAAGCCCACGCACGTTGCGCTTCTCCTCAACAAAAAAAGGGCTGTACGTATGAGCACGAGCATGACCAACATCTTGGCCACTCACCCGTATGTCACCGTTGCGCCGTCGGACGTTGCACCCCCTGCAATCGAACATGACGTACTGACTTTTGGCTCGTTCACTCTGCATCCCAAGCGTCATCAATTGTTCAAGAACGGTGAGCTGGTCGCGCTCGGCAGCCGTGCGCTGGACTTACTGATAGCCCTGGCCACGCGTGCTGGTGAGCTGGTGGAAAAAGAAGAGTTGATCGCCTTCGCCTGGCCTCGGGTAGTAGTTGAAGAGTGCAACCTGCGCGCGCAAATAGTCGCCTTGCGCCGTTTGCTCAATGAAGGCGGCAATGACTGCATCGCCACCGTTCCAGGGCGTGGCTATCGCTTCGTGGTGATCCCCAGCAGACAGAAAGAGCCGGCCAGCCAGTACGGTACGCCGGTGGGTGCAAAACACTCCACCCTGCCCGCCCTGATTCGCGAAACGATCGGCCGCGACGCGGTCATCGAACGGCTCTGCGAACAGGTTACCAATAGCCGTCTGACCTCTCTGGTCGGCCCCGGCGGCATAGGTAAAACCACCGTCGCCCTGGAAGTGGCTAAGCGCCTTGAAGCACGCTTCAAACGAGGTGCGCGTTTCATCGACCTCAGCGACGCTAAAGACTCTGCAACGGTCAAGGCTGCAGTGAGCAAAGCGTTGGGTTTGACGGCTAACGATGAGGACCTTTGGGATCAAGCTCTGGCCGAAGTGCAGGAGGGGAACATCCTGTTAGTGCTCGACAACTGTGAACACATGCTCGGCGTGGTAAAGGACGTCGTTGCCTGCCTGCGGGAGCGTGCACCGGACTGTCGCATTCTGGCCACCAGCCGTGAACCGATTCAGTCTGAGGGCGAGCGGTTGGAGCGCCTGCCACCGTTGGCACTCCCCAGCAGCATGGAAACACGCCTTAGCGAACTGCTGCGCTCACCGGCTGTGCAAATGCTTGTCGAACACGCCAGCGCGCAGGACAGCAACTATGTATTGCACGAAGAAGATGCAGTCGGCCTCAACCAGCTCTGCCAACGCCTGGACGGGGTACCGCTGGAAATCGAAATCGCTGCGGCGCGAATGGGCAGCTTTGGTATCGGGCCCCTACTCAACATGCTCGATGGTGAGTTTCGTCTGCAAATGGCCGGACGGCGCACCGCAGCCAAACGCCATCGGTCGATGGGCGCGATGCTTGACTGGTCCTACATGAGCCTGCGGCCGTGCGAGCAGGCAGCATTACGTCTGGCCTCGACCTTCAGTGGCTCCTTCACCCTCAATGCGATCCGAACCTTGATTGGCAGTGAGTTACCGCTAACCGGCGACGAGGCGCTAGACGTTGTGCAACGCCTTGTGGACAAATCACTGCTATTAGCAGAGGGCGACGGCAGCGGCCGTTATCACCTCCTGAGCAGTACCCGGCTGTATGCAACGAGCAAGCTGGAGGAAGCGGGCGGTACACAGAGAGCGGTTATTCGGCATGCCGTTTACGCCCTCGAAGTAGTACGCAATGCCGCCATCGACAGAACTGATTTGCCAGAGACCTGGCAGCTTATTCTCGGCGCCGAAGGCGATCTCGTGCGCTCAGCTCTGGCCCAGGCGTGTTCGGTACCTGGCGAGGGTTCGCCAAGCCTGGAATTGAAAATGGCGGCCCTGGGTCTCACCGCCAAAGCGCAGAACAGCCCCACTGCAAACGGATGACGAAGCGCTGAATCCCCAGCCTGAAGCCGCTTAGATCAGGCGCGCCGCCACTAACGCATCCGCCACCGACTGAAACGCATGGGCTGGAATCGGCTCACCGGGTTTAGCCAGACGGCCGATGCGAGCGGCCAGAGGGTCGTCTGCGGAACGCGGCACGCCCAGTTTGGCCGCCTGCTCAAACATGCCGCGGGCATTTTCCGGGTCCGCCGAGCAAACCACGACCGGCACTGGCGTTTCGCCGCGTACATAGCGCACTCCGACTAACCAGCCGCCCGCCACGCCGATCATCAAGGTGGCATGGTTAAGGCCGACTTTACGGCTGGTCAAAGTTTGCTGCTCGCGACGCTGACGGTTGCGCTCTTGCTTGATCAATGGGTCGCCATCTGCATCGCGCCGCTCGCGTTTCTGCTCGCTTTTGGTCATGCGCATCTCACGGCTGAACAGCCAGCGCTGCATGAGCAGATCCAGCCCGCCCATGACCAGATAAGTGATCAGCACCGTAGCCACCAGAGGCTTGAGCAGCAGATAGAACACCGACTCAATGCACGAGCCGCCGCAACGCGAAGATTCCATCAGCGCCTGCAACGCCACGCGCCCCACCACGTAGAACGCGGTGGACAGTACCGCAACTTTCCCAAGCCCCTTGAGGAACTCAATGAAATTGCGCATGGAGAAAATGCGCTTGAACCCCTCCACCGGGTTGATGCGCTGGAAGTCAGGCTTGATCGGTTCTCCGGTGAACACCATACCTTTCATTGTGATGATGTTGGTCAGTATCACGCAGCCCACGGTGATTGCCAAAATAGGCAAGGCAGTGGCCAGCAGAATATCTTCAGCGGTATCAATGACCCTTGGCCAGACCGTGGCAAAGGGTTCGGTGTAGATGCCCGCCACCATATCCAGCAGCGCCCGCAGCTGCGCCTCGGTGCCTGATGCCAGGTAGGCAATGCTCAGGGTGCATCCCAGCAGCACCATCGCCGAGACCATGTCCTGACTCTTGGACAGCTGGCCTTTCTTGCGCGCCTCGTCGAGCTTTTTGTCTGACGCCGGCTGCGATTTCTCTTCGCTGCTATCGCCTGCCATGGATCACCCCGCCCCCGACAAGGTTTTCAACACTTCCACTACCCCGCGGAAATCCGCCAATTGATCGAGCATCAACGGGATCAAGAAGGAGCAATAGATGACCATCAAGAAGGTGAAGATCAGGTTCTTCACAGCCAGTGACAGGTCAAAAATATTCAGCTGCGGCGCCATACGCGACAGGTAGGCCAGCATCATGTCGGCCACCAGCAGGGCGATGATCAGTGGCGCCACGATCATCAGGCCGATGCGCATCACCTGATCCAGAATCGCCAGTACGGCATCCAGCGAAGACACCGCAATGACCGGCGTGAAGGCCATCACCGGCCACAGGTTGTAGCTGTGATAGTAGCCATCAACTATCAGAATGAAGCCGCCGGACAGGAAAAACAGGGTAATCATCACCACCGTCAGAAGCGTCCCTGTCACCCCGGCTTCGCCTGAGCCCAGTGGGTCGACCAACTGCGCCATGGTCGAGCCACGTTGCAGGTCAATCATTTCGCCAGCAGCCTCCGCCGCCCAGAAGGGGATGCCGAACAGCAGGCCTACGGTCAAGCCGATCAGCATCTCCTTGACCATCAACCCGGCCAGGAAGAAGCCGGTGTAATCCGGTTGGGTGGTCAATGCAATGTAGATAGGAAGGGTCATGGGAATCGCGATTGCTACCGCGACGCAGCTGCGGATCATCCCCGTCAGTCCCAATCGATTGAAGGCCGGCGTGATCAATACCAACCCCATGGCACGGGATGCCGCCAACGCCCCAGCGGCGATGATCGGGTAGGCCACTTCGAGAAAGCTCAGACCGAGTTCAGCATCCATGTTTCAGCTGCTACCTACCGGGTCCAGGCGGGAAAATTATCCAGCACCTGGTTCATCAGATTGACCACCTGACCCGACAGCAGTGGGCCCAGCAGCATGACCACCAACAACACGGCCACCAGCTTTACCGCCTGCGGCAAGGTCTGGTCCTGAATCTGCGTCAGCGCCTGCAAGAGGCCTACACCGAACCCAATGACGATGGCCACGATCAGTGCAGGCGCGGACAGAATCAGCACAGTCATCAGGGCCTGCTTCATGAGTCCCAGAAAGACGTCATCTCCCATGGCTATCCACCTCCATAACTAAGGATCAGGCCGTGCATCAGCCGTGACCAGCCACTCACTGCCACGAAAAGAAAGATCTTCAGTGGGATGGATATCAGTGTCGGCGAGACCATCATCATGCCCATCGCCATCAGCACATTGGCCACCAACAGGTCGATGACCAAGAAGGGGATGTACAACAGAAAGCCGATCTCAAAGGCACGCGTCAGCTCGGAGCTGACGAAGGCCGGAATCAACACCACCAGATCGTCATCGCGCAGGTCGGCGCGGGCTTCTTCGGACCACACGCTTTCGGTGGCCTGCATGAAAAAGCCGCGCTCGGATGGGTTGGCGAAGCGCAATAGGTGTTGCTGCAATGGCGTACGTAATGCCTCGCCGAGGTCGCGAAACTCATCCGCCTGTTCGAAGGTGAGTGAGCGCCCTTCCACTTGGCGGTACATATCAGCAATCAACGGCGTGGTGACGTAAACGGAGAGGATCAGGGCGATGCCGTACAGCACCATATTGGGCGGCGTTTGTTGAATGCCCAGGGCATTGCGGATCAAGAACAGCACGATTGAGATTTTCAGAAAGCCGGTCAGCGTGACGACGGCCAGCGGAATCAAACCGATCGTGGTAACGACCAGAATGATCTCAAGCAAATTGGGTTGGTAGTCGGTCATTCTTTTCAGCCGGTCATAGGCTAGCGAAACGCGTCAGGCGGACCCCCAGACCGTCCCCCATTTTCACCAACTCTCCACGCCCCACGCTGCGCCCATTGACCGTCAGGTCGACAAAGTCGCTGCCGCCATCAGGCAGCGCCAGCACACTGCCCTCCCCCAGCTGCTCGAGTTCGGACAGCGACAGTTGCACGCTGCCCACCTGACATACCAGGTTCAGCTGCACATCGCCCAAGGAGACGTCAGCGCTTTCTTCTGCCGCGCTTTGATCAGTGGCTCTGTGACTGGAGGTTCCTTGACTCATCGGGTGTTCCCTTATTGGCTGACTACGATTGAACGCCTCGAGCAGGCGGATGCCCTGCTCCTCGCGACGGGCACGGGCCCATCGACTATTGGCCAGAGACACCCACATATCGGCTTTGGCGGGCACCTCGAGCATTAGCACATCGCCAGGTCGCAAGCTGCGCAACTCGCTGATGCTCAACGCTTGCCAGCCCGCTTGCAGCACCAGCGGCAAGTTCAGGTTTGGCAGTTTTTGAGGCTGGACTGGTACCCAGCGGTCGAGCAGATCGGAGACGAGTTGCGCCGCCGCAACCGACAACTCGATCACAAGGGTGTGCGACTCGCCATCGGCCACCTGCACGCCCAACCTGAGTGTCAGCGGCGCCATCACTTCGGCGTTACCCTGTACATCCACCGTTATCAGTTGCCCTAACTCCGCTTCCAGAGGTTCCAACAACGGCAACAGGGCCTGTTCGAGCAAAATCGATTGGGCTTCTTTAGCGACTTCGTCAAAGACGTCCAGCACGCCTTGGCTAGCCAGCAACTGGTCAAGCAGGCTGCGTGGCAATAGCACGCGGGCGGATAACTCGCCGCTGGAAAGCCATAGTGGGTGGATATCAGTAACGGCGGCCCCCGACGCTGCCGCCCAGTTCAGGGTTATCGCCTGTCCACCACAGACCGCCTGGACGGATTGGCGACGCACCTGCAAGCGGTTGTGCAAGGCGACGGTGTCCTGGGGAACTGCGTCCAGCAGCGGCCGTATAGCCTGCACCTGAGGCGCGGCGAAAGCCGGGTTGCGGCAATTCATAGCGGCGCCTCCCAGCGCAGCGCAGCACGCTCGTCATACAGCTCTTCTTCGATGCTCTCGTCGATACGCCGTCTTGCTCGCGCATGCTCTTCAAGCAGCGGCTCAAGAGCGTCAGACTGCTGTCGCCGGAGCATCAGGGCGCGCTGTAACGCGACTTTCTGTCGTTGCTGGGCAGCACTGTTCTGTTCGGCGCTGAGCAGCTGCTCTTGCAGATGCAGACGATGCTGGTCGAATGCTTCCAGCACCTCCAAGGCCGATTGGTAGGTGCCAACGGCCAGCGCGCCGGCGCCAAGCAATTGCTGCAGGGCCTCAGCTTCGCGATGCAGCTGTTGCTGTGCCTCATCAATGGCGCCTTGCGCCTGCTGCAATGCGGCCGTCGCGGCTAGACATCGCTCCAGCTGACTGGCGAGTTGGTGCTGCGCACGGCGTTCGCGCAGTTGGCGCAGTTGGCGCAACTGCTGCAATTGCAAAACCGCGTCGGCCTTCATGTCAGCACCGTGCGCAGACGCTGCAAGCTGTCTTCAAAGCTGCTGTGGTCGTCACCGTCCTGGCGTAGAAACGCCTCAATGGCGTCGTGGCGGGCAATCGCCTCATCGGCCAGAGCGTCACTGCCCGCGACGTAATCACCGGTGCGCATCAACAGCTCGATATCGGCGTGGCGCGCCATCAGCCCTCGCACATGGGCTGCCATTTGGCGCTGTTCCGCACTGACGACTTTGTCCATCAGGCGGCTGCGGCTGTGCAGCACGTCGATAGCAGGGAAATGGTTACGCTGCGCAAGTTCGGCGCTCAGCACGATATGGCCATCAAGAATCGAGCGCGCCTCTTCGGCTACCGGATCCAGGTCGGCATCGCCTTCGGTCAATACCGTATAGAGCGCGGTAATGCTGCCACGCTCGCCAGGGCCGCTTCGTTCGAGCAAACGCGGCAACGCGGAGAAAAACGAGGGCGGGTAGCCACGCCGGGTGGGCGGTTCGCCGACGGCCAAACCGATCTCGCGCTGGGCCCGGGCAAAGCGGGTAAGGCTGTCCAACAGCAACACCACATTGCGCCCCTGGTCGCGGTGGTACTCAGCCTGGGCGGTGGCCACATAGGCCGCTTTAACCCGCTCAGTGGCTGGCCGATCCGAGGTCGAGACCACGGCCACGGTGCGCGCTCGCGCCGCCTTGCCAAGGTGCACATCCAGCAGTTCGCGCACCTCTCGGCCACGCTCACCAATCAAACCGATGACAATCACGTCGGCTTTGCAGTGGGTGACGATCGCCGACAACAGCGAGGATTTACCCACCCCTGGCTCGCCGAAGATACCCACCCGCTGCCCACGCGCTACCGTCAGCAACGCGTCGATAGCGCGAACGCCCAACGGCATCGGCTCACTGATCAATTGCCGCGCGAACGGCGCAGGCGGTTCGGCCTGCAAAGGGTAGCGCAGCAAGCCGGCTGTCGCAGGTGCTGCGCCGTCCAGCCATGAACCAAGTGGGCTGATGACGCGGCCTAACAACGCATCGCCCACCACCACACCGGAACGCTCCCCCGTGGCAACAATTTCAGTTCGGGTGGACAGCCCTTCCAGCGACCCTATCGGCGCGAGAATCGCCTCGTCGCCATCAAAGCCAACCACTTCCGCCTGCAGGGCGCGCTGACTCAAAGGGTCGCTCAGGTGACACAGTTCGCCGATGCCAACGCCCGCCACACTGGCGTGTACCAGGGTGCCACGGATGCTGCGGATGCGCCCGCGCATGGGCCGAGGTTGAGCATCACCCAGGCGCTTGGCCAAGATTGGTAACAAGCTGTCCAGCGCAACTGTCATGCTTGCGGCTCGGTGGTATGAGGCAACAAGCTCTGGCGGATCGCGCGCAGCTGCGCCTCAACGCCAAGTTCGACACTGGCGATGGCACTGCTCAGGCGTGCCTGACCGGGTTCGACGCTCGCATCCGCCTCGAGGGAGAGACGGGCGGCCAAGTCCGGCTCGATTCGTTTCACCAGCGCCTCAAGCTCGGCCGGCGCGACATACAGCGTCAGTGCCTGGCTGTCGCGGAATGCCGTCAGCGCCTTGCGCGTGCAGCCAAGCAACAACTCGCTGGAGTCCATGGGTTCCAGTACTTGGCGAACAATATTCAGGGCAAGGTCAGCCATGCTGCTTTCCAGGCCAGCCAGGTAGTGATCGACCTTGGCTGAGGTCTGCGCCAACAACGCCGAGGCCTGCTCTAGTCCTTCATCGCGACCTTGCGCTAATCCTTCGCTGCGCGCCTTTTCAACGACACGCCGGGTGTTGGCGCGGATGGTGTTCGACTCCTCGCGCGCCGCTTGCAGAAAGGCATAGCCTTCGACCCAGCGAGTCGCATCGTCCTGGCGAATGATTTTCTGCGGTGGCCGGCTCGGTAGTTCGCTCATTCCAGGAATTCCTTGGCTGCGATCTCGCGAATCAGAGTGATGCCTTGGGGTGGAAAGTCGCTGAACTGCAGCCACCTGGGATCCAGCCGCAAGCGCAACCAGCGCTGTAGATCATCTGGTAGCGAGCACAGCCAGGCCCTGACGCAGGCGTCGCCGTCGCGCTCGATGGCCTGTAGCAGTTGCTCGACGTCAAACAGCAAATCCATCGCACCGGCCTTATCGCGATGGGCCAGGGCGAACTCGAATACATCGGCGCCCAGCTTGTCCTTGAGCGCCTGAACGGCTGCGCCACGAATCTCCCGCGCGAGCGCATTGGCATGCCAGGTCGCGCCGCATAACAGCGCCAGGCGAGGTAGGTGCTCAGGCGCGAGCAGCATGATGTGAACGTCCGCCTCAACGCGCGGCTGCGCGAGCGGCGTCAACTTGAAGTGATCGAGGAGCAGACGTTCCAGCCGGGTGCGATAGCGCGATTCACTCAACAACGCATTGAGCTGCTCGGTGTTCAGGGCACCTGCAAAACATTGGTTGAGGCTGGCGGGCAGTACATAGCTCAGCGGCTGCGCAGCGACGGCCCGCCACTGCTCTTGAAGAGAGGGCTGAGCAGTCATTCACTTTCCTTCAAGACGTAGATACCCGGCGTTTCGCGCTGCCGCCAGAAGTGCCACCCGATCGCGCCCGCCATACCAAGCAATAGAATCAACCCGGAAAAAAGCATGACTTTGGCTCTGGCAATACTGGCCTCGAGCATCCACAAGCCAAGGAAGGATTTGAGCGGCGGTGCGTTGTCCTGGGAGCGCACCGCGGCTTCGACGGCGGTAACTGAAACGCCGTCGTAGCCCAGCCCGGAGATGCTGCTAGCGACCAGGGATTTGATCTGAGGCACCAGCTTGTCCACTTCCGTACTGGCTTCGTAGCGGATCAACACCGAGGCCGATGACGGCGAGATGACTCGTTTCAGCAGGTCATTGTCAGGTAGCACCACATGCACCCGTGCTGACAACACACCATCTATCTGGGACACCGTATGAGACAGTTCTTCGCTAAGCGCATAGACCATCTGCGCGCGCTCCTGCACGGGAGAGGACACCAGGCCGTTGCCTTTGAACACATCGCCCATATTGGAGAACTTCTGCTCGGGCAAACCGATGTCGTCCAACAAGGTGACGGCTTCTGAGAGGCGTTCCTCCGGCACGGTCACCGTCATCTTGCCGTCGTCCTGCACCTTGCGCTGCGCAGCGATGCCATCGCGCAACAAGGCGGCTACCATCTTGTTCGCTTCGCGCTCGCTGAGGTTGGTGTAAAGCGTCGAATCACAACCCTGCAGCAGGATAGTGAAGACAACTAGCAGCACCGCATGCCAGCCGCGCCTAGCCATACTTACTGCCCTTTCATCAAGGTATTGGCTGAGCCAGAAATCTGCGTCGCGCCACGCACCACCATCTGGGTTTCAATCGAATAGTCGAACACCCTGCTCAGAGAGTTCATCAATTTATCGACCTGGGCTTCGCTGGTTTTGCCTGGCTCCACCGTCCCGGACTTGTCTGCCTGGCCCGCGTAGTCGGGGCTGCTGCTGGTGTAGCGCTGATTGGTGGCGGACGTGCTGGATGCGCGCTCGGAAAAATGTTGCGAACGGTCGATAAAACCGTTCAGACGCTGCATCAGATTTTCACCAACCTGATTAGGCCCAGCGCCTGCCGGCATACCTTTGGAATGGCTCGCCATGTGTTCGAACAGGTTCTGGGAAACCTGCGCCATCGCGTCTTGCCCGGCGACTGGCGGCGTGGCTACAGCTGCACTTGGAAGCATGTACGACCTCGCGTCTATTCTTCGTCGTCGGCCTGGGCTTCTTTAAGTATTTCCTGAGCGCGCGGCATGATGATGAACTGACCACCGAGCACGATTGCCTGAGTGATCATCTGATCCATCAGCTCTTCATCGTTCTGCGCGCTATTCAATGCTTCGGCGAAATCATCTGCCGAGTTCACCTGCCCGGCGGTTGCGCCATCTACGGGATTCACTGCCATGATTTTCTCCTGGGTAGTTACTGGGTTTGTGACTACTGCTTGGATCTCGCTTCCACCAACTCAGTGGCGGCGCTGCCGCGGAACACCCTCACACCGTGCTCACGTACCACCGGGCCGGGCTCGGGGCGGGCAATCTGCTCGATGCGCTGCTCGACCAACGCCATGAAAGCAGGGGGCCCGGAGACCATCAGTCCGTCGCCCTGGAAGCTGTTGCGCACATGCAAGTGCTTTCCGCTGACACCAAGTTCATCGAGGCTGGCTTGCAGATCTTTCGCACTCAGCCCTACCGCTTCGAAGTTGCGAATTTGCAGATCGTCCTCACTGTCGACGTACAACATGTTGCCGT
This sequence comes from Stutzerimonas stutzeri, assembly GCF_024448895.1. Lineage (GTDB taxonomy): Bacteria > Pseudomonadota > Gammaproteobacteria > Pseudomonadales > Pseudomonadaceae > Stutzerimonas > Stutzerimonas stutzeri_Q. Next base: position 24,506 of record NZ_JAMOIC010000020.1, read on the forward strand.
CTGAGAACCAGGTAAGCGTGTTATTTGTTGTGAGTTTGTCGAGGAATGCGCCGGCGTTCGCCGCACGAAAGTTGGCTGGCGCACGACCTTTGACTTTGGCCGAAATCACCATCGGCACCCCCAGATTACGACCGAACGCCTGAAGTACACCGCGCACATCCTGATCAATGACCACGTAGGCATAGGGCCGGGAGGCCCATTCTGGCTGGCCTTGCGCGCTCGCCGCCGGTATCACCGAAAACAATCCGACAGCGCAGAGGGCTGAGGCGAATACGCGACCTATCCGGCGAAACCAGGCACTGGCCGCACAAATCACAAGTTTTCTCACGCTGGCAATGCGCCCGCCTTCAAGCACGCCGTTAGAATAGCCGCCGCGCCCGGTCAATTGGCCAGTACATTGGGAGTACCGAATTTGCTCAGCCCCGTTGTTTTTCGACTGGCATTTCTTTCTGTCAGCGTCGCACTCTCTGCCTGTAGTTCCACCAGCAACAACAGCCCCACTCCCCCGCCCACCCCAGCCGACCAGAGTAGCTACGGCCGCTTGATGAAACTGGCCGATGATGTTGACCAGCGCGGCGACCACGGCACCGCTGCCACCCTTTACTTGCGCGCGACTCAGGAGCCCGGTGCGGGTGTTGAAGCCTGGAACCGGCTGGGCGAGTTGAAGCTGGCCACCGGCGATGCCATAGGCGCCGAAACCGCCTTTCAACAAGCACTGGCGCTCGACCCGGATAAACCGCAAAGCCTGCTCGGCCTGGGTACAGCGCAATTGCGCCTCGGTTACGCCGAGCATGCTCAACCGTTGTTGGCGAGCGCCGCACCGCGGCTGAACAGCGTAACTGCCTTCACTCGACTGGGCGTCGCCGAAGCCTTGCTCGGGCATACCGGCCGCGCACAGGACGCTTTCTTCAATGCCAAAGCCTTGGCGCCCAATAACCTGGACAGCCGCTGTAACCTGGCGCTGGCCTACGTTCTGAATAACCAACCGGACCTGGCTCTGGATGAGATCAGCGGCGCTGACACGGCCCCTGCCGCGCAACCGCGCCACCAACGCAACACTTTGCTGGTGCAAGTGCTGGTCGGCCGCTCGGGCAACCCCGCCGAGGTGCGTCTGGACGGTATTGATGCTCAACAGCGGCAATCGCTGATCGACGACGCCAAGCGTATCGCTGCGATCAAGGACCCCGCGACCAGAGCGCAGGCCATGGGCTTGGTTGAACGTCACTGAATGCTCGGTCATTGCCTGCTGATTCATTGCACCCCTGCTCACTGCAAGCCTCCTGTGTCGCTCATGGCTTCCTGCGCTTCACGGCGGCGGCGCTGCAGTTCCGCCTCACTGCCCTGCAAGTAGTACTGCGCCGCCCGGCCAACCGGCGCGGCCAGGGTGGCGCCGGTGTTACGACCGCGCTGAAGGTCTTCGCGCTGCTCAACCATCTGCAGCAGGTTGAAACTGTTGGCGCAGCCAGGCGCCAGCTTCATGGTTTCGTGCAGTTGCGCTTCAACCTGAGGGGCACCCAGGCAGGCCTCGGGCAACAAGACCTGCCGTCCGTTAGCATCAGTCATGTTCACGTAGTCGCGGGAATAGTCAGATTGCTGAAGGCTTGTCTCGCAACCCGCAAGCAGTAGGAAGATCGGCAGCATGGCCGTCGGTAGTGCCAGTAACGGCAAAAGAGCCTTGCTCATGCACGACACCTCATTCCATGTAGAACCCGAACGGGCCGCCATCGCGGGTTAGCGCGGCAGTGGCGGGTTGCGGCGGTTTATCGGTGGGTGACAACGTCGCTTTGGCGGTCTGAACGGGCTCGACCAAGTACGGAGTGATGAGGATCACCAGCTCAGTTTCATTTCGCTGAAAACGCTTGGAGCGAAACAGGTTGCCGAGCACTGGCATGTCGCCGAGCAATGGCAGTTTTTCCAGGTCTTGCGAGCTGTTGCGCTGGAACAGTCCAGCAATCGCGAACGTTTGCCCGCTGCCAACTTCCACCCTCGTATCGGCGCGCCTCACCCGAAACGAGGGCACTTGGTAACCGGAGATCGATAGAGAAGCACTGCCCATCAAGGTGCTCACCTCGGGTCGCACCTGCAGCGCGATGCGGTCGTTGGGCAGCAGCGTCGGACTGAACACCAGCGAGACGCCGTAGGACTTGTACTGCACCCCGACCAGATCGCTGTTGACGGGCACCGGCACCGGTACTTCCCCACCGGCCAGGAAGCTCGCAGTCTCGCCAGTGCTGGCGGTGATATTGGGCTCGGCGAGAATCTCCAGCACGCCGTTGCTCTGCAGCGCCTCCAGCACCGAGTCGATGTTGAAGTGCCCGGAATCAAGACCCAAACCGACCAGGTTCGACGCCCCGGCAGCAGCCTGCGCCGGTAACGAGCCACCGGTTAGCAGACCGAAGGAAAAGGTGCCGTTGTTGAACAGGGCATTCCAGCTCACCCCGTAACGCAGCAGCTCGTCACGGGACACCTCGGCAAAACGCACGCGGATATTCACTTGCGCCGAGCCTCCGGTGAACTGGGCCGTATTGACCGAGCTTTCCCAGTCCTGCCCTTCGGGATCCAAAAGGGCGTTGAGGTTGATCGCCTCGCTGACGTCCTTTACCTGGCCCTTAGCGTTCAGGCGATTGCCGGCGCCCGTCACCTGCACCCGGCCTTTGGCATTCAGTGCGCGGCTGACCGGCTGGGAGTTGGCGCCTACATTGAGGCTCATGCCTGCAATCTGATTACTGTCCTTGTCGAGCGCGACCAGGGTGGTATTGCCTGGACGCTTACCGAATACGTAGATCACGCCTGGAGAAACCACCTGCAAATCGGCAATTGCCGGCTCTGCGACCAGCACCGAATCCACCGGTTGGGCAAAGCGAATGACCCGCCCTTCGCCACTGCCCAGATCAATCACGGCATCCTGGCTCTGCGCAACGGCCAAAGCCGGCAACAGGCTTAACGCAGCTAACCATCTGCGCATCCACAGGCCGCTCAAGATGCGTTCGCCAAGGTGTTGGCTTGGCCCTCTTTGGCCAATGACGGCCGCGGCGCCGGCGCTCCCTGGCTGATGACTTTGATCGCTTGCAGGCTGTATTCGGGCGCTAACTCGGTGAACGACAACACGGCAATCTCCAGTTCATCACGGGCACGCCAGCGCACTATATGGCGGCGTAATTCGGGGTGGACCACCAGCACCGCCTTGTGCGGATCGGGCAGCGCGGCACATTGGGCGCGCAGTTCTTTCATAAAGTGACGGGCAATATCCCTGGGCCGCGAATCGCCGCGCGCGCCGTCCTGTACTCGCAACGATTCGAGCATCTGCGCTTCGGTGCGCGCGCCAATCACGAAGGCTGCGATGACCCTGTTGCCATCGCCGTACTGGTGGCTGATCTGCCGGGCCAAGGCCTTGCGTAAATGATCGGAAAGGCGGCCGACATCGCCTTCTCCGTTCCACTCCACCATGGCTTCCAGCAAGGCACGACGGTTGCGGATCGAGACGTTCTCGGCTACCAGACGCCGCAGCGCATCCGCCATGCGCTGCACTGGCACCACGCGCAAGGCCTCTTTCACCAGTTCGGGTGCGCGCTCTTCCAGTTGCTCCAGCAACTGACGGGTTTCCTGTATACCCAGAAAATCTCCGGCATAGCGGCGCAGTGCACGCGCCATCAGCTCTCGCAGGAGTTCATCCGGGCGCAGGTAGGCAATGGCCGCCTCGTCCAGCTGCGCGCAATACTCTTGGGCGATCCACAACGCTGGGCGGCGGTTCAGGGGCGACTGCGCTTCACGGCCCGGCACGTCGACTAGGTCCAGATGTATGGGGTCGTCCTGAAACAACACGTGCTCAAGGTGCAGCTCGCCTTCATCGACGGGTATGCCTTCCAGGACAATGCGGAAATGGCCGCCGACCCCAGCTTGGTCAACGTGCACCGCCGGCAGTGGAAACTCGATCCCCAGATCGGCGCGCAGGTCGTTGCACAACTCCTCCAGACGTTGGCGCAACGGGTGCAGCGGCGCTGCTTCAGCCAGCGCAGGGCTGATCACCAGCAACACTCGGCTGTCGGGGGCGGTACTGGGCTCGTCCGTCTCCTCCGGCTGCGCCATCGGGGCGATTTCTTCAACCGGTTGCAGCGGTTCCTGCAGCTCGGCAGCCAGCTTCGACTTTTCGCGGCGATGCAGGGAATAGGCGCAGGCACCGAGTAAGGCCGACAGGCTCAGAAAGACAACGGCGGGAAAACCGGGAATAAACGCTACGCCCAGCAAAATAAAGGCAGTCAGCGACAGCGCGCGCTGGCTGGCACCCATTTGCCGCATGATCTCGGTGCCGAGGTCCTCTTCGATATCTTCATTGTTGACGCGAGTGACTACCGTGCCCGCCGCCACGGCAATCAGCAGCGCTGGAATCTGCGCGATCAAGCCGTCGCCCACGGTCAGGAGTGAATAGGTATGGGCAGCGTCGGCGAAGGTCATGTCGCGCTCCAGCATACCGATCATCAAGCCGCCAATGAGGTTGACGCAAAGGATCACCAGGCCGGCGATGGCGTCACCTTTGACGAACTTCATCGACCCGTCCATAGCGCCGAACAGCTGGCTTTCGCGCTGCAAGTTGGAGCGCCGACGGCGTGCTTCCGGCTGGTCGATATCACCATTGCGCAGGTCGTTGTCGATGGCCATCTGCTTGCCGGGCATGGCATCCAGCGTGAAGCGCGCGGCTACTTCCGCTACGCGCTCGGCGCCCTTGGTGATGACCACGAACTGGGCAATCGTGATGATCATGAAGATCACCAGCCCCACCACCACTTTGCCAGCAATTACGAACTCACCAAACGCCTCGACAATGTTGCCGGCATCGCCGTGCAGAAGAATGAGACGCGTGGTGGTGATCGACAGCGACAGGCGAAACAGCGTGCTGAGCAAAATCAATGGAGGCAATGCCGACAAATCGACCGGCTTGGCGATATAGAACGCGACGATGAGAATGAGGATGCTCAGGGCAATGTTCACGCCTATAAGCAAGTCCACCAGGTAGGTGGGCAGCGGAATGATCATCATCACAACGGCCATCAGCATGAACGCGGCGATCACCACATCCGTGCGCTTGGCGGCCAGTCGAGCGAAGGCGCTGACACGGCCCATCATGCGGCGTTGCTCCCGCGTCGGCTCAGGTAGTGGCGAAACAGCTGCCTGCCTTCGGCGCCACGCCCGGCACGCAATAGCGCGCGGCTGCGTAAGAGCAACAGCTCGGTGGGCTCATGCTCAGGCGACGAGACGGTAAGTTGAGAGATGCGATCCAGGGCCGCCAGTGCACGTTCGCCATCGCCGACCGCGGTAAACACCACCGCAAGTCGACGCAAGAGTATCGGGTCGTCAGGGGTTATTTGCGTGGCCAGCAAAAGCATCACCAGCGCTCGGGGTGACTGGCCTGCACGCTGGTAGATATCCGCCAGACCATGGAGCAGGTGCGCCGCATCACGATTTTCCCGTTGCATCATTCCCCCGAGTCAGCGCGCTGCTGATCCAGCGAGCGACGGGTGTCGAGCTCGTCGCGGACCAGGGTCATAGCCAGGTTTTTGGTGTCTTCATCGAGTTCCAGAGACGGCAGGATGCGGTCCAGAATGTCCTCCAAAATTTCGCCGGGGCGCGAGCCGGCAAATAGAGAAGGATCAATGCTGCCTAATTCGCCGAGGCGCTCCACATCGCGGCGCAGCGAGCGACGCGCCAGATCGCCGACCGGGGTAGGCAGCAACGCATCGAATAACGCTGCCCGACTGCGCTCAACGCGCTGCGCGCCTGCGCCATCTAGAGGAGTGAGCAACGTGTCGGTGGGGACGGCGCGCGGATCGACCTTCATCGCTTAGCTTTCGTCGGCCGGAGCTGCAGCCAAGGTGAAGAAAAAGATCTCGTCACCACGCGCCAACTCCACCATTTCATCTCTGATGTCCTTTATCACCCAGCCGTCGCTAAGCGGCGCTCCTGCGTCCAGGCGAGCGCCAGACGAATCGATGACATAAGGGTCTTCACCAAACCACACCGCCTGGAAACTCACCCGCGGTTGAGCACCGGGTTCGCGAACCGCCACCTCGCTGCTTTGCAGGACAAAGTGCCGACCGTAGTGACCATCGAAGTATTGCTGCAGCGCTACCCACTGCGGGCGCTGCTCAGGTGTGAGGGTGCCCTTGGCTTTGAGCTGGCCATTGACGACGAGCAGATTCAAGTCTTTCAGACCAGCCTTGCTCGCTCTGGCGGCGAGGTCGGCACGCACCTTGTCCAGCGAAGGCACCTGTTCGACAGGGCGATCAACGCCGGTAGCGGTCAAGTTGTCCATAATGTCCAGCGACTCTCCCGGCTGGGCGTCGCTAAACATCGCGAGCGCGCTGGCGCAAATGAACATGAAAGCGCCGGCGATCAACCATTGCGGCTTGCCATACCATACCGGCGCATCCGGGCGGGGCGCACCGAAAGGCGCCTGTAGTGAAATGCTTGCCTGGCCCAGCTGGATTTCGAATGGTAACGCTGCCCGAAAGCCATGCCCGCGGGCGATGCGCGTCGTCTTGCCGGCCGCGAACAGCTGAATGTCGCCGCCCAGCGCCTCGATAGTGACGTGCGATGCGGAAAAACGCAGGCGCACATGCTTGGTTTCAATACCAGGATCGCCCAGCACCAGATCATCGCCTGGGCCGGCGCCGATCACGCAAACGGGCGCGTCCATCGGCAGCGACACTCCATGGTGCATACCGGCGACGACCTGTAACGTCGGGCTGTCGTTATCCGCTTTGGACAAATGGGATGCCATGGCTGTCATTCGACCCACCCCGCCTACTGCCGGGAACGGCATCAGGCGTTAAACAGATATGCACGCGCTACGTGGGCTCGCACATACGCATAAAAACGGAAAAATGAGCCAGGGTGCAGGCGGTGTAATACACCGCCTGCAGACCTGAATCAGTTCTGCGGACGCTGTTTGGTAGCGTCAAGCTCAGCTTTCTTAGCGGTCGTGATCTCGGTGATCTTGGCCGACTTCTCAATGGCCATATCAAAAACAGCGGACATCTTGTCGATAGCGGCGTCAGAGTTACCGCTGCTTACTGGTGGTGTATCAGCCATGGGATATCTCCATCTGCATTGAGTAGTTTGCATTGGCGGTAACGCCCAAATAGGTGCTACCGATTGCTGGGCGTCCAACTCGTAGTCGGACCGAGTTATGTAGCTTTGCAACGCTTCAAATCCTAGGGGCAGAAAAACAGGCCGTGTTGTTAAAGGTTGTTAAAGCGATTGGAAGCGGACCACTTCACGCTTTCGCACGGTCGGGGCCGGGGTCGCCAGGCCCAAGGATCGGTCTGCTAACCGGACTTGGAGCGTTGGGCAGGAGCTGTCGGGACGCACGCCCAGCGCATAGCAGATCTTTGATATCAGCACGCTTTACTCGTTGTGCTGTACATCGACCAGGGCAAAGCACTGAGCGGCATTGCTTGTGAAGACAAAAGCATCAGGCAGGTGCATATCGCCGGCTTTTTGATCGGACGCGTCGGCAAACTTGCTTCACACCCTCAAAAGACACAGTTGTGGGTCGGAGATAAAACAACTGCGTCAAGGGGCAGCCCCTGGATCCTCAGCTCTTGCGCTTGGCAGCACCGAACGATTGATGTTCAAGCAGAGATCTCCGCCAGCGTTACTGCTTTGATCCCAGAGCAAACACCAAAAAGCCCAAGGCTCAGGTTTTCGCTAAAGGACGGCATATCTGGCAGCGGTTTCAGCTTGACGAATAGCGGGGCTGGTAAGCGCGACGGCCGCTACTAGGGTCACGAATCGACGTCTAGCAACGAAAGCATTCGTGGTTGCGAGGGGGGGTGTGGCTGCGAGGGATATTTAGTGGGAGGCAGAAACAAGAAAAGCGGCCAATGGCCGCTTCTTTTGTGGCTTCCAGGCGTTCAGCGGGCCTAGGAAGCAAATATGGCGCAGCGGACGGGACTCGAACCCGCGACCCCCGGCGTGACAGGCCGGTATTCTAACCGACTGAACTACCGCTGCGCTAAACCTCGAGTGGTGGGTGATGACGGGATCGAACCGCCGACCCTCTGCTTGTAAGGCAGATGCTCTCCCAGCTGAGCTAATCACCCGTTTGCTCTCGAAGTGGGGCGCATTCTAGAGAGGGTTCCTGACCTTGGCAACCCCCTTTTGAAAAAAAAATTGAAGAACTTACAAAGACTTAGGAAACCGGTTGTTGTGGGGCTTTGACCAAGGTGGGTAGCGAAGGACTGACGACAGCCAAAGCCCGCCGTGACGCTTGATTACGACATGCCTAAAACGCGATGAAGAGGCGCTTGCCAGCAGCACACGATGATTCGAGCCGCTTTCTGAAGAGATCGGAGTATCTCCACCCGCCGCCTTTATTGGACGATTTGCGGTTTCCATCGACCTTGCCGCTTTCGAGGGTTGGCCTCAGTGCCATGGAGGGGAATAATGCGCGCTTTGCTTTTACCGGAGTTTCAAATCGCCATGTGGTTTCGCAACCTGCTCGTCTACCGTCTCACCCAGAACGTCCCTTTCGATGTCGAGACACTTGAAGCTGCATTGGCCGCCAAGCCCGCCCGCCCCTGCGCCAGCCAGGAGCTGAGCACCTATGGATTCGTCGCGCCTTTTGGCAAGGGCGAAGACGCCCCGCTGGTACATGCCAGCCAGGGTTTTCTGCTGATTTCCACGCGTAAGGAAGAACGCATCCTTCCGGGCAGCGTGGTCAAGGACGCGTTGAAGGAAAAAGTCGACGAGATCGAAAACGAGCAGATGCGCAAGGTTTACAAGAAAGAGCGCGAGCAGCTGAAGGACGACATCATCCAGGCTTTTCTGCCACGGGCGTTCATTCGTAAGTCAGGTACCTTCGCTGCCATTGCGCCTGAGCAGGGTCTGATTCTGGTCGACTCATCCAGCCCCAAGCGGGCCGAGGACCTGCTGTCCACCCTGCGCGAGGCCATCGGCTCGCTGCCGGTGCGACCGTTGACCGTCAAGATCGCGCCAGCGGCAACCATGACTGATTGGGTCAAGACGCAGAAAGCCGCCGATGATTTCTTCGTGCTCGATGAATGCGAGCTGCGTGACACCCATGAAGACGGCGGCACCGTGCGCTGCAAGCGCCAGGACCTGACCAGCGATGAGATCCAGCAGCATCTGGAAGTCGGCAAGCAGGTCACTCAACTGGCTCTGGGCTGGCAGGACAAGTTGTCCTTCGTGCTCGATGACAAGATGGTGATCAAGCGTCTGCGCTTCGAGGAATTGCTGCAGGACCAGGCCGAACAGGACGGTGGCGATGACGACCTCGGCCAGCAGGACGCCAGCTTCCTGTTGATGATGCTGACCTTCGGCGAGTTCCTGCCTGCGCTGTTCGAGGCACTGGGTGGTGAGGAGATTCCGCAGGGCATCTAAACTGCCTTGTGCGCCGCCGGCCTGGCTGGCGGCGCCCTCCCTTACAACTACAAGGTAAACCCGATGCGCGCTCTCGCCGCCCTTAGCCGCTTTGTCGGCAACACGTTTGCCCTCTGGGTCCTGCTCTTCGCCGTTCTCGCCTTCTTCCAGCCCAGCTGGTTCCTCCCCGCCACCGCCTGGATCGTCCCGTTGCTGGGGCTGATCATGTTTGGCATGGGTCTGACATTGAAGGCAGCGGATTTTGCCGAAGTCGCGCGTCGCCCTTTGTGGGTTGCGCTAGGAGTGGGCTCGCAATTCCTGATCATGCCCGCGCTTGCCTGGGTGCTCTGCCAACTGCTGGGGCTGCCTGCCGAAATAGCCGTCGGTGTGATTCTGGTGGGCTGCTGCCCGGGCGGCACCGCGTCGAACGTGATCGCCTGGTTCTCTCGCGGTGACGTGGCACTTTCGGTAGCGATCACCGCCGTTACCACCCTCCTCGCCCCATTGGTAACGCCCGCATTGATATGGCTGCTGGCTTCAGCCTGGCTGCCGGTCAATTTCGGCGCGCTGTTCATGTCCATCGTGCAGATCGTGTTGTTGCCTGTCGCCTTGGGATTGGTCGTTCGTCGGTTGCTAGGCAATCGTGTGCACCACGTGGTCGACATTCTGCCGCTGGTTTCGGTGGTCAGCATCGTGATTATCGTGGCCGCTGTGGTAGCGGCCAGTCAGGCCAAGATCGCGGAGTCCGGCCTGCTGATCATGGCGGTGGTGGTGTTGCATAACAGCCTGGGGCTCGGCATTGGCTATCTGGTCGGCCGACTGTTCGGCCTGCCGCTGGCGCAGCGCAAGACGCTTTCGATCGAGGTCGGCATGCAGAACTCCGGCCTCGGCGCAGCCTTGGCCAGTGCACACTTTTCACCCCTGGCAGCGGTACCCAGCGCGTTGTTCAGTGTCTGGCACAACCTCTCCGGCGCGCTGCTCGCCACGTTCTATCGGCGAATGAAGGATAACGACCCGAAGAGCCCTGGCGCCTGAGCTCTTTGCGGGTCCGGGCTGCAAGCCCGGACCTTGCAGCTCAGCCGAACAGCGCCGGCTCGCGGTAGTGACGCGCGCAGGCCTGGCCATCGGCGCGGAACAGATGGCACTTGTTCGCCAGCAGGCCCGTGGCGAATGTCTGCCCCACCGCAACGCGCCGGTTGCCATCACTGGCTACCGCGACCATTTCCTCGACCCCTTCGAAGGTCAGATGCAGCAGATTGTGATCACCAAGCCGCTCAGCTACCGCGATCTCGCCGTTGAAGACGAAATCGGCCTGCTCGGCATCGACGAAGTGCTCAGGTCGGATGCCCAACGTCAGCGCTTCGCCCGTCGTGACCTGACTGCCGTCTACCGGAACCCGCAGGGTGCTGCCGCCCGGCATTGAAACCTCCACCGAATCGCTATTCGCACTCACCACCTGCACCGGCAGGAAGTTCATCTGTGGCGAGCCGATAAAGCCGGCCACGAACTGATTGGTCGGATAGTGATACAGCTCCAGAGGCGGGCCCGCCTGAGCGATGCGGCCAGCATTGAGCACGACGATCTTGTCCGCCAGGGTCATGGCTTCGACCTGATCGTGAGTCACGTAGATCATCGTCGCCTTGAGACGTTGATGAAGACGCGAGATCTCGATACGCATCTGTACGCGAAGGAAGGCATCGAGGTTCGATAGCGGCTCGTCGAACAGGAAGACCTTGGGCTCACGCACCATGGTCCTCCCGATTGCCACGCGCTGACGCTGGCCGCCGGATAGATCCTTGGGTTTGCGGTCGAGCATCTGGTCAAGCTGCAGGATCTTAGCGACCGAATTTACCCGGCGGTTGATTTCGCTTTTCTCGACCTTTGCCAGCTTCAAGCCGAACGCCATGTTTTCCGCGACGTTCATATGTGGATAGAGCGCGTAGGACTGGAAGACCATCCCCACTGAACGGTCCATCGGTGGCAGCTCGTTCACACGTTCGCCGTCGATCTGCAGCTCACCCTCGGTGATGTCTTCCAGACCGGCGATCAGCCGCAGCAGGGTCGACTTGCCACATCCCGATGGCCCGACGAACACCACGAACTCACCGTCGGCGATGTCCAGGTCGATGCCGCGGGTAATGGGGACATCGTCGTAGCTCTTGCAGATATTGCGCAGGGTAACGCTGGCCATTTTTGTTGTTCTCCTTGATACAGCCGCCGCGACGAATCGCGGCGAGCAAAGCAACGGGCATCAGACCAGTCGAGCGAGGCAGGCGCCTCGTCTCGACCAGCTCATTCACCCAAGCCGGCGGGCAAATCCGAATCCATGCGCCGGCAAATGTACGCCATGACCTTCGAAAACCGCAGTCGCCGAGGGCACGTCCAGGCCTTCGACCGGAGCCGACAGATCAAAGTGCCGCGCGTGCTCAGCCATATTGAACAGGCACACCCAAACCTCGTCATCCAGGCGGCGCTCATACACCAGCAAGGCTTCGTCATGGTAGACGGTGCGCATACTGCCTTCGATCAGCAGAGGCTGATCCTGGCGCCAGGCGAGGAAGCGCCGGTAGATGTTGAGCATCGAGTCCGGGACCGATTCCTGAGCGGCGACCGACATCGGCAGGTGACGGTCAGCCATCGGCAACCAGGGCTGCTCACGGCTGAAGCCGCCATGCAGGTCCTGATCGTGCCAGGGCATCGGCGTCCGGCAACCGTCCCGACCCTTGAATTCCGGCCAGAATCGGATGCCGTAAGGGTCGACCAGCTGTTCGAACTGCAGCTCGGCTTCGTCCAGCCCCAGCTCTTCGCCCTGATAGAGGCACACGCTGCCGCGCATGGTCAGCAGCATCGCCATGAACATGCGACCGCGCGCCAGATCCGGCTGGTTGGCCAGCGCCCAGCGGCTCATGACGCGAACCACATCATGGTTGCCGATGGACCAGCACGGCCAGCCATCGACCAGCTCGCGCTCCACGCAATCGATGGTGTGGCGCAGAAAGCCTGGGCTGCACTGCTCGGTCAGCAGATCGAAGGAGTACGCCATGTGCAGCGTATCGCTGCCGCCCGTGTACGCCGCCATGGTACGCAGTGAATGATCGCAGCCGATTTCCGCGACAGTGGCACTGCCGGGATAACGTTCCAATAGCTGGCGAATTCGACGCAGAAAGTCGAGGTTCTCCGGCTGGGTCTTGTCGTACACATGCTTCTGGAAGGCGTAGGGGTTGTCGGCACGCACGCCGATGCTGCCTTCGCGGATATCGTGGTTCGGCGGGTTATCCCGCAGCTCGCGATCGTGAAAGTAGAAGTTCGCGGCATCGAGCCGGAAGCCGTCGACGCCGAGCTTCAGCCAGAACTCCATATCGTCGAGCAATTGCTGCTGCACGGCTTCGCAATGGAAGTTGAGATCCGGCTGGCTGGAAAGGAAGTTGTGCAGGTAGTACTGCTTGCGGCGGCTGTCCCAGGTCCAGGCCGGGCCACCGAAAACGGAAAGCCAGTTGTTCGGGACCGTGCCGTCATCCTTCGGATCGGCCCAGACGTACCAGTCGGCTTTATCGTTGTCGCGGCTTGAGCGGCTTTCCTTGAACCAGGCGTGTTGATCGCTCGAGTGATTGAGCACCTGATCGATGAGAATTCGGATGCCGCGTGCGTGGGCGACATCGATGACCTGCTTGAAGTCTTCCAGCGTGCCGAATAGCGGATCGACGCCGCGATAGTCGGAAACGTCGTAGCCGAAATCCTTCATCGGCGAGGTGAAGAACGGCGACAGCCAGATGGCATCGACATTGAGGCTGGCGATGTAATCGATCTTTTCGACCACACCGAGCAGATCGCCGACCCCGTCGCCATTGCTGTCAAAAAAGCTGCGCGGGTAAACCTGATATATGACGCCGCCGCGCCACCAGTCATTGCGATTCATACAACCAACCTTCGATGTTTGGGGGAACACGCCGCCACTCTAGGTGCGTCAACCCGCCGCAACATCCTCCCGGCCAACTAATAGCGAGGCGTATGGCCCGGGCGTAGAGACGGCTCAGATGGGGGGCGTAGAGCGGATCGCTCGCCGCACAAGTTGGCCGGCTCGTTATTCGTCATAAAAATGTCGACAAACAAGCGAATCGACACTTATCTGTCACGAGCGGCTTATAGGATCAATGCAGTTCCAAGACTGACCCCGCAGTAGCCGCCGCCCAGCAGATGTACGGAGCCGCTCAGTCAGGAGCGACACGCATTCAAAATCCATGGAGAGATGACATGTTCAAGTGCAAGCCCCTCGCAGCCGCCATCATCGCGATTCTGGCCACTCAGGCTTATGCCGATGACAACAGCGCAGAACAGAATCAGTCCGGTGCCGACAACATTGTCGAAGTGACCCAGACTGGCGGTCAGGACAACATTTCCTATCAATCTCAGGTTGGTGCCGGCAACGACGGCATGGTGACCCAGACCCAGGCGACAATGTCCGATGCCGTTCAGACCCAGACCGGTAACCTGAACCGCGCAGACATCGTGCAGACCTCGACCGAGCAGACCGAGGCGATCCAGCTGCAGGATGGCGACAGCCATGACGCCAGCATCGTCCAGAGCGATTCCTTCGGCGCCACCGCACGTCAGTATCAGGAAGGCAACTTCAACGTTGCAATCACTGAGCAGACCGCCGCTGACCTGAGCACCGCTGTGATCGATCAGAACGGCAACGACAACTTCGCCGAATCGATCCAGACCAACACAGAGCTGAGCGTTTCGGAACAGCGTCAAGTCGGCAACGACAACATCTCGCTGGTCTGGCAAGACGGCGGTGCGCGTAACGACGGCGTGGTCAACCAGGAAGGTAATGTCAACGACGCCACCATCTATCAGGCGAACGCGTTTGACTCGAGCGCCACGATCGACCAGCAGGGTGATTCGCAGACTGCATCGGTAGCCCAGGAAGGTGCCGAGCACAGTGCAGACATCCAGTCCAACGGTCTGAGCAACGAAGCCTACATCGACCAGAGCGGCTCGCTGCAGACCGCAACGATCTTCCAGGAAGGCACGTCCAACAACGCCGATATCTTCCAGGCCGGCGAGAGCAACACCGCCAGCACAGAGCAGACCGGCAACAACAACTACGCCGTCGTCGATCAGCTGGACGGCAGCATGCTGACTGCTTCGCTGCAGCAGACCGGCGAATACAACGAAGCTTACGTTACACAGGAAGGTACTGAGAACCGGATCGACTTCGCTCAGGACGGCGCTGACAACCTGCTGACCGCTACCCAGAGCGGCAACGGCAACGAGCTGACCGGTTCCAGCTACGGCGACGACAACCGTGTGGACGTGATGCAGGGCGGCGACCTCAACGTGGCCGACATCCAGCAGATCTACGGCTCTGACAACGAAGTCAGCCTGACCCAGGATGGCCAGGACAACATGGCTACCGTGCTTCAGGGCGGCGTAGGCAACCAGGCGATGCTGATGCAAAGCGGCATGGGCGACTCGGCAATCGTTTCGCAGATGGGCTCGGGCAACATGGCAACCGTTACTCAGCAGTAAGCGTTACCGGCAGCCGGCCCAGCGCCGGCTGCCATCCTCCTTCTAAATCCTTCAGCGTATACGGGCCGGATTGCCCACTACCGTCATCCCCGCCGCCACATCTCGCGTCACCACACTGCCCGCTCCGATAACGGCGTCATCGCCGATGGTCACGCCCGGCAGGATGATCGCCCCACCCCCGATCCACACGTTCTCACCGATCACCACCGGACGACCGAACTCCAGGCCGCTACGGCGCTCTTCTGCACCGCGTGGATGGTCCGCTGCGTAAATCTGCACAGCCGGCCCGATCTGCGTGCCGTTGCCGATGCGCACCTCGACCACGTCGAGAATCACGCAGTTGAAGTTGAAGAACACATCGTTGCCGAGGTGAATGTTGTAGCCGTAGTCGCAGTGAAAGGGTGGCCGGATCACTGCGCCTTCACCCACGCTTCCCAGCAGCTCCTTCAGCAAGGCGCGGCGCACCGCCGGCGCTTCGGCGAGCGCTGCGTTGTAGCGCACCATCCAGGCCTTGGCCGCTGCCTGGTCGGCCTGCAGCTCGGGGTCACCTGCCCGGTACAGCTCGCCGGCAAGCATCTTCTGTTTCTCGGTCATCGACATATGGGCTCCAGTGGCCATGAATGGAAACGCACCCGGCCTTGGACCGGCAGGATGCGCAATCGCTCGTCGAACCGCCGCGGTTACTCGCCCTGGATCTTGCTCAACAGGCTGCGCGCCAGCTGCACGGCTTCGTTGCGATGGGTGATGTTGAGCTTCTGATAGAGGCTGCGGATGTGCGTCTTGATGGTCGTAGGTGCAACGTTGAGATGTTCGGCGATCTGCTCGTTGGACTGCCCGGCGTGGATCAGGCTGAGCACCTGCCACTCGCGCCTCGTCAGCGGTGAATGCCGGATCAGCTCCGGCACGTCGGGGCGGTTGATGATGTCCTGTATCACCGCTTCATCCAGGGTGATACGAATCGCCCTGCTGAAGTCGCGCTGCTGTTGTGCCAGCTGGATCAGCCGGTCGGCACGCTGGGCTTCGAGCTCATCCAGCCGCCTCTCGTGCTGCAAGGCCTTGAGCATCGCAATCAGCAGCTTACCGATGCGCAGGAAGCTGCCGATAGCGCCAGTGCTGCTCGCCAGGGTCAGCGCCAGCTGAAGGTTGTCCAGCGCCTGCTGACGCTCCTCGCGCAGCCAATGCAGCTGGGCCAGCAGGATGTGGTTGCGATTCAGGTCCATGACCAGGCCGTGCTGCTCGGCATCGATCTGCAGCTGCCGGAGGATCGGCAGTGCCTTGTCCGGCTGCTTCAGCGACAGGTAGGCACGTGCGTGGTTACGAGCGTTGTACTGAGCGAAATGATTGAGGCCGCGTTCGAGCGCCGGCGCCGTAAGCAGCCACTGCTGGATGGCCGTCTTGTCCTGGGTCGAATCCCAGTAACTGAGCATCACCGCATGGGCATTAGCGAGCCAGTCGACGTGGTAGTTATCGTCGGCGAGCATGCTTTGCATCTTGCCGATATAGTCCGCGCAGGCGCTCTGTTGCCCGCGTGCGTGAGCGATGCCGGCGAGCAGCGCATAGCATTGCAACAGCCAGCGGTCGCCAACGTCTTCGAGAATCTGGATGCCCTGCAGCGCACATTGCTCGGCAGCGTCGAGGTGATGCCACTCCAGCAGCACCTGGCCACGGACGCGGTAAATGAATTCCATGATTGGCGTGGCTTGCAGATCAGCCTGCTCGACATACTGGATCGCCCGTTCCTGCAGCGAATACGCCTTCTGCAGATAACCCTGGGCGATGGCGATTTCCGACAGCTGCCCGAGATTCCACACCACCAGATGCGAGGCGCGGATCTCCCGCGCGCGGCGTTCGGCCTCTTCGTACTGCTTCTGCGCCTGGGGCAACAGGCCCTGGACGAAGTGCGCTTCAGCCAGCCCCGAGAGCGCCGCCACCTTGGATGTCCGCATGATCAGCGGCTCGCGCGCCAGCGCTTCGCGAGCCAGTGCGATCGCCTGTTGCTCGTCGCCGCGATTCATCGCGACCTGAGCGCGCACAGCGTTGAATTCGCCAACGATGCGCGCCCAATCTTCCTCCGTGCAGCTGTGCTGAAGCGCCTGCTCCCCTGCCTTGAACCAGCGCTCGACCTGATCGAACTGGTAGGAATTCTGCGACACCCAGGCCTGCAGCAAGGTCATCAGCGGCGAGCCAGCGATGACCGTTTCGGGCAATGTTTCCAGGCACTGTTGAAGCAGGCCCAGCCGACCCTGACGATAGAACTGTCGGCCATGTCGCTCCAGCACTTCGCCGACCCGCGTCGGGCAACCCGCCAGCACGGCGTGACGTGCGGCCTCCTCCGGCAGGTTTTCGGCCATCAGCGCTTCGGCCGCACGCAGATGCAGGTCGGAAAGTCGCTGCGGATGATGCGTACGCAATTCGCCCTGCACGAAGGTGGCGAACAGTGGGTGGTACGCGTACCACTGCCGCAAACCGTCCAGCGAATGCAGAAACAGCCCTCGTCGCTCGAGTTGTTCTAACATGTCGCGGGCATTGTTGCCCTGAGTCAGGCGATCGGCCAGCGGCGCATTGAAGCGTTCGAGCAGGCAGGTGGCCTGAAGAAAATCCAGCGTTGACGTGCCGAGGCTGGCTATCACCTGCTCACGCATGTAATCGCGGATATAGGGGTGGCCGAGCTGCAAGTTCTCAAGAAACAGGTCCATTCCGCGGCCCGTCTGCACTTCCTGCAAGACGAGCTGCAAGGCGCAGGGCCAGCCGCCGATACGCCGGTTGAGCCGTTCGACCTGCTCGCGGTTGACCGAGACGGGCAAGCCAAGATCCAGCAGCGCCTGCACTTCATCGGTTTCGAACGCCAGATGCTGAGCGTCGACCGTAAGCAACTGGTGCTTGACCCGCAGATCGGCGACCCCCAGTTCCGGCAAACCGCGGCTGCATACCAGCAGTGTCATCCACGACGGCATGTTGCGCAGGAAGAAACGCAGCGCCGCGATCACTTCGGCGTTATGCAGCGCCTCGAAGTCATCCAGCACCAGAAGCAGGGGCTCATGTTCGCCGGGCAGTTCAGCCAGCAGATGCGTGAGCAGCGTTTCAAAAGCTTCACGCCCCTGGCCGGCCAACAACAGGCTGCGCGGGCATCCATGCTCCAGTTGCACGTCGAGCACATGCAGCAGGTAGCGGCCAAACTGCATCGGATCGTTATCACCCGGATGCAGCTGCAGCCAGGCGACGCGGCCATCGAACGCCCGCGCCCACTGGCACGCCAGGGTGGTCTTGCCGAATCCGCTGGGCGCATGCAACACGGCCAAACGGACCTCGCCAAGGCGCTGAAACCACTCATCCAGCCGCGGCCGGGCCAGCAGGCCCCGCGGCAGCGACGGCATGCTCAGCTTTGCCGGGATGAGCGGCAGCGGTGCAGGTATTGCGGCATTCATGGTCCTCTCCCGTGATTCGTTCCCTGTTCGGGTGTCATGACGCATCGTCAGGTGCGCAGCCGGTCAGCCCTTCACACCTCCGGCCGTAAGCCCGCCGACAATCCATTTCTGGCAGTACAGGAACACCGCAGTGATCGGCAGACCCGAGAGCACCGCCGCCGCAGCGAAGTCGCCCCAGAGGTAGTTCTGGTCGTAGAGGTACTGCTGGGCACCGACCGACAAGGTGAGTTTGTCGACGTCCATCAACAGCACCGAAGCGATGGGGTATTCAGTGATGCTGGTGATGAAGGCCAGGATGAACACCACCGCCAGAATCGGCACGCTCATGGGCAGCAGAATGTGCACGAAGGCCTGCCAGGTAGTAGCGCCATCGACGATGGCCGCCTCCTCCAATGAGCCGTCGATGCTCTCGAAGTAGCCCTTGATGGTCCAGATATGCAACGCCATACCGCCCAGCGAGGCGATGATCACTGCGCCGTGGGTATTCACGCCCAGCCAGCTGATGTGCTGGCCGAGTTGGTCGAACAAGGCGTAGATGGCCACCAGCGTGAGTACCGGCGGGAACATCTGGAAGATCAGCATCCCTTTGAGGATCGGCCCCTTACCACCGAAACGCAGGCGGGCGAAGGCATAAGCGCTAGTGGTCGACAGCATCAGGATCAGCACCGAGCTGATCAACGCGATCTTCATCGAGTTCCAGAGCCAGGTCAGGACCGGGAACGGCGGGTTGCTGACCTCGCCGTTTTCGTGGACATAAGGGATGCCCAGCGCTAGCGACCAGTGCTCCAGGGTCGGGTTATCCGGCAGCAGACTGCCGGTGGCGAAATTGCCTTCCCGAAAGGAAATGGACACCACCATCAACAGTGGAAACACGATCAGCGCGACAAAGGCGAGCAGCCCGGCGTGTGTCATCCAGACGCGGAATTTGACGGATTTCGGTTGAACCATGGCCATGTGCGTAATCCTCAGACTTTGACCTTGGAAAGCTTCAGGTTCAGCCAGGCCATGGCGCCAACGACGATGAAGATCAGCGTGGCGATGGCGGCAGCGAGGGCGAAGTTCTGCCCCGAATCCTGAAAGGCGATGCGATAGGTGTAACTGACCAGCAGATCGGTCGTCCCGGCTGGCGTGGTGGTGCCGAGAATGTCCGGCCCGCCGCGAGTCAACAGTGTGATCAGTACGAAGTTATTGAAGTTGAAGGCGAAGCTTGCGATCAGCAGCGGCGCCAGCGGCTTGATCAGCAGCGGCAACGTGATCTTCATCAGGTTGTCCAGCGGCGTGGCGCCATCCATCGCCGAGGCTTCGTACAAATCACGCGGAATCGCCTGCAGCAGCCCCATGCACAAGAGCAGCATGTAGGGGTAACCGAGCCAGGTATTGACCATCAGGATCATGCTGCGCGCCAGGGTCGGGTCACTGAACCAGTCCGGCCGCACCCCGAAGAGGCTGTCGAGCATCAGGTTGATTTCGCCAAAACTCTGGTTGAACAGCCCCTTGAACACCAGGATCGAGATAAACGCCGGAACGGCGTACGGCAGGATCAGCATCAGCCGGTAGAACGCCTTGCCGCGGACCATCTCCCACTGCAACAGACTCGCCAGCACCAGGCCGACGGCGAGGGTGAACACCACCGTCAGCGCGGCAAAGCAGACCGTCCAGACGAAGATTTGCAGAAACGGACCGCGGATCTTCGGATCGGTCAGCACCTTGGAAAAGTTGCTCCAGCCGGCGTACACCGTGTATCCCGGCGCGACCTTCTGCCCTTCGGCATCGACGTAAAAGCCGATCTCGTCGTTGGCGGTCAGGCGGTCGCCGGTCTGGTTGTTGACCAGCGAGCCGTCGTCGCGCAACCGGTACAGCGGCTCCACCGCAGCCACTTCACGCAGACCATAGAGGCGCAGCAGCTGCCCTTCATGACCACGCATGACCCATTGTTCCAACTGCTTGCGCTGGCGGATCACATCGCGCAACGGCAACGCCTGGCCCAGGTCGTCTACCTCGGCTTCAGGGCTCATGCCGATCGGCTCGCCCGCAACCGGTTCGCCCTCCAGCGGAGCCGAAACCCAAACGCCCTGCTCGCCCCGATCGACGCGCAGGCGCAACTCGCCCGCTTCGTTCTGATGCAAGTTGAAGCCATAACGCTCGCCCGCCAGAAAGGTCTGGCTGAGGTGATAACGCTGGGCCTGTTCAAAACTCAGTAGGTTGGTGCCGCTGTAATTGGTGAAGCCGATGCCCACCGTATAGATCAGCGGGAATATGACGAACACCAGCATCCCGGCGATTGCTGGGAAGATGTAGCGGTGGGCGTAGGCGCGGCGATTGATGAACACGAAACTGGCGATCCCCGCGACCACCAGCCCAAGCAGGGCAAACACGGTTTGCCCCTGGGCGTAGAGGGCGACGATCAGATACAGGGCGAAGGCATTGCACAGCAGCCACATACCCCAGCGCAGCGCAGCCGGCAACTTGGGCATGGACAGTTTCGGCACGGCACGGTCGGGCATCTCGGCGGGAACATTCACGGCGGACATCGGAATCTGAGCCTCGGGGCGCGCAGCCGAAGACGCAGTCGTCCCCGACTGCGGCTGCGGGTGGTGGTTACTTGACGATGCGTTTGGCGGCGTCATCCAGGGCGGCATCCACGGTTTGACGACCGGAAGTGATGTTCGTCAGGGCAGGCTCCATGGCCGACCAGAACACACCCATCTGCGGGATGTTCGGCATCGGACGGCCCTGCTGGGCGCTTTCGAAGGTGGCCTTGATCATCGGGTCATCCGACAGCTCGGCCATGTATTCCTTGTTCACCACCGCGCCCAACGGCACGTCGGCGTTCACAGCCTTCAGGCCCTCGACCTCGAGCAGGTAGTTTTCCAGGAATTCGACCGCCAGCGCCTGGTTCGGGCTGGCTGCGTTGAGGGTTGCAGCCATCACGCCGGAGAACGGCTTGGACGGGCTGTCGCCAACTGCCGGGATCGGCGCTACGCCAAAGTCGATACCGCTCTTCTTGATATTCGACCAAGCCCAAGGGCCGCTGATGAACATTGCCGACTCACCCTTGTTGAAGGCTGCCTCGGCGGCGCTGTAATCAGCTCCCTTGGGCATCACGCCTTCGTCGATCAGACGCTTGAGCACCGCTGCGCCCTGCTTGGCGCCCTCGTTATTGACGCCGGTCTTGCTGACGTCGAACCCGGAGCCCGTATCTTCGAAGGCATAACCGCCGTTGGCAGCCAGCAAGGACCAGGTGAAGTAGGTGTTGTTGTAGTCCCAGAGGATCGCGCGTTTGCCGTCTGCAGCGAGGTCTTTGTGCAGCGCCAGCACCTCGTCGAAGGTCTTCGGCGGCGTCGACACCAGCGCCTTGTTGTAAATCAGCGCGGGTGCCTCGACGGCCATGGGGTAGCCCCACAGCTTGCCGTTGTAGCTGACGGCGTCCCAGGCGAAATCGGCAACCTCACCTTTGGTTTCGGCGCTCGGAGTCACCGCGGTGATCAGGCCGCTCTGGGCCCACTCACCAAGGCGGTCATGGGCCCAGATGAAGATATCAGGGCCATTGCCGGTAGCGGCAGCCTGCTGGAACTTGTCAGTAGCGGCGTCGGGATGAGCCACCTCGACGGGGATGCCGGTTTCCTCGGTGAATTTCTTGCCGACCTCGGCCA
The DNA here is from genome assembly GCF_024448895.1 of Stutzerimonas stutzeri. Taxonomy (GTDB): domain Bacteria; phylum Pseudomonadota; class Gammaproteobacteria; order Pseudomonadales; family Pseudomonadaceae; genus Stutzerimonas; species Stutzerimonas stutzeri_Q. The sequence goes on from NZ_JAMOIC010000020.1 coordinate 46,494, forward strand.
GTCCCTTGTGCCCTTTGTCGCCATTTATCCAGACGACCAACTTGCCTTCTTCGATGGCGGCCTGGACGGACAGCGGCAGGCTCAGGGTTGCGGAGAGACCGATCGCGGCCGCTGCAAACAGCTTTTTATTCATTTAGGTATTTCCTCGTGGCTTCTTATTTTTTATCCACAACGTTCTGCGTGCCGCCTGGCGGTCTTGCAGGGCATCCATACTCGCCTTGCCGGTGGGCTAAAACATCCTCCTCCGGGGGAGGATGAGGGGCGTAGAGGCAGGGCGTAGTTTTGTCATAGCACCGTGATCGCAGAGCGTTGCAATCGCCCTTCTCAGCCTGCACAACGCACCGAAAACAGGCTTGAATGGACCCATCTTTCCCGCCCAGCCGGAGCCGGACATGCGCCCTCTTCCGCCCGTTAGTCCATCTATCCTAGCCCTTTGTTTCGGACTGCTCGCACCCGCTGTGCAAGCGGAACCGCAAGTCCCTATCCGACTGAACGGTCAGCCGCTGCAGCCGACCTGGGAAACCCTGACTGAAGATCGCTTCGCGGCGGAGCTGGACCTGCCCAAAGGCACACTGGAACTGGGTGCTGACGACGCCACGCGGCAGCCCCTGAAAGCCTTTCAGCGGCACGAGCTTGATAGCGACACCCGCTTTGATTTCAGCGTGGCAGAACCTGGCCGTTTCCGCCTGCTGGTGCAGACCGGAAAGGACGCCAACGTGCGGCTGGTGCCTGTGCGAGAAACAAGCGAGCCGGAAGAACAAGCCTGCCGTCCATGGACGGGTGAAGCGGTACGGGTCCCTGTGGCCAGCGTCTTCGAGGACGGCCAAGAACTGCGCGACGCGTACAGCGGCAAAACGGCAAGGGTTCGCAACGGTGAAATCGAAATGACGCCCGCGCCCGGCAGTAACGGGCTGCTGCTGATCGAAGCCGTGGACGAACCTATCGAGCATCCCCGCGATTGGCGCAACGCGACCGTTTATTTCGCCCTCACCGACCGCTTTGCCAATGGCGATCCGAGCAATGACCGCAGTTATGGCCGCGCGCCCGACGGCGAAGAGGAAATTGGCACCTTCCATGGCGGTGATCTCAAAGGGCTGACGGGCAAGCTCGACTACCTGTCGGAGTTGGGTGTGGACGCGCTCTGGATCAGCGCGCCTTATGAGCAGATCCACGGCTGGGTGGGCGGTGGCGAGAAAGGCGATTTTCGCCATTACGCCTACCACGGTTACTACGCGCTCGATTACACCCAGCTCGACGCCAACATGGGCAGCGAAGATGACCTGCGCGAACTGATCAAGCAGGCGCATGGGCGCGGCATCCGTGTGCTGTTCGACGTGGTGCTCAACCATGCCGGCTACTCGACCCTGGCCGACATGCAGAACCTTGGCTTTGGTGGCCTGCGCGACGGCATGACGCAATACCTCCCGGAACGCTGGACAGACTGGCAGCCAGAGCCCTACGAGAGCCTGCACGCCTACCACAACCTGATCGACTACGATCACCCGTCCTGGTCGCGCTGGTGGGGCAAGGAGTGGGTGCGAGCCGGTATTGCCGACTACCCTGCTCCGCCGAGTGTTCTGGTGGACCCGGTGAAAGGATCGCTGGCGTTCTTGCCGGACTTTCGCACCGAGTCAGAGAGCCCGGTTGACCTGCCGGAAGTCCTACGCCACAAACAACCGACCCGCGCCGTAGAGCGCGACGGCTACCGGGTGCGCGACTACCTCAACGAATGGCTGACCAACTGGGTGCGTGAGTTTGGCGTCGATGGTTTTCGTGCCGACACGGTCATGCACGTCGAACCAGCGGCCTGGGCACAGCTGCGCCAGAAGGCGGACGAGGCCCGCAAGGCATGGTCTGCAGCCAACCCGGACGATCCGATGGCTGGCGAGCCGTTCTGGATGGTGGGCGAAGTTTTCGGCCACGGCCCGGAAACCAGTGACTACCAGGCCAACGGCTTCAATGCGCTGATCAATTTTGCCTTCCAAGCGGAGGTCGCCGGCTCGGCCAGTGACTGCCTGCGCCGCGCCAATAACAGTTACGTGCACTACGCCAAGCTGCTGGCGGCGACGCCCGGGCACAACTTCATGAGCTACGCCTCATCCCACGACACATCGCTGTTCAGCGCGCAGCACAACGGCGATCTGATGCGACAGCACGGCCTCGCTAGTGCACTCCTGCTGAGCCCCGGCGCGGTACAGATCTACTACGGCGACGAGAGTGCACGCGCCTTCGGCCCCACCGGGTCCGATCCCTATCAGGGCACCCGCTCGGACATGAACTGGGCTGATCACACCAAGCCGGAGATAGCCGCGCTCATCGAGCATTGGCAGCGCCTTGGTCAGTTCCGCGCCCGGCATCCGGCCATCGGTGCAGGCACTCATCGGCAATTGTCCGAGTCGCCCTACGCCTTTGTCCGCCAGCACGGCGAGGACAAGGTCATCGTGGTACAGGCGCGCTAGAACAGGATCCGGAGAATCTGCATGACACCCGAACAACAACGCCACGCCGCTCAGTTGGCCTTCGTAGCCAGCGCGGCCGAGCTGCAGATCGGCACGCCCGCGGACTGCCCGCTGCCGGTCGAACAGCTGGCCGCCACCCAGGGCGATGAGCCCTATGTACGCGAGCGCTTCAGTGCCGGACTCACTGCGCATGTCTATCGCATTCACGCCGACGGGAAGGACTGGACGCTCAAACGCGCCCGGGAACGGTGCAAAGTGCAGAACGTTGATGGGCAGACCAGCTTTCTCAATGAGATCCAGCGCCGTGCCGACCTTCGCCAGCTCAAACGTGACCCGATCCTCGGCGAGCGGCTGAGCGCCATCGTCGATACCCGTTACGCCAGCTTTCGCCAGGGCGTGCTGCTTTCACCCTGGATAGAGGGCGCGCCGGTGTTGGCCTGGAACGAGCGACAGCTCACCCAGCTGTTCGACACGCTGGTGGCGCTGCTGCTTGGTGGGCTGTTCGAATGGGACCTGTGCCCCGGCAATACCCTGGATGACGGTCAGGTGCGGCTGTTCGATTTCGGCTACATGTACCGCTTCGACCCGCTGCGTCAGTTCAACAGCAACGGCATCGCGATGCCGCAGTTTCACGCCGCCGAACGCTTCGAAACGCGCCAGTACTTCGCCCACTTGTTAGCGTTGGAACACCAGGGCGATCGCCTTGCGCTTGCAGCCTTTGCTCTGGAGAAACGCATTGCATTGGAGGCTTACGGGCAGCTGCAGACGGAGCTTGCTGCGCGCGGGGCCAGCGCCACGGTTCTCGATTGGCTGGGCGGCATTGTCAACAATTGGAAGCGCGCCCTGCGCGGCGATCTGGAAGGGCTTTACCTGCAGGAGGCCTGGCGGTCGCACTGGCTGGATCTGCACGACGATCTCAGCGGCCAGACTTGCACGCCCTCGACGCTCGCGCGCATCGGCTGGCTGGAACGCACCACGCGTGAGCGCCATGCTGACCTGGTTCGATTACTTGCAGTCGAGCCGAAAGAATGGCTGCTAACGGAACTGCGGCAGGCGAGACAACTGGCTAAGCGCTGGCAGGTTGCCTGAATCGGCCAGGTACCCAGGATGCATTAATGAATGAAATGGAGCCGGACCCGAACGGGCCCGGCAGGCATGGGCTAGACGCCCAGCTAATAAGGGCTAGAAGCGCCCAACGGTTGTTGCGCCAGCCGCACTGGTGACGCGGTTGTTGCCGCCGGACTGCCAGCTTTTCACCTGCGTCGGATTGGCCTCGCTGCGCACGATGCACTTCCACTCGACCGCTTGCTGCGCTGGCAGACTGATGCTGCCCTTCCAGGTGGGATAGCTGCTGACATCCGTCAGACGTACCGCGCTGGCCGGGCTCCAGCTGCCGAGCTGAGCCAGATTACCCACCGCATAGACGCTGTCGCCCGGCTGGGTAACGCCGTTCTCGCAACGGAAATTAACGCTGACCAGACCGCCATCGTCGCCACCGCCGTTCCCATCATCTCCCGCGCCGGTTGACCAGATCTTCAGCTGTCCGTTGTCCTCGTTCAGCGCCTGTGTGAAACTGCCGCTGCTGACCTGGGCTGGATCGTTCAGGTTCGAACCGAGGGCGATGACAAGAGTTTGTGCCGTGCCGCGTACCGTTGCCACCAGCCCGGAATAGCCGCTGTGGAACTGGATCTCCGAATCAGCCCGCACGCCCGCCGCACGACGGATCTTGATCAACTGACGGATCAGCGGCGCCTGCCCCCAATCGTACATGTGCGACCAGTACACCACCGGTGTGCCGGGGCTTGTGAGGATATAGGCGTAGGCTTGGCGTACCAGCTCATCACGCAGCGCCCAGTGGTGCTGTCCGCCGTTCTGCCCGGGCGAATAGCCCGTGTCGTGGTTGTCGACAAAAGTCACCGCAACTTCGCGCCAGCGCGGATCAGGATTGCCGTTGAGCCCATTCTTCCAGTCGGCGATGGAGCCGTTCTGCATGCGCTCCTTGAGGGCGAAATCGAACACCGGGCATTTGGCGCGATCGGACCAGTCCTTGATCACCTGCTGCCAGCTGGCGGTGTTGCGCCAGTCCCAGCTCGGATATTCGGCCGGCGCCTTCCACAGCTCGCCCACGCAGAAGGCGTTGTCGTGGGCCTCGCTCATCCAGGAATCGACCCGCTCACTGGCATAACCGCGCACGAAGTCGAAGCGAAACCCGCCGGCGCCATAGTTGCTGCGCAGGTTAGCGAACTCGTCGCGGAACATGCCGTATACCTGCGGGTTGGCGGTGTTGAGGTCGGCATCGCCGCCCACGAAACGGTCGCCGTCATCGCAGTCATTGGCGTAGTTGCCGGGGTCGGAGCAATCGTTGCGCCAGAAGCCCTGGCCGGCTGGCAGGTTGATTTCCTTGTTCGGGTAACCGCGATTCATATGATTGGGAACCGCGTCGTACAGCACCTTAACCTGGGCACCGTTCAGCGCAGCAGCCGCCTGCTTGAGCTGTGCGTCGCTGCCGTAGCGGCCATTCTTGTTGAAGTCGTGCCAGAAGTAGCCTTCGCCGCCGCCGGACTTGGCGCCGTCGCTCCAGCTGGAGAAATCGCGCCAGGGTACCGGCATCCAGATGGCACTGAAGCCATCTGCAGCAATGGTCGGCGCCATGTTGCGCAGGGTGTTGTACCAATCGTTGGGCGACTCGCGCACCACGTTCCAGTGAAAGCCCTGAAGGATGATTTCATCTCCACCGTGGTAACGAACGCCAGCAGGGCTTTTACCGGCAAGGTCTGCAGCCTGGGCAGTGCCCAGCGTCAGCAGCAAGGAGGAAACCGCCAGGGTCAGGCGGGATGGAAACAAGCGATCTTTCATCGAAGTAGCTCCACTCTTGTAGTTGTTGTGAGCACCCGACAGCGGTTACCGGCAATCCCGGGTAACCGGGCGCAGCCGCTGATGCGAACACCACCGACCGGCCCAGACTGCGCTGCTGATCTCACAGGCCATACCTCCCCACACCTTTTTTTCCGGGCTTAGTGGCCAGGCGTAATGCGCACGGCCGCACATGCCGATCTCCCTCCTCCCCCGCTACGCCCTGCCGCTCCGCCTCGAAAAATAACTGTCGGGAGGATGTCGCGAACATCGCCGATCCGCAGGCTTTCGTTCACCGCCAGCCCAAGCCCGGCATCGACCGGAGCACCGTTGGCGCTGCGGCCGGCAGTCACCCGCCGGCAGTACCAGACCAACAAAAAGAACAAAGGACTTTCGCGATGAACCGGCAACAATCCGTGCGTCTTCTGCAACCCACCCTGCTCTGCGCCGCCGTTCTGGCTGCCATACCCGCGCAAGCGGTGGATTTTCACGGCTATATGCGCTCCGGCGTCGGTGCGACCGCCGGCGGCGGGGACCAGGCCTGCTTTCAGGCGGCGGGCGCGCCAGCCAAGTATCGCCTCGGCAACGAGTGCGAAACCTATGCCGAGATCGGCCTGGGGCAGGAGGTGTGGAAAGAAGGCGATCAGAGCTTCTACGTCGACAGCATGATTGCCTACGTCTCCCGCCAGGGTAACGACTATGAAGCGACGCGCACCGACACCAATGGCGATGCCAACAACCCCTTCGATGAGGGCGGCGATGTTGCGATCCGCCAGTTCAACGTGGTCGGCCACAACCTGATTGCAAGCCTGCCGGGCGCCGATATCTGGGCGGGCAAGCGCTACTACAAGCGGCACGACGTACACATCAACGATTACTACTACTGGGACGTATCCGGGCCAGGTGCCGGGATTGAAGACATCGACCTGGGCTTCGGCAAGGGCAGCATCGCCTGGATCCGCAACACCGATGGCGAATGGACCTATCAAGGGTCAGGCACCGGCACCAACATCGCCAACGACACGCTGGACATTCGCGTTGGGGAAATCGACGTCAACCCGGACGGCAAGCTTGAAGTCGGTTACGACTACGGCAAGGCCAACCTCACCGACGAGCAGGAACGCGACCCGGGCTACCTCGACCAGAAGGGCCACATGGTCACGCTGGAGCACACCCAGGGCAACTGGTTCGGCGGTTACAACAAGCTCGCCGTGCAATACGCCACAGACGGCATCATCGCCAGCAGCGGTCGCAACAGCACCGGTAACAGCGACGGCGACATGATCCGGGTGGTCAACCAGGGCGTGGTCGGGCTGACCGACACCATCGAAATGATGTACGTGCAGATCTACGAAGACCGCGACTTCGACAATGACTCCGGCCAGAAATGGCTCTCATTCGGCGTGCGTCCGGTCTACAAGTGGAACGACACCATGAGCACCGCGCTGGAGTTCGGCTATGACCGCGTCGACCCTCAGGCCGATGGCGAGCGCAGCCGCGATCTGAAGAAACTCACCCTGGCCCAGCAGTGGTCGGCCGGCCGCAGCTTCTGGGCACGCCCGCAGATCCGTGTGTTCGCCACCTACGCCCAGTGGGACGGCGGTCGTTATCAGGCCGCCAGCGAATCCATCGACGCTGGCGAGGACGACGGCCTGACCTTTGGCGTTCAGGCCGAGGCGTGGTGGTAAGCCTTTGAAGGTCAGACGCGGTGCAGCGGTCTCTCTCCTCCCGCCGCACCTGCCAGACCAGCAACCTTAGGCAGCTTTACTGTTTCGCTCCCACCGTTCCGGCGGTGCTTTTACCCCGACCATGGCTGGTCGGGGTCTTTTCGATCTGGCGATTGGAGTATTACCCATGAAAACGCTGAGACTCCCCTTGCTCGGCCTCGCCGCACTGCTGGCAACCGGCTGCGGCAGTGACCCCCTGCGTCGTGTGGACGCGCTGGCACAGACTCCGCCCCCGCTGGAAATGCCGATAAGCACGGCGCGCCAGGCACTGGCGGATGCACCGGTCTGCTGCGATGCAATCAAGGCCTTTCCCTTTCAGCCCATTCCGGCAAGTTTTTCAGCTGACGTGGCGCTGGACGCGTCGGCTCCGGCTTACCGCTTCGACAGCGGCAAGAGCTTCTTCCGCGCCTTCGAACTGCCGCGCGAGAGCAAATCCTTCGAAATCCGGCTGTACAGCCAGGCGGGCGATACGGTGCTCGCCCCTAGCGTCATGCTGCTCGACGGTCAACTGCGCATGACCCGTCTGCTCGATGCCGATGACTTCGTTTATGTGCCTGCCGAGGGCCTCAAGGGCGACAGCCTCGACGCGCGCCTGCGCGTCGACCGTCTCTATCTCGACAACCCCGGCAACGAGCAATATCTGGTGCTATTCGCTGCGGATGCCGACGGCAAGACCGTTCTCCAGCACCCGGCCAAAGCCTATGCCAAAGCCTTGGGGAATGAGCCGCCCAGCATTCCCGACCCGGTCGCCCAGCATTCGCCAGTCGGTGTGATCAAGATGGTACTGATCGAAGACAAAGCCGCCGGGCAGCAGGCGAATACCTATGTGCCCGCCTACAGCACCGGTCGTGAAATGGGGAACGAACTGCCATCGACACCCGCTCCAGCCGTGCTGCCGGAAACCCAGGCCTATTACCGCCAGGGCATCGATGCGGCATTGGCCAGTAAGGACCTGGAGCGCGCGCTACGCCTGGCAGACGAAGCCGCGCGTGTCGGTGACGCCAGCGCCAAGGCCTATCTGCTGGAACGCATCGAGATCAAGTAAAAACCAGCGGCGGCCTGCATCTAACGCCGGTCGCCGCGCAACAAGCTGACCTGCGCCTGTAGCTGCTGACGATTGGCTTCGCTGGCGGCGACAGGCGCGCTGGCGATCAGCTCCACCTGCGACCAGATCCGCCGGAAGAAGCCCTTATCTGGATCGCGACTGAAGAAGCTGCCCCATAGCCCCCGCAGCGCCATGGGCACCACCGGCACCGGATTCGCTTCGAGAATGCGCTCCACCCCCGCCTTGAATTCATTGATCTCGCCATCAGCGGTGAGCTTGCCTTCCGGAAAGATGCACACCACTTCGCCTTTGCTGAGGTAGTGGCTGACGCGCTCGAACGCCTCGGTGTAGATCGCCTCGTCTTCATGTCGGGCGGCAATCGGCACCGCCCCCGCAGTCCGGAAGATGAAGTTCAGCACCGGGATCTGGAAGATCTTGTAGTACATGACAAAGCGCACGGGCCGGCGCACCGCACCGGCGATCAGCAGCGCGTCGACAAAGGACACATGGTTGCAGACCAGCACCACCGGCCCCTCGTCTGGTATCGCGTCGAGCCCTTGCTGGCGCACCCGGTACATGGAATGTCCGAGCAGCCATACCAGAAAGCGCATGCTGAACTCGGGCACGATGCTGAAGATATAGGCGCTCACCGCCACGTTCATCAGCGACACCACGAGAAACAGCTGCGGAATCGACAGACCCGCAACACTCAACAGCAGGATGGCAACAATCGCGGAGGTCACCATCAGCAGCGCATTAAGAATGTTGTTTGCCGCGACCACTCGCGCCCGCTCGTGCTCAGCCGTACGCGACTGGATCAGCGCATACAGCGGCACGATATAGAAGCCGCCGAATACACCGATGCCAAGCACCGAGGCGAGAATCCACCAGGCCTGACCAAAGCTGAGCAAAGCCAGCCAGTCGTGGGGCAGCGCACCCTGGGGAAAGCCGCCCGAATGCCACCACAACAGGAGCCCGAACAGCGTCAGGCCCATGGCGCCGAAGGGTACAAGCCCGATTTCAACCTTGTGGCCGGAGAGCCGCTCGCAGAGCAGCGAGCCGAGGGCAATCCCGACCGAGAACACCGTCAGAATCAGCGTGACGACAGTCTCGTCGCCATGCAGCAGATCCTTCGAATAGGCTGGGATCTGGGTCAGGTAGGTCGCGCCGAGAAACCAGAACCAGGAGTTGCCGATCAGCGAGCGCGACACTGACAGGCGCTGGCCCAAGCCCATGCGCAGAATCGCGCCGGTCTGGCGAAACAGGTTCCAGTCCATCTGCAATGTTGGAAATGACGCGCCGGTGGCCGGCACCTTGCGGCTGGCAAAGTAACCGGCGACAGCCACCAGCACTACGCTGCCGGCGATGAGCTGGGCGTAGCCCTCGCTGGCCATCATCACGCCAGCGGTGATGGTGCCGGCGAGAATCGCCAGAAAGGTGCCCATTTCCACCAGCGCATTGCCGCCGACCAGCTCATGATCCTCGAGCAGCTTGGGCAGCACCGAATATTTGACCGGCCCGAACAGCGCCGACTGAGTACCCATGCAGAACAGCACGGCCAACAGCAACGGTAAGTTGCCCAGCAGCATGCCCGCCGCACCGGCAAGCATGATGGCGATCTCGCCCGCCTTGATCGCCCGGATCAGTCGCTCCTTCGGGTACTTCTCGCCGAGCTGGCCGCCCAGGGCAGAGAACAGGAAGAACGGCAGGATGAACAGCAGCGCACACAGATTGATCAGCAGGCTGCTGTCCGCATTGGAGCCGATCTTGTAGAGGATCGCGAGAATCAGCGCCTGCTTGAACAGGTTGTCGTTGAAGGCGCCGGACAGCTGGGTCAGAAAGAACGGCAGAAAGCGCCGTTTGCCGAACAGGGTGAATTGGGAATGGGGCTTGGTCATCGATCCGCTTCCATGGAAAAGACGTCTGTTATTGGAGCCTGAAAGTTCGGCCAGGGGCACATGCTTATTGCCGTCATGTCACGGGCTGCGCGGTCCGTCACAGCGGCAACTGCCCGAGCGCCCAGCGCAACAGAAAGAAGCAGACAAGCCCGCCGGCAATGGTCGCCAGCAGGTTCCGCGTCAAGGCTGCGATCAGAATCGACAGCACACCCGCTAGCAGATAGGCGTTGCGCCAATCCAGCGCCCATTCGCCGGTAGGCATCAGCATTCCTGGCACCACGATGGCGGTCAGCACTGCGACGGGCACGTAATGCAGCCCCTGCTCAACCAGGCGTGGAAAGCGCAGATTGGGCCAAGCGAAAAAGCTGTATCGCGTCAGGAAGGTGATGGCGAGCATGCCCAGAATCAGCAGCCAGATTTGCATCAGCAGGCCTCCCCTTGCAGCTGACGCTCGGCCCGACGCTCGAGCCAGACACCAACGACGATACCGGCCAGCGCTGCGGCGATCAGGCCGAGTTTGTAAGGCAGGTCCCAGGTCAGCAGTGCGACGACCGCGGCCACCAGTGCTGATGCCACCTGAGGCCGAGTGCGCATCATGGGAACGGCGATGCCTATGAAGGTGGCAATCATGGCGAAATCCAGTCCCCAGCTGGCGACATTGGGTACGGCCTGTCCGAACGCGATGCCTGCCAGGGTCGCGAGCTGCCAACTGAGATACATGGTCAGACCTGCGCCCAGGAAGTACCAATGTTTGAGCGCGGAAGTGTCGTCCCGCGCATAGCGGTGCTGAATGACGGCGAAGGCTTCGTCGGTCAGCCAGAAGGCCAGCGGCACACGCCAGCGGCTCGGCAGGTGCCGCACGAAGGGCTGCATCGAGGCGCTGTATAGGGCGTGGCGTAGGTTGACCACGAAGGTGGTGAGCAATACCACCGCCGCACCCACGCCTCCGGCGATCAGTGTGATAGCGATGAACTGCGCGGAGCCGGCGAACACGAAGGCCGACATGCCCATTGCCTGCCAGCCGGACAGCCCCGCACCAACGGCCAGGGTCCCGAAAATGATGCCGAAAGGAATGGCGCCAACGATAAGCGGCAGAATATCGCGGCAACCATGCAGGAACTCTTGCGAGCGGGACATCGGGGCTCCTTAGCTGTGCACCGCAACAAAAATGAGCTACGCACCGCCATCGAGGCCGGAGCGTAAGGGAATACGAAGTCGAACAGATGACGCGGGACGAGCCGCCCGCGAAAGCGGTAGACATTACCCTAATGCGTGGGTCGAGGGCGACGACGCCCGAGTCGAAGCGCCGGAGCTGGGTAGATTCTGTTCCTGTTTCGTGCGCCGGCAACCTGTGCCTGCTGCGCTGATTATCCGGCGGTGCCCGCTTCCAGAGCTGACTTCACCGCCGGCCAGTCACGGTCGGTGATGCTGTAGAGAACGGTGTCGTCCAGACGTCCGTCGGCAAGTCGACGATGGTTGCGCAGCAGCCCCTCGCGCTGGGCGCCGAGCTTTTCGATGGCACGCTGCGAGCGCAGGTTGCTGGCGGCAGTTTTCAACTGCAGACGCACCAGCTGCCACTCCTCGAAGGCATGCCGGAGCAGCAGAAACTTGATCGATGTATTCAGGCCACTGCCATGCTCTGCCTTGTCCAGCCAAGTCCAGCCCAGTTCGGCTGCCGGTAGCAAGGGGTTGAAGTCGGCGAAACGCGTGGTGCCGACGATGCGCTCCGCCATCCGCAGCGTGAACACCACCGCCCGACTTTCCCGTTGATCGGCAAGAGCAAGTCGATACCAGTCCGGGCGCAGCGGGCCGTTCAGATAGATCAGTTCGTCCCGATTGCGCTCGGCGATTTCAACCAGCGACGGGATATCTGATTCCGTCAGTGGGTCGAGGCGCAGGGCGCCCCTCTGCAACGTGACCGGGCGCGGCGTGAACATCAGATCTTCTCCAGCAAGTGGATGGGGCGCTGTTGTGATCGCAACACCGGCAGGAAGTGCCCGGCGATGCGTCGGCTGGATTGCTACCGGCTTTGGTCACACCGGCACCAGCGATCATTCGAGCGAGCCGCTTTCATGAATGCATCAGCTGGCCTAGCGGGTCGTCTAGCGCAGTCCTTTTAGCGGCGACGGGCGCGACCACTCACCTCATGCGACCATGGTCGCAGCCGCGACACCTCGCCCCCTTTTACTGCGAAACTTTGCAGAATCTTCTATCAAGTAAGTGGCAGCTTCCGGTTATCCAATAACCTGCCGAGCTAGAGCAGCGCCCTCGCGCAACCCTAAGGTGACCGACCCGAACACGTCGGCAGCCGCTGACCCGCCTTTGCGGCGCGCTCGGCTCACCCTTGGGAATGCGCTGACACTGCCTTGCACGGTCCTTGTCCGTTCCGTCGGAATGGACGGCTGAGCCCGCTTTTATATGTGTGTCATGGAGTTCGCATGTCGTTGTCTGGTGGGCTGATTGCGCTGGTCGCCTTTACCTACATGGCCTTGCTGTTTGCCATCGCTTTCTACGGCGATCGCAACCGCGGCCAGCTGTCTCCACGGGTGCGCGCCTGGGTCTACAGCCTGTCGCTGGCGGTCTATTGCACCAGCTGGACATTTTTCGGCGCCGTCGGCCAGGCGGCCGAACAACTCTGGGCATTCCTGCCGATCTACCTCGGGCCCATCCTGCTGATGCTGCTGGCGCCACAGGTCATCCAGAAGATGATCATGATCAGCAAGCAGGAAAACATCACCTCCATCGCCGACTTCATCGCCGCGCGCTATGGAAAGTCGCAGACCTTGGCCGTGGTCGTGACGCTGATCTGCCTGGTCGGCGTGCTGCCCTACATCGCACTGCAGCTCAAGGGCATCGTGCTCGGCGTGAACCTGCTGATCGGCAAGCACAGCGAGGCGGTCGCCGGCGCAGGCACGCAGGACACCGCGCTGATCGTGTCCATGGCCCTGGCGCTGTTCACCGTACTGTTCGGCACGCGCAACCTGGACGTCACCGAACATCACCGCGGCATGGTGCTGGCCATCGCCTTCGAATCGTTGGTCAAGCTGTTCGCCTTTCTGGCGATCGGTGCGTTCGTCACCTTTGGCCTGTTCAACGGTTTCGGCGATCTGTTCAACCAGGCGCACGACGCACCGGAGCTGTCGGCATTCTGGGAAGAAACGGTCAATTGGCCCGCAATGATGGTGCAGACCACCGTGGCGCTGATGGCCATTGTCTGCCTGCCCCGGCAGTTCCATGTGACGGTGGTAGAGAACATCGAACCGCGCGACTTCCGCCTGGCCCGCTGGGTATTCCCGCTGTATCTGATCCTGGCTGCCGTGTTCGTCATCCCAATTGCGCTGGCCGGGCAATTGCTGCTGCCCAGCGGCGTCAGCCCGGATTCCTTCGTGATCAGCCTGCCGCTGGCGGAATCGCACCCGGCGCTGGCCTTGCTGGCCTTCATCGGCGGCGCGTCGGCAGCGACGGGCATGGTGATCGTCGCCAGCGTCGCGCTTTCGACCATGGTCTCCAACGACATGCTGCTGCCCTGGCTGTTGCGTCGCAAGGAAGCCGAACAGCCATTCGAGGTGTTCCGCCACTGGATGCTCTCGGTACGACGCATCACCATCGTCGCGATCCTGCTGCTGGCCTATGTCAGCTATCGGCTGCTGGGTTCAAGCGCCAGCCTTGCAACCATCGGCCAGATCGCGTTCGCCGCCCTGACGCAGCTCGCGCCCGCCATGGTCGGCGCGCTGTACTGGAAGCAGGCCAACCGCCGCGGTGTGTTTGCCGGCCTTGCCGCCGGTGCGCTGATCTGGGTGTACACGCTGATCCTGCCGCTGCTCGGCTGGCCGCTGGAAATGTTCCCCGGCCTGCTGTGGATGTACACCACTGATCTGCCTTTCAACACCAGCGCGCTGACCCTGGGCGTCACCCTGTCGCTGGTGGGCAACGCGACGCTGTTCTTCTGGGTGTCGATCCTGTCGCAGACCCGGGTCGCCGAGCATTGGCAGGCCAGCCGTTTCATCGGCCAGGAAATACACGCGTCTGCCAGCAGCCGTCGGTTGCTGGCCGTGCAGGTCGAGGATCTGCTCCTGCTGGCCTCACGCTTCGTTGGTGCCGAACGCGCGGAGCTTAGCTTCCAGCGCTTCGCCCGACGTCACGGCCATGACTACTCGCCCAAGCAGCAAGCGGACGGTCAGTGGATCGCCCATACCGAGCGCTTGCTCGCCGGCGTTCTGGGCGCTTCGTCGACCCGGGCAGTGGTCAAGGCCGCGCTGGAAGGTCGCGACATGCAGGTCGACGATGTGGTGCGTATCGTCGGCGAAGCCTCCGAGGTACTGCAGTTCAACCGGGCCCTGCTGCAGGGCGCCATCGAGAACATCACCCAGGGCATCAGCGTGGTGGACCAGTCGTTGCGGCTGGTGGCCTGGAACCACCGCTACCTGGAAATGTTCGAGTACCCCGAGGGCCTGGTCTACATCGGCCGCCCCATCGCCGACATCATCCGCTACAACGCCGAGCGCGGGCTTTGCGGCCCCGGCGACCCCGATACCCATGTGGCCAAACGGCTGTACTGGATGCGCCAGGGCCGCGCGCATACGTCCGAGCGGACATTCCCCAATGGCCGGGTCGTCGAGCTGATCGGCAATCCTATGCCGGGTGGCGGCTTCGTCATGAGTTTCAGTGATATCACCGCGTACCGCGACGCTGAACGTGCGCTGAAAGATGCCAACGAAGGGCTCGAACAGCGCGTCAGTGAGCGCACCCAGGAATTGTCCGAGCTGAACCAGGCGCTGACGGCAGCCAAGGGCACGGCCGAAGCGGCGAGTCAGTCGAAGACGCGCTTCCTGGCCGCTGTCAGCCACGACCTGATGCAGCCGCTGAACGCCGCACGGCTGTTCTCTGCGGCGCTGTCGCATCAGCACGACGCCTTACCGACCGAGGCGCGGGACCTGGTCCGCCATCTGGACAGCTCACTGCGTTCGGCCGAAGACCTGATCTCCGACCTGCTGGATATTTCACGCCTGGAAAACGGGCGTATCACTCCGGACCGCAATCCCTTCCCGCTGGCGACGCTGTTCGACACCCTGACCACCGAGTTCACCGTGCTCGCCGCGGAACAAGGGGTAGACTTCCGCGTACATGGCAGCCGACTGCGGGTCGACAGCGACATCCGACTGCTGCGCCGGGTGCTGCAGAACTTCCTCACCAATGCATTCCGCTACGCCAAGGGTCGCGTGGTATTGGGCGTGCGGCGCCAGGGCTCGTCCCTGCGTCTGGAAGTCTGGGACCGCGGCCCAGGCATCGCGGAGGACAAGCTGCGCGTGATCTTCGAGGAATTCAAACGCCTGGACAGCCATCAGACCCGCGCAGAGAAAGGTCTGGGACTCGGACTGGCCATTGCGGACGGTTTCTGCCAGGTGCTCAACCATCCGCTCTCGGTACGTTCCTGGCCGGGCAAGGGCAGTGTCTTCAGCGTCACTGTCCCGGTCGCCAGCCAGGTGGTGCGGCAGATCGCCGCCAGAGGCGAAGCACAGCAGACCGCACTGACCGGTACTCAGGTGCTGTGCATCGATAACGAAGACAGCATTCTGGTGGGCATGAACAGCCTGCTTTCGCGCTGGGGTTGCCAGGTCTGGACAGCCAGCAACCGGGCCGAATGCGAGGTACTGCTGCGCGAAGACGTGCGGCCGCAGCTGGTACTGGTCGATTACCACCTTGACCACGGCGAAACCGGTTCCGAGCTGATGGCCTGGCTGCGCACCCGTCTCGGCGAACCGGTGCCGGGCGTGGTGATCAGTGCGGACGGCCGACCGGAGCTGATCGCAGCGATCCATGCAGCGGGTCTGGATTTCCTCGCCAAACCAGTCAAACCGGCTGCCCTGCGCGCCCTGATGAGCCGCCACCTGCCGCTGCATTGAGGCCCAGCTGCGTCAGCGCAATGCTGACGCAGCGAGACATCCAGACTTGAGCAATCCCCCGCGACTCGCGCCCTGAAGACTGCCCTTGAACCTTGTTGAATCTGGTTCTAGTTGCTTAGGCGCCTCCGCATGCGAAAAAACCGAGCACCCATCAATTTTCAACCGTTCGGTTCATGGTGGCATTTCGCAACAAGGGCTATTTTCCCAACGCGTCACCTAGATCCAAATTCCCCAATCCGCATGGGTTGGTCGTGGGAGCAGGATGGTCACCACCCTTTTCATATGGAGCTACACCATGTTTAACAAGAAAACGCTACTTGCCCTGGTTATCGCTGCCGCTTCAGCAAATGCCATGGCTGCTGGAAGCACGGCAACAGTCGATCAGGATGGAACGCAGCAAGAAGCGACCGTAAACCAGGCTGGCACTTCTCAGGCAGCAGAAGTCGTTCAAGGTGGTGATTCAAACAAAGCCTTGGTCGATCAGACCAATGCCGGCAACACGACTTCGATCTATCAGGACGGCGTTGCCAACGATGCGACGACCAATCAGCGCGGCGTCAACTCAAATTCGGCCATCTACCAAACCGGCAACGGAAACCTGGTTGATGTGGTACTGCAAGCCTCTCGCAACAACAATTCGGTCATCACCCAGGAAGGCGATCTGAACGAAGCCCGCGTGGTTCAAGGCGGCGGCGGTGACCACTTTGCAGACGTCCTGCAGACTGGCACTTCTAACGATACGTCGCTGGCTCAAGGCGGCAACTTCCATACGGCCTACGTTGACCAGAACGGCACTGACAACTACATGCGCGCTGGCCAGTACGGCAATAACAACTCACTTGACGTCATCCAGTCCGGCGACCTGAACTCCGCTCTCATCAGCCAGACGCCAGACGCTAGTGATTCCGATGCGTTCGTTGAGCAAAATGGCTTCAGCAACAAAGCCGATGTCAGCCAGGCTGGCGATTTGGGCAAGGCTGAATTCGTTCAGTACGGCGTCGGAAACGATTCCGAGCTGGATCAGGCAGGCGTCGACAACTCCGCCATAGCGATTCAGGACGGCGACTACAACCAGCTGAATGTGACCCAAACCGGCTCGCAGAACGAAGCCATGATTGATCAGGCCGGCTCTCTGAACCTTGCCAACGTCACTCAGTCAGCCATTGGCGACCTTGCCTCGATCACCCAGACCGGCAATGGCAACGTAGCAAACCTCACTCAGCAGTAAGGCGCGACACGCAATATGAGCCCGGCCTTGGCCGGGCTTTTTTTACAGGCCGAATTAGCCACATGTTATGCGGCGCGCTTGCGTACAGGTGTCTTGCAGGCTGAAACCAGATTAAGGAGACATCGGCCGATACGAATACTCTTCAGGCCCGCGCTCCGTGGCACCACCCAACGCGCTGGGCACCTAATTCGCTGATTGGAGCGATCCATGCGGCAGGACTGGATCCCGGCGCCAATCCGGTCGAACCGGTCGTGCTGTTATGCCGTCACCGGCCGCTGCAGTTAGACCGAAGAGCGTCACCGCATGTGCTGGCGCAGCGAGACGGCTAGACTTAAGCAATCCTCGATCGCAGGCGTACCCTGAAGATGACCCTCGAGCTGTTGTTGAACCTGGCCACCGCTCTGGGCGTCGGTCTGCTGATCGGTACGGAGCGCAGCTGGAGCGGCGGTGACCAGAACGGCGAGGAAATGGCCGGAATACGCACCTTTGGCCTTGCCGGTCTGTTCGGCGGGTTGGCGGCCCTGAGCGCCGGCCATTTCGGTGCTGCCGCCTGGATTTCGATGTTCGTGGTGCTCGCCTTGCTGACGATCGCCGGCTATGTGGTCGAGTCGCGTACCAATGCCGACCGCGGCATGACCACTGAAGTCGCGCTGTTGTTAACCTTCCTGCTGGGCAGCCTGGCAGTCGCTGAAAGCCGGATATTGGCCGCTTCGGTCGCAGTGGTAGTGGCTTTGCTGTTGAGTTTGAAATCGCGCCTGCATGGTGCCCTGCGCAAACTCAACGAAGTCGAGCTGAGCGGCGCGCTGAAGCTGCTGTTCATTTCGGTGGTGCTACTGCCGGCGCTGCCCAATCAGGGTTATGGCCCTTGGGAAGCCTTCAACCCATACACCACCTGGTGGATGGTGGTGCTTATCGCTGGCATCGGCTTCGCTGCCTATGTGGCCATCCGACTCTTGGGGACTCGTCACGGTCTGATGGTGACCGCTTTGCTGGGCGGCATCGTTTCATCCACGGCGATGACCATCACGCTTGCCCGACTCGACTCACCAAAGCTACGGCATGCACTGGCGGCCGGCCTGCTGGCTACATCGGCGCTGATGTTTCCTCGGGTATTGCTGGAGGTCGGCCTGATCAACCGGGCGCTGCTGCCCTCGCTGCTGGCACCAATGCTGACGGCCGGGCTGATCTACGCCGCAGGCGCGCTGTTCTATTACCTGGGCGCCGGCAAGCAGCCGGAAAATGCCACCGAACCACCTTTGAAGAATCCATTCGAGCTCGGCCCCGCACTACGGTTTGCCGGGCTGCTGGTGATCATTCTGTTTCTCGTTGAGGGTGCCCAGCGGTGGCTGGGCGATGCGGGGGTCTATCTGGTCTCGTTACTTTCCGGCCTGACCGACGTCGATGCGATCACCCTGTCGTTGTCCAACAGCGCCAAGACGGATCTGAGCGAAGAAGTCGCAGTGCGTGGCATTTTCCTCGCGGCGCTGAGCAACAGCTTGGTCAAAGCCGGACTGATCCTGTTCATTGGCGGGCGTGCGATCGCGATGCTGACGCTGCCGTTCGTGCTTGGCGGCCTGCTGGCCGGGCTTGCGGTGCTGTGGCTGGTCTGAAGTCGATGACAGACGCTAGTCTTCGGACTCTTCCAAGGGCGTCTCGGCTCCAGCGCGCTCCAGCCAGTCGGCCGGCAGCCGCTTGCTCGCCCGCGCGCCTAGCAGTTTGAGCTGTTCAGCGCGCCCTACCAGATTACCGCGCCCATCGGTCAGCTTGTTACGCGCCCCCAGGTAAGCCTTGTCCAGCTGCTGCAGCCGCGTCCCGATCTCGTCGAGATCCTGAATGAAGGCCGCGAACTTGTCATACAGCGCCCCCGCCCGCTCGGCGATTTCCCGGGCGTTCTGGCTTTGCCGCTCCTGGCGCCAGAGGCTGTCGATCACCCGCAGTGTGGCGAGCAGCGTGGTCGGGCTGACGATCACGATGTGCTTGCTGTAGGCCTCCTGAAACAGCTCGGGATCGCCCTGCAACGCGGCTGCGAAAGCGGCCTCGATGGGTACGAAGAGCAGCACGAAATCCAGGCTCTGGAGCCCTTCGAGACGCTGATAATCCTTGAGTGACAAGCCTTTCAGGTGATTGCGCAGCGACAGCACGTGCTGCTTGAGCGCCAGCGCGCGGCTGGCATCGTCTTCGGCGCTGATCATCGCCTGGTAGGCCGTGAGGCTGACCTTGGCATCCACCACCACCTGCTTGTCGCCAGGCAGCTGGATCAAGACGTCCGGCTGGAAGCGTTCGCCGTCCGAGCTCTTGAGACTGACCTGGGTGTGATATTCGCGTCCCTTCTCCAGGCCGGCATGTTCAAGCACGCGTTCGAGGATCAGCTCGCCCCAGTTGCCCTGAGTCTTCTGCCCTTGCAGGGCCCGTGTCAGATTGGTTGCCTCGTCACCCAGACGCTGATTGAGCTGCTGCAGTCGCTCGAGCTCTTTTGCCAGTGAAAAGCGCTCGCGCGCCTCGTTCTGGTAGCTCTCCTCGACCCGCTTCTCGAATGACTGGATGCGTTCCTTCAACGGGTCGAGCAGCTGGCCAAGCCGCTCATGGCTGGTCTCGGCAAAACGCTGCTCGCGCTCCTCGAAGATCTTGCCTGCCAGCTCAGCGAACTGCGCGCGCAGTTCATCACGCGCACCCTGAAGGTCCTCGAGGCGCTGTTCATGGGTTTTCTGCTGTTCATTCAGCTCTGCCTTGACGGCCGCATGGGCAGCGCTCAGTGCGCGAAGCTCGGCCTGCTGTGCATCGCGTTCGGCTTGCAGGTCATCAAAGGCTTCGCGGGCTTCAAGGCGCTGGGCCTGCAACCATTCGGACTCACGCCGCAGGACGGCAGCTTCGGATTGCAGTGCCGCGCGGGACTCGTTGAGATCCGCCTGATCCTGGCGGCTGGTTTCGAGCTGTGCACTCAAGCCTTCCTGCGCCATCACTGCCTGGCTGAGCCGCTCATCGAGGAGCGACAAATCAGCCTGCTGCTGGGACAGGCGCCGCTGTAGCAGCACCGCTACACCAGCCAGTACCAGGCAGAGCGCGCCAAGAGCGGCAGATAGATAGAGGGGATCGAGAGGCATGAACGGCTCCGGCTGAATTGCCGGGCAGTATAGCCAGCATGGCCCGGCAGGTCAGGCCAGCCGGTCTACGCTGCAGCTTTAGCGCGTGGCAATCAGCCGCGAAAGAAGGCGCGATGCGTCGATTGAGCCTTGAGCCGCAGCCAGCTCAAGCCAGTGGCGTGCCTTTGTCAGCTCCTGGTACTGGCCCTGGAAGTACAACTGCCCTAGCTCGAGCTGAGCTTGCCGATCACCAGCGCGCGCTGCCTGGCGCAGCAACTCGAAGCCGATGCGCCGGTCGCGCTGACTGTCGCAATCGTGGCAAAGCAACCGTCCCAGGCGGCTCTGTGCTTCGACTACGCCTTCGAGCGCCGGCTGCTTGAGCATCCGGCCGGCTATGCGTTTGACGCTTTTGGTCTGTCCTAGACGCTGGCTGTCCAGCAGCCACAACGCCATGCGCATGGGCAGGCGTGGAGAAGATGTAGTGCTCTCGACATTGGTCGAGGCGGTAGGACGCGTTCTCATGGTCACCGAATGCTTCGGGGGGACAAGGGCGCGCACTCTACTCCTTTTTTTACAGAGTTAAAGTCTTGCAAAAACCGAAAAACCGCGATCTAGATCACATCTAAATTTAATCCACAGATCCTGTGGGTAACTCAGTGGACAAACAGGTTACAGATTTACGCAGCGCCTGTGTTCAGGGGGCTGCGGTTAAACTGGCGCTTTTTTGGCCAAACGGAAAACTCGTTATTTTTCAGTACGTTATTATCGATCTATCGCGCATGCCGGTTTGCGACAGATTGTCATAAGCGCTTGACAAGGGCTGAGGCGAAATGTGCACAAGTTTGGCGCAGTAGTGCGCAAGCGCCCCGAAATGCACATGAGGAGACTCTAAAACCGCTCGCTTCGGAACTTTTCAGCATTAATCGGGTATCGCCTGCGCTAATCAGGAGCAGATCGCATCCGGGCGTCTACCCGGCTTATGCTAGGTCATCGATTTCTACGGGACGGCTCATGACCAAGCGACGAAAACTCCTCGTCTGGGCGGTTGCTGGCGTGGCTTTGCTCGTTTTGGGCGCAGGGATTTACGGTAGCCTTCGCTGGCAACAATTCAAGCGTGAACAGGGCATCGTCTCGCTCGATATAAGTGGCGTGAGGCTGTCAGCCCAGCACGTGGCAGTCCGCGAAATCATTTTTGTTCGGCAGCCCTCAGCCGACGAACGGCAGGCCGTCACCCTCACGGAGCTCCGCCTTGATTTTGCCGATGCCTGGCGCCTGCTGCCGCTGCGGACGCTTTCCATCGATCATCTCGACGCCCAATGGCAGCCCGCACCTGTTGACGACGATGTCGAGGCCGACCAACCCGTGACGCTGCCTGACCGCCAGCAACTGGAGCGCTGGGCGACCTGGTTGCCGCGTGAGGGACAGATCAAATCGTTCGCCGTGACGATGCCATGCAGGAATTCCGACTGCACCGAACATGGGCAACTGGGCTGGCAGATTGCAGACATCCAACCGCTTGCTGCTTCATTTGACCTGCAATTGGATCATCTGGCCCATCGTCTCGAGCTACGCGTCAATGCCTCCGAGCAGCGGTCCGAAACCCACATTGATCTCGGGCTACTACTGGATGGACAGCAGCGGGTTTCCATGCAGAACCAGTTCGCTCCAGACGACGACTCGACCTTGTGGCGCGGAACGCTGGCAATGAGCGAGCTACCCGAAGCCCCATGGCTGCTGGAGTGGCTCAACAGGTGGCTGCCCTATGAACCCCAGACGCTGCCTGAACTGCCCGAGCAGATGCGGATCGGCGCAGGCTGGGCGACGCACATCGACACCACTGACCTGTCCCGCACCTGGGCCGCGCTGGATGGCGAGTTTCGGCTGTCTGCCAACCTGCCTGGGCCCTGGCCGGTTCTCGGCATCGGGCAGGTTCAGGGTCAACTGGATATCGCCGCCAAAGCCGACCAGGGCTTCTGGTTACCTACCGCGTTATCTGCGGATCTGCAGCTGCGCCCGGAGAAAGCGATTGCCGACGAACTGCCGGCGCCGCTGCGCCCGGCCGCCGTCAGCTTGAAAGTCACCCCGCGCTCGACGGGTACGACCGATGCGACGACGCTGCCCTTGCAGATTCAGGTGGCGACCGCCGGCCCCACGACCCTCTCGCTCGAGGGCCCCGTGCTGCTCAACACCGCCGACCCCTACTCCATGTCATTCGAAAAGACTCGACTACGCCTGCGCAGCCCGTCGCTGACAGAGCAGGACATCGTATTGAAGGGCCTCGACACGGACCTGCGCTTGAGCGGACAAGTCTCCCAGAACGCCGCCAGCATCCGCTTCGACAAGGACTCGAAGCTGGCCCTGAGCAGCCTTGCCAGCGGAGCGGATCTGGTCGCCAGCAACCTGCGGATAGAGCTTGCCGGGATCGGCATCGATGCCGCTTTCACCGATGGAAGGCTGCAGAACCTCGCGGCCAAGGGCAAGACAGCAGCGACCGTGGGCGAGTTGAAACACCCAGCACTACGCCCCCAGGGATGGCGCTGGAGCGGCACCCTGGCCGCGGATCAGTCGCAGCTCTCGCTGAATGGCCCGCTGAGCAATGATTCCGGTCTCACACTGCCGCTCACCCTTGCACAGAACCTGACCAACCGCTCGACTCGCCTCGACGTTACGCTCCCCGAAGTATTCCTGCGTGCCGGCAATCCCCTGGCCGCCACCCTTGCCCAATGGCCGCAGGCGCTGGAGTTGAGCAATGGCCGGCTACAGGGCCAGGCACAGCTGAACGTGCCGGCGAGCGGCCCGCTCGGCGCTACTGCTGCAATCAGTGCAAAGGGGCTGGGCGGGATCTACGACCGTACCGAGCTGAGCGGGCTGGATGCCGAGCTGTCGGCCACGTTGCAGCGCGATCAGCTTCGGTTGGATATCACCGAGCTGACACTGCGCGAGGCCAACCCGGGCTTCACCTTTGGTCCGCTACGATTCAATGGCGAGTTTCTCGCTCCCCTGGATAATCTCGCCAAAGGACGCCTCGCCTGGAGCATCGCCGAAGTGCGGTTATTGGGCGGACGCCTCTGGCTCGAGCCCGGCGCTGCCGACCTTGCCGCAGATACCCAGCGGCTGCAGGCGCATCTTCGTGGCCTGCAATTACCCCTGTTGCTCGAAGCTTACCCAGCGGACGGTCTGACCGGCACCGGCGTGATCGACGGCAACATGCTGCTACAGCGGGCCGAAGCCGGGATCAGCATCGAGCAAGGCTCGCTCAAGGCTCGGGAGCCGGGTGGTGCACTGCAGTTCCGCTCGGCGAAAATCCAGGCGCTGGGCCAGTCCAACCCGGCCATGCGCCTGGTAACCGAAGCACTCGATGACTTCCACTACGATCTGCTCTCCAGCGACCTGCACTACGGAGCGGACGGAAAGCTGGACCTGGGCTTGAAGCTGCACGGGCGCAACCCGGCGCTGGAAGGAGGACGACCGATCAACTTCTCGATCAACCTCGAGGAAGACATCCCCGCCTTGCTGACCAGTCTGCAATTGTCCGACCGCGTCAGCGAAACCATACAACGACGCGTGCAGGAGCGCCTTAGATGAGGCACTGTAGCGGCGACACCGATCAGGAGAAGACGGTCATGCGGTTGTGCAATCCCATCAGCATTCTGGCACTGGCGCTCTTGGCCAGCGCCTGCACCCCTCGGGTGGAACTGGCCGTGCCCAACGAGCCGATCAACATCAATCTCAACGTCAAGATCGAGCACGAGATCTACATCAAGGTCGACAAGCAGCTCGATTCGATCATCAACGAAGACAGCGGACTGTTCTGACCATGAAAACCTATCTGAAACTCGGAACCCTGCTCATGGCGCTGTGCCTCGCCCTGCCGGCTGCCGCCATGTCACTCAACGAAGCCATGTCGGCGCTGGGCCAGGCCAAGGCCAGCGGGCAGCTTGGCGAACGGCCGGACGGCTACCTTGGCGTCGTCGAGTCAAGCGGTCAGGCAGAAGAAATCGCCAGCCAGATCAACCAGGCGCGGCGTGCTGAATACCATCGGTTGGCACAGAAGAATGGCATCAAGGTCAGCGACGTTGAAGCCATTGCCGGCAAGAAGGCCATCGAGAAGACGCCTTCCGGCCAGATCATTCAGCTCAACGGAAGCTGGGTGAGGAAATAAACCTGACCGCAGAGGCGGCACACGCGCCGTCTCTGCGCTTGCCTCAGGGCTTCATGTCGTCGCGCATAGCCTTTACATCACCCGTGGACACCGGCTCGGCCGCGTTACCCCAGCTATTGCGAACGTAGGTCAGGACTGCGGCGATGTGCTCATCCGACATATTCCATGCGAAAGATGGCATTGCGGGCCCCGTGGGTGCGGCGTCCGTAGCAACCGCACGACTGCCAGCGAGAACCACCCGAATCAACGACGTTGCATCCCGACTGTTGACCAGCGGCGCCTGCGCCAGGCGCGGGAACAGGTTGGTGATGCCCTCCCCATCCGGAGTATGACAAGCCGAGCACTGATCTTCGTAGATGAGCGAGCCCGTGCGCATGGTCGCGTCCTCTGCAGCCAACGGCTCTGGCCGAGGCTGTTGCTCATCGCCCAAGCTCTTGATGTATGTGGCCACCGCAGAAAGATCTTCATCTTTCCAGTGCTGGGTCGAGTGCTCCACCGCCTCGGCCATGGGGCCGGAGGCCATATCGAAGCGGTTGGCGCCCGTTTTCAGGTAATGAACGATTTCCGCCTCGCTCCAACTGCCCAGCCCGGCATGAGCGTTGCCGGTGATATCCGGTGCCATCCAGCCTTGCAAGGCACTGCCGGTGAGGAACTCGTCACCCTTGTCGCCACCAATCAGGCTCTTGGGTGTATGGCAGCTGCCACAGTGACCCAGGCCCTGAACCAGGTAAGCGCCTCGATTCCACTCGGCGGATTGATCAGGGTCCGGCTCGTATTCACCCTCCTCGAATGCCAGCCAGTTCCATGCGATCAGACTTGCTCGAATGTTGAACGGGAACGGCAGCTGATTGGTTTCAACTTCATGCCTGACTGGTTCCAGGGAATTCAGATAGGCCCACAGCGCGCGATTGTCCTCACGTGTCACCTTGGTATACGCCGTATAAGGCATTGCCGCGTAGAGGCGTTTGCCACCCCGGGCGTGGCCGTTGGACATGGTGTTCTGGAAGTCTTCGAACGACCAGCGCCCAATGCCGGTATCAGGGTCCGGGGTGATATTGGCCCCCAGCACCGTGCCAAACGGCGTGTCGATGGCCACACCACCGGCAAAGGCTGGCTGGCCAGGTAACGAGTGGCAGGCGGTGCAGTCGCCCAGCACCGCTAGGTAACGTCCACGCGCCACCAGATCATAGGAGTCGCTACCATCGCCTGCCTGCGCCAAGCTTGCAGTGAGGCCGAGCATGCCGGCGTACAAAACGGGAAGAGTCCTCATACGGCGATCATCTCCCCTGGATTTTTCAGATAGAGCCGGCGAATCGCGTCGGCCGCCTTGAATGCCAGCGCACCAACCGTCCCGGTTGGGTTATAGCCAGGGTTTTGCGGGAAAGCGCTCGCCCCAACGACGAACAGATTCGGAACATCCCAGACCTGCAAATGTTTGTTGACCGAGCTAGTGGAAGGGTCGGCCCCCATGACGAAGCCGCCGACCACATGGGATGACTGATACGGGCCGCTGTTCCAGTGTCCGTCCTGGTAGGTCTTGACCACATGCCGGGGATTCATTGGCGCGGCGATTTCGGCCAGCTTTTCGATCGAGAAGCGCGACATTTTGCGATCGTTCTCGGAAAAATCGAAGGTGATACGCAGCAGCGGTCGGCCATGCGGATCAGTGTAGGTCGGGTCCAGCGACAGATAATTGCTGCGTGTGGTGTAGCTGCTCGCCTCACAGCCGATGGACATCGTGCTGAGGTAATTGTCGACCGTGGCCTGCTTCCATTTCGAGCCCCAGCGCGGGGTGCCCGGCGGCACCGGACGCGTGCCGATCGGCGATGCCCCAACCGGAGTGACCCGGATACTGCCGCCACCAAAGAAACCCAGTCCCGAGTGATCGAAATTGTCATTGTTGAACTCGTCAATACCCATCCCGACCGCGCCGGCACCAATGAAGGGGTTGAAGTTCTTGTTGTCGAAGAACAGCTGCACGCTGTTCGCTGTCTGGTAGGCGTAGTTGCGCCCGGTAGTGCCGGTATTGGTAACCGGGTCGTAGGGTTGACCAACCCCCGAGAGCAGCATCAGGCGTACGTTTTCGAACGTGAAGGCGCTGACAATCACCAGGTCCGCCGGTTGCTCGTACTGGTTGCCAGAGGTATCGACATAAACCACGCCGGTGGCGCGCTTGCCGCTGGAGTCGAGGGTAACGCGCAGCGCTTCGGCGTGAGTGACCGCCGTGAAATTAGGCTTGCGCATCAGCGCCGGCAGTACGTTGACGATCGCGCTGGCCTTGGAATAGTTGGCGCACCCGTAATTGGTGCAGAAGCCGCAGAAGGTACAAGGCCCCATGGTGACGCCGAGTTGATTGGTATACGCCTGAGAGGCCAGCGATGACGGCACCGGGAAAGGCTTGTAGCCCAGCTCGCGCACCGTTTCGGCAAACAGGGTGGGACCGAATGGCTGCGCCAGCGGTGGCGTCGGGTACTCGATCGAACGACTGCCTTCGAAAGGATTGCCGCCCTCCTGAAGTTCACCGTTCAGATTGCCTGCCTTGCCTGACGTACCGGCCAGGCGCTCGAACGCGCTGTAGTGCGGCTCCATTTCGGCCCAGTCAGTACCCCAGTCCTGCAGCACCAGCTCATCGGGTATGGCATCGGCGCCATAGCGCTCGGTCAGGTGGCTCTTGAGGCGAAACTCCTCGGGCTGGAAGCGAAAAGTGATGCCGGCCCAATGATTGCCGGCACCGCCGACACCGTTACCGGGGTGGAACGAACCCCAATCGCGCATGGGCAGCGCCGTTTGGGAAGGGCTGTTGCGCACCGTGACGGCGTTCTGCATCGGCCGCAGCATCAGTTCCTGACGGCGCAAGTAGCGCAATTCATCGGTCACCGAAGCAATGTTGAAATCGCGCGCCGTGTCGCGCCAGGGGCCCCGTTCGAGGGCGATGACATCGAGCCCCTCATCGGCCAGTTCATTGGCTATGATCGATCCGGCCCAGCCCAGTCCGATGACCACGACGTCTGTTGAAGGAAGCTTCTTGATCATTTCGACGCCCTCGCATTCCAGGAGTCGCCGCCAATGATCGATAACGGCACCAGGTCGAGCTTCTGGTTATGCAGCGTGATGTAGCGACGGTAGTCATATCGCGCGCCGGGAAAACCGATCATTTTCCAGGACACCATGTCGCGGTTGCCGCCGTAGATCGGGTCCCCGAAAAAACCTTCCATGGTGTTCCCGAGCACCTGTTCGAAGAACAGTTTCGAGTCCATGCCTTCAAGAGCGATACCGCCCTCCTCCAAGTCGGCGAGCAGTCCATCCTGCTGCTCAGCTGTAAGGCCACTAAACGACTGCTGATGGCGCGACTGACATAATTTTTCGAGCCCAGTGAGTCCCAGCCGCACACGTTCTCTCGGCGTGAAACGGGATTGATCGCCCTGCTCCGGTGTTCCTTCCTGAAAAGGCGCAGCCATGTAGAGACGGCTGGCATCGCCATAACTGCCTGCGAGCTGCCGATCCATGAACACTACACAGCCCGCGTCACTGCCGCTGACGCTGAGCTGATCGGCCGGAACAAGCCGATCCACGATAGCAGTCACCTCGCGAACCTCGTCTTCAGTGAAGAACCGCCAACCCGGCGAGTCGTAATGCATGGGGCCGTTGTGATTGAACGGCTGCCAGGGAGGAATGCCAGTGAGCGTTGCGGCTTTGGCAGTCGCCGCAGCGCCGGCAGCCAGGCCTGTTATTGACGAAAAAATCAGCTGACGACGAGTCAGTCCATGAGGAGTGTTCTGTTTCATGCGGGGCCCCTTGAAGTGATGTGCAGACCGAACTGGCCATGCACTCACCAGACTGGCGAAACGAGGAACTATCGAGATCAATCAACTATTGCTCGCCGATGCCTAGATTTCGTCTGGGTACTCAAGGGACTGCTCGTGAAATATTTTGTTTCATTAAATTTTGTTTATCGGCTTTCGTGGCACGCAATCTAACTCTGCAGAGCGGACCTCTCAGAACCAAGTCGACACCGTCAAAGAGCCGAACTGGTCGTGTTCGTCCTGCCCCTGAAATTCCCGCGTACGCCAGACGCTGGCAAACGCCAGCTGCCAGCTGTTCCAGGTCAGCGCCACACCAGCTTTTGCATCCCCGACCCATTCGTTCGGGTCCACCGAATGGCTGCTGTTGAAGGTATTGCCCTCAAGCAACATGTTCTGCGCCATGTACCGGCCTTCCACGTTGGCAAAGAGGCTCCAGGCGAACCCACCGCCTTGATCGAAAAACATGCTTCCGCTCTGCGCCGGTGCCACTGCGGGAATGCTGAAACTGCGCGCTAAACCTTGCCCGAAGCGAAATCCGAATCCTGCAGAGCCGTAAGTGTAGAGATTGCCCAGAGCAAATCCGGCGCTCGGCCCGTACTCGAACTCCAGCCCGCCCAAGCGCTGCTGCAACCACCAGCGGTGCTGATAAGCAAGGTTGATGAAGGGTTCGTTGCGCAGCTGATTGTCCCAGCCACGCGGCTCGTCGCTATTGGTGATCTCATGCACCCGACGCTGGATCTTCCTACCGCCAGCGGCAGGGCCGACAATACCCATATCCAGATGCAAGCCACTTGCGCCTCGCCAGCCCTGATGTTGGTCATCGGAGAAGATCGACATGCCCGCAAACAGCAGCGCCGCATAAGGGCGGTCGTCCTCAATCAGTCCTTCTCGGTCAATATCATCGGGGGTATAGAGCTGATGTCCCAACCGGTAGGCAACATTATCGACCTGATCGGCACGCCAGCCCGGCATGAACTCTGCAAACCGTCGGGACCAGTGATCAGCATCAGGCTGGAATGAGCGCATCAGCTCGAAGCCGTTGGTGTAGTGACCGTCACTGCCGGTGGAGATGATGTCGTTTTCTATTTTCAGCGAGTAGAGATCCGCCTGACTTACCAGCGGAACGCAGGCAGTGATGACAGCGAGAGAGATGCGTGCGCGCAGCTGCGGAATGGTCATAGCCCAGCTCCTTTACATACAAAAAGAAATGTATCCGTATGTTTTAGAGGTGGGGGTTTATAAAACGTTCGCCGTGAGGACTCAGCGTCAGTAGTTTCAGGTCCCGATAATGCCGCCGTCATTCTTGGTAATGAGGACGGTGGAGGATCGTGGGCGCGTCTTACCATCACTGGCAGGGAAGCTCAGCTCCGGATGCTGCACGTTGATCCACATGGCGCGGTAATCCGGGCTCCAGGTGATGCCAGTGATTTCGCACCCGCGCGGTCCGACCAGAAAGCGGCGCACTTCACGCGTGCGCGGGTCGGCGCAGAGGAGCTGGTTGGTGCCCATGGCCTGCATTACGGATTCCTCGTCGCCGTAGTCCGTCTCGATCCACAAGCGCCCCGCCTCGTCGAACGCCAGGCCGTCTGGCGAAGAGAAGATGTCGCCGTTGATGGTGCCGGTAAGATTGGCCGGCACCGGCTGCCCGTTCGCATCCTTGGCGCCTGGCTGCTCGCCAGCCAGTAGAAAGATCTCCCAGGTGAAAGCAGTCGCGGTCGGGTCGGCGCCCTCCTCGTTCCAGCGCAGGATCTGGCCGTGCAGGTTGTTCGGCCGGGGGTTGGCCTTATCGACTGGCTGCTTTACGCCGCGGCCATCGTTGTTGGTCAGGGTCACATAGACCTCACGACTGCGAGGATGCACCGCCACCCACTCAGGCCGGTCCATGGGCGTCGCGCCCAACTTATCGGCTGCTGCGCGGGCATTGAGCAGCACCTCGGCCTGGTCTGCGAAGCCATTTTCGGAAGTCAGGCCATTCTGCCCGTGGACCAGCGCCAACCACTCGCCGCTGCCGTCGGCATTGAAGCGCGCCACGTAAACGGTGCCACTGTCGAGCAGCTGGCGGTTGGCCTGATCAGCGCCCGGCACGTAGCGCCCGCTGGGCACGAACTTGTAGACGTACTCACCTTTGGTGTCGTCGCCGGAATAAAAGGCCATGCGCCCATCTTCGCCAAGCGATAGCACCGAGCATTCTCGGCAATACCGGCCGAGGGCGGTGCGCTTCACCGGCTTGCTCTCTGGGTCGAACGGATCGACCTCGACGACCCAGCCGAACCGGTTCGGCTCATGCACATGACCGCCGTGAGGTTGCGTTGGGTCCGGCGTGGCATTGAAACGGGCGTCGGCGGTCTCCCAGCCATACAGCTTGCTCATGCCCTTGCCCTCGATGCCGTAACGCCTGTGCGATACACGCTGGGCCATGTCGGCGACATCATGGTTGACGAAGTAGTTGTGCCAGTTCTCTTCGCACACCAGATAGGTGCCCCACGGCGTGAAACCGCTGGAGCAGTTGTTCAGCGTGCCGATGATCTCGCGACCGCTCGGATCGGAAGCGGTCTTGAAGGCATCGTTGCCAGCCAGCGGGCCGCCGACTGCCATCGGCGTCATGCCCGAGATGCGGCGGTTGTAGCGTGACGGCATGACCCGTTGCCATCGGCCCTGTGCATCCTTTTTCACTTCGATGACGCTGACGCCGTGGGCCGCCTGCTCTTTGCGCACCTCATCCAGCGGGCGCTTGCCATCGGTGAACGTCATGCCGTTGGGATGCAGCGGCGGGTTGACGTATTCGTGGTTCATCACCAATAGGCCGTGGCTGTCGGGGTTCTCCGCGAACGGGAAGAAATGCATGCCATCGTGGTTGTCGCCGGCCTGCTTGAGCTGCGCCTGCCAATCGTCGCTGGCATCGGGGTTCCATTCCGGAGCGTCGGCCAGCACGGCGTCGCCCCAGGAGAAGAAGGTCCGCGCGCTGTAACCGGGCGCCACCTGCACCCCGTCGAATGTCGGATCGAGCTGAGTAGGAAGGCCGCTGAAGCCAATCAGCGAATCGCTCTGCACCGCACCACGACAGGCACCCAGACTGCCGCCGAGAAAACCCAGGGCGGCAAATCCCATGCCGCCCTTGAGGAGGTTACGGCGACTGCGGTCGACCACCTGCCCCAACGTCGCATTGCCACTGGGGTTGATCGCCTCATCGTCGAGGGCGGAAAGGTCGGCGTGAAAACTCTGAAAATCCTGTTTCATCAATGGCTCGTCTGGCAAATGGCTCTACTGCGCATCACTGGATGCGGTAATGAAAGGTGTTCTTTACTTCGGGGACGGCCACCGGGCGACCGTCGATGATTCGGGGCTGGTAGCGAAAGCTCTTGGCAGCTGTGAGCGAAGGTCGGATGAACAGTGGATGGCAATCGTCCAGCGCCTTGGGGTTCTCGATTCGCCCTTGCGGATTGACCGAGTAACTCACCGTACAACTGCCTTCAATGCCCTTGTCCAGCGCACGTGACGGATAGGCTGGCGCATCCTTGGCAATGGGCAGGTACTGGCGACTGGCGGCCGCCTCGGCTTCAGCCTGACGCGCCCGCTCGGCGGCGGCTGTCGCCTCAGCCTGGGCCGCCTGCTCACGTTGCTGCGCGTCACGGGCTAACTGCTCGCGGCGCTCAGCTTCACGCTGCTGACGTTCGGCTTCAACGCGCTCCTGGCTCTCGCGCTCCAGCTGCTCTTTGCGTCGCTGTTCTCTAGCACGCTGCTCTTCGATGCGACGCTCTTCGTCCAACCGCTCCTGCTCGGCGCGCTTGTATGCGAGCTCAGCCTGCTCCAGACGCTGCTGTTCGATTCGTGGATCGATCTGCGGTTCCTCGATGACTTTTTCAACGACCTCCTCGACCACCGCTTCAGCCGGCGCAGGTGTTGGCTCAGGCTCGACTGGCGTGTCTGCTACCGGTTCAGGCGACGGCAGGCTGACCAGCTGCGTCTTCAGTACCTGCGTGGCTGCGGGCGCGCTCAGTTCGGGTGTCCAGCCGTGCAGCAGCAAGCCGGCGACCGCCGCATGCAATGCCAAGGTCACCGCTGCTGCACTGGCATGGCTGCGCCACGGCGCACGGGCGACGGGAAAGCTCGCGGGCAACGTCATGGCCAGGCTGCTCATGGCGCCGTCTGCCCAGGCGGCGCCTCGGTGATCAGACCAAGATTCACCACGCCCCCACGCTGCAGCTCGGCAATCCCGGCCACCACACGACCGTAATCCGCAGCGTCATCGGCACGCACGTAGACCTGGGTGTCACCGCGAGCTGCGATGATCGCTGCAACCTTATCGCGCATTTCTTCCAGATTGATGGCGCTGTCGGTCTGGTCCTCGGCATTCAGCTCGCTGCCGAGATTCCAGTAGAAGCCCCCATCGGCCTTGACCGATAACGTGAGGATCTGCCGCTCGTTTTCTGCGGGCATGGCCTCGGCGGCGACCTTGGGCAGTTCGATCTTCACGCCCTGCACCAGCATCGGCGCGGTGACCATGAAGATCACCAGCAGCACCAGCATCACGTCGATGTAGGGCACCACATTCATTTCGGCCTTGGGGCCGTGTTTACGCTGCGGCTTGACCAACATGGCTTGGCTCCTATCAGGCGGCTACGGCGACGTTGGGCGAACCGGCATGCAGGCGACGATGCAGACGCGCCTGCAGCTCGTTGGCAAAGCTGTAGTAGCGTGCGCTCAGGGTTTGCCCTCGGGCGGAGAAGCGGTTGTAGGCCATCACCGCCGGGATCGCCGCAAACAGGCCGATAGCCGTGGCAATCAGCGCTTCGGCGATGCCCGGTGCAACGGTTGATAGTGTCGCCTGCTGGACCATCGACAAACCAAGGAATGAGTTCATGATGCCCCAGACAGTGCCGAACAGCCCGATATAGGGGCTGACTGAGCCGACCGTGGCAAGGAATTGAAGCCCGGTTTCTAGCCGCTCTTCCTGCTCGGAGATGGCGACGTAAAGACTGCGCTCGACGCCCTCGATCACCGCATCGGGAGCGATGCCTGGCTCGCGCTGCAGCTGGCTGAACGCCTGGTAACCGGCAAGAAAGATGCTCTGCAGCGCAGCCTCGCGAGGAAGTGTCTGCGCGTCACCTTCGCGATACAGCTGCGCCAGCTCGCCGCCGCTGCGAAAGCGCTGCAGAAAGTCTTTCAGCAAACGTTCACTACGGCGCAGCGCGGTGCCGCGCTGGATGATCAGGTACCAGCTGGCAACGGAAGCCAGCACCAGCGTGACCATTACCAGTTGTACGACCAGGCTGGCCTCGGTGACCAAGCCCCAGACCGACATGTGTTCACTTTGCATCGGTGTTCCTCCGGCCGCCCTATATGACGGCGCTCATTGAATGTGCTGGGGGGTTACGCTCGATGACAGCACTGCGTAACCCTGTGGTTAAGCCGCAATCAGTCCAGGCCCAACGCCTCGGCAACCGCAGTCCAGGGCACGTACTTGTAGTTCTGCGCGCCCTCGGGCATGCGCTTGCGGCCGTCCTGAACCACCAGCATCCCGCGGCTCCAGACTCCACCCAAATTGGCCGAGGTCACTTCAAGACCGTCGGTTTCCGAAGCGCCGTCGATGCCGAGTTCGGCGTTCAAGCCAACCCGAAAAGCGCCGCGCACGGCATAGGGCGCCTGGGCGTCGAGCACCAGATAGCTGTCGTTGCCTTGACTGGAGATCACCAGGTAGTCAGCGTTTTCACCCTGGTACAGCGCAAGACCCTCGACGTCGTCATGCAGCGGGCCGCCAACGTCGATGACTTTTCCCAGGGCCGCGGACGCATCGCCTTTCAAATCCAGCGTCCAGACCGCCGCGTCTTCCTCGCCCACGAACAACCGCTGATTACGGTCGTCTGCAACGCACCCTTCGGGCTGGCTGGCGACCTTGAACTGCCGCACCAGCTCGCCGCGCGGCGAGCCGCTTGAACCATCGAGGCGGTATTGCTGGAAAGTGCCGTCCTTGTCGTTGGCTATCGCATGAATATCGCCCTGGGCGTCCTTGAACATGCACAGGCCGTAGATTTCACCGAGCGGCGTGGGGATCTGACCGATATCGGTCAGCTCACCGTGGCGCGGATCAATGGCGAAAAGGTGCAGGCTGTTGTGGTTGCGATTGCTCGCCACGGCAAGGTCGATCCGCTTGCCGCCAAGGACGAAGCCGGGCCGCACGTCCACGTTGTTCAGCCGCCCGACCGGCAGATACTGCAGCTGCTTACCGGACAGGTCGTAAACGCCCAGCCCCCCCTTCTTGTCGGTGCCCAGCACCCGGCTGCGAGCCGGATCGGTCGGGTTGATCCAGATTGCCGGGTCATCCGCCGCATCGCCGAGATGTGGCACCGGATCGGTCTGAATCTGCGCCGGAATCACCGGGATAACCGGCGTCGCGGCGGGTACATCTGGTTGCCAGTCGATACTTGCCGCGTTCACGCCGCGCTCGTCGATGAGCAGCAGTTCGAGGCCGTGAGCGGTCGGCCTGGCACTGACCTGTTCCGGCTCGTCGAAGCCTTCCAGCGACAGCACTGCATGGCTACGCCAGGTGCCGCCATCGCGCCCATACAGATGCAGAGCGCCCGCTTCGGGGTCAAGAGCCAGCAAGCCACCCGGCACCAGCGCCATGCCGGCGGCGGCTTTGGCCATGCCCCCGAATGGCTGAACCATATCTACGGGATGACGCAGCAGCGGTGCTTCGGCATCGGCGGCGTAGCTCCAGAGGCCGACGGCTTCTTCATTGACGATGAGCTCGCCAGCACCATCGTCCACCTGGCAATGACCGCTTTCCGGCGGCAGGCTCAGCCCACGCACGCGCTTGGGCTGGGCCAGCAGGCGTTGTGTGGTAGCAACCAGCCACTGCTCGCCGATTCCTTCTTCGCCGACCAGAAAGACAAAACCGTTCTGCGCAGCATCGCGGTACAGGCACAGCCCTTCGATGGCGAAGCTGGTTTTCGGGATGAAGAGCGGCTGGCTCCAACGATGCTGGCGGTCCAATCCAACCAGCATCGCCTGCTGGCGCTTGCGGTCGAGTGTGGCGACCAGCAGTCCACGCTTTCCGACCCGGTGATCGAGCGCCTCGAAACGACCCTCGAATGCGCTGAGTACAACGCCATTGCCATCGAGTATCTGCAGGCCTCGCGAATCCGGCCAAACGACCAGCTGAGAGGCTGCAGGCATGAAATCAGAGTCACCAATCAGTTGAGCGCTTTCGGCGTCCAGCATTGCGGTTTCGGGCAGCGTCAGGCTTGGCGAAACAGGCTTACCGGGCTCACGCGCACCGGACTGGCAAGCTGCCAGCGCGATGCAAAGGCTCAGCAGCAAAGGTTTATGCAAGGTCACGTACATGGTTTTTCCAATCAGCAGCCGCCCGCCATCACCACCCAGCGGGAGGTCGTTCGATGGCGGGACGGCAAATGAATAAGGGGTCGGTTAGAAGTGCGTCAGGGTCAGGCCGAGCTTGTAGGTCGGACCGTATTCCTCGTACTGGGCGTTGTAGTTGCTACGCCCGGTGTAGACGAAGTAGGACTCGTCAGTGAGGTTGAGCGCCTCGACCGTCAACTGCAGGTTGGGCGTGATGAAGTACCCGGCCTTGAAATCGACGAACAGTTGCTCATCGGCATAGAGGTCATAGGCGGCGTCATCCACACCGGATACCTCGGCCAGATATTCGGATTTGTAGTTGGCCGCCAGACGCATGTTGAACACGTCATTTTCCCAGCCAACCATCAGGTTGCCGACGGTGTCGGAGTGGTTCGGCAGGTCGATACTGCGGCTACTGCCCTGGCCCTGGATGTCCGCGTCGGATTTACTGAAGGTGGCGTTGGCGCCCAGCAACACACCGTTCCAGGGAGCCGGCAGCCAGTCGAGCTTCTGCGAATAGGACAGCTCTACGCCGTAGAGCTTGGCACTGCTGCCGTTCTCGAAACTCAGCGCTTCGTCGAAGTCGGTCCACTGGCCGCTGCCCGCCAGATCGGTGTTGTAGATGAAGTTGTCGATGTCCTTGTAGAACAGATAGGCCGACACAGCGCCCGCGCGGCCCATGTAATGCTCGATGCCGAGGTCGTAGTTCATCGACTCCAGCGGCTTGAGGTCCGGGTTGCCGAACTCGGCATCCTCGCCGTCGATAACGAACCCTGGCGCCAGTTGCTCGAAGGTTGGACGCACCACGGTGTTGGTCCAGGCCGCACGCAGCAGGGTGTCGTCCGTCAGCTGGTAGCGAGCGTGCAAGCCCGGCAGCCAATGGTCATAGCGGTTATCGCTGGAAACAGCCTCGAATTCATCGTCGCGCAGCCCAGTGCCTTTGGCCTTGAACTCGGTGCCCTCGTAACGCAGTCCAGCGATGATGCGCCACTTGTCGAGGTCCAGGGTGTTCATGAAGTAGGCGGCGTTGATGTCCTCGCTCATGTCGAAGTCACCGATGCGCGACTGCTCTGCGTCATAGAACTCGCTGGCATCCAGCCCGCCAATCAGGCCTTCCAGGGCACCGGCGCTGATGCCTGAGCCAAAGCGGCCGAGCGCGTAGTCAACATTGCCAGCCTGGAAATCGGCCAGGGTCAGGTCATCGAAATCGTCGTAGGCCCAGACATCGACTTCGTTGCTCTTGTCGCGACGGCTGAGCTTGCTGCCGAACTTCGCCTGCGAGGCGTAGCCTGCAATGTCGTATTCACGGGCGAGATCCAGACGGATGTTCTTTTCTTTGTCACGCGCGTCGGTCTTCTCCCACTCCACCTCGTCCAGCTCGAAGCTGGCCGGATCATAGAAGGACGGATCGACCGTCAGCCGCGGCTTGCGCGTGCTGGAAAAGCCGACATCGCCGAAGTCACCTTCGAAGGTCGCGCCGGAGATGCCACCCGGGTTGCGCTCGCGAGCCTCGCTGTAACCCGCCTGACCACTGAGGGTCCACAGCCCCATCATGCGTTCGCCGCCAAACACGTAGGACTGGATGGTCTGGGTATCCTCGCGAGATTTCACCTCGCGCCAGCCCTCCGCATCGCCGAGCTCGCCGGCCAGCTGCGCGTCCTCGAACTCGATACCCGCCGCGTTGCGGGTCTCGGTGTCCTTGAAGCGGCTATAAAGCGTGCGCAGGTAGTAGCTGCTGACGTCGTCGGGCATGTAATCGAAGTTGAGACCGACCCCTGCGCGCTCACGGGTGATCTGGTAGTCACGCTGCTCCAGCTCGCCAAGTCGAGCGCCATCCTCGAAGTCCCAGGCGCCGCCGGTTTCGACGTTGTCCGAACCGAAGTCGCGCTCCTGCCAGCTCAGCGCCGCGGCAACACCGAAGTTGTCCACGCCGTCACCCAGACTGAAGCGGTTACTGAAGGCGCCGGAGAACTTTGGGCTGGTCTCGCCGACATTCTCGTCGTAGCTCCCTTCAGTGCTGAGGCTGTAGAACAGGCCGTCGTGATCGAAGGCGGACAGGCTCTCCACCTCGATGGTGCCGCCCAGGGAGTTGGCGTCAATGTCCGGCGTCAGCGTCTTCACCACCGACAGTGACTGCACCAGCTCGGAAGGCAGCACGTCCAGCGCAACGGCGCGACGGCCACTTTCCGGTGAAGGCACCAGGGTGCCGTTGATGGTGACGCTGTTCAGATCCGGCGCGATGCCGCGCACACTGACGAAGCGGCCTTCGCCCTGGTCGCGTTCGACCGACAGGCCGGGGATACGCTGTAGGGCTTCGGCGGCGTTGTCGTCCGGAAGCTGGCCGATGCCGTCGGCGTGCACCACGCTTTTCACGCTGTCGGAGCTGCGTTGTTCCTTCAGTGCTTCGTCGATGCTGACGGCCTGGCCGATCACTTCGACGTGCTCCATGACAAGCGGCTCCTCGGCCCAGGCCGAACCGGCGCTGATGGCCAGCGCCAGCAGGCTGATGCGAAATCCTGCATGACGAATGCCGCTGCGGTATGTGCTCATGAACAATCCCCCGAACGCTGTTTACCGGGTCCATCCCGGAACTGGAGCGGACGGTAGGTGGGGGATATGGCGGTTCTGTGACAGCGGTTTTTGCTGGGGCGCCAGATGGCGGTTATTGGGGTGGTTTGGGGTACGGATTGAGCTGATATGACCTGCCACCAGCTCGAGACGCAGCGCTCAGCCCGTAGGGTGGGCTTTAGCCCACCGCATGCACGGAGCCACTCCGTCACGGTGGGCTGAAACCCACCCTACGCTGCCGATATGACCTGTTCTGGTGATGGCGGGGTGACGCATTTGTGGGAGCTCGGTTCGTGCCGCTGCCCTTTTCGGCATGGTCTGAAATGCTGGTTTCGCCCTGCTGGGCGAGTCACTTTTTCCAAACGCTGAAAAAGTAACCAAAAACGCTGTGCCCCTGCATACGGCCCTGCGCTTCGCTCCGGGTTCGTTCGCTCCATCGCTGCTTCAGGGGTCGGCTTACAAGGGCCATCCATGGCCCTATAAGCCTTTCGCCGCATCCATGCGGCTCAACCCCTTACGCAACGATTCCACTCACCCTCCTGATGGGGCATTCGGCGTCGCTTATTGGTCTGTGT
>NZ_JAMOIC010000021.1 GCF_024448895.1 Stutzerimonas stutzeri
GAGTGGGAATGATCTGCAAGCGGTTGTCGTGAAAGAGAACGAAGCCCCGGTCGGTCCGGGGCTTTTTTTGACTGCTAACTAACTCATGACGGCAGCTGTATCGATGCGGCGCCAGATGGCTTCGGAGATGCTGTACAGGGCGAACGCGACCAGTCCGAGGCCCACCACCGACAACCAGAATGCACCGAACGGCAGGCTCTGGAGTGCGTTTAGCGCATCTTCCAGCCCTGGTGGGTCAGTGGGTTCATACCGGGTGCCGCCGCTGAAGAGCATTCCAGCCACAATGAGGAATGCGACGCCACGTGCTATCAGGCCCGCGCGAGATACCGGGCGCACCCAGCGCATGACATCTTCAGAGGCATAGAAGTACTTTTCGAACTTGGCCTTCCACCCTTTGATGATATGAGCGATGCCTACGCCAAGTGGTATCAGCGCTACGGCATAGACCAGATAGTTCGAGTACTTCCAGCCGAGTAGGCCGGACAGAAAATCGCTACCGCCACTCGAGCCTCCACTGCCGCCACCTGTTGACTCACCAATGGATGTGCCGAGCAAACCAAGGGTGAATAAGGCCAGCAGGCTGTAGGTAACCGCACCACCCACTAGCCCGGCTCGAATTGCCAGGCCTTTCGCGTCGGTGCCGTGCCCCTCCGGATCGGTGATGGCTTGCGTGATTCGCCAGGCTGCGTAGGCCAGGAGGCCGACAACCATGATCCAGAGCAAGACCGTACCGAAGGGTTGACTCAACAATTGCTGGATCGCGCCTTTGGTGCCCACGGTTTCGCCGCTGCCGATACCTGCCATGAATGCGAACGCGCCGACAATGACGTAGACGATCCCTCGTGCGGCGTACCCGCTGCGTGCGAGCCAGGTGATTCCGCGGCTGACTTCGCCTTTGGCGTGGGCTGCGGTGGTATGCATGGCGCCTCCTCTATGTGAATTGATGTCGTCGTAATAGACGCCTGATCAGACGCAAGGGTTCGCGGCAGGCGGTAATGAGGTGGGTGTTGATCAGCCTGAGGGCTGCGAGGCGGAGCGCGACGATGTAGCATGACGCAAATGCGAGCTATTCCAATCTGGCGCTAGCTCGCGCAGTTTTTGATGGGATCAAGATGACTTTTACCCGTAGAAAGATGTTGGCCGGCATGGCTGGGCTCGTGGCGCTGGGCGTCGTCGGTGGAGGCGCGCGCTATTGGCTGGGTCGCCCCGCAGATCCCGTCACCCATGACTATGAATTGATTGCAGCGCCTGCGGACATCGAGCTGGTGGCTGGTGCCCGGACACCGGCCTGGTGCTACGGTGGTCAGGCGCCAGGGGTCGAACTACGCGCCCGGCAAGGCGACTGGCTCCGAGTGCGTTTCATCAATCATCTACCGCAACCCACCACCATTCATTGGCATGGCATACGTCTGCCGTTGAACATGGATGGCGTGCCTTATGTGTCGCAGTTGCCTGTGATGCCAGGGGAGTCTTTCGATTACCTCTTCCAGGTGCACGATGCGGGCAGCTTCTGGTACCACCCGCACACGACCAGCGCCGAGCAGCTCGGGCGCGGCCTGGTAGGACCGTTGATTATCGAGGAGCGTGAGCCGAGCGGCTTTCGCCACGAGCGCACGCTGAGCCTCAAGAGCTGGCATGTCGACAAGCAGGGGGCCTTCACCGACTTTAGCGTGCCGCGTGAGGCTGCTCGAGGCGGCACGCCGGGGGTTCTGTCGACCGTCAATGGCGTCCATGCTCCGACCCTGGAGCTGCCGGCAGGTCAGGTGGTGCGCTTGCGCATCATCAATGTGACCAACACCCTTACATATCGGCTGAATCTGTCCGATGGCGAAGCGCGCATTTACGCGATAGATGGCCACCCGGTCGCGCCGCGTTCGCTTGGCAAGGAGTATTGGCTCGGCCCCGGCATGCGCATCGATCTGGCTCTCAAGGTCCCAGCTGCAGGCAAGAAAATATCCCTGCGTAACGGCCCGTTGCGTCTGGCGACGCTCGCCTCGGTACCCTCTGTCGAAACCGAGGGTGACTGGCCGGCGCCCCTGCCCACCAATCCTGTCGCTGAACCTGACCTGCAGAAGGCCGAAACGCTGCGTTTCAATTTCGAATGGGCCGGCACGCTATCTGCCGATACGGGGCAGGGCGGTGTGTTCACATTCTGGCAAATCAACGGGCAGGCCTGGGACATCAACGACAAGACCTGTGCGGATCGGCCAATCGCCACGCTCAAGCGAGATGGTCACTACATTTTCGAACTGCGCAATCTCAGCCAGTACCAGCATCCGATTCACTTGCACGGCATGACCTTCAAGGTGATCTCGTCTAATCGCAAGCGGATCGACCCCTGGTTTACTGATACCTATCTGCTCGGCAAGAACGAGACTGCGCGAATTGCTCTGGTCGCGGATAATCCCGGCGTGTGGATGTTCCATTGCCACGTCATCGATCATATGGAAACGGGCCTGATGGCGGCCATTGAAGTTGTTTGAAGAAGCGGCAGCTGGACTGATAAATGAAAAGACCGATGATCATCGACCGTTCTCATGATGAGTTCTTCATGCGTGAGGCGCTGGCGCTTGCTGCCCAGGGAGCACTGCTTGGCGAGGTGCCGGTAGGGGCGGTAGTCGTACAGGATGGCAAGGTCATCGGGCGTGGCTTCAATTGCCCGATTTCGAGCCATGATCCCAGCGCGCATGCGGAGATGGTGGCTATCCGCGATGCCGCAACGAGGCTGGAGAACTACCGGTTGCCGGGCATTACGCTCTACGTGACGCTCGAGCCCTGCAGCATGTGTGCGGGGCTAATCGTCCACTCTCGCATTCAGCGTGTAGTTTATGGCGCTACAGAGCCGAAGGCTGGTGTTGCGATCAGTCGCGGTGAGTTCTTTGCCCAGGATTTCCTCAATCACCGCGTGCTGATTGAGGGCGGCCTATTGGCTGAAGCGTGCAGCGATGTGCTGAGTTCTTTCTTCCGAGAGCGTCGTCTGCGGGCTCGAGGCGGTGAGGCAGCGCAAAACTCTTAGCCCGTGCCGCCCGGGGATCAGACGCCGCCGCTGTAGCGTCGCACGCCTGCACTGGGCAATTTCTCATGCGCCGCGACGCTGCCCTGCGCGGGGAACACCACCAGATGATCAGCAGCGATGCCGATGCCCACTTCCTGGCCCGTCGGATAGTCTGCATGGCTGGGGAAGATGCCCTCGAGCTGATTGCCCGTGGGTAATTGCAGTCGATACAGGGTTGAGGCGCCGAGAAAGGTCTTGCCGACTATCAGCGCCTTGAGCGCGCTTTGGGGCGAATAAATGATGTCGTCCGGGCGCAGCAGGACATCCACTGAGCTGCCAGCCGGCATGGTATAGGCGCGGTTGCCGCGAATGACGCCAAGTTCGGTCTGCACCGTTTCCGGGTCGATCAGTTGCCCGCGGATGAAATAGCCCTGACCGATGAAGCTCGCCACGAACGGCGTGAGGGGTTCGTGGTAGAGGTTGTAAGGCGTATCCCATTGCTCCAGCCGGCCGTCCTTGAACACCCCAACCTGGTCGCTGACAGCGAACGCTTCTTCCTGATCGTGAGTGACCAGGATGGCACTGGTGCCACGCGACTTCAGGATCTCGCGCACTTCGTGGCTAAGGCGTCGCCGCAAGTCCCCATCAAGGTTCGAGAAGGGCTCGTCC
The DNA here is from genome assembly GCF_024448895.1 of Stutzerimonas stutzeri. Lineage (GTDB taxonomy): Bacteria > Pseudomonadota > Gammaproteobacteria > Pseudomonadales > Pseudomonadaceae > Stutzerimonas > Stutzerimonas stutzeri_Q. The sequence continues at coordinate 3,665 of NZ_JAMOIC010000021.1, forward strand.
AGCAATAACAGTTCCGGTTCAGGTGCGAGCGCCCGAGCCAGTGCGACGCGCTGTTGCTGACCGCCTGATAGCTCGTGCGGGTAACGCTGACTCAAAGGCGCCAGGTGCACGAGTTCGAGCATGTCGCGCACGATGCGCTTCCATTCTGGCTGCTTGCGGATGCCGAAGGCGACGTTTTCGGCAACTGTCAGGTGCGGGAACAGGGCGTAGTCCTGAAACACCATGCCGATTCGGCGCTTTTCAGGCGCAAGGGTGAAACCCGGCCGGGATAGCACAGCGTCGCCTAGCTGAATCTCGCCCTCGTTGACGTGTTCGAATCCCGCGATGGCACGCAGCGTCGTAGTTTTGCCACAGCCGGACGGGCCGAGCAGGCAACCGATGTCGCCGCGGTTGAGGTGAAGATTGAGGTGCTGCACCACGCTCTGACCGCTGTAACCGCAGTCGAGATTGCGCAGGTGCAGCAGGGCTTCGTGGCTCATGCGTGGTGGTAGGCCGGCTCGACCAGAAACTCGAGCAACGCCTTTTGTACATGCAGACGATTCTCTGCTTGCTGCCAGGCGACCGAACGCTTGTCGTCGAGCAGGTCGTGGCTGATTTCTTCACCGCGGTGTGCGGGCAGGCAGTGCATGAACAGCACGTCTTCTGCGGCAGCGTCGAGTAGAGCGCGATCGACCTGGTAAGGACGGAAGGTGGCGATACGCGCCGCTACTTCGTCTTCCTGACCCATCGAGGCCCATACATCGGTGCTGACCAGATGAGCACCGCTCACGGCCTCTCGCGGATCCCGGAAGACCTGCACCCGGTCGCCGGCCTGCGCCAACAGCTGGCCCTTAGGCTCGTACCCTTCAGGGCAGGCAATTCGCAGCTGGAAATCGAACTGAAGCGCAGCTTCCATGTAAGAGTTGCACATATTGTTGCCGTCACCGACCCAGGCCACGGTCTTGCCTGCAATGTTGCCGCGTAGCTCATGGAAGGTTTGCATGTCCGCCATGAGCTGGCAGGGGTGGAGATCGTCTGACAGGCCGTTGATTACCGGAACCGCAGAGTTCGCCGCAAACTCGGTCAGCGTCGAATGAGCGAAGGTGCGGATCATGATTGCATCGAGCATGCTCGACATGACGATGGCCGAATCGCTGATCGGCTCACCGCGCCCCAGTTGCGTATCGCGGGGAGAAAGAAAGATTGCCTGGCCGCCGAGCTGGATCATTCCTGCCTCGAATGACAGGCGAGTCCGGGTCGAGGCCTTTTCGAAGATCATCCCCAGAACACGGTTTTTCAGCGGCTCGAACAGAATGCCGCGCTCGCGCAGATCCTTCAGCTCGATGCCGCGACGGACCAGGCTGATTAGCTCCTGGGGCGTGCAATCCATCAGTGAGAGAAAGTGCCTTGCGCTCATATCAACTACCTTTATTGCCGCAGTCGAGGCCGGGGGTTTTCGACAGGAAAAGAGGGGCCTGCGACAGGGGTCGCATATAGAGCGACGAAACGGGAAAGGCGCGATCTTATCCAGAAAGTCTTGGCCGGCGCAAATCGGCCTCGGCGTGCCATAAATCGGCGCTACAGAGGGGCAGCGCTCAGTGTCGGAATATAAAAGCCGAGTCCTCGACTCGGCTTTTAAAGCGGTGTTCCTGTACAATGCGCCGCAACCGAGACTAGCCGAGGTGCCCCATGGATATCATCGAAACCATCAAAGAGCAGATCGAAAAGAATCCGGTGCTGCTTTATATGAAAGGCTCGCCCAATGCTCCGCAGTGCGGCTTTTCGGCCCGCGCTACCCAGGCGATCATGGGCTGCGGCGAAAAATTCGCCTATGTCGACATCCTGCAGAATCCTGAAATCCGTACCAACCTGCCCAAGTATGCCAACTGGCCGACGTTCCCCCAGCTCTGGGTTGATGGTGAACTGGTAGGCGGCAGCGACATCATTCTCGAGATGTTCGAGAAAGGTGAGTTGCAACCGCTGATCAAGCAGGCCGTGCAGAAAGCCGGCGCCTGATTGCGTTGATCTGAAAGCCCGCTGGTGCGGGTTGATTAAGATGGTCGCCGACACCCTGCGAAAGGCTTGCTTTCGCAGGGTGTTTTTGTTTTGGATGCCCGCTGAACGGCCTTGCCGTTGGGCGTACCCTGAAAAGCCTTAGCTATTTGGCGATCTATATCGCCAGTGAGTAGTTGGGTTTGGCCGTAGTGTTTTACAGCACAAAAAAAGGGAGCCTAGGCTCCCGTTTTTAGCATCAATCCTTATTCATCCATCTGCGATTGCAGATAATTCTCCATCCCGACCTTATCGATCAGGCTCAGCTGGGTCTCCAGCCAGTCGATGTGTTCTTCTTCGGACTCAAGAATCTCTTCGAGCATTTCACGCGTACCGTAGTCGCCAATGCTTTCACAGTAGGCAATCGCAACTTTCAGGTCCTGCATGCCGCCCTGTTCCAGCTTCAGATCGCAATCGAGCATTTCGCGCGTATTCTCGCCAATCAGCAGCTTGCCGAGGTCCTGCAGATTGGGCAGACCTTCGAGAAAGAGGATGCGCTTGATCAACTTGTCCGCATGCTTCATCTCATCGATGGATTCTTTGTACTCGTGCTTGCCAAGCTTGCCGAGACCCCAATCTTCGTACATGCGCGCATGCAAGAAGTACTGGTTGATGGCGACCAGTTCATTGCCAAGGATCTTGTTGAGATGCTGAATAACTAGCTTGTCGCCTTTCATGTCATTGCCCTGCGTCGAATCGAGTTCGTAATGGGCGCAGTCTGGCCACGACTTAGGTCTCTGTCAAACCTAAGTCCTTGAATATAAAAGGGTAAACCGGAATAAGAATAAGTCTGTTCCGCGACTTGCCGGCAAGGCCTTGATTTGCGGGCAGAAAAAAGCCGGGCAAGTGCCCGGCTTTCGCAAAACTATTTATCAGGCTGGCGCGAAACCCGCTGGGTAAGCGAGGGCGGCATTGGCGCCTTGTAGATCGCTCAAGGTCTCGCGAACAACCTGCTTGGCTACGCAGGCGCATTTTCCGCACTGGGTGGCCACGCCTGTAGTCTCGCGAACTTCGCGATAGCTGCAGCAACCTTCGTAAATGGCATCACGAATCTGGCCGTCGGTCACACCTTGGCAGAGGCACACGTACATTAGAAAACTACCCGTTGGGTCTGCGAATGAAACAGATGCTAAATATAATGAGAATGATTGTCAAAGCTCGCTCGTCGGTTTCTGCGAGAAACGGTAACGAGGCCTGTTTGCCATTACCGATGGGGTAAACTGCCCACCCATTTTCCAACGGGAGCCGTCATGGCCCTCCAAGCCACGCCCTATAAGGTTGAAATCAATCTCACCGATCTCGATCGTCATGTTTATCAGGATCTGCGCTTCACCGTGGCCCGTCATCCATCCGAGACTGAAGAACGGATGGTCGCGCGGCTGATCGCCTACATACTCTGGTATGGCGAGCAGTTGGCATTTGGCCGCGGTCTGTCGGACGTCGATGAGCCGGCGTTGTGGGAGAAGAGTCTGGACGATCGTGTGCTGCACTGGATCGAAGTGGGCCAGCCGGATGCTGAGCGGATTACCTGGTGTTCGCGCCGTGCCGAGCGTTTCAGTCTGGTGGCCTACGGCAACCTTCGCGTCTGGCAGACGAAGGTGCTCGACAGCGTGCGCAGTCTCAAGAAGATCAATGTTGTCGGCGTTGGGCAGGAAGCGCTGGAGACCGTGGCTCGAGACTTGCCGCGCTCGATCAACTGGAGCGTGATGGTCAGCGAGGGCGCACTGTTCATCACCGACGAGCGCGGTCAGCACGAAGTGCCACTGGAGTGGCTGATCGGCGAGCGCGGCTAAGCGCTCAGCGATGGTAAAGGAGGGCGCCAAGGCCCTCCGCTGTTTGTGTCAGGACTGCCAGAACTGTACGAACGCGTTGAACGACATCACCACGCCCACCGCTGTGGCCACCATGGCCAACAGGCCGAACACCAGCATCCAGGTCGGGTGACGGTACTCATTACCGACGATGCTCGGCTTCTTGGCCGCCCAGAGAATGCAGGCCAGCGCAAGCGGCAGTACCAGCGCGTTGAGCGTTCCGGCCACGACCAGCACCTTTACCGGTTGCCCCACCAGACTGTAGATCAGCGTCGAGCAGGCGATGAAAGCGATGACCACCCGCTGATTGTGGCGCTGGATGCTTTCATGCAGTGAATACATGAAGCTCACGCTGGTGTAGGCAGCGCCGATCACTGAAGACACCGAAGCGGCCAGCAACACGATGCCGAACATCTTGTAGCCGATATTGCCCATGGAGTGCGAGAACACCGACGCTGCCGGATTGGCTGGGTCCAGGCTCAAGCCTTGGCTGACGACCCCGAGCGCGGCGAGGAAAAGGCAGATGCGCACCACGCCAGTGGTGGCAATACCGATCACCGCTGCGCGTGTTACCACGCCAACATTCTGTACGCCGGTGATCCCCGCTTCGACCAGTCGATGCCCGCCGGAAAAGGAGATGTAGCCGCCTACCGTTCCGCCGACCAGCGTCACGATCGGGAGCAGCAGAATCAGTGGATCGTCCGGATTGAAGCTGCGGCTGACCGCCTCCATCAGCGGTGGGCTGGATTGCAGCATGGCGTAGCCGATCATGCACAGCATCACCAGGCCAAGGACTTGCATTACCGAGTCCATCACGCCCTTGGCGTTGCGCAGCAAGAAGATGCCGATGATCAGCACGGCGGCGATCAACGAGCCGATCACCGGAGGCACTCCGAAAATCACGTTCATTGCCAGGCCGGCGCCACCGATATTGCCGATATTGAAGGCAATGCCGCCGAGGACGATGAACGCGGAGATCAGGTGGCCCATGCCGGGAATCACCCGGTTTGCCACATCCTGGCCGCGCAGGTTTGCCACGGTAATGACTCGCCAGATATTGAGCTGAGCGCCGATGTCGATTAGTAGCGATATGACGATGGCGAAAGCGAAGCTCGCCAGGTACTTCTCGGTAAACAGAGATGTCTGGGTCAGAAAAGCCGGGCCGATCGACGACGTCGCCATGATGAAGATGGCGCCGCGCAGGACGTTGCGTTGTGACGCTGGAGTAGCACTGGGGGTGGAGTGCATCGGGATACCTTTTTTCTTGATGTTGGGGCAGGTAGGGAATGCAGCCGGGTGCGAGCCGGACTCTCGATGTAATTTTTGTTATGAGGTGCCGCGAGATCGATATGAATGGTCAGAGCACCCCCATTTGTTCGTCACGGATGTCGGTGATGAACATGTGGCCGGGGGAATGGGTAATGACCAGTTCGGGTTTGGCTTGCATCGCTACCGCTTGCGGCGTTACTCCGCAGGCCCAGAACACCGGGATCTCGTTCTCACGGAGGATTGATGGTTCACCGAAATCAGGCTTGTTCAGCTCCTGGATACCGATTTGACGCGGGTCGCCAATGTGCACCGGTGCGCCGTGCACCGCCGGAAAGCGAGACGTGACTTGCACCGCGCGCACGACCTTGTCTGCCGGCATCGGTCGCATGCTGACCACCATCGGGCCACTCAGGGAGCCGGCGCTCTGGCAAGGGATGTTGGTTCGATACATCGGCACGTTATGGCCGTCCTCGATGTGCCGCACCGGAACGTCGTTTGCCAGCAATGCGCCCTCGAAACTGAAGCTGCAGCCGATCAGGAAGCCGACCATGTCGTCTTCCCAGAACCTCGTGATATCGCTTACTTCCTGCTCAAGGTTTCCATGGCGATAGATCCGGTATTTCGGAAAGTCACTGCGAATGTCGGCTCCAGGCGCGGCGCGCAGCGGCTCGGTGCAGCCTGGATCGGTCACGTCGAGCAAAGGGCAGGGCTTGGGATTGCGCTGGCAGAACAGCAGGAAGTCGTAAGCGAGGTCCCGGCGAACGATCATCAGGTTCGCCTGGGCAAAGCCATTGGCCAGCCCTGCGGTTGGTCCGTTCAGCTCACCACTGCGGATCAACTGGCGTAGTTCGGAGGGAGGCAGATGGCGATGGGGGCTCGTATTCATGGGCTTCGCTCCGGGGGTGAATGGGGTTATCGCCAAGTGGCGAGCAGCCGGCTTTGCTGACGTTGGGCCGCTTCCAAGGCTATCGGCTTCAACCGCAGGACTGTGCCCGGCATGCCTTGCGCCAGACGAGCAACTGCCAATGGCGTCAGGGCGCCAAGCCGGGGATAACCGCCGATGGTTTGCCGGTCGTTGAGCAGGACGATGGGCTGCCCATCCGGCGGCACTTGAATCGCCCCTAATGGCACGCCTTCGGAAATCATCGACTGTCGTGAACTGCGCAGCACTGGACCGAGCAGGCGGATGCCCATGCGATCGGCGCGCTGGTCCAGCGTCCATTCGCTATTGAATGCATCGAACAGGCTTTGCCCGCTGAAGTCGCCGATCTGTGCGCCAAGCACCACCTGCAGCGGTTCTGACGATGACAACGGAGTGATCAGATCGGCATCCAGGTCACGTGGCCTGGGCGCCGCGCCGCTCCACTGCAGTCGATCACCCTGGGCCAGCGGCTTGCCATCGCCGTGCAGGCCGCCAAGCGCCTCGCGGCGTACCGTCGCGCAACTGTCCAGAGTCAAAGGTGCAGCAAAGCCGCCCGGGGCGGCGAGATAGGCGCGCACACCTCGGCGCGGCTGGGCAAAGGTCAGGCGTTGACCCTTGCGAATGTTGAAGCTGCGTCCCGGTTCAAGCGGTTGGCCATCCAGCGTGGCCGCAAGGTCCGCGCCGCACAGCGCGAGGCAGCTGTCAGCTTCGGCCAGCAGGGCGAAATTCCCCAAGGTGATTTCGATGGTTGCGGCGTGCAGCGGATTGCCCAACAACCAGTTGGCCCATGCCTGAGAAATCCAGTCCGCCGCGCCGCCCTGGGTCACGCCGAGATGACGGACACCGAACCGACCGCCGTCCTGCAGGCTGGCCATGGCGCCGCTGCGCTCGATCAACAGACTCATGGTGTAACCTCGAAAGGACTGTCGTCTCCGCCAAGCCGAACGAACTCGGCGCGTTCGATGGGCTGGAAACGCACGCGGTCACCGGGTTGCCAGATGCTGTAGCCGTCCAGCTCCCGGTCGAACAGCCGCGTCGGGCTGCGGCCGATGAGATTCCAGCCCCCGGGTGATACCAGCGGATAGATAGCGGTCTGACGATCAGCGATACCCAAACTGCCAGCCGGAACCTGCTTGCGTGGCGTTTGCAGGCGCGGGCTGGCGAGGGATTCGTCGACCAGCCCCATGAAGGCGAAACCCGGCGCGAAGCCCAGCGCAAAAACCTGATAGGTCCGGGCGCTATGACGCTCGATCACGCCGGAAACGCCGAGCCCGCTGCGCTGCCCCAATGCTTCGAGTTCCGGACCGACGCTTGGGTCGTACCAGACCGGGATGTCCAGCTCGCGCGCCTGAGCCCCCGCATCCGGCTGCAGGTCATGCAGCGCATTCGCTACCCGACGACGCGCCTGGTCGTCGTCCAGTTGTGCCAGGTCGTAATGAATTAAAAGGGTGGTGTAGGACGGCACTAGATCGATCAGGGCGGCGCCGAAACTTTCGCGCAGGCGCCGTGCAGCGGCCAGTAGCCAGGGCATGTGAGCTTCGTCGATTTCGTCGAACAGGCGCAGCATCAGGCAGTCGATGCCGACGACTTCGATACGGGCCTTCATGCCGCCAGCTTCTCGAGCGCCTGGCGGATGCGCTGCACGGCGGCGACCGAACCGGCGTTGTCACCGTGAACGCAAAGCGTATCGGCCCGCAGTACCAGAGGGCTGCCGTCGCTGGCGGTCAGCGCTTCGCCTTTGGCCAGGCATAGCGCCTGGGCTGCGACCGTTTCGGGATCGTGGTGTACCGCCCCGGGCAGGGCTCTGGAAACCAGCATGCCGGCCGCGTCATAGGCACGATCAGCGAACACTTCGAACCACAGCATCACACCCAGTTCGTCCGCCAGCGCTTGCGCAGCGCTGTTGTCGCGGGTCGACATCAGCATCAGGGGGAGCGACGGGGAATAGGCGATAACCGCGCGCATCACAGCTCGGAGCAGTTCGGGTTTGCGCATCATGTCGTTGTAAAGGGCCCCGTGCGGCTTGACGTAGCGGACCTGAGTGCCCTCGGCGCGACAGATGCCATCCAGCGCGCCAATCTGATAAAGCAGCATGTTCTCCACTTCGTCCGGCGTGCACGCCATGGAGCGGCGGCCGAAGCCGACCAGATCTGGGTAGGCCGGATGGGCGCCGATCTTCACGTCATGCTGCGTTGCCAGCGCGACGGTGCGTCGCATGATCTGTGGGTCAGAGGCGTGGAAACCACACGCCACGTTGGCGCAATCAATGAAGGGCATGACTTCGGCATCCAGGCCCATGGTCCAGGCCCCGAAGCTCTCGCCGATGTCGCAGTTGAGAAGTAGACGTTTCATACCATTCCTCGCTGAACTGCTGGCCCGACCGGCGTGCCGGCAGGTGAGTGACATTACGATGATAAATTATCGATGATTTATCAATAAAAATTTATTGTCAGCCTTCGCAGCGGTCGCTCCAAGCTCATTGCTGTATGCTTGCCGACCCGATTCATCGGGCGAAATCACGTTTCGCCCCTCAGGTCATGGTCCACAAGATGGTTGACGCTAAATCCCCTCGCCCGTTGCGATCGTCCATCGTTGCGTCGGCGCATCTCGCCGAACAATCGCAGGAACTCTCCGAGCTCGAGTACGGCATCATCGTTGCCAGCGCCGCGCTGATGCGCTGGATGGAGCGCTGCATGAAAGCCTCTGGTGCCGTTGAAATGAACGCGCTGGACGTCATGGTGCTGCACAATCTGGCGAGCCGCGGCCGTGCCAAGCGACAAGCGGATATCTGCCTGCTGCTCAATATCGAAGACACTCACACCGTGACTTACGCTTTGAAGAAACTCGGCAAGCTCGGTCTGGTGGAAGGCGAGAAACAGGGCAAGGAAATGTTCTATCGGCCCACTGAAAAGGGCGGCGCGCTGTGCCGGGAGTACGCCGACATCCGACGTGAATGCCTGATCGCCTCCTTCGAAAACCTGAACATCGACCCGGACGATATTCACCGTCTTGCAGGGCTGCTGCGCGCCATGTCCGGCCTCTACGACCAGGCCGCACGCGCCGCTACATCGCTCTGACCCACTTCACGCTGCACGCCGGATAATCAATAGATGCGCATCGAACCTCGCCCGCTCCCCGAAAGGCTTCCCGATCTGGGCGACCTGCCGCCGTTGCTGACGCGCCTGTACGCGTCGCGTGGTGTGCAGTCGATCAGTGAACTGGACAAGGGGCTGGCGCGGCTGATTCCTTATGGCCAGCTCAGTGGGATGGATGCAGCCGTGGCGTTGCTGGTCGAAGCGCTGGAGAAGCGGCAGCGCATTCTCATCGTTGGTGACTTCGATGCCGATGGCGCCACGGCCAGCACCGTCGGAGTGCTGGGCCTGCGTCAACTGGGCGCCGCGCATGTGGATTACCTGGTCCCTAACCGATTCGAATATGGCTATGGGCTGACGCCTGAAATCGTCGCCGTAGCGCTCGAACGTCAGCCTGATCTGCTGGTTACGGTCGACAACGGCATTTCCAGCGTGGACGGCGTAGCGACGGCCAAGGCCGCAGGGCTCAAGGTCCTGGTGACCGATCACCATCTGCCAGGTCCGCTGCTGCCGGACGCGGACGCCATCGTCAATCCCAACCAGCCCGAGTGCGCCTTTCCGAGCAAATGCATCGCCGGCGTCGGGGTGATCTTTTACGTACTGCTGGCCCTGCGCGCGGCATTGCGTGAGTCGGGTTGGTTCACTCGCAATGGCTGGTCGGAGCCGAATCTGGCTGAGCTGCTGGATCTGGTCGCGCTGGGCAGTGTCGCCGACGTAGTGCCGCTTGATGCGAACAACCGAATCCTCGTGCATCAGGGGCTGGCTCGTATCCGCGCCGGCAGGGCGCGGCCTGGGTTGCGTGCCATTCTGGAAGTTGCCGGGCGCGATCACAGTCGCATCACCTCAACGGACCTCGGTTTCATTCTTGGCCCGCGACTGAACGCGGCGGGGCGCCTCGATGACATGGCGCTGGGTATTGAGTGCCTGCTCTGTGAAGACGAGGCGCTCGCGCGGGACATGGCCGTTCAGCTCGATCAGCTCAACCAAGACCGAAAGGGCATCGAACAGGGCATGCAGCGCGAGGCACTGGCTCAGCTCAAGGATCTTCCGCTTGAAGACATGCCGTTCGGCCTGTGCTTGTTCGAGCCGGACTGGCACCAAGGCGTGATCGGCATCCTCGCGTCGCGCCTCAAGGAGCGTTACCACCGTCCCACCATCGCCTTCGCCGATGCGGGCGATGGGATGCTCAAGGGGTCGGCGCGTTCGGTGCCAGGTTTTCACATTCGCGATGCATTAGACGCCGTCGCGGCGCGCCATCCCGGCTTGATCAGCAAGTTTGGGGGCCATGCGATGGCAGCTGGCCTGTCGCTACCGGAAAGCAACTTCGGCACCTTTGCGACTGCCTTCGATGCCGAAGTACGCCGCCAGCTGTGCGAGGACGACCTGACCGGGCGCCTGCTCACCGATGGTCAGTTGAGCATCGAGGAGTTCCATCTGGAACTGGCCAAGGCGCTACGCAATGCCGGTCCTTGGGGGCAGCATTTCCCCGAGCCGGTCTTCCACGGCGTGTTCCAGCTGGTGCAGCAACGACTGGTGGGCGAAAAACATCTCAAGATGGTGCTCAAGAGTGAATGCGGTTCGCTGACCCTTGACGGGATCGCCTTCAACATTGATCGCGAACTCTGGCCCAATCCCAACGTGCGCTGGGCCGATCTGGCCTACAAGCTTGACGTGAACGAGTTTCGCGGCCGGGAAAGCGTACAGTTGCTGGTAGCGCATATCGCGGCGCGTTGATCGCCTGGATTTAGGCATAGCCAAAAAGAGCGGGGCGACTTTCAGCCTGACGGCCTGTATGGCAAGGCATTGCCCTCGCAAGATCGGTCCTCTGAATCAGAGGATATTTGCCGCTACGCGATTGATTGTTGCCGGCCCGGCGGGCGCCTAGAGTGATTGGATTACAAGAACAATCCCTCGGAGCCTGCGATGAGCGAAACGACCCGGCATCACCGTGCGTGCCACCTGTGCGAGGCCATTTGTGGCCTGACCATCGAAACCCGTGATCAGGAGATTCTGTCCATCAGGGGCGACGCTCAGGACAGCTTCAGCCGCGGCCACATCTGCCCCAAGGCCGTGGCGTTGCAGGACATCCAGAACGACCCGGACCGCCTGCGCCACCCCATGCGTCGTGTCGGCAACGAGTGGCAGGCGATCGAATGGGACGAGGCGTTTGCGCTGGTCGCCGAGCGCCTGGCCGAGATCCGCGAGCGGCATGGCAATAACGCCGTGGCGGTCTACCAGGGAAACCCCAGCGTGCACAACTACGGGCTGATGACCCACAGCAACTATTTCCTCGGTCAGCTGAAAACCCGCAATCGATTCTCCGCCACCTCGGTCGACCAACTCCCGCATCATTTGACCAGCCTGATGATGTACGGCCACGGCCTGCTGATTCCGATTCCAGACATCGACCATACTGATTTCATGCTGATCCTTGGCGGCAATCCGCTGGCCTCCAACGGCAGCATCATGACCGTCCCTGACGTGGAAAAGCGCCTCAAGGCTATGCAGGCGCGTGGCGGCAAGCTGGTGGTGGTCGACCCGCGGCGCAGCGAAACGGCGGCGATCGCCGACCAGCATCTGTTCGTGCGCCCTGGTGAAGATGCTGCGCTGCTCTTTGGCTTGCTCAATACCTTGTTCGACGAGGAGCTGACCCGCACCAGCCACCTGCCAATCGACGGCCTGGAAGAACTCCGCGCGGCTGTGGCGCCGTTCTCGGCGGAATCCATGGGCCCGCGCTGCGGCGTGCCGGCCGAACAGATTCGACAGCTGGCACGCGACTTCGCTGCCGCGGACAGCGCTGTTTGCTACGGACGCATGGGGGTATCGACGCAGGCCTTTGGCACGCTGTGCCAGTGGCTGGTGCAATCGATCAATCTGGTCACTGGCAATCTGGATCGCGCGGGCGGCGCTCTCTGTACCGAGCCGGCCGTCGATCTGGTGGCCAATACATCAGGCGGGCATTTCAACCGCTGGCAGAGTCGTGTTTCGGGCTTGCCGGAATATGGTGGGGAGCTGCCGGTATCGGCACTGGCTGAGGAAATGCTGACCGAGGGAGAGGGGCAGATACGCGCATTGGTCACGGTGGCGGGCAATCCGGCGTTGTCCACGCCCAACGGCCGTCAACTTGAGCAGGCATTGGATGGGCTGGAGTTCATGCTCAGCGTCGATTTCTACATCAATGAAACCACCCGTTACGCCGACCTGATCCTGCCGCCCACGGCTCCTCTGGAGCATGACCACTACGACACCACCTTCAACGTCTTTGCGGTACGCAACGTGACTCGCTTCAACGAGGCGGTGCTCGACAAGCCGGCGGGTGCGCTGCATGACTGGGAGATCTTTGTGGGTCTCGCCCGCGCATTTGCGGCGCGCACCGGGGCTGAGCTCAAGCCCACCATGGCGCCCGATCAGATGATTGATCGCAGCCTGCGGGCGGGACCTTACGGTGACAAGAGCGAGCTGACCTTGAGTGTCGACAGGCTGCGCGACTATCCCCACGGGCTTGACCTCGGTGCGCTCAAACCGAACCTGGCGGGGCGTTTGAAAACGGCGAATCAGCGGGTCCAGGCCGCCCCGTCATTGTTCGTTGGCGACGTGGCGCGCTTTGCCGCAGCGGCTGCGGTACAGGCCGACCAATTGGTGTTGATCGGTCGTCGGCATGTGCGCAGCAATAATTCCTGGATGCACAACTACCATCGCCTGGTGAAGGGCAAGCCGCGCCATCAGCTGCTGATGAATTCCGCCGATCTGGATCGCCTGGGACTGCTCGACGGACAGCGTGTGCGGGTGCGTTCGCGGGTCGGGATGATCGAGGTCGAGGTGGCCGTAAGCGACGAGATGATGCGCGGCGTGGTGAGCCTGCCGCACGGTTGGGGGCACGGACGGCCAGGCGTGCAGCTGGAAATCGCCAATCGACAGCCAGGTGCGAGTGCGAACGACCTGACTGATGAGCGTGCGTTGGACGCTTTGTCCGGGAACGCAGCGCTTAATGGTGTGCCTGTATGGGTGGAGGCGGCCTAGTGTTCAGGTGCAGTGAAAGAGTGATGCCTCTATCGGGTTTGACGGTATCCCCCTCACCCTAACCCTGAGGGAGAGGGGACTGGATCGAGTGTGGCTCGGTCGTCCGGAGGTATTCAGGTAGTCGGCTGCATGAGTTGGTTAGGTGGAAGGCTAGCGGACTTAAGCCGTGCCTCGCTGATCAACGAAGCGGTGCAAGGGCATTCCATTCGTTCGGTATATCAGCGCAGTTAAGGCAGATGCACGGAGCAAGCCCCCTCTCCCTCCGGGAGAGGGCTGGGGTGAGGGGCGGGGACTCTCAGCTACCGACATATCGGTGAAGCTGTTCACTGACTCCGTTGCGCTGCAACAACTGGTCACCGATTCGCCCGTAAACGCGGCCTGACCAGGCAAAGTTGTCGAAACAGTCTGTACTCAAGGGTGTCCAAAAATGCATCCATTGCAGTCGAGGTTTTCATGACACAGCTCTTCCAGCCGCTCACCCTGCGCCAGCTGACCTTGCCGAACCGTATCGCGGTCTCCCCGATGTGCCAGTACTCGGCCCAGGGCGGAATGGCCAACGACTGGCATCTTGTTCACCTGGGCAGCCGCGCCGTCGGCGGGGCAGGGCTGGTCATCATCGAAGCTACTGCTGTTACGGCCGATGGGCGCATCTCGCCGGAGGATCTGGGTATCTGGACCGACGAGCATGTCGAGCCCCTGCGACGCATCACGCGGTTCATCGAATCTCAAGGATCTGTCGCAGGCATCCAGTTGGCCCATGCTGGCCGTAAAGGCAGCACCTGGCAGCCCTGGCTCGGCCGGCACGGCAGCGTACCTATCGCGGCGGGTGGCTGGACGCCGGTTGGTCCTTCGACCATCGCTTTCGATCCTGAGCATGCAGTGCCCACCGCGCTGGATGAAACCGGCATAAAGGACATCATCCAGGCATTCGTTCGTGCCGCCGAGCGATCACTGGCGGCGGGCTTCAAGATTGCCGAGGTGCATGCCGCGCACGGCTACCTGCTGCACCAGTTCTTGTCGCCGCTTTCAAATCAGCGTCAGGACGCCTATGGCGGCTCCTTCGACAACCGAGTTCGGTTATTGCTGGAAGTGACCGAGGCGGTGCGGGCCGTTTGGCCTGAAGAGCTACCGTTGTTCGTCCGTTTGTCCGCCACCGACTGGGTTCAGGACGGCTGGAATGCCGAAGAGACGGTCGAGCTGGCGCGCCGGCTGAAAGCCCTCGGCGTCGACCTGATCGACGTCTCCTCGGGCGGAACAGCGGCAAATGCCGAGATTCCAGTCGGTCCCGGTTACCAGACTCAATTTGCCGAGCAGGTGCGTCGCGGAGCAGGCATCGCGACGGGCACGGTCGGCATGATCACCGAAGCGGTGCAGGCCGAGCACATCCTGCGCACAGGGCAGGCGGATCTGATTCTACTGGCCCGCGAGCTGCTGCGTGATCCCTACTGGCCATTGCATGCCGCCGAGGATCTGCGCGACAACTCCGTGCCCTGGCCCGCTCAGTACGTGCGCGCGGCGCACCGCGACACGCCCATCCGCAAGCTTCCCGATTCGCTCAATTGATCCCCACACAGACTCGTTGCAGGTACCTACATGAAAACCAGTGGTTTGCTCGATCAGCTACTCAAATCCGGCCAGGATCTTCTACAGAAGCAACAGGGATCGGCCTCCCGTTCACCTGCCGCCAAAGGCACGGGTTCGCTTGGTGACATGCTCTCCGGCGCCGGAGGCCCGCTCGGCAGCATACTCGGCGGAGTGGGTGGCGCCGGAAAAGGAGCGCTGGCAACCGGCGCGCTTGGCATGTTGCTAGGTAGCAGGAGCGGGCGCCGACTCGGCGGTAAGGCCGTCACTTATGGTGGTCTGGCCGCGCTCGGCATGCTGGCCTACAAGGCCTACGGCAACTGGCAGGCGAAACAAGCCCAGCAGGGCGGAGCGGCGCAGGCGGGTGCTACTCAGGCTGAACCGAAGACGGTCGATCGCCTTCCACCTGCGCAGGTCGAGGAGCACAGCCGCGGGATTCTCAAGGCGCTGGTCGCCGCTGCCAAGGCTGATGGTCACGTCGACGATCAGGAGCGCAAGATGATCGAGGGCGAACTTGCCCAACTCACCGACGATCCGGAGCTGCAGCGCTGGCTGGAAGCCGAGCTGAACAAGCCACTGGATCCTGTGGAAGTTGCCGCCGCCGCCACCACGCCTGAAATGGCGTCGGAGATGTACCTCGCCAGCGTATTGATGGTGGACGAGGAGCAGTACATGGAACGCGCCTATCTGGATGAACTGGCTCGACAGCTGAAGCTGGACGATCAGTTGAAGGCCGAGCTGGAAAGCCAGGTGCGGGGCGTTTCCGCCTGAGCCGAAGAGGCGGCCATGTCGCCGCCTCGTCCCGTTGCTACCGACAGTTCAATCACTTGACATAAGCTGTGCCGATGGTCCTTTACGGGCTGTCAGCGTCTGCCTGCTGCGCTATAATCGCCGGCTTTTCGCATCGTCCGATTGAGAGCTGCCTACCTATGGAAATCAACCCGATCCTCAACAGCATCAAGGACCTGTCCGAGCGCACCCAGTCAATTCGGGGGTATCTTTGACTACGATCAGAAGCATGATCGTCTCGTCGAAGTAAACCGCGAACTCGAAGACCCCAACGTCTGGAACAAACCTGAGTACGCCCAGAACCTGGGCCGCGAGCGCGCCACCCTGGCGCAGATCGTCGAGACCATCGACGACCTCGAGGGCGGCCTGGCCGATTCCCGCGACCTGCTCGACATGGCTGTCGAAGAAGACGACCAGAGCGCCGTGGACGATGTCGCCGCCGAACTCGACCGCCTGCGCGGCATCCTCGAAGGGCTGGAATTCCGTCGCATGTTCAGCGGCGAGATGGACCCCAACAACGCCTACCTCGACATCCAGGCCGGCTCCGGCGGTACCGAGGCCCAGGACTGGGCCAATATCCTGTTGCGCATGTACCTGCGCTGGGCCGACAAGCGCGGTTTCAGCGCCGAGATCGTCGAGCTGTCCGAGGGCGAAGTCGCCGGTATCAAGGGCGCGACCGTACACATCAAAGGCGAGTACGCCTTTGGTTGGTTGCGCACCGAGATCGGCGTTCACCGCCTGGTGCGCAAGAGCCCGTTCGACTCTGGCGCCCGCCGCCATACCTCATTCTCGGCAGTGTTCGTCTCGCCCGAGATCGACGACAGGGTCGAGATCGACATCAATCCGGCGGACCTGCGCATCGACACCTACCGGTCCTCCGGTGCCGGTGGTCAGCACGTCAACACCACCGACTCGGCGGTACGTATCACCCACGTACCAACCAACACGGTGGTGGCCTGCCAGAACGAGCGTTCCCAGCACGCCAACAAGGACACCGCCATGAAAATGCTGCGGGCCCGGTTGTACGAGCAGGAAATGCAGAAGCGCAACGCGGCCTCCCAGGCGCTGGAAGACACCAAGTCCGATATCGGCTGGGGTCATCAGATTCGCTCCTATGTGCTCGACGACTCGCGCATCAAGGATTTGCGTACCAGCGTGGAACGTAGCGACTGCCAGAAGGTTCTGGATGGCGACATCGACCAGTACCTCGAAGCTAGTTTGAAACAGGGGCTGTAAGCTACTGCGCTTGGCCAGCGTCGGTGGGCTGAAGCGGAACGCCGCCCGGCCCACCTAACCCGAGTTCCAAGCGTCCAGATGTAGGGTGGGTTTCAGCCAACCAAAACAGGGGCAGGTACGTGATGGAATGAAGCGAAACGCCTTCCAGCACCCTCCCCAGGATTCATCCATTCGATCCAGGCATTTTTAAACCATGAGCGAACAACCGCTGAACCAGCACGCCACCCAAGAGGAAGAAAACAGCCTGATCCTTCAGCGTAAGGAAAAACTGGCCGCCGAGCGCGCCAAGGGCAACGTTTTCCCCAATGACTTCCGTCGCGACAGCTACTGCAATGATCTGCAGTTGAAATACGCCGACAAGACCAAGGAAGAGCTGGCTGAAGCGGCGATCCCGGTAAAGGTTGCCGGGCGCATCATGCTCAACCGTGGCGCGTTCATGGTGCTGCAGGACATGACCGGGCGCCTTCAGGTGTACGTCAACCGCAAGACGCTGCCGGCCGAGACCCTCGAAGCCATCAAGCATTGGGATCTGGGCGACATCATTGCTGCCGAAGGCACCCTGGCGCGTTCCGGCAAGGGCGATCTGTATGTCGAGATGACCGATGTGCGCCTGCTGACCAAGTCGCTGCGCCCGCTGCCGGACAAGCACCACGGCCTGACCGACACCGAACAACGGTATCGCCAGCGCTACGTCGACCTGATTGTCAACGAGGAAACCCGGCATACCTTCCGCGTGCGTTCTCAGGTGATCAGCCATATCCGCAAGTTCCTCAACGAGCGCGACTTCCTCGAAGTCGAGACGCCAATGCTGCAGACCATTCCCGGCGGCGCCGCGGCCAAGCCGTTCGAGACTCATCACAACGCGTTGGATCTGCCGATGTTCCTGCGTATCGCGCCGGAGCTCTATCTCAAGCGTCTGGTTGTTGGCGGTTTCGAGCGCGTGTTCGAGATCAACCGCAACTTCCGTAACGAAGGTGTTTCGACCCGGCACAATCCCGAGTTCACCATGCTCGAGTTCTACCAGGCCTACGCCGACTACGAAGACAACATGGACCTGACCGAGGAGCTGTTCCGCGAGCTGGCGCAGCTGGTCCTGGGCAGCACCGACGTGCCCTACGGCGACAAGCTGTTCCACTTCGGCGAGCCCTTCGCACGGCTTTCGGTGTTCGACGCCATCCTCAAGTTCAATCCTGAGATCAGCGCCGCCGACCTGCATGACATCGACACCGCCCGTGCCATTGCGAAGAAAGCCGGGGCCAAGGTGCTCGGCTTCGAAGGGCTGGGCAAGCTGCAGGTGATGATTTTCGAGGAACTGGTCGAGCACAAGCTGGAGCAGCCCACTTTCATCACCCGCTATCCCTTCGAAGTGTCGCCGCTGGCGCGTCGTAGCAACGACGACCCAAGCGTCACCGACCGCTTCGAGCTGTTCATCGGTGGCCGCGAGATCGCCAACGCCTATTCCGAGCTGAACGACGCCGAAGATCAGGCCGAGCGGTTCCAGGCTCAGGTTCGGGACAAGGATGCCGGTGACGACGAAGCCATGCATTTCGATGCTGATTTCGTCCGCGCACTGGAATACGGCATGCCGCCCACTGCGGGAGAGGGCATCGGTATCGACCGTCTGGTGATGCTGCTGACCAACTCGCCGTCGATCCGCGACGTGATCCTTTTCCCGCACATGCGCCCCGAAGCCTGACAAGGCGAGTCCGGCCGCTCGGAAACGCGCCGAGCGGCCGGACGTTGAGAGCCGTCGCGACAGTGGTAAGACACGACGGCAGATTTTCCCTTTCGGCACGCTTCGGATCAGAGGCTACAGATCGCCTAGCGGCGGCCGACATGCTCTCGTGATAGCGGCCTTTGGCGAACCGGGCACGGATCAGCGTGGTCCGCTGGTGTATAAGTTGAAGGCTACGGATCATCACTGACGAGGTACGGATGAATTCCCGTAACAACCTGGACGAATACCAACTAACGGTGCGCGGCCTGTCCGACCGCATCGTCGATGCGCAGACCCCGGTGCGGGTACTCGATGCGGTCAAGTGGGATGACAGCATCCGTCAGGGCTTTTTCGCCGCCGGCGGACGTGAGTTGCCAAAAATCGACCGTGCCTATTACGAAAACCGCCCGCTCGGCTTCGATTCCAGCGCAAAGAAAGAAGAATTCCAGAACATCGAGCGCGATATCACCCGCCAACTGGGCCAGTTCAACCCGGTCGGGCAGATCATGCGACGCATGTGCAAGGAATACCGCATGGTGATCCGCATGCTCGAAGCACGCGGCACTGCCGATTTCGGATTGATCTCCCAGGAACTCTATGGCGCCGCCTCAGATGCGTTCCACGCCGGCGACCCGACCCTGGCCGACCTCGGGCTGATGCTGTCCGATTACCTGAACAACATTGCCGACCGCGGCGACCTGAAAGACGAAGCCAAGATCCTGACCGCACCGCAGGCGGTGGACATGCTGCAACGTCGCCTGGACCTGGTGTTCGGCGAGGGTGAAGGTGTGATCCGCGTCTTCGAGTCCGATGGCATCCTCGCCGATGCCGCAGCCGGCGCCGACTACATCAAGATTCGCAGCGATGCGATGTTCAACGAACGCGACGTGCGTGCCCTGGAAGTCCATGAAGGGCTGGTACACGTCGGCACCACGCTCAACGGTCAGAACCAGCCAATCTGTACCTTTCTTGCCAAGGGTCCGCCGTCCTCGACGGTGACCCAAGAAGGCCTGGCGATCCTGATGGAAGTAATCGCCTTCGCCTCTTACCCGACGCGCCTGCGCAAGCTCACCAACCGCACCCGTGCGATCCACATGGCCGAGGAGGGCGCCGACTTTCTTGACGTATTCGCCTTCTTCCACGACCAGGGTTATGCCCAGGATGAGTGCTACAGCAATGCCAGCCGGGTCTTCCGTGGCTCGACGCCCGATGGCTTGCCCTTCACCAAGGACCTGTCCTACCTGAAGGGCTTCATCATGATCTACAACTACATCCAGCTCGCGGTGCGCAAAGGCAAGCTGGAACATATCCCGCTGCTGTTCTGTGGCAAGACCACGCTGGAGGACATGCGCACCCTGCGTCAGCTGGTCGAGGAGGGTATGGTGGTCCCGCCCAAATACCTGCCGCAGCAATTTCAGGACCTCAATGCGCTTTCGGCTTGGATGTGCTTTTCCAACTTCCTCAATCACCTGAGTCTGGATCGGATCGAAGCGGACTACGCCAACATCATTTGATTAATCGAAACAAAAAAGCCGGAGCATCTGCTCCGGCTTTTTCATTCTGCGTCAATCTCAGAACAGCAGGTTTGGCAGATACGTCGCGATCTCGGGGAAGACCATGATGATGCCCAGCCCGATGATGTTGACGATCACGAAGGGGATGACCGACCAGTAGATGTCGCGCATGGTGATGCCTGGCGGCACGATGCCCTTCAGATAAAACAGGTTGAACCCGAACGGCGGCGTCATATAGCCGATCTCCATGTTGATCACGAAGAGAATGCCGAACCAGATCGGGTCGAATCCCAGCGACGCCACGATGGGCAAGAACACCGGCAGCGTGATCAACATGATGCCCACCGGGTCGAGCAGCATGCCCATCAGGAACACTATGGCCATCATCGTGATGATGATGCCCCAGCGACCTCCGGGCAGATCCATCATCAACCCCTCGATCAGCGACTGCGCACCCATGCCTTGATAGGCCGAGCTGAAGGCGTGGGCTGCGAACAGGATCCAGGCGATCATGCCCGTCAGTTTGAAGGTGCGGATAGCCGCTTCCTGAACGATCTCCCAATTGAGCTTGCGATAAACGGCTGCCGAGATCAGCGCACCGAGCACGCCCATGGCTGCGGCTTCGGTAGGCGTCGTCATGCCGCCGATGATCGAGCCAAGCACCATCACCACGATGCCGATGGGCAGTATTACCGCACGGATCGCTCGTAGTTTGTCGCCCCAGCTGCCGCGTTCCTCTTTCGGCAGCGCGGGTGCCAGGTGTGGCTGGAAGAAGCAACGACCCAGTACATAGATAACCGTCAGCGCGACCAGCAAGATGCCCGGCAGAACGCCCGCAGCGAACATCTTGCCGACAGAGACGCCACTGATCATCGCGTAGAGGATCATCATGATGCTTGGCGGAATCAGGATGCCCCAGCCGCCGCCCGTATTGATGCAGCCAAGCACCATGCGTTTGTCATAGCCACGCTCCAGCATTGCCGGCAGCGCGATGGTGCCCATGGCCACCACCGCAGCCCCGCTGATGCCGACCATCGCGCCGAAAATCGCGCAGATGCCCAAGGTGCCGACCGCCAGACCGCCGCGCATGCCGCCACACCAGAGGTGCATCATTCGATAGAGGTCGCGGGCTACCCCGGTGCGCTCCAGCAGCATGGCCATGAATACGAACAGCGGAATGGCCACCAGGGTGAAGCTTCCCATGGTGCCCCACATCTGCGAGGCCACCATGTAGAAAGCGTCGGCGCCCCAGGTGAAGTACAGAAACAGCACCGAGACGCCACCAAGCACGAAAGCCAGCGGCAGACCGAGTACCAGGAAAAAGATCAGCGATAGAAAGAACAGCAGCGTCGTGATCTCGATGCTCATTTGTTCCCCTCCATGGAAGACTCGGGCAGATCCTTGCCGGGTTCCAGGTTCAGCGCCACGAGGATGTCTTGCAGCAGCTTTGCCACGCCCTGCAGAAGCAACAGGGCCGTGCCTATGGGAATGGCTAACTTGATCGGCCAGATCGGCGGGTTCCAGGCTGAGTAGGAGGTTTCCATGCTCTGAACCGACTCCCACGCCATGGAGCTACCGAAGTAAAGCAACGCGGCCATGAACAGAAAGAACATCGAGGAGGTAAAGATATCGACCCAGGCCTGAGTGCGGCGCGAGAGCGAGCTGTAAAGCAGGTCGACGTTGACGTGACCGCGTTGGGCCATCACATAGCCGCCGGAGAGGACGATATAGACGCCGAACAGCAATTGCCCGAGTTCGTTGGTCCACGAAGTCGGCGCAGAGAGTAGGTAGCGCATGAACACTTCGGCTATCAGCAGCAGGAAGATGACGAAGATCAGATACGCCGCCCAACGACCAATCAGGTTGTTCAGCCGCGTGATGCCGTTGATGTACGCATGAATGAGGCGCATCGCTAACTCCAGGGCAGCATGGCGAATCGGGAGCGAATTCACACCGGCGGCGCTCGCGCTGGCAGGCCTAGAGACCTGGCCAGTGCGAACGTCTGGTGCGCTGGCGAGCCGTCAGGTCAGAGGTAGCCGAGATCACCAAGCATGGTCTTGAGCATCTGCAGCGCCTTTGCGGCGTTGTCGCTGCGCTTGCCTTCGGCGTCCCAGGTCTTTTGCGCAATTTCCGTCAGACGCTTCTGCACATCCTCGGGCAAGGTATTGACCTCGACGCCGTGCTCCTTGATGGCGTTGGAAAGAGCTATCTGCTCCTGATACAGGTACTCGTTGGTGCGGTACCAGAACTGCTCATCCAGGACCTGCTTGACTGTCTCCTGGTCCTTCTCGGACAGGCCATCGAGCGCTTTCTGGCTGACGATGATCACATCGGTACCGGCGATATTGAGTGCCGGCTTGACGTGGTACTTGGTCACTTCATAGAAACTCATGCTCGCCGCGCCTTGTGCGGCACCCCAATGCGCGGCATCGACCACGCCGGTGTCCAGCGCGGGGTAGAGCTCACTGCCGGGCAGGAACGTGGTCGATGCGCCGGCTTCGCTCAAAAACTTCTGCAGCGCGCCGGAAGAGCGAATCTTCAGCTTGGTGAAATCTTCCCAGCTGTTGATCGGCTTCTTCACCACCATCTCGGTGGGGTAGACCTTGTCAGTGGACCAGTAGACGTTGTGCTTGGCAGCTTCCTCGCGAAGCATGTCTTCGAAGCCCATGTGTTTGTGGAAGTACGCGGCTTCCCAGACGTTGCGGAATGCGAAGGGCAGACCGGAGGCGATACCGGCCAAGCTTATTTTGTCCTGGGCGTAACCGGGCGAAATCGTGCCCATCTGCAAGATGCCGCGGCTGACAGCGTTGAACGTTTCCGTATCTTTGAACAGAGCACCGGCCTCGAATAGCTGCAATTGCAAGCGGCCTTCGGTACGCCGTTCAAGCTCGGTCTTCAACCGAACAAGACTGTCTTTATAGGAACTGCTGGCGCTCGGCCAGTGGGACTGGACGCGCCACTTGGTGACGTCCTGCGCGACGGCCAGCGGTGATGTCACCGCCGCCACTGCGAAAGCGACCAGGCTGGCCGGTACGAGTAGCTTCTTGAGCATGGATTTCATAACGCGTCCTCTTGTTGTAATTGTCTGGCTGCGGGCCATCTTTTGTATCACGTGTGTCGCATGCTTGTTTCGCACAGCAGAACTGACTTTTGCAAAGCTGATCGAAAGCTAACATAGCTCGGGGCTTTTTCAAGCGCTAGCAGATAGCTATCGCTGCTTCTCTTGTCTTTCAGGTTGTGTCGGTTCGCTGGCTGCATGATGCCTTCCGGGCTCGCGGTTGAGCTTAGACGGTTCTGTTTGTGGGTCGTCATAATTCTGCCTGATGGAACTGGATTTCGAATTGACGCATGGTTTCAAGCGTGCCAGCTTCAAAAGGGAGAGGACTCGCCACAAAAACAATCGAGAGACTCGCTATGCATTCAGGCATCCGCATCACTGACAGGACGGCACGGGTCCGCTTGCGCGACCTTCTCCGTCTTCTCCGGGCGGGGTAGGGCTGGCTATGGATCAACCCACAAGCGCAAACCCTTCTGAGGAACTACCGATCAGCGGCGGCAAGGACCTTCCCGGTTTCCATCAGGTGCTTGGCTATCGTCAGGTGTCCTGGACGGAAAACGAGGCGGTGATCGAGCTCGACGTGCAGGCCTGTCACCTGAACATGGGCGGCGTGCTTCACGGCGGAGTGATTACATCGCTGCTTGATGTGGTGCTGGCCGAAGCCGGCACCTACTGCCCTTATTCCGGCCGGGTGCGCAAAGCGATCACGCTGGTGCTCAACACCACCTTCACCGGGCAGTGCTCCGGTGGAGTGATCCGCGCCATCGGCAGGCGCCGCGCCGGGGGAAGCCGCATCTTCAACAGCTCGGGTGAAGTCCGTGACGCCGACGACCGGCTGCTTGCCATCGGCGAAGCGACGTTTCGTCTGCGTTCCGGCAGCGAGCAAGCGCAAGGCGTGCCCCTGGATTTCCTTACCCATAACAACAACAAGGAACACGGCGATGTATGAACTGACCGGTAAAGCGCTGGAGCTCCAGCAACAGCTCACGGCATTCATGGACGAGCATATCTACCCCAACGAGCACGTTTTCCATGAGCAGGTCGCCACGGCCAGCAATCGCTGGGCGCCACCGCCGATTCTTGAAGAGCTGAAGCTCAAGGCCCGGGCGCAGGGCTTGTGGAACCTGTTTCTCCCGGAAAGTGAACATGGCGCCGGACTGTCCAATTTCGAGTACGCCCATCTCTGCGAAATCATGGGCCGCTCCCATGTTGCGTCCGAAGTCTTCAACTGCTCCGCACCGGATACCGGCAACATGGAAGTGCTCGCGCGCTACGGCACCCCGGAGCAGCAGGAACAATGGCTCAAGCCGTTGCTTGAGGGCGAAATACGCTCCTGCTTTTCAATGACCGAACCCGAGGTGGCTTCGTCCGATGCCACCAATATCGCCTGCGAAATCCGTCGCGACGGTGATGAATACGTCATCAACGGGCGCAAATGGTGGTCGTCCGGAGCGATGACCACGACCTGCAAGATCGCCATCGTCATGGGCAAGACCGACCCCGGCGCGGAACGGCATCGCCAGCAATCGATGATCCTCGTTCCGCTGGACACCCCAGGCGTCGAGATCATTCGGGCGCTCAACGTGTTCGGTTACGACCACGCACCCCACGGGCACGCCGAAATCCACTACGACAACGTTCGCGTACCGGCCAGCAACATGCTGCTCGGTGAAGGCCGTGGTTTCGAAATCGCACAGGGGCGTCTTGGCCCGGGCCGTATCCACCATTGCATGCGCACCATCGGCGTGGCCGAGCGGGCCTTGCAGGCCATGTGTGAGCGCGTACATGAGCGGGTTGCTTTCGGCAAACCGCTGTCGGACTTCGACTCGATCCGCAAAGACATCGCCCGCTCGCGCATCGAGATCGAACAGACACGCCTGCTGACGCTGAAAGCCGCGCGGATGATGGACACCGTCGGCAACAAGGTGGCGCGGCAGGAGATCGCCATGATCAAGGCTGCGGCCCCGAGCATGGCGCTGCGCGTGCTGGACCGTGCGATCCAGGTCCATGGCGCCAAGGGCGTCTCTCAGGACAGCTTTCTCGCTGCTGCCTGGGCCCACCAACGGACGCTGCGACTGGCCGACGGCCCGGACGAAGTGCATCTGGACACCATCGCCAAGCTCGAATTGAAGAACTATTCCAGCAAGCGCTGAGCGCCTGATAACACCAACAAGAAGGACGAAGCCAGATGACCAATCCGCTGTTCGATCTGACCGGAAAGGTGGCACTGATTACCGGCTCCACCCGCGGCATCGGCCGCTCCATTGCCGAGGAAATGGCCAAATGCGGCGCGCGGGTCGTGATTTCCAGCCGCAAAGCTGACGCCTGCGACGCCGTTGCCGCTGAGCTGAATGCCGCTGGCTACGAGGCCATCGCAGTGCCTTGCCATGTGGGTCGCAAGGAAGACCTGCAGCGGCTGGTAGACACGACCCTGCAAACCTGGGGACGCATCGACGTGCTGGTCTGTAACGCGGCCACCAATCCGGTATACGGCCCCACCGGCGAGCTGACCGACGACGCCTGGGACAAGATCATGGACACCAACGTCAAGGGCACCTTCTGGCTCTCGAACATGGTGTTGCCGCAGATGGCCGAGCGTGGCGAGGGGGTGGTGATCATGCTTTCCAGCATTGCCGGATTGCGCGGCAACACTGTGATCGGCACCTATGGTGTATCCAAGGCGGCCGAGGCGGCGCTGGCCCGCAATCTCGCGGCCGAGTGGGGCCCCAAGGGCATCCGCGTCAATGCTATTGCACCGGGGCTCGTACGTACCGATTTCGCCAAAGCGTTGCTGGATGATCCGGAGCGGGTCCGCCGCGCCGCAGAAAAAACGCCGTTGCGCCGGATTGGTGAACCGGTGGATATCGCCGGCCTTGCTGTATTTCTGGCAGCGCCCGCCAGCGCCTATATCACCGGCCAGGTGATCGTTGCAGACGGCGGTGAAACTGCATGCTGAGGGCGTGGCAATGAACGAACCCGAGCTGATCGACGTACTGCCGGCGCATCGGTTAGATGAACCGGCGCTGGCGCGATACCTGCGCAACCACCTGCCAGGCATTGGCGACGAACTGAATGTTCGCCAGTTTCAGGGCGGGCAGTCCAACCCCACTTATTTGTTGGAAAGCGCCGGGCGGCGTTACGTGTTGCGCAAGAAACCGCCGGGCAAGGTGCTGCCGTCGGCGCACATGGTCGAGCGCGAATACAAGGTGATCCGCGCGCTTTCGGAACACAGCCGCGTGCCGGTGCCCTCGGTGCATCTCTTATGCGAAGACGAAACCGTAATCGGCACCGCTTTCTATGTCATGGATCACGTCGAAGGGCGGATCTTCAGCCATCCGGCGCTGGACGAGTTGGCTGTTGCCGAGCGCGAGCCGATTCACATGGCAGCCATCGATACGCTGGCCGCATTGCATCAGGTCGACGTAGAGGCCGTGGGGCTGGGTGATTTCGGCAAGGCCCAAGGGTATTTCGCCCGTCAGGTAAAGCGCTGGTCCGGTCAGTATCAGGCGTCCCGCACCGACGACATGCCGTCGATGGAAAGTCTCATGCAATGGCTGCCGGAGCAGATCCCGCAGCGTGACGAATGCGCCATCGCCCATGGAGATTACCGACTAGGCAATCTGATCTTCGATCCAGCCGAGCCAAGGGTAGCGGCGATTCTCGACTGGGAGCTTTCCACCATCGGTCATCCACTGGCGGACCTTGCTTACTTCTGCCTGCCGTATCACTTGCCTGCTGGCGTGGAGGGCTTGCGCGGCTTGGTCGGGCTCGATCTGCAGGCGTTGGGTATTCCGTCCGAGCAGCAGGTGCTGGCGCGTTACTGCCAGCAGAGCGGACGCGGTTCCATTGCTGACTGGCATGTCTTCGTCGCGTTTTCGCTGTTCCGGCTCGCGGCGATTCTTCAGGGTGTGTACGCGCGGGCCTTGCAGGGCAATGCCAGTAATGCCGATGCGTTGCAGGTCGGGCAGCGCGCCGGTCTGCTTGCCGACGCCGGTTGGCGGATCGCCCAGAGCGGCGGCAGCGGGGTGACCCCATGAATGCGCCGTTGCTGCGTCGTGTCCTGCTGACCAACGATGACGGCATTGCCGCGCCGGGTCTGGCATTGCTCGAACGAATCGCCGCGCAACTGGCAGAGGAAGTCTGGGTAGTCGCGCCCGAGCACGACCAGAGCGGCACAGGACAGGGCATCTCGGTGCATGCGCC
Source organism: Stutzerimonas stutzeri (assembly GCF_024448895.1). Taxonomy (GTDB): domain Bacteria; phylum Pseudomonadota; class Gammaproteobacteria; order Pseudomonadales; family Pseudomonadaceae; genus Stutzerimonas; species Stutzerimonas stutzeri_Q. The sequence goes on from NZ_JAMOIC010000021.1 coordinate 30,908, forward strand.
GTTGCGCGTGTATCACCATGGCGAGCGGCGCTTCGCCGTTTCCGGCACACCGTCCGACTGCGTGATGTTCGCAATGGCCGAATGGCTGCAGGACTCGCCGCCTGACTTGGTGCTGTCCGGCGTCAACAGCGGAGCGAATATCGGCGACTCGGTGCCTTACTCGGGCACCCTCGGTGCGGTTCTCAGCGCCGACCTGCTCGGTGTGCCGGCCATCGGTCTTAGCCAGGCCTTTCTGGACCGCACACTGATCGACTGGTCCTGCGTAGAAACCTACGCCGCCGTCACGATCCGCGCGCTCTGGGCGCGTCGTGAAGAAAACGGTTGTTGCTGGAATGTGAATTTCCCGGCTTGCCCGGCTGGCGCCGTCAGCCATCTGCGGATGACCCGGCAATCCCGCGGTTCGATCACCCGACCGCGTTTGCAGGCCGGCCACGATGGTCGCGGTCTGCCGTACTGGTGGCTTGGGTTCGAACACTCATCCGCCCATATCACCGACCCCGAACTCGACGTTACGGCGTTGCGCGCGAAACGCATCGCCATCACGCCGCTGCGCGATACCCGGTGCTGGCTCGAGTGGGGCGAAGAGCGGGCACTGGCCGATCTGGCCGTCAATTGTGATTCAGGAGCTCAGTAATGTTCACTCGTCATCATGGGGTCTGGCCTGAAGATCTGCCCAAGCACCTGACCGTTCCGGAAACCAGCCTGTTCAACAATCTCGAAGTCTCCGCGCGCCGCTATCCGGACAAGACGGCGATCATCTTCTACGACACCCTGATCACCTACACCGAGCTGTTGCGCGAGGTTGAAGCGCTGGCCGGTTACCTGCAACACCTGGGCGTGGCCAAGGGTGATCGGGTGTTGCTGTACATGCAGAACTCGCCGCAGTTCACCATCGCCTACTACGCGATCCTGCGCGCGGATGCCGTGGTGATCCCGGTCAACCCGATGAACCACAGCGCCGAGCTGGAGCACTACCTGCACGACACTGGCGCGGCCCTGTGCCTCTGTGGGCAGGAGCTCACCGGCTTTATCTCGCCCCTGGTCGGCACAGCGCAGTTGCGCCATGTCGTCGTTGCGGCTTACTCGGAATACCTTCGCCAGCCCACCGATCTTGCGCTGCCAGCCGAGGTGCGGGCACCAGCCGTAGCGCCGGCTTTCACTGGCGGCATCGCCTGGAGCGAAGCCCTGCGCGCCGGTCACAAGGCGGGATCGCACACGGCTGGTCCGGACGACCTGTGCGTGTTCCCTTACAGCTCAGGCACCACGGGCGCGCCGAAAGGCTGCATGCATACCCACCGCTCCGCCATGGCAACCATCATCCATCGCGTGGTCTGGACCAACAGCACCAGCGAATCGGTGATCCTCGCGACGCTGCCGTACTTTCACGTCACCGGCATGCAAGGCGCCATGAGCGGGCCGATCTACAACGGTGGCACCGCGGTCATCATGACCCGCTGGGACCGCACGGTCGCGGCCCAGCTGATCGAGCGACACAAGGTGACCGGCTGGGTGAACATCGCCACCATGGCCATCGATTTCCTCTCCGATCCCGATGTCGAGCGCTACGACCTGTCCAGCCTGGTCAGTGTGGGTGGCGGTGGTGCCGCGATGCCCAAGGCCGTGGAGGAGAAGCTGCATCGGCTCACTGGTCTTCGTTATATCGAAGGCTATGGGCTGTCGGAAACCATTGCGGCCACCCACATCAACCCAGTGCCGCGACCCAAAGCGCAATGCCTCGGCATCCCGGTATTCGATGTTGACAGCCGCGTCATCGACCTGAGTGACCAGCGGGAGCTCGGCCCCAATGAAGTAGGCGAGATCGTCAGCCGCGGCCCGCAGCTGTTCCAGGGTTACTGGAACCGTCCGGAAGAGACCGAGCGCGCCTTCATCGAACTGGACGGCCACAGGTTTTTCCGCACCGGCGATATGGGCTACTACGATGAAGAGGGCTATTTCTTCCTCGTCGACCGGGTCAAGCGGATGATCAACGCCTCCGGTTTCAAGGTCTGGCCATCGGAAGTCGAAAGCCTGATGTACCGCCACCCGGCGATTCAGGAGTGCTGCGTCATTTCCTGCCCCGATCCCAAGCGCGGCGAGACGGTTAAGGCCTGTGTGGTATTGCGCAACGGCCAGGCTGGGCTGGTCAGCGAGCAGGACATCATCGACTGGTGCAAGGCGGAAATGGCTGCCTACAAGGCGCCGGTATACGTGGAGTTCGTCGCGTCGTTGCCACGTTCGTCAACCGGCAAGTTGATGTGGCGCACCTTGCAGGAAGAGGAGAACCGCAAACACGCCAGTCGCGCTCAAGAGGCCTGAGGACAGCGAATGAACGAGTGCCATGCGCCACGGGCACCTACGTAACCACTGGAGCAAAGCTATGCAAGATTCAACTTCAACGAATCGGGAAGCGGAATGGCAGGTGCGCAAGGACCTCGCTGCAGCCTATCGCCTGGTGGCGCATTTCGGCTGGGACGATCTGGTGTTCACTCACCTGTCGGCACGCGTGCCGGGCCCAGAGCATCATTTCCTGATCAACCCCTACGGCCTGCTGTTTCAGGAGATCACGGCCTCGTCCCTGGTGAAAGTGGATCGCGAGGGTCAGATCGTCCAGAGCGGCAGCCTGCATCGTGTCAATCCGGCGGGCTTTACCATCCACAGCGCCATTCACATGGGGCGTGAAGATGCCGGCGCGGTGATGCATCTGCACGCCGCGGACGGTACGGCGGTTTCCGCCCACCGCGACGGCCTGCTGCCACTGAGTCAGACGGCGATGCTCTGTCTCGATCACATCAGTTACCACGAATACGAAGGCGTCGCGCTGGATCTGACCGAGCGCGAGCGGTTGATCCGCGACCTGGGCAGCAAGCAAATGATGATCTTGCGCAATCATGGTGTGCTCACCGCTGGTAGCACCGTCGCCGAAGCCTTCACCTACCTGTATTTCCTGATGAAGGCCTGTGAGATCCAGGTGCGCGCCCAGTCGTGCGGGCCGACGCACATGCCCTCGGCTGCAGCCATCGAAACGACCCGTCAGCAATCGGCTGAACTCGGCATGGCCGCCAAGCTCACCTGGCCAGCCCTGTTGCGTCTGCTGGAGGCCAACGGCCACGTCTATGCGATTTAGCGGTAGGCTGAGGCGATCACTTGTCCGCCCCCGAGGCGGACGGTCATTCATCCGAGCAAAAGCAGAACGCCCATGAAAATCCTCTTTGGTGCCGCCGATCCCAAGCCCGAGCGCTGGACCAGTCTGATCCAGCAGCATCTGCCTGAGGCTGACATTCAGGTCTGGCATTCGGACATGCCGAGCTGCGGGGCCGACTACGCCATCGTCTGGCATCCGCCGGCCGCGCTGTTCGACAAGGAGCCTCATCTCAAAGCCGTGTTCAACCTGGGCGCGGGCGTCGATGCGTTGGTCCAGGTGCCCAACCTGCCGCGCGACATTCCGGTGGTGCGTCTTGAGGACGCTGGTATGTCCGTGCAGATGGCTGAGTACGTCGCTTATCACGCAATCGGCATCAGCCGGGACATGGATTTTTACCGTGAGCAACAAGCCGAGAAGCAATGGAAACTGCGACGCCCCATCGAACGCAGCGAGTGGCCCATCGGCGTGCTCGGCCTCGGCCAGATCGGCCAGCGTGTCGCCCGCACACTGGCCGGGCTGGATTACCCGGTGAGCGGCTGGGCTCGCTCCGCGCATGCTCTGGACGGCGTACGCAGCTTTGCCGGCGCTGCCGAACTCGACGGCTTTCTTGGCGAGACACGCGTGCTGGTCAACATGCTGCCCTTGACCGAGAGCACGCGAGACCTCATCGACTATTCATTGCTCGCGAAGCTCAGGCCCGACGCCGTGGTGATCAATGTCGGTCGCGGCGAACATCTGGTAGACGAGGATCTTTGCCGAGCTATTGAAGAGGGGCGAGTCGCGCGCGCCGTGCTCGATGTGTTTCGTGAGGAGCCGCTGCCTACGTCGCACCCGTTCTGGCAGATGCCGCAGGTCACCATCACGCCCCACGTCTCGGCGCGCACCTTGCGCGAGGCCACCATTGCTCAGATCACCGACAAGATTCTCGCCCTGGAACAAGGGCAGTCCATCAGCGGCATCGTCGACGTCCAGCGCGGCTATTGATCCATTCCGTCACGGCGCAGGCGGGCGTCCTTCAGTCCGCCGCGCCGTCCTCAGAAAGATACCGATCCCGTAACTCGCGCTTGAGCACCTTGCCAATGGCGCTTCGTGGCAGCTCATCGATTAATTCAAGGCGGGCCAAGCGCTGGGTTTTGCCGACACGGTCGTTGAACCAGCTCAGCAGCGCTTCGGGTGCGTGGGTTGCGTCAGACGCGAGGACGACAAAAGCTACCGGCGTTTCTCCCCAGCGCGTCGAAGCCACGCCGACCACGGCCACGTCCCCGATGGCCGGATGCTCCCGCAGGATGGCTTCGAGATCGCTCGGGTACAGGTTGAAGCCGCCGGAGATGATCATGTCCTTCTTGCGATCGAGCAGCGTGAGGAAGCCCTCGGCATCGAAGCGGCCGACGTCGCCGGTGCGGATGAAGCGCTTGCCGCTCGGGTCGAACCACTCGGCTTCGGCGGTCTTCTCGGGTTTGTTCAGGTAGCCGGTCATCATCGCCGGGGAATGCCCGACGATCTCGCCGATAGCGCCTTCAGGCAGCTCGTTACCGGCATCGTCGATCACACGGATGTCATGTCCCTCGGCTGGCTTGCCGACGGTGTGCAATTTGTCCGGATGCTCATGGGCTGCAAGGATGCAGGTGCCGCCGCCTTCGGTCATGCCATAGGTGTCGATCAACCCGCCCGGCCAGCGCGCCAGAACATCCGCCTTCAGCGCTGCACTGAACGGCGCGCTGGTGCACATCTTGTAGCGGAAGTGGCTGAGGTCGTATTGATCGAAGTCGTCGTGGGCCATGATCCGCTGGTACTGCACCGGCACCAGCATGGTGTGCGTGACCGCGTGCCGCTGCGCCAGGCTCAGATATTCCCCGGCGTCGAACTTGGGCATCAGCACTACGGTGCCGCCGAGGGCCAGCGTCGGCAGAAAGGCCACCAGCGTGGTATTCGAGTACAACGGCGTGGAGATCAGCGTCGTGGCGTTGTCGCCGTACCCGTAGGCAGCGCTGCGCCGCAGGTGCGCCCAGCGCATGGCATGGGATTGCACGATGCCCTTGGGCTCGCCTGTGGTGCCCGAGGAATAGATGATGTTGAACGCCCATTCCGGCTGGATCTCGACCGGCTCCGGTGCGGAATCGCTGAGCCAGTCCGCCAGTGTCGACGACTGATCCAGGCGCAGGAAAGGGCAGGGTAGTCGGCTGGAGACCCGCTTCAGATGCTCCGCTGCGTTCGCGTCGAGGAAGACCAGCCGAGGCGAGGCGTCGGCCAGCATCGTCAGCAGACTTTCGGGACTTGCCGAAGGGGCCAGTGGCGCGACGGCGACACCGGCCCGCAAAGCGCCGAGAAACACCGCGGCGTACTCAATGGAGTTGTACGCACAGATAGCAAGCACGTCGTCCGGCTTCGCGCCGTCACGTTGCAGCGCCGCCGCAACGCGGCTCATGTAACGGTCGAGTTGGGCAAAACTCAGCGTGCGGTCGTCCTGGATCAGCGCGGGATGATCTGGCTGATGCTTTGCCCAGTATGCGATCAGATCGGGAACTGCAGCGAAGGGTTGATCCAGATCGACGGCGTCGTAGGTTTCCATCACGGGCTCATCCTGTCGGCGTTGGAAGGCGTGTTGTATGCGGGCAGTCTGACGGGCAACCAGGCATGCTCCGAGCCTAGCAACCATCAGGGCTAACGGTGGCTGCGTGAAGCGATATTTGCTGCGGCGATGTCGGCCGATCAGCAAGGCGAAACGTTGGAGGCAGATCGCTACTGCTTTTGGCGTTCAGGCACAGTCAGGCCCGACATGCGCAAACGTATCCTTTCGCCTTGGTCGCCTTAATTTTGCGACAATGCCGGCTCTTAGATCAGACGAGCCCGTCCATGTCCGAACGCAACCCCATCCCCCTGATCCTGACTGCCATAGGCAGCGTCATAGGCACCGTCGCGGTATTGACCTACTACGGTTATGTGCATATCGCAAAACCCGAGGACGCGCTGCTGCTTGCCGACTACACCATGCTCAAGACTATTCCAGGCGAGGACTATCGCGTCTCGCTGAAGCCGGCCCCACAGGTAGCTGAATGCATCGATGGTGTGCTGGTGCTTTTCGATACCGAGCAGAAGGGACTGACAGGCGTGCTGGTAGATAATCGCAAGCGTGCGATCCGTTGCATGGGTCAGCAGGTGCCCGCGCAACCGGCTAATCCCTAATACCCACGCACTGCGTCACGGGCAATAAAAAGCCCGCCATGATGGCGGGCTTTTTTACTTTCCCGCATACCGCCGGGACCGTTCAGCCGAGCTGAATCACTGCATCGACGAACGGGGTGCTACGCGCTGATCATCGTTCGAAATTGTCACTTCCACTCGACGGTTCATGGCGCGGCTGGAAGGCGAGTCATTGCTCGCTACCGGATACTCTTCGCCATAGCCGACTGCCTGGATACGCTGTGGATCAACGCCAGCACGGGTCAGGGCACGACGCACGGATTCTGCGCGGCGCTCGGACAGTTGCTGGTTGTATGAATCCGAACCAGTGCTGTCGGTGTAACCCTCGACTACCACCTTGCGCTCAGGGTTCTCTTGCAGGAATTGCGCAAGCTTCTGCACGCCGCGCATGCCCGACGGCTTCAATTCAGACTTGTTTAGATCGAACAGCACGTCGCCGAAGGTCACCAGCGTGCCACGTTCAGTCTGCTTGGCTTGCAGGTCCTGCTGCAGCTGGCGGATCTCATCCTGCTGACGCTTGAGCTGCTGCTCGCGGGATTCCAGGCGGGCTTCGGCGCGTTTTGCCGATGCCTTCTCGATGTCCTGCTCGGCAGTACGCAGGGCGATGGTCTGCTCAGCCAGCTCGATCCGGCGCTTGGCCAGATACGACAGCTGATCGACGGTGTTCTCGTCTGCATCCTTCTGGAACGCCTGGTTGGCCTTTTCCAGTGACTTGCCGGCATCTTCGGTTTCCAACGCGGCGAGCTTGCTGGAGCGCGCATCAGCTTGCAGCTGCGAATATTGGCTGCGCGCCTGTTCCAGATTCTGGTTCGGCTGCGACGAGCAGGCCGCGAGACCGATAGTCATGGCCAGCAGGGTTGGGAGGGCGAGTAATTTATTCATATCGAATCATCCTGTGTTCAAGGCGTTGAGAGTCGAGCGGGGTGATCACTGCATGCCGCGCATGCTTTCCTCGCGCAGTTCCTGGATCCCCTGATTGGCGTCCTCTACGGCCTTTTGCGCCTTGGCGGCCTGGGCCTTGCGCTCCGCTACGCGGGCGTCCCACTCGGCCTGCTCGGCCAGTTTGCGTGCTTCGTCGTAATTTTCTTTCTGCATGGCCATTTCAGCCTGCTTCCACTTTTCCTGCGCTGCGCGCATTTCGACAGCGGCGTATTCGGTGCCGCCTGCACTCACGGCGCTACGTACCGCGGATTCGGTGACGGCGAACTGCTCGTTCGGTGGATTGCCGGCACAACCAACCAGCAGCAGGCCTCCCAGTGCAACGGCCGCCAGCTTGGGTAGCTGGAATCGCGGAAGGGGGCTTTCGATGGTGTTCATTTTCATGGCCAGTCTCCAATGAGGTTTCGAGAACAGTGCCCGCAAGCCTCGTGCTTGGCCGTCTTCGATGGTCAAGCAATCAGAACGGGCATGTTTTTGTGAGGCCATCTGAGCGTAATCGTTCCGGATTATTACCAAACGAAACGTCTGGACGTGGCTCCGTAGACGTGTTTTGGGCGCCAGAATCATGCTTTCGGTGATGATCGGATACCCGCGGAGCGGCCGATTTACGGGCCGCTCTGCCGGGTTGGGGTCAGGAATCCGCGGCTGATTGCTCGGCTAGCAACCGCTCCAGGTGTTTGCGCGAAAGTGCCAGAAACCGGGGGGTCGGGCCGACATCTTCGTAAATGGGGTCGCCCTGCTCATCGGTCGAGATCACCTTGGTACCGCGCTGGTAGGGAAGGCTGGTCTCGATGCCTTCCAGTGCTGCGCCTACCAACTCACCGAGCAGCTCCTCTGTGCTTCGCTTCGGATACATCTCGGCCAGCGCTGCCAGTCGTGCGGCGCTCTCGACGTCCAGCGGAATGGTGTATTGCGTGCTGCTCATGCGGCCGGTGGCACTGCTTTCCCACTCTTGAACCAACTCTGTGATTTTCATCTAGCTCCATCCTTAGCCCGCGTGAGCGAGCACTATTGGCGGGTATTGCGGACGAACAACGAACAGGCTCGCTCCGCTATGCCTTGTCTTCGACGTAGACGCTGGGCACTCTGTTTGGACGGTTCATACAGCGTAGCCGTTCAGCCTCGGTTGCATTTCGGTTGCGAGCTTTTGTTGGTGCGGTCTGGGAGACAGAACATGGCGCAAATCGACGCGCGACTGCGCGAGAACGTTCATCTGCTCGGCGAACTGCTGGGCAATACCATTCGTGAACAACTCGGCGATGCCTTCTTCGACAAGATCGAGCGCATCCGCAAAGGGGCCAAAGGCGCACGACGCGGGTCGGCCGACGGGGCCCGGCTGCTGCAGGAGACGCTCGATGGGTTGGCAGACGACGAGCTGTTGCCGATGACGCGTGCGTTCAACCAATTCCTCAATCTGGCCAATATCGCCGAGCAGTACCATCAGGTGCGTCGACGCCGGCCGGGTGAGCCCGCGCCCTTTGAATTCAGTGCCCTGGGAGGGCTGCTTGAGCGGCTCAAGGGCGAAGGTTTCGCTCAGGAATTCCTCGCGCGGCAGGTGGGCCGACTGGAAATCGAGCTGGTGCTGACGGCGCACCCGACTGAAGTGTCGCGACGAACCCTGATCCAGAAGTACGACGCCATCGCTGCGCAGCTGGCGGCGCGTGACCACACCGACCTCGGCGCGGCGGAGCTGTCGAAGATCGAGCTGCGGCTGCAGCGCCTGGTCGCCGAAGCCTGGCACACCGAAGAGATCCGTCGCAGCCGTCCGACGCCGGTAGAAGAGGCCAAGTGGGGCTTCGCGGTAATCGAGAATTCATTGTGGCAAGCGCTGCCGAATGTGCTGCGTCAGACCGACCTGGCGCTCAAGCGCAGCACCGGGCTGCATCTGCCGCTGGACGCCTCACCGATCCGTTTCGCCTCCTGGATGGGGGGCGACCGCGACGGCAACCCGAACGTGACCGCTGAAGTCTCCCGCGAAGTGCTGCTGGCGCGTTGGGTCGCGGCTGACCTTTTCCTGCGTGACATCGAAGGGCTGATTGCGGCGCTTTCGATGCAGACCGCCAGCGACGAGCTGCTGCAACACAGTGGCGAGTCGGCCGAACCTTACCGTGCCTTGCTCAAGCGGTTGCGCGATCGTCTGGTGGCCACGCGCGACTGGTCGATCAACGCGATCGAACATGGCCAACCAGCGCCGACTGAGGTACTGCAGGACAACGCCGACCTCCGTGAGCCGCTTGAGCTCTGCTACCACTCGCTGCACGCTTGCGGCATGGGAATGATCGCCGACGGGGACTTGCTTGACACCCTGCGGCGCGTCGCGGCGTTCGGCCTGTTCCTTGTGCGACTGGATATCCGTCAGGACTCGGCTCGGCATGTCGCTGCGCTGGCCGAGATAACCGACTACCTGGGGATCGGTCATTACGATCAGTGGGACGAGCAGAAGCGTTTGGATTTTCTCCAGGGCGAACTGAACAACCGCCGGCCGCTGCTGCCATCGCACTTTCAGCCTTCTGCCGAAACGGCCGAGGTGCTCGAAACCTGTCGCGTCGTCGCTCAGGCGCCCGGTGCATCGCTGGGCTCCTATGTCATCTCCATGGCCAAGGGTGCGTCGGACGTGCTGGCGGTCCAGCTGCTGCTCAAAGAGGCGGGACTGCAACGGCCGATGCGAGTGGTGCCGCTGTTCGAGACGCTCGACGATCTCAACAATGCAGGGCCGGCCATCGAACAGCTGCTGGGTCTGCCCGGCTACCGCCAGCGCCTGCATGGCCCGCAAGAGGTGATGATTGGTTACTCGGATTCGGCCAAGGATGCCGGCACCACGGCCGCTGCCTGGGCGCAATACCGCGCGCAAGAGAGCCTGGTCGATATCTGCCGCGAACATCAGGTCGAACTGCTGCTATTCCATGGCCGTGGCGGCACAGTGGGCCGAGGCGGCGGTCCGGCCCACGCGGCGATCCTTTCCCAGCCGCCGGGATCCGTAGCGGGGCGTTTCCGTACCACCGAGCAGGGCGAGATGATTCGCTTCAAGTTCGGCCTGCCGGACATTGCCGAGCAGAATCTCAGCCTGTATCTCGCAGCGGTGCTGGAAGCAACCCTGCTACCGCCGCCGATGCCCGAGCCGGACTGGCGTGAAACCATGGAGCAGCTGGCCAAGGACGGGGTGGCCGGATACCGCAGCGTGGTGCGCGACCACCCGCAATTCGTCGAGTACTTCCGCCAGGCAACGCCGGAGCAGGAGCTTGGCCGCCTACCATTGGGTAGCCGGCCGTCCAAGCGCCGCGAAGGGGGCGTTGAAAGCTTGCGTGCGATTCCGTGGATTTTTGCCTGGACCCAGACACGGCTGATGCTGCCGGCCTGGTTGGGCTGGGAACAGGCACTACGCGCTGCGCTGGAGCGCGGCGAAGGCGAGCGGTTGAAGCAGATGCGCCAGCGTTGGCCATTCTTCAGCACCCGGATAGACATGCTGGAAATGGTGTTGGCGAAGGCTGACGCAGATATCGCCGAGGGCTACGACGAGCGGCTGGTCACCGATGAACTGCAGCCGCTGGGGCGCGATTTACGTGACAGATTGTCGCAGGCCGTAGCGGCGATACTGCAGTTGACCAATCAGTCGGAGTTGCTGGCGCATAGCCCGGCCACATTGGAAGCCTTCAGTCTGCGCAACACCTATCTGGACCCGTTGCATCTGATGCAAACCGAGCTTTTGGCGCGCTCGCGGCAACAGCAGAGCCCAGCGGCAAGCCCTCTGGAGCAAGCTTTGTTGGTCAGTGTCGCGGGTATCGCGGCAGGGTTGCGCAACACGGGTTGATGCTTCCCAGCCTGGTTCATGGGGCGTCTGGCAAACGTCACCATGTGCGGCTGGCGGCATTTTTATGCCGCATTGGGCTGCCTGAATGCCGCTACTGAAGGTGCCGTGGCCGCCGCTTGTCTGCATTCTGTGCGCTGTGTATCGTGTTCAACCTTTTGTCGCATGGCGGCAAACCAGAATTTTTGATTCGCCAGCGGTAGGGGTGCGTTGCATCGATCCTGGCGACATCCCTTTGTAAACTTGAGGACTCACTCCATGCGCATCATTCTGCTGGGAGCGCCCGGTGCCGGGAAAGGCACACAGGCACGCTTCATCACCGAGAAGTTCGCCATTCCGCAAATCTCCACGGGCGACATGTTGCGTGCAGCGGTCAAGGCCGGCTCGCCGCTCGGCTTGCAGGTCAACGATGTCATGGACAGCGGTGGTCTGGTTTCCGACGCGATCATCATTGCGCTGATCCAGGAGCGTTTGCAGCAATCTGATTGCGCCAACGGTTTCCTCTTCGACGGCTTCCCGCGCACTATTCCGCAAGCCGAAGCGCTGCGCGACGCGGGTGTGCACCTGGACCACGTACTGGAGATCGCGGTAGACGACGAGGAAATCGTAGGGCGTCTGTCCGGTCGCCGTGTGCATCCGGCCTCTGGGCGCGTTTACCACACCGAGTACAACCCGCCGAAAGTAGCGGGCATTGATGATGTGACGGGCGAAGAACTGGTTCACCGTAAAGATGACCTGGAAGAAACTGTCCGCCATCGCCTGAGCGTTTACCATTCGCAGACTCAGCCGCTGGTTGCCTTCTACCAGAACCTCGAAGCAGAAAGAGGCACGCCAAAATGCAATCGCATCGAGGGCGTCGGATCGGTGGAAGAGATCACCGGAAAGGTGATGGCAGCGCTCAGCTGATATCGCTTTGCTAAGTAAACGGCCCGCTTGCGGGCCGTTTTCGTTTCCGGCACACCCCGCATTGATGGCGCGTTCGATATTCAATCGCCGCAAGTGCTACTGCTACAATCGCCGCCCTTTTTCCCGCTGACCGGAACCTCTAATGACCACGCTGCTGGCCCTGGACACTGCCACCGAAGCCTGCTCCGTCGCGCTGTTGCATGACGGCCGCGTGCTGAGTCATTACGAGGTGATCCCGCGGCTGCACGCGCAACGTCTTCTGCCCATGATCCAGACCCTTCTGAGCGAGGCGGGCATCGCACTCACGGCAGTCGATGCCCTGGCCTTCGGTCGCGGCCCTGGTGCGTTCACCGGTGTTCGCATCGCGGTTGGCGTGATTCAGGGATTGGCGTTCGCGCTGGAGCGTCCCGTGCTGCCGGTCTCGACCCTGGCGACCATCGCCCAGCGCGCGCATCGCGAACAGAGTGCGGAGCAGGTTGCCGTGGCGATCGATGCCCGCATGGACGAGGTGTATTGGGGCTGTTACCGAGCCCAGCAGGGCGAAATGCAACTGGCCGGCAGTGAGGCTGTATTGCCGCCGGAACAGGTCCAGCTACCGCTTGGAAACAGCGGCGAGTGGTTCGGCGCAGGTACTGGCTGGGGGTACGGTTCGCGCCTGGCCGTCCAGCCTGCAGCAGCTGATTCCACACTGCTGCCGCACGCCGAAGACCTGCTTACATTGGCAGGTTTTGCCTGGCGCCGTGGCGAAGCGGTAGATGCCGATCAGGCCCAGCCGATCTACCTGCGTGACAACGTCGCAACACCGAAGGCCGCTCGCTGACAAGCGGCATTGCCAATTGTCAGGCAGCTCGCTAGAGTCGGCGCACTCGAACAGGTGAATGATGCGCCTAAACGGTCTCGCCCCCTCAGCCTATCCCATTGAACGTCCTGCCCAGCCCGGCAGCGCGCCGGTCCCTTATCGCGAGAGCGAAAGGGCTGCGGAACAGGCTCGCGAGTCCATCGTCACCCCGGTCAGCCAGCCCGATTCCACCTACGAGCACCTTTCCCGACCCAGCAAAAGCGAATCGACCGACTATGGTTCGGTCATTTCCGGTGATTTCATGCCGGCTCGCTTCGAAGCCATGATGGAGCGGCCCCTGACCAGTCGGGCCACCCAGGCGCTGCAGAGCTATGGCAGCACCGCCAGCTTCACGGCCGACGTAGACGCTCACGAAGTGCTCGGTCTGGATCTCTATGCCTGAGGCGTAGTGAACCGCGTTTGAATCTTCCCTATTTCCTTGGTTGCCCGTCCTGGAATGATGCCGCATGGCGCGGTGCGCTCTATGCCCCAGGCTTGCCGGCAAGCGAATTCCTGTCGAGCTATTGCTCGGTTTTCAATACCGTCGAGGGCAATACCACGCTTTATGCCTGGCCATCGGCGCAGAAGATCGCGCGCTGGGCGGCGTTGATGCCAGAAGGCTTTCGCTTTTGCGCCAAGCTGCCACGTGAGATCAGTCAGGCGCCGGATCTGCGAGATGTGGTCGATCTGGTCGTTTCGTTCCGCAATCTGCTTGCCCCCCTCGGCACACGGGTGACGCCATTCTGGTTACAGCTGCCGGCATCCTTTGGTCCTGCTCGACTTGATGAGGTGTCGCAGCTGATCGAGGCTCTGAACCGGCCGCTCGCTGTGGAGGTCCGGCACGCCGCCTTCTTCGCCCGCGGCGAGGAGGAGCGGGCGCTGAACCGGATGCTGCACGAGCGGGGTGTGGAGCGAATCTGCATGGACACCCGCGCGCTGTTCAGCTGTCAGTCTCGCGATCCGGCACTGATTCACGCTCAGAGCAAGAAGCCGCGGTTGCCGGTGCGGCCAACGGCGTTCAGCGATTCCCCGCAGCTGCGTTTTGTCGGGCATCCCGAACTGGAAGCGAACGACCAATTTCTGCTGCCGTGGCTGGAAAAAGTGGCCGGATGGATCGAGGAGGGCAAGCGCCCGCATGTTTATCTGCACACGCCTGACAACCGGCTCGCGCCAGAACTGGCCATGCGTTTCCATGATCAGCTCAGCAAGCGACTGCCAGGCCTGCCGCCCTTACCGGTAGCGCCCATGCAGAGCGAGTCGCAGTTATCTCTGCTCGGCAGCGAACGATGATCGCCCTTGCACCGGCAAGGTGCTGCAACCTTGAAGCACCGCCGTTGCCGAAAACTGCATGACGTTCGGCCGTTTCTTTCTCCTTCTACTGCTCGCGCTGGGCGGTTTCGTTTACGCAGTCTGGCGTGGGCATGTCGACGTCCCGCCAAAGTGGAATCCCTGGGCGCCGCTGGACATTCGCGAGGCGCCCAATCTGCTGACCTCATACAAGCTCCGCCGGCTGCAGGAGGACCGAAAGCTGTGCGAGATGGCGCTGGCTACGTCCGATCTTAAATACGTTGCCGTGCCCGACAGTACGCCGCAGGCGGGCTGTCCGGTTGAAAACGCCGTGCGAGTCACTGGCTCGGCGGTGAAATTCAATAGCGCCTGGTTGGCGACCTGCCCACTGGCCGCGGCCTATGCGATGTTCGAGCGCCACGGCCTGCAGCCTGCCGCACAGCAGGTGTTCGGGCAGCCGGTGGCGCGGATCGATCATTTCGGCAGCTTCGCTTGTCGCAATATTGCGCGCAGCAATCGGCGTAGTCAGCATGCCTCCGCTAATGCGCTGGACCTCGCCGGTTTCAGGCTGCAGGACGGAACCCGCATTACCGTGGCGCGCGACTGGAAGGGCGACGACGACAAGGCGCGCTTCCTTCGCCAGGTCAAGACTGCTGCCTGCAACGCTTTCAAGATCACCCTGAGTCCTGAATACAACGCTGCGCATCACGATCATTTCCACGTGGATATGGGCGGCTTTGGCATGTGCCGCTGAGGCATGCTGGGGCTCGCTCTGGCAAAATGCGGCGTTTTCCGCTCACGAGCCCCGTATGACTTCTTCCCCCTTGGTCCGTATCGAAGTTCTTGCGCCGCAGTATGCCGAGCAGGCGATTGCCTGGGCGTCCCGGCTGGGTTTGCCGTTGCAGGTGGACGACGCCGAGTTCGCGCTGCAACTGGGCGAAACGGGACTGCAGCTGCAGTTGCTCGGTCCGCTGGCGCCTGGTCCTGTGCGTGTGGATTTCCTGGAAGGGGGCGCTGCGCACCGGCGGCAATTCGGCGGCGGCAGCGGGCAGATGATCGCCAAGGCTGTCGGCATTCAGCCTGGCATCCGCCCCAGCGTGCTGGATGCCACAGCTGGGCTCGGGCGTGATGCGTTCGTGCTGGCAACGCTGGGCTGTGAGATGGTGCTGATCGAGCGTCAGCCGCTGATCGCCGCATTGCTGGAGGATGGACTGGCGCGCGCTCAGGGCGATAGGGACGTGCGACCAATCGTGCAGCGCATGCAACTCAGGCAGGGCAATGCCATCGAGCTGATGACGGCGTGGGAGGGCGAAGCACCGCAGGTCATCTACCTCGATCCGATGTTTCCTCACCGTGAAAAAAGCGCGCTGGTAAAAAAGGAAATGCGCCTGTTCCGTCCGTTCGTGGGCGATGACCTGGATGCAGGCGCATTGCTGGAGCAGGCGTTGGCGCTGGCGAGTCATCGCGTGGTGGTCAAACGGCCGCGCAAGGCGCCGACCATCGAGGGTGCCAAGCCTGGCTATAGCCTCGAAGGTAAATCCAGTCGGTACGACATCTACCCGAAGAAGAAGCTCGCCTCAAATCCGGGATAGGCCGGGGCCCCTGTATATCCGCGTTGCTCTACCCAGTCTGAACGGCATCCGCACTGGCAATTGGTCTTCGTTACCTGTGGTTTCGTTGCTTGCTTAATCATCTCAATAGTGGCATTCCTAGCTCAGGCCGTTTGAGGCTGAACGGTGGTTACCCAGATCGTGTAGAAGGAAGAGCATATGCAGATCCAAGTACATAGCGATAACCACATCGAAGGAAGCGCCCGCCTGGTTGAGTGGGTGAGCGCTAGCGTTGCAGACAAGCTGGACCGCTTCGACGACGAGGTCACCCGTGTCGTGGTCCATCTGAACGACGAAAATGGCATCAAGGCCGGCGCGCAGGACAAACGCTGCCAGATCGAAGCACGGCCCAAGGGCCAGCAGCCTGTATCCGTCACGCACAAGGCAGCTTCGCTTGAGCTGGCCGTCGACGGCGCCATCGGCAAGCTCAATAACGCTCTCAACCATCAGTTCGGCAAGCTGCGCAGCAAGCGCGCCTCAGCGCCGACGCTAATCGAAGGCGAAACCCTCGAAGTAGAGGGTCGGGATGCGTTGCTGGAAGAAGACTTCCTTGCTGACGAGCAACTGCGTAGCTCCTGATACTTCTCCCCCGACCGTGACGGCGGCCCCGTAAGCCGGCCGTCACGGTGCTGATCCCCTCGTTTCATCTGATCGCACGACCGCATTCCACCGCCGTCTGCGCTGACACTCATCGCCTCGCATCGCATCGCCCCGACATGTCCTCGTAACAGGTCCTTACGACGCCGGGCCAGCGTAACGCCGAGCCTGTGCTATACCCAATAGAGGCACCGCATGGGGAGCGCTTGTACCGGCGCGCTAGGCTCATGCCGGGCCGTGACGAAAAGGGGGATCGACCTGCTGCGTGGCATCGCATCGGTGCCATCCGCAGCCAAAGCGCAGAGAGGTAGCACCATGACCATGATGCAATGTGAATACCGCGATCACGTCATTACCGCCGAGGTAATGGAACACCCTGGTACACCGACGCCGTGGGCGGGTGGGTGCCGAATCAGCAATCATCAGGGCCAGACCACCCGGCGCATGGCGCTTCCCGTGGGCCATGCCTTCATGGCAGAGCTGGAACAGGCGCAACGGGCGTCCATCGCTCACGGTAAATGGCTGGTTGATCAGTGCCTGGACAACGGCCGACAGCTATTCGACAAAGCTGCTTGAGTTTCTGCGGGCCGCGCCTGTTGCGGGGCCCGCTTTTTTAGCCCCATCTCGCCGGAACGGTACGTCCCCTCTGTTGAACTGTTCCCCTCGCCTAAGCCTCTATTGGAGGCATCGTCCGTTTCTGACGGACACCACACCGATCCAGGCTGAGGAGCTGTTTGATGGAACTTCCAAATAAAGACATGACCACACTGTTCGAGCAGCTGGGCCTGCCTTCAGACCCGGCCAGCATCGACAATTTCATCGCCGACCACGCGCCACTTCCCAATCATGTGAAGCTCACCGAAGCGCCGTTCTGGAGCGACTCGCAGCGGGCGTTTCTCAAGGATGAATTGATGGAAGACGCCGAATGGGCGCCTATCGTGGACGAGTTGAACGTCCGCATCCATGAGCAGACGACGCCCTGACTTCTGCGCCTTGGCGCTTGAACGAGACGGCTGAGAAGGCCGTCTCCGCTGACATCTGGCTCCGCGCACGCCAACAAGCGCTGCTGCGTTATGTGCATTCCATCGTCGTGCTCGGTATGCCGGCAACCGTTGATTCACTAGAATCCCCGCTTCCGCGCAGTTCGCGCAGCCGCTTCATAGGATGACCATGAGTTCCGAGCACTCCCTCGATATCGACGCTCGCCTGGCATGCGCCAAAGCTCTTGCCCTCGAGGCAGCTGAGCTTGGGATGGACTTCTACCGCAAGCGCGAGGCGTTGACCGTCGAACACAAAGGCAATGACCTGCAGGATGTGGTGAGCATCGCTGACAAGCAGATCGAAGCCTTTATCCGCGAGAAACTGAGCCAGCGTTTCCCTGAAGATGGCTTTCTCGGTGAGGAAAGCGGCTCGGCTGACCTCACCGCGCGCTGCGTCTGGGTCATCGACCCGATTGACGGTACGGCGTGCTTCGTCAACGGCTTGCACAACTGGTGCGTGTCGATCGGCCTGTTGATCGATGGCGAGCCGCATCTGGGCGCGATCGCCGACCCGAATCACAACGAATTGTTTTATGGCTGCCTGGGCCGTGGCGCATTCGTCAACGACAAACCGTTGAAGGTCAGCTCAGCCACTCACGTTGGCCAGGGCGTAACCGCAACCGGCACGTTTCACCCACGCGGCAAGGAGCACTTCATTCCGTTCATGGAAAAGCTGCTCGGCGAAGGCGGGATGTTTTTCCGCAACGGCTCTGGCGCGCTGATGACCGCGTACGTCGCTGCCGGGCGCTTGCTCGGTTACTACGAGACCGAGCTGAAGAGCTGGGATTGCATGGCCGGGCTGGTGCTGGTGAAAGAGGCGGGTGGCCTGGTCAATGACTTCTTCCGCAATGACGGCTTGCTGCTCGGCAATCCGTATCTGGTCGCCTGCCCCGGCGTGTATCCGCAGCTAGCTGAAATGATTGGTCCGTCGCTGGACGGCTGATCTATAGAAAGACCCTCACTGCTCGGATCGCGAGCAAGCTCGCTCCTACAGCGGCCAGGGTGAGTCATGCTTTTTTAGAAGCCAGCGGGTAGGCGTGGTGGTCCGACTTTCGTGGGACGCAATCCGTCAAAACGGATTGCGAGCAAGCTCGCTCCTACAGTGGCCACTACTTAAAAACCAGCTCGGTGGCGAAGCGTTTTGAGTCTCGTAGGGTCGCTCAGCTGATGAATACGGTTCGCGTGCAAGCTCGCTCCTACACCCACGCAAGGTGAGTCAGGCTTTGTAGGAGCCAGCTTGCTGGCGATCAGCGTCCTGCTTAGCTGGGCTCGCAAGCCCAGCCTCCGATCAGGTCCGCAGTTCAGGCGGTACGGTGCCGCCATGCTCGGCGAGCTTGTGCATCACGGTGCGGTGCAGCCAGGTATTCATCTGTGCCGAATCGGCCATCATTTCCTGGGGGCAGCCGAGTTCAGTTGCCAGTTCCTTGCGCGATTCCAGGCTGCTATCCAGACCCAGAAGCTTGAGCAGGTCGACGATGGAGGTGCGCCAGTTCAACTTCTCGGCGTGAGTGGCGGCCATGCCATCGAGCTTGGCAGGCACATCAACCGCGGAGCCGGCAGTCAGGCCGTTTTCATTGCTTGGTGCAGCACCTGGCGGCGTAGTGGTGGCGTTGTGTGCAGCGGTCGGGCGTTCCGAATCTATAACGGTGCCCGTCGCGTGCTGGTTCGGTGTGTTGCTGGGGTCGACAGGCTTGTGTGCTTCGTTGCTGACGCCGCCCATGCCGAGCTTTTCTTTGATGGTGTCGAACAGGCCCATTGCATTTTCCTCAAGTGATTGCGTGTGTAAATGGGACCACTCCAAGCGGCCAGTGATCGCCGCCGCAGGTCGGGAGAGGCCCGATGTTCCTGGCTTAGCGACCAGAGGTCGGGACCGATCCGCCGTCATCAGGTTGCAGCTCGGTTGCCTGCACCGCAGTTCCGCCACCCAGCGCGATATAGAGGCTCACAAGATTTTGCACCTGGGCCCGCTGGACCTCGATAAAGGCTTGCTCGGCATCGAACAGGTTGCGCTCGGCATCGAGCACCTGAAGGTAATTCACGACGCCCTCGGCGTAGCGGTCACGTGCCAGCTCCGCAATGCGCTGCAGCGTGGCGACGTTCTCCTGCTGTGCGTCGACCTGTTCTGCCAGATAACGGCGCCCGGCGAGTGCGTCGGCGACCTCGCGAAAAGCCGTCTCGATGGCGCTTTCGTACTCGGCCACCGCCACGTTCTCGCGTGCCTGTGCGACTGTCAGGTTGCCGCGGTTACGGCCGAAATCGAACAACGGCAGCGAAATGCTGGGGCCGATGCTCCATGTGCGATTGTCGCGGCTGACCAGCCCGCTTAGCTCGTCGGAGATATAGCCGAAGCTGCCGGTCAGCGAGATTTGTGGGAAGAACGCTGCCCGCGCGACACCGATATTGGCGCGCGCCGCACGCAGGTCCTGTTCGGCGCCGAGGATGTCCGGCCGTACCAGCAGCAGTTCGGATGGGAGCCCCGCATCCAGTCGTAACGGCTCGATCTGCCGGTCCAGCGGCAACGATTCCGGCAGCGGCTGCTGCAGTGGACCGCCCGCCAGTTGCGTAAGGTAGTTGACCTGCTCGGCGCGCGTCAGGCGCAAGCTGGCCAGCTCGGTCTTGGCTTGCGTCAGCAGGGCTTGTGCCTGGTTGTAGTCAAGCGCCGAAGTGATGCCGGCATCGAAGCGCGTCTGGGCGATGCGCAGGCCATCGCGGCGACTCTGCAGCGTCGCTTCGGCACGATCAATCCGCGCCTCGGCGCTGCGGATGGCCAGATAGGTCGACGACACGTCGGCGATCAACGACAGTCGAAAAGCGCGTTGCGCCTCGATCGTCGACAGGTATTGCGCGCGCGCCGCTTCGGTGAGGTTACGCACGCGTCCCCAGAAATCCAGCTCGAACGCCGAGATCCCGAGCCCGACCGAAAAGCGCTCGCTGATCTGGCCACCCGCACCACCGGACGCGCCAGTCGTGCCAGCGCCTGCCCCTGCAGAGCCGGCACCGGTTGCGCCCGCACCGCTGGCCGGGAAACGGCCGCGACTGGCGTCGGCATTGGCGGCCAAAGTGGGATAGCGGTCCGCACCCTGTACCCCGAACTGGCCTCTTGCTTCTTCGATTCGTGCCACGGCGATCTGTAGATCGCGATTTCGTAGCAGGGCGGTTTCGATATAGCGCTGCAGCCGCGGGTCCTTAAGAAACGCGCGCCAGTCGATTTCACTGGCCGCCGCTTCGCCCTGACTCGGCTGATACTCGGCCGGATACTGCGCGGCGCTGGGTGAGGGCGGCTGTTCATGGGGCGGGGCGAGCTGGCAGCCGCTTAGCGCGGCGATCAGCAGCAGGGGTGCGAATTTAGGCATTGTTCGATGCCCCCTGATCGTCCGCCGGGTGCGCCTTGTCTTCGGCGGTCGGTGGTCGGCGCTTGGTTAGCCAGCGGCGTACCGAAAGGTAGAACAGCGGGATATAGAACAGCCCGAGCAGCGTGGCGACGATCATGCCGCCCATGACGCCGGTGCCTACCGCGATCCGGCCAGCTGCGCCCGCCCCGGTGGATAGAACCAGCGGCAGCATGCCTAGGATGAATGTCAGCGAGGTCATCAGGATCGGGCGGAAACGCAGACGCACCGCATTCATCACCGCGTCGGTGAGGCTCTTGCCTTTGCCTTCTTCTTCGATGGCGAACTCGACGATTAGAATGGCGTTCTTGGCCGAAAGACCAATGATGGTCACTAGACCAACGTTGAAGTACACGTCCGCCGGAAGGTCGCGGATCATCGCGAACAGCACAGCACCCAGCGCGCCGAAGGGCACTACGAGCAGCACCGCGATAGGCACCGTCCAGCTCTCATACAGCGCCGCCAGCACCATCAGCACCACCAGCAGAGAAAGGCCCAGCAGCATCCCGACTTGTCCCGATGCCTGTTGCTCTTCCAGCGAGGCGCCGGTCCACTCGTAGCTGAATCCACCTGGCAGTTCGGCCGCCAGTCGCTCCATCTCGGTCATCGCTTCGCCGGTAGTCCAGCCCGGCGCGGCGCTGCCGGAGATCGTCAAGGCCGGGTAGCTGTTGTAGCGCTGCGATTGCGTTGGCCCCTTTGTCCACGCCACCGAAGTGAAGGCGCCGAAGGGCACGCTTTCGCCCTGGTCATTGATCACCTTCAAGTCGAGTACGTCCTGCGGCGTCATGCGATAGGGTGCATCGGCCTGCAGCAACACCTGCAGCACCCGTCCGTCGCGGTTGAAGTCGTTGGCGTAGGCGCTGCCGAAGGCTATCGCCAGTGTCGCGTTGACCTCGTTGATGGAAAGCCCGAGTGCCCGCGCCTTGATGCGGTCGATATCGACCCGCAGGCGCGGAGCATCATCGGCCCCTTCGGGGCGTACGCTCTCCAGCACGGCGCTTTCGCCGGCCTTGCCCAGCAGCTGGTTGCGCGCGTCGAGCAGTGCGGCATAGCCCATTCCGCCACGGTCCTCGAGCTTGAAGGTAAAGCCGCCCGCCACACCCAGTCCCGGAATCGACGGCGGATTCAAGGCAAATACGCGTGCTTCCTTGATCTGCGAGAAGCGACCCATGGCTTCGCCTACCAGCGCCTGAGCCGAACTGCCGTCCTCGGTACGCTGGTCCCAGGGGATCAAGCGCACGAAAGACATGGCATGGGCCTGTCCCTGGCCGAAGAAGCTGAAGCCGTAGACGGTGATGGCGTCCTCGACAAGCGGGTGATCCGCGTAGAACGCTTTGACCTGCTCGATGGCTTCCTCGGTGCGTTCGACCGTCGCGCCGGGTGGCGCCTGGATCACGGTCATGAGTGAGCCCTGATCCTCATCCGGCAGGAAAGCGCTGGGCATGCGCATGTAGAGGAATGCGGTGAGCAGCAGGAGCCCAACAAAGGCCAGCAAGAACCAGAGCGGACGCGCGAGCATGCCGCCCACGGCTTGGTGATAGTGATTGGTAGTGCGGTCCATCCAGCGGTTGAACGGGCCGAAGACACGCTGACCGAGGCCGGGCTTTTCCTCCTCGGGGCGCGGTTTGAGCAGGGATGCGCAGAGTGCCGGCGTCAGCACCAAAGCCAACAGCGTTGACGTGCCCACGGCAATCGACAGGGTGATCGCGAACTGCCGATAGATGCCGCCCGTAGAGCCCGGGAAAAACGCCAGCGGCACGAATACCGCAATCAACGCCAAGGTCGTGCCGATGATGGGTGCGGTGACCTGCCCCATTGCCTTGACCGTGGCTTCATACGGCGGGAGGCGCTCCTCATCCATGATTCGCTTGACGTTTTCCACCACCACGATGGCGTCATCCACCAGGGTGCCGATAGCCAGCACCATGCCGAACAGGCTCAGCAGGTTGATCGAGAACCCGGCAATCCACAGCCCGAGGCAGGTGCCCGCCAGGGTGATAGGAATCACGATGGTGGGGATCACCGTGGTGCGCCAGCTCTGCAGGAACAGCAGCATCACCAGCACCACCAGTCCCATCGCCTGGAGTAGAGTAACCACCACCTGCTGGATCGATGACGAAATGAATGGCGTCGAGTCGAACGGGACCGTCCAGGCGACATCTTCGGGAAAGCCTTCGGCCAGGTCGCGCATCCGTTGCTTGACCGCGTCTGCCGTGTCCAGGGCATTGGCGCCAGGAGATAGCTGCACGGCCAGACCGGCAGCAGGTTGGCCGTTGAGTTCGCTGCGTGAGGTGTAGTTCTGTGCGCCCAACTCGACCCGGGCGACATCGCTCAGGCGGATTGCCGAGCCATCGGGCGTGGCGCGCAGGATGATCGCCCCGAACTCCTCAGGCGTGCTGAACCGGCCGCGTGTTTCCAGCGGTGCGTTGATCTCGATGCCGTCGGCCAGGGGTAGATCGCCCAGCGCCCCGCCCGCGGACTGGCTGTTCTGTTCTTGCACTGCAGACAGCACATCCGCAGCTGACAGACCAAAGCTCGCCAGGCGATCCGGATTGAGCCAGATCCGCATGGCATAGGCGGTGTAGAACTCACGGATATCGCCCACGCCCTCCACGCGCCGCAATTCATCGAGTACGCGCGTGGTGGCGAAATGACCGAGCTCCAGGGTGCTCATGGTGCCGTTCTCGGAGAACATCGAGATGATCAGCAGGAAGTCCCGTGACGCCTGGAAAACCTGAATGCCCTGACGGCGGACTTCTTCCGGCAATCGCTGCTCAACGCGACTCAGGCGGTTCTGCACTTCCATCTGAGCGATGTCGATATCAGTGCCCGACTCGAACGTCAGCTCGATCGAGGCGCTGCCGTTGGAGCGGCTCGAGGAGTCCATGTAGAGAAAACCTTCAACGCCGTTGAGCTCTTGCTCGATCACCTGGGTGACGTTGGTTTCCAGCACAGAGGCATCGGCACCAGGGTAGGTGACGCTGATGCGCAACGTCGGCGGCGCGATGCTTGGGTATTGCTCGATGGGCAGCGAGCGCACCGAAAGCATGCCGCCGAGCAGAATCCCCAGCGCGATGACCCAGGCGAAGACCGGGCGCCGGATAAAAAACGCAGGCGTCATTGGCTCTGCTCGGAAGAGGGCGATGCTTGCGGCGGTGCTTCGGGTTCATAGGGAATGGTGCGTACCGCCGCACCACTGCGTACGCTGCCGCCGCCCTCGACGATCACTACGTCGCCCGCTTTCAGCCCTTCGCGGATGAGCCACTGGCTGCCTTGCAGCTCGCCGAGCTCCACTTCCAGCGAGGCGACCTTGTTCTCTTCGCCCACCAGCAGCACGCGAGCGCCTTGATCATTGACCATCACCGCGCGCTGCGGAATCAGCACACCGTTGGGTCGCGTGCCCGCATTGACCCTTGCGCGAACGAACTGTCCGGGCAGGAGCAGTCGGTCAGAATTCGGAAATTGGGCGCGTACGGCCACGGTGCCGGTGGTTTCATCGATGCTCATGGCGTAGAAGTCGATGTAGCCGGGATGCTGGTATTCGCTGCCATTCTCCAGAATCAGCTTAACCTCGACCCGCCCGTCTTCTGACAGCTCCAGCTCCCCCGAAGCGAGCTGTGCGCGGATACGTAGCAGGTCCGAACTGGACTGAGCGAAATTGACGTAAACCGGATCGAACTGTTCGACCGTGGTCAGCAGAGTGCCTTCACTGCCATTGACCAGCGCGCCTTCGGTTACTTGGGCGCGACCGGCGCGGCCCTCGATCGGAGACTCCACGGTGGTGTATTCCAGATTAAGCTCAGCCGACTGCACGCTGGCTTCGGCTTGTGACACATTAGCCCGAGCCGTGCGCAGCGTGGCGAGTGCGGTGTCGTATTCCTGTTGGCTGATTGCCTGTTTCGCCACAAGCCCCTTATAGCGCCTGACGTCCTGCGCGGCGTTCTGAGCAGTGGCCTGTGCGCCTTCCAGCGATGCCTTGGCGGCCTTGAGGTTAGCGCGCATTTCCCGTGGGTCGATCTGGAACAGCGGCGTGCCAACGTGGACGTCGCTGCCTTCCTCGTAAAGACGCTTCTGGATGATGCCGTTGACCCGGGCACGAATCTCGGCGATACGCACGGCCTGGACGCGGCCGGGGAGTTCGATGATGTTGGCGATCGGTCGTGGTTCGACCGTCATGACCTCCACCTCGGACGGTGGCGGAGCGGATTGTTCGGTTTTTTCTTCGTTGGAGCAGGCTACCAATAACAGCGCCGTGGCGCTCATCAGCACCGCGTTTTGCAGAAACTGCCTCATTCAGTAAGACCTTCTTGGCTCGTGCACCGTCTTCGCCGCGGTATAGCGCGCTGACCTACACTCGACCGCCAGTGGTAGGCACGGTTCCGGTGAAATCTCCGCTTCGGCCAGGCCGAGGCGGCCTTGATAACTCGTTGCGGAATGGGACATGGCCGTATCCGGCCCGTACAAAACCGGTCATGAAGCGCCCTGGCAAATTTTTGTGCACCGCCGATCCTGGCAGCTGCGCTTTAGTAAGCATTTATGTCGGATCGCGATGTGTAGCTCAGGTATTCGGCGTGTGCAGCACCACGTTCTGTCGTGCCTGATCAGGCAGCGAGACCTTTGCAGAGCGCAGTGCGGCGATCAGGCTCTTGCGGACCTCGGAGGCGGTGGCGACAAAATCCGAGCGCCGCGAATCGCACCAGAACTGCACGTCGAAGACCAGATGTGTTTCACCCAGGTCGGCGAGGCGCACCGAAGCCTCAGGCGTGCCCAATACACCGCTGGTGCGCTGGGCTGCGTCGCGCATCAAGATGCTGATCGCCTCGATATCAACGTCATAACCCAGCGTGCAGACCACCTTGCCGCGCCGGACCGGCGCCGCCGTGTTGTTGGTGACCCGCGAGGTGAAAGTCTCGGCATTGGGGACCAATACGCGACGGCCATCGTAGGTTCGGATTTGCGTTGCCCGTAGTTCGATGCGTTCGACGCTGCCTTCGGTTTCACCAATGATGATCTGATCACCCAGCTGAAAGGGGCGCAGCGTCAGGATCAGCAATCCGCTAACGAAGTTAGAAAGGATGTCCTTGAGTGCGAAACCCAGTGCCAGGCTGGTCAAACCGAGGCCGGTGGCCAGGGTGCCGGGCTCCAGGCCGAAGGCGCTAGCAGCAACGATTAGCCCGATCAGCCAGACGGCGTAATAGCTAACTTGGCGTACCAGGTTTTCTACGGTCAGGTCGTTCCCCAACCGGCTAACGATGGCTCTCAACAATGCGCGCACCGCAGTGGCCAGGCCCCAGAACAACAGCAGAACCAGCAGCGCGGCGAGTATCCGCGGAATGATGTTTATGGCTGATTCGAGCAGTCTGGCGAAAGCCGTTTCGACACTCGACTGCACCGAGGTGACGAAGCGGCCGCGATCCGACTCGCGGCGCTTCACAGCGGTGACCAGCGCCCGATCGATCACCGCGGCCCACTCGCGAGCGAGCCGCTCGATGGGCTGGCCGTTGGCCTCGGCATCGGCCGGGGCCACGACCAGTAACGGGCGCCCGGCCACACTGATCTGCAGGCTTGCGTCCTCGGTTTCGGCCGGGGCGATGCGCGCACGGGTGATGCCCTGAGGAGTTTCCAGCACCGCCGCCAGCTGCCGTTCGATCTGCCGTGCTCGCGGTCGGGGCTCAAGTTCTTCACTCGGGCCGATACGGAACAGCGCGCGACCATCCAGGCGCACCGTGGCGACGCCTTCCTGTGCGGAGACATTCAGGCAAGGGACCATCAACACGCAGATAAGCGCAACTAGCGCAAAGGGGCGCCAGTTAATGCGAGAGATGTTCATGAGTCGAGCGATCATCGCGTGCATGCTTCCAGTGAACGCGGCAGCCGGAAACGAACAGGCCGCCATGGTAGTAGCGGCCTGACGATGAAACTGTGCAACAAGCGGCTGTGCGTACCGAATGGCCGTGGTTGCTGTGCGCTTGAGTCAGAATACCAGCATGAACAGGCCGATCACGACCAGCAGACCAATAAGAAAAATGATGCCAATAGTGCTGCCCAGAAACTTCAGCATGAGGATGACTCCTTCGCAATGGGTTCACTAAATCCGACTGAACAAGCCATGGATCGTTCAGCGAAAATTTGAAGGTCGGCGTGCGAGGGGGGCGGTGCGGCAGGGTGCTTCGGTAGCACCGGGGCCTTGCTCAGAGGTTCTTCCAGATCAGTTGAAGTCCAGCGATGAACATGCCCAGACGCGCAATCCGATAGAACCAGGTGTGATCAATGCGCTTGTGTAACCAGAGTCCCGCCCAGACGCCAAACGGCACCACCGGCGCCAGCATCAGGCTGAGCAGCAGATTTTCGCGGTTGAACTGGCCGAGCGCTGCATAGGGGATGAGCTTGATGGCGTTGGTCATCAGGAAGAAAAGGTTGATGGTGGCCACATAACGCAGCTTGTCCAGCTGTTGTGGCAGCAGGTGCATCATGATTGGCGGGCCGCCGGCATGAGCGACGAAGCTGGTGAATCCTGCGATGGACGAGAGCACCGTGCCGCGCCCGCGCTGCAGAGGCCGCGGATTGTCGTTGCGCGAGAACAGTCCGAGCAGTACGAAGCCCACGGCGATGGCGCCCATCATCAGGCCAATCATGCGCTCATCGAGCATGCCGAAGGTCAGTGAGCCCAGCGCGATGCCGATCAGCGCGCCGGGCATCATGACCTTGAGGTTGGCAACGTCCCAGCGACCGACGTAGGCCTTGAGGCCGACGACATCGGCCAGGCAGAGAATGGGCAGCATCACCGCGGCGGCCTGTTTCGGGGAGATGGCGAGCGCCAGCAGCGGCACGGCGATGCCTCCGAGCGCGCCACCGAAGCCGCCTTTGGACAGGCCGGTCAGAAAGATCGCTGGCAGGGCGAACAGGAAAAAGTCGGATAGGGTCATGAAGGAGAGTCGGCGCGTTCGGCTTCGGCGCGCATCATCGCACCTTTAGCGTTATCCGCAGAACAGGCGCATTTACCTGGTTGCGCACGATGGGAATGGATCGCTCGGCGCGCGTCGTGGTCAGCATGACTAATCGCAAACCAATGGTGACGCATGACCGCTTTCAATCCGATTCGAGATCCGGCCGTGCCTGAAGTGCGCCAGACTTCCCGGCTGGCAACCGCAGCGCTGCTGACCGTTACGATGACCGCCGCAGCTCAGGCGCAGACCCAGGAACCGCCTGAACTGGAGAGCTTGATCAATGAGTTCCGCGAGGCGACCGAAGCCTGCGGCGGCGGCGAAGGCAGTTCCGTCGGCCCTCTAGCGCCTAATGAGGCACTGGCCCTGCCGCCGGCCACCAGCGGGGCGCAGCTGCAACAGGCGTTGCAGGCATCCGGTTACCGGCCTTCCAAATTACAGGCGATCTCGGTGTCCGGCCCAGGCAGTGCGCAAAGCGCCATGCAAGCCCTCAAACAGCGCTATTGCACAGAGCTGCGTAGCCAGCATTTCGCCGAGATCGGCGTTTCGCGAGCCGGCAACACCTGGCAAGTCCTGCTCGCAAAGCCGCTGCTCGCGCCGGATCTGGGTGACTGGCAACAGGTGGGACGAGACATTCTGGAACGGGTCAACGACGTGCGGGCGAAGCCGCGCAGCTGTGGCAAGGAGTCCTTCGAGGCCGCACAGGCGCTGAGCTGGAAAGCCGAGCTGGGCAAAACTGCTCTGGCCCATAGCAAGGACATGGCGGAGAAAGACTACTTCAGCCATCAGGGACGGGACGGTAGCCAGGTCAGTGATCGAGCCAGTCGCGCTGGCTACGGCTGGCAGCGGATCGGTGAAAACATTGCGGCGGGGCAGGGGTCGGCTGAACAGGTCATGGCCGGCTGGCTTGCCAGTCCGGGCCACTGCAAGAACATCATGAATCCGGACTTCACCGAAATGGGTGCGGCCTACGCCACCAATCCCGAGAGCACGGCGACCAGTTACTGGACGCAGGTGTTCGGCACCCCGCGTTAACAGCTAGGGTTGCCTACAGGGTCGTCTCCAGCCAGTTGTGCGCCTCGGTGCCCTGATGTTCGTCGAAGGCTTTGATCGTCAGCCCCGGGATCAGCGCACCTTCTATCTCGCTAGCCTTGCGCACCCAATCCTTCGCGCAGACGACGGCGCAGCGATCGAAGCGGCGTATGAAGCGGAACAGCTGCGGCATCCGCGAAAGCTCAACGCCGACCGCGCCGAGCGTGGGCAGGTCGAAGTCACCGACGCGAAAGAGCATTTGCCCGTGGCTGATGCCATCGGACTTTCTCATCAGCTCGTCGAGCGCGAAGTGCATCTCGCTGCTGTCGAGCTTGCCGGAGAAGTCCACGTCGATACGATTGTCGCCAATTCGAGATACATGAAACATGACGGGTTCCTCGGTTGATTTCGGGATGAGCGGTTAGCGCTACTCATAGCTGACCATAGCCGCTGGATCAGGTTCGGGCTGGTCAAATAGGCTGTCCGGTATGCGTTTTCGTTGATCTGGATCAGTGTATTTTTCAGCGTTCGGTGAGTGGCTTTGTATACCTGAAACCCTTCTGCCATGCGGCTTCCAGAAAGATGACAAGTGGTATCAAGTTGCTCCGTTTGCCGCCGAGAAGAGGGGCAAGTGCGATGCCATCCCCTGATGGCAACGCTTATTTCCCCTGTAGTTGGATACCTCCATGACCAGCACTCTGGCGAACGTCATACAGTCCATTTTGCGTGGGCTGGGTCTGCGCACCATCAACCTGCAATTCTTCTTTTCCTACAGCCTGATTTTTCTGTGCGCGGCGCTTACGGCCGGCGTGCTGTTCATGTCCTCCAAGGACGCCGGCCAGATCGACATGGCCGGTGCCCAGCGGATGCTCAGCCAGAAGATGATCAAAGAGGCGCTCCTGGCCGCAGAGGGCATCGGCGGCCCGGCTGAGGTGGACAAGACCATCGCCCGCTTCGAGCAATCGCACCGCCTGTTGCTCAATGGTGACCGCAGCCAGGGCATCGCACCGGTTGAGTTGGCCAGCGCCAAGCCGCACCTGCAGCGCGTGGACCAGATCTGGCAGCGCTACCGTCCGGCAGTGCAGGCTCTGGCTGCCGGTCAGAACGCCGACCTCAAGGCGGTTGCGGTTGACGCCAATGACATCCTTGCCGCCTCCAACGAGGTGGTCTCGCTGATTTCCGCCGAGGCCAACCGCAGCGCCTCGCAGCAGCTCTGGGTGGCAATGGGTTCGACCCTGTGCATCCTGCTGCTGGTCATCCTTGGACGGATCGCCGGGATGAACTGGCTGATGCTGCAGGTCGACGAACTGCGCGCCCGGCTGGAAAGGGTCAGCCAGGGCGACTTCTCCGCCCCGCTGCAAGTGCGTCATGCCGACGATGAAATGGGCATGATCACCCTGGCCTACAACCGGCTGCTGGGCCAGGTCGGCGAGATGATTCGCGGTGTACGCCAGGCCGCTGGCGACGCGGACGACCAGTGTGTGCGTATGGCCGATCTGGCCGGCGACAGCGCCCGCAACGTCGAAGCACAGCAGGCCGAGATCGATCAGGTGGCGACCGCCATGAATGAAATGCTCGCAACCTCTCAGGAAGTCGCGCGCAGCACCGTAGAAGCTGCCAACGCCGCGGACATTGCCGAGCAGGAAACCAATGCCGGCAGCGCCGTGATGAATGAGTCGGTCGGCGCTATCCGCACCCTCAGCGGTCATGTCGATGGGCTGTCCGATGTCATGCAGCACCTGGTGCGCGACAGTCACGAGATCGGCAAGGTGCTCAATGTGATCAGTGGCATCGCCGAACAGACCAATCTGTTGGCACTGAACGCCGCTATCGAGGCAGCGCGGGCGGGCGAGCAGGGCCGGGGCTTCGCTGTGGTCGCTGACGAGGTTCGCAGCCTTGCCAGTCGCACCCAGAGCTCGGCCAAGGAAGTCAGCGTGCTGGTCGAACGCTTGCAGAGCCAGGCGACACGCGCCGGCGAGGCAATGGACGCATCCCGCACCAGCAGCACGCAAACCCTCGTTCAGATCGAAGCGGCGCAGCATGCGCTGGGTCAGATCGTCGGTGCGGTACAGACCATTCGCGGCATGACCAACCAGATCGCCACGGCTGCTGAAGAGCAGTCACAGGTCGCAGAAGACATGAATCAGTCGCTAACGCGCATCGCCCAGGTGGCCGATCAGGCAGCTGGGGCAACCCACGACACGGCCGCGTCCGGCAATACCATCATGCAAAGCATGAACGGACTCAAGGCGCTGACGGGGCGTTTTCGTCTGGAGGCGTAACTGGATGAGGGCGGGGGTGTGGCTGAGCAGCTCACCACTCGCGGCTGGAGCAGCATAGTTGAAGAAAAGCCCCCGCACATGAAGTGCGGGGAGCGGGAAGATCAGTCCTGGCGGCTGGTCACTTCCAGCAGGTGATAGCCGAACTGGGTCTTGACCGGGCCTTGCACTTCGTTAAGCGGGGCGCTGAACACGACAGTGTCGAATTCCTTGACCATCTGGCCGGGGCCGAACGAACCCAGGTCGCCGCCCTGACGGCTGGACGGGCAGGTGGAATTGTCCTTGGCAACCTGAGCGAAATCGGCGCCGCCTTCGATGGCAGCTTTCAGCTCGGTGCACTTTTCTTCAGTGGGAACCAGGATGTGGCGGGCAGTGGCTCGGGCCATGGGGAGTTACTCCGTCTTGAGAAGTCGCTGAGCCTACCGTAATCGGCCCTTCATTCAAACGCTGTCGCCGTGCCTGCGACGGTGTTTGCGCTCGATCAGTGCCTCTGTGAATAGGTCGGCTCGCTGACACGCTCGCCCGCGCACACCACTCGAATCGACAAAGGACTCGGGTCTGGTGAGTTACTGCTCCCGTTCGGCTGACTGTTGCGGTGGCGATTTCTCCCGCAAAGCTGCCAGGCTACGGCTGTAGTCCTCGGCCCTGAGCGGCATGTAGCCGGTGAAATGCACCCAGTTCGGCAGGCCCTCCAAATAGTGCTGAACGAAGGCCTGGGTGATCGGCTTGCGTTGCAGACTCTGCTCGTTGATATAGAGGAACAGCGGGCGTGTCAGTGGCTTGTAGAGGCCCTCGCCGACCGTGGCCAGCGTCGGATAGACCGGCCCGCTGCCGTTGTCGACGGCGAGCAGTTTCAGTTCGTCCCAATGCCGGTGATAGGCGCCGATGCCAAAGAAGCCGAGCGCATCCGGCTCGGCGGCAATGCCTGCCGCCAGCTGTTCTTCGTCCTCGCTTGCCTCGTAGTCCTGACGGCTGCGATGGGTCTCACCAACGATCTCGCGGGTGAATACGTCATAGGTGCCGGAATCCTGTCCGCGGCCAAACAACTTGATCGGGCGATCCGGCCAGTCGGCGCGGATATCGTTCCAGTGAGTGATGCGACCCTCTGTTTTCGGCGCCCAGAGACGCTTCAGCTCGTCTAGGGTGATGTCGTTCGCCCAGCGATTGCTCGGGTGAACGACCACGGCGATGGAATCCATGGCGATGGGAATCTGCCGATAGCTGATCCCGTTCTTCTTGCAGGCGGCCTGCTCCTCGGCATTGATCTCCCGCGAGGCATCGTTGATGTCCGTCTCGCCTGCGCAGAAGCGGCGGAAACCGGCGGTGGTTCCTGAAAACTTTACGTCTATGGCAAGCCCGCGTCGGGCGCGCTGGAAGCGCCGCTGGGCTTCGCGCGAGAGCGGGTAGACGGTGCTGGAGCCGTCGATCAACAGGCCTTCGGAGGCTGGCTCATCGGCCCATGCGGGCGCGACCACCGCAATAGACAAGGTGATCGCGAGGCTCGCCAGCAGGCGCGGACCAGATAGGACAGGCATGCGGTATTCCTGTGTTTGGCTCAAGAGGATCGGCCCAAGGAGCTGGCTGAATGGCGCTCAGTGTTTGGCT
Source organism: Stutzerimonas stutzeri (assembly GCF_024448895.1). Lineage (GTDB taxonomy): Bacteria > Pseudomonadota > Gammaproteobacteria > Pseudomonadales > Pseudomonadaceae > Stutzerimonas > Stutzerimonas stutzeri_Q. The sequence continues at coordinate 63,522 of NZ_JAMOIC010000021.1, forward strand.
TTCAGCCATTCCACTTTCAGGGAGTTCCAGAACAGCTGCAGGCTGTTGAAACGGGTGTCCACTGCGTTGATGTAGTCGTCCAGACGTTCGATTTCGCGGTGTTGAGCCTGTTGCTCCTGGGTGTCGATGCGTTCGAGCTGCGCTTCCAGCTCGTTGAGCGACTCACGCAGTTCACGGATGCGATTCTCGGTCTGGATGCGGCGTTCGTTCTGCATGGTGAGCTCCAGGTTGGGTCAGAGTTGGCTGCCGCCGATCAGCAGCAAGGGCAGGCCGAAGAACACCCCACCAATGTACGCGCCGACGTACAGCTTGCTGCGCTGTGCCAGGTCGGCCAGAAAGTTGGCGATGGCCGGTGGAACGCCGCGCAGAAACGGCAGCACGTAGATGATGGTGATACCGAACAGGTTGAACAGCAGGTGTACCAGTGCGATCTGCATGGCCAGTTCCGCCGTAGGTCCGGCAATGGCGGTAGCGGCCAGCAACGCCGTGACGCAGGTGCCAATGTTGGTACCTAGCGTGAAGGGGTATACCTGCTTGAGCGTGAACACGCCGGTACCCGCCAGCGGCACAATCAACGCAGTGGTGGTAGAGGAGGACTGCACCAGAACGGTGATGATGGCGCCTGACGCGATGCCCGACACCGGGCCCCGGCCGACGCTGGCGTGCATTACGTCCTTGGCACGCCCCACCATGACCTTGCGCAGCACCTTGCCGATGGCCTGCACCACGAAAAGGATCAGGCAGATACCGATCATGATCAGCGCGACGCCTGCCCATACCTTGCTCGGCAACCAGGCCACGCTGGCTTCCAGCAGGTCCGTAGCGGGCGTAAGCAGGGTAGACATGAAGTTCATGCTCTTCACGTCTACCTGGACGCTGTCATGCACCAATAGACCAGCCAGGCCTTCCGACATGCGCTGCAGCGGATGGAACAGGAGCTCCAGCGGCAGCAGGATGGTCACCGCCGTGATGTTGAATGCGTCGTGCACGGTTGCCGCCGCAAAGGCACGATGAAACTCCTGACCGCTGCGGATATGCCCCAGGCTGACGATGGTGCTGGTGAGTGAGGTGCCGATGTTAGCGCCCATGATCAGAGGAATCGCCATGGGAATCGGCAGGCCGCCAGCGACCATACCGACGATGATCGATGTCACCGTGCTGGAGCTCTGAATCAGCGCAGTCGCCGCCAGCCCGATCATCAGCCCCACGAACGGATTGGTGGCGAAGGCGAAGAGTTCCTTGGCGTTGTCGCCAGTGGCGGCCTTGAAGCCATCGCCGATGGCGCCAACCGCCGCCAGCAAAAGATAGATCAGGCTGACAACCACTAACCAGGACAGCCACTGGCTGGTCAGTGGCGTTGAGGATTTACCCTCCAGGGCACCGGTATCCGTCGTCATCAAGGCTACTCCCGTGAGCGTCTAGTGGCTCGACGGTGGGCGCCAGTTGTGAAGACATCGTGACCGGAACGGCGGTGGGCGACGGGCGGCAGCTGCCGCCCGCGGCGGAATCATTGGAGGTCCGCGAGCTTGCGCAGCGCGCGGGCGTAGTCCTCACGGGGAGAGCCGAGCTCGAATGGTTGCGCCATCGAAAGCTGCTCGCCGTAGAGCGAACCGAACTCTAGCGCGACCTCGATTCGATGCTCTGTCAGCAGTTTCAGGCTCTCGTGCAGGCAAAGCGGCACGCTGACGTCCTGCATGGCCAGCAACGCGATTTCCTGATCGACCAGTATTGCCGCACCCACGGGCAGCCAGGATCGCGAGAAGCAGCCCGGTTCAATGTCAATGGCCACCAGAGCGTCTTCCCAGAAGTCGGTGCTCAGATCGTAAGCCGTCCCGTCGACGCTGATGCTCGCGCTGCCAAGGAGCGCAGGCCCCAGCCCGAGATTGACGATGTAAAGTCCGTTGCGCGCGCCTGGCCCTTCCAGGTGAGGCGTACTCACCACATGCGGGCGAACGGATAGGCGGTTGTGCTCAACGAGTGCCCAGCCCTGCCATAACGAAATGGCAAGTGCCAGGCTGGAGATGCCGAACGCAGCTGTAGCTAGCAGGTGATTCATGGCGACGGCATCCCCTGAGCGGGTTGCGGACCGATGCCAGGCACAGCGAATGACGGTGATACGCCGTGTCAGGCCTACTCGATTTCGACCCGGGCATCACCCTGGAGTTGCCACATTCAAACCGCTTGCGTGGGTTGCCTGTTGGAAAGCTCACCTGGACTCACGCAGCGTCGCTACTCGGTCTGATCTCAGCAGCCGGCTGCGCTTGCAGATACTGCTGCAGGCGGTCTTTTTCGGCGTCGCTGAATGCCAGGCCGAGCTTGGTTCTGCGCCAGATGATGTCATCAAGCTGCGTAGCCCATTCTTCCCGGCGAAGGTATTCGACCTCCTGCGCATAGAGTTGCTGGCCGAAGTCTTCGCCCAACGCTTCGATAGAGCGGGCCTCGCCGAGCATCTGCCAGACGCGATTGCCGTAGAGCGTCGCCCAGCGCTTGGCCAGTGGATGACCAATGCCACGGATCTTGACCGTCAGCTCTTCGGTTAGCGCCTCGGCGGTGCTCATCCCTTCACCTCCCGGCAGCGTTTCCTTGGCGGTCCAGCTATGACCCATGTTCGGGAAGAAGGGCTTGAGCTGCGCCATTGCCGATTCTGCGAGCTTGCGGTAGGTGGTCAGCTTGCCGCCGAACACTGAAAGCAAGGGCGCCTGCTTCTCCTCGGCAGAAAGGGACAGGGTGTAGTCGCGGGTCACTGCCGAGGGGTTGTCCGACTCGTCGTCGCACAGCGGGCGAACGCCAGCGAAGGTGTGGATGATGTCCTTGGGCTCAAGCTGCTTGCGGAAGTGCGTATTGGCGACGCCCAGAACGTAGGTGATCTCTTCCTCGCTGATGCTCACGGTCGCGGGATCGCCGTGGTATTCGCGATCAGTTGTGCCGATCATGGTGTAGCGGTCGAGATAGGGGATGGCAAAAACGATACGCCGATCCTCGTTCTGCATGATGTAGGCCTGCTCACCCTCGTACAGCTTGGGCACGATGATGTGGCTGCCCTGGATCAGGCGGATGCCATAGGGCGAGCGCTGCTGCAGGTTTTCACCGATGAACTGCGCTACCCAGGGGCCTGCAGCGTTGACCAGTGCCTTGGCGCGCAGAGAGAAACGGCTGCCATCGTGCCGTTGCAATTCCACATGCCAGATGCCGCCCGCGCGCTTGGCGCTCAGGCACTGCGTGCGGGTGTGAATGTGCGCACCTTTCTCGCGAGCCGCCATGGCGTTGAGCACCACCAGACGGGCGTCATCTACCCAGCAATCCGAATATTCGAACCCGCGCTTGATGACCGGCTTGAGCGGGCTTTCGTCGCCGAATCGAAGGCCACGCGAGGCGGGCAGCTTTTCGCGCTTTCCCAGGTTGTCATAGAGGAACAGGCCGGCACGGATCATCCACGCCGGGCGCAGATGAGGGCGGTGCGGCAGCACGAAACGCATCGGCTTGACGATATGCGGCGCCTTCGCCAGAAGCACTTCGCGCTCGGCCAGGGCTTCGCGGACTAGTCGGAACTCATAGTGTTCGAGGTAGCGCAGGCCGCCGTGGATCAGCTTGCTGCTGGCTGACGAGGTGTGACTCGCCAGGTCGTCGCGCTCGCATAGAAACACCGACAGGCCGCGTCCGGCTGCATCAGCAGCAATGCCTACACCATTGATGCCGCCGCCAATGACGGCGAGGTCGTACAGCTCGGAGACGGGCTCAATCACGGGGTTCTCCTCAAGAACGAACATTAATTTTCGAATACGAACATCCTAGCGTAGAAGTGAACCCGTCTCTAGAGTCGATGTTCATTTTTTAGATCAAAAGAAAATAATCGAACCGATATGAACTATTAATTGGTGATGAGCAGCATGAGCGGCGTTTAACCTCGCGAGATTCTGTAGTGCGAATTCGTCCGCCCGCCGGGCCAGCCCTCGCTCGACGGCTGCCAGTGGCGCTTTTCGGGCGAATAAATTCGCCCCTACGAATCGGACCGCGATGCGATTAAGCCCCTTACGGTATGACGTGGACAGGATCGATGCTCCACCTGCTGTCCTTGTAGCGGCGAATTTATTCGCCAAAGAGAGACGGCCTCGCCTCGCTCAGCCGGTAACTTCCAGCTTGACCTTGTTTCGCGTCAGCAGTTCGAGAAAGGCTTCCGGTGGCTGCGCTTCGGTAAACAGCATGTCGATCTGTTCCAGAGAGCCGAGACGGGTCATTGCGTTGCGGCCAAACTTGCTCGAGTCCGCCGCAAGGAAGATCTGTCGGGCGTTGTTGATGATTGCCTGGGAAACGCGCACTTCCTGATAATCGAAGTCCAGCAGCGTGCCGTCTTCGTCGATGCCGCTGATGCCGATCAGCGCGTAGTCCACCTTGAACTGGCTGATGAAATCCGCGGTGGCCTGGCCGACCACGCCGCCATCGCTGCGCACGTTACCGCCGGCGATGAGCACGTCGAAATCTTCCTTGGGGCTGAGGATGCTCGCCACGTGCAGGTTGTTGGTGATGATCTTGAGGTCGCGGTGATTGAGCAGGGCGTGGGCGATGGCTTCGGTGGTGGTGCCGATGTTGATGAACAGTGAAGCCTGATCAGGAATGTGTGCGGCCATGGCATCCGCAATTCGGCGTTTTTCGTCGCGCATCTGGCGGGCGCGCTGGGTATAGGCGGTGTTCTGAACGCTGGAATCGTGGGCGGCGCCACCGTGGTAGCGGCGCAGCAAGCCGGCTTCGCCCAGCTGATTGATGTCACGGCGGATGGTCTGTGGCGTCACAGAGAATTGTTGCGCCAGCTCTTCGATGCTGACGTAGCCGCGTTCGCGCACCAGTTCGAGAATGCTCTGCTGTCGTGGGGCCAGACTCATTGAGGCTTCCTTCTTATCGATATGCGCGGAAGGATGCCGCAGTCTTGCCCTTGATTAAAGAAATGTTGGCTTTGCGAATGTAAGTGTTCGGTGCGGGACCGATTGAGGCTGGGCGTTTTTTTGAAAAGAAATGGTGCGCTGCCGGCTTGTCATCTCAGCCTTTGCCGCAAACCGATTCCCTGAATTGAGACACCCTAGGCGAACAAGTTCGCCTCTACGAAGGGCGTCTCGGTGATGCTTACAAGCTGGCCAAGTTTTCCTCCTTTAAAGCCGTAGCTGCTTGCGTCGAGTAGTCCAGAGGCGTCGTACGACGGGCGTCTGCACGCGTCGCGTTGATGGGTACAAGCTGGCTGTAGGGGCGAACTTGTTCGCCCTCCCGGACCACCTCAGGTGGCCGAGTTTTCTTCCATAAAGGGCGCCGGCTGCTTGCGTCGCGTTGTCCGGAGGCACCGTGAGCGGAAAAGAAAAAGCCCTGCGACGACGGGCGTCCGCGCAGGGCTTTTGTTATTGCGTTAACGCGTCAGTCTTCGGCCCAGTCGCGGGTACGACCCACCGCCTTTTGCCACCCTTTATAGAGCGCTTCGCGCTGCGCGTCGTCGCACGCGGGTTCGAAGATGCGCTCGATGGTGGCTTTGCTGCGCAACTCGTCCAGGCTGCTCCAGAAACCAGTAGCCAAGCCTGCCAGGTAGGCAGCGCCGAGCGCCGTAGTTTCCTTCATTTCCGGACGTTCGACCTGAGTGCCGAGCAGGTCGGCCTGGAACTGCATGAGGAAGTTGTTGGCCACCGCACCACCGTCCACACGCAGGGAGCGCAAGCGCTCACCGGCATCCTGCTGCATGGCATCGAGCACGTCGCGGGTCTGGTAGGCGATGGATTCCAGCGCCGCACGGATGATGTGGTCGACCTTCACACCGCGGGTCAGACCGAACAGAGCGCCGCGGGCACGCGGGTCCCAGTAGGGCGCGCCGAGCCCGGTAAAGGCCGGGACCAGGTAGACGCCATTGCTGTCCTTGACCTTGGTGGCGAAATATTCGGAGTCCAGCGAGTCGTTGATCACCTTCAGCTCGTCGCGCAACCACTGCACGGTTGAACCGCCGTTGAAGATCGCGCCTTCCAGCGCATAGTTGACCTCACCCTTAGGGCCGCAGGCGATGGTGGTCAGCAGGCCATGTTCGGACTGCACGGCCTTGGTGCCGGTGTTCATCAGCAGGAAGCAACCGGTGCCGTAGGTGTTCTTCGCCTGGCCGGGCTCGACGCACATCTGCCCGAACAGCGCGGCCTGCTGATCCCCTGCGATGCCGGCAATCGGAATGCCGGTGCTCTGCCCGGAGCCCAGGTAAGCATGGCCGTAGACCTCGGACGAGGAACGTACGTCGGGCAGCATTTCGCGCGGGATATCCAGCGCCTCCAGCATGACCGGATCCCAGTCGAGCTTGTGGATGTCAAACAGCATGGTGCGCGAGGCGTTGGTGTAGTCGGTGACGTGGGCCTTGCCCTGGGTCATCTTCCAGATCAGCCAGCAGTCGACGGTGCCGAACAGCAATTCACCACGACGTGCACGCTCGCGGCTGCCTTCGACGTGGTCGAGAATCCACTTGATCTTGGTGCCCGAGAAATAGGGGTCGATGACCAGTCCGGTGGTCTTGCGGATATGGTCTTCCATGCCGTCACGCTTGAGCTGATCGCAGATCGGCGTGCTCTGGCGGCTCTGCCAGACGATGGCGTTATAGATCGGTCGTCCGGTGATCTTGTCCCAGACGATAGTGGTTTCGCGCTGGTTGGTGATGCCGATTGCCGCCACCTGTTCATTGGTGATGCCAGCCTGGGCCAGGGCTTCGACGAACACGCCACTCTGGGTCGCCCAGATTTCCATCGGGTCATGCTCGACCCAGCTTGGCTGCGGATAGATCTGCGCGAACTCGCGTTGAGCGATGGTCACCACGTTGGCATTGCGGTCCAGCACGATGGCGCGTGAGCTGGTCGTGCCCTGGTCGAGGGCGACGATGAATTGCTTGTTATTTTCAGTGCTCATGATGTCGATTCCTTAACGAGCTTCGGGGGCAGTGGCATCGTATGTGGTGCTTTCAGGATTCGCGGGTATATCGCAGGCGCCGGAGCCGAGGCCGGGCAGGTGCTTGCAGATAAGCGCCTTGTAGCCGGCGGCGCCAATGCACGCACCCAGTACCGGGGCAATCAGTGGAACCAGGAAGTAGGGGATATCCCGTCCGCCAGTGAAGGAGACGTCGCCCCAGCCGGCGAAATAAGTCATCAACTTCGGTCCGAGGTCACGAGCCGGGTTCATGGCGAAGCCAGTCAGTGGGCCCATCGCGCCGCCGATCACGGCGATCAGCAGGCCAATCAGCAAGGGCGCCAGCGGACCACGTGGCAGGCCGTTACCGTCGTCCGTCAGGGCCATGATCATCCCCAGCAGAATAGCGGTAATCACCACTTCCACCAGAAAGGCCTGGCCGATCGAAAGCGAAGCATGGGGATAGGTCGAGAAGATCGATGCCAATTCGAGGCTGGCGAGGCTGCCGCGGGTCATCTGCTGTGCCTGTTCGAAATCGAAAAACAGGCTGCTGTAAAGACCATAAACCAACGCGGCCGAGCAGAAGGCCCCGGCGACTTGAGCCAGGATGTAGGCAGGGACCTTGTTGCGCTCGAAGGTGCCGAACAGCCAGAGCGCGATGGACACGGCAGGGTTGAGGTGCGCACCGGAAACGCCAGCCGCGAGGTATACCCCCATGCTGACGCCGATTCCCCAGATAATACTTATTTCCCAAAGACCTAGGTCAGCGCCGCCAAGCTTCATAGCGGCTACGCAGCCTGTACCGAAGAAGATCAGAAGGGCTGTACCGAGGAATTCTGCGATGCATTGCCCCCGTAGCGTCGGGGTGGACGGAATACTCATGCGCGACCTCTCTATGAAGCTGTTGTTTTTATTATCCGAATACTGCGAGGGTTCGGAAATGTTCGGAAGCGAAAACTTAAGGTCAAATCAGAGCGCTGTCAAAGCTAAAATACGAACATCGCAACAAAAAGCTGACAGGTTGAGCTGCGCAGGGGCCGTCGCGTCAGGCCTCTGACGCTGGAAAGAGAGTTTTGTTTTATCGAACAGCCGTTTTAATTTTGGCTGATGGGGCGGGCTAGAGCCTGGCGAGGGTAGCGGGATCGACGTGGCCGTCGTAGAAGTGGTCGATGATCTGGCGGTAAACGATGGTTTCGGGTGCGGCCGCGCTGAATAGCGTCATGCTCGAACGCAGCTTCATGTCGTCCGGCGAGCCGAGGATCTGCTGGGCCGAGCGACCCTTATGCTGCAGCAGCGCCGCGGCGCATTCCTCGAGACGAGGCCCTAGCAGCGGGTGCTGCAGATAGGCAGCCGCTTCGTCGATGCTCTTTATGCCGTAACGCTGAGCCATCGCGCTGTGACCGAGCCCGGCGAGCTGCGGAAAGATGAACCACATCCAATGGCTCTGTTTGCGCCCGGCCAGCAGTTCGGCAAGCGCTTGGTCGTAAGTCGAGCGCTGGACGTCGACGAAGCGTTGCAGGTTGTGAGGGTCGTCGCTCATGGTGCACCCCGCCTGTTTTTTTATCAGAGTGGCGAACGCTAAGTTGATTCAGCCCGGCGAGACGGAGCCGCTGGATGGCTACTGATCGCCAGCAAGCTAGCTCCTACAGGTACGGTGAGCGCCGGAGCTTTTCGTAGGAGCCAGCTTGCTGGCGATTCGGGGCAGGCATGAGGCCTTGGTTGCGTGCACCGCAGGACATCTGATCGCGAGCAAGCTCGCTCCTACAGGTCCAGGCACGCCGCAGCCTTTCGTAGGAGCCAGCTTGCTGGCGATCCGGGGCAGGCATGAGGCCATGTTGCGTGTACCTCAGGACATCTGATCGCCAGCAAGCTAGTTCCTACAGGTACGGTGAGCGCCACAGCTTCTCGTAGGAGCCAGCTTGCTGGCGATCCGGGGCGGGCATGAGGCCATGGTTGCGTGCACCTCAGGACATTTGATCGCAAGCAAGCTCGCTCGTACAGGTCCGGGCGCGCCGCAGCTTTTCGTAGGAGCCAGCTTGCTGGCGATCCGGTGCAGGCATGAGGCCTTGGTTGCGTGCACCTCAGGACATCTGATCGCGAGCAAGCTGACGCCTACAGGTCCGGGCGCGCCACGTCTGCCTTTGCCACTCACCGCTTCTCGTTGAAGCAACTCTGACACAACCGGAACTGCCTGCCGGCAACCGGCATTGCCTTGCCGCATTTCTGGCATTGGCGGCTACCTCCGGCCAGGCGTCGGCGGTCGGAACTGCGTGGCTTGCGCTGCCGCGACAACTCACGGGTGATGGCGCCGTTGAGCAGGCTGCGGTGTTGTTCGGCCTGCTCCAGTGCTGGGAAATGTGCGGGCAGAGTGCGTGCCAGATGCAGGTAGGTTTCGATGACGTGTAGCGAGCTTTCCAGCGTCGCCAGGTCGGCATCGATCACCAGCCGCGGCAATGGATTCTCTTTATCTTGCGCGACCTTCTTCAGCCATTGCTGGGCGAAGACTGCGGCCGGGCTGTCGAGGCCGCCGCGGATCGGTGTGCAGGCGAATATCCAGCGCAGCGGCAGATTGATGGTGGGGTCGTCGATCAGCTTGATCCACTCAGCCAGCTCGTCCGGCAGGATGGAGATGAACTCGTCACCGTAGTTGATGTTGCGGTTGAAGGTCAGCCAGGCGCGCAGCAGGCTCGGCTCGTTCATCAGCTCCGAGATGGCCTGCAGGTGTTCGATCGAGGGTCGCACCTGGAATTGCGACAGGTCCACCGGCAGATCGTCGCTGTGGAACAAGCGCTTGATCGACTGCAACGTCTGCCCGTCGAGCGCAGTGATGAGGCCGCTGTCGTGATGGCCGAAGCGCCCGGCGCGCCCGCCAATCTGCTTGACCTCCTGCACCTTGAGCTGGCGATTCTGGATGCCGTCGTACTTTTCATCCGTATAGAAGCACAGCGTATGCGCCGGCATGTTGAGGCCCATGCCCACTGCATCGGTGGCGACCATGATGTCCGCCTCGCCTTCACGAAAGCGGCGCGCCTGTTCGCGGCGCACTTCCGGCGACAGAGCGCCGTAGACCACTGAGACGCTCTTGCCGGTCATCTCCAGCATGGCCTTGAGTTCCAGCACCGTTTTGCGGCTGAAGGCGACCAGCATCGAGCCGGCGTCGAGCTGCTTCAAGGTGGTCGAACGGCGCGCCACGTCGACCGGGGAAAGGCGAGTGGTGCGCTTGACCTCAAGATGGTCCTCACACAGGTCGCAGAGTGTTTGCAGTGACGGCCGGATCAGCTCCGGGCCGGTCATGATCAGGTCGTGGGTATAGGCACTGACCAGCGCATCGACCCAGGCCCAGCCGCGCTGCGAGTCGGCCATCATCTGCACTTCGTCGATGACCACCACGTCCCAGGATTCACTGCGGAAGCGGGAAAATTCCTCGACCGTACAGCAATAGTGAGTAGCGCCCTCGCGGATGATCTCTTCCTCGCCGGTGACCAGTGAGCAGGGCACGCCCATGGACTCGATGCGCTCTTGATTTTCCAGCGCCATCAGGCGCAAAGGGGAAAGGTAGATTGCCTTTCTGACAGCGGTCATGGCTTCGATGGCGCGATGCGTCTTGCCGCTGTTGGTGGGGCCGAGCAGGGCGGTCCAGGTGCGGGTGATGCTTCGTGCGGCATACAGCTTGTGGTAGTGGACGAAGCGAGGATTGTTTTCCAGCAGCACGGCGAAGGCCATCTTCTCCCGGTTGTCCTCGCGGGCGAAGCGGATGGTCCGACGGAGCTTCTTCGGCTCCATCATGAAGATTTCGGTCAGGCGTTTTTCGCCGAGCAACTGCAGGTCGAAGTCCTGCGCTTCCTCGATCATCATTTCGAACTTGGCGTTCATCGCCTGGCGATCATCTTCCTTGAAGTCGGCCACTTCGCGCTCGCTGAGCGCGTGACCTTGCCCGCCCGGGATACGCCGCTGCATGTCCAACGCCACTTCGCCGTGGCGCAGCTCGACCACGTAACGCAGCTCGTGGATGGCCTCGTTGATGGTGTCTACGGCGCGTGCGGCAAAGTCGTCGATGCGCGACAACTTTGCTGGCAGGCGATCCAGTACGCGGGTTTTCTGCTCGTCGCTCATGCTTGCGAAAGGACGTTCGAGCAGGTGTAGACGATCGCGCACCAAGGCTCCAACGGCGTCACACACGTTGCGCTCGAAATCCTCGCTGGAGGTGCTGTCGGCCAGGCGCAATGCGAAGTCCGGTTCCAGCAGATTCTGGATCTGGCCGCAGTCCAGGCTTTTCTCGACGCCGAACACATCGACCTGACAGCTGAGTTCGTCGACGTCACGATTGAGCAGCCGACCTATCAGCGAGGCTGGGTCGCTGCCTTGCAGGTTGGCCTCCACGGTCGGTTCATCGAGACCGATCCAGAACAACCGCGCCGCGCGGCCGATTTCCGGAGGCTGATGACCGAGGTAGGTCGAGAACCAGTTCTCCTGATGATTCTTCTTTGGTACGAAGTCCGGATGCCGCTCCGTTGTCCAGGTCAGAAAGCGTTGCAGGCGTTCGAGCTTGACGGTATTGCGGTGTTTGACTTCGGCCTTGCGCATGATCGACGCCTCACTGATCAGATGACTGCGAAGTGTGGACAATCCGCTGGCGCAATACGAGCGCAACGGACCTCGTCATAATTTGAGCGGGCTAAGAGGTGCAAAGTTGCTCACGCACGGGCTCAGCCTGCCGAACCGCTCGGGTCAGAGCCAGTCAGGCGCGGCATCGAGCCTAGGTCAATAAATTCGACCCTACAGGTGACTGCGAGCTAGACCCAAGGCAGGTAGGCCTCCCGTGTTGCGCAGCGGTCAGGTCCTTAATCAGCCTTACTCAGCAAGGCCTTGGTGATCGCTTCGCCCACCTGCTCGAACGCCACGCCGGCTTCCTTGTTTTCGTCGAGCGCTTCGGCGCAAACGACGATGACGATGGTTTTGGCCTGTTTTTCCGACAGTGGCTCGATTACGCCCATGTGGCAGGCGCGCTCCAGCTGGGTGCCTGTTTTCTGGATGAAGGCCACGTCGCTGGGCAGACCGGCTTCGAGTCGGTAGGCGTCGTAGCGGTCGATCTTCATGTCCTTGAATAACAGCTCGCGACTGGATTCCGAAAGCAGTTCGCCTTCTGCCAGCTTTTCCAGCAGGGCACCGTAGGCCTCCAGAGTGCTGGCGTTCAGGTTGCGGGCGTAATAGCGCTCGTAGGCCTGCTCCATGCTGTCAGCCTTCAGCTCGCTGGTGGATATGTTCAGCACGCGTGCGACCGCTTCGTAACGGGGCTTGCTGAAGCGTGCCGAGGCGAGTTTCACCAGTTCGATGTTGTCCAGCTCGCGCGCGTCCGGGTGGAGCTCGCCGTAGACATCGCGGCGCACCTGGGTGAAGTCGGTGATGCGCTCGAAACCCTTACCGCCCATGATCGTGCGGGTGCGTTCGTTCAGCTCCTCCTCGCCGATCAGGCGGATCAGCATGTTGGCGGCCGTGTTGTCGCTTTCGATGAGCATTTCATTGAGCAGGCTACGCAGCGAGTAGGCGACGCCTTCGTCCTGCCAGACCAGATCACCGGAACCGTCGACCTTGTCAGTGGCTTCCAAGGTCATCTCTTCATCGAGGCTGTGCTTGCCCTCGTCGATGCTCTGCAGCACGGCGACGGCAATGGGCACCTTGACGGCCGAGCCCAGATACCAGAAGCGATCGGCCTCGTGGCTGAGCGCTTTGCCGTCGCCCAGATGCTTGACGTAGACGCCGAGCCTGCCCGGAGTCTGTTCGTCGATGCGGCGGATATCCTGCTCTAGCGCGTTGCGCCAGGAGTTCGAATAGGCCTGCTCTTTGTAGGCCCAGAGCGCAAGGCCCAGGCCGACCAATACCGGAAGGGCAAGCAGTTTTTTGCTGCGCAAGCTCGTGGCATTCAAAGGCGTAGCACTCCAGAGGCGGTGATCGCTTCACCCGTGCCGCGCAATGCGCGCTCGGCTTTGGCGGTGGATGCGGCGCCGCGCACGCAAGCGACCACCACGATCTGGCCCGCGGGTTCGGCTTGGCGGTAGGGCGGCGGGGCAATGAGCCCGGCATCGCAAATGCGCGATACCTGGGTGCCAGTCTTGTGTGCATAGCCGACGGTCTTCGGCAGCCCGGCTTTGATGCGCTGGGTGCCGGTTTCGACCCGGTTCATCACGCTGATCAGGTATTCGGTGCTGGCGCGGGATACGGCCCGGCCTTCCAAAAGGGCGGAAAGCAGATCGCCGTAAGCCTGGAGGGACGCCGAGTTGAAAGGTGTCGCGTAGTAACGCGCGTAGGCCTCGCTCAAGCTGATCTTCTGAAATTCGCTTTGCTGCACGCCCAACAGCTTGGCCAGCGTGGCGAGCCTTGCGGCTTCCTTGGGCTGTTGCTTGAGCCGCAGGAAGTCGCGCCCGGAGAGCTGCTGCGCGGCGGGGTGAAACTCGCCGTAGATCAGCCTGCGAACATCTGCCAAGCGGGTGATCGGGCCAAAGCCCTGCGGCACCAGTTCGGCGGTGACGGCGTTGATGGCGTCGAGCCCGACCAGGCTGATCAGCATGTCGCTTGCCGTGTTGTCGCTGTGGATCAGCATTTGATCCATCAGGTAACGAACGCTGAGCGTGGTGCCCGGTGCGTGGCTGTTGGTCGGCCCGGCCCCGTCCACGTAATCAGACTCCAGCAGGCGCACCGTGGTATCCAGACTCATGGTGCCCTGATCGATGCGTCGCATGATGGCAATCGCCACGGGCACCTTGACCGTCGAGGCGAGGTACCAGACTTCCTCGCCGTGGTAGGACGCCGACACGCCGCTGTCCAGATCCTTGATATAGACGCCCAGTTCGCCGGAGGTCTGCTCGTCGACCTTGGCGATGCGTTCGAGAAAGTTTTCGGCCCAGCTGAACCCCTCCTTGGCGGACGCGTGCGATGGCGCTGTAAACAGCATCGCAGCCATCAACACTGATGCTGCGAAAGTCGAGGAGGACGTTTGTTTGAATCGGGACAACACTGCGGGCGTACCTCTCTTGCGGGCGTGGACAACAGGTATTGACCCTTCCTGTTCAGGCACGTGCGAAAGGAGGACGTGACTAAATATTGTGGCGAGCGGCTCCGGCCGGTACGGGCGCAGGAGCATTACTTGCACGGGGGCGATGGCTGAGACTCGTCGGCGTCCGTTCTCGCCTCCAGCGGGCAATCGATACGCAAAACATCGAACGACTGGCCGCAGCGCAACGTCCTACCCCTTGATGGTACTTTGCAAGCGATAGGGCAGGAACAGTGCGTGGGGCAGGTCAGCAAGGAAAAATTCATCGGGCTCGAATGGCTGCGCTTCTCGCTCGGCATGTACATCGTGTGCTTTCACACGCTTCACAACTATGCCGACGAGTACCTGCCCGGTTGGCTGGCAGACATGGCTGGTGTGGGGTTCTTCGCGACCAGCAGCTTCTTCGTGCTGTCGGGTTTTCTGCTGGCTCATGTCTATTGCCAGCAGGGGCAATTGCGCGAGCCGGGGCGCAGCTTTCTCAGCAGGCGCTTTGCCAATCTCTACCCGCTGCACCTGTTTTCCCTCGCGCTGACCGGCGTGGTGCTATTCATCATCGCCAAGCTTGGCATCCCACCTGATGACGTAAAAGCCACGCTGCGCTTCGTCGTCTACGACACCAACGAGGACCTGGGCGATGCCTCGCGTGAGGCGCTTGAGCATTTCATGGGCAACGGCGAGTTACTGCTCAACTTCGTCTTGCAACTGTTCATGCTGCAGGCCTGGAATCCCTACTACCTGACGTTCAACCCGCCGTTGTGGTCGATCTCCACGCTGTTCTTCTTCTATCTGACGTTTCCGCTGCTGGCCCCGCGATTGATGAACCTGCGGCACAAGGCCGTGTGGCTCGCAGTGATCATCGTGATCTACCTGATACCGCCGCTCTGGGCGATCCAGCAGCAGGAATATGGCATCCCCTTCACCGGCATGCTGCACCGCATGCCATTGCTGCGCCTGCCTGAATTTCTCGCGGGCATCCTCTTGTACGGCTTGTTCCGTGAGATGCAGACCCAGGAGCGCTTGCCACGACTTGGCGGCCGGTTGCTGCTGGGTGGTTTCGTCGTGGCCTGCTTCGTCGCTGCGATCTGGCTGCTCAAAGGCGATAAATTCTGGTATTTCCTCCTGCACAACGGCTTGTTGCTGCCTTCGCAATTGGCGCTGATTTACCTGTTCGCGCTCATTTCGGCGCCGGCCAGCGCAGGGGTCAATCGCTGGTCGCAACGCCTGGGCGCAGCTTCATTGCCCTTGTTCGTGCTGCACATTCCGGTGTTCATCCTGTTCTCCCGTTCGGAAAAACTGCTGAGGGTCTTCTCGCCCGGCTGCATCGAGGCCTGGAGCGAATGCGCCGCACAGGCGGGCGAACAGAGCCTTTCACTATGGTTTTATCCGCTGTATCTGCTCGTGACCCTGGCGATCTGCATCTGGGCTCAGGAAAACGCCGTTGTGCCGACACGCAAACGGTTGCTCAAGCGGCTGCCGGTGCAATCGAAGCCGGCGTGAACGAGGCGCGGTGATGAAAGATGCAGCATCGATCTACCTCGGCACCGCCGGCTGGAGTCTCCCGCGCGAGCAATGGCCCGCGTTCCCCGCTGAAGGGACGCACCTGCAGCGCTACGCAGGTCGATTCCGTGCGGTGGAGATCAACAGCTCCTTCTACCGACCCCATCGTCCAGCGACCTATGCCAAGTGGGCCGCAAGCGTGCCGGAGTCGTTTCGCTTTTGCGTAAAGGTGCCGAAGCAGATCACCCACGAGCTGAGGCTGATCGGCTGCGAAGCACTGCTTGAGCGGTTCCTGCATGAATGCGGCCATCTTGAGGAGAAGCTCGGATGCCTGCTGGTGCAGCTGCCGCCATCGCTGGCCTTCGACTCCGCGAGCGCCTGCGACTTCTTCGACGCATTACGCGCGCGATACGGTGGGTTCGTCGCCATCGAGCCGCGTCACCCGAGCTGGCTGGAGGCCGATGGCCTGTTGCAACAGGCGCAGATCGCCCGCGTCGCTGCCGATCCGGCGCCTTTCCCTGAAGCTGCCGAGCCGGGCGGCTGGCGCGGGTTGCGCTATTACCGCCTGCATGGCTCGCCGCGTGTTTATTACTCGGCTTATGAAGCCGAACATCTCGATGCCTTGGCCAAACGGCTGGTGGGCGAGGGCGGCGGCGCGGACTGCTGGTGCATCTTCGACAACACCGCCAGCGGAGCAGCGACGGCCGATGCGCTGGGGCTGGAGGATCGCTTCCGTCAGGGCTGACGCGCTGGCCGTGACAGTCCTGCAAAAGCGTCAGCGCTTCGTGTGACACATACCGAAACGGTCCGAAATGTGGCGTCGGCGGTCAGGCTGAAATTTTCCGCTACTGTTGATCAGTCGTCTCATTGAGCAGGAACGGATCCATGAACAAGACATGCATTGCCCTGGCGCTGGCCGGAATGGTCGGCGCTGCCGAGGCCGCAGTGGTGGTCAAGCCGCACGCCTACGAAATTGACGGCGAGGCGTTCGAAGGCTTGATCATCTACGACGATGCGGTGACCACGCCGCGCCCTGGCTTGATGATGGTCCCCAACTGGCTGGGGGTGACCGAGCGTTCGGCGGAAAAGGCGGCGCGCGCGGCGGGCGACAAATACGTGGTGTTCATGGCCGACATGTATGGTAAGTCGGTGCGGCCGTCCAACCCGGACGAAGCCAAGGCCGCGGCCACCTCGGTGCGCAGTGATCGCGCGCTGATGCGCAAGCGGGCGCAGGCTGCGGTCCACGCGTTCGAATCACAGAAGGTCGTGCCGGTGGATACGGCCAAGATGGCGGCTATCGGATTCTGTTTTGGCGGCGGTGCAGTGCTCGAACTGGCGCGGTCCGGTGCCGATCTGGATGCGTTCGTATCCTTCCATGGCAACCTCGATACGCCCAACCCGGAGGACGCCAAGCAGATCAAGGCGCCGGTGTTGGTGCTGCATGGCGCCGATGACCCTGCCGTGCCGAAGGAGCAGGTCGACGGCTTTGTCGCGGAGATGAAGGCCACAGACGTCGACTGGCAGATGGTTGCCTACGGCAATGCCGTGCACTCGTTCACCGACCCTTACGCGAACGTGCCGGGTCGCAATGAATACCATCCAGAAGTGGCGAAGCGGGCGTTTCAGGCGATGAACGATCTGCTTGATGAGACCTTTGCAGCGCAGTGATAGCGCTCAGGGCCGTCCAGCAGTGGCCGGCGGATGTCCCTACGAGGCATCCGCCCGATAGGCTTATCTAGCGCGGAATAATCCGCACGCGGCCAGCGGTGTTGTCACGGCGGGCCACTTTTTCATTCTCCGCTCGGCCGGGGATGGTGCCATCGTCGGCGCCGCGGTCCGGGGTGGCCATGCCATTGAGCTTGCGCTCGTCCTCGCTGATGGAAGAGGCATCGGGGTAGCCGGTGGTCAGGGTCTCGGTGCTGGCGGTAACGGGTGTGGCGTCGTCCGATCCCCAGGCCGCACTGCGCTCGTCGATATCGATGGCACCGTTCTTCTCCATCACCTGTTCCACCGTGGCGATCTGGCTGTCATCGTCCAGCGTAACGGTGACCACCGTCGAGCCGCGACGGGCTGCTTCCGGGTAGCGTCCGGCGTGCTTGCTTGAATCGTCGCCGAAGACCTTGCTGAAGAAGCTGCCGAGCTTGTCGGCGACGGTGGCGTCTTCGTCCGGCTCTTCTCCAATGACTTCGACGCGACTGCTATCGACCGTCTCGGGGTTGGAGGATGCAGAGATCTGGATGGCAGAACCGTCCACACCCTTGCTCAGCAGTTCGGCTTTGACTTGCTCGGCTTCGGCGTAGCGGTCGAAGGCCGCGATGAGAATCTGGGTCATGAAGTTACCTTGATGGCGTGCAGCGTGGCTGCGTTAACAATGTGGCGAGCGCTCGATCAGTCAGGCGTGCCGTCCTGTCTATTGGGCGCAGGAGGCGGGGTAATGGTTCCGGCTGTACTCATTACCCGATGCGTCGGGATGGTTGCTTCGGGCCGCACCGCCCTGGCGCGGCTCCGTTCTTTCAACTGCGCGTTGCCTAGCCGTTGACCACCTTGCCGCCGTTGATGTGGATGGTCTGCCCGCTGACGTAGGACGAATCCTCACAGGCCAGGTAGACGTAGGCCGGGCCCAGTTCGGACGGCTGACCACAGCGGCCCATGGGCATCTGGCTGCCGAAATCTTCAAGCAGTTGCGGGTCGTGCTTGCCCAGGGTAGCCGGTTGCAGCGGCGTCCATATCGGGCCGGGAGCAATCTGGTTGACGCGAATGTCGCGCTCGATCAGCTGCTGCGACAGGGCGCGGGTAAAGCCGTCAATGGCACCCTTGGTCGAGGTGTAGTCGACCAGCATCGGATTGCCGATGAAGGAGTTGATCGACGTGGTGTTGATGATCGACGCGCCGGCTTTCAGATGGCGTAGGGCGGCGCGGGTGAGATAGAAGTAGCCATGGATATTGGTGGCGAACGTCTTTTCCCACTGCTCATCGGTGATGTCCTCGAGCCGCTCTTGGACTTCCTGTCGACCGGCGTTATTGACTAGTACGTCGAGCCGGCCAAAGGTTTTCACGGTCTGCTCGACAGCGTCCTTGCAGTAGCCGCTGTCTCGGATGTCGCCGGGCAGCAGCAGGCAACGCTGGCCCTCGGCTTCAATCATGCGCTTGGCTTCTTTGGCGTCATCATGTTCATCGAGGTACATGATCGCGACATCGGCGCCTTCGCGGGCGAAGTGAACGGCGGCGGCACGACCGATGCCGCTGTCGCCGCCGCTGACCAGAGCGACCTTTCCTGCCAGCTTGGCGCTGCCCTTGTAGCTGTCACGGATGAATTCGGCCGCTGGCTGCATCTCGCTTTCGAGCCCGGGTAGGCGGTCCTGCTTCTGCGCGTGGATCTTCGGGTAGCTCATACATTCTCCAGTCGTGTGAACGGTGCTGTAGATACGGCCGGTGCCTGAGCGGAAAAGTTTCGACTGGATGCCGAGCGGTGGTGAGTGCCGACCGATGATCGGGAAAGGCTCTGTCTCGGTAGATGGCGCTTGGCCATGAGTGCTGGCTGGCCTATAGTGCCGCCCGCCAAGGACGGCCGCCGCACCCCAGCGTAGGGTTGGTATGGCCGTTCACGCTTACCACCTGCAAGGGAATGATGATGAAAACCAAGCAACTCCTCGCTCTGCCACTCATCGCGGCACTGCTGTCCGCCTGTACCGCCACCACAACGCTGCGCTCCAGCGACCCGAGCCTCGCCGTCAAGATCAATGACGATGCGCCGCTGGTGCTCAAGACCCCGGTAAACAAGACCTACAAGGCCACCAGTTTCGGCCAGTACCGCTTCCGCGCCACGCAGGAAGGCATGGAGCCGATGTATGGCCTGGTCCCGCTCAAGTTCAATAGCGGTTATCTGGTCGCCGATATCCTGTTCTTCGCGCCGGCCGCCTTCTACAACTTGCGTGAGGTCTATCCGTTCTACGAATTCGATGTGGCGCAGGGCGTGATTCGCTACAAGAAGAAAGAGCAGGACCAGTGGACAAGCTACAAGCCGACGGCTGCCGAGGTCGAGCGTGCCCGCGCTTACTTCAACCAATAACGCTCACGCTTGAACCGCCCCTAGCAGCGCCACGACTACCTTGGCTGGCGTTA
>NZ_JAMOIC010000022.1 GCF_024448895.1 Stutzerimonas stutzeri
ATTTTCAGTTGCGCTTTGAGATTGCTATCGAGCATATGTGTATCCCCAGAGATGAAGAGTTTCTTACGGAGCTAAAGGTTGAAAGCTTTTGATGTGGGGAGCATATGGGATCAAACGCCATCCTTAAAATTGATTAAACCAAGTTCGGCCATGCAATATTGCTATCGTGTTCCACGTGGAACAAAAAACCCGGCTTTCGCCGGGTTTCTTCCGCCAAGGCGGAAAGGATTCCAAAAGGGACTTTGTCGACTAGAAGTCCAAGTTAGAAACTGCCAAAGCATTGGATTCGATGAAGTCACGCCGAGGCTCGACTGCATCTCCCATCAACGTATTGAAGATCTGATCAGCGCCAATCGCATCGTCGATCGTAACCTTCAACATCCGCCGCACCGCCGGGTCCATGGTGGTTTCCCACAGCTGATCCGGATTCATTTCTCCAAGACCCTTATAGCGCTGAACACTATGGCGGCGCGTGCCTTCAGTCATCAGCCAATCCAAAGCTTGCTTGAACGTGGTAACCGGCTTTTTGCGCTCGCCGCGCTGAACATACGCGCCTTCTTCGAGGAGGCTGTTCAGCTTTTCACCGAGGACCGTCACGGTCTTGTAATCATTACTTCCGAAGAAATCACGATTGAAGGTGATATAGCTGGCCAGTCCGTGGGAAATGATCTCGACTTCAGGAAGCCAGAGATTACGTTCCTTATCTTCCCGGAGGCTCGCTTTGTAAGCCAACCCAGAGCGCTCTACGCCTTTCAATAACGCCGCATAAGGCTCGAGCCAGGTCTCCATTGCGGCGCGGTCACCCAGCTGCTCAACGCTTACGCGAGGCAGATAGATGAAATGCTCGGTGAGTTCCTGAGGGTACAGACGGGACAAGCGCTGCAGCGTTTTCATCACGGTTCGGTAGTCATTGACCAAACGCTCGAGCGCCTCACCCGATAGACCAGGCGCATGCTCATTGACATGCAGACTGGCGTCTTCGAGCGCCGACTGAGTCAGGTACTCGTCCATCGCCTCGTCGTCCTTGATGTACTGCTCCTGCTTGCCACGCTTTACCTTGTAAAGCGGCGGCTGAGCAATGTACACGTAACCGCGCTCGATCAGTTCCGGTAGCTGGCGGAAGAAGAAGGTCAACAACAACGTACGGATGTGCGAACCGTCAACGTCGGCGTCCGTCATGATGATGATGTTGTGATAGCGCAACTTGTCGATGTTGTATTCATCGCGACCAATACCACAACCCAGTGCGGTAATAAGGGTGCCGACTTCCTGCGAAGAGATCATCTTGTCGAAACGTGCTTTCTCGACGTTCAGAATCTTGCCTTTAAGAGGAAGGATGGCCTGGGTCCTGCGGTTACGCCCCTGCTTTGCAGAACCTCCCGCGGAGTCACCCTCCACTATGTACAGTTCGGAGAGGGCAGGATCCTTCTCCTGACAGTCAGCAAGCTTGCCCGGCAAGCCAGCAATGTCTAGCGCGCCCTTACGCCGTGTCATCTCACGAGCCTTACGGGCCGCTTCACGCGCGCGAGCTGCATCAATCATCTTGCCAACAACGGCCTTGGCCTCATTGGGATGTTCGAGCAGAAAATCGGCAAAATGCTTGCCCATTTCTTGTTCGACCGCTGTTTTCACTTCGGACGAAACGAGCTTGTCTTTGGTCTGTGAGCTGAACTTCGGGTCCGGTACTTTAACCGAGATGATTGCAGTCAAGCCTTCACGGGCATCATCGCCGGTGGTTGAAACCTTGTGCTTTTTCGCCAGACCTTCTTGCTCGATATAGTTATTCAGATTTCGGGTAAGTGCAGAGCGAAATCCAGCTAGGTGCGTACCGCCATCTCGCTGAGGGATATTGTTGGTAAAGCAGAGCAGGTTTTCGTTAAAGCTGTCATTCCACTGCAACGCCACCTCTACACCGACGCCATCATCACGTTGAACGTTGAAGTGAAAGACTTCGTTAACGGGTGTCTTGTTGGTGTTCAGATAAGCCACGAATGCGCTTAAGCCGCCCTCGTACTTGAACAGCTCTTCTTTTGCATTGCGCTCGTCGCGCAGCACGATACCTACGCCCGAGTTCAGGAAGGACAGTTCGCGAAGACGTTTAGCCAGAATGTCCCAGACGAAGTGAATGTTCTGGAAAGTCTCAGCTGAAGGCTTGAAATGGATCTCGGTACCAGAGTCAGCCGTTTCACCCATTGCTACGAGTGGGGCCTGTGGAACACCGTGACGATACGTCTGCTCCCATACCCGTCCTTCACGTCTAATCGTCAAGATCAGCTCTTCGGACAGGGCATTCACTACCGATACACCTACCCCGTGCAATCCGCCCGAGACCTTGTAGGAGTTGTCATCGAACTTTCCGCCAGCGTGAAGCACCGTCATGATGACTTCCGCTGCCGAGACGCCTTCTTCGTGAATGTCGACCGGGATACCGCGGCCGTTGTCCCGAACACTGATTGATTCATCGACATGGATGGTGATGCAGATATCGCTGCAGTGGCCGGCGAGCGCCTCATCGATTGAGTTATCGACCACTTCGAAGACCATGTGGTGCAAACCGGTGCCATCATCTGTGTCGCCGATATACATGCCGGGACGTTTGCGTACCGCATCAAGGCCTTTAAGGACCTTAATACTGGACGAATCGTAAATGTGGTTTTCGCTCATGCCTTCACTCCCGAGGGGCCGTGGTCCTGGGCTATCGCTCCATGTTCCACGTGAAACATTGAGACCGGCGTATCGTTTCGCCAGCCCTCTCGCAATACTTTCGAATCGACACAGGTGATGAATACCTGGCAATCCAGTTGTTCCAACAAACGGCATAAAGCCAGCCGGTGCTGATCGTCCAGTTCGGACGGCAAGTCATCCACCAGATAAATACATTGGCCACGCTTGGACTCGCTCACCAGATGGCCCTGAGCGATTCGCAACGCACATACCACCAACTTCTGCTGACCTCGCGACAGCGTTTCAGCCGCATTATGGCCCGCAATCCTCAAACGCAGATCGGCTCGTTGAGGGCCAGCCTGGGTGTGACCCATTAGTCGATCACGGTCGATCGATGCGGTGAGCACCTCATCAAGAGAACGGTCTTTATCCCAGCCGCGGTAATAGCTCAGATGAAAACCTTCGAGGTCCAACAAAGAGGCCAAGGTGCGTTCAAATACAGGCTTCAAAGCGTGGATATAGGCTCGCCGGAAGCCATCTATTTCATCACTGGCAGTGCTAAGTTCGCGGCTCCAGGCCGCTTGCAAAGCGGCGTCAAGTGTACCATGGCGAAGCCACGAGTTCCGTTGCCTAAGGGCCTGCTGCAGGCGCTGCCAAGAGGGCAAAAACCGTGGTTCCACGTGGAACACGCCCCAGTCTAGGAACTGACGACGCAATTTCGGGGCGCCCTCTAAGAGCCGGAAGCTATCAGGATTGATCAGCTGCAATGGCAACGCATCAGCCAGTTCAGCAGTACTGCGGACGCTTTCGCCGTTAATACGGATTCGGACTTCGCCGCTGCGCTCTCGCGAAATACCCAATGCGCTTGACTGATCCTCGCCTAACTCAACCTGGCCAAACACCGTACAACTTGTTTGCTCATGAGTGATGATCGGATTCAACCGGGCATTACGAAACGACCGAGCCATGCCGAGAATGTGAATAGCTTCAAGCAGGCTGGTTTTTCCGCTGCCGTTGTCGCCGTGGAGGATATTGATTCTAGGGGAGGGATGAAGCGTCACCGGCTGCAGATTGCGAACACCGGTGACGGAAAGGCGGCTAAGCGACATTCAACAGCTATTACAGGCGCATCGGCATGACCACATACGCCGAGTCGTCATTGTCGAATTCCTGAACCAGCGCGCTGCTATTGGCATCCGAAAGGATGAGCCGCACCTGATCGGTGGTCATGACGCCAAGCACATCGAGCAGATAGCTGACGTTAAAACCGATTTCCAAGGATCCACCGGTGTAATCGACCGCAACCTCTTCTTCTGCTTCTTCCTGCTCCGGGTTGTTCGCCTGGATTTTCAAGAGCCCGCTTTCAAGCTGTAGGCGGATGCCCCGGTACTTTTCATTCGATAGAATTGCCGTGCGGCTGAATGCCTCACGCAAAGTCTGGCGCTCACCGACGACCAGCTTGTCGCCGCCACGAGGCAGGACACGTTCATAGTCAGGAAACTTCCCGTCGACCAGCTTTGAGGTGAATGTGAACTCGCCTGTCGTCGCGCGGATGTGATGCTGCCCTAGCACGATGCTGACTTCGCCGTCCTGGTCAGTGAGCAATCGAGCCAGTTCAATAATACCTTTTCGGGGCACGATCACCTGGTGGCGATCCGGCTGCTCAATGCCAGCCTGCATCGAACACATTGCCAGGCGATGCCCGTCGGTCGCAACCGCGCGTAGCATGCCGCTAGAAACTTCGATCAGCATTCCGTTCAGGTAGTAGCGCACGTCTTGCTGGGCCATGGCAAAACTGCTGCGCTCGATCATGCGCCGCATCTTCCCCTGGTTGACGCTGAAGTTCAGCGAGCCAGGGCCTTCCTCAACCGTAGGGAAATCGTTCGCTGGGAGCGTGGAGAGAGAAAAGCGGCTGCGACCGGACTTGATGATTACTTTCTGGTCATCCAGGCGAATGTCAATAAGCGCGTCTGGCTGCAAGCTTTTGCAGATATCCATCAACTTACGCGCCGGCACCGTAATTTCGCCCGGCTCGGATGCATCTTCCAATGTGACACGTCCAACCAGTTCGACTTCCAGATCCGTTCCGGTAAGCGACAACTGATCGTCTTGGACTACCAGTAGAACATTCGACAACACCGGCAATGTCTGGCGGCGCTCGACGACGCCCGCCACCAACTGCAGAGGTTTCAACAAGGCTTCGCGCTGAATCGTGAAATGCATGGTCTGGTCCCTTGCCTATTAAATGGCCGCAGTCTGTTCAGGTTGTCAAAGTACGCAGCAGATTCTTGTAATCTTCGCGGATATCGGCGTCCAATTCGCGAAGTTCGGCAATCTTACGACAGGCGTGCAGCACCGTCGTGTGATCACGTCCACCAAAGGCATCGCCGATCTCCGGGAGGCTATGGTTAGTCAGTTCCTTCGACAAGGCCATCGCAACCTGACGCGGACGCGCGACCGAGCGCGACCTACGTTTGGACAATAGGTCGGAAATCTTGATCTTGTAGTATTCGGCGGCAGTACGCTGGATGTTGTCAACGCTCACCAGCTTGTCCTGCAGCGCGAGCAGATCTTTCAATGATTCACGAATGAGTTCGATCGTGATGTCCCTGCCCATGAAATGGGCATGAGCGATAACGCGCTTCAAAGCGCCTTCCAACTCACGCACGTTAGAACGAATACGCTGAGCGATAAAAAAAGCGGCGTCGTGGGGCAGGTCAACGTTGGCTTGGTCAGCTTTCTTCATCAGGATCGCCACACGCGTTTCAAGCTCTGGTGGCTCAACCGCAACAGTCAACCCCCAACCGAAGCGCGACTTGAGCCGCTCCTCCAACCCATCGATCTCTTTGGGATACCTATCACTGGTGAGGATCACCTGCTGTCCACCTTCGAGAAGCGCGTTGAAGGTGTGGAAAAACTCTTCTTGCGAGCGCTCCTTCTTTGCGAAAAATTGAATGTCGTCGATCAGCAACGCATCCACGGAACGGTAGAAGCGCTTGAACTCATTGATGGCATTGAGCTGTAACGCCTTGACCATATCAGCCACGAAACGCTCGGAATGAAGATAGACGACTTTGGCATTCGGATTTTTCTTCAACAGATGATTGCCAACAGCATGCATCAGGTGCGTCTTCCCTAGACCCACACCGCCATACAAGAACAGAGGGTTGTAGCCATGCTTTGGATTGTCAGCAACCTGCCAGGCAGCTGCACGGGCTAACTGGTTCGACTTGCCTTCGACAAAATTCTCGAACGTAAAGGTACGGTTGAGGTAGCTCGTATGCTTGAGCCCCCCTTCGACCTGAACGGTGCGTTCCTGCTGACGGGGGGGCGCGGGCGAAGCGGCAGGCGCCGAAGCAACCGGCGTGTGGGACGCAGAATCTGATGCTGCAGGGGGGGCAGCAGAAGCAGGCAAACCGGTATGGGCTTGAGGACGGGCAACCGCTGCCGTCATCTGCTGCCCCGGACTGCGTCTGCTACCTATCAATAGCGATAAAGACGGGGCCACGCCAGCAGCACGCTCTGAAACAAGCTCAATCAGCCGGGAAAGATATTTTTCATTGACCCAATCCATGACGAACCGGTTAGGGGCGTAGACGCGTAACTCATCCCCATCGGCTTCAACCTGGAGCGGGCGAATCCAGGTGTTGAATTGCTGGGCAGGCAGTTCATCTCTCAACAGGTCAACGCACTGCTGCCAAAGTTCAACCGACACGGAATCTCCTAGCTTTTGAGCTTCAAAAACGACGGTCATTGTAGCGCTGCAGCACACAGTTATCCACAGTCGATCAGGCTTCACAGCTTAAAAGAACTGATCGATCAGACCTCAAAGAACAGACGTCGACCCTAAGCCCTGTTGATAACATGGCCTAAAGCCTAGGGAAAAGGCTGTGTATATCGACAGCATAACCTGGCCTGTTGATAACACAGGGTTTAGTCCACAGGATGCGCAACGGATCTGCACCGCGGGCACACGGGTTTCACAGAACGTTTTGCTAGGCTGGAGGCTCCGCAGGATATGGGCTGGAGAGGTCTATCCACAGAATGTGGCTCCACCATCTATAGACACTGATTTAAGAAAGGCTCTAATTCTTTTCTTTTTATTAATTTCTCTACCAATGGTGCTGGTTGGAAATTGACCTGACTCTGCAGCTTCTCTACAATCGCCGGTCTCTTAAAAGGGGGCCATTCCGGTCCGCAACCGATTACCAGGTACCGCATCATGAAACGCACTTTCCAACCCAGCACCCTGAAGCGCGCTCGTACTCACGGTTTCCGTGCTCGCATGGCTACCAAGAACGGTCGTGCAGTTCTGTCGCGTCGTCGCGCCAAAGGTCGCAAGCGCCTGGCAGTCTGAACACGTCGGAAAAGGTAGTGAGTCGAGACTTCGGTCGGGAAAAGCGGCTGCTTACCCCGATTCAATTCAAAGCTGTCTTCGACTCTCCCTCCGGCAAGTTACCGGGCAGGAACGTCCTGTTACTGGTGCGCGAAAACGGATTGCCCCACCCCCGAATTGGTTTGGTGATTGGCAAGAAGAGCGTCAAGCTCTCGGTAGAGCGCAATCGCATCAAGCGGCAACTGCGTGAAACCTTTCGTCTCCACCAGGTGGACCTGACGGGGTGGGACATCGTGGTCATCGCGCGCAAAGGCCTGGCAGATCTGGACAATGCCGAACTGGCTAAGCAGTTCGCCAAGCTCTGGCGACGGTTGTCTCGCACCCCTACCAAGACCGACGGAAAACCGGAACAGGCCAAGTCTGCCCATGCGTAAACTGGCCGTGCTGCCTATCCGGTTTTACCGGTACGCCATCAGTCCCATGATGGCCAGCCATTGTCGTTTCTACCCCAGCTGCTCCTGCTACGCACAAGAGGCCATCGAAATTCATGGCCTGCTGCGCGGTGGCTGGCTGAGCCTGCGCAGGCTCGGCCGTTGCCATCCATGGAACCCCGGCGGTTATGATCCGGTGCCTTCCAAAAACACCTCCAATTCATCTTCGATGACCGAGTAACCATGGATATCAAACGCTCGATTCTGCTTGTCGCCCTGGCAGTCGTTGCCTACCTGATGGTTCTTCAGTGGAATCAGGACTACGGACAGGCGGCCTTGCCTGCCGAGACAAGTCAGGAACAAACCGCTAACGCCCAACTACCGGAAACACCGACAACGCAGACTGCCGATGGCGTGCAGAGCGATATACCGGCCGTAGGTGGAGAGCAACCGACAAACACGCTCCCCGATGCCGAGGCCACCACCCAGTTGATACGTGTCAGGACCGACGTGCTTGACGTGGCGATTGACCCTCGGGGCGGTGACATCGTCGATCTGCGCTTGCCAGAGTTTCCTCGCCGGCAGGATCGTCCAGATATTCCTTTCCAGCTTTTTGAGCGAAGCGGAGAGCGGACCTATGAGGCACAAAGTGGCCTGATTGGCGACGGCCCGGACAAATCCAGTGGTCGCCCGCTATACACCAGCGGGCAACAGCAGTATCAGTTGGCTGAAGGTCAGGATCAGCTGATCGTCGACCTGAAGCACAGCGATAACGGCGTCAATTACACCAAGCGCTTCACCTTTGATCGAAGCAATTATGACCTCCGCGTCAGCTATCTCATCGATAACCAGAGCGAAGCGTCATGGACAGGCTACATGTTCGGCCAGCTCAAGCGCGATGACAGCGGCGATCCGTCTTCAAGCACTGCCACTGGTACTGCGACCTATCTTGGAGCGGCGCTTTGGACGAAAGATGAGCCCTACACCAAGGTATCCATGGGCGACATGGATGATGGCAGCCTGAAAAAAACGGTAGAAGGAGGATGGATTGCCTGGTTGCAGCATTACTTCGTGACCGCATGGATACCTGCTCCGGATCAAACCAATCAGGTTCAGACCCGCAAGGACAGCCAAGGGAACTACATCATCGGTTTCACGGGCCCAGGCGTAACGGTAGCGCCGGGTAGCCAGGGCGAAACCTACGCCACGCTTTATGCTGGCCCTAAAAGCCAGGACGAGCTGGAAGAACTGTCGCCGGGCCTGCGCCTGACCGTCGATTACGGCATTCTCTGGTTTATCGCCCAACCAATCTTCTGGTTGCTACAGAATATCCATGCACTGCTGGGCAATTGGGGCTGGTCGATCATAGCGCTGACCATCGTCATCAAACTGGCGTTCTTCCCGCTGTCGGCTGCCAGTTATCGGTCGATGGCGCGTATGCGGGCCGTTTCGCCAAAAATGGCGGCGCTGAAGGAACAGTTTGGCGACGACCGCCAAAAGATGTCCCAGGCGATGATGGAGCTGTACAAGAAGGAAAAGATCAATCCACTGGGCGGATGTCTGCCGATTCTGGTCCAGATGCCGGTGTTCCTCGCGCTCTACTGGGTGTTGCTGGAAAGTGTTGAAATGCGTCAGGCGCCCTGGATGTTCTGGATCACTGACCTCTCGATCAAAGATCCTTTCTTCATCCTGCCGATCATCATGGGCCTGACCATGTTCATTCAGCAGCAATTGAACCCCACGCCGCCAGATCCGATGCAGGCGAAGGTCATGAAGTTGTTGCCAATCATCTTCACTTTCTTCTTCCTGTGGTTCCCTGCCGGCCTGGTGCTGTACTGGGTTGTCAACAACGTCTTGTCGATTGCGCAGCAGTGGTACATTACCCGCAAGATCGAGAGACAGACCGCAGCCTGATCAGCTGAGTGAACAGAACGCCCCTTGATTGGGGCGTTTTGCATTTCTGACTCACTGGAGACATACGCATGAGCCAAGATCGCGAAACCATCGCAGCCGTTGCTACCGCGCCCGGTCGCGGCGGAATAGGCGTCGTAAGGGTATCCGGACCACGCGCGAAAGCGGTGGCCATTACCCTAAGCGGGAGGGAGCCCATTGCGCGTCATGCCCACTACGGCCCTTTTCACTCCGACGACGGCGAGGTCATCGATGAGGGGCTGATGCTGTTTTTTCCTGGCCCCCACTCATTCACCGGGGAGGACGTGCTGGAATTGCAGGGCCACGGCGGTCCCGTCGTCATGGACATGCTGTTGCACCGTTGCGTCGAACTCGGCATTCGTCTTGCGCGTCCTGGCGAGTTCAGTGAACGAGCATTTATCAACGACAAATTGGACCTTGCTCAGGCCGAGGCAATCGCCGATCTCATCGAAGCGAGTTCCGCACAGGCGGCGCGAAATGCCGTGCGCTCGCTGCAAGGCGAGTTTTCACGTCGAGTGCACGCTCTGACGGAGAAGTTGATACAGCTGCGTATCTATGTAGAGGCCGCAATCGACTTTCCGGAAGAAGAAATAGACTTTCTCGCCGATGGCCGAGTCTTGGCATTGCTGGATGCTGTACGACAGGAGCTTAACGAGGTAATCCGCGAAGCGGGCCAGGGCGCTCTGCTACGTGAAGGCATGAACGTGGTTATCGCAGGACGTCCTAACGCCGGGAAGTCCAGCCTGCTCAATGCGCTCGCAGGCAGGGAAGCCGCAATCGTCACCGAAATCGCTGGTACTACGCGTGATGTTCTGCGTGAACACATCCATATCGACGGTATGCCCCTGCATATCATCGACACCGCGGGTTTGCGTGACACTGACGACCAGGTGGAGCGCATCGGCGTAGAACGTGCGATCAAGGCCATTGAAGACGCCGATCGGATACTGCTCGTCGTGGATGCCAATACGTCTGCGAACAATGCGGGTGACGGTGATTGGCCTGAGTTCATCTCAACCAAGCCTGACCGCGCGAAGACCACACTGGTGCGGAACAAGGCCGACCTAACGGGAGAGATCGTCGAACTCTCCATTGATGCAGACGGGTTCACCACCCTTAGTCTGTCTGCTCGGTCCGGTGATGGAGTTGAGCTTCTTCGTAATCATCTGAAAGGCTGTATGGGTTATCAGCAAACTGCTGAGACAGGCTTCAGCGCCCGCCGCAGGCATCTAGATGCGCTTCGTCAGACGGCCTTACATCTACAGCACGGTTACGACCAATTAACCGTGGCCGGCGCCGGTGAGCTCTTGGCGGAGGATCTGCGTCACGCACAGCAGTCGCTTGGCGAAATAACAGGGGCCTTCAGTTCTGATGATTTGCTCGGTCGTATATTTTCCAGCTTTTGCATCGGCAAATAGCGCCGCTCGAACTTCTTCTGACTCCCTTCCTCACTCCACCGCAGTGCGCATTACGACTGAATCAGCGCAGTGGCCGGAGTCGTTTTTCTAGCTGATTGAGCATTATTGGCATCACCACCTGAACCGAGGGGGGCGCCGTGGGTGAAACCTTTCAAAAACCTGGAGGGAAACCCTGTGTAAAACCGACTCTAAGCCCGGTTCGAAAGCAGTTGGTAACTGAGGTACAAATTTGCCCTGTGTATAAGCCGACATTTAGTCCACAGCCTATGAACCGGTATCACACCGGCGCGGCCCAGGAATCGCACATCTTTTCGTTTCTCCCTAAGGCCCGCCTGGAGAGGGCTGGAAAGAACTATCCACAGAAATACACGACCCCATTTATAAACATAAGAATAAGCTTTAAAGAATTACTCTCTATTTATCTATTGATCAGTGTCTGCCTCCCGAGTTGGTCATTTTTTGTCCACGGGCCTTCTTTCAGGTGCTTGCTCCGCCTATACTTGCGCGTTTCCCCAAACTCATCTGAACAGGCACGAGGTGCGTGGTGGATTTCCCTTCCCGTTTTGATGTCATCGTTATCGGCGGTGGCCATGCCGGTACCGAGGCTGCATTGGCAGCTGCACGAATCGGCGTGAAAACATTGCTGCTGACTCATAACGTTGAAACGCTTGGACAGATGAGCTGTAACCCTGCGATGGGCGGTATTGGCAAGAGCCATCTGGTCAAGGAAATCGACGCGCTTGGTGGCGTGATGGCCAGCGCCACCGACCAGAGCGGCATTCAGTTTCGTGTGCTCAACAGCCGCAAAGGCCCTGCGGTTCGTGCAACACGAGCACAGGCTGATCGTGTTCTATACAAGGCAGCCGTGCGTGAGACGCTGGAAAACCAGCCTAACCTGTGGGTATTTCAACAGGCCGCGGATGATCTGATCGTCGAAGCCGATGAGGTCCGCGGTGTGGTCACGCAGATGGGCCTGCGATTTCTGGCTGTAACCGTCGTTCTCACAACGGGCACCTTCCTGGGCGGACTTATCCACATTGGTCTGCAAAACTATTCAGGTGGCCGCGCTGGAGATCCCCCGTCGATCGCTCTGGCGAAGCGCTTGCGCGAATTGCCGCTGCGAGTGGGTCGTCTCAAAACAGGCACACCGCCGAGGATTGATGGGCGCAGTGTCGATTTCTCCGTGATGACTGAGCAACCCGGTGATACACCGATTCCGCCAATGTCCTTTCTGGGACACGCGGCTCAGCATCCACGGCAGGTCAGTTGCTGGATCACCCATACCAACGCACGGACTCACGAAATCATTGCGGCAAACCTTGACCGGTCGCCGATGTACTCCGGCGTGATCGAGGGAGTTGGGCCCCGCTATTGCCCATCCATCGAGGACAAGATTCATCGTTTTGCCGACAAGGACAGCCATCAGGTTTTCATTGAGCCTGAAGGTCTGACTACTCACGAGCTCTATCCCAACGGCATCTCCACGTCATTGCCGTTCGACGTCCAGCTGCAGATCGTGCAAAGCATTCGTGGCATGGAGCAGGCACACATCGTGCGTCCTGGCTACGCCATCGAGTACGATTATTTCGACCCGCGCGACCTGAAATACAGCCTGGAAACCAAGGTTATCGGGGGCCTGTTTTTCGCGGGCCAGATCAACGGAACCACCGGCTATGAAGAAGCAGGGGCTCAAGGACTGCTGGCCGGAACCAATGCGGCACTGCGTGCGCAGGGGAAGGACAGTTGGTGTCCTCGACGGGACGAGGCCTATCTGGGTGTGTTGGTCGACGACCTGATTACGCTCGGAACCCAGGAACCGTACCGGATGTTCACCTCCCGGGCCGAGTATCGGTTGATCCTCAGAGAGGACAATGCTGATCTCAGGCTTACCGAGAAGGGGCGAGAATTAGGCTTGGTGGATGACGTTCGCTGGTCTGCATTCGAACTCAAGCGCGAACGTATCGCTCAGGAAGAGCAGCGGCTGAAGAGCACATGGGTTCGCCCTGCCACAGTGCAGGGTGACGCGATCGCCGAGCGGTTTGGTACCCCGCTGACTCACGAATACAACTTGCTTAATTTGCTGGCGAGACCGGAAATCGACTACCGCACCTTGGTTGAACTCACCGGTGAAGGTGTCGAAGACCCACAAGTTGCCGAGCAGGTCGAAATCAAGACCAAGTACGCCGGTTATATTGATCGGCAGCAGGAAGAAATAGTCCGTCTTCGTGCCAGCGAGAACATCTCCTTACCGATTGAGTTGGATTACTCCTCGATATCCGGCCTGTCGAAGGAAATCCAGCACAAGCTCACCCTTGCTCGTCCAGAAACGCTCGGGCAAGCCTCAAGAATTCCTGGTGTCACGCCGGCGGCCGTTTCACTTCTGATGATTCATCTGAAAAAACGTAGCGCAGGGCAGAAGCTGGAGCAAAGCGCCTGATGGATCTCGAGTACCAAGGTTACGCCGAAGAGCTTGACGACGGCGCCAGGCAACTGGGTGTGCAAATCAGCGAAGGCCAACGCGACCAGCTGCTCGCCTATCTCGCACTGCTCAGCAAATGGAACAAGGCCTACAACCTGACAGCTGTCCGCAATACGGCGGAAATGGTTTCTCGCCATTTGCTCGATAGCTTGAGCGTCGCTCCCTATGTTCAACTCGGCGGCACTCGTTGGCTTGATGTAGGCAGCGGCGGCGGTATGCCGGGGATCCCGTTGGCAATCCTGTTTCCTGAACGGCATTTCACGCTGCTTGATTCCAATGGGAAAAAGACGCGCTTTCTTACTCAGGTCAAACTTGAGCTGAAACTCACCAATCTTGAAGTTGTCCACAGCCGCGTCGAGCAGTTCGCTCCGGCGCAGCCATTCACAGGGATCACCTCCCGGGCGTTCAGCTCCCTTGAGGATTTCACCAACTGGACACGTCACCTAGGCGATCGCGATGCACGCTGGCTGGCGATGAAAGGGGTGCAACCAGACGATGAATTGCAGGCATTGCCTTCGGATTTCGAGCTGGAGCGCTGTCTTGTTCTCAAGGTTCCCGGTTGCCAAGGGCAACGCCACCTGTTGATACTGCGCCGCACTTCATGACCCGGACAGACACTGACCATGGCTAAAGTATTTGCCATCGCCAACCAGAAGGGCGGTGTCGCCAAGACCACGACCTGCATTAACCTGGCCGCTTCGCTGGTCGCCACGCGACGTCGGGTCCTGCTTATCGACCTCGATCCCCAAGGGAACGCGACCACCGGTAGCGGTGTGGATAAGTTGAGTCTCGAGTATTCGATCTACGATGTTCTGATCGGAGAATGCAGTTTGGTCGATGCCATGCAGTTTTCCGAGCATGGTGGATACCAGCTATTGCCCGCCAACCGTGACCTGACGGCGGCCGAAGTAGCGCTATTAAAGCTGCCGACCAAGGAACACCGGCTACGCGAGGCGCTTGCACCGGTGCGCGAAAACTACGACTACATCCTGATCGATTGCCCCCCTTCGCTATCTATGCTGACGATCAATGCACTGACCGCCGCCGACGGTGTGATTATTCCGATGCAGTGTGAGTACTACGCACTGGAAGGGCTGACTGATCTGGTCAACTCGATTCAGCGCATCGGTCAGGCCTTGAACCCGTCGCTGAAGATCGAGGGCTTGCTGCGCACCATGTACGACCCACGCAGCAGCCTGACCAACGATGTGACCGAACAGCTCAAGACTCATTTTGGCGACAAGCTCTACGACACCGTGATCCCCCGCAATGTGCGGCTTGCCGAAGCACCCAGTCACGGCATGCCGGCATTGGTCTATGACAAGCAATCCAAGGGCGCCTTGGCCTATCTGGCGTTGGCGGGTGAGTTGTCGCGCCGCCAGCGTCGAGCTGCCCGTAGCGTAAACGCATAAGGAATCTTCATGGCGACCAAAAAACGAGGCCTAGGACGCGGACTGGATGCCCTGCTCGGTGGCGCCAACGTGGCGACAACGCAGGAAAGTGCACCTCAGACTGATGAGCGAGAACTGCAACAGCTCCCGCTTGATGTCATTCAACGAGGCAAATATCAGCCTCGTCGTGATATCGACCCGGTGACACTCGAAGAGCTTGCCAATTCGATCCGTAGCCAGGGCGTGATGCAACCAATCGTGGTGCGTTCGATCGGCTCGGGCCGCTACGAAATCATTGCCGGAGAACGACGCTGGCGTGCCAGCCAACAGGCGGGTTTGGAAAAGATCCCGGCATTGGTGCGTGACGTGTCGGACGAAGCCGCCATTGCTATGGCGCTGATAGAAAATATCCAACGTGAAGACCTGAATCCCATTGAGGAAGCAGTGGCGTTGCAACGCCTCCAGCAAGAGTTTCAGCTGACGCAGCAACAGGTAGCTGATGCTGTGGGTAAGTCACGCGTAACCATCAGTAACCTTCTGCGCCTGATAGCGCTGCCGGATGAGATAAAGACTCTCTTGTCCCACGGTGATCTGGAAATGGGTCATGCCCGAGCATTATTGGGGCTTCCTGCTGATCAGCAGGTCGAAGGGGCGCGACATGTTGTCGCGCGGGGGCTTACCGTACGCCAGACCGAAGCGTTGGTGCGGCAATGGTTGAACAGCTCCGATCGAAGCAAGGAACAACCAAAAAGCGATCCGGATATTGTCCGCCTGGAGCAGCGACTGGCTGAGCGGCTGGGCTCACCGGTGCAGATCAAGCACGGCGAAAAGGGCAAAGGGCAGCTGGTGATTCGTTACAATTCGCTGGATGAGCTACAAGGTGTGCTTGCGCACATTCGTTGATACAAACTTTATGTAGTGCCGGTCAGAAACTGCTACCTGAAGGTTGAATGCGGTTTGGCCTGCTCCTATACTCGCGGCGCTTTTTTGACTGCAATCAATGTAGATGCAGACCGCGATTCGGCGATGGATGCACGGTGAATATACGTAACAAGACACCCTTGCATCGGCTACCCGTCATTCGGGTTTTGCTCGTACAGGCATTGGTCGCAGTGAGTGCCAGCGTTTCATGTGGTTTGATTTTTGGTATGGTTGCGGGCTATTCGGCTTTGCTAGGTGGCCTGATCGCTTTATTGGCTAACCTGTATTTTGCCTTCAAGGCGTTTCGCTATTTTGGTGCGCGATCAGCCAAGGCGATCGTTCAGTCCCTTTGGGCTGGCGAGATGGGTAAACAGATTCTGGCAGCAGCGTTGTTTGCGCTGGTGTTCGTGGGAGTGAAACCGCTGCAACCGGCAGCACTTTTTGTCGGTTATCTGTTGGTTCTGGGCGCCGGAGCGAGCGCCCTCCTGCTAATGAAAAATAATCCGAAGCATTGAGCACTGAGGCGTTTATGGCGAGTACCCCGGCGGAATATATCCAGCATCACCTGCAGAA
This sequence comes from Stutzerimonas stutzeri, assembly GCF_024448895.1. Classification (GTDB taxonomy): domain Bacteria; phylum Pseudomonadota; class Gammaproteobacteria; order Pseudomonadales; family Pseudomonadaceae; genus Stutzerimonas; species Stutzerimonas stutzeri_Q. The sequence continues at coordinate 16,146 of NZ_JAMOIC010000022.1, forward strand.
TCTGACTTACGGAAAACTGCCGGAAGGCTACGTTCGTGCAGATGGCTCGGTAGTCGATCAGGCTACCTGGACCATCGCTCAGTCCGGTCTGGAAGCCCGTGACATGGGTTTCATGGCGGTCCACCTCGATACGCTGGGTTGGTCGCTGTTCATGGGTCTGATCTTTATCCTGATCTTCCGCATGGCTGCGAAAGGTGCCACTGCGGGAATCCCGGGCCGTCTGCAGAATTTCGTCGAGATGTGTGTCGAGTTCGTTGAAGGTGTTGTTAAGGATACCTTCCATGGCCGCAATGCCTTGATCGCGCCGCTCGCCCTGACGATTTTCGTCTGGGTCTTCCTTATGAACAGTCTGAAGTGGATTCCGGTGGACTACATCCCGGGTCTGGCAAGTCTGCTGGGTCTGCCGTACTTCAAGATCGTCCCGACAGCCGACCCGAACGGTACCTTCGGTCTGTCGCTCGGCGTGTTTATTCTGATTCTGTTCTACAGCTTCAAGGTCAAGGGCGTGGGCGGTTTCACCAAGGAACTGGCATTCACGCCGTTCAATCATTGGTCGCTCGTCCCGTTCAACCTGTTCCTCGAGATCCTCGGTCTGCTGACCAAGCCGCTGAGCCTCGCTCTGCGTCTGTTCGGCAACATGTATGCCGGTGAGGTGGTGTTCATCCTTATCGCGCTGCTGCCGTTCTACGTGCAGTGGACCCTGAATGTACCCTGGGCGATCTTCCATATTCTGGTGATCCCACTGCAGGCGTTCATTTTCATGGTTCTGACCGTGGTGTACTTGAGCTCAGCGCATGAAGATCACGGTCATGCCGAACTCACGCCGTAACCGCTGAACCGGTTTTATCTGTTTCGCTTCAACCAAGAAAACCTTAACCCTTAGCTTCAGGAGCTTTACATGGAACTCGTCTACATCGCCGCCTCCATCATGATCGGTCTGGGTGCCCTGGGCACTGGCATCGGCTTCGCCCTGCTGGGCGGCAAGTTGCTGGAATCCACTGCTCGTCAACCCGAGCTGGCTCCGCAACTGCAAACCAAGACCTTCCTCATGGCTGGTCTGCTCGACGCCGTACCGATGATCGGTGTTGGTATCGCGATGTACCTCATCTTCGTTGTCGCTGCTTAAGACTTTTCCGGTTCCTGATGGGGTTCGCCTGGCGAGCCCCGTTGCCGTGGAATTGACAACCGCGTCGAACGAGATAGCACGAGGTATATCGCTGTGAACATTAACTTGACGCTGTTCGGTCAAACGTTCGCTTTCGCTATTTTCGTCTGGTTCTGCATGAAGTACGTATGGCCGCCAATCACCAAGGCCATGCAAGAACGCCAGAAGAAAATTGCCGAAGGGCTGGACGCCGCAGGCCGTGCGCAGCAAGACCTAAAGTTGGCTCAGGAAAAGGTGTCAAACACCCTCCGCGAGACCAAGGGGCAAGCTGCCCAGATCCTAGAGCAGGCCAACAAGCAGGCCAACGCAATTGTTGAGGATGCCAAGCAACAGGCGCGCGTCGAAGGCGAGCGACTGGTAGCTGGCGCCCGCGCCGAAATCGAGCAGGAAGTGAATCGTGCCAAGGAGCAACTGCGCAATCAGGTAGCCATGTTGGCTGTCATGGGTGCGGAGAAGATCCTGGAGTCCCAGGTGGACGCCAAGGCGCACAACGATCTGGTCGAAAAACTGGCCTCCCAACTCTAAGCGAGGCAAGCGATGATCAATACCCAGACGCTTGCTCGGCCCTATGCAAAGGCCGCTTTCGAATTCGCCAGTTCCGCTGGCCGGATTGATGCCTGGTCGGGCATGTTGAGCCTGGCTGCGGTCGCCGTTGACGTTCCCCAAATTGCCGAACTGCTCAAGAACCCGCGTCTTACCAGCGAAAGCAAGGTCAAGACGCTGGTCCAGCTGTTTGGTAGCGACATCGATGATGCGTTCCGGAACTTCGTTACCACCCTGGGCGATAACGATCGCCTGGACGTGTTGCCGACTATTCGGGAGCTGTTCGAGGAACTGAAGGCTGAAGCTGAAAAGACACTCGACGTTGAAGTGCAGACAGCCTTCGAGCTGACTCCTGCGCAACTCCAAACTTTGGCTGCCGCCTTGTCGAAGCGGCTAGATCGTACCGTCAACCCCCAGCAGGTCGTGAACCCTGCGCTGATCGGCGGCGTTGTCATCCGCGCCGGCGATGTGGTTGTCGATGGTTCGGTCCGCGGCAAACTGAGCCAGTTGGCCGAATCGTTGAAATCCTGATTTGAGGGTCGTGGCATGCAGCAACTGAATCCTTCCGAGATTAGTGAAATCATAAAGCAGCGCATCGGTAGTTCCGACGTGTCTGCCCAAGCGCGTAACGAAGGCACCATCGTCAGCGTTTCTGACGGTATCGTTCGCATCTATGGCCTGGCCGATGTGATGTACGGGGAAATGATCGAGTTTCCTGGCGGCGTCTTCGGTATGGCCCTGAACCTGGAACAAGACTCCGTAGGTGCCGTGGTATTGGGCGCCTATCAGAGCCTGACCGAAGGTATGAGCGCCAAGTGCACCGGTCGCGTCCTTGAAGTGCCGGTAGGTCCGGAACTGCTAGGCCGCGTAGTCGATGCACTGGGCAACCCGGTAGACGGCAAAGGCCCGGTCAACGCGCAGGCAACTGACGCGGTTGAAAAGGTCGCCCCTGGTGTGATCTGGCGTAAGTCAGTCGACCAGCCAGTGCAGACCGGCTACAAGTCGGTCGACGCCATGATCCCGGTAGGTCGTGGTCAGCGTGAGCTGATTATCGGTGACCGTCAGATCGGTAAGACTGCCCTGGCCATCGACGCCATCATTAACCAGCGCAACAGCGGCATCAAATGCGTCTACGTCGCGATCGGTCAGAAGCAATCGACCATCGCCAACGTGGTTCGCAAGCTCGAGCAGCACGGCGCACTGGCTAACACCATCATCGTCGCCGCTTCGGCATCCGAATCCGCTGCGCTGCAGTTCCTGGCCCCTTACGCTGGCTGCACCATGGGCGAGTACTTCCGCGACCGTGGTGAAGATGCGCTGATCGTTTATGACGATCTGTCCAAGCAGGCCGTGGCCTATCGCCAGATCTCCCTGCTGCTGCGTCGTCCGCCAGGACGTGAAGCCTATCCGGGTGACGTGTTCTATCTCCACAGCCGTCTGCTGGAGCGTGCATCGCGCGTTTCCGAAGAGTACGTCGAGAAGTTCACCAATGGCGCCGTGACTGGCAAGACCGGTTCTCTGACCGCTCTGCCGATCATCGAAACTCAGGCTGGTGACGTATCCGCGTTCGTTCCGACCAACGTGATCTCGATCACCGACGGTCAGATCTTCCTCGAATCGTCGATGTTCAACGCAGGTATCCGTCCGGCTGTGAACGCCGGTATCTCGGTATCCCGTGTTGGTGGCGCTGCGCAGACCAAGATCATCAAGAAGCTGTCCGGCGGTATTCGTACCGCGCTGGCTCAGTACCGTGAATTGGCGGCATTCGCCCAGTTCGCGTCTGATCTGGACGAAGCGACCCGCAAGCAGCTCGAGCATGGTCAGCGCGTTACTGAGCTGATGAAGCAGAAGCAGTATGCGCCGATGTCCATTGCTGACATGGCGGTGTCCCTGTATGCAGCCGAGCGTGGCTTCCTGCAGGACATCGAAGTAGCCAAGGTTGGTGCCTTCGAGCAGGCGTTGATTGCCTATTTCCACCACGAGCATGCTGCTCTGCTGGACAAGATCAACGTAAAGGGCGACTTCAACGACGAAATCGACGCAGGCATCAAAGCCGGTATCGAGTCGTTCAAGGCCACCCAATCCTGGTAAGCCGCAGCGGGAGCCGCAAGGCTCCCGCTTGCTAACCCGATAGGTGTCAAATGGCAGGCGCAAAAGAGATTCGCAGCAAGATTGCGAGCATCAAAAGCACGCAGAAGATCACCAGCGCCATGGAAAAGGTGGCGGTCAGCAAGATGCGCAAGGCACAGATGCGCATGGCTGCCAGCCGTCCCTATGCGGAGCGGATCCAGCAGGTTATCGGCCATCTGGCCAATACCAACCCGGAGTACCGTCATCCGTTCATGGTTGAGCGTCCGGTCAAGCGTGTCGGCTACATCGTCGTTTCATCTGATCGTGGCCTGTGCGGCGGCTTGAACACTAACCTGTTCAAGGCGTTGATCAAGAGCATGAAGGAGTGGCACGACAGCAAAGTCGAGGCCGACCTCTGCGTGATCGGTAACAAGGGCGCAAGTTTCTTCCGCAGCTTTGGCGGCAATGTGGTCGCGGCAGTCAGCGGGCTTGGCGAAGAGCCGTCGATCAATGACCTGATCGGCAGCGTAAAAGTCATGCTGGATGCCTTCGACCAGGGCCGTCTGGACCGTCTTTACCTGGTGTCGAACAAGTTCATCAACACCATGACGCAGAAGCCAACCGTAGCGCAGTTGCTACCGTTGGCCGCGAGTGACGATCAGACCGCGCCGAAAGGTCAATGGGACTACCTGTACGAACCCGACGCTCGCTTGTTGCTGGATGCGTTGCTGGTTCGCTACATCGAATCTCAGGTTTACCAGGCCGTGGTCGAGAACGGTGCAGCTGAACAAGCCGCCCGGATGATCGCCATGAAGAACGCAACCGACAATGCTGGTGACCTGATCAGCGACCTGCAACTGGTCTACAACAAGGCCCGTCAGGCTGCGATCACCCAGGAAATTTCGGAAATCGTCGGCGGCGCTGCCGCGGTTTAAGAACGGTTCAAATATTCAGAGGAACCAAACATGAGTAGCGGACGTATCGTTCAAATCATCGGCGCCGTTATCGACGTGGAATTTCCGCGCGATGTGGTACCGAACATCTATGACGCGCTGAAAGTCACTGGCGCCGAAACCACCCTGGAAGTCCAGCAGCAGCTGGGCGACGGCATTGTTCGGACCATCGCCATGGGCTCGACCGAAGGCCTCAAGCGTGGCCTGGACGTCAGCAACACTGGCGCTGCCATTTCCGTTCCAGTGGGCACCGCCACGCTGGGTCGGATCATGGACGTGCTGGGCAACCCCATCGACGAAGCCGGTCCGATTGGCGAGGAAGAGCGCTGGGGTATTCACCGCGCCGCTCCGAGCTACTCCGAGCAGGCTGGTGGCAATGAGCTGCTGGAAACCGGCATCAAGGTTATCGACCTGGTCTGCCCGTTCGCCAAAGGCGGTAAGGTCGGTCTGTTCGGTGGTGCCGGTGTCGGCAAGACCGTGAACATGATGGAGCTGATCCGTAACATCGCCATGGAGCACAGTGGTTATTCCGTGTTCGCTGGTGTGGGTGAGCGGACTCGTGAAGGTAACGACTTCTATCACGAGATGAAGGACTCCAACGTTCTGGACAAGGTTGCTCTGGTCTACGGCCAGATGAACGAGCCTCCAGGAAACCGCCTGCGTGTAGCACTGACTGGCCTGACCATGGCCGAGAAGTTCCGTGACGAAGGCAAGGACGTTCTGCTGTTCGTCGATAACATCTACCGTTACACCCTGGCCGGTACCGAAGTATCCGCACTGCTGGGCCGTATGCCGTCTGCGGTGGGTTATCAGCCGACGTTGGCTGAGGAAATGGGCGTTCTGCAGGAGCGTATCACCTCTACCAAGAGCGGTTCGATCACTTCCGTTCAGGCCGTTTACGTTCCTGCGGACGACTTGACCGACCCGTCGCCGGCCACAACCTTTGCCCACCTCGATGCTACCGTGGTTCTGTCGCGTGATATCGCATCCCTGGGTATCTACCCGGCGGTTGATCCGCTCGACTCCACTTCGCGTCAGCTGGATGCCAACGTGATCGGCCAGGAGCACTACGACACCGCTCGCGGCGTTCAGTACGTGTTGCAGCGCTACAAAGAACTGAAGGACATCATCGCGATCCTCGGCATGGACGAGCTGTCCGAATCTGACAAGCAGCTGGTATCTCGTGCTCGTAAGATCCAGCGCTTCCTGTCCCAGCCGTTCTTCGTGGCTGAAGTCTTCACAGGTTCGCCTGGCAAGTATGTTTCGCTGAAAGAAACCATCCGTGGTTTTGCCGGCATTCTCAACGGTGATTACGATCACCTGCCAGAGCAGGCGTTCTACATGGTTGGCGGGATCGACGAAGCCATCGAGAAAGCCAAGAAACTGTAACTGGCGCGCCCGCTTGCGGGCGCCAATAAGCTCTGCTGCCAGCAATCGCTATCGGCAGAGCTCATTACCGAGGCATAAGTATGGCTATGACAGTCCACTGCGACATCGTCAGTGCGGAAGAAGAGCTGTTCTCGGGGCTGGTGGAGATGGTTATTGCTCACGGTCACCTGGGTGACCTGGGTATTCTGCCGGGCCACGCCCCGCTTCTGACTGATCTCAAGCCCGGCCCGGTGCGTGTGATCAAACAGGGCGGTGCTGAAGACATCTTCTACATTTCTGGCGGCTTCATCGAAGTTCAGCCGAACATGGTGAAGGTACTGGCCGACACCGCGACGCGCGCCAAGGATCTGGACGAAGCGGCTGCACAGGCTGCCGTGACGGCAGCCGAGAAGGCACTACACGAGAAAGGCGCCGAGTTTGATTACGGCTCCGCTGCTGCCCGATTGGCCGAAGCTGCAGCACAACTGCGGACCATCGAGGCGATGCGCAAGAAGTACGGCCGCGGTTGATCCGCTAACGACTTCATCGCGAACGAGTAAAAGGGTAGCCTTGGCTACCCTTTTTCTTTTTCCGTATTTCGATCACAGCGTCTCGCTCAGGCTTGCTTCGAAACCGCTCAGGACCCGTCATGTCTCTCGATATCGTCATACTCGCTGCCGGCCAGGGCACGCGCATGCGTTCCGCTCTGCCCAAGGTTCTCCATCCCGTTGCCGGACAGTCCATGCTTGGGCACGTCATCAACACGGCCCGGGGGCTGAAACCCAAAGCCATCCATGTGGTGATCGGCCATGGTGCTGAGCTCGTTCGTGAACGGCTGGCCGCGGATGATCTGAATTTCGTCGTGCAAGCCGAACAACTTGGCACCGGTCATGCTGTAGCGCAGGCCATTCCAGCGCTGACGGCTGAGCGTGTGTTGATTCTTTACGGTGATGTGCCGCTGATCGAGCAGGAGACGCTTGAGCGACTCCTGGAAAAAGTCGGCCCTGAACAGCTTGCGCTTCTTACCGTGAAGCTGGCCGATCCCACCGGCTATGGCCGGATCGTGCGTGATGAGCACGACGTAGTCCAGGCTATTGTCGAACACAAGGACGCTTCGCCCGAGCAGCGGTTGATAGCCGAAGGCAATACCGGAATTCTGGCTGTTCCGGGTGCCCGGCTAAGCGACTGGCTGGGGCGGCTGTCCAATAGCAATGCTCAGGGCGAGTACTACCTGACTGACGTGATTGCCATGGCGGTGGGCGACGGCCTGGTCGTTGCGACCGAGCAACCGCAGCACTCTATGGAAGTCCAGGGCGCCAATGATCGCATCCAGCTTGCCGAACTCGAGCGGCACTATCAGCTGCGTGCCGCGCACCGGCTGATGGCGCAGGGCGTAACGCTGCGCGATCCAGCACGATTCGATCTGCGGGGAGAACTCACCGTTGGGCGTGACGTGCTCATTGACGTCAATGTGATTTTCGAAGGCAAGGTTGTGATTGAGGACGGCGTCGAAATTGGTCCTAATTGCGTGATCAGCAACAGCACCCTTCGCCGTGGAGCTGTGGTCAAAGCGAACAGTCATCTCGAGGGTGCTGAGCTTGGCGAGGGGGCAGACTGCGGGCCGTTTGCGCGCCTGCGCCCCGGTGCAGTGCTGGGGGCTAAGGCCCACGTGGGCAATTTCGTCGAAGTTAAGAACGCCCGTCTCGGCGAGGGCGCAAAGGCAGGACACCTGGCGTATCTGGGCGATGCGGAGATAGGTGCGCTTAGCAACATCGGCGCGGGAACCATCACCTGCAACTATGACGGTGGCAATAAGTCTCGCACCGTCATTGGCGAGAATGTGTTCATCGGCTCCAACAGCTCGCTGGTGGCGCCGGTATCTCTGGGCGATGGCGCAACCACCGGCGCCGGTTCCGTGATTACCGCTGACGTACCGGCTGGCACTCTGGCGTTGGGACGTGCTCGCCAGGCGTTGATCCAGGGATGGCAGCGACCACAAAAGCGACCCAAGTAAGTTGTGATTCGAGCGTCCTGTGTTCGATATGCGCCGCTAGTCCCGGCATCACTCAAGAGATCCTATCTCACGCCGATCTAATGGGCATATCGAACAAGGACGCGACCATGCCCGCCGTTATCCGTCTATCCATCCAGTGGAAACTCACCCTGCTGGCTGGCCTCTGCCTGCTGCTGATCGTCTGCCTGCTCATCGGTGCGTCGCTCTATCAGTCGCGGCAAACCGTAGCGCTTGTCAGCAGCTCCAGTGGATCGATGCTCGAGGAGTCGGCGCGGGATAATCTGCAGGCGCTTGGTCAGGCCCAGGCGCTGCGCATCGAACGCCAGTTCAATGATGCCTACCAGTATGGCCTCGGCTTCACTCGTCAGGTGCTGTCGCTACGTGAGCAAGCGATAGAGCGGATGTCCAACGCCTTCGAGCTGCGTGAAGACTTGCACCGACAGGCAAGAAACGCGCTGCAGGCCAATCCGGATCTGATCGGTATCTACGTAGTTTTCGAGACTGACGCACTGGATGACAAGGACGGCATGTTTATCGGCAACTCGGAGATGGGTGGCAACGATACGGGCCGGTTTTCACTGTATTGGTCCCAGCGCACCCCGGGCGAGCTAAGCGCCGAAACCATGGACGAGGCTGACCTCGCCGACACCACACCCGGGATCAGCGGTGCGCCTTACAACGCCTGGTACAGTTGCCCACGGGACGGCGCCCGGGTTTGCCTTCTTGATCCATACTTCGACGAGGTTGAAGGCAAACCACTGCTGATGACCAGCGTCGCTTTCCCGCTAATGGAAAACGGCAAGGTTATCGGTGTGGTGGGCGTGGATATCAGCCTGGCTTCGCTGCAGAAACTGAGCCAGCAGGCGCATCAGGAGCTGTATCAAGGCGAGGGCCACCTGAGCGTAGTCAGCCCTGCGAAACTGCTGGGTGGCTACAGCCGAGATGCCGGTCTGCTTGGCAAGCCGTTGAGCGCCGCCTTCGGTACGGAAAGCGAGGCGATAGGCCGCGCCGTCAGCGCGGGTCAACAGGCGATGCTTGAAGATGGCGACATGCTGCGCGTGCTTCAGCCAGTGCAAGCGATACCAGAACTCGCCCCCTGGGCGATCCTGCTGGAAGTACCACGCAAGGTATTGCTCGGGCCGGCTTTCCGCCTGGAACAGACACTCCAATCCCAGAGCCACAAGGACAGCATGATCGCCTTGGCCATCGGGCTTGCTGCGGTGCTCGCGGGCCTGGGGCTGATGTGGCTGACCGCCCGCGGCGTAACCCGGCCCATCGAAGGCGTCGCCGCCATGCTCAAGGATATTGCCAGTGGCGAAGGCGATCTCACCCGTCGCCTTGAATACACCCGCGATGACGAGCTCGGAGCCCTGGCCGGGTGGTTTAACCGCTTTCTCGACAAGCTGCAGCCGACCATCGCCGACGTGAAACGCTCGGTGCAGGATGCGCGCAGCAGTGCCGACCAGTCGGCCGCCATCGCCAGTCAGACCAGTGCGGGCATGCAGCAGCAGTTCCGCGAAGTCGATCAGGTCGCCACAGCCTCGCAGGAAATGAGTGCCACCGCGCAGGATGTCGCTCGCAACGCCGCTCAAGCTGCAGGGGCTGCACGAGACGTGGATCAGGCCACCCTTGAGGGGTTGGCCGTGATCGATCAGACCACCCGCAGCATTGGCAGTCTTGCCAACGAGCTGAATCACGCCATGACGCAGGTTGAAAGCCTGGCAGCCAGCAGCGAGCAGATCGGTTCGGTTCTTGAAGTGATTCGCGGAATAGCCGAACAAACCAACCTTCTGGCCCTCAACGCCGCTATAGAGGCCGCGCGGGCAGGTGAGGCCGGTCGCGGTTTTGCCGTGGTGGCTGACGAGGTGAGAGGCCTGGCACGACGGACACAGGAGTCCATCGAAGAGATCCGGCAGGTCATCGAGCGTCTGCAGAGCGGCACCCGCGATGTGGTGACCGCTATGCAGGGCAGCCGCAATCAAGCCCAAGGCAGTGTCGATCAGGTGGGCAATGCAGTTGATGCACTGAAGAAGATCGGCGAGGCGGTAGCGGTGATCTCCGACATGAACCTGCAGATCGCCAGTGCGGCGGAAGAGCAGAGCGCCGTCGCCGAGGAGATCAATCGTAATGTTGCAGGCATTCGCGACGTGACCGAATCGCTTTCCGGTCAGGCCGAGGAGTCGGCGCGGGTCAGCCAATCACTCAACCAGTTGGCTAATCATCAGCAAAGCTTGATGGGTTATTTCCGCGTCTGATGGCGGCCGATGGTTGACTGAGAACGAAGTTTAGGTTTTGATTCGCGAGCTTTTCTTTCGAATCGAAACTTAAACATGTCGAAACGCAATACTCCGCAACGCCGCCATGCCATTCTCGCCTTGCTGACCGAGCAGGGAGAGGTGAGCGTTGACGCGTTGTCGCGGCGTTTTGAGACTTCTGAAGTGACCATCCGCAAGGATCTCGCCGCGCTTGAGAAGAACGGCTTGTTGCTGCGACGTTACGGTGGTGCCGTGCCATTGCCGCAGGAATTGATTGGCGACGGCGTACAACCGGTATCCCTCTGGAAGCAGGCGATCGCCCGAGCGGCTGTGAGCTGCATCCGTGAGCACGCCCGCATCATCATCGACAGTGGTACCACAACCGCCGCAATGATTCCCGAGCTTGGCCGTAAGCACGGACTGCTGGTGATGACCAATTCCCTGGGCGTGGCCAATGCGTTGCGCGAGTTGGAGCACGAACCTACGCTGCTGATGACCGGCGGCACCTGGGATCCGCATTCGGAGTCATTTCAGGGACAGGTGGCGGAACAGGTGCTGCGTTCCTATGATTTCGATCAGCTGTTCATTGGCGCTGACGGCATCGACCTTCAGCGTGGCACTACCACCTTCAACGAACTGCTTGGCCTGTCGCGGGTCATGGCCGAAGTGGCGCGGGAAGTCATCGTGCTCGCCGAGTCCGACAAGATAGGTCGGCGCATCCCTAATCTGGAGTTGCCCTGGAGCGACATCCATACCCTTATTACGGACGACCGCCTCACCGCCGAGGCGCGTTCAAGCATTCAGGCCCGCGGTATCAAGTTGATCTGTGCGGCCGTCGAAACCCATCAGGAGACCTGAATATGTGTGGCATCGTTGGCGCCGTCGCCGAACGCAACATCACTGCAATTCTGCTCGAAGGCCTCAAGCGCCTCGAGTACCGAGGGTACGACAGTGCGGGTGTTGCCGTTCTGGATGCCAGCGGACAGCTTCAGCGCCTGCGGCGTTCAGGCAAAGTCGCTGAGCTGGATCAGGCTCAGCAGGACGAGCAGCTGACCGGCCGCCTGGGCATTGCTCACACGCGCTGGGCCACCCATGGCGCACCCTGCGAACGCAACGCCCACCCGCATTTTTCCGGTGCCGATCTTGCCGTGGTGCACAACGGCATCATCGAGAACCATGAGGCCTTGCGTCAGCAGCTCAAGGGCATGGGGTACGTATTCACGTCCGATACCGATACCGAGGTCATCGTCCATCTGCTGCACCACAAGCTTGGCGAGAGCGGCGACTTGACCGTTGCGCTCAAGGCCGCGGTGAAGGAGCTTCACGGTGCTTACGGTTTGGCCGTCGTCAACGCCAAGCAGCCGGATCGCCTGCTTGCGGCCCGCAGCGGCAGCCCACTGGTGATCGGGCTTGGTATGGGCGAGAACTTTCTTGCGTCCGACCAGCTGGCGCTGCGCCAGGTCACCGACCGTTTCATGTATCTGGAAGAGGGCGACATCGCCGAGATCCGTCGTGAAAGCGTGCAGATCTGGGATGTTGGCGGCCACGCAGTGGAGCGCGAGAGCGTGCAATACCACGAGGGCGCTGAAGCGGCGGACAAGGGTGAATATCGCCACTTCATGCTCAAGGAAATCCATGAACAGCCCAAGGTCGTCCAGCGCACCCTCGAGGGCCGCCTGGGCGATCACCAGGTGTTGGTTCAGGCCTTCGGCCCGCAGGCGGCCGAACTCTTCGCCAAGGTGCGCAATGTTCAGATCGTGGCCTGTGGCACCAGCTACCATGCGGGCATGGTTGCCCGTTATTGGCTGGAAGAACTGGCTGGCATTCCCTGTCAGGTAGAGGTCGCCAGCGAATTTCGCTACCGCAAGGTAGTGGTGCAGCCGGATACCCTGTTCGTCACCATTTCCCAATCCGGTGAAACCGCAGATTCCCTTGCAGCGTTGCGCAATGCCAAGGCCCGTACCGAAGGGGAAGGGCGCTACCTTGCGAGCCTGGCGATCTGCAACGTTGGCATAAGCTCGTTGGTGCGAGAGTCCGATCTGACGCTGCTCACTCAGGCTGGTCCCGAGATCGGCGTAGCCTCCACCAAGGCCTTTACCACCCAGCTGGTAGGTTTGCTGTTGCTGACACTATCGCTTGGCCAGGTTCGCGGCACACTGGCTCCGGCACTGGAGGCCGAACTGGTGGACGAATTGCGTCGACTGCCGACCCGTCTGGGAGAGGCTCTGGCGATGGATACGACGGTAGAAAAAATATCCGAGCACTTCGCCGAGAAGCACCACACCCTGTTCCTCGGTCGCGGTGCGCAATACCCGGTGGCGATGGAAGGTGCGCTCAAGCTCAAGGAAATCTCCTACATCCATGCCGAGGCCTATCCGGCTGGCGAACTCAAGCACGGCCCGCTGGCGCTGGTCGACGCAGACATGCCGGTGGTTACGGTGGCACCGAACAATGAGCTACTGGAAAAGCTCAAGTCCAACCTGCAAGAAGTGCGCGCCCGTGGTGGCGAGCTGATCGTGTTTGCGGATCGCGAAGCGGGCATCGAGGACGGCGAGGGGACCTTCATCGTCAGCATGCCGCACATTCATGACGTGCTGGCGCCGATTCTCTATACCCTGCCGCTGCAGCTTCTGTCCTACTACGTGGCGGTACTGCGAGGCACGGACGTCGACCAGCCACGCAATCTTGCCAAGTCGGTAACGGTGGAGTGAATTCGCCTCGCTGACCCAGCGGTCGCTTGTGCGCCGATCATTGGCTCCCTACCCAAGGGCGCCAATGTCTGCAGTTGTAATGGTAATGATTCGCGATTAAGGTGCTGGCGGTCGTCATGTTGAGTCATGGCGTTTTTCACGCTTGTCTGCCGAGCCGATGCAATTGTCGTTATCTGATGCGGATTCCGTTGTTCCCCTGGGTGTGTTGTACGACACATATCATGGTTGGCTGCATCGCTGGTTGAGGCGGTCGGTCGGTTGTTCGCACCAGGCAGCGGATCTGGCCCAGGATACTTTCCTGCGATTGCTGGTGCGTGGCCAGCCGGTCAGCGATCGCGCACCCCGTGCCTTGCTGGTGCGAATTGCACGTGGATTGGTGATCGATCACTGGCGTCGTGATGCGCTGGAGCGCGCTTACCTTGATGCGCTGACGCAGCTACCCGAGTCGAGCCATCCTTCGCCCGAAGTGCGCCATGAGGCGTTGCAGTGTCTCGAGCGGATCGCGCAGCTGCTCGATGGCCTCAAACCTGCAGTGCGTGAAGCCTTTCTGCTCTACCAGCTCGGTGGGCTGAACCACGATGAGGTGGCGCTGGAACTGGGCGTGTCGAGCCGTACCGTCGAGCGGCATGTGGCGAGCGCACTGCTGCATTGCTATAGGGCGTATTTCGAGCCACGGACGTGAAGCCAGATAGCGAGCGGCTACCAGAAGCCATCATCCGCGCCGCTATCGAGTGGCAGATGCAGCTGCGCATTGACGGGCAAAGCGCCAAGCTGCTGAAGCAACTGGACGACTGGTTGCAACGCGACACGCGCCATCAGCTGGCCTGGCAACGCTTGCAGCAGATGGAAAGTCTGTTCCACGACACCCAGTTGCCCGCTGCTGCCCATGCCATTCCGCTGTTGCAGCACGCCGAAGCTGATCTGGGTCGACGCCGCACAGTGAAGCTGCTGGGCCTTGGCATTGCGACGGGCAGCGCGGCGCTATTGGCTCCGACAGTGATGCCTGGGTGGCGCGCTGACCTGGTCACGTCCGTCGGAGAGCGTCGACGGTTGGAGTTGGGCGACGGCGCCGAAGTAATGCTCAACACGGGCAGCGCTCTGGACCATGGCGGCGATGAGCTCATCCTGCGAGCCGGTGAGGTCATGGTTGACGGCGAAGAGTGGCGCCTTCTCTGCCGTTTCGCCCGTTGCGAAGGCCGGCAAGCCCGGATGCACGTGCGCGAGCGTGATGGTCTCAGCGAGATCCGGGTCGAACGTGGCGAAGTGTTCGTAACGGCCGCGTCAGGGCGCCGCGTGATGCACGCGGGCGAGGCGCTGAGCGTTTCGACGAGAGGGATGACGCCGCTTGGCAGGGGGGCCATCGATCCCTTCGCCTGGACGCGCGGCTTGCTCGTGGCCAGCGATATCCGTCTGGACGACTTTCTCACCGAAGCGGGGCGCTACCGTCAAGGTTGGCTGGGGTGCGACCCGGCGGTGGCAGAGATACGGCTGTCTGGGGTGTTCCGTCTGGATGAACCCGATCTGATGCTGCGCAACATCACCCACCTGCTGCCTGTGCAGATTGTCGAGCGCACCCGTTGGTGGGTGCGCGTCGTGCCGGTCGCCTGAGCACTCTTCGAGCTTAAAGGCGAAACAGAAAATAATCTGTCGGACTTTTTCGTCTCATCCGGTTAGGGAATATCAGCCCTTCAATGGATCTCGTCATGCGTCGTGCCAGCCCCCTCTCGATTCCTCATCCGCCCCGTCCTCTATCCGCAGCGATTTACTTGGCGCTGGCTTTGATCAGCGGAACAGCCAGTACGACGCTGCAAGCCGCCTCGCCGGCTTCCGTTACTGTTGCCCCCGGCATTCCGGCCGGGCCTCTCGAGCAAGCGCTCAGCACTTTTGCAGAGCGTGCGGGCATTACCCTTTCGTACTCTCCAGCGCTGGTCCGCGGTTTGCGCAGCCCGGGCGTGGAAGGCGGCGGGTCGCTGGACGATGGCTTGACGGCATTGTTGGACGGCAGCGGCCTGCGCGCGCAGAAGACCCCGTCCGGGTATGTGGTAATGCTGGTCGAGTCTGACGCCAGTCTCCAGCTCGCGCCTATTACCATCAAAGCCACAGCGGTACAGAGCGCCTTCGCGCCGGTGCAGGGATATTTCGCCTCTAACGCCAGCAGCGCCAGTAAGACGGATAAGCCCATCCTGGAAACTGCCCAGAGCGTGAGCGTGGTGACCGCCGAGCAGATAGGCGACCGCAAGGTGAACAAGGTCGAAGATGCCGTCGCCTATGCCGCGGGTGTTCGGGTCGGTGGCTCAGGCCTTGATCCGCGCTTCGATACCATCAACGTCAGGGGTTTCGAGACCACGCAGTCTGCCGACTTCCTTGACGGCTTGCGCCAAGCGGGCAGCGGCTGGCTTGCTTTGCCTTCCATCGAAGCCTATAGCCTCGAGCGCATTGAAGTGCTCAAAGGCCCGGCTTCGGTGCTTTACGGTCAAATCAGCCCGGGCGGGATGGTGAACCGGGTAAGCAAGCGGCCAAGTCTTTCGGCAAGAAACGAAGTGGAGATCCAGGCCGGCAGCTACGACCATCGTCAGGGGCAGTTCGATGTGGGCGGCAAGTTGGATGAAGCGGGCGATGTGCTCTTCCGCGCCGTCGGCGTCTATCGCGATGCGCAGTACTCTATCGAGCAGATGGACAACGACACACGTCTGTTGGCACCTTCGCTGAGTTGGCAGATCGATCCGGACACCAGTCTGACCCTGCTCGCCCAATACCAGGAGCGGCAGACTGCGGCCTCGCCAATGTTGTATCAGGACGGCGAACGCCTCACTGACTTCTGGCAGGGCGATGAGTACTTCGACAAGCTTGAGCAGCGCAAGTGGTCGGTCGGTTACGAGTTCGAACACACCTTCAATGAAGCCTTCACCCTGCAGCAGAACCTGCGATATGGGCAGCTGGATACTACCAATCAGTATCTGGATATCACGGGCGTCACGGATGGTCACATTCTCAATCGCGCGACCGCGGGGAGCTACGAGGACATGTCCTCGCTGTCCACCGATACGCGCCTGGTGAGTCGCTTCGCCACTGGCAACCTGCAACACACCCTGGTCAGCGGGGTGGATTATGCGTGGCTCGATACGTCGCTGCTGTACGCCAGTGGTGAGGCACCATCCATTGATCGAGACGCGCCGGATTACCACCAGCCCGTTGCGCGTCCCGGCGATGTGCTGGTCGACCGAGATGGACTGGAACATCGCGCCGGCGTGTACCTGCAGGATCAAATCGAGATCGACCGGTGGCGTCTGTCCGCCGGACTGCGCCGCGACTGGGTGCATGCGCGCTCCAACGGCTATCAGTTCGGCAGTGAGATCGAACCCACCAAAACCAGCGATTCAGCCACTACAGGACAGGTCGGCGCGCTCTATCTCTTCGACAGCGGCCTGGCGCCTTACGTCAGCTATGCAACTTCATTCCAGCCTGAGACGGGCTCCGATGCCAGTGGCGGACGCTTCGAGCCGACCGAGGGTGAGCAGTACGAAATCGGGCTCAAGTACCAGCCGCCGGGCAGCAGCACCATGCTGACCGCTTCGCTCTATCATCTGACGCAGACCAACGTGCTGACGCGCGATTTGGTCAACCCGCTGTACAGCGTACAGACTGGCGAGCAGGTTTCCCGAGGCCTCGAACTGGAAGCGATTTCCGACCTGACTGACAGCCTGCGCATGACCGCCAGCTACAGCTTCAATGATGCCGAGGTCACCAAAGACACGGATTACGAAGGCAATGCGCCAAAAAACGTACCGCGCCACCTGGCGTCGCTGTGGCTGGATTACCGTTTA
Organism: Stutzerimonas stutzeri; assembly: GCF_024448895.1. Lineage (GTDB taxonomy): Bacteria > Pseudomonadota > Gammaproteobacteria > Pseudomonadales > Pseudomonadaceae > Stutzerimonas > Stutzerimonas stutzeri_Q. The sequence goes on from NZ_JAMOIC010000022.1 coordinate 33,049, forward strand.
CCGTTCGGATTAGGCTTCTCTGCCGGTACGCGCTACACCGGCAGTACCTATGGCAATGGTGACAACACCGTGAAGAACGAGGACTACACATTGTTTGATGCCGGCGTGCATTACGACTTCGAAGGCGATCTGGACGGCGTGCGACTGGCACTGAACTCACGCAACCTGACCGACAAGCGCTATATCAACTGTCAGGACGGCTATTGCTACCGCGGCGAAGCGCGCAGCGTCGTCACCAGCCTGAGTTACAGCTGGTGATTGCCGTGGATTGGCTGCGAAGCGCAGCAATCATCCTGAGTGCCTTGCTGTTGAGCGGCTTGAATATCGCTCATGCCGAGCCGGTGACGCTGGACGGTACCGAGCAGTGGATGATGAAAAGTGCCGAAGGGCGCGACTACCGCATCATGATCAGCCTGCCGGAGGGCGAGGTGCCTTACACCGGCGGCTATCGAGTGATCTACCTGCTCGACGGCAACGCCTATTTCCCGGCCTTCCATGCCGCCAAGCGTGCCCAGGAGCGCATGCAGTCGACAATAATCGTGGGCATCGGCTATCCGAGCGATACGCCGCTGGACTTCAAACGGCGGGCCTTCGACCTGTCGCCGCCTCAACCCGCCGAGCGTAACGATCCCCCACAAGGTGGCCAGGATCTGTTCCTTGATTTCATCGAAAAACGCCTTATGCCTAAAGTGGACGAGCGCTTCAAGGTCGACCAGGACCAGCGCAGCCTGGTAGGACACTCCTTTGGTGGCATGTTTGGAATCTACGCACTGTTTACCCGCCCAGCATTGTTCCAGCATGTTGTGGCGATCAGCCCGAGCCTCTGGTGGCGCGACCGCTATCTGCTGGAACATGAGCGCGCCTTCACCAAACGGGCCCATGACGGGCAGCTGAACCTGATTCACCGTAGCCTGACGATGTGGGCTGGTGATCGGGAAATGCCCCAGGAAATCCAGGATGTACGTGCGCTCCAGTTGCGGCTGCAGGATCTGTCGCAGTACGGGTTGCGTGTCGACTTCCAGATCGAAACGGGCGAGGACCATATGTCGGTGCCGTTCCGTGTTCCTACCCGAATATTGGAAGAATTGGTCAGTACTCGACGGTTCTAAGAGATCGACCTACTACAGGACCGGGCGCTATTGCTGTCAGGAAACTGGATGAATGGGCGCTCGTCAGTTGGTCGTCTACCACATCTACGCTTCTGGCATCAGCGCGACCCCGGTGGCGTAGCGCGGCGACTGGCAGATCGGCTCGGCGAAGCCTCACGTTGAGACGGTTCATTCCAGCGAGACTTTTTAGCTGTCCGCGCCTTGCCGGCGGCAGCGATTATCGAGTGAGCGGCGCTGGGGTCTGTTCAAAGCCGGAACATGGTTTTCGCGGATCTGTTCGGTGACCATGCGACCGTCCTTGGGCAGACACCGTGCAGATAATGGCGGGGTAGTGTCAGGGCTGTGCTGTTGCGAGAACGCGCAACTCTTGTTCTGCGGCGCTCAGGAACTGTTCGAACGCCAATTGGACGCCGGCCAACAACTGATCGCGGTCAGTCGTCTCGGCTCGCTGCTCGAAATGCTCCAGGAACCGCGGCCACAGCGGGACTCCTTCGCCGTGACTGAGATACTGCAGCGGGGAGCCCGTGCCGCCGTTGCGAACACGTTGAGACAGCACGCGCCCGCCCAGTCGCGAGCCCTCCAGCACATAGGCAACGCCCCAGTACCAGCCTTCGTCAGTACACGGCTTCAGGCTCAGCGGTGCCGGCAGCGCGATCTGCAGCGACCGCAGGTCTTCGCGTAATGCCGCACTTCGACGCCGTGCGGGCCAATCCGGCAGCAGGTGAATTATCCCGCCCTGTTCGAGTGCCGCTTCCAGGCCGAACAAGGCCGCGGCGTGCGCCCGCAAAAAACCGCCATAGTCATGCCGATTGCTCAGGTCGAAGCGGGAGTATGCGGCGTCGACTTGCTCATGCCAGGGCGCGCTCGTCTCGCGAATCCATTGACGCATGGATGTCATCAGACTGCGCTCGCTTCGGCGATGGCGCTGAGAACCTTGCTGGCGAGCTGCTCTTCACGGAACGGCTTCTGGATGATCGTCGAACTGCCCATACCCAGTTCGCCCAGTTCGGCATAGCCGGTGATGAACACCACCGGCAATTTCGGATAGCGGGACAGGACGGCGCGCGCCAGCTCCCCGCCGTTCATGCCTGGCATCGCAAAATCGGCGAGCAGCAGGTCCACGCGAGTGCCTTCAGCCAGCATCTGCAGCGCCAGTCGACCGCTGTCGGCCTGAATCACCGAATAACCGAGATTGGCCAGCATCTGTGCGGTTACCTCTCGCACGCTGTTGTCGTCGTCGACCAGCAGTACCGTATTGGAGGTATCGCCCATGGGAGTGCCTGGATCGAATTCAGGCACCTTGACGGGTCGTTGCGGTGCCTGCGCGCGGGGCAGATAGACCTTCACCGTTGTCCCTACATCCACCTCGGACTCGATGCAGGCGCCGCCACCGGACTGTTTGGCGAAACCAAATACCTGTGCCAGGCCGAGCCCTGAGCCTTTGCCCACTTCCTTGGTGGTGAAGAACGGCTCGAATGCCTTCTGCAGGACCTCAGCGCTCATGCCCGATCCGGTATCGCTGACGGACAGCACGACGTACTCGCCGGGCCCCGGCTCTTCCGCTCTCAGCGCAGGTTGAGTGATTACGGCATTTTCGGTGCGCAGAACCAAGCGACCGCTCGAGCCCATAGCATCGCGTGCGTTGATCGCCAGATTGAGGATGATCATTTCGATCTGCGTCGGATCCACCAGTGCGTGCCAGAGCCCGCCACAGGTATCCGTTTCGATAGTGACAGCGCCACCCAGGGTGCTGTGCAACAGGCTGAGCAGACCGACCAGCGTATCGTTGAGGTCGACGGCCTTGGGCGCCAGCTGCTGGCGGCGGGCAAACGCCAGTAACTGACTGGTCAGCGTGGCGCCCCGTTCGCCCGATTCCTGAATGTACTGAAGTCGGCTCAGTGACTTTTCCACCGGCGCGCCGCGCTCCAGGTCGTTCTTCAGGAAGCTGGCACTGGTGAGGATGACGGTCAGCAGGTTGTTGAAGTCGTGGGCGACACCGGCGGTGAGTTGGCCGACCGCCTCCAGCCGTTGCATCTGCTGAAGCGTGGCCTCGATGCGCTCGCGCTCCTTGATCTGCTCGGTCAGCTCGCGGTTGGCCGCTGCGAGGCGATCCACCGCCGCGATTTCGCTGGTGATATCACGCGCGGCGGCATACAGCATTTCGGCTTCGGGAACGGCAGTCCAGGACAGCCAGCGATAGCTGCCGTCGCTGTGCTGCATTCGATTGACGAAGCGGTCGGTGACGTTTCCGCGTCGAATCCGCTCGGTTTCTTCATAGGTCGCGTTGAGGTCATCAGGGTGGACCAGCGCCCAGAGCGGCTGATCGAGCAGCTTTTCCCGCGGCCAGCCCAGGGTGGTTTCCCATACCGGGTTCAGGGCCAGTACGCGCGTGTCGAAATGCATCACCGCAAGCAGGTCGCGGGACAGTTCCCAGGTGCGGTCGCGCTCGCGGGTCCGCGCTTCCACGCGCTCGCCAAGGGTTTCGTTCATGCGCTTGAGCGCTTCGGTGGCCAGCTTTTGTTCGGTGACATCCATCACCACGCCGATGAAGCGCTGACACACGCCTTTTTCGAAGAAGCCCTGGCCACGGGTTTCGACCCAGCGTATGCGGCCATCGTCGAACTGAATCCGGTAATCGACGGTGAAATCCTTGTCCCCGTCATGACTGATGGCGCCCCACAGCTCTTCCCGGATGCGCGGCAGGTCGTCCGGGTGGCACAGCGATTCGAAGACGCTGATATCCACTGGCGCGTCATCGGACAGTGCGAACATCATGCGACAACGATGATCGAGGATCATCGAGCCGCTTTGTGGTTCGTAATCCCACATGCCCAGCCCCGCGGCATCGATCGCCAGCCGCGCGCGTACCTCGACTTCGCGCAAAGCCGTCTCGGCGCGCAAGCGGCCGCGACGCTCCTGCACCTCGCCCAGCGCGCGCTCGACGGCCTTGGGCAGGAAGCCGAGGTTTTGCTTGAGTACGTAATCGACGGCGCCAGAGCGCATCATGTTGACGGCGTGCTCTTCGCCGAACACGCCGGAGAGAAAGATGAATGGCGTATCAGGTGCCAGTTGCGCGGCTTCCTGCAGTGCCTGGCTACCGGAATAACCGGGCAGGATGAAATCCGAAAGGATCAGGTCAAAATTGCGTCGCTGTAGCGCCTCGCTGACGCCCGGCTGGTCATAGACCACTTCGACATCGATGGCATAGCCGCTTCGTTCGAGTGTCAGAAGCGCAAGCTCTGCGTCGTGGGGACTGTCTTCGATGAACAGGACGCTGATAGGTGTTGTCGCCGGCATAACCATCCTGTCGCGGATATCACACTGCTCGAAAGGACGCTGCTTTCGAAAGGGTTGGGGCCGCGGCGTTTCAGCTCGGCTGTTCTTCGCCTTTGCGGTCTCGGCGCTGGCGCTGCAGCTTTAACGAGCCCGGTGGCGGTTCGTTAAGCACAGCCCAGAAAATACCCAGGTCGGAAATGGCCGTCACGAAATCTCGGAATTCGACCGGTTTGACCACATAAGCGTTCACCCCGAGTTCGTAGGCTTTCATCAGGTCCGGTTCTTCTCGCGAAGACGTCAGCATCACGACCGGGATACTGCGCAATTCGGTGGTTTCGCGAACCGTCTTGAGCACTTCCAGCCCGTCGATCTTGGGCAATTTTAGGTCCAGCAGGAGCACGGCTGGATTGCCGTCGGCGCGTTGGGCATGCTCGCCGCGACGCAGCAGGTAGTCCAGCGCCTCAGCACCGTCACGCATGACGATTACGTCGTTGGCCAGCTGGCTGCGCTCGAGCGCCACCAGGGTCAGTTCGAGGTCTCGAGGATTATCCTCGACCAGCAGAATGGGTTTGAGCATTTAGGGTCCTGTACTAAATGGGAGTCGCATAGCTCAGTCTGGGCAACGAGAAGAAGAACGTCGCGCCCTGGTTGATTTCGCCGTTGGCCCAGACTTGTCCATCATGACGCTCGATGATCCGGCGTACGCTGGCCAGCCCGATGCCGGTGCCTTCGAATTCTTCCATCCGGTGCAGGCGCTGAAATACGCCGAACAGCTTGTTGGCGTATTGCATGTTGAAGCCCACGCCGTTGTCCCGGATGAAGACGATGATTTCCTCAGGCCGCTCTTCCGCGCCGATCTCGATGATCGCGTGTTCGCGTTTGCGGCTGTACTTGATGGCGTTGGATATGAGGTTGCGCAGCGCCATGTGGATGAAGGCAGCATCGGCCACCACGACTGGCATCGGGGCGACGCGCCATTCTATCTGCCGGCCTTCGCAATCCGGAGCCATCTCCTGACGAATGGATTCGACGAGCGCATGGAGATTGACGTCCGAAAGGCGCAAGGCTGCGCGACCCATCTGGGAGAAGCTCAGCAGGTTGTCGACCAGCGTGCCGGCAAAGCGCGCCGCGTCGCCGATGTTGTCGAGAAAGCGCAGCCCACGGTCGCTCAGTTTGCTGCCTTCGAGTTCGCCCAGCAGCTCGGTGTAGCCCGCGATGTGCCGCAGCGGCGCGCGCAAGTCGTGGGAAACGCTGTAGGAGAACGATTCCAGCTCTTTGTTGCTTTCGCGCAGTTCGCCGGCAAGCTGCGCCATTTCTTCGGCTTTGCGCAGGACGATACCCAACACCGCCGTGCGCAGTTCCAGAGCCCCGTCCAGTTCCACTTCCTGCCAGGGCTGAGCGAAACCGCGAACCGTCTCGCGCCAGCTGTCGAAGCTGTTGCGCGGCGAAAGCGCGCCGTGGCGGTCGATCCGCTTGTCGGTCTGGCCTGCCCAGTCCACTGTCTTGACTTGCTCGCGGCGGAACCACAGCAGGTAATGCGGGTGCAGGCGTGAAATGGAGATCGCCAGCAGTCCGGCGCAATGCTCGGCCAACTCCGGCACAGCAAGGATGTCGCGGGAAACGCAGTCGCTGCTGAACACCAGGCGTTCAGGCTGCTGTGAAAGCCATTGCGTCAGCCTGGTCAGCAATTCGGCTGGTGGCGTTTCGCCGATCACTTCATGGTGGTCGCCGGAAACGATGGCAGCGCCATAGGCACCTGCGAAGCCAAGCACTACGGAGGGCAGCGTCTTGAACCCTTCGATGACGCTGTCGCGATCGGCCATTGCCGACAACAGTTCGACGATCTGGCGACGCAACTCGAGTTTGCGCTGGGCCAGCACCGCTGCTTCTTTGGCTTCTATCTGCAGCGAGAGAATGCGACCGAGCAGCTCGCAGGCTGTGCGGGTCTGGTAGCTCACTGGCCGGGGTTCGGCGTCATGGCAGGAAATCATTCCCCAAAGCTGCCCCTGCACCACGATGGAAATCGACATGGAGGCGAGGGTGCCCATGTTGCGCATGTACTGCAGATGGATCGGCGAGACGCTGCGCAGTGAGGCGAAGCTGAGGTCCAGCGGCTGACCCGTGGTGGGGCTCAGCACAGGAACCAGCGGGGAGGGCTGGTAGTTGGCATCCTGAATAACGCGAATCAGATTGTTGCAGTACAGCTGGCGCGCCTGGGGCGGGATGTCCGAAGCGGGAAAGCACAAGCCGAGATATCGTGGGTAGCCCTCATCAGCCTCTTCGGCAAGCACCAGACCGTTACCCTGGGCATCGAAGCGGTAGGCTTTGACGCGGCCGAACCCGGTGATGCGCTTGACCTCGCGTACCGCCAGTTTGCAGATCAGGTCCAGCTCCTGAGCCTCCTGCAACTGCACGACGAAGGTCCGCATCAACGGGTATAGGGTGTCGTATGCCTTGCTAGAGCTGCTAGCCGCCTCGAACTCGACGATCAGCTGACCCTTGTAGCGATGGGCCAAGAGGGCGAACGATGGGCGCTCACTGCTTTCGGGCAGGCTGAACTTGATGTCGCTGAGGTGAAACGGGTTGTGATCGTCGTCAGCCAGCAACGCCAGGCTTTCGGCAAAGCCGCAGGTGCCGATCAGTTCCGTCAGCGGTCGTCCGAGCAGGGAGTTTGCCTCGACACCCAACCATTGGGCGACGTTTTCGCTGGCCTGGATGACAGTCAGCTGCGGCTCCTGCAGTACCAACAGGAAGCCATGGGGCTGGATACCACCGGGAATATGAATAGGCTCGTTGGCACACTGTGCCAACGCAGCCGCCAGCCGGTCGTGTTCTTCGATGGATTGCAAAATATCTCCTGCTTCGAACTCGAGCGGCCGGTGTGACCTGCACGCGCTCATTGGTGCCGACGGGGCTGTCAGGCGCTGCGTTTGGCAGGCATTGCGCACCAGGATCTTCGAGCGGCAACCACTTTAGCGCGACTGCCACTGGCTAGCCAATGCAGGGGCTTGTATAAACGGCGCTTTCCTGACGACTGAGAGGGGGGACTGTCATGGAAGAAGTGATCGAGCAACTGCGTGAACTCAATGAGCCGGTGCCCGTGCCGCTGGAATTGCCGGATGATGACCGGCTGGTCGAGGTGGAAGAGGAGCTGCTGATCAATCTGCCGTTCGGCCTGCGCGAGTTTCTGCTCCTGGTCAGCGATGTTGTCTACGGCCGCCTGGAGCCGGTCACCGCGGCGGATCCGCAATCGCATACTTATCTGCCAGAGGTCGCGGCCAATGCCTGGGATGCTGGCGTGGAGCGCGATCTGCTGCCGATCTGCCAGGACGGCCCGGACTTCTACGTCGTTGATCTGGAAGGGGAGGTCAAGCTGTTCGACGGCAGCGAGCACGAGATGACCGAGGAGAGCTGGGAATCGGTGTGGCATTGGGCGCGCGACGTTTGGCTGGAAAGTTGAGCAGCCAGCTCAGAGGCGCCTGTCTATACGCGGCTAAGGCTTCTGCCCGGTGTCGGCGCTTTTCATGGCGGCCGGCGGCGGGGTACAGCCGGTGGTGACGCTAGGCAATCTGTTCATCTTTCTGCTGCTGATGACCGCTGCCGCCTGGTTCTGGCATTCCCACGGCATACGCGAGCGTGCCCTGACGGCGGTGCGTCGGCACTGCAAGAAGATGGATGTCGAGCTGCTGGACGGCAATGTTGCGTTCCGCCGGCTCGCGTTGATCCGCGACACGCGAGGCCAGCGCCGGTTTGCGCGCGTTTACGGGTTCGAATTCACCGTGACCGGTGATCAGCGGCACCAAGGCAGCATCGTCATGTTCGGCGGCCGCCCGGGGCCCATCGAAATGGACGCGCACCCTTACCGTGAGCCGCCTGAGCCAGGTCGCATCATTCAGATGGATGACTGGCGTCGGCGCGACGACTGAGGCACTGCGTCAGAGTCGGCAGACCTGGATCGAGGCCGAGAGCATTTCGGCGTCCTGCGGATCGTTGAAGATCAGTTCAAGACGGGAATCCTTTCGCCATTCGCTAGGTTTGAATGCGAGCGCATCGCCGGCCAGCGCATTGGCTGAACACCAGCCCTCGGCTCCCTGCATGACCAACTTGGCGCGCCGCCAACCAAGGGCGCCAAGACGTTGTGCGAGCCGCTGAAGATCGAATCGCTGGCTTGGGTGCCATCGCCAGCCGATGCTCCATCCGTCATCGTTGCCCTGGCTCTGACAGAACGGTTGGGCCGGGTCCAGCCAGACGCCAGCGAGCGGCGGACTCGTAACGGGCGGCAGAGCGGATTGCATGAGTTCTGGGCCGCCCGAAGATTCAAGCCCCGGTAGTTGGCCGATAGGCAGCTCACCCTGCTCGGTCCAGCGCAGCGGTATCAATGGCAATTCGGCGGCGATCCGCACGCGATCGGTCTCTGTCAGGCCCTCGCTCTTGTTCAGTAGCAGCAAACCGCTGAGTGGCAACGCCTGCAGCTGGCTGGCGGGCAACGCTTCGCCACGCGCCAGCGCAGCTGCGTCGAGTACGGTCACGCTTGGGCATAACGTGAGCACGCCGCGCCAGGGCGGGGCGGCCAGTTGCGAAAGCAGCTCTGCGGGATGGCCCAGGCCGGAGGGTTCGATCAGCAGGCGATCCGGCAGCGCTTTTCGCAGCAACCGGCTCAAGCCCACCTGAAAAGGCACGCCGTTGACGCAACACAGGCAGCCACCGGCGACCTCGGCCAGGCTGACACCGGTGTCATCGGTGCTCAGGAGCGCGGCGTCCAGACCAATCTGGCCGAACTCGTTGATCAGCACTGCCCAACGTTCGCCTGCGGGCTTTTGCGCCATCAACGAGCGAATCAGGCTGGTCTTGCCGGCGCCGAGGGGGCCACCAATGAGGTTAGTAGGTATTTGACTAAGCATCTGGCTATGGTGCGCATCCCGGCAGCCGGAGGAAAGCGATTTCACGGCCTGCATGCTAGAGTCCGCGGCGGACAGGTGAGGGTGATTCGAGATGCGCGCTATAGGTTTTTTTCTGTTGGCTTTGGTCGTGGCTTCCGACGCATGGGCCGAGGGCTGCGTCATTCACAGCCAGGATGATCGTATTGAAGTGAAGGTCTGTCAGCAGAACCGGACCATCCCTGCCGAGTTGTTCCGCTCGGGGTTCTGCCAGCCGGAACTGCCGGGCCAGGAAGTCGAAGTGACGTTTGTCGAGCAGTGTCCTGCTGGCGCATTTGGTGTCTGCCGCAACGCTCAGGTGTCGAATATGCCGTATCGGCAGGACATTCATTATTACGGCGTCGCGTCGGATGCGAGGTTTCTGCAACCCGCCTGTGAGCAGACCAGCAGCGGTGAGTGGGCTGAAGAATAGGGCTCACGGGGGTTCCACGTGGAACCTCAGGCTAGTTTCGCGGTTTGAGCGTTCCGCAATCATCGCTCAGCCAACGTCCTCGTGACTGCATGCGGCTGCTGCCCTCCTGAGTGCCGGTCCGGTACTGGCTGTCGATTACGCTGACGACCTCCCGATCACTGATCAACCGGGTTTCGCCTGTCCCCTTCGCATCAGGACACTCAAAGCTGAATCGCCACAGGCTGTCGGTTTGTTCACTGACCTCCTGACGACAGCCCGGCTCGTCCTGGAATGGCAACTCGCGGGATTTGACCTGCTCGGCGCTCAGGCACATGCGAACACCGGCAGTGCCGAGTCCCACGCCCTGCGCAGCGAGCATGTCCTCCATCATCTTGCGCTGCTCGGGCGGCAAGGCCTTCATCTGCTCGACCATTTCCGCCATGCCCGGCATCTCGGTGCCGTTCAGTTGAATGTCATCGCTGCTCATTTCCCATAGCCCCGGGCGCATGTCCAGGGCAAAAGCCGGCGCTGCGGCTGCAAGCAACGCCGCCGTGCAGAGGTGCATGAGGTGGTTCATCTTTGGACTCCTGAGGCTGTTACTCCCCAAGCCTAGTCCAGCTTCAGACTGTTGCAGCATGCTGAATGGAACATAGCTTTACGTTTATGAGAAGCGTTAGCATTAGCAACTCGAAAACGAAGGGCAACACTCATGGCAACCGAGGGCATGGTCCATCAACAGCAGCTGGTGCATCGGCTCTATGTCGAGCACCAGGGTTGGCTGAACGGCTGGTTGCGCCGGCAACTCGGCTGCAGTCAAAGAGCTGCTGATCTCGCTCAAGATACGTTCGTGCGGGTGCTGACCAAGGATCATGCGCTCGACGCTATTCGTGAGCCGCGTGCGTACCTGCATACCATTGCCAGGGGCTTGTTGATCAACCATTGGCGGCGCAGGCAGATCGAACAGGCCTATCTGGAAGCCATTGCGCTTCAACCCGAAGCCGTTGCACCTTCGCCAGAAGCCCAGGCGCTGGTCGTCGAAACTTTGATGCAGGTCGACGCCATGCTGGCGCGGCTGCCGGAGAAGGTCCGGCGCGCCTTTCTCCTTTCGCAGCTGCACGGTATGACCTATGCGGCCATCGCGGTGGAGTTTGGAGTGTCCGAACGAATGATCAAGAAGTACATGGCGCAAGCCATGCTGCATTGCCTGACCCTGATCGAGGATGACTAGGTGAGGCTCGATTATCAGGTTCTGCAGGCCGCGGCTCAGTGGTTCGCCGTGCTGCAGTCGGAAAGCGTCAGTGAATATGATCGTCAGGCCTGGCGCCGTTGGCTCGACGAACCGGCGAATGCACGGGCCTGGCAGCGGGTCGAGCAGATCAGCGGCCGTTTCGAACCGCTGGCCAGCGACCCCTTTGGTCCACAGGCCAGTGCGCTGCTGCAACGGCAGCCGAATCGGCGCCAGGCCATGAAAACCTTATCGGTAATACTCGGAGGCGGCGTTCTGGCGCTGGCGGGTGGCGCCATGCCCTGGCGCAGCTGGACGGCAGACCAGCGCACTGCGGTCGGAGAGGTACGCGACAGGCGTCTGCCGGATGGCTCGCTGCTGTGGTTGAACACTGACAGCGCCGTCGATGTGGCTTTCGAATCGGGCGTTCGCAACCTCGCCCTCTACCGCGGAGAAGTGCTGATCGAGACGAGGGATGAACCGCGTCCACTGGTGCTGCGAACAGGCGAGGGCAGTCTCAAGACCCATGACGCCGCGCGGTTTTCCGTGTTGCAGCGCGATGGGGTGACCCAGCTGAGCGTCTTCGACGGCGCCGTCGAAGTCCGGCCCGCCGCTGGCCGGCCGCGAACCGCGACGCAGGGCCAGGAGGTCGGCTTCGACAGTCATCATGTTCAGGCTGATCGCCCCGTTCAGCCTGGGCGTCATGCGTGGACAACGGGTGTATTGCTCGCGGACAACCTGCGACTGGACGCTTTCGTCGCGGAGCTGAGCCGTTATCGCTCGGGTTATCTCGGTTGTGATCCGCGCATTGCGGGCCTGCGCGTAGTGGGCGCTTTCCCGCTGGCGGACACCGAGCGCGTGCTCGATGTACTCGCCAGCACCCTGTCGCTGCAGGTCAACCGGCGGATGCCCTGGTGGATCAGTCTGGAACCTGCGCAGTCAGGCGCCTGAATCGCGAACGAAAAATAATCCTGACCGCAGTTCCCTTTTTTCGAAGTCGCCGGGCATAACCGCAACGATCACGATTTTGCACCTGCAAAAAAGGATGAGTCATGCGCTCCAGTGCCTTGCCGCTTCGCCGCTCCATTTCGTTGTCCCAAGCCGTTCGTGCCGCCTTGTTCTGTCTGCCGTTGACCGCCATTGCCGTAGCGCCGGCGGCGCTCGCGCAATCGGCCAGTCAGCAAGCGGCGCGCAGCTATGAAATCCCCGCCGGCCCGCTGTCCAGTGCATTGAGCCGCTTCGCCGGCGAGGCTGGGGTGATGCTGTCCGTAGATGGCAGCCTCATCGGCGGCCGCCAGTCACAGGGCCTGCAGGGACAGTACGGCGTTGAGGAAGGCTTCGGCGCATTGCTGCGTGGCAGCGGTTTGCAGACAGTGCGTGACGCACGCGGGGCCTATTCGCTGGTGCCTTCGCCGTCTGGCGATCAGGCCGAGGCCGTCGAGCTGAAGCCGATGGTGGTTGAAGGCTTTGCCCTGGGCAATGCGCTCGGTGAGATGGAAGGCTACAACGCGACACACAGCAGCGTGGCGACCAAGACCAGCATGCCCCTGCTGGAAACGTCCCAGTCGGTCTCCGTGGTCACTCGCCAGCAGATGGACGACCAGGGCGCGCAGACCGTTTCCCAGGCCATGCGCTACACCCCGGGCGTCATGACCAATCCCTATGGCGCCACCCATCGCTACGATTACCTGGCGATACGCGGATTCAATGACGGCTCGGTCGACAACATCTTCCTCGATGGCCTGAAGATGATGGGCGACAGCGGCACCTACAGCAGCATGCAGATCGACCCGTATTTCCTCGAACGCATCGATGTACTGAAGGGGCCGTCGTCGGTTCTCTACGGGCGCAGCCTGCCGGGCGGGCTGGCTGCGTTAACGAGCAAGCAACCTACACAGGAGCGCTATCGGCAGATTCAAGCTACGGTCGGAAACAACAAGCAGCGGGGCCTGGGCTTCGACTTCAGTGGTCCGCTCGATGACGAGGGCCGAGTCGCCTACCGCTTGATCGGCTTGGCCGACCAGGCCGACACCCAGTTCGAACATGTCGAAGAAAAGCGTTACGCACTGGCGCCAACACTGAGCATCGAGCTCAGCCCCGATACGTCGCTGACCCTGCAGGCGTATCTGCAAAAAGACCCGGAAAGCGGCTATCACGGCGGTCTGCCAGCCGAGGGCACGCTCTTCCGACGTAACGGTCGCTACCTTGCCGATGACTTCTTCGAAGGAGAGCCCGGCGCCGAAACGTTCGATCGCACGCAGCAGATGCTGGGTTACCAGTTTCAGCACCGCTTCAATGACGTCTGGTCGATGCGGCAGAACTTCCGCTATCTAGATTCGACCGTAGAGAGTGAGCAGGTTTACAGCGCCGGTTGGGGCGCCGGACCATCGGAATTGGCGCGCGCCTATACGGGCGCGGACGAAACCGTCCATGCCTGGATCATCGATAACATGCTGCAGGCGGAGTTCTCCACGGGTGCCGCGCAGCACACCGTCGTAACCGGGCTGGACTATCAGCGTCGCAAGGCGAAGGTCGACTACACCGCGGGCACTGCGAGCAGCCTCGATGCTTTCGATCCGGTCTACGGCGGTACGGTCACGCTCAACCCGGCATGGTCGTCCAGCTCAACCCGGCGGCTCGAACAAACCGGCCTTTATCTGCAGGACCTTGTGGACATCGACCGCTGGCGCCTGTCGCTGGGGCTGCGTCAGGATTGGGTGGAGATCAGTGACGAGGATGAAATCTATGGCGGCAAAACCGAGGCCGATCCAACCCAGTTCACCGGGCGTGCCGGGCTGCTTTACCTGTTCGACAACGGCGTTGCGCCCTACCTGAGCTATTCGGAGTCCTTCAACCCCAATTCCTTCGCTGACGCTGGCGGCTACCCGCTTGCGCCTACCGAAGGCAAGCAATGGGAGTTGGGACTGAAGTACCAACCGGTTGGCACGGATGATCTGTACACCGCGTCCCTGTTCCACATCGAGCAAGAGAACCTGGCCTCCAAACTGCCGCAGGAAGATTTCTATCGCCCCATCGGCGCGGTGCGCTCTCAAGGTCTGGAGCTGGAGGCGCGCATACAGCTGGCGGAAAGCCTGCGGTTGCTGAGCAGCTACACCTATACCGATATCGAGTACTCGCAGACCACCTACAGCACGCTGTTCGGGTTCGAGACCCTGGACAACCGCGGCAACACCCCACCGCAGTCCGCTAAGCACATGGCTTCGCTGTGGTTGGACTACCGCGTTCTCGGCGGCAATCTGGATGGTTTCAGCAGCGGAGCGGGTGTTCGCTACGTCGGCAAGGGCTGGGCCGATGCGGAAAACACCGTTCGCGTGCCGTCCTACACGCTGTTCGACGCCTCGGTTGGATATGACCTGAGTAAGGTCGGGCTGGAGGGCGTGGATGTGCGCCTGAATGCGAACAATCTGACCGACGAGCGCTACGTCGCCTCATGTGCCAGCCTCGGCTATTGCTACATGGGCGAGGAGCGAAACGTCACGGCAACCGTCAGCTACGAGTTCTGATACGTCGGTATCAGCGACCAGCCGCCAGGCTTCGATGCCGGCGGCTTTCGTGTTTCTGAGATTGGAAGATTCCGATGCGTCGAATCCTCGTTCTATTGCACCGCTACATAGGCCTGGCCACAGCGTTGTTCCTGTTCCTTGCAGGCCTCACGGGCAGCATTCTGGCCTTTCATCACGAGCTGGATGAATGGCTCAATCCCGAGTTCTACCACACCACCAGCGAGGGGGCGGTACTGCCGCCGGGCACGCTGGTCGAGCGGGTCCAGCAGGCCAACCCGCGCATGCAGGTCTGGTACATGGAGTTCCCGGACGAACCCGGGCATGCCGCGCTGATGGCGTTGGTGCCGCGTAACGATCCGGCCACCAGCAAGCCTTATGACGAACAACCGGTGGTGCAGTATCTCGACGCCGTGACCGGTGATCTGGTGGGTACCCGCCGTTGGGGCGAATGCTGTTTTTCCCGGCAGAACTTCGTGCCGTTCATGCTGGAGTTTCACTACAACCTGACGCTGCCGGGCAACTGGGGGCTGTGGCTGATGGGCATCGTGGCGATCTTCTGGACGCTCGACTGCCTGGTCTCGCTGCTGCTGACCTTTCCTCGTGGTCGACCGTTTTTCGGCAAGTGGCGGACGGCCTGGAAGATCAAGCGCCAGCGGCTCAACCACGACGTGCATCGCGCCGGTGGGTTGTGGTTGTGGCTGCTGCTCACGCCGGTGGCGGTCAGTAGCATCGCCATGAACCTGCCGGAACAGGTGTTCAAGCCGGTGGTTTCGTTGTTTTCACCGGTCGAGCCGAGTGTCTACGAGGCACGCGGCCGGCTGCCCAAGGACGAGCTTGGCACGACCCAGTACGACTTCCATCGCGCCTACGATTACGCCATGCAGCACGCCGCGAACCTGGGCTTGAGCGAACCCATCGGCGAGCTGTACTACAGCTTCGAATACAACTTCTATGGCGCAGGTTTCGGTGATCACGACAGCAACCAGGGCAATGCCTGGCTGTTCTTTCATGGCAGCGACGGAACGCAATTGCTCGGGCAGGAGATACCGGGGCAGGGCACCCTCGGTGAGCAGTTCCACATGTTGCAGCCTGCGATCCATGGTGGGCGGATTCTCGGCATGCCGGGGCGCATCCTGATCGCGCTGCTGGGCGTGGCGATTGCTGTGCTGTCGGTTACCGGGGTGGTTATCTGGTGGCGCAAGTTGCGCGCCAGACAGCGGGCAGCAAGCAAGCGCAGAGCGACATTGCAGGCGATCTGATAACCGCCGCAGGCGCTGAGCCAACGTAGGGCGGATCACACTCCACCGATCCGCCAGAGCGATGTACGCGCCCCTACCGCCGCAAAGCCTGACACAGAATCAGGAGGAGCCGACCGCCGAGGCGGCGCAGCTCCAGAGTTCCAGCGCGGGCTGCTCCGCTTTTGGCGGACCGAGCCATTCGCTCAAGGCGTGGCAACGCTGGTTGAAACACAGTTGGTAGTCCCCTGCTTCGGGGGTTCGCCCCACTCGCAAGGGTTGTAACGGCGGCATCTGGCGCTGGTAGTGCCAGGCCCCGTCACGCAGTTCGGCATCATCCGGGATTTCCATCCCGGCACCTGAACCCTTGACCCGCGCCTCGCCGAGCAGCAGCCCGTCCGGCGTCACGCGGTAATCCTCTTCCCAGCGAATCTTCTCGATCGTGTGGTTCCAGGCCAGGGTGAAATCGTCGGTAGGCACCTCCGCCCACACTACCCCGGCCAGGCCCAGACAGAGTCCGATCACGCAGTCGCCGGCTCGGCGCGGCGGGCGCGCCAGTAGTGCTGGATCAGGAAGATCGCACCCAGGCCAAAGCCGATTTCGTCGCTGATCGGGATCGAGGCGATCATCGCAGCGCCGGCGGCAAACGCCAGGATCCGCTCCCACCAGCTCATCGGCCGCTGCAGATACCCGGTGAACACGGCGCCCCACAGACCGATGGCGAAGGCCGCCTTGAGCAGCATGTACAGCGTCATGAGGTAGCTGTCGCCCTGCATCATCAGCGCAGGCTCGTAGACCGCCATGAACGGCATCACGAAGCCGGCGACCGCAATCCGCACGGCCCACATGCTGATCTTCAATCCGCTTTCCTTGGCAATCGGTGCGGCTGCGAAGCAGGCCAATGCGACAGGCGGGGTGAGGTCGGCCATGATGCCGAAGTAGAAGACGAACATGTGCGAGACGATCAGCGGTACGCCCAGGTCCAGCAATGCCGGCGCGGCGATCGAACTGGTGATGATGTAGTTGGGGATGGTCGGAATGCCCATGCCCAATACCAGACAGGTCAGCATGGTCAGGATCAGCGACAGGAACAGATTGTTCTCGCCGACGGCCAGGATGTAGCCGGCAAAGGTCGAGGCGACGCCGGTCAGCGAGACCACACCGATGATCACACCCACAAGTGCACAGGCGATGCCCACCGGTACGGCGTGACGTGCACCCTCGACCAGCGCATGCAGGCAGATCACCAGGGTGTCGCGGCCGCCCTTGATGAACCAGCAAGCCACCACCAGCGCGGCGATCACACCAAATATCACCCCGATACCCAGCTGGAAGAACCCGGCGCATAGCAGCCCCAGGGCGATCCAGAAGGCGATCCGCAGCGCGAATGACGACACCCTCAAGATGATTGCCGAGCCGAGAATCACGATGGCGGTCAGTGCCAGGCCGATGGTGCCGGCAAACATCGGGGTTCGCCCCGAGAACAGCAGATAGACCAGCACGGCCAGCGGAATCAGCAGATACCAGCGTTCCTTCACGGCGGCCATGGCGCTTGGGCATTGATCCTTTGGCAGGCCGCGCAGATTGGCGCGCTTGGCTTCCAGGTGCACCATCCAAAAGGTCGAACCGAAATACAACAGCGCCGGGATCAGCGCCGCCTTGGCGATTTCGACGAAGGGCACGTTGATGGTTTCGGCCATGATGAACGCCACTGCGCCCATGACCGGCGGCATGATCTGGCTACCCATCGAAGACGTTGCCTCGACGCCACCGGCAAAGGCCGGGCGGTAACCGAAGCGCTTCATCAGCGGAATGGTGAACTGGCCGGTGGTCACCACGTTGGCGACGCCCGATCCGGTGATGGTGCCCATCAATGCTGAGGACACCACCGACACCTTCGCAGGGCCGCCGAGCTTGTGACCAAACAGGCCCATGGCAAAGTCGGTGAACAGCTTGATCATGCCCGCCTGCTCAAGAAACGAGCCGAACAGGATGAATAGGAAGATATAGGTCGCCGATACGTAGGTGGGCGTGCCGTACAGGCCCTCGGTACCAAAGGCCAGCTGGTTGACCAGTTGGTCCAGGCCGTAGCCTCGGTGCGCCAGGTCGCCTGGCAGGTATTCACCGAACAGTCCGTAAGCCAGGAACAGTCCGCAGATGATCGGCAAGGCAATGCCCATGACGCGGCGCGCAGCCTCGAAGATCAGCGCAATCAGCACGATGCCGACGACGAAGTCCATGGTGGTCAGGTCGCCGGAGCGCTGAATCAGATCGCCCTCGAAGTACCATTGGTAAAACGCCGTACCCATGCCTGCCAGCGCCAGGACCCAGGCGAGGGGCTGCCAGGGACGGCCGTTGCCGCGGGCCGGGAAGCTTAGGTAGACCACCATCAGCAGGAAGCCCACGTGCCCGGCGCGCAGCACCTGGCTCGAGACCGGATGAAAGGCGGCCATGATGATCTGATAGATGGAAAACAGCAGGGCCACATAGAACAGCGTCTTGGGCCAATCGGCGGCGCTGCCTGCCAAGCCTTGTTCTTGTTGTAGTTCGCTCATGAAATGCCTCGAGCTGATAAGCGTGGTCGCGTAGAGCCGCTAACAAAACCTGCCGTGGAATACACGCTGGTTTTACTAGCGTCTCTTTATATTCGGGTCGGTGGAGCCGTGGACGCGATGCGCCCACGGTTCAGGAACAGGGCAGCTAGGACGCTGCCCGCAGCGTACTCAGAGTGCGCCGGCTTCCTTGTAGTAACGCTCGGCACCCGGATGCAGCGGGATTGGCAGTGCCTTGGTCGCGTTTTCCAGCTTGATGTCCTTGGCTGCCGAATGAGCGTTGCCCAGCTGATCGAGGTTTTCGAACAGCAGCTTGGTCATCTGGTAGGCGACGTCATCGGAGACACCTTCGTGGGTCACGAGGATGTTGGTGATGGCGACGGTGGGAACGTCCGCTTCCTGGCCGTCGTAGGTGCCAGCCGGGATCTTCGCAGCCTGGTAGGCCGCGTTATTGATCTTGGCGACCACGTCTTCAGGGATCTCAACGTAGTTCAGCGGCATGGTAGCCGCCAGGTCACGAATGGCAGCCATGCCCAGGCCTGCCGATTGAAGCGTGGCGTCGAGCTGGCGGTTCTTGATCAGTTCGACCGACTCGGCGAACGGAAGATATTCCACCTTGCCCATGTCTTCGTAGCTCAGGCCGGCTGCCTTGAGGATGGCGCGAGCGTTGAGCTCGGTGCCGGACTTGGGCGCGCCCACCGATAGTGACTTGCCCTTCAGGTCAGCCAGTGTCTTGATGCCCGAATCCTTGCTGGCGACGATCTGGATGTAGTTCGGGTAGCTGCCGCCGATGGCGCGCAGTTTCTTCAGCGGGGCCTTGAAGCCGGCGTCTTCAACGCCATTCCAACCATCAGCGACCGAATCGCCCAGGGCGAAGCCCAGCTCGCCACGACCGGCTTGCAGGAGGTTGAGGTTTTCGACCGAAGCCTTGGTGGCCTGCACGGAGGTTTTCGACCCGTCGATGCCCTTGCTGTACAGCTGGGAGATGCCGACCCCGATCGGGTAGTACACACCGCTGGTGCCGCCCGTGAGGATGTTGATGAAGGTCGGCGCGGCCACTGCTGCGGTGCTGGCGGTAAAGGCCGCTGCGGCAGCTAGCAGGCTGAAGCGTTTGGTCATTCTCATGGTGTAACTCCGTTCGTTGTTATTGGTTTTGCAGAACTGACGATAGACGATCAGTTGCAGCCATTGTGCTGCAAACGGGACAAGAACAGGCGGAGACACACGGATGGCTTTCGCAGAGGAAAGCAGGGGTGCGCTGTGCGGATTTTCTTGTCGTTGATCGCATCGGGCATAGAGGGTATAGCACGAGGCGTGCCACCCTCCCGCAGGGCTCTGGCACGGGGCCACGATGCCCGGCCTTGCATCGTGTGCGCGGAAATACGCCTATCCACATCGGTGCATCGGCGGATTCTTGCCTATCGCTAGCGTGGTCGGCCATGAAACCTGGGTTGCCCTTTAGCGTCGCAAAGGAAGGGCTATCAGGATGAGGTGATGCATGGCGGTTGAAGTCGACGCCGAGGCGTTGGGTATCGAGATCGGGAAAGGCGAGGGCGAGCTGTTCAAGTGGTTCATCGCCAGCTTTTTGTTTGGCAAGCGTATACAGCGTGACATTGCCGCCGAGGCTTATCGCGTCATCGTCTACAAGCATGGCCACGACACACCCGCCAAACTCGGCAACTGCAGCCGGCGGGCGCTTGTAGGCATGCTTGGCGAAGCACGCTACGTGCGTTATGACGAATCCACCGCCGAACGGCTGGTCAAGCTGTGCGACAGGCTCAACCGTGACTACGGCGGCATGCTCGGTGCCATTCGCGAGAGAAGCAGGGATCGCAAGGAGTTGGAAAAACGCCTGGCTGAGTTCGAGGGCGTCGGGCCGAAGACCGTGGAGATCTTCATGCGTGAGGCGGAGAAGGTCTGGTATTGAGCCGCCGGTCCTGGGCCAACGCTAGAAGGCTTTGATCGCGCAAGTGACCGGCCGCGCTTGCGTCATCAGCCGATGCGATTAAAGTGGCGCATCTCCCATGCGAAGCCCATCCATGCGCACCTTGTTGTTTGCGTTCTGTCTGTCCCTGCCGCTGCTGGCCATCGCCGGCCCCGCGCCGTATTACCAGTGGCAAAGCAAGGCCGATGGCACGGTGATCTGCCGCCAGACGTCGCCCGGGCATGGCTGGGAATTGCTCAACGGCCAGCCCTTTCGGGACCTCAACTGCAGCATGCCGGCCGCGCGCATCGAGCGTCCCACTGTTGTGCCTGGGTTTCATCCGCAGCCAGGTCGCTGAGGCCTAGCGGTCGATGAGCCGCAGCAGCTTGTCGACCGAGTCCTGCAGATCACCGGAGTTGTCCAGCAGGAACACCTCGTCCAGCGAATCCTCGAAGCGCGCGTTGCGTGCTAGGCGTGCTTCTACCTGCTCCGGCGTCTCGCGGTTGCGCTTGAGCAGGCGCTGGCGCAGCACCTCGGGACGTACGCCGAGCAACACCGCCAGTAGCTCTGGGTAGCGTTGACGAGCCGTCGGCAGATAACCCCTTGAGCCATTGACCAACACGTCATCACCGGCCGCCAGCCACTGATCGATCTGGCTCGGAATGCCGTACGCCAGCTCGTTGGCCCGCCAGCTCATGGCAAAGGCACCGCTGCGCTCCAGACGATCGAATTCATCATGGCTGACGGCCTCGGCGGACTCGCCCACCGCTTCGGCGGAGCGGGTGATAACCCGCCGTGCGATGCGCACCCCGCGCTCGGCCAACCGCTCCCGTGCGGCATCGAGCACGCTGTCCTTGCCCGAGCCTGAGGGGCCGATGAGATAGATCAACCTGCCTTTCATCAAAATCCTCTGTTACCGTTTCGTCCGCTTTGCCTCGTTGCCCGCTCGGCGGCGCTCCGGGCACTCATTCCGCCGTTTCCATCCGCTTGAAGAGTCACATGCTCGACCTGTCTGCCTACCTGGGCCTGTTCATCGCGGCATTCGCAGCCGCCACGCTGATCCCGGCGCAATCGGAAGCCGTGCTGGTCGGGTTGCTGCTGCACGGCGGTTATTCGCCCACGATTCTGCTGCTGGTGGCGACCCTGGGCAACGTGCTGGGATCGCTGCTCAACTGGCTGCTGGGCCGGTCGGTCGAGCGCTTGCGGCACAAGCGCTGGTTCCCGGTGAGCGATCAGCAGCTGGAACGAGCCCAGCGACGTTACCACCGCTTCGGACGCTGGTCGCTGCTGCTGAGCTGGGTGCCAATCATTGGCGACCCGCTGACCGTGATCGCCGGAACCCTGCGCGAGCCGCTCTGGAGTTTCCTGCTGCTGGTCACCCTGGCCAAGGGCGGGCGCTATCTGATTCTTGCCAGCGTCACGCTCGGCTGGTTATGACGCAAAAGACCGCCATCGTTAACCTCAGCGTAACAAAGTGCCCCGCTGCTTGATTGATGACCCCTTGATGAGGTCCCTACTGTGCGCTCCACATAGCGGAAAACTGTGGAGTCAGCATGACAACAACAATATCCCCACCGCCGCAGTGGTCGCGTCGTCGCGCTGAAAAAGCCCGACGCCTTGATCAGGTGCGCGACCTCGCTGATGGCGTGGTGTTGCCGAGCGACAAGATCGTCGCCGCGCTCGAAGCGCTGATCGCCCCCGGGGACCGCGTGGTGCTCGAAGGCAACAACCAGAAGCAGGCGGACTTTCTCTCTCGCTCCCTCGCCCAGGTCGACCCCGGCAAGCTGCATGACCTGCACATGATCATGCCGAGCGTCAGCCGCGCCGAGCACCTGGATCTGTTCGAACGCCAGATCGCCCGCAAGCTCGATTTCTCCTTTGCCGGCCCGCAGAGCCTGCGCATCAGCCAGCTCCTTGAAGACGGGCTGCTGGAAGTCGGCGCCATCCACACCTACATCGAACTCTATTCGCGTCTGTTGGTGGACCTGATCCCCCATGTCGCGCTGGTCGCCGGCTTCCAGGCCGACCGTCACGGCAACATCTACACCGGCCCCAGCACCGAAGACACCCCGGCGCTGGTGGAGCCGACCGCGTTCTCCGACGGCATCGTCATCTTCCAGGTCAACGAGATCGTCGATGAACTGCCGCGCGTGGACATTCCGGCCAGTTGGGTCGATTTCGTCGTGGTCGCCGACAAGCCGTTCTATATCGAGCCGCTGTTCACCCGCGATCCGCGCCACATCAAGCCGGTGCACGTCTTGATGGCGATGATGGCGATCCGCGGCATCTACGAAAAGCACAACGTCCAGTCGCTCAACCACGGCATCGGCTTCAATACCGCCGCCATCGAGCTGATCCTGCCGACCTACGGCGAATCCCTCGGCCTGAAAGGCAAGATCTGCCGCAACTGGACGCTCAACCCGCACCCGACCCTGATCCCGGCAATCGAGACCGGCTGGGTCGAGAGCGTGCATTGCTTCGGCACCGAGCTGGGCATGGAGAACTACATCGCCCATCGTCCGGACGTGTTCTTCACCGGTCGCGACGGCTCGATGCGCTCCAACCGCATGATGTGCCAGTTGGCCGGCCAGTACGCCGTGGATCTGTTTATCGGCGCCACGCTGCAAGTCGATGGCGACGGGCATTCGTCTACTGTTACCCGTGGTCGCCTGGCGGGCTTCGGCGGCGCGCCGAACATGGGCCACGACCCGCGCGGCCGTCGCCACCCCACTCCGGCCTGGCTGGACATGGCCATGCCCGGCGGCGAAGCCCCAGTGACCCTGCTCGAGCGCGGGAAAAAGCTCGTGGTGCAGATGGTCGAGACCTTCCAGGAAGGCGGCAAACCCACCTTTGTCGAGCAGCTCGACGCGGTGGAGGTGGCGAAGAAGAGCGGCATGCCGCTGGCGCCGATCATGATCTACGGCGACGACGTCACCCACCTGCTCACCGAAGAAGGCATCGCCTATCTGTACAAGGCGCGCTCATTGGAAGAGCGTCAGGCGATGATCGCCGCGGTGGCCGGCGTCACCAGCATCGGCTTGCGCCACAACCCGAAGGACACCGAGCGCATGCGCCGCGAAGGGCTGATCGCGCTGCCGGAAGACCTCGGCATCCGTCGCAACGACGCGACCCGCGAGCTGCTCGCGGCCAAAAGCATCGCTGAGCTGGTCGACTGGTCCGGCGGCCTCTACAACCCGCCTGCCAAGTTCAGGAGCTGGTGATGAGCGCACTCATTGCAAGACAGGCGCAGCCGTCGCAGGCCGAGCGCCTGGCGGATCTGGCCGTGCAGGCGCTGATCGACGAGGCCGACCTGTCGCCCAAGCCGGGGTTGGTGGATCGGCGCGGCAACGGCGCGCACGACGATCTGCATCTGGGCTTGATGCACGCCTCGGCCCATGCGCTGTGGCCGGCGTTCAAGGCGATGGCCGAAGCGGCGCAGCAGATTGGTGAAGTCGGCCAGCCTTTGCGCGAAACCCTTGGCCAACTGGGCCGCGACGGCGAGGCCGAGATGCTCCGCGTCACCGCTGGGGTGAATACCCATCGTGGCGCGATCTGGGCGCTGGGGCTGCTGAGTGCCGCTGCCATGCTGAGACCAGATGCGACGCCTGGGGAAATCGCCGTGACCGCCGCCGCCCTGGCTCGGCTGAACGACCCGGCCGCACCGCACAACCTGGACAGCCACGGTGCGCGGGTTTGCCGTACCTATGGCGTGCTCGGTGCGCGGGAACAGGCGCAGCACGGCTTTCCCGCCGTCATCGAACAAGGCCTGCCACAGCTGCTGGTGAGCCGCCGCAGCGGGGCGGGTGAGCAGAACGCCCGGCTCGATGCACTGCTGGCGATCATGAGCACCCTGACCGATACCTGCGTGCTGCACCGCGCCGGACTGGAAGGGCTGACCCGCATGCAGGCCGGCGCCCGCGCTGTGCTCGCCGCAGGTGGCGCCGCCAGCCTTGACGGCCGCCGCCAGTTGCGCGATCTGGATCGCGACATGCTCATCCTCAACGCTTCGCCGGGCGGCGCTGCCGACCTGCTCGCCGCCACCTTATTCCTCGACCGTCTGGCGCCCGCCGCGTCGGCGCCGACTGGGAGCAACTGAACATGGAAACCCTGTCATTCGAATTCGCTGCCGGGCAACCCGCCCGAGGCAAGGCCTTGGTCGGCGTGGTCGGCTCGGGCGATCTGGAAGTGCTGCTCGAACCCGGCCAGGCCGGCAAGCTGGCGATCCAGGTGGTCACCTCGGTCAACGGCGCTGAGCAACGCTGGCGGCACCTGTTCGAGCGGATGTTCCGCGAGCAGACGCCGCCCGCCTTGAACATCGACATTCACGATTTTGGGGCCACTCCCGGCGTTGTGCGTTTGCGTCTGGAGCAGGGACTGGAGGAGGTCGGCCATGACTGATTCGTCCGCCGATAATGTGGCCCGTTTACTCAAGTCGCGCAGCTTCGTAGAACTTGGCGCTCGCCAGCGTGCTCGCGCATTGTTGGATGAAGGCAGCTTTCGCGAACTGCTCGATCCGTTCGATCGCGTCACGTCGCCCTGGCTACCGAAGCAGGGCATCGTCACCCAGGCCGACGATGGCGTGGTGGTGGCCAAAGGCACCATTGACGGCCAGCCGGCGGTGATCGCCGCCATCGAAGGCGCCTTCCAGGGCGGCAGCATGGGCGAGGTTGGCGGTGCAAAGATTGCCGGCGCGCTGGAACTGGCCGTCGAAGACAACCTGAAAGGCATCCCGACCCGTGCCGTGCTCTTGCTGGAAACCGGCGGCGTACGCCTGCAGGAAGCCAACCTCGGGCTGGCTGCCATCGCCGAGATCCAGGCGGCCATCGTCGAGCTGCGCGAGCACCAGCCGGTGATCGGCGTGGTCGCCGGCTCGGTCGGCTGCTTTGGCGGCATGGGCATCGCCTCCGGACTGTGCAGCTATCTCGTGGTGACCCGCGAGGCCCGCGTCGGCCTCAACGGGCCGCAGGTGATCGAGCAGGAGGCCGGACTCGATGAGTACGACTCTCGCGACCGGCCCTTTATCTGGAGCCTGACCGGCGGTGAACAGCGTCAGGCCAGCGGCCTGGCAGACAGCTATGTCGCCGACGACACCGACGCTATCCGCAGCGAGCTGCATCGGTTGTTCGCCCAAGGCAAACCGGCGCAGCCGCGCAGCCGACGCCATGCCTGGTTCCTGCAGCGTCTGACCGATGCCGATACCCGTGAACAGCTCGACGCTGCTGGGGTGCGAGCCCTCTACACAGGAGATGCCAGATGAGCCGTGGACTGAGCTGGTTGCAAGCCTTGGCCGACGGTCAGGCACTGGCGGGCTATCCGGCCTCGGTGAAAGTGGTCGACGGCACTCTTGGTGAGCGCGCCGCCCGCTATATCGCCGTGGTACCGGATGCCGAAAATTCATTCCCGCGCGCGCGCAACGGCGAGGTCGGCCTGCTGGAAGGCTGGGCGCTGGGCCAGGCGCTGGACGAGGTGATCGAAGCCGACCAGGGCAAGGCGGAGAAGCGCGTGGTGGTTGCCGTGGTCGATGTGCCAAGCCAGGCCTATGGCCGCCGCGAAGAAGCCCTGGGCATTCACCAGGCGTTGGCCGGTGCGGTGGACGGTTATGCCCGCGCGCGGCTGGCCGGGCATCCGGTGATCGCGCTGCTGGTGGGCAAGGCCATGTCCGGCGCCTTTCTCGCGCACGGTTATCAGGCCCAGCGGATCATCGCCCTGCGCGACCCGGGCGTGATGGTGCATGCCATGGGCAAAGCCGCGGCCGCGCGCATCACCCTACGCAGCGTCGAGGAACTCGAAGCCCTGGCTGAATCGGTGCCGCCGATGGCCTACGATATCGATAACTACGCCACCCTCGGCCTGCTCTGGGAGACCCTCTCGGTGGATAACATCGAGCAGCCGGCCGGCGATGATCTGCAGCGCGTGCGCGATTGTCTGCAAAGGGCGGTTGCGGACATCGGTAGCAGTACCGATTTGAGTAGCCGTCTCGGCGCGCCGAATCGCGAGGCGTCTTCGCGTGTGCGGGCTTTGCTCCGGGAACAGTGGTGAGCTTGCTCCCCTCACCCCGTCGGGAAGAAGTACGGGGTGCGGGGTTTGGTGAACGCCATCGCTCACATCGCCCCACAACATCATTCACCTGGAGTCTGTAGATGCACGACCTTCCATGCCCACATGATCTGCTCTGGGGCATGACTCCGGCGCAACTGTCCGCTGATGCGCCGGAGTGGGTGCTTCCGGTGCTTGCGGCTGGGCAACCGGTGGTGGTGCGGCGTGCCATGGTGGCGAGCGGTCAGATTGCCGTGGGTGTGCGCGGCGCCACGCGCGATCAGCGCTACGCCACGGTGATGTCGGCGGACTCGGTGCTTCGCTCTGTGCGGCCTGAAGCCCTGGTCGAGCATGTTCCCGTGAGTGGTCTGCGGGCGCTGCTTGCGTTGGCGCAATTGAAACCTGCGCTGGACGAGCTGGGGATGGTCTGGGGCGTGACGGGTTCGGTTGGCTATCAGCTGGCGACCGGCGTCCCCGTTGCCCATGCTGAAAGCGATCTCGACCTGCTGGTGCGGGCGCCGCAGCCGTTTTCCCGAAGCATGGCCCACGAACTGTTACGACAGCTGGACGGCGCACCGTGCTGCGTCGATTTGCAGCTGGAAACTCCAGCGGGAGCCATCGCCCTGCGCGAGTGGGCCGGCAGCTCTGATCGTGTGTTGCTCAAATGTCCGACCGGCGCGCGGTTGGTGAGCGATCCCTGGGACAGGGCGGAGCAGGCGGCATGAGCAGCCTGTTCGCCTTTCCCGGTCAGGGCGCGCAAAAGCCCGGAATGTTGCATCGCCTGCCGCAGGAACCGGAAATCCTCCAGTGCCTCGAACAGGCCGGTGATGCGCTGGGCGAGGATGCCTTGTCGCTGGACAGCGAAGCGGCGCTTGGATCGACCCGCGCCGTGCAGCTCTGCCTGCTGATTGCGGGAGTGGCCGGTGCGCGGCTGCTGATGCGTAACGGGCAGGCACCGGACTACGTGGCGGGACTGTCCATCGGCGCCTACGCCGCCGCGGTGGTGGCCGGTTCGCTGGACTATCAGGACGCCGTGCGGCTGGTTGCGTTGCGCGGGGAGCTGATGCAGAACGCCTACCCCCATGGCTTCGGGATGACGGCCCTGATCGGCCTGGACCTGGGCTCGGTGGAACGACTGCTCGCTGAGGTGCATGACGAAAACACACCGGTGCATCTGGCCAATATCAACGCTGACAACCAGATCGTCATCGCTGGTGCGGATTACGCCATGGCGATGGTCGCGCAACGCGCCAAGGTGCTGGGCGCAAGCTCCGCTACGCGTCTGGCGGTCAGCGTCCCGTCCCACAGTGCCTTGTTGAGCGCACCGGCGGCCCGGCTCGCTGAAGCCTTCACCGGCGTAGAGCTGCGCGCGCCTCGCCTGCGGTATCTGAGCAGCACCACGGCCCGTCCCATCCTTGACGCCGAGCGTCTGCGCAACGATCTGGCCTTCAACATGTGCCGCGTCGTCGACTGGCACGGCACACTGCGCACCGCCTACGAGCGCGGCGTGCGACTGCATATCGAAATGCCCCCCGGCTCGGTGCTCACCGGTCTGGCGCGGCGCGTCTTCGAACAGGGTACGTTGATCGCATTCGATGGCGCCCGGCTGGACACTCTGACCGCCTTGCTGCGCCAGGAAGCGGATCGGGCTGAATAGGGTGCAGTAAGACCTTCGGCCTTCGTCCAAACCATTCCCGCTTCACGCGAAGGTGCAGGCCAGTCGTGGTCGGCGTACCGTAACGGCTCCGCTCAAACCATCATGACCCAGGCGCGCATCTCTTTGCTGCGGTAGGCAACGTGCAGACAAAAAAACGGGCTTCCGATGGAAGCCCGTCAAATCGGCCTACGGCCAATGGCCAACATGCATCCTAGATTGCTTCGCCCATTACGTAGTCAGGCAGGATGGTCGCGATCTGCGGGAACACGCACAGCACGATGATCGCCAGCACCATGACCAGTGCGTAGGGGAGCGCTCCCCAGAGAATTTCCCGCGTCGGGACCTGCGGTGCGATCCCATTGATGACGAACAGGTTCAGGCCCAGCGGCGGGGTAATCAGGCCGATCTCCATGTTGATGGTCAGTACGACCGCGAACCAGTAGGGGTCGAAGCCTGCCTGAATGACGATGGGGAAGAGCAAGGGCGCGGACATCACGATCACCGCTACAGGCGGCAGGAACATCCCGGCCACGAGCAGGAACACGTTGATCACGCCCATCAGCACCCAGCGATTGACGTCCAGGCTGGCAATCGTCTCAGCGAGTGACTGAGTGATGTACAGCGAGGACAGCGCAAAGGCGAACAGCTCGGCGGACGCGAGGATCATCATGATCATCACGCTTTCACGCATCCCGGAGCCGAAGATGTTGCGGAACGTGCCCATCTTGAACAACCGGTAGGCCAGTACCACTACCACCAGCGTGAGCATCGCACCTGCGCCCGCGGCTTCTGAAGGCGTGGCCACGCCGCCATACAGCACGTAGAGGACGCCGAGGATGATCAGCATCAGCGGCAGTATCCGCGGCAGCGCCGCAAACTTGTCGCGCAGGCTGTAGTACACGCCTTCGGTGCCGAAACGGAAGCCCTTGCGCCGGGCATCGATCATCGCCCAGCCCATGAACATGGCCGTCAACATCAGGCCCGGGAGTACACCGGCGAGGAAGAGCCGGCCGATGGAAGTTTCCGTGGCGATGCCATAGATGATCATCGTCACCGAGGGCGGCAGCAGGATGCCCAGCGTGCCGCCTGCTGCGATCGAGCCGGTCGCCACCGAGGAAGGGTAGCCGCGGTTGATCATCTCCGGGATGCCCATTTTGCCGATGGCCGCGCAGGTTGCCGGGCTCGAACCGGTCATCCCCGAAAACACGGCGCAGGCGCCGATGTTCGACAGCACCAGACCACCTGGCACCTTGTACATCCAGCGGTCCAGTGCGCGATAAAGGTCGGCGCCGGCGGGCGTGCCGGCCACGATGGCGCCCATCAATACGAACATCGGAATCGAGACGAAGGCCAGGTTGCCGATGCCGGCGAACATGGTTTCGGCCACCACGCCGATGACTTCCGGGCCCATCGCCATGAACAGACCGCCCATGGCCGCCAGGCCTAGGGCAAACGCGATGGGCATGCCCGTGGCGAGGAACAGCAGCAAGGCACAAATCAGAGCCACGCCTGCAAGGGTTGGAGTCATGGCGCTTCTCCGAATCTCTGATGGGAGTGCAGGGTGTTTTCGTCCTCGGCGGACGTGGGAGTGTGCGTCGGGGACGTTGCCAGTTCGGGGTTGAACAGCTTCATCAGCTCAACTATGTACTGCAGGCACAGCAGACCGAAGCCCACCAGCATGGGAGTCGCGGGAATCCACAGCGGAATGGCGGCGATGGTCGGGGTGGTCCAGCCACCTTCCCAGGCCTCGTAGACGTAGATGCCGCTCGCCACGGTCATCAGCACGCAAAACGCCAGACCCAGCAATGCGCCCAGGCATTTCATCCGGCGTTGGTTCGATGGCGACATCATCAACTCGATGACATCCACGCCGACATGGCCTTTCTTCATCAAGACGTAGGGTGCGCCGATGAAGATCGCGGCAGTGGCCGCGAACACCACGACCTCGGTCTGCCAGATGGTGGGCGCTCTGAACAAGTAACGCATGAGGATCATCTGGCACATGACGACCATGGCGACGATCAACAGGAACACGGAACTGATACCACCCAGGCGCGACAGGGCCTCGATGGATCGAACGATATGTTTGGACATGGGGACTACTCCTCAGAGCCCGCGCCGTGTGGTTGAAACCCGCGGCGCGCGCTCGATCACGCTAAAGGCCGCTGCGCAAGCGGCCTGACGGGCATCACTGCACGGCTAGGGCTTTGTCCAGAAGCTCTTTGCCGCCTTTTACCTTCTCGGCAAAGTACTGATACGAGGATTCGCGTGCGACCTGCATCCAGGCGTCGTGCTGTTCCTTGTTCAGGCTCACAACCTCCACACCGGCTTTGGTGAAGGTATCGCTCATGCGCTTTTCGCCCTTGGGGCCTTCTTCGGCGAAGTAGGCTTCGGCTTTGCTGGCTGCGGCGAGCATCGCTTCCTGCTGTTCAGGCGTCAGGCGCTCGAAGCTACGCTTGGAGATCAACACGGGCTCATACATGAACCACAAGGCGTTCTCGCCCGGCGCGGTCAGGCATTTCACCTGCTCGTACAGGCGGTACGAGACGAAGCTGTCGTTCGAGGTGTTGGCGGCGTCCAGTACGCCGGTCTGCATACCGGTGTAGATTTCCGACGATGGCATCGAAGAAATCGAGGCGCCGGCAGCGGCAAGCATGTTTTCGAAGGCAGGACCTGCGGCGCGGATGACCTGTCCCTTGATGGTATCCGGCGAAGTAATGCAGCTCTTCTTCGATGCGAATCCGCCAGCCAGCCAGGCATCGGCCAGAATGATTGCGCCGTTCTTCTCCGCCAGCGCGTGGATCTCCTTCATGAAGTCGGAGTCGTTCAGGCGCTCGGCATGCTCATAGTTCTTGACCAGACCCGGCATCAAGGTGGCAGAAAACTGCGGAACGCGACCGGACGCGTAGTCCAGCGGCAAGGCCGTCATGTCGAGTTGCCCCCGCGTCAGCGCGCCCCATTGTTCATTGGCCTTGTACAGGGACGACGCGGAATAGATCTGGATCTTCAGGCCGACGTCGGCGGCGGCGACTTCCCGAGCGATGATCTGCACCATTTCATCACGGGGGTCACCTTGGTTGCCTGGAAACTGATGGGACGCACGCAGGACGGTTTCGGCGAAACTGGGGATGCTGGCAACCAGCAGTGCAGCCGCAACCGAGGTACGGAGTAGGGCTTTCATTGGAATCTCCTAGATTGACACTTCAGAGCCGCGATTCACGGCTCATAGTTATTTTTGTTACGTCAAAGAGAATTTCTCGTAATCCGAGCATCCTTGCTCGAGTCGGGTTGCAGGCTAGCGCGCGCAGGGGGGGCAGACAATTAAGACCCACCCGCTATCGTTACGCCAAAGTTAATGATTGCCGCGGGCCCCCGAAATATCGCTTGCTCGTGATCGATACATGCGGCATTCCGCGACCAATGCCAGCAGGTTGGGATCGCGTTCCTTGGTCTTGAGGAACACGACGCCGATCTGCTGCTGCAGGCGATACCGCCGTTGCAAGGGGATCAGTCTGATGCGGTTTTCGTACACCGCTGCGACGCGTCCGGGCAACAGCGCATAGCCGACACCGGAGCTGACCATGCTGAGCAGGGTAAAGATGTCATTGACCTGCATGCCTACGTTCGGCTCGAAGCCTGCCTGGCTGAACACCCGGGCGCTGTCGCGATGGGTAGCGAAGCCCTGGGTAAGGGTGATGAAGGTGTTCTCGCGCAGGTCCGCCAGGTCGACTTCCGCTTGTTCGGCGAAAGGCGAGTCTGTCGGCACCGCCAGAAAGATATCGTCGGCGAAAAGCAGCAATTGCTCGCAATCGGGATTGATGTGGCTGTCATCAAGGGAGACCAGAACGGCGTCCAGTTCCATGTTCTTCAGCTTGTAGAGCAGGTCGACGTTAGAGCCGAGGATCAGGTCGATATTCAGCTCACTGCGGCGCAGCTTGAGGCCCATGATCAGCTGCGGAACGGTCTTGACCGTCAATGAATACAGCGCGCCAAGCTTGAAGCGTTCCGCCGAAAACCCCGCTGCTTCACGCGTCTGGCGCACCGTTTCGACGACGTCCTTGATCAGCAGTTGGGCTCGCTCCTCCAGGACAAGGGCGCTCTCCAGCGGGATCAGATTGCGGCCGTCGCGCTTGAACAGCGGACAGCGCAGGGCGCTTTCCAGCGAATGAATGGCGCGGTGGACGCTGACGTTACTGGTGTTCAGCTCGGCCGCCGCCTTGGTCAGGCTGCCGCTGCGCATGAAGGCCAGAAACACTTCCAGCTTTTTCAGCGTCAGTTCTTCATCGATCTGCATTGGGCGAGAGGCTCGGAGGGAGTGGTCGATTATGCCGGCTGCGGTTACGGACCCAGCAATGGCTTTATGCCGGTGCGCTTGCCGTTGTCTTTCTTGCTGCTGATAGGGCAGATGACCGTTTGGGGCGTGCACATCGCAACGCATTACCCCGGCATTCATGCAAGTTGCAATACGGCAATTTCTACTGATTCTGATAACTAGTTGAAAAATATGAAAAAAATATTTCCAAAAATTCTGGCACGGTCACTGCTGAGGGAGTGTGTTGCCAAACGGCAATGGCCATTCAATTGATGTGAAGCTGGATGATTGCGCCAGCTCAGGATAGGAAGAAAATGGACAGCAGGCTGAACGGTAAGAGTGAAATTTGGGCCGATGGGTATTCATTCATGGAAGTCACCGAGACGCTGCTTATGGCCTTGGGCATCCGCACGAATGATCGGCAAGCTACTGAGCCCTTACTCACCCTGACTGAGCCAGCTGCGTCTCCTGCGCAACCAGCCTCCTGCATTGAAAGCGATCGCTAGTTTCGCCTCAGCGACACCGCAACGCCGGGAACGAGCCTGATGGTCTGATCAGGTTCCTGTTCCTGACCTCGGCGTAAATCGGCGGCGCCTCTTTATCGAATCTCGAGAGCCCTCATTTGTTTGAGGGCTTTTTCATTCTGGTGCCAGATCCGAGGACCGACAGCGCGTCCGCAACACTGTGCGTCTGACCATTACGCCCGGCCGCAGTGCAACCGATGGCGCCGCTATTCGTCCAGTTCGCTGAGGATGCGATGGGCGAGTTTCACCCGCTCTTCGTTCGGGTAGTACCGGTTGGCCAGGATCACAATGCCCAGCTGCCGCGCCGGTATGAAGGCCACATAGGCGCCGAAGCCGTTGGTCGAACCGGTCTTGTTGATCCAGACGTCTGCCTGTGGTGCCAACGGCGGCGTGATCGCCTCCACTGGATGGCTTTCGAGCACCATCTTGCTGCCGTTACCAGCCAGCAGATCATCCAGTACCACCGGATAGCGATACTGCTCCCAGACCAGTGCCTGGGTCATGGCGCCGATTCGGTAGTAGCCGGTGTGGGTGGCTGCCATGGCCTGAGCCACTTTTTCATCAGTCTCGACAATGCCGAGTTGGGCTTCGACGAAGCGCAGCAGATCTTCGCTGGTCGTCTTCACCCCATAGGCTTCTTCCGCCAGCAATGCAGAGTTGAGCCTGACCGGGTCGCCCTTCTGGTTGTAACCCTGCGCATAGCGCGGCATCTCGCTGGCCGGCACTTCGAGGTAGGTGCTGGACATCCCCAGTTTCGGCAGCAGGCCTTTCTGCAAGGCATCGCTATAGGAACGCTCCAGACTGGCCGCCGTGGCCCTGCCAAGCAGCCCGATGCTGGGATTGGCGTAGTTGCGGTAGCTTCCCTGCGGATGTTGCGGCCGCCAGCTTTTGAAGTAGTCCGTCAGCTGCTGTTCGTTGCGGATTTCCTCGGGTAGCTGCAACGGAAAGCCGCCCGCGGTGTGCGTCGCCAGATTGATCAGGGATACCGCATCGAGCTCGCTGCCTTCCAGGGCCGGCAGATGGCGACTGGGGCTGTCGGTGAGCGCGAGTTTGCCCTGGGCCTCGGCGTACGCGGCGAGGGTCGCGGTAAGAGTCTTGCTGACCGAGCCGATTTCGAACAGCGTGTTGCGCGTGACCGGCTGCTGGGTCTCTTTGGAGGCAAGGCCGTATTGGTAGAAGTGCTGCTGGCCCCCAGCGGTGACCGCGATCGCGAGGCCGGGAATACCGTGCTGCTCCATCACTGCGTTTGCGGCGTCGTTCACCGTCGCGTCGATACCCGGCGGGGCTGAGTCCGCCACCGCCGTCTGGCAGAAGGCTATCGCCAGCGTGACTGCCAGCAGCCATGCCAGGCGCTTCTTTGATGAGCACATCATCAGTCCTCGAACTTATCGGTCAGAGCAGGTGCTTGGAGATGTGTTTCGATATCTCGACGATGGCGGCCTTGCCGGTGAACTCGAACTTCACCAAGCCCAGTGATGAGAAATAGATCTCCAGCTCCGAGTCCAGATCGAAGGTGCCGGACGTCTCCACCGAATAAGCGACGATGTTCTTGTAGGGCAGCGAGGTGAAATCCTTCTTGCTACCGGTGATGCCCTGCACGTTGACCGCGATGATTCGCCGAGTGGTGAACACCACGCCATCGCGCATCGATTTGTAGGCGTCGATCACCTGTTCGTCATCCAGCAACAGTGACCTGACCCGCTCTGCATACTCGTCGTTTTGCTTCAGCTTGAAAAAGCCTTTGTTGTTGAAATCGATCATTCGCGTGCTCGCAAGGTTCGTTAATGGTTGGTGCTGCCTGCATGCTGCCGTACCCGGATACAGCTTTCCAGACAGGATTCGTCATTGACAGCCATTAACGGCTTCGATCAAATGTTACGGTATAACATCAAGTCGGAAGCGGTCATGAGCAGTAGAAGGGTTGTAGCACGGTTAGTTGGGATTGCCGCCGCGGCGGGATTCAGCAGCATGACAGCGCTGGCGCAGGAGCCGGACAGCGCGGTTCTCGAGGAAGTAGTGGTCACGGCCGATCGTGAGCAGGCCGAGGTCAAGGGCTACCAGGCCCGGCGTTCGGCGAGCGCGACCAAGACCGACAGTCCGCTGGAGGAGGTGCCCCAGGCGGTCAGCGTCATTCCCGCCACCGTGCTGGAGGATCTGGACAGCCCGCGTATCGAGAAGGCGCTGGATTACGCCGGAGGCGTCGCCCGCCAGAACGACTTCGGCGGCCTGACCATGTATGAATACAGCATCCGTGGCCTGACCACCTCGGAGTTCTACAAGGACGGCTTCAGCGTCAACCGCGGTTACATGAACCCGCAGGACCCATCAAACGTCGAGCGCATCGATGTGCTCAAAGGCCCGGCCTCCAGCCTTTATGGCCGCGGCGACCCAGGCGGCACCATCAATATCGTCAGCAAGCGCCCGCAGAATGATCAGTTCGCGCGCCTGGACCTGAGCGCCGGCCGTTGGGACCGTTACCGCAGCAGCCTGGACGTCAACACGCCCCTGGATGACGCAGGCAAGATGCTCTACCGCATGAACCTCGCGGTAGAAGACAGCAACAGCTTCCGTGATTACCGCTCCGGCGAACGGCAGTTCTTCGCGCCGGCGTTCAGCTGGGAGCTGACACCGCAGACGCGGCTGCTGGTGCAGGCTGAAGTCATTCGGAACAGCCAGGTGTTTGACCGTGGTGTGGTGGCGCCGAATGATCATCTTGGAAGCGTCTCGCGTTCGGACTTTTTCGGTGAGCCCGGCGACGGCGATATCAAGAACAACAACGAGAGCCTGCAGGCCGAGATCGAACATGATCTCAATGCCAGCTGGACGGTCAGATTGGCCAGCCACTACAAGCAGGGGCGCCTGAGCGGCGGCGCAACCGAGGCGAGCTTTCTGGCCGACGATGCGCGCACGCTCAACCGGGAATACCGCTATCGCGACTTCGACTGGCAGGACAGCATCACTCAGCTGGAACTTCGTGGCGTGGTCTACACCGGCGCTATCGAGCACAACCTGCTGATCGGCACCGAGTACGAGCGCTATTCCAAAAACGAACGCTTGATGCGCACCAGCCCGATCTCGCAGATCGACATATACGAGCCGGTTTACGGGCAACCGCGTCCTCCATTCAGCGTTGGCCTTGGCGGGCGCAGCACTCATCGTCACGAGCTGGTCCACTCCCGCTCGCTGAACCTGCAGGACCAGCTGCGCTTTACCGAAAAACTTTTCGGCGTTATCGGTGCGCGTTACGACCACTACGAACATCGCCTGGACAACGAAGTAGCGGGCACCCGCGCCGAGCAGACCCATGAAAAGGTCACGCCACGCATTGGCGCGCTCTATCAGTTCACGCCCGAAGTCGGCGTATTTGCCAACGCGTCGCAGTCATTCAAGCCCAACGGCGGCGCCGATGCGTCAGGCGCGGCCTTCGACCCCGAGGAGGGGGTGGGCTACGAAGCGGGCTTCAAGTTCGATCTGCTCGACAGCCGTCTGGGCATGACCGTCGCTGCGTTTCACCTGACCAAGGAAAACGTGCTCACCGCGGACCCCGCAGATTCGGCCTATCAGATCGCAGCTGGCGAATTGCGCAGCCGCGGTATCGATCTGCAGTTGACCGGACAGCTGACCGACGCAGTACGGGTGATCGGCGCCTACGCCTATGTAGACGCCGAGGTGACTGAGGACAACACGCTGGCGCGCGGCAGCCGCCTGCTCAATGTGCCCGAGCACAGCGGCAGCTTGCTGGGTGTGTACGAGTTCCTCGACGGCGGGCTGCGGGGCCTGGAGCTCGGCGGTGGGGCCAACTACGTCGGCGATCGATCCGGCAACGTTGCGGACAGTGGCTTCGAACTGCCGGGCTACACCACCGTCGATCTGCTAGCGCGCTACAAGGCCACGCAGGACCTGACCCTGGGCGTGAACCTCAACAACGCCTTCGACCGCACCTATTACGAGCGCTCCTACAGCAACGTCTGGGTAATGCCGGGCGAGCCGCGCAACCTCAGCCTTAGCCTGTCGTTGAATCTGTAATGCCGACCGGCTCGATACCGGGCCGGATCGTCCCCCGTTGAATCCACAAGGACTGAATATGAACAAGCAACACGCGAAACTCGCCATGGCCCTGCTGGCCGTGATGATGACCGGCCAGGCCTCTGCCCACGGTATGTGGACCGAAGAACGTCGCGGCAATATTGAAGTGATCTACGGCCATGGCGCCGAAGACAACGCCTACGACCCGAAGAAGATTTCGGGTGCCTGGGCGAGCGACCAGCGTGGTGGTCGTATCCCGGTGACCGTCGAGCAGCTCGAGGATCATGCGCGACTGAAGCCGCTTGAGTCGGCGGCGGTGCTCAGCGTCGCGCTGGACAATGGATACTGGACCCAGTCGCCGGACAAGAAATGGGTGAACCTGGGTGAAACAAAGGTCCCCGGCGCACTGGCTTCCGGGCGCTACTACAAGTACAGCCTGGCGGTGCTGCATGAGGATGCGAAGCTGCCAGCGCTGGATAAGCTGAAGCTGGTCATCGTGCCGCAAGCCGATCCGCTGTCAGTAGAAGTGGGCAAGGAGCTTGAAGTCCAGGTCCTGGTCGATGGCAAGCCGGCCGCCGACATCGAGCTGACAGCCGACTACGTGAACACCCCGGACGAGGTGGCCACAAAAACCAATGCCCAGGGCAAGGCCAAGATCACTGTGCGCAACCACGGCCTGAACGTCATCGCAGCCTCGGCGACCGTCCCGAGCGACGACCCGGATGCACGCGTGCGCGGCATGTTTTCCTCGCTGAGCTTCGTCAGCGGCAAGCACGAGCACTGATAGCTCAGCGTTGACGTTGATGCGTCGCAAATGGATAGGCCCCCTTCCGGGGGCCGTTCCGCTCACTCGTGACGGCGGGCGCAACTCAGGTCTAGCCAGCGAGCCGCTCATAGAGGAAGGCCATGAATGCGCTAATTGAAGGCGAGCACGACAGGACGGATATCCAGAAATCCTATGGATCGCCGTGCGGGTTGCTTGAGCCAAAACGCTGCGCTACTGGCCCGTAAAAACAAACGCCATCGACATTCTTATAACTAGATATTGACATTTACCGATATGATCACCAGTATCGCCGACCTGGTGCAGCTACCGACTCCGGACGCAACCGAGCGGGGCGGTACGGTTCACCTATACAGCGGGCAAGCTTCGCTAGTTCATATCTATAAATCACGATATCCAAATCTCACATTATGAATCATCAAGCACTCTTCACACCGACGACCCTTGGCCCTTATCCCCTGCGCAATCGCATCGTACTGCCGCCGCTGACGCGCTCGCGCAGCTCGCAGCCGGGCAATATCCCCAACGAATTGATGGCCGCTTATTATCGGCAACGAGCCGGAGCCGGCTTCATGGTGACCGAAGGCACCCAGATCGAACCCCGTGGCCAGGGCTACGCATGGACGCCCGGCATCTATAGCCCGGAGCAGATCGAAGGTTGGAAGGCGATCAGCCAGGCAGTTCATGCTGAAGGCGGCGTGATCTTTGCGCAGCTCTGGCACGTCGGCCGCGTGTCCCACACCTCGCTGCAGCCGGGTGGAGCCGACCCGGTCGCGCCGTCGGCGATCCCTGCACGCAACGTCAAGGTCTTCATCGAGACCGGGCCGGGGGTGGGCATGCTGGCGGACCCATCGACTCCGAGGGAACTAACCAATGCCGAGGTCAAAGAACTGGTGCAGCTCTATGCCCAGGCTGCGCGCAACGCGCTGGAAGCGGGCTTTGACGGCATCGAGATTCACTGCGCCAACGGCTATCTGGTCAACCAGTTCATCTCGGCTCACACCAACACCCGAACCGACGAATATGGTGGCTCCCTGCACAACCGCCTGCGCTTTCTGCGCGAAGTAGTCCAGGCCATTGCCGATGCCATCGGTGCTGATCGTATGGGGGTTCGCTTTGCGCCCCTGTTCGCCAGCACGGACGAAGAGCGTGTTTATCTCGGACTGGTCGAGGATGATCCGCAGGAAACCTATGTCGAGGCGGTCAAGTGCCTGGACGAAATCGGCGTGGCCTACCTGTCCCTGGCAGAAGCCGACTGGGACAGCGCGCCCGAGCTTCCTCACAGCTTCCGCAAGGCGGTCCGTGCGGCCTTCAGCGGCAAGATCATCTACGCCGGCAGGTACACCCCCGAGCGCGCCGCGGCGGCAATCGAAGCCGGCTGGGCGGACCTCATTGCGTTCGGCCGTCCGTTCATCGCCAACCATGACCTGCCCGCGCGCATCGCCAATGGCTGGCTGATGAACACGCTGGACCCGAACAGCATGTACGGCGGCACTGACAAGGGTTACACCGACTACCCGACGCACCCGGCCTGAGCGACTGCTGCGTGCCCGCCATAAACGGGCACGCAGCGATCCGGACCGAAGTATCGTAAGATCGCGAAAACCCACTACCCGCGGCGAATATGAACATAGACGTCAGTGAAGCGCTGAAGGCGTTGGACAACCCCACCCGCCTGGCCATCCTTACCCTGCTGAAGGACCCGAAGACCAACTTCCCGGAGCAGGAAGCCGATCCCGAGCAGCTCGGCGTCTGCGTCAGCATCATCCAGGAGCGCGTCGGGCTGTCCCAGTCGACCGTCTCGAACTACCTCGCCGCGCTCCAGCGCGCGCAGCTGGTGACCTCGCAACGCATCGGCCCCTGGACCTACTACAAGCGAAACGAGCAGAAGATCGCCATGCTGCTCGAAGCGCTCGGAAAAGCCATTTGAGACGATGGTGGGCTAGGCAGAGCCCAGCCGACCCCGGATGGGTCGTTGATGAAGTATTGCTGCTACCTGTGCGAGAGGGATGGCAGAAGCTATTCGGTCCGCAAGACGCGGCGGATCTACGATGATGTGGCGTGCCTCTGCAATGCCTGCCTCACGCTCCATTTGTTCGATGATATTTTTCAGTTCGGCTTCAGCAGCAGAAAGCTCCTGGCGGCGGCGCTGGCGCTCGGCGTTTACAGCCTCCTCCCCAAAATTTGCGATCTGGTAAAGCAGGAACCCGCCAATTATCAGCCATAGCATCATGAGCTTCGGCGCCTCATGGGCAATGGCAAAGAAGGCGAAAACTACCCCGGCATAGCCGATCCACTTAAGCGGCTTCTCGATAGCTCCCGAGGGCGAAGCCGCGGGTGTAAGCGTTCGCACATGAGCCGGCGGCGAGAAGATTGACGCTGGGAGCTGTACCGCCTGGATAGCAGCCCAGAGCTTGTTCATATCGCCGGTGAAGGTCGATATCGGACCTCCTGCGGTCACAGCGACGTTGAAGTAGATGACGCCCTGAGTCTCAAGGGAACACCAGGGGCAGGTATGCAGATCCTTGTAGTAATGATGTCCCTTATGGCTAGAACAGACCTTTAGGTTGTCTTTGAGATGGTCCATGGCATCGACCCACTCTTTGGCGGAGGGACCAGGATTACAACGGCGACCCGCACGACAGCTTCGGCCAGTTCGACTACGTGATGGCAAATCCGCCATTCAATGTCGACGACGTCTCCCTGGCCACGGTGGAGAACGACCGCCGCTTCAACACCTACGGCATTCCGCTGGTATTTATCGAGCTGAAAAACGCCAAGATTCCACTGCGCAATGCCTATGACGACAATCTGGTGCGTTACCGCCAGAGCATTCCACAACTGTTTCTGACCAACGCCTTCTGCGTACTGAGCAATGCCCTGGAAACCCGCGTTGGCAGCCTGACCGCCGAGTGGGAGCACTTCTTTAGCTGGCTGCGGGTGGACGACGAGAAGGAAAAGCTCGATCGCGCCCAGATCAAGGAGCAGGGCACCAGTATCGAGCGGGTGATCGACGGTCTGTTCGCCCCCGAGCGGCTGCTGGATTACGTGGAAAACTACGTGCTGTTCCACAAGCAGACGCAGAAGATCATCGCCCAGAACCACCAGTTTATCGGCGTTAACCGCGCCTTCACGCGCTTCCAGCAACGCAAGGCGCTGCGCGGCAAACTCGGCGTTTTCTGGCACACCCAGGGTTCGGGCAAGAGCTTTTCGATGATCTTTTATGCCCGCAAGATCCTGCGCAAACTGCCGGGGCACTTCACCTTTCTGGTGGTCACCGACCGCGACGATCTTGATGGGCAGATCTTCCGCAACTTCCTCAATACCGGCACGGTGCAGAGCCACGAGGCCGCCCGGCCGAAAAACAGCGAAGAGCTGCGCACCTTCCTCGGCCAGAGCAAGCGCCTGGTGTTCACCCTGATCCAGAAATTCCGCTACGACAAAGGCAAGGCTTACCCCTTGCTCTCTGATCGCGACGATATCGTGGTGATCGTCGACGAGGCGCACCGCACCCAGTACAAGAGCCTGGCGGAAAACATGCGTGCCGGCCTGCCCCAGGCCAACTTCGTCGCCTTTACCGGTACGCCGCTGCTGGGCCGCGAACGCAAGACCAACCAATGGTTTGGCGATTACGTGTCCGAATACAACTTCCAGCAGTCGATGGACGACGGCGCTACCGTGCCGCTGTTCTACCAGAAGCGCGTGCCCGAGGTGCTGATCCAGAACGACGACCTAAGCGAGGAGTTCTACCAGATCCTCGAAGAGGAAAACCTCGACGAGGCGCAGCAGGAAAAACTCGAACGCCAGTTCGCCCAGGAAGTGCAGGTGATCAAGCGCGACGACCGCCTGGAAACCATCGCCCGCGATATCGTCTACCACTTCCCGCGGCGTGGTTATCTGGGCAAGGGCATCGTCATCGCCGTGGATAAGTTCACTGCGGTAAAGCTGTACGACAAGGTGCAGCGGCTGTGGAAGGAAGAGCTGAAAGCCCTGCGCGGGCGGATCACGCAAACACCTAACGAGGTGGAAAAAGCCCGGCTGAAAAAGATCGTCGCCTATATGCACGCCGTGCAGATGGCGGTGGTAATCAGCGAGGAAGCCGGCGAGGAAGAGAAGTTCAAGTTGCAGTGCCTGGAAGTCGCCCGTCACCGTCAGCGCATGAACGCGCTGGACGAGCACGGCCATGATGTCGAGCAAAACTTCAAAGACCCCGAACACCCGCTGCAATTGGTGTTCGTCTGCGCCATGTGGCTGACCGGCTTCGATGCGCCGACTGTTTCCACCCTGTACCTCGACAAGCCAATGAAGGGCCACACCCTGATGCAGACCATCGCCCGCGCCAACAGGGTGACCTCGCACCAGATCAATGGGGTGAGCAAGAGCAACGGCGAAATCGTCGATTACTACAACGTCTTCCGCAATATGAAACAGGCCTTGAAGGATTACGCCCAGGGCGAAGAAGGCACCGACGAGCCGCCAGTGCAGGACAAGAGTGTATTGCGCGGTCTGCTGGACGATG
Organism: Stutzerimonas stutzeri; assembly: GCF_024448895.1. Taxonomy (GTDB): domain Bacteria; phylum Pseudomonadota; class Gammaproteobacteria; order Pseudomonadales; family Pseudomonadaceae; genus Stutzerimonas; species Stutzerimonas stutzeri_Q. Next base: position 75,080 of record NZ_JAMOIC010000022.1, read on the forward strand.
CCATCGCCGAAGGCCTGGGGTATTGCCGTGAGCGCGGTATTTCCCTGGAAGACGTGTTGGGGCGCGAGGAGATCTTCAAGAACCTCAGCCGCTTCAACGAGTTCGCCGACATCCTGCTCGGCAACGAGGAATGGCGTAAGACTTTCAATGTCTACCAGAACACCATCGCCGCGCTGTACGAAGCCTGTAAACCGGAGATCCTCGGCAACCAACTGGTGCGGGTGGTGGCAGCCTTCGATTACCTGCGGGGGGTGATCGACAGCCTGGTCGAGCGGGTGGATATCGACCGGGTGACCCGGCGTATCGACGAGCTGCTGGATGAAAGCGTGGTGGTGGATAGCTGCCTGTCGCGAAGGCCTGGATTCGGCCAATAGCAGCCATTCACGTTTGGCTGCTTACGCAACCCTTTGCAGGTATTACTGGCTGCCCTCTGGACTCACCACTAGCTACGGTTTCTTGTCATCTTTCGGGCGTGAGTGGCTCAGTTTTGCGCTACGGGTGCGCGAGCCTCTCCCGAGGCGCGAAGGCGGTGAAGCAAATCCGGCATTATGTATCCGGCATCTGGCCCTACGCCTCTGAGGGTTGCAGAAGCAAAGTTGCGTTGCTTAGGCAGGCCCACAAAGTACAAGCCGGGGACATGCACGGCTCGCCCGTCACGTTGCGTCACATGGCCTCGTTCGTCGATCACGGGCAGGCCTTCGAGGAATGGCAGGTTCGGACGAAAACCGGTGGCGAACACAATGCTATTGACGGCTTCATGCTGCCCATCGGCCCAAACAACACCTTTTGAAGTTACCTGAGTGAACATTGCGGCTTGTTTGAATAATCCGGCTTTCAGCGCCTTTCTGTAGGTGCCGTCGTCCAGTACAGGTGTGCTTTGGTCGTTCAGCCAGCGGGTTTTCTCCAGGCCTGTCCATTTCAGCCAGGTATGGAAATCTGCCCCCAATATCCGTTGTGGCACGAACCGAATCGCTTCTCGTGTGGCCAACGTAACGGTGGCCACTTTGGCTAAGTCGTAAGCGATCTGTACAGCGGAGTTCGCCGCGCCAATTACGACGATGCTTTGCCCACTGAAAGCCTCTGCATTCCGATAGTCGGCACTGTGAAGTCGAGTGCCGCTGAAGCTTTCGAGCCCAAGAATGCTTGGTATGTAGGGGCGACTAAAGGCTCCCGATGCCACTACCACCGCCCTCGCCCAAAAGCGTTGCCCGTCGGCGGCAGTTATTTGGAATCCTTCATCTTCCTGATCTACCCGTGTGACCTGAACGCCGTGGAGGATAGGTAGTTGGAAGAGGTAGGCGTACTGCTCTAGGTAACGCACCACTTCATCACGAGCGGGGTAGTGGTTTGGTGCTCCGGGGAACGGCATCCCCGGTAGAGCTGAGTAGGCTGCCGGCGAGAACAGTTCGAGGCTATCGTAGTAGTTACGCCAGTTCCCACCAGGTTGCGATTGCTCATCGAGAATAATGAAGTTGAGCCCCTGCTGTTTCAGGTGCCAGCCGCTGGCCAACCCTGCTTGGCCAGCACCGATGACAACGACATCGAAAGGTTGGTCTTTTGTGTTCATATATGCGCACTCATGCACGTTATTGGATAAATGAAATCAGTCCTGGCTGCCTGGGCAGCAGAACGGGGCGATGCTTTTTGTGTGGAGGAGGATATTTTCCAGACGCTGGATAATGGCTAGGCCATCCACTTCGTAGAACATCTGCCGTCCAACCTTCGAGGCACGAACGATCCCGGCTTCAAGCAGTACCTGAAGATGACGTGAGACTACCGAGCGCTCCTGAGGCAGCTCAGCCGCAATCTCGGTGACATCTGCTCGGCCTAATTGCATAACGCGTTTCAACACGGCGACTCGTGGTGGCTCGCACAGGGCTTTGAAGAATGCACCATCAAGTGATTCGATGGCGGCCTCGATGGCTTGGGTTCGGGTCGGTGATGTAGTCATGCGGCGACTATATGTGCATCTGCGTGCACGTGTAAAGCGCTGATAGGACGCCAGGCACCACCCCCTCCAGAGTAGAGAGCAGTGCCTTGTGCGGATTACTTCTTAATTGCTTGCAGGTAGTCCTTCATAGTCGACTCGTCGGCAGACTTGACGGTCATTCCTTCAGGGCCAGTGCCGATGTCGGTGAACTGCTTAGCAGGCTCGCCTGTTTTTTTGAACTCTTCCAGCTCCTTGGAGCCTTCGCGGAATACCCTCCCGAGATACGGCAAAATGCCAGCATACAATTGGAGGCGTCGCATTTTCACCATACGAATGCTTTCCCTGCCATGGCTGATCGGGCAGGAAGAGCCCATCCGAGCCGCTCCAGCCGCACTCACCAGCCGGCGTGTTGCGTGCGCAGGGCTACATTACCGCCCACCCGGACGCGGCTGTAGATTATTCAGCAGGCCATCTCGATGGGGCAGTAACACAGTTGCATCTTCGTCGTGCAGGACATAACCTGAAAGCAGGTTCCGGAAGCCCCTGCCCTTCCCCAGCGCAACTTGCGCCACGGTGAATGCCTTCCTTTCTCGCGTCAGCGGATCGCGTCAAACCATACATTGGGTCAATCCTACGATCTTTGAATCGTCTGGAACGGGGGAGCAGATGCAAACCAGATCTGAGGAAGCCCCGTATGTCCCTATCTCGCAAGCAAGTCCTTGAACTAGCCAAAATCCTGCATTTAACGACCAAAGCCCTTGGTCAAAGCAGCAAGCTATCTGCACATCAAGAGAAACTCAGCCATTTGCTGGGCTTCCGTCATTGGAATGCGGCAAGTGCTGGCCTTCCAGAGACGATCCCTGAGGAAAATGCGGCAGCGATCGCCTTGGTGGAGATTCCTGGGCGAACACCAATGACATTTCTGGCACATGGGCGTGCCGCGCCTTGGAATATGCCATTGGTGATTCGTGATTACCTGATTGGCCAATCCTTGAACCCCGATGGGTTTGGGGTAACCAGCTACACCAGGCCTGCCCCTGTGGTGGCTCAGAAGCCTAGATTCCTCACCATTGGCTTTAGCAGCGCTGTCGGCGAGTACACCGAGCACAGAGAGCCGCTAGACCCCAATGACATCAGTTACTGCCATCAGAACCACACCCCTATCGTGGTGACCTTCGCTGATCAGGCAGGAAAGTTTTCCTTCAAGCTGACTCTCTGGCTTGTCACCTTCTACGCCCTGAGTGATTCACCGATTTACTTCAACGGTGCCTCGCACAAGCCTATGTACAACAGCATTGTTGAGACGATTACTGGGGTAGAACCCGTCAATCGCAAGGGCTATTGCTTGGTTAATAGTGATGATGCGCGGAATCCACATGCCCTTATGAAGTGCGATGAGCAGGGTAGAGAGATTGAGCACATCAGAAACCTCCCGCCCCTATCCGAGAGTGAGCTTTGGGCCGAACTCAAGGCCTACAATGACCAGCTGAACCTATCCCTCACGGACGCGGCAGAGATAACGCAGACTACGGTGTACAAGTACGCCGAGTATGCTTGAGGAGAAACCTTCGACTGAGGGTGATAGAAGTGAAAAGCCGCCTCCGGGGGCGGTTTTTTGTGTCCCGCGGAAGTCAGACCAGGCGGGTGAGCCCGTCGAATATGGCCACGGTCATGCCCCGGTTAGTGGATGTCCGATTGGTTGAGTACTCATTCCATGTAGACACTGCCGTTGCTCACTGCTCTGCCGTTAGCCACTGGCTGCTTTTGGCCGGTGCTAGCCGGTTGCGACCGACGTATTCCGGCCAG
>NZ_JAMOIC010000023.1 GCF_024448895.1 Stutzerimonas stutzeri
TATATTGCTCGTGATGCAAGCGGGGCTCCGTAGTTGGCCCCGTTTTTTCATTGAAAGGTGAGTGGCCAAGCGATTGCTAACACAATGTTAGCCCGCTGGATGCGTTTATTGGTTCTATCGTCGTATCTATAGTGCTTCAGCTTTCGTTGGGGTATATATATTTTCTGTTTATCTTGCTGGTGCGTACGAAACATTCCTTTGAAAGTTCGCATGTCGTATAGCCGTCCGTTTATTATCGGCCTCTTAACTTCGAGCTCGCTTCATGCAGGCCAGGTGGCGATCGTTAACACGATTGGCGAACCAGGCTGTTGTCAAATTACGCGTGATCTTAGGACTTTCAAGGCGGATGCCAGGCAAGACTGCGCGAGGCAAGGACTTGCCTGATCGCTTTTCAGCCAGGGCAAACACTCGGATATACAGTTCGGTTTTTTCGAACCCATGTGTGTCGCCTCGCTCAAGGGCGTTCCGGATAGCCGTTTCACTCATGTCCAATTTGCTCGCCAGCGAGCGAACAGCCCGTTCGGTCTGGCCAGCTTTGCTGCTGCCATGAATGATCAGATCGCCGTCGAGTGCCAGTTTGGTGCCGCTAGCGCGGCTGACCGCATTCTGAAACGCAGCATTGCGGCTCGCATACCAGCCTGCGTTGAAGTCTGCGAAACGATACAGCGGTTCCGTATAACTGGCCGGATAGTCGAGCAGGTGGGCGATGCCGAAGTACATACCGCCACGCCGGGTGAAAACTTCGTCGCGGATCGTGCCCTTGCGCTCATAGGGATACTCCCATCGGCGGTCTTCGGCAAAGGCGATGCTGACCTGCATGGGCCCGCCGGTCTTGACCGGGTTCAGCGTGCCGAATAGCTGTTTGCCTAGCGGCATGATGCCGAGGAAGTCATCGAAGATCGCGCTCAGCTGTTCTTCAGTACGCACGGCTGCAAGCCGTTGGCTATAAGTCTTGCCGTTTGGCGACTTCACATCGAGTGCCGCATCCACAACGAAGCGCGGTACATGTAGCCGGGAGGCACGGCGGTAGATTTCCTCACGAGCGATCTTCGCCAGCCCCGGAACGGGCGGTGTCGCCTGGAACGTGGATTCCTGGACCGTTACTGCGAGTACCGAGCAGATATTTTCGTTGCTTGGGGGAATATCCAGTGCGTCGAATGCCGAATAGATATCGGTAGCCCAGCCTTGGCGATCGGGGATGGTGCTGGGTATCAACCTGACGATCTTCGCCCGAACCTCATCCGGCCGAGGCGCTGGGACGTCCGGCTGCTGAGTGCCGCAGCCAGCCAGCCCGAGCAGTAATGCGCTCAGCACTGCGGCGCCCATTGAGCGAGAGGCCGCGGTGCTGTTTGCTGCGTTGGGCGTAACCTTGAGTACCAGCGTCTGGAGATTTGATGTCTGAAAAATCATGAGGTCCCGAATGTCGTGGGCAAGTAGGCATCGGACATTAAAACAGACGAAGCCGTTCTACGGCGTGCGGAGCACGCAAGCGCTAAAGGTATGAAGTTGGCCTCGAACTTCTTATTAGCGTCGCTCGGCTGCTGGACATCGGATGCCCCGGTGCTTGCCCTGCGCAATAGGCATTACCGGAGCGAAACGCGGCTAGTTGAAGGGCAGATGTGGGGTGAAACACTCAAAGAACGCTAACCTTACCCCGTCAGGTATACGGCCAAGGTGCTGCCATGCGTCATCCAACGTCGATCGATCATCCCATTCGCGCTACGTCTCGCTTCTGGCGCGATGCTGCGTTGCCCTTTATCGAGGCGCGCACGGTGTTTGACGGCCGTCTCGTCTGTTATGCCCGGCACAGTCATGAGACCTTTTCCATCGGGGTGATCGACAGTGGCGTCAGCAGCTACATCAACGGCGATCATGAGTGCCGCATCGACGCGGGTACGCTGGTGCTGATGAACCCCGGCGACGTCCATGCCTGCAATCCGATCCAGAACCAGCAATGGGCATATCGCATGCTTTATGTCGACGCAGGCTGGCTGAGCGATCTGCAGGATAGTCTGGGCATGGCTGGCGCCGGCTTTCGACGTTTTTCCCCAATACTGACGCGTGATCCGCAGTTGCAGGCAGGCTTCAATCGCTTCCATTCGGTGCTCATCGACGAAGGAGCCGAATTACTGCAAAAGGAACGCGCGGCCGTATCCTTTTTCTCTCGCCTGCATGAGCGGCTGGGATTCGAAAAGGATGCCTCGGTAAGCGATGTGAAGCTGCAGCGCGCAGCCAGTTTCATCGCTGACAATTACCCACGCTCGCTCAAGCTGCATGAGATCAGCCATACGGCGGGCGTGTCGCCCTCAAGCCTGATTCGCGCGTTCAAGAAACACTTCGGTATGACCCCGCACGCTTATCTTATCAACCGACGCGTGCAGTTCGCGCGCGCCGAATTGCGTCGTGGTCAGCCCATCGCCGATGTCGCCCTGGCAGCAGGTTTTGCCGATCAAGCTCATCTGCAGCGTGCCTTCAAGCAATTGCTGGCGGCGACGCCGGGGCATTATCGGGACGCCCGACGCGACGGGCATCAGGTCATCAGCAAGTAAAGCGCACAGCCCGCCAGCAATGCAGCCATCAGCCGGTTGAAGAGCCGCAGCCGCGCAGGCTCCTGCAGGTGGTGTCGCAGAAAGGTGCCGGCATAGGCCCAGCACGCCAAAGATGCATAGCAGATGACGAAATAGATCACTGCAAAACGCCCCACAGACAGCACGTCACCAGCAGCAGCGAATAGGCCCATGCCTGCCACGGAAGCCAGCCATGCCTTCGGGTTGAGCCATTGCATCGCCGCACCATGAAGCCATGTAGGCGCGCGCGCGGGCACTTCAGTGTTCAACCGCCCGTCATCGGCCGCCAGGCGGTACGCCATGTAAAACAAGAACGCGACGCCTGCCAACCTGATGGACTCGGTAAGCCAGGGCCAGCGCTCCAGCAATTCGTTGAGCCCAAGGCCTATCAACAGCAACAGCACGGTAAAGCCGATGGTCGCACCGCTGACATGGCGCATGGCTGGACGCAGACCGAACTGCGCACCCGCGCTGAGCGCAACGATATTGACCGGGCCAGGCGTGATGGAAGAGGCCAGCGCGAAGGCAGCCATTGAAAGCAAGAGGCTCATCGGAACTCCTGAAACGTAAGCGGGGGACACTTGCGCGAAGATAGGAGTGGGGGCGGAATCGGTATTGAAGAAAATGCGCAGATCCCGGTGATGGGGCGCATCACTCTGTTAAGGATTGGGGCGCTGGGTGAGTCCTTTCTGCGCATAAAACTCAGCGCACCCGTTGCAGTCCAAGCCCTGCCTCCTTTCATGGAGTCACCGCGCAGCCACTGCGCATCAATCAATGGGAGACCTGATGGCCACAATCGATCTGCTGATCAGTGACTGCGACGGCGTGATCGTCGACAGTGAAATCATCAGCCACCGCGTGCTGTTCGAGGCTTTGAGCCTTCACGTCCCGGGCGAGCGGCTACACGAGGCGCTGGAGGGCACGTTTGGCCTGACCGTGCCGAGCATCATCGATCTGATAGAAAAGCGATTCGACCTGACCCTGCCGAAGACCTTTGACGAGGATCTGCGCAGGCAATCGGAAAAGGTCGTTGCCGATGAAGTCCAGGCGATACCGGGCGTTCGCGACGCGCTGCTGGCGATAGAACTGCCGCTAGCCGTGGCGTCCAACAGCCGGCTGCACAATGTCGAATCATCCTTGCGCCGGGCCGGCCTTACCGAGCGTGTCGCGGGCAACATCTTCTGCGCCGAGATGGTGCCTTCGCCCAAGCCTGCTCCGGATGTGTATCTCCTGGCCGCCGAACGAATGGGCGTTGCGCCCGGGCATTGCCTGGTGGTTGAAGACAGCCCGACCGGCGTATTGGCGGCACGAACCGCCGGCATGCAGGTTATCGGTTTCACCGGTGCAAGCCATATTCCGGCTGGCCATGACGTGGCCCTGCGCGAACTGGGCGTATCGGCCGTTATCAGCGACATGCGTGACCTGCCGAAGACGGTCGAGTGGTTTCTCTCACGTTGAGGAGGTGCGAAAGGTCGTTTATCCGCGGTTCTGTCGCTTACGTAGCTTCGCTGCGTAACCTTACTTTCCCTTTACGTACGCTACACACGAAGCTGACTTTCTTCGGCGTAGAGTCTGTATCAGGCTGATGGAACAGCCGGCTCCCTTGGGTGGGTTTGCCGCGAACAGGCTGTCGGCTATAGAGTCAGCTTTCGTGCACGCGGCAACCCGCTGCTTTTTTATCCGGATCGGCTGCGATACGAAACCGGTTGCTTCAACCCCAATTTTTCCATCGTGGAGAGACTCGTCACCATGATTCCTCGCAAGAACTTTCTGGCTGCAGTGGCCGGCCTGGCGCTGTTCGGACAGACGCTGATCGCCCATGCCGACCTGCCGGACTTCACCCCGTTGGTCGAAGATGCATCACCTGCGGTCGTGAATATCAGCACCAAACAGAACCAGCCCGTGCGTGGCGCGCAAGCGCAGATGCCCGATCTGGAAGGCATACCGCCGATGTTTCGCGAGTTTTTCGAACGCGGTATGCCCCAGCAGCCTGACCGGCGTCGCGAGGCACAGTCGCTTGGCTCTGGCTTCATCATCTCCGAAGACGGCTACGTTCTGACCAACAACCATGTTGTCGCAGACGCGGACGAAATCATCGTCCGCTTGCCCGATCGCAGCGAGATGCAGGCCAAGCTGGTCGGCGCCGACCCACGCAGCGACGTGGCCTTGTTGAAGATCGAGGGCGATGACCTGCCAATCGTCAAGATCGGCTCCTCCGAAGCGCTGAAGGCAGGCGAGTGGGTTGTAGCCATTGGCTCGCCGTTCGGCTTCGACCATACCGTGACGGCTGGTGTAGTCAGCGCAACGGGCCGCAGCCTGCCGAACGAGAGCTATGTGCCTTTCATTCAGACTGACGTGGCGATCAATCCCGGCAACTCGGGTGGCCCGTTGTTCAACCTCCAAGGTGAGGTCGTCGGGATCAACTCGCAGATTTTCACGCGTTCTGGTGGGTTCATGGGCCTCTCGTTCGCCATCCCGATCGACGTCGCCATGGACGTCGCCAATCAGCTGCGTGAAGACGGCAAGGTCAGCCGCGGTTGGCTCGGCGTCGTGATCCAGGAAGTGAACAAGGATCTGGCTGAATCGTTTGGTCTGGAGCGTCCTGCCGGTGCGCTGGTGGCACAGGTAATGGACGGCGGCCCGGCAGCCAAGGGCGGATTGCAGGTTGGCGACGTGATCCTGAATGTCGATGGTAAATCCATTGATATGTCGGGCGACTTGCCGCATCTGGTCGGTGCGATGAAGCCAGGCAGCAAAGCGAAGCTCGACGTGGTACGTGACGGCAAGCGCAAGACGCTGAACATCGAGATCGGTGCGCTGCCGGAGGATGGTGATCAAGTAGCTTCCGCTGGTGGTCCGAGCAGCAGCACGAAAAGCAATAACCGTCTGGGCGTTGCGGTGACCGAGCTGACCGACGCACAGCGCCAGGCGCTGGAAATCACTGGGGGTGTGGCAATCACCGAAGTCAGTCAAGGTCCGGCGGCAATGATCGGGATGCGCCCTGGCGACGTCATCACGCATCTGAACAACGAGGCGATCGACTCGGTGAAGAAATTCACCCAGGTGGTCAATGATCTGCCGAAGAACCGCTCGGTCTCGATGCGGGTACTTCGCGAAGGCCGCGCCAGCTTCATCACCTTCAAGTTACCGAAGTAACTTCGGCAAAAAGCAACAGAAGGCCCGCCATGCGCGGGCCTTCCTGGTTCTGGGAGCTGTGAAGTCTCGTTGCCTGGACGTCGAACGGCTCAGGCACAGTGAACGCGGCGGGCGGTCTGGTGAGGCCCTTTCATATAGAGCACCTGAATTCTGGTCTGCGGGATTGACATCACAATGCGGTCAATCGACCACGAACAGCTTTGCTCCCACCTTGGTTGACGAACGATGGGCTTCGGCATTGTCGGCTACCTGATAGCTCATGCCCGGGCTTAGCGTGAAGCTTCGGCCATCTTCCAGTTCAGTGTGCAGCTCGCCCTCCAGGCAGAACAGGATATGGCCTTTGCTGCACCAGTGATCAGCCAGGTAGCCGGGACTGTACTCGACGATTCGCACCCGAATGTCGCCGAACTGCCGACTGCGCCAGATCGCCGTACCGGTTTCGCCGGGGTGCTCGGTGGGCTCCACCGATTCCCAGTCGGTAATGCCGAAGGGGATATCGTTCAACTGCATGGTTTTCGCTCCGTTGGTTTGGCATCAGATTACAGCGTCACAGCCCTGCGGCTTGTAAACGCGGTTGATCGAGGGCGGGTTGTCCGCCAGCTTGGCGGCGGGACGGCGCGGCCGTGAGACAAGCTCACCTGCGCAGTTCGGGCAGACGAGCGCCAGTTTCGTGTTCGCGCAATGCGCGCAGAAGGTGCACTCGAACGAGCAAATCAATGCCTGATCGGAATCGGGAGGCAGATCGGTATCGCAGCATTCACAGCCTGGGCGGAGTTCCAGCATGCGGATGTCCTTCGTCATGTTTGGGGTGGATGAGCTTGGCAAGGCGCAACGTTGTCCGAACGTTGCCGCGACTGAACCCGGCCTGCTTCAGACTCTCCAAGTACGCATGTTTGTATCTTTCGGATCGCTTAAGCTAACGCCTTTCAGGCAACCCTGCATTCATTCCCATTCAGCAAGTTCACGACCGCTCTAGTCGGGTCGCGTGAGGTCATCTTGAACCAGGTAAACGGAGCCAAACCGCGCCGCTCGGTGCCGTTGCGTAGTCGGTTGCTGACGATTGCGATGGCCGGCATCTTGCCGCTGGCTCTGGTTGCCGGGCTTGGCATGGTCTCGATCGTCAATGAGCAGAAGGAGCTTGCCAAGCAGCGCAGCATTGAAGTCACCCGCCTGGCCGCAACGGCGGTCGAGGTCGAGTTGAGCAGATCCCTCAACGTACTACAGGCGCTGTCGCAATCGCCTCTGCTCGATGTCGACGATATAGATGGGTTCGCCGATATGGTTCGTCGCGTACTGCCTTCGGTACCTAGCTGGTATGCGTTGCTGATCATCAGCCCCGAGGGCGAGGTGCTGAGGCGTGTCTCGATGCACACCCCGCCGGCCTCAAGCGCGATGGCCGAGCCGCGGAGCTTTGCTGAGCTGATGCGCACTGGGACGCCTCAGATCGGCAGCATGAGTAAGGGGCCTGGAAACGTATGGGGCATCCCTCTACGCGTGCCGGTGCATCTCGAATCCGATACCCGCTACGTGCTTACCGCCGTACTCAAGCCGCAGGCCATTGCTGATGTGATCAGTAATCGCAGGCTTCCAGAAGGTTGGGTCAATACTGTGCTGGATGCCAATGGCGTGCGCATTGCCCGTTCGTTGCGCCACGAGGAAACGATGGGTGGCACGGCCGCGCCCATGCTTCAGAAAATGCTGCAAGAAAATCTCAGCGATGAGGGCAGCGGTCGCTCCGAATCTGTGGAGGGAAAGGCGCTCTACACTTCATTCGTGCGCTTGCAGCCCACGGGGTGGGTGGTTGCAACGGGCATTCCCAGTGACCTCGTGGAAGCGGGAGCCGCGCGGGCTTATACGCTCTACGGCGGCGGGCTTTTGCTGTCGTTGTTATTTGCCGTTGCGGCGGCGCTGTTCGCGACGCGCCGGATCAACGTACCAATGGAGCAGTTACGCAACGCGGCTCAGGATATTGGGGAGGGGCAGCTGGTTCAGGCGCCCGATAGCGAAATCGAGGAGATCCGCGATGTAGGCTGGGCACTGGCGGGCGCGGCACAGGCGCGCCGGACGAGTGAGGCTGAGCGCGACAGTATGCTGTCCCGTTTGGCACTGGCGCAGCAGGACCTGACTCAACAGGTCAGTGATCTTCAGCTGATACAGGAACTGAGCAATCGCCTGTTGCAGATGCCTACTCTCAACGAGCAGCTGCAGGCGATCATCGATGCCCTTTGCACACTGCATGGGGCCGAGCACGGATTGCTGGCGCTCAGTGACGGTACCCAGCCATTGCGCATCCATGCGTCAAGAGGTTTTTCCCTCGCCTCGCTGGCGATCATGGACAACGTTAAGCCGGGCCTGGGCGCGTGCGGAATAGCAGTTCAAGAGGGCGCGCGGGTGATCGTGGCGGATACCGAGACCGACGCCCGTTTCAGCGAATTCGTGATGGTGGCACGCAGCGAAGGCTTCCGCTCGGTTCATAGCACGCCCATCCGGCACAGCGATGACAGTGTTCTGGGAACTCTGACGGTGCAGCTCAAGGAGCCTCGGCCGCCGACCGAGCGAGAGATCCGTCTGGCAGATCTTGCCGCAGGCATTGCGGCGGTATTCATCGACCGAGCGCGAGCGCAGTCCAAGGTCGGCATGCTCGAACAGCGGCTGCAGGTTGCGCTGGATTCCTCGACCGTGCCTTTTGCAATCGTCTCTCCGCATCACGACGAGCGCGGTGAGCTGACCGATTTCATCCTCGAGTTCATCAACCCGACCGGGGCTGCCAGCCTTCGCGGAACAGCGACCAGTCTGGTTGGCCGCCGGCTGCGAGAGGTACTTGGCCCGAATGCCAATCCGCAAGCACTCAGTACTCTCGTGGAGGTGGTTCTGTTTCAGCAGCCCCGTGATCTGGAGATGCGCAGCACCGCCTTCGACAGGGAGCGATGGGTTCGCCTCATTGCCACGCCATTCGACTCGGCCGTAGCAGTCTGGTTTGCCGATGTCACGGACGCCAAGCATCAGGAGCAGGCGATACTCGAATCAGATCGTCGCAAGGACGAATTTCTTGCCACCCTGGCTCACGAATTGCGGAATCCTCTCGCGCCGATTCGTCTGGCCGCGGGTATTTTCGGCTCTGTCGCCGCCTCCGACGCGCAGAAGCAGCGCAGTCAGCAGATCATCGAACGTCAGGTACGGCACATGGCATTACTGCTTGATGACCTGTTCGACATTTCCCGCATCACGCTTGGCAAGCTGATCTTGCGCAAGGAGCAACTGGATCTGCGCAGCGTGGTGGAAGCAGCAATCGAAACCGCGCGGGCGAAAATCGAGGCGAAGCAACATGAACTGCAGGTCACTCTGCCGCCGGAGCCCATTCTGCTGGAGGGTGACCCGCTTCGGCTCGAACAGATTCTGACCAATCTTCTGAACAACGCGGCTAAGTTCACGCCGAACGGCGGGCGTATCCGGGTGACCGCTGAGCGCGATCAGGAATCCGCCACCGTTATCGTTGCGGATAACGGATTGGGCATTGCGCGGGAGAATCTTAAGCTGATCTTCGAGCGCTTCGCCCAGGTGCCGGTGGCGGGCACTCACGTCAACACTGGGCTTGGAATCGGGCTCGCCCTGGCCAAGGGTCTCGCGAAGCTGCATGACGCAGAATTGCGCGTGCAGAGCGAGGGGCTTGGGAAAGGTGCTGAGTTCAGCCTGTGCTTGCCTGTACTACCGGTGAGCGCGCCTGGAGAAAGTGGCGGGACAGACGAAAGTGTGACCCTTAACAAGCGACGCATTCTGGTGGCTGACGACAACCGCGACATCGCCGAAACCATGGCCGAAATACTGCGTCTCGAAGGCCATGAGGTGCACCTTGCGTTCGATGGGCTGGAGGCCTTCGAGCAATATCAGCAGCTAGATCCTGAAGTGGTTCTGCTGGACATCGGGATGCCCGGCCTGCGTGGGGATGAAGTGGCGCGAATGATCCGCGCGCACTCGTTGAATCCCAACATCAAGCTGGTCGCCATCACCGGATGGGGTCAGCCAAGCGACAAGGAAAACGCAATGGAGGCCGGTTTCGATATCCATATGACCAAGCCCGTCGATATAGGCCGGCTTATCGCTGTGGTGGGGGAGTAAGAGACGTATTCGACCATAGGCGGGCTTTCTTATGGCGCGAACATGGGGTAGAAACGTGCATCGTGCTGGTGCGTGTCCCGCAAGCGGGGCGCTGTTTTAGATCGAATTGAGAACGGCTGTCGCCGGATTAGCCTGCCCAGCGCTGGCGCGTTAACTGGCACGCTGTGTGCCTTTGATTCAACTGCCCTGAGCGATGCTCGTGGCAGTGATGTGATATCGGGAGAGACTGCAATGGCGTCGCCATCTGCAGCGCCGAAGGAGCAACCGCCCCGGAAACTCTCAGGCAAAAGGACCGATATCACCGGTGAACTCTGAAGAGCCGCCGGGTCGTTCGTCGCCCGTCGCACCGAAGGAGCAAGCGAGCCTCGCTCGTGAAACTCTCAGGTCCAGAACAGAGGGGGCGCCTGATCCGCATGCCGCGGACGGGCTCTAACCCTTGACGTTCTGGAGCGGCATCGTGAAAAAAACAATCGCTGTGGTCGGTGGTGGCATCACCGGCATTACTACCGCCTATGCGCTGGCTAAACGTGGCTTCGCTGTCACGCTGTTCGAAAAGCATCGCTACGCAGCCATGGAAACGTCTTTCGCCAATGGCGGCCAGTTGTCCGCATCCAATGCGGAGGTCTGGACGCACTGGTCGACGATCCTCAAGGGCATCAAGTGGATGCTCAAGAGCGACGCGCCGCTACTGGTCAATCCCAAGCCGAGTTGGCACAAATTGTCCTGGTTCGCTGAATTCATCGGCTCGATTCCCCAATACCGTCACAACACCATCGAAACCGCACGCATGGCCATCGCTGCACGTGAGCACCTGTTCGCCTGGGCCGAAGAGGAGGGTATCGACTTCGATCTCAAGAAAGCCGGCATCCTTCACATCTACCGCGACAAGGCGGGATTCGATCACGCGGGTACGGTGTCGACCCTGCTGGCCGAGGGCGGGTTGCCGCGACGCAGCGTGACGCCAGATGAGATGCGTGCCATCGAACCGACGCTTGCGGGTAAATACTACGGCGGTTATTACACCGAATGCGATTCCACCGGCGACATTCACTTGTTCACCAACGGCCTCGCTGCGGCGGCGATTCGCCTGGGCGTCGAGTGCCGCTACGGTCAGGAAGTAAAAGGCGTATCGACCGATGGTAAGCAGGCCCGCATCATCCTGGGCACACCGGGTGGCGACGAAACATTCCAGTTCGACGGAATGGTCATCTGCGCCGGCACGGCGAGCCGGGCATTGGCCTCGCAGCTCGGTGATCGCGTAAACATTTATCCGGTCAAGGGCTATTCCATTACGGTCAACCTCAATGATGAGGCCAGTCGCGCTGCTGCCCCCACGGTAAGCCTGCTGGACGACGAGACCAAGCTGGTGACCAGCCGTCTTGGTGATAGCCGACTGCGTGTGGCCGGCACCGCCGAGTTCAATGGCTACAACCGAGACATCCGTGCCGACCGGATTCGCCCGCTGGTGGACTGGGTTGCAGAGTGCTTCCCGGGCGTTAGCACTCAGAGCGTGGTGCCCTGGGCCGGACTTCGTCCGATGATGCCGAACATGATGCCCAAGGTCGGTCGCGGCAGCTCGCCCTGCGTGTTCTATAACACCGGACACGGGCATCTGGGCTGGACGCTCTGCGCCATCACCGCGGATATGGTGGGCGACGTGGTAAAGGAGTCGATGGGCACTACGACTTCAGTCGCGCCAGCAGCCGCCCAACCGGCTCACGCGTGAGGTTTGCGGCGGCTGCGACGAGCGTTGCAGCCGCTGCGATTACATTTAGGGATAGGGTCGACACTAAAGCTGTTCGGCAGCCATTTGCATTCGTCAGTCGCCGCGCGTCACCGCGACGATGGCTTCAATAAGGTCGGCCTGAGAAAAGGGTTTGGCCAGCAGCGGGATTTTTGTCGCAGCGGTACCCGCAGGAATTTCTGCGTACCCGCTGACGAGCAGAATCGGCAGATCAGGTTGCATGTTGCGCACTTCGAGCGCGAGCTGGGCGCCGGTCATCTTCGGCATCGCGTGGTCTGTGATCAGCAGGTCGAATCGGGAAGCTTGCAGCTGCTCCAGCGCCTGGGCAGCTGAATGCGCAGTGAATACCTGGTGGCCCTCGTCGCGCAGCATCTCCGCGGTGTTGAACAGCACCAGAACGTCGTCGTCCACGGCAAGAATGTTCAGTCGGCTTGGATCACGCGAGCGATGGCTATGCGTTGCTTCAGCCACTTGGGCAACAACGCTTTCCTGTATGGCCGGAAGCCATATCTGTGCTGTGGTGCCGATGCCAACACCACTGCGTAGCGCCAGCATTCCGCCCGACTGTTCTGCGAACCCATGGACAATGGAAAGGCCCAGTCCGGTGCCTTTCCCGACTCCCTTCGTGGTGTAGAAAGGCTCAGTGGCCCGCTGAAGGGTCGCTTCATCCATACCATCACCTTCATCGGTGACGGCAAGGCAGAGGTAGGTTCCGGGCGCCAGGCCTGGTTTGTCTTTTATTTGTTCACTGTGAGCGCTGATGACGATGCGGCCCTGGCCGTTGATCGCGTCACGCGCGTTGAGTGCGAGATTGAGGAGGGCGGTTTGCAGCTGATTGGGGTCGGCCTCGATGTTGGGCAGATTGGCTTCGATCTGCATTTCGATGATCACCGCCGGATCCAGCGAGCGCTCCAGCAGCTCGCTCATTTCATCGATCAATCGACCTGGCTGTATGCGTTCGGCCAGCAGGTCCTGTTTACGAGCAAAGGCCAGCATCCGCCGCGTCAGTGAAGCGCCACGCTCGGCGCCGATGCGGGCGTTGTCGATCAGCCGTAGCAAGGGCGAGTCTGCTGGCACACGTTTGCGCAGCAGTTCGAGATTGCCCATCACAGCGGTCAGCAGGTTGTTGAAGTCATGTGCGATTCCGCCGGTGAGGTTGCCCAGCGCTTCCATTTTCTGGGCTTGCTGCAAGGCTCGTTCGGCCTGCATTCGGGCAGTGCTGTCCACGGCCTCAGGCACGATGCCGACCACCGCCCCCGCCTCGTCGAGCACCGGCCGGATGGAAAAGTCGAACGAGCGTATAGCGTCTGGTAACTGCAGCTGCATGCTCAGGTTGTCGCTGCCGCCCGCTGCGGCTGTTGCGACACTGGCCTTGATGATTGAGAGCATTCCGGGCGTAGCGCTGAACCAGGGTGTCTCCCAGAAGGGGACGCCCAGTACTTTATCCAGCTGCGAGCCAGCACCAGCGAGTGATGTGGGATTGGCGTAGAGCAGCAGGCCGTCGGTGCCTAGCAGCCATTGATACAGGTGTGAACTGGCGGCCACGGTGCGAATCTGCGCTTCGCTCTGAGCGAGTGCGGCAGTCCGTTCGGCTACCTGTCGCTCCAGCTCCTCGCGGAAGCGTTGCTCAGCGAGCCGCACGGCCAATTCGGAGCGCACGCGCTCTATATGGGCCCATGAACGTTCCGTCACTTCAGTCAGTAACGCCAGCTCTTCGAGCTTCCATTTGCGCGGAACCCTGTCGTGGATCGCCATGAGCGCGGTAAGCTTGCCTTCCTTGATCAACGGCATGCAGATGGTGGCGGCCAGGCCTAGGCCAAGAAAGGTCGCCGCTTCATGGGCAGGCAACTGCTCCGCGTTGTCATCGAGGATCAGCGGCAGGCCGGCATGCAGGTTGTTCTGCGCGAGCTGGCCAAAGGCGGCGAGGCTGTAGTGGCCGACGATGCCGTTCGCACCGGGCGCCGCCCAGTTGCCGCGAATGGTGAAGCCGTCCTCGTCCGGGTCCATGTCGGCGTACGCGCACACGGTGACGCCCAGATGCTCGCCGAGCAACCGGGTCGTGATGCTCAGAATCGTATCGGCATCGGTGTTGGCTGCGGTCGCCTTGCCCAGAGCATCGAGAAAGCCGGTCCGCCGCTCCGCCTGCGCGCGCTGGGTGACGTCATGGCCCTGGATAAATATGCCGCCGACGTGACCTTGACTGTCGAAAACCGGCTGGAAAACGAAGTCGAGGATGTATGTCTCTTCGGGTCGACCGTGGATGCGCTGAATGTTCAACTCCACCGAGGTGCCCACATACGCAGTGCCGCTCTGATAGACCTCATCCAGCACTTCGATGAAGCCTTGGCGTGCGATTTCGGGAAGCGCATCGCGAACGGTAAGGCCGATCAATTGGCGGTCGCCGAGCAGATTGGCGTAAGCGGGGTTGGCCATCTCGAAGCGATGTTCGGGCCCGCTGAGCATTGCCATGATTCCCGGCGCCTGCTCGAACAGCTGAGTCAGACGATGCTTTTCAGCCAGCAAGTGGCGCTCGGCCCTGACGCGCTCGGTGGTTTCCACGACAAAAGCGATGACCCCGACGGGAATGCCTGTCTCGTCCAGCACGGGGGAGTAGTCGAGGTTCATCCAGACCTGTTCGGGCCGCCCGTTGCGGTGCAGCGTTAGCTCCTGATTCTTATAGGCGAGCGTGCCGCCAGCCAGGCACACACGCATGACGTGGTCGTTGAAATCCGCTACCTCCGGCCAGCCCTTGCGTACTTCCGAGCCAAGCAGCTGTGGATGCCTGCCAGCGGCAAACACCGAATAGGCATCGTTGTAGAGCATGATCCCCAGTTCGCCCCAAAGCAGCACGATGGGCACCGGCGATAACAGCAGCATGGAGGTTACCGTCTTCAGGCTCTGCGGCCAGTGCTCCGCTGGGCCTAGCGCCGTATCAGACCAGTCGTGCCCGCGTATGAGTTCGCCCAGCTCACCGCCTCCCATGGGGAACGCGGGTGGGCTAACGGCGTCGGGCGCCGAGGGTGCTTCTGCTGTCATCGAGAAATACTTACTGACTTGGATGAAACGAGTGATGGCAAATCGCCTGCAGTGTACGCGGTCGCCGATAAGTCCGCCCGGTCAACATGCTCGGCACCGGGGACTAACGATGCTTTGATTACAGTGACGCGACAAAGTTGGGCTGCAAGGCGCTGATCGTGCACTCCGTCACATCTAGTCGTCGCGGGTGAGTACTTCCAGCAGTTCGATCTCGAACAGAAGGTTCGAGTTCGGCTTGATGTACTCGCCGATCTGCCGCTCGCCGTACGCAAGATGAGCAGGGACGAAGAGCTTGCGCTTGCCGCCCACGCGCATGCCCATCAGGCCGATATCCCAGCCCTTGATGACGCGTCCGGTGCCGATCACGCACTGGAAAGGCTTGCCGCGCTCGTAAGACGAATCGAAGGTGGTGCCGTCTTCGAGCTGGCCACGGTATTGAGTGGTGATCAACGCGCCCTTGGACACGGCTTTGCCGTCGCCGAGCTGGATGTCGTCAATCTGCAGTTCGATGCTCATCTGTTCTCCATGTCATGTGTAAATGCGCCTAGACCAAAACCTGGCGGGTGCTGGCGATGAGGCGATGTACCTGTTTTTCCACGTGCGCCTTGGTCGGCGTTTCCGGACCTCGCCCACGGGGGCAGGGCAGAGTTGCGGTGGTTCCGAACAAACGGCATATCAGAGGCCGCTCTTCATAAGCCTCACAGCCGTTTGGTCCGAGATGCACGCAGTTCCAGTGCGCTAGCGCCGCGTCGTGCTGTGCAACGCTTTTACGTGGCAGGCGTGCCATTTCTTCGGACGAGGCGGTGACCGGGCCGCAACAGTCATGGCAGCCGGGTTCGCAGGCAAAGCCTGGAATCTGTCGTCGCAGGTGTTCGATCTTTCGCTGGGTACAGGTCATGCGGGGGTACTTGCTATCGGGGGCGGCATGGTACCTGTCTGCACGTGTAATGCCTGCCCCTGTCGCCGCGCTTATTGCGTATCGACGATGTCACTCCACTCGTCATGCTTCTTGACGTAAGCCGCGACGAATTCGCACTGAGGCACGATCCGCTTGCCGCGCTTGCGGACATCGGCCAGTGATTCACGGATCAGCTTGCTGCCCATGCCCTGGCCCTCGAGGCTCGGGTCGACTTCGGTATGAGTGAACACCTGCCGCTCGCCGTCTCTCTGGTAGCTGGCGACGCCGAGTGCCTTGCCGTCCACTTCAAGGACGTAGCGCTGCTGTTGTTCGTCATGTCGCACGGTCGCGTTCGTGGCGTTCATATCAATAGCCTCCGGATTGTCTGTGGGCGTGTCATCGCCGTGAATGGACGTCGTCTAGTGATGGAGCGAATCGACCAGGCCTCTGCCCAGAATGGTTCCGCGCTCAAGGGCATCGTCAAAGCTGCGGTAGTGCTGCGTCTGATCAACCTCTACCGGAACCACGATTTCGAGATCCTTGACGACCTCAGCGCCAACCGCCCATAGGGTCTCGCCGAAGGTTTCGTACTCATAGCCGGTGAGGTGCACGATCACGTCATGGTCACGGTAAACCAGGCGGTGGCTGTGCGGGATCTGATGATCACTGCCGCTGGGGATATGGGCAGGGGTGTCGAAGTAGGGCTGTTCGGCGTCCGGTTTGACTGCCTTGGTCATCTCTGGGCCTCCCGTGATTGGTTTAGCTTGGGCCTGGTAAGCGCGCGCATCGTTCCGTTGCGATTGGAGTCTGCGACGGGCGCATCTAACGCGTTCGTCATTGCGGCACGCATCGCGCGTGACCGGGCTAGCACTGAAGTACTGCTCTTTCACTGCGCAAGTGCAATGGTGGTGAGTTGTGCGCTGGATAGCATGGGTGCATTACAACAAGCCCTGAGGCGTCCATGACACGCACCGCCCGCCTATTGTCGCGCGTGCTAATGCTGATTATCGCGCTCATCAGCCCGACCCTCTTTGCTCGAACGCTGGACGCCCAGATCCAGCAGCTGTTCCCCAAGGCCACACGTATCGAGCCGAAGCAGGCGGATCCGCCTGTCCACAACGTGTATCAACTCGATGAACTGCTTGGTTATGCCTTCGAATCCACTGATTACTCGAATCTGCAGGGGTTCTCCGGCAAGCCGATTCGCCTGCTGATCGGTATGGATACCCAGGGCGTGCTCGCTGGGGTGACCGTTCTGGAGCACCACGAACCGGTGTTTCTTCACGGGCTTGGCGAGCAATCGCTGTTCGACTTTGTTGATCAATATCGGCACGTGACCATCAACAAGCCGATCCTGGTGGGAGGGCGGGAGGCCCGCGGAGGCGATGCGGATCCAGTCACCCGTATCGATGGCGTGAGCAAGGCGACGGTATCGGTGGTGATCCTCAATGAAACCGTGCTGTTGTCGGCGCTAAGCGTCGCCCGCAAGTTGCTCGAAGGTTTCAGTAGCAGCCCATTGGCGATCGCCAGGCCCGACCTTTACGAGGCACTGGATTGGTCGCAGCTCCTTGAGCGCGGTTACGTCCAACGCTGGATGATCGATCGCAACGAGGTGGAAGCAGCGCTTGGCGAATCGCTCGACGACCATCTGGACCTCGAGCCGGAGTACGACACCCAGCCATTCACCGAACTCTACTTCGCCTATTTGAATACCCCGACAACTGGCCGCAATTTGCTCGGCGAAGCGGGCTTCGCCCGGCTCAATGAGGAGCTGAAAGCTAACGAGCAGGCGGTGCTGGTGCTGTCATCCGGCATGTACCCTCATGTGCCGTCTGATTTTGTCCCGGCGACTTCGCCCGATCGGCTGGTGCTAATGCAGAACGGTCATGCCATCGAACTGCATGACATGAATTTTAACAACGGCGCGGCGATGGAATTGCTCGACGTGCCGCTGGATGGCTTCGAAGCCAATGTCTTTCGCATCAAGCCGCACAATGCTTTCAATCCCGCTGAGGCGGCTGATTTGCGCCTGAACGTAAAGCTGCGCCGCAACCATTTGGTGGAAAGCAACACATCGCTCGACCGGCGATTTCAGCTCGACGCAGATCTATTCAACATCGAGCAGGCGCGGGAAGTTGTCGAGCCGGTGCCGATCTGGCTTCGCATGTGGCAGGAACGCTGGTGGCAGATCAGTCTGCTCGGGGCGTCTCTGCTCCTGCTGGCCGGCGTGTTCATCTGGCAGCACCGTATCAGTCAGCATAGCCGGGGCTTTCATCTGTTTCGCGCGGGCTTTCTCGTGTTCACGCTGGTGTTCATCGGTCTGTACGCCCAGGGTCAGCTGTCTGTGGTGAACATCTTTACGCTGCTGCTGGCGCTCTGGAAGGACTTCGATATCCGGGTGTTCCTGATGGACCCGGTGATCTTCATCCTCTGGAGCTTTACCTTCCTCAGCCTGTTCATCTGGGGACGGGGCGTATTCTGCGGCTGGCTCTGTCCCTTCGGCGCGCTGCAGGAAATGCTCGGCTGGGTCGCCAAGCACCTGCGCATCCGCCAATGGAGGATCTCCGACCGCAACCATCAGCGTCTGCAGTGGGTGAAATATCTGATCCTCATCGGCCTGTTGCCGACCGCGTTCTACTCGCTGACATTGGCCGAGCGGCTTGCCGAGGTGGAGCCGTTCAAGACCAGCATCACCCTGTTCTTCATGCGCTCATGGCCTTTCGTACTTTACGCCGTGATCCTGCTAGGGCTCGGCCTGTTCGTGCACAAGTTCTATTGCCGCTACGTCTGCCCGCTGGGGGCGGGGCTGGCGATCCTGGGCAAGCTACGCCTGTTTTCCTGGCTCAAACGCATCGATGCCTGCGGCCAGCCCTGCCAACATTGCAAGAATCATTGCGAGATCGGTGCGATCAAGCGTGACGGCCGTGTCGACTATGACGAATGCATCCAGTGTCTGGAATGCATCGTCATCCTCAACAATGACGACCAATGCGTAGCGACCATCAGCGCGCGGAAGAAGGCCGGAAAAGGCGTGTGCCATGTCAGTGGCAAGCTGATCGTTACCGATGCGGCGGTTGAGCTGGGCATCGGCCTCATGAACGCCAAAAAATGACCGATGCGTTCTGCAGATATGCAGAGCGGGTGTGCGAGTTTTCGAGTTGTGCTTCGCGGTCATCCCGCTAGGATCGTGCCCACCTGCGCGGGCCAGCACCTCACGCGGCTCCGAAATCAGTAGAGAGAACTCCCATGGCAGAACGTGAAGTCGTCATCGTTGGCGCCGCCCGAACGGCAATCGGCTCCTTTGGCGGAGCGCTGAAAGACGTCGACCTGATCTCCCTGGCAACCACCGCCTGCCGCGGCGCGCTTGAGCGCTCCGGAACGCCGCCTGACGCCGTTGGGCATGTGGTGATGGGTAATGTGATCCCCACCGAACCGCGCGACGGGTATCTGGCTCGGGTCGCGGCGGTGGATGCGGGCATCCCGCTGGAGACCCCGGCGTTCAACGTCAACCGCTTGTGCGGTTCGGGGCTGCAGGCGGTGATTTCGGGGGCGCAATCCATCCTGCTCGGCGATACCGATGTGGCCATTGGCGGTGGCGCCGAAAGCATGAGCCGAGGGCCCTTCATCCTGCCCAACATGCGTTGGGGCGCGCGTCTGGGCGACAGCCAGGCGATCGACTATATGAACACCTTGCTGCACGACCCCTGGGGCAAATTCCACATGGGCGTGACCGCGGAGAATGTTGCAGAACGCTATGGCATCAGCCGCGAACGGCAGGACGCGCTGGCCCTGGAAAGCCAGCAGCGAGCGGCCCGAGCGTTGAAGCAGCGTTATTTCCGTGAGCAGATCGTTCCTGTGGAAAT
This sequence comes from Stutzerimonas stutzeri, assembly GCF_024448895.1. Taxonomy (GTDB): domain Bacteria; phylum Pseudomonadota; class Gammaproteobacteria; order Pseudomonadales; family Pseudomonadaceae; genus Stutzerimonas; species Stutzerimonas stutzeri_Q. The sequence continues at coordinate 19,381 of NZ_JAMOIC010000023.1, forward strand.
CAGCAGCCGTAAGGGCGTCAGCTATTTCGATACGGACGAGCACCTGCGTGCAGATCTCACCGCCGAGCGCCTTGCCGCCCTGAAGCCAGTATTCAAGAAGGAAAACGGCACCGTGACAGCCGGTAACGCGTCGGGCCTGAACGACGGTGCCGCTGCGCTGGTGCTGGCCGAAGCGGGGCGGGCAATGGCGCTTGGCTTGAAGCCTATGGCACGGCTGGTCGGGTACGCCCACGCTGGGGTAGATCCGGCATTCATGGGTATCGGTCCGGTGCCGGCGGTGCGCAAAGTGCTTGAGCGCACCGGCATCAGCCTGGAGCAGATCGACGTGATCGAAGCCAACGAAGCCTTCGCCGCACAAGCCTGCGCGGTGATGCAGGAGCTGGGTCTGGATCCAGCGAAGGTCAATCCCAATGGTTCGGGGATTTCACTCGGGCATCCGGTCGGCGCGACCGGCGCGATCATAACGGTCAAGGCGGTCCACGAATTGCAACGCATTCAGGGGCGCTACGCGCTGGTGACCATGTGCATTGGCGGCGGGCAGGGTATCGCGGCGATCTTCGAACGGTGTTGACTCGCCGGTGCGGTAATTCGTCGGAAGCCGTTCGAGCGACTGAAGATTCTGTCGCGCCAGCCGACAAGCTTTGGCGAGGGTGATATCTACGCTAAGAGACCGGCTTTCCCACAGGACTATTCATGAACAATGCATCCGCCACCGACGCCTTATCGCTACTGCTGTTCACGCTGCGCAGCGGCAAACAGATGGCGATCAACCTGCTGAAGGTCAGCGAGATCATCCCGACGCCTTCGCTGACGCGCCTGCCTGAATCGCACCCGCATGTGCGCGGTGTCGCCACCCTGCGTGGCCAGCCGTTATCGGTCATCGACCTGAGCATGGCCATCGGCATGGCTCCGTTGCTGGACCCGAAAGGGGGCTGCCTGATCGTCACGGAAATCAGCCGCTCCAAGCAGGGTTTGCATGTGCAGGCGGTGGTCAAGATCGTCCACATACAGTCTTCAAAGATTCTGCCTCCGCCTTACGGCGCGCGGAACAGTTCATTCATCACCGGCACCGCCGAGGTGGACGGCGAACTAATCCAGATCCTCGACGTGGAGAAGGTCATCCACAACATCTCGCCGGTTCCAGGTGAGGCCGACATTTCTCACCTCGATGACCAGGACGCACAACTGCTGACCGAAACCCGCGCACTGATCGTCGATGACAGCCAGGTAGCCATCCATATGTCGGTCTCGGCGCTGACCAAGATGGGTGTCACCTGTCATGCCGTGCGCAGTGCCCGCGAAGCTTTTGAAAAGCTCGATAGCCTCAAGGACAGTTACGAGGCGATCAACGTGGTGGTGTCTGATATCGAAATGCCGGAGATGGACGGCTATTCGTTCACCCAAGCGCTGCGCAAGCATCCGGACTACGCGTCCATCTACGTGCTGCTGCATACCTCCCTGGACAGCACCATCAGCACCGACAAGGCCAAGGCAGCCGGCGCCAACGACATCCTCACCAAGTTTTCTCCGCCGGAAATGGCCAAGTGCATGCTGCGTGCGGCGCGGGTGATTCACCTCGGCGAGGATGCCTCGGTTGCTTGAGCGATCAGCTGATCGAAAGACCGAGAGGCGGGGGCTGAATGAGCTTGTGCCGGCGAGCTTGCTCACTCTGCACCGGGAATCGTGCAGCGCCTGAGTGCAGTGGGAGGGCCTTGATCGCCAGCAAGCTGGCTCCTACGGAAAGCAGTTCGTGGTGGTTGAGGATCAATACCCCTGAATCTGCTCAGCCCCCGCCACGCTGCTATCGACGCTCAAGAAACCTGTAGGAGCGAGCGTGCTCGCGATCACCTCACCAAGTTTTTCCCCGCCGGAAATGGCCAGGTGCATGCTGCGCGCGGCGCGGGTGATTCACCTCGGCGAGGATGCCTCGGTCGCTTGAGCGATCCAGCTGATCGAAACGCACCAGAGGTGTGGGGCAGCTGAATGAGCCCGTGCTGGCGGGCTTGCTCACCCTGCACCTGGAACCGTGCAGCGCCTGAGTGCAATGGGCGGCCCTTGATCGCTAGCAAGCTGGCTCCTACGAAAAGCGGTTCGTGGTGGTTGAGGATCAATACCCCCGAAATTGCTCAGTCCCCGCCACGCTGCTATCGACGCTCAACAAACCTGTAGGAGCGAGCTTGCTCGCGATCGCTTTTAGTGCTGGGCAATCAAGCTGGCCCTTTGCCAAAACTCGCATCACGCGTGTTGACGTACAGCGCGTAAATCGAATGGCTGCTGGCCATGAACAGTCGGTTGCCTTTCGCGCCGCCGAAGCACAGGTTGGCGCAGCGTTCCGGCAGCCTGATCTTGCCGATTGCCTTGCCCTCCGGGTTGAAGACCAGCACGCCATCCAAATCGGCGGTCACCGCTTCGGGTGAGCCCGAGCTACCCCAGCCGCACCACAAGTTGCCGTCTGCGTCGCACTTGATTCCGTCGATTGCGCCGTGTGTTGGTGCTTCGATGTGCTTGCGGCGCTCGCCGAGGGTGCCATCGTCATTGACCGGATACGCCCAGATCAATCGGTTCGGTTTCGCGCGACCCTCGACGACGTAGAGCGTCTTCTGATCCGGCGAGAAGCACAGCCCGTTGGGGCCAGAGATCGAGTCGATCACTCGGGTCACAGCACCGTTCTCGCCATCGATGCGGTAGACCCCGTCGGACAGCTGCGTCTCGATCTTGTGGCCTTCATAGAAATTGCCGGTCTGGAAGGGCGGATCGGTGAACCAGATGGAACCGTCCTGGCGCACGGCCAGGTCGTTGGGTGAGTTGAAGCGTTTGCCGTCGAACTCATGGGCCAGCACGGTGATGCTGCCATCGGGTTCAGTGCGGGTAACGCGGCGGCCCAGATCGTTGGTAGTCGAGCCTTCGCACACCAGCAGCCGCCCCTGGAGATCGCGCGCGAGGCCGTTGGAGTGATTTGAATGCTCGCGATAGACGTCGAAGGAGCCGGTGATTTCGTCCCAGCGCATGATGCGATTTTCCGGAATATCACTGACCAGCAGATAGCGACCATCGCCCACCCAGACCGGACCTTCTGCCCAGCGCATGCCGGTTGCAAGCCGTTCGACGCTGGCATTGAACAGCCGGTACTGGGTGAAGCTCTCATCGAGAATTTCCACCAGCTCATCCGGATAGCGCTGGGTCAGTGGCTCGGCGATGGCGAGTCGGGACAACCCCAGGCCACCCATGGAGGCGACGCCAGCTGAAACCATCAGCGAATTCTTCAGAAAGGCACGTCTTGCGGCCTGTGGTTCTTCAGCGATTGGCGCATCGATATTGTTGTTCATCATGGAGCGTCCTTTTGGATAGCTGATCTTTCGGGCGAGCGAATCCGTTCCGCCTGGAACTTAGGCGGAGGAGAGGTGTAGCTGTCTCAGTGGGTCGATCGAGGCGGGCTGTGGGCTGGAGGCAAGGCTGACAGGGTGTGCGCGAGGCAAGGCCGTAGAGATCTGTACATGGCGTTATCCGTTGTTATTGTTGGTATGGTCATCGTACAACCGTGCTGAGTATTGTCAGCGTTTTGTAGGATGTCAAAGACGAATTCCCGCTGTTGCTGAGTTTCTGTTCCAGAGCTATAGCCATGGTCATCGTATGACGCGCGATTAACAGCCCGCCGCGCTTGCTAAGCCAATGCCACGTAGAATGGTCCGCTCGGGCATGGGCTGGACGGCAAGAACGGTGGAATTGCAGCAAGGGTTTGTTCTGACTCGGCATTGGCGCGACACCGCGGCTGGCACCGAGGTGGAGTTCTGGTTGGCGACCGACGCCGGGCCGCGTCGCCTTCGCGTGCCGTATCAACCCTCGGTTGCCTTTGTTCCGGCAGAGCAACGGTCGAAGGTCGAGCTGCTGCTCAAGGGCGAGCGCGACGTCGAACTGCGCCCGTTGGAGCTGACTGACTTCCGCCATCGGCCGGTACTCGGTCTGTATTGCAGTCAGCATCGCCAACTGATGAATCTGGAAAAGCGCCTGCGCGCTGCCGGGCTTGACGTTTACGAGGGCGACATCCGGCCGCCGGAGCGCTATCTGATGGAGCGTTTCATCACCGCGCCGGTCAGCTTCGCCGGCCAGGCAGACGCAGAGGGTGTGCTGGCCGGTGCGCAGATCAAGCCCGCGCCCGATTACCGACCACAACTGCGGCTGGTCTCGCTGGATATCGAAACCACCATGCGCGGTGAGCTGTATTCCATTGGCCTGGAAGGCTGTGGGCAACGTCAGGTGTACATGCTCGGGCCGGCCAATGGTGATGCTGAGACGGTAGATTTCCAGCTGGACTATTGTGACAGCCGCAAGCAGTTGATCGAGCGGCTCAATGACTGGATGGCGCTGCACGACCCCGACGCAATCATCGGCTGGAATGTGGTGCAGTTCGACCTGCGCGTGTTGCGCGATCAGGCGCAGCGCTATCAGGTGCCGTTGCGCCTGGGCCGGGGCGGCGAAGAGATGGCTTGGCGCGAGCATGGCAGCCGCGGCAATCACTTCTTCGCCGCGGCCGCGGGACGGCTGATCATCGATGGCATCGAAGCGCTGCGTTCGGCGACCTGGAGCTTTCCCTCGTTCAGCCTGGAAAACGTGGCTCAAACGCTCCTAGGTGAAGGCAAGGCGATCAGCACGCCATACCAGCGTATGGACGAGATCAACCGCATGTTCGCCGAGGACAAGCCGGCGCTGGCGCGCTACAACCTCAAGGATTGCGAGCTGGTCACACGGATCTTCCACAAGACCGAGCTGCTGACCTTTTTGCTCGAACGTGCCACGGTCACCGGGCTCCCGGCTGATCGTATGGGCGGCTCGGTGGCCGCTTTTGAACACCTCTACATTCCGCTAATGCACCGCCAGGGCTTCGTCGCGCCCAACCTCGGCGAGCGCCCACCCGAGGCGAGCCCCGGCGGCTTCGTGATGAACTCGCAGCCGGGCCTGTACGAATCCGTGCTGGTACTGGATTACAAGAGTCTCTACCCCTCGATCATCCGTACCTTTCTCATCGATCCGGTTGGGCTGGTCGAGGGTATGCGTCATCCCGACGATAAACATTCGGTGCCGGGTTTTCGGGGCGCGCGCTTCTCACGGACACGGCACTGTCTGCCGGCCATCGTCGAGCGCGTCTGGGAAGGCCGAGAGGCCGCCAAGCGTGAGGACAACAAGCCGCTGTCCCAGGCGCTGAAGATCATCATGAATGCGTTTTACGGCGTGCTCGGCTCCAGTGGTTGCCGCTTTTTCGATACGCGGCTGGCCTCATCGATTACGTTACGCGGCCACGAGATCATGCGCCGCACGCGCGAGTTGATCGAGGCCGAGGGCTACAGCGTGATCTACGGTGACACGGATTCGACTTTCGTCTGGCTCAAGCGCGCTCACAGTGATGAGGATGCAGCGCGTATCGGCAAGCGATTGGTGCAACAGATCAACCTGTGGTGGCGCGAGCAGCTGCAACAGGAGTTCGGCCTGCAGAGCGCACTGGAATTGCAGTACGAGAGTCACTTCAAGCGCTTCCTGATGCCTACCATCCGCGGCGCGGAAGAGGGTAGCAAGAAGCGCTACGCCGGACTGGTCACAAGGCCCGACGGCAGTGACGGCCTTGTCTTCAAGGGACTGGAAACGGTACGTACCGACTGGTCGCCATTGGCCCAGCAGTTCCAGCAGGAGCTGTACCGGCGCATCTTCAGCCGTGAACCCTATCGGGATTACGTGCGCGATTATGTGCGCCGAACCCTGGCCGGCGAACTGGACGAGCTGCTGATCCTGCGCAAGCGCCTTCGTCGTCGCCTGGATGATTACGAACGCAATGTCCCGCCACACGTGCGGGCCGCGCGCATCGCCGATGAGTACAACTTGCAGCAGGGCCGGCAGCGGCAATATCAGAATGGCGGCTGGATCAGCTACTTGATCACCGTCGCCGGCCCGGAGCCTCTCGAAGTGCGCCGCGCGCCGATCGATTACGACCACTACGTCAGCCGGCAGCTGCAGCCGATTGCGGATGCCATCCTGCCGTTCGTGAACGACAGTTTCAGCGCCCTGATCGATGAGCAGCTCGGGCTGTTTTGATTTATGTCCACGCCATCGCTCCGCTATCGACCTCAGGGAAGACATGAGGTAGTCGCGATCGCAAGCGCTTGCGGGCGTTGTGACGGGAGGGCTGCCGACATGGCATTCATTGATATAGGCCGGATAGGCACCTGGTATCAGCCGCATCAAACTTCTTATAGCGCGACCTACACTGATCATGCTAGTTCGTATATGAATTAAATACTTGAATATATACATATGCGGAGTAATCTATGGTTAGTTTAACTACCCAGCCGGAGTCCAAATGAAGCTCGAACAGGCGGTCAGCAAGCCCGACATAAACTCGCCCGATGCGGGCCGAGTGGCGCTGACGTTCTTCTTCAATCTCATGGGATTGTGGAAGTGCAGCGCCGAACAGCAGCGCGTACTTCTGGGGTCGGTTGGTAATACCACGTACTTCAAATACAAGAAGTTGCCGGAGGTGCGTTTACCGCGGGACACCCTGGAGCGCATCTCCTACCTGATGGGTATTCACAAAGCGCTGCGGATCATCTTCAGCAACCAGACCGAACGTGCCTACGAGTGGGTGCGTAAACCCAACGACGCCGCGCCCTTCAATGGCAAGAGTGCCCTCGACTACATGTTGGGTGGCCAGGTAGTGGATCTTGCAGATGTGCGTCGCTACCTGGATGGAGTGCGGGGCTGATGCCGCCGCAAGAGGTGCTGCCGGGGTGGCGAAAGGCGTATCGGCTGATCAACAGCTCATTTCCGCCGCTGGGCGTGTTCGAGGACACACTCGATCCGGATGATCTGGACATGGCATTCGCCATCGAGGCGATGACCAATGATCGCCTGCGCGAGGAGGCGGGCATGTTGCAGCGAGTGGCACCTGGAGATCGTGTGAGCGGGCCGGGGTCTACGGCGGTAATGGCCGCCTTCACCCATATCGGCAATCTCAGCCGCTTTACCGATGGCACCTATGGCGTCTACTACTGCGCCAGCTCGGTCGATGCCGCCATTGCCGAAACCAAGTTTCATCAGGAGCGATTTCTCGCCGCAACCCGCGAGGCGAACGTCGAGATCACCATGCGGGCTTATGTGAACAGAGTGGTCAAGCCGCTGCTGGACGTACGCGAAAGGCCGGAGCTTCATCAGCCCGATCTCACGACCTATGCCGTCAGCCAGGCCTTTGCGCGCGAGCAGCGCGACGGCAAGACCTGGGGGTTGCTCTACCGAAGCGTTCGGCTCGAAGGTCATGAATGCGTTGCGGCGTTTCGCCCCCAGGCGGTTTCACTGCCGGTACAGGGCGCTCATTTTCGTTACGTATGGGATGCCAAGGCGGGGGCCATCACTCATGTCATGGAACTTACCGAGGTGAAGGTCTGAGTCTTTCGGGTCGGTTGATCTTGAGTCTGATCAAGTTTATCGAGGGCGTCGGTGGTTAGCCTGAGAGCTCATTCACCACCAGACGTCCGAGGCCGCCATGGCCAAGAAATTTCCGCTGAATCCGCCACATCCTGAGCGCATCTGCTGGGGCTGCGATCGCTATTGTCCGGCCGACTCGCTGGCCTGCGGCAATGGTGCTGGCCGTACGCAGCATCCAGCAGAGATGATGGGGGATGACTGGTACGAGTACGGTGATTGGGGTGATCTGATCACCACCGACAAGGCAGCCAAAACCCGCGACTAAGCCTTGGAACGGGGCGTTTTAGTGCCCCGTCTCGCTAGACGCCTGGTCCAGCATCGCGCGGACTTTCACCAGCAGATCGTTGATCTGGAACGGTTTGACCACCATGTCCATCCCCTCGGCGAGAAATCGGTCGCGGCGGACGGCATTCTCGGCATAGCCGGTCATGAACAGCACCGGCAAGGCCGGGCGGTGCACCCGCGCCATGTCGGCTAGCTCTCGCCCGGAGAGTTGCGGCAGCCCTACGTCGGTCAGGAGCAAATCAACGCTGGGATCGTTCTGCAGCACGGTCAGTGCGGTGGCAACGTCGCCGGCCTCGCTGCAACGATAACCAGCTTCCCCCAGCATTTCGGCGACCAGCATGCGTACGGCGGGCATATCCTCGACGATCAAGATGTGCTCGCCGTTACCCAGTGGCAGGTCGCTAACCGTTGTCGAGACGGTGTCCAGGGCGAGCGCCGCTGGGAGCACCAGCGACACTTCGGTGCCCCGGCCGACCTCGCTGCTCAGCCTCGCTTCACCGCCTGACTGGCGGGCGAATCCGTATATCGACGACAGCCCAAGGCCCGTGCCTTGCCCAAGCGGTTTGGTTGTAAAGAAGGGGTCGAAAACCTTACTGAGTATCTCCGGGGGGATGCCGGCGCCGTCATCCTTCACAGTTAGCACCACATAGTTGCCGTCGGCCAGGTCCAGGTCACCTTGGGACTGCAGAGCAGCGGTGCTGATTGTGATGCTGCCGCCGCGGGGTAGGGCGTCTCGAGCGTTGATCACCAGATTGAGAATGGCGCTTTCGAGCTGGCTGGCATCCACCTGCGCAACGGCAGGCTCATCGCTGAGCCGCAGGTTCAATAAAATCTGCTCGCCGATGGTTCGCTGCAAAAGCTCTTCGAGCGAACGTACCTGCTCGTTGAGGTCAGCCGGGCGGGCATCCAGCGGCTGCTGGCGGGCGAACGCCAGTAGCCGATTGGTCATCGAAGCGGCGCTGCGCGCGGAATTCAGCGCGGTGTCGGCGAATCGCAGGACCGCATCGGTGCGGCCCTCGTGAACGCGCCTTTTGAGAAGTTCGATGCCGGTAATGATCCCGGTCAGCAGGTTGTTGAAATCGTGTGCGATGCCACCGGTCAACTTGCCCAGCGCATCCATCTTCTGGGCCTGCATCAGCTGCTCTTCGGTGCGGACGCGCTCTGCGACCTCGCGGGCGAGTTCGGTGTTCGCGTTGTCCAGCTGTTGCCGCTGCGAGCGTTCGCGCTGACGCTGCTCGGTGACGTCCTCGATCACTACCAGGCCGAGTTCAGCAGCGCGATAGGGCGATACCTGCCACTTGGTTTCACGCCGCTGGCCTGCGACTTTCATGATCAACATGCCCTGCCAACGAATGCCACTGGCAAGACTTTCACGCAGTGCGATCAGTTTGGCGTCCTGACCCTCCGCGAGGCTGGCGGTCAGCGCCGACGAGTCAGGCTGATCGCCCAGCAACAATGAAAGCGCAGGGTTTCGCTCGTGAATGCCGAGTTGTGGGTCGATCACGGCAATCGGTGCTGCAACCTGGGAAAAGATGTCACGAAAGCGCGCTTCGCTCTCACGCAGCGCGTGTTCGGTATCACGAACGCGCAACAGGGTTCGCAGCGTCGCGAGCAGAACATCCGGATCGACCGGATGGATCAGATAGGCGTCTGCGCCTGCGTCCAGGCCGGTGATGATGTCGCCGGTCTGGATCGATGCGGCCGATACGTGAATGACTGGCAGCAGGCGCGTGCTGTCGTCTCTACGCAGCTGGCGCACGATGTCGAACCCGCTCATGTCCGGCAGATTCACATCCAGAATCAGCGCGTCGATGTCCTCATTGGCGATCAGTCCCAACCCTTCGGTCCCGGTCCCGGCTTCAAGCGCCTCGTATCCGTGCCGCTCCAGCACCCGGCGAATTGCGTAACGGGTCGCGGCATTATCATCGACGATTAGCAGCCTGTTATTTGTCTCCATCAACCGGCTCCGTGGAAATGGCGACGGGAATGATCACAAAAAACGTCGAGCCGGAGCCCGGCGTACTCTCGACACCGACGCGGCCACCCAGCAACTCCGCGAAGCGTTTGCAGAGTGACAAGCCAAGCCCTGTCCCTCGCAGACGTTTCTGCAATGGGCTGTCGATCTGGACGAAGTCCTCGAACAGATTGCCGTGCAGCTCTTCGGGTATACCGATGCCGGTATCGGACACTGCGAAACGGACCTCCCCGCTGCCTTCGGGATGAACCGAGACACGAACCTCGCCCTGCTGGGTGAACTTGAGGGCGTTGGAGATGAAGTTTCGCAGAATTTGCGCGAGCTTCTTGTCGTCGGTGTAGAGCCGTGGCATGTCCTGCGGCTCTTCGAAGATCAGGTCGACCGCATTGCCATCGACGATGGGGCGAAACATGCCACGAAGCGCCGAGAACAGGTCCAGCATGTCGAACCAGGCCGGCGAGATCGTGATGCGCCCGGCCTCGATTTTCGCCAAATCGAGCAGGTCGTCGACCATGTCGCTGAGTTCACCGGCGGCACTGCTGATGAACAGGACCTGCTTGTGCTGCTCGGAACTGAGCGGGCCATCCAGCTCGTCACTGAGCAAGCGGGTGATGCTGCGAATCGAACCCAGCGGTGTGCGGAATTCGTGGCTCATGTACGACAGGAACCGGCTTTTCAGATCCGACGCCTGGCGCAGTTGCTCCGCCTGGGTATCGAGCTCGGCATAAAGGGCAAGCACGCCCTGATTGGTTTCATCGAGTTCGGCGCGCAGCGACTCGTTCTCACGGCGAAGCCGCTCCAGGTCGCTCAAGGTCGGATCAGTCACGAACTGTCTCCAGCGAAATCACCATTACGGTCACGTCATCGCGTCCGCGACAGAAATCGCGGTGCAGCAGGGTTGAAATAATCGCCGGGTGACGATGCACCAGGCCAGGGTAGTCGCGCAGGTTCCAGCGCGATTGCAGTCCATCGCTGTACATGATCAGCAACTGACCTTCCTCGACCAGATAATCGAATACCTGCGCCTTGCGAAATTGTGAGCCGACGATGCCGGGATGTGATGCGAGCCCGCGGCTCTTTTCGGCCGTAATCAGGCAGGCGCCGATATTGCCGATGCCTGCAAAACGCAGATTGCTCGATGCTGCATCGTAGAGTGCAATGGCTACCGCGCCGCCTCGGGTTCCGTTCATGGCCTGATGCATGTCTTGCAGACTGCTTGCGGGGTCGGCAAAGGGTTCGACTGCGAAGGCCGCAGCGCCCGCCAAGCCAGCACGTTCGGCATCCTCGCCATGTCCGATACCGTCTATGACCAGCGCGCTGAGCTGCGAGCCGTTGACGGCAAGGTGCCAGACATCCCCACAGGCGGGATCGTCTTTCAGCGAATGCTGGCTGACGCCGAAGCGAAGTGAGCAAGGCGAGACATGGCGCGGAAACAGCTGCGCCATTACCACAGCGCCTCTGCTATCGGAGTAGATGTCGAATACCTGTGACTGACGCGTCAGTGCGCCAAGGCCGGTTCCCGGAGTGCCGCCGGTAGAAAAGCCATCGGCGAGACAGCGTGCCGCGTCGAAGCCCGGCCCGCGATCCACAGCGATCAGTTCGATGCCGCTTCCGGTCTGCGCCGGTATTGCGCGCAGGTGCAAAGCCCCGTGACGAGCGTGCTTCAGCAGATTGGTCGACAGCTCCGTGGCGACAATCGCTACGCGCCCGGCATCGACCTCGCTGAAACCCAACTTCGATGCCAGCCCCAGGGCCACCCGGCGCGCATGGCCCACCTGACTGTCATCTTCGATGGCCAGCGCGGTGGTCATTGACCCGCTAAGATTCATGACCATTTGGTAATGCTGATTTGAGTGCCTACGCCGGGGGTACTGTCGAGTTCGAACTCATCGACCAGGCGCCGGGCTCCGGTCAGCCCAAGCCCGAGGCCGCCACCGGACGTCCAGCCATCGGTCAGCGCCAGTTTGATGTCGGCAATGCCGGGGCCCTGATCGCGGAACGTCAGGCGGATGCCAGTGCGTGGACCCTCGTCGATAACTTCCCAATCCATATCGCCGCCGCCGCCGTAGACCACGGTGTTGCGCGCCAGCTCACTGACTGCGGTGACCAGCTTGGTCTGATCGATCAGGCGCATGCCACCGTCCTGCGCCAGCTTGCGGACCGCCTGACGAGCAATCACCACATCCTGTTCGATGCGTACCGCAATGCTGCCGCTGGAGCGAATGGTCATTTAGCAGCCATCCGCTTGTGCAGCAGCTGCATACCACGCTCGACGTTCAGCGCGGTACTCACGCCCTGAAGTGTCAGGCCGAGTTCAACCAGTGTGATCGCGACAGCCGGCTGCATGCCAACGACCACGGTTTCGGCGTCCATGATGCTGGAGAGCCCGGAGATCGAGCTGATCATCCGGCCAATGAACGAATCGACCATGTCCAGCGCGGAAATGTCGATCAGCACGGCCCGAGCCGAAGTGGCGCTGATGCGCTCGGCCAGATCATCCTGCAGCGTCATTGCCAGTTGGTCGTGCATATCGACCTGAATGGTGACGAGTAGAAACTCGCCCATCTGCAATATGGGGATGCGCTCCATTACACGGCCTTGCTGACAGTCAGCCCCGAACGGCGCAGCGCGAGCGCCAGCGCGTCAGCCAGCGTGGCTTTGGTGACGATGCCCTGCAAATCGAGACCCAGATGCACGATGGTTTGCGCGATCTGTGGGCGTACGCCGCTGATGATGGCGTCTGCGCCCATCAGGCGGATTGCCGTGACGGTCTTGAGCAGGTGCTGGGCTACCAGGGTGTCGACGGTCGGCACGCCGGTGATGTCGATGATGGCGATTTCCGAACCCGTATCGACGATGCGCTGGAGCAGCGACTCCATCACCACCTGGGTACGCTGCGAGTCGAGTGTGCCGATCATCGGCAGTGCCAGAACGCCGTCCCAGAGTTTGACGACGGGCGTCGACAGTTCCAGCAGTTCTTCCTGCTGGCGCTTGATGACCGATTCCCGTGACTTCTGGAAGGCACGTACGGTCTCCAGGCCGAGTTGATCGATCAGTTCGGACAGCGCCCAGAGCTGTTCGGCCAGGATGGCCGGCTCATCGGCATATTCCTTCTGCAACATCAGCATCAGCGGACGCTTGACGGAGAAGATGAAGCCCGCTGTCTGCTGCGAGTCGAAGCCCAGCAACACGCGGCTGTGCGAGAGCTGGTCCAGGAACTGACGCATGTCGTCCCATGTTGTCGACCGGAGGTTGGTCGATTCCGTCTGGCTGGCACCGGAAACCAGCAGCCGGATGAAGTCAGCAGTCTGCTGGCGGAACTCATCGACCTTCACGTTACGGTACATACCGCTCGCTTCGAGCTCGCTGGACCAGTTGGCCAGTAGTTCCTGTTCATTATTTGCAATGACATTGAAAGTGCGTTGTTGCAATGAAGCCATTAGCGCTATTCCTTATGGCGATGCAGCGATAGTCGGATTTGATTCAGATTGCGTAGCGACGTTCCAGCCTGCCAACAAAAGTAACGCCGGCTAAAACTTACGAAATGGAGGGAAACGTGCCTTGACCATGATGGATGAGGTCAACACTGGTCTGCTTGCAGGATACGCCAAGGATCTCGGCTTGGCAGCCGTGATACGTGCGTCTCTTTTCAGGCTATCAGTGCTTTGATAAAGCGATGGCATTTCGCCTTAACTGATGGAAACGGTCAAGCACTGTTCCATCCGCGCCTCGTGCTCAATAGAGCGGCCTGCGGCACGCGAAAATCTCGCAACGGCGGCTCGCAGCTACGGCTCAAAACGCGCCTCTAGTTGGCACGTTGAGTGGGGATAAAAGCAAGTCAGCAGCGATGCGGCTTGCTACGCGTGACTTGGGAGGTACGCCATGGCAGTCCTGACGATCGCGTCAGTCCCGGCTGGAACTTTGAACAGGCTCGGCTGCGAGACGATTCTGGGCACAGGGCGCCCGCGCCATCGCATCCGACGCGCCTAGGGCAGGCGCAACCGGCGCATTCGACATTTCAACGCAAACAAGCCACCGCACAGGCGCGAGACGTTACCAGGCAGGCCTCAGAACCAGCGGTCGTTGCGCTTGCGGCCACGGGTCATGGCAGGAAGGATCAGGCCCGCCAGCAGGCCCGCACCGGCGATGCTGCCGCCGTAGACCATGTAGCGCATCAGCACCTGGTTGTTCTCATCGCCTAGCCGCGCTTCGGCGTCGCGCAGGTCCGATTCAGTGGCGGTCAGCGCTTCGTCCAGCGCTTTGCGACGTGCTTCCAGCTCATCGATCAACGCCTTGCGGGAGTCTAGAGTTTCCTGCATGCCCTGAACGCGCGCTTTCCAGCTGTCGTCGATGGTCTTCAGCTCTTCGCTCAACTCGGTGACCTGCTGCTCGAGCTGCGGCAGGCGCTCAGCCTGACCAGGCACTTCCTGTAGATCGCTACTGCGGATCCACACGCGATCTCCGTTCTCACCGCGCACCTGGCTGTAGTCGCCTTGGGTTTCGAGCAGTTCGACCTTCTGACCGGATATCAAGCTGCCAACGATGCGGTATCCGTCGGTGGGACCGCTGCGTACGTAAGTGCTCAAACTGTCGCTGACCCAGCGTTCGCTGGTCGCTTGCTGTGCCTGCGCCGGCACGATGACGGCCAACAAGGTGCCGAACAGGCCAGCACGAAAAGCGCTGCGCTGAGAGGAGGACCAGGAAAAACGGGATAAGAGGGCGACAAGGTGGCGAGATAAGGACATGGTGTTCTTCGCGTTGACTGGATGAAGGCCCAGATGAACGGGCCGAAACATAAGCGGATCCGGAGCTGGCGAATGCCAACAGCCTGCTGTAACTGACTCGAATGGCAGGCGCGCCGGATACGGCTGGTCGTGAGCGGGAGGATGTAATCTCCCTACAGCAGGCAAAAGGCCTGGGTGTTGTTGCAGATTGGAATGACAGCGCAAATGTGCCGGGGTTCATTAAATGTTCATTATTTTCTGAACCGCTGACCGGGTGCTCTGACGTCTCGCCCATCGTCCCGCATAGGTGAGTCCTGGCGGACGGGCTAAAGCGTCTCGACCTGCTGCGCACGGATCAATACCTGCTCCTGACGAAAACGGACTTCCAACGAAGTCCGATAGGCCTTCCACCATTCGCGATCGAGTGCCGGGGCCATTACCTCATGAATGATCAAGTCGTCGCGTACGGTCTGGTCATTGTCCTCGCACCAGAGCCCACGTGCCGGCGCGCGGGTGTAGGCGGTCAGGCCGCCGAACTGTTGGACCAGCTCATCACGAATCTCAGCGAACAAGCACTTCGGCAAAGCCGCTCCATCATTGTCATAAAGGGGGAGCAACAGCTGGATCAGATACATGGCAGATTCCTGCAAAGTCGAACGCTAGTAGATGGACCCTCAAGCGCGGCACTCATCGTCGCTGCGCGGATCAACGGCGCGGCGTAGTGGTTGATAGCAGAAGGTACTCGCCCCGAGTCCGGACAGACCGGCGATGGTGGTTCGGACTCATCGACCTGATGGGCCAGCGCGGTTCCGGTTGCGCCGTGGCTGCTGCATGGGTCAGCTGGCTCCCGCTCTGGCGAGCGCCTGGCTATCGCTTGGCGTGCTGTTGCCTGTCTGCTCCGCCAGTGTGGACCCCCAGCAGAGTGGCGCAGGACAGGCCTACGGCGCATGCACCTGCAATCGGCAACTGCCTACCAAGTGGATGATCCGTAATCCTGCCCACGATAAGGGCCGTCGAATGGATATGAACGTATACAAGCGATCCGGGGCGGGCGGCAGGCGCTCACGTCTGGCTTGCTGATCGGCGGAGGCGAATTCATAGACGCCGCCGAACTCAAATCCAGACAAGAACCCGCTGGAGGTAGTCCAAGATGGAAGCGTCGAATCCCACTATAAGCGCCCTGCAGAAAGCGCAGGACATCACCTCACGCTGGGCGGACGGTGAGATGGGTGCAGAGGAAGGGCAGCATGCGCTCAAGTCCGTATTCGATCAGTGGCACCCCGTCGAGCCAACGGCAGAGGCCGAGCAGGTGGCCAATACGGCGCTGGCCGCCGCACGAATCGCTTTTCAGGACTGGCTGCAGCGCGGGGAAAACTGCGAAGAGCTGGTGATTCAGTTGCGCTGGATTCTCGATCCTTCCAAAGATGGGATCACCGATCCTGCGCTCAACGTCTATGCGCCGCAGCGCCCGGACTGATCGCCGGCAGCGCTCAGCGAAGCATCAGCACGACCACCGCCACGGCCAGCACCAGCGACACACCTTTCCAGAACAGCACCGGGTTGCGCTCCATCAACGGCGGGCGTGCTTTGTTCAGAAAGGCCTGACTGGGCTGGCGCAATTCGAAGATGAACTCGGACAGGTCCTCATAGCGCTTGTAGGGATCGGCGTGCAGCGCCTTGCGCAATACGTCATCAATCCAGGCCGGGACGCCGCGGTCGTGCTCGCGCAGAGGCTGATAAATGAGCTTGTTTTGCGCCGCCCGGGTGCGACAGCGCACCACCTGGGTGCCGTAGGGTAGTTTCCCGGTGAGCATCTGGTAGGTGATAACCGCCAGCGAGAATTGGTCGGAGCGAGTGCTGCCGGCTTCCCCGATGAAGTATTCCGGCGCGGTGTACTGCGCCGTTCCAAGCAGATCGTTGCGCTCGATGGGTGATGCGATCTCCATGATGCCGGCGACGCGGGTGGAGCCGAAGTCGATGATCTTCACCGTGCCGGTGGCGTCGATCATGATGTTTTCGGGTCGCAGATCCTGATGCAGCATCTCCAGTCGGTGGAAGGCGCGCAGGCCCTTGGCGATCTGCTCGACGATGCCACGTACGGTTTCCAGATCCGGGCGCGGGTTGTCGATCATCCACTGGGTCAGCGTCTGACCTTCGATGAACTCGGTGACGCTGTATAGATAGTTGCGCTTACGGGTTTGCGCACACGGCTTCACGACATGCGCGCTGTTGATTCGCCGCGCGACCCATTCCTCGGTCAGGAAGCGCTCAAGGTATTGCACGTCGTGCTGCAGGTCGATCGAAGGCGTCTTGATGATCACTGGCGCCTGATTTTCATCGTCGGTGGCCAGATACACATGGCTGCGGCTGCTGGCATGCACTTCTCGCACGATGGTGAAGCCGTCGAACGCGGCACGGGCATCGAGAATAGGAGGGAAGGGCAGCTCGGTCATCTGCTGATAGAGCTCATCGGCGGCCTGCAGGGGCAACGCGTCGATGCGCAGGATCTGCACCGTAAGGTTGTCGCCGCTGCCCTGATCCAGCGCCTGGTCGATGATGGCCCGGGCTGCTGCATCGAGGTCATTCGGGTTGTGCGCAATGGCGCCGAGCATCGAAGACGCGCTGACGTACTCATAAACGCCGTCGGTGGCGAGAATGAAGGTGTCGCCGACCTCCACCGGCTCAGCGCGGTAATCCAGATCCAGCTGAGGATGGATGCCCATTGCGCGGCTCAGGTAGCTCTTGTCCTCGGAGACCCACATGCGGTGGTCGTTGGTCAGCTGTTCCAGCGCTGAGCCCTGCACGCGATAGATGCGCGAGTCGCCGGCATGGAAGAAGTGTGCAGTGGTTGACTTGATGACCATCGCGCTGAAGGTGCAAACGTAGCCGCGATCCGGATCGAAGCGGTAGGGGCTTTGCTGGCCCTGGGAATGGAGCCAGGAGTTGGTCGCCATCAGCACCCGCTGGGCGGAAGTCTTCACCGACCAGGCGTCGGAGGTGCAGTAGTAGTCGGCAAAGAATCCGGTGACGGCCGACTCGCTGGCGATGTGGCTGACGGCGCTACTGCTGATCCCGTCCGCCAGGGCAATGGCGATGCCCTTGCTGCTCAGTTGCGGTTCTTTTGGAATGTAGACGCCGTGGAAATCCTGATTGGTTTCCTTCGGCCCCTTGTCGGTGTGTTGGCCCACCGTAACCTTGAGTTGACTGCTCATTTGCTGTAGCCGGGCGGGCTCTCTGCGATTGGGTTGCTGAGGTTGGGCACATGGGCTGGATGGTGCTTCGGTTCTTGCCCGCAGGGAAGATCGCTGATCATCTAACTCCGAAGCCCCTCACCCCAGCCCTCTCCCGGAAGGAGAGGGGGCAGTCCAAGCTGGCTGAACCGGGTGTGGTTTTGCCCGCGTAAGGTGCAGGCGTTGCATCCGCGCGGTCGATGCCCGCCGTCTTTTCTGCTTGTTCCACCGAAGGCGCGGCGATTCGAGCTGGCTGAAGTGAGTGTGGCCGGGCCTGCGAAGGTAGAGGCGCTGAACTTTGCCCTTTCGGTGGCCGCGGTCCTCACTCCCTGTCCCCTTGGGGAGAGGGCTGGGGTGAGGGGGCGGCGCGCACTGGTGCTCGCCATCAACCACCTCTCTCCAAGCTCCCAACCTGACCCGTATGGCGACCGACTGTCTCAGCGCACCAGCGCACGCTTCGCGCCGGTCCGGACGTGGGTGGTGTATAGCGTGAGGCCGGTAAAGGCCAAACCACCCACCAGGTTGCCGAGCACTGTGGGGATTTCGTTCCAGACCATGTAATCCATGATCGAGAATTCACCGCCCAGCAGCATCCCCGACGGGAACAGGAACATGTTCACCACCGAGTGCTCGAAGGCCATGAAGAAGAACAGCATGATCGGCATCCACATGGCGATGACCTTGCCGCTCACCGAGGTGGAGATCATCGCCCCGACCACGCCCATCGATACCATCCAGTTGCACAGCATCCCGCGCAGAAAGATGGTGAACCAGCCGGCCAACCCGTACTGGGCATAACCCAGCGTCCGGTCTTCGCCAATGTGAGCGATGCGTTCGGCAACCGGTCCCGCCTCCTTGGAAAAGCCCATGGTGAAGACGAAGGCCATCATTAGCGCCACGGTGAGTGCGCCCCCAAAATTGCCGAGAAACACCAGGCCCCAGTTGCGCAAAATGCCGCCGACCGTGACCCCAGGGCGCTTGTCCAGCAGCGCCAGCGGTGTCAGCACGAAGACGCCGGTCAGCAGATCGAAGCCCATCAGGTAAAGCATGATGAAGCCCACCGGGAACAGCATTGCCCCGACCAGCGGGGAGCCGGTCTGCACGGTGACGGTCACGGCGAATACCGCGGCCAGCGACAGGATGGCGCCCGCCATGAATGCACGGATCAGGGTGTCACGGGTGGACATGAAGATTTTCGACTCACCCGCATCGACCATCTTTGTGACGAATTCCGAAGGTACGAGATAGGACATTTCTGATTCTCAATGTGTGGTGGCTGTTGGCCGATGATTTCGGCCTTAGAAATCCGCGTATGTAGTTCCGTAGGCCGAACGTGTTCGGCCGTCTGCCGCGCTGTTGGCCGAATGATCAGCCCGACAAATTCATGCCCCGTCCGCCGCGGCGATTTCCACCGCATCGCCATTGAAGCGCACGGGCCAGACTTGCAATTGCTGTTCCGGGTATTCCAGGCAGCTGCCGTCGGCCAGGCGAAAGTGCTGCTTGTACAGCGGTGAGGCGATGACCAGGTCGCCCTTGAGTTGCCCCAGAATGCCGCGCCCTATGACATTGGCGCCCGATTTCGGGTCCCTGTTGGCGATGGCGAAGACCTGCTCGCCCGTCTCGGTTTCGGGCAGGTGAAACAGTGCGACCTGTTCACCGTCTAGCCAAGCGACCACGCCAGAGTTGGCGACCAGGTCGCGGCGGCTGCACAGTGCCCGCCAGCTGACGGACTCATTCGGTTGCATGCGGACGGCGTTGGGCTGGCTCATCAGAGCACCTCCTCGGTGACGGGAATCAGGTGAAGTTCGGATGCGTGGGCGGGGCGGCGCTGGCCGCGCTCCTTGACGAAATGGATGTCCGGATCGCCGCGTTGGTCGTTGACGAAGGTGCGGAAGCGCTTGAGCTTTTCCGGATCCTTGATGGCGTTGGCCCACTCGCATTCGTACCGATCGACCACCAGCTGCATCTGCGCTTCAAGCTCGGCGGCGAGGTTCAGGCTGTCATCGATGATGACTTCCTTGAGGTAATCGAGGCCGCCCTCCAGAGATTCACGCCACACGGAGGTGCGTTGCAGCTTGTCGGCGGTGCGGATGTAGAACATCAGGAAGCGGTCGATGTAGCGGATCAGGGTTTCGTCATCCAGATCCGTGGCGAACAGTTCGGCGTGGCGCGGACGCATGCCGCCGTTACCAGCCACGTACAGGTTCCAGCCGTTCTCGGTGGCGATCACACCGATGTCCTTGCTCTGCGCCTCGGCGCACTCGCGGGTGCAGCCGGACACGCCGAACTTGATCTTGTGTGGCGAGCGCAGGCCCTTGTAGCGATCCTCCAGACGCAGCGCCATGCCGACACTGTCCTGCACGCCGTAGCGGCACCAGGTGCTACCGACGCAGGATTTCACCGTGCGCAGGGATTTGCCGTAGGCGTGGCCGGTTTCGAAGCCGGCCTCGATCAGCTCGCTCCAGATATCCGGTAGTTCATGCAGCTGCGCACCGAACAGGTCGATGCGCTGGCCGCCGGTGATCTTGGTGTAGAGGTCGTATTTCTTGGCGACGGCGCCGAGGGCGATCAGCTTGTCCGGCGTGATTTCACCGCCGGCGATGCGCGGCACCACCGAGTAGGTGCCGTTCTTCTGCATGTTCGCCATGAAGGTGTCGTTGGTGTCTTGCAGCGGAATCATCCCTGGATCGGTGATCGGCTGATTCCAGCAGGACGCGAGAATCGAGCCCACCGCTGGCTTGCAGATGTCGCAACCGGTGTGGCCGCGGCCGTGCTTGGCCAGCAGCTCGTTGAAACTGATGATGCCCTCGACGCGGACGATGCCGTAGAGCTCCTGGCGGGTGTGAGCGAAGTGTTCGCACAGACTCTTGTCGACTTCGACGCCACGGGCGGTCAGCTCATGTTCGAAGACCTGCTTGAGCAGCGCGTTGCAACCCCCGCAGCCGGTGCCGGCTTTGGTCGCGGCTTTCAGCTCGCCGAGGTCGGTGATGCCGGCGTCCACCTGGCAGCACACCGCGCCCTTGGTCACGTTATGGCAGGAGCAGATCGTGGCGGTGTCTGGCAGCGCGTCGGCGCCCAGGGTCGGTGCGCCATCGGACAGCGGCAGGATCAGGGCGGACGGATCGGCCGGCAGCTTGATGCCGTTCTGCGCGTACTGCAGCAGGGTGTCGTAGTAGCTGTTGTCGCCGATCAGCACGGCACCGATGACGCGCTTGCCATCTTCGGACAGCACCAGACGGCGGTAGCTGGCGTTGGCCTCGTCGATGAAGCGGTAGCTCTTCGCACCAGGCGTGGCGGCTTGGGCATCACCGATGGAGCCTACATCGACGCCGAGCAGCTTGAGCTTGGTGGACATGTCCGCGCCGCTGAATGGCTGGTGCGGCTCGCCGGTGAGCAGGGCGGCGACGTTTCGCGCCATGGTGTAGCCGGGCGCGACCAGGCCAAACACCATGCCGTTCCAGGATGCGCACTCGCCAATGGCGAAGATAGAGGAATCGCTGGTGCGGTAGTCGCCGTCGATCACCATGCCACCGCGAGGCGCTATTTCCAGACCGGCGCTGCGGCCCAGGGCATCCTGCGGGCGGATGCCTGCTGAGAAAACGATCAGATCGGTTTCCAAAAAGTCGCCATCATTGAATGCCATACGGTAGGCATATTCCTCGCCGATGACGATCTCCTGCGTGGCGCGGGACAGATGCACACCGACGCCCAACGCCTCGATCCGGGCCTTGAGCGCGGCGCCGCCTTCTTCATCCAGCTGAACGGGCATCAGGCGCGGCGCGAACTCGACCACATGGGCTTCAAGGCCAAGGGATTTGAGTGCGTTGGCCGCTTCCAGGCCGAGCAGACCACCGCCAACCACGACACCACGTTTGGCATTGCTGGCAGCGGCGCGGATGGCGTCCAGGTCATCCAGGGTGCGGTAGACCAGACGCGAATTGCCTTCGGCGCCCGGAATCGGCGGTACGAAGGGGTAGGAGCCGGTTGCCAGAATCAGCTTGTCGTAGGCCTGGCGGCCTTCACTGGTGACCACTTCCTTGCGCTCGCGGTCGATCTCCAGCACTTGCACTCCCAAGTGAATGTTCACGCCGTGGCTGGTGTAGTAATCGGCGTCGCACATGGCCAGGGAGTCAGCGTCGCGACCACCGAAATACTCGGAGAGATGCACGCGGTCGTAGGCGCGTTGGCGCTCTTCGCCGTAGACATGAAGCTGATACTGGCCCAATGCGCCGCGCTCGATCAGCTGTTCGACGCAGTGGTGACCCACCATGCCGTTGCCGATTACGACCAGCGTTTCACTCTTGATCGGGGTGACGATTGCGTTCATGCCTGGTCCTCCGTCGATGCCGAATTACGGCGTCGTCGTACAAAAACAAAAAAGGCGCCTGGAGCTGTCGGGCAGCTCCAGGCGCCTTTGCCTGGTACTTGAAATTTTTAAGGGGTGGTTATTCGAGCGACGTTGCCCGACGCACCCTGTCCCGTGCCGTTCGGCTGATGGTCGTCGATGACCCCGGGAGGCTCTGCCGATTCGGTCGGCAGGCGTTGCAGGTGACATAGCAGGTTGCATGCCAGCGGCGGGTGAGGGTGAATGTGAAGGGAATCGCTGCAAGATAATTGGTGGGCTGAAGCCCACCCTACACAAGCGGCGGCCTATCGCAGGGTGGGCTTCAGCCCACCAATGGCTCTCGTAGACATCCCGTGCGGTTCCGCCTGCAGAGGTGCGCCATTGACCCAGAAGGGTGCGGTGCAAGAGACCGGTTCCCTTATTTGGGGCGATATGGCAAACCTCTTGGCCTGTAGCCGAACATTGCGCTCCGGTAGTCGGTCAGTACACGACTTGCCGGTGCAGCGTGCTTATCTTGCTGCTGCCCTTACTAACTGACGAATCCTGGAGATCACTTGAACAAGGTCATCGAACAACCTCTATTGCTCGGCATGATGCGTCTGATGCAGTACGCCGAGCTGGCACAACCCCAGGACTTGCTGAGCTTTATCGAGCGTTGTGTCGAGCGCGGCCTGAGCGGCTTCGACCATGCCGATATCTACGGTGGCGGGGAGTGCGAAGCGCATTTCGGCGCTGCGCTGAAGCTGAACCCTGGCCTGCGCCAACAGATCCAGTTAATCGGCAAGGCCGATATCGTGCCTTCCGATCAGGATCGCTCGCGGTGGAAGGTCAAGCATTACAACACCGAGGCGACCCATCTCGTCGAAGCGGTCGAGGGCACGCTCACGCGACTTGGCGTCGAGCGTCTGGACGGCTTTCTGTTGCACCGGCCGGACCCCTTGCTGCGGGTACATGAAGTCGCACGGACCCTTGATGATCTGGTCAGCAGTGGCAAGGTCGGCTGGCTCGGCGTTTCCAATGCGGAGCTGCTGCAGTGTCAGGTCCTGGCACGTGAACTGCCGCTACGCTGCAACCAGATCGAGCTGTCTTTGCAGGCGCAAACCAGCGCATGGGACGGTCGCTTGCACGGCATGGAGAGTGAGGGATTGCAGGTGCTTGCATGGTCCCCGATGGCCGGGGGACGTTTCGCGCTAGCGTTGCAGACCGTGCTGAATGAAGTGGGTGAAGCGCTCGACGCGACAGCCAATCAGGTTGCGCTTGCCTGGGTGCGCAAGTTGCCGGGCAGTCCGGTCCCGATTCTTGGCAGCCTGCGCTGGGACCGCATCGATGAAGCACTGCAAGGGGCGCATCTGCAGCTGGACACGTCCACCTGGTTCCACCTTGCCGAAGCGGCCAGAGGTCATGAGGTCGCCTGAGCGGCGCAACCATGCGGCGATGGGGCCAGCGAAGCGGCGACAGCCTTCCGTCGGCTGGCTTGGCAAGCGCCATACTCCTGACACAGTCGGTTTCTAGGGTATCCGTCTGACGCCGCAGCACCGTGCGCATCGCGTGGTGCCGGCTCCACCGGATGGAGATCCTGCCCCATGCGATTCCCGAAGCCGCTCGTCCTGGCGATTGCCGCTGCAATCCTTCCACCCGTTTTCTCTGCGCCCGTCATGGCTGCCAGCAACATCCTGGTGGGTTGGGCGATGTTGCCTGCCGACACCTTCTCTGATGGTCCAACCTCGGGCCAGATGGCCAGCGCCAACCCCTACGGCACGTTTCAGCCGCCTTACGAAAATCTGCAGCCTGTGCAGGGGTTCTCCGCAGTGCTGCCGGGTGCTGACGAGAACAGCTTCGTGTTCATGACCGACAACGGCTTCGGTGCTCAGGGCAACTCCGCCGATACACTGTTGCGGCTCTATAGCGTGCGCCCGGATTTCCGTACCGCCACGGGCGGAAGCGGCAAGGTCAGCGCCAGCGACTACCTCAGCGGTGCAGCACTGGCACGCTTTACTCATACCTCGCGCCTTACCCTCAATGACATCAACCAGAAGCTCGATCTGCCGATCCAGGCCGACTACCGCTTCTATTACAACGATGGCTCCAAGCCCCGTGTCGCTAGCGACATCGAGTTTGGGCGACTGCTCACCGGCGCTGACCTGGACATCGAGTCGGTACGTCGCGACAAGAACTGCGCAATGTGGTTTGGCGACGAGTTTGGCCCCTATCTGCTCAAGACCGACGCGTCCGGCACGGTAACGCGCAGCGCCATTTCGTTGTCCGGCGTATACGCGCCGCAGCACAAGGATGTGGTGGCGGGGCGAGCGACCGCGAACCTCGGTGGCTCCGGCGGCTTCGAGGGGATGGCCATCAACCCGCGTGGTGATCGGCTCTATACCCTGCTGGAGAAAACGGTCAATGGCGATCCGGCCGGCACACTGCGCATCAACGAATTCGATATCGACCAGGAGCGCTACACCGGCAAGGTCTTTTTCTACCGTATGCAGGCACCGGAGCACGCCATCGGCGACATGACTGCAATAGACGAGACCCGCTTCCTGATCATCGAGCGCAACGGCGCGACCGCTACCAATGGCACTCCATTCAAGAAGATCTATTTGATCGACACACGCGGTGTCGCAAGCGGCGGGACCGTGCGCAAGACCGAAGTGGTGGACCTCATGCAGCTCGCCGATCCGGATGACCTGAACGGCGACGGCCAGCGCTCGTTTACCTTCCCCTACGTAACCATCGAAAGCGTGCTGCCGCTGGACTCGCGCACCTTGCTGGTGACCAACGACAACAACTTCCCTTATGGAGGAGGTCGTGGGCTCAACGCGGACGTAACAGAGTTCCTGAAAATCCGTCTCGCCAAGCCGATCCCCGGGGTTCGGCCACCGCATCTGCAGCAGGCCCGGGATGCGCGCCGGTGTGAGGTGTCAGGCGCATCAACCCAAGGCTAAACGCAGCTGCCAGGCAATAGCCTGGCAACGCGAGAATCGCCTGCTGCTCGCGAAGTGACGTCACGAGCAGCAGATAGGGGCGTGCGTCCGCACAAGCATGGGTTGGCTTGGCCGAATCAAGCCTCGCCTACCTGGACAACGACCTTTCCAAAGTTCTTGCCTTCGAGCAGGCCAATGAGTGCCTCGGGTGCATTTTCCAGGCCCTGGACGATCTGTTCGCGGTACTTGATCTTGCCCTCCGCGTACCACGCGCTCATGTCGCGGGCGAACTCGTCGTAGCGGTGGCCGTAGTCATTGAAGATGATGAAGCCCTGCATGCGCATGCGCTTCTTCAGCAGGGTGTCGAGCAGTAAGGGCAAGCGGTCCGGGCCATCCGGCAGGTCGGTGCTGTTGTATTGCGCGACTACGCCGCAGACCGGAACCCGGGCGCTGGTGTTGAGCAGTGGTAATACGGCGTCGAAGACCTTGCCGCCGACGTTTTCGAAATACACATCGATACCGTCCGGGCACTGCTTGGCCAATTGCGCTGGAAAATCGTCGGCACGGTGATCGATGCACGCGTCGAAGCCCAGTGTCTCCACCGCATGCCGGCATTTCTCCGAACCTCCAGCGATGCCCACTACGCGGCAACCTTTGAGCTTGCCGATCTGGCCGACGGTGGCGCCCACCGGCCCGGTTGCGGCGGCGACCACCAGCGTCTCACCGGCTTTGGGCTGACCGATGTCCAGCAGGCCCATGTAGGCAGTAAAGCCTGGCATTCCCAGCACCCCAAGTGCGTGCGAAGGATGCTTCATTTCAGCGCCGAGTTTGAGGAGGCCGTTGCCGTCGGACAGGGCGAAGTCCTGCCAGCCATTGCCGCTGAGTACCCATTCGCCTTCCTTATAGTCCGGGTGGCGTGACTCGACGACTTTACATACCGTGCCGCCGACCATTACGTCGTCGATTTCCAGCGGTGGCGCATAGGACGGCCCTGCGCTCATCCGGCCACGCATGTAAGGGTCGAGCGAGAGGTAGACGGTGCGAAGCAGGAGCTCGCCGTCGCCCGGGGTTGGTACCGGCCCGGTTTCAAGGCGGAAATTCTCGGCGGTGGGCGCGCCGTGCGGACGCGAAGCGAGGCGGATGCTGCGGTTGTGTTGCGCTTGCTGGGTCATTCGGTGTCTCCCGTGGGTCATCAAGACAGATGAGTGTGGGAGCGCGGTAAGCGTGGGGCGTTCAATAAATTGGAGCGAGGAGATTTACCGATGGCTGGGCTCTGTCGTGAATGCGCTCACCCTCTGCCCTGGATTAATACGAGATACCGAACTGCTGGCTCCCATTCGGCGGTTTGGAAGTAGCGCAGCCGAACCCTGGATGCGAAAAACCGGCTGTTTCATGCGTTCATACACGACTTAAGCACTGCTCAATATGCAGCTTCAGGCGATGCCGATGGCTTAGCCTGGTTCGGCTCGAGAGCCCGAAAACACTGCTCTGGAGGGCGATAAGAAGAGTTGTCATATTTCGTTGCAAGTTGCTGAACCCTTCCGAAGTTCCTCGGTCAGAGCAGTGCGTCATGGCCAATGCACATGACGGCCCATGTGGCGCGCTAGACGCGCTGCAGAGTTCAGGCACCTGACTGCCTGAGTGTATTCCCGCCTACCTGATCGAGTGCCGAGCGCCGCAATGGACCAGATATACGCAGTCGTACTGTCGTACAAACGCAAGGATTTGCTGAAGCGCTGCCTGGACGGGATAAACGCCCAGACGCGCCCCTGCGCCGGGATCATCGTTGTCGATAACGCCAGCAATGACGGCACCGAAGAGATGCTCCTGCAATCTCAGATCCCGAACCTGAAAGTGTACGTCCTGTCGCATAACACAGGTGCGTCGGGCGGCTTCAGTGCCGGCTTCCGGATTGCCTACCAGCAGGGCGCCGACTACATCTGGATGATGGACGACGACGTGATTCCGGAGCCGAATGCCCTGGAAGAACTGCTCAATGCTGGTGACAGGTTGCAGGCCAAGAGCCATCCGTATTCCTTCCTTCTATCTCGGGCCTATACCGAAGATGGCCTGCTGACCAACGTGCCTAGCGTCGATACACGTACGAATGAAGTCGATTACGAAAACTGGCCGCTGCTGCTCGATCTGGGTGTGATCCCGGTGCGTCCTGCAACCTACGTGTCGATCCTTGTTCCGCGATCTTCGCTGAAGCGCCATGGGCTGCCGCTGGCTCCGATGTTCATGTGGGGCGATGACACTGAGTACACGATGCGAATCAGTCAGGACGCACCCGGCTATCTGGTTGCGTCGAGTAAGGTTTGGCATCTGCGCAAGGTCAGTGGCTCGATCAGTATCCAGCGTGAGGTCGATCCGAATCGAACGGCTCTTCACCGTCATTTCGTGCGTAACGAGCTCTTCATCGCGCGTCGCTACCACAGCCGTCGGCGCGTGGTAACGGTGTTCCTGTCGCGTCTGATCCTTGCGGTACGGATGTTCAAAGCGGGGCAGACGCATAAATCCCGAATTGTTTTCAAAGGTCTGCTTGAGAGCTTCCGCTTCAAGCCGACTCCGGAGTCTGCGGACGCCCCAGTCGAAGCACTCGGTGTGACCTATCGGGTATTGAGCCCGGAGCCGTCGAGTCAGAAGCCTGATGATGCCGTTCAGGTGAAACCCGTCGAGACATCGCCAGCCGTGGAAGCGTCGACGCTTGAGGACAAGATCCCAAAGGCTGATCGCACCAATATGCGGGTGCTGGTTTGTGGTTCCGGTGGGCAAGTGGGTAACTGCATCCTCAACCAGGCTGCAAGCTTTGGCTTGGAAGCGATAGGGCTGACGAGGCAAGTGCTGGACATCACTTCGGCGACGCAGATTCGTGAGGCCATCGAGCATTACAAGCCCGCCCTGATTATCAACGCTGCGGCCTATACCAACCTGGATCACGCCGAAGCGGAAGTGGCGCAGGCCGAAGCGGTAAACCGCGACGGTGCCGCCAATCTGGCGATCGCTGCGAAGCAGTTCGGCATCCCGTTATTTCACCTGTCCAGCGAGTACGTTTTCTCCGGTGACGGGACAGCGCCCTATCGTGAGACCGATCAGCCGATGCCCAACAGCGTCTACGGCACGACCCGCCTGGCCGGCGAGGCGGCTATCAGCCAGACGCTGGACCGCTACCTGATCCTGCGGACCAGCTGGATCTACGGCGAGCGGGGCAACAACTTCGTCAGGACCATGCTGAATCTGGGAAGCAAGACCGAGCAAATTTCGGTTGTCAGCGATCAGGTCGGCTGCCCGACGCGTGCTCGCAGTGTCGCGCGGGTATTCATCGAGCTCGCGCTGCGCTATTGCCGCGACGGTGACCTTCGGTGGGGGCTGTACCACTACAGCGGTTCGTCCTGGTGCAGTTGGGCTGAGTTTGCGACCGAGATCTTCCGGGAGGCAGAGCAGGCTGGGCTTATCGACAAGGCTCCACGTGTTCTACCGGTTCCCAGTGAGCGACTGCCGCGCGCAGCCATGCGGCCTGCCTGGTCGGTGCTGGACTGCACATTGATCGAGACAACGTTCGGCATTCGCCCCAAGCACTGGCGTGAAGAGCTCAATCATGTGATCCGCCGTATGAGCGATGTGCCAACGGCGCCCTGTGGACCGGCGCCGAGCAGGGTTCCGTTCAGGGCTTACCCCTTCAGCATCGGAGACGAGTCGGCACAGCGGAACGTATCTCAAGCGGTTAGCCAGATCTGATTAGACCGAACGGTCGAGTCGTAAAATTTTTCTAAATGTTACGGTCTTAGGGCCACAACAGTACTAAGGGATTTAGTGATGACGGACGCAGTAATCAAGAGAGTCGGCGTGTCGGGTACAGGGATGATTTCGCACTGCTTTGTCCGCCTGATCATGCAGCACTACAAGGACATGGCAATCAGTCGCGTCCTTACCCGCAGACGCATCGACTCCATGCGCGACTTCCCGGCCAGGGATGCGTTGACCAATTCCATCGATGACCTGCTGGAGCATTCGGACATAATCGTCGAGTGCACGGGCGATGTGTTTTTCGGGACGGAAGTCATCGAGCGTGCGTTCGAAGCCGGGATTCCGGTCGTCACCATCAATGCCGAGCTTCAGATAACCACCGGCTCCTACCTTTCCGGCAAAGGCCTGCTGACCGAAGCAGAAGGCGATCAGCCGGGATCCCTGGCGGCGCTGCGTGAAGATGCGTTGCTCATGGGCTTCCAGCCGCTTGTCTACGGCAACATGAAGGGTTACCTGAACCACAACCCGAGCCGCGAAGACATGGCCTACTGGTCCAAGCGTCAGGGCACCAGTATTGAACAGACCACCTCGTTCACCGATGGCACCAAGGTGCAGATCGAGCAGGCTGTGGTGGGTAATGGATTCGGCGCGACGATCTCCAGGCGTGGCCTCGAAGGTGTCGCTTCGACGGATCTGAACGTCAGCGGCAACGCACTAGGCTTGATTGCCGAAGGGATCGGTCAGCCCATCGTCGATTATGTGTTGCCAAGCGGCTATTCGGCCGGCGGTGTATTTCTGGTCTGTCGACACGATGAGGATCAGGCGCCGGCAATCGAATACTTCAAGATGGGCGCTGGCCCTTACTATGTGCTGACCCGACCCTTCCACCTGTGCTCGCTCGAAGTCGGCAAGACGGTGCGTCGGGTGCTGGCCGGTGGCGGGGTGTTGTTGAACAACTCCGTGACGCCAACATTGGGTGTTGCCGCTATCGCCAAGCGTGAGATGAAAGCTGGCGACATGATCAGCCGTGGTATCGGTGGTTTCGACGTGCGTGGCGAAGCGGTCAGGCTAGTCGATGAACTCAACCATGTGCCCATCGGCCTGCTGAGAAATACCGTTTTGAAAAGGGCTGTCGAGCCGGGTCAGTTGCTCACCTTCGACGATATCGAAGTGCAGCCGAGTCGTGTGCTGGACATCATTATTCAGCAGCAGAAAATGATCCCGCGGATCGAGTCGATTCATTCAGGCAGCGGGATGCTTCAGCAGGCTCAGCAATAAGCCGTTGAAACAGAACTGAACATTGGTGCGGGGCTTGGGCTGTTTCAGTAGAGGGGCGCTGGCCACGCTCTAAACCAATGTGGCATGGGGCTTGATCAAGCACAGCTCCATTCAGAACAGAATATGTTCATGTCATCGACAGCCAGCGGATGCCGCGCCACTCGGCATCCATCTGGCTTGATCGCTGCGCTATACGAGCCGAGCGTTATCCCCGTTCGATACGAGTGCACCGGGTTCGCTTATGGTATTCCAAAGCGTTTTCGCCAATTGCACAACCGCACCGCCGAAGCCTAAGGCTTCGTTCTGAGCGTCCTGCTCGTTTTCAAATACCGCCAACACGCTGCCGTAGGAGTAGACGACTCCCCATTGCTCGGTGTTTTCGGTGTCTGCCTTTATGATGTCCATCGATGTTCTTCCTGAGGATGTTTCGAGGTGTGACAAAATCACGGCGCATTGATACCACGGAGTCAAATAAACGGCAATTGCCGTTCGGCGGCAGATTTGCGGGGTCAAGGCTGCAAGGCAGCAGAGCCGTCTAAAAGGGACCGGGATTGTTAACCGGATCCGGCGAATCGCTGGCTTCGCGCCTCAATCAAATGTTTGCTGTATGTTGTCTAAGGCTGCACTGCAGAGGCGGATCATGGCGCCTGAGTGCAGCCGTGTTTCAGCTTAAATGCGACGCTCACCGGGGTGGGTTTCATGACCCATGGGCGTCGCGTCTGGAAGGGTGACTTCAGGCTCGGAGAAGTCCGGGCTATGCACCTCGGAATCCATTGGCATGTGGCTGTAGCGCTGTTTGTCCGCCAGGTTCTGATGGTGCGCCTGCTGTTCGCCTTCGGTCAGGATGCGCTTGGCCTCACAGCGGCCGCTCATTTCGCGTGCTAACGCCATTCCGCCCATGGCTAGCTGCAACATGCCGCTGAGGCCGCCGCGGCGTAGGCCCTTGCCAAGTAGCATCAAGCCGCCGGCAACCGAAGCGGTGCGCTCCCAGCCATGTACGTTCTGTGGTGCAGTCTTGTCGAAAAGTCGATTCATGGTCGTCTACTCATCTATCTGTGTGGGAAGGGTGGTGAACGGCATTCAACCGAGCGGACTTTCGTCCAGGTCCTCGCGTTCATCGGTGCTTGAAGTATCAGCAGAATTTGGCTCGTCGCCGTATTCGTCATAATCCGGCGAAGTCATATCTTCGTCCGGTTTGGATTCGGTGCTGTTCATGGCTAACCTCACTGGTGTGTAAGGTTCGGCAACGGCGCTTGCTTGTTCGTTCTAGGTGACGGATGAACGGAATGGGCTCCGATAGCCCTTTATGGTTGGTTGCCGGTAAGCATCGCGGTCCTAGGGCAATGCTTGACACCGGAGAGGCACTCGCGCAAATTCCCCTAAACGTAATCTGATTACGCAAAAACAATAGCGCGCCGATCTTCGAGCGCGACATGACCTCAGCGTGGCAATGACGATGGAACAACTGGTCTTCCCCGGCTTCTGCTTATCCTTCCATGCACCTTCTCTCTGTGTGCATGCAGAAGCCCACGCCTATTCGCGCGGCTACGGTCAGGCCGTGTGAGCCGCTGACATGAAGACTCTTGGCTTTCGATTGACCCTTGGCGACCACCTCGGTCGCAGCGTCCGCGGGATTTCCTGTGCGCCGCCGAGTTGAGCATCGGTAACTGCTAACTCGTCTACGTACCGTTATTCCAAGGAGCCAATCATGGCCGACCTGTATGAAAACCCAATGGGCCTCATGGGCTTCGAGTTCATCGAATTCGCCTCGCCCACACCTAATGTCATCGAGCCCGTTCTGGAAAGCATGGGCTTCACCCACGTAGCCAACCACCGTTCGAAAGACGTCGCGCTGTATCGTCAGGGCGAGATCAACGCCATCGTCAACCGTGAAGCCAAAGGCCTGCCTGCCTACTTCGCCGCCGAACATGGGCCGTCCGTTTGTGGCATGGCGTTTCGTGTGAGGGATGCGCAGAAAGCCTATTCTCGCGCGCTGGAACTGGGCGCCCAGGCGATCGAACTGCCCACCGGGCCGATGGAACTACGGCTGCCCGCCATCAAGGGCATCGGCGGTGCACCGTTGTATCTGATCGATCGCTTCGGTGAAGGCAGCTCGATCTACGACATCGACTTTGTCTTCCTCGAAGGTGTCGACCGTCATCCTGTCGGCGCCGGGCTGAAGATCATCGATCACCTGACCCACAACGTGTACCGCGGGCGCATGGCCTACTGGGCGGACTTCTACGAGAAGCTGTTCAATTTCCGTGAGATCCGCTACTTCGATATCAAGGGCGAATACACCGGCTTGACGTCCAAGGCCATGACCGCCCCGGACGGCATGATCCGCATCCCGCTCAATGAGGAATCATCGAAAGGCGCTGGCCAGATCGAGGAGTTCCTTATGCAGTTCAACGGTGAGGGGATTCAGCACGTTGCCTTCCTCACCGACAACCTGATCGAGACCTGGGACAAGCTGAAGGCTGGCGGCACGGTATTCATGACTGCACCGCCCGAGACCTACTACGAAATGCTCGAGGGCCGGCTGCCCGGCCATGGCGAGCCAGTGGAAGAGTTAAAGTCGCGGGGCATTTTGCTGGACGGCGCGCTGGAAGACGGTGAGCAGCGCCTGCTGCTGCAGATCTTTTCCGGCACCGTGCTGGGCCCGGTCTTCTTCGAGTTCATTCAGCGCAAGGGCGATAGCGGATTTGGTGAAGGCAACTTCAAGGCGCTGTTCGAATCCATCGAGCGAGACCAGATCAAACGTGGCGTGCTAAGCACAGCGGAATAAGCCGTCGATAATCGCGGTGGTCGCAGGTCGGCCTCCGCGATTTCTGCCGATGCCGTTTCCGGCGGCGCCTGCATGCTAGGTTCGAGGCTTTCGCTTCAGCGCGCCTCGTTCAAACGCCAGTCATAGTCGAGAAACTCAAGCTCGACGCCATCGCGAATACGCTGCTGCTGAGCAGGATCGTCGCTTAACCATAGCGCCCGATCCGCCAGATAGCGCCAAACAGAACCCGCTTTGCGCTCGAAGTCCACTGCGTACCAGTCGAAGATTCTCGACACTTCAAGTCGATTGGCGCGAGGATCGAAGCGGTTGCGTTGGCGGTCTCTAAGGAAGCGTTCAAGGCTATCGTTCAGCTGTTCATCCAATTGCACTGCCGTCAAAGCGCTTGGGCGCAGGGCAGGGCAGCCCAGCGAGGCACAGTTGACGACGAAATGAATGCGCGGCTCATCGTAGCGGCCGGGTTGGCGGATCAGCCCATGTTCGACGTCGTCGAGACTTAGCGTCTCATCCAGTAGCGAAATGAAGCGACGCTTCCATGGCGAGCGGAACAGATTGCCGATCTCCTTGATCGACTCTATTGGGTAATGATCCAGAATCAGCTGCACGGTGAACGCGTTGTATGCATTGATCAGGAAGGCCAGACGTTCATCTCGTGACCATTGCTCGAACTGCGCTCGGCTGACCGAGGAGAGCTGCAGCAAATAGGCATCGAGCTCGGTGCGATCCTTTGCAAAGGCCGGGTAGTCGACTTCGCTGGTCACTCCACTCCGGGTCCACTGCACATGACGCTCCAGCAGGATGCTCCAGTCATGATGGCTATGATCGAACGACGCCGCTTGCGCCCAACCGCTCAGAGCAAGCAGCGTCCAGAGGAAGAGTGTTTTCATGGGCTTTTTTTCGCGGTGCCTTCGTCTGCAGATTTGGGCGAGCTGGACGATCCGCTGTAAAGCTTCGCCAGCCTGAAAGGCGAAATCTTGAGCATGAAGCCCACTGCAAGCAGGCGATTGCGCAGCGAGCGCCGCCACCAGCCATCGCGTTTCCAGCGGCGGGCGCTGACCCCTAGTCCGCTATCGACGCGGCACAACGGTCCCAGCCTGCGCAGACCTTTCACCAGT
Organism: Stutzerimonas stutzeri; assembly: GCF_024448895.1. Classification (GTDB taxonomy): domain Bacteria; phylum Pseudomonadota; class Gammaproteobacteria; order Pseudomonadales; family Pseudomonadaceae; genus Stutzerimonas; species Stutzerimonas stutzeri_Q. The sequence continues at coordinate 53,256 of NZ_JAMOIC010000023.1, forward strand.
GGCACCTCCTCGAACAGCGGCCAGGCGGCGTGCTGCCCGGCATGGAAGTAGGCGTCGCGCCGGGCAAAGATGCCCTGGTCTCCGTAGGGCACGCCGACCCTGTTGCGTAAGGCGACCAGACGCTCGATCAACCGGCCCTGCCAGTCATGCGAGTCGATGAAACGAAAGGCGAAATAGCCACCGGCGGCGTTTGCATCGATAGCGCTGCGAATACCCGCCAGCGCATGGCGCTCGATGTGTGCATCGGCATGGAGAAACCAGAACACCTGATGTTCGGCCAGCGATGCGCCCTGACGCAGCTGATCTCCGCGTGAAGGAGTGGCGGGGGACCAGAGCGCGCCGAAGCGTTGGCACAGCAGCTGGCAGTGTTCACTGGGCGCAGCGTCTACCACGATGATCTGCAGTAACGCGTCCTCTTCCGTTTCGGCCTGGCGCAGGTTGGTGAGCAGTCGCTTCAGCGGGGCTTCATCCTTCCAGCAGGGAATGATCACGCTGACTTCGAATGCGACTGTCATACCGAGTGGTCGCCCTGCCTATCCAGCAACGCCATCAAGGCGCGACGGGCAGGGCGGGGATCGTCTGCAAGCTGCTGCCTCGCGAAAGAGAGGTCAGCCTGCTCGTCGATATCGAAGCATTGCCCGCACCATTCCACGGAGTGACCTTCACCAAGGCAGACGTTCGCAAGCGCGTCGCCGAGGCGGGGAGTACTCCACGGCAGGTCTGTCAGATCGGGCCAGGGGCGGTTGGAGGCCATCAAGGTCACTCCGCCGTCTCGTGCTCGGATCAGCACGGTGTCATAACTGTGCAGTGCGGTCCGCACGCGCTGGTAGTCAGCTTGCGTCAGGGCCGGCGCGTCACTGCCGATGAATGCCAGCGCGTGATGACCGCGATCACGCAGACCACGATCCAGCGCGTTCAAACGGTCCCCCAGGTTTCCGTTTTGTTGGGCCAGACAAAAGGCGTGCGGCGCCTGCTGCTGCGCCCAGCCACAAGCGTCAGGATGGTCTGGGGCAATCACGACAGCGCCGGGCCAGTCGTTGAGGTCTTCCAGGGCGCAATCGAGGAGGTGTTCAGCGATCTGCAGTGCCGACTCCGCCCCAACCTGAGCCGCCAGCCGTTGTTTGCCGTAGCCAAGTGCGGGCCGTTTGCAGACCAGCACCAAGGCGGGGTGATTCGACAGCTTCTGTTCTGCGCTCATCGTTTGGCTCGGTTGATGGTTTCGGACTGGCCGGTAGGCCGAGCGTCCAGGTAATGGATCATATGTCTCAAGCGGCCAGGGTCAGCCAAGGCGCCAACGATGAAAGCGCGCGACCCAGCTCAATAACCGGGCCGGGGCATGGGCCCGCTTCCACTCGCCTGCGGCGTATTTGTTCGCTTCAGCCAGCGTCGGATAGATGTGAATGGTGCCGAGGATCTTGTTCAAGCCCAGGCCGTGTTTTATTGCCGACACGTATTCGATGATCAGGTCGCCCGCATGCTCGCCGACGATGGTTACGCCGAGAATCCGGTCTTTCCCCGGAACAGTCAGTACCTTGATGTACCCTTGGGCGTTGTCGTCAGCGATGGCGCGATCAAGCTCATCCATGGCAAAGCGGGTCACTTCATAGGCGACGCCCTGTGCTTTGGCTTCGCGCTCGTTGAGGCCGACATCCGCCACTTCCGGGTCGGTAAAGGTCGCCCTGGGAATGACGCGGTAATCGACCTTGAAACGTTTGATACTGCCGAACAGGCCGTTGACCGCGCCATACCAGGCCTGATGCGCCGAAACATGAGTGAATTGGAACGGGCCAGTCACATCCCCCACGACGAAGACATTGGGGAAGCGGGTGGCTAGGGAATCGTCGCACGCAAGGGTGCCATTGCCCCGTACTTCCAGGCCCAGTTCCTGAACACCGAAACCCTCGACATTGGCGGTACGGCCCAGGGCCACTAGCACCTGATCGAAATCGAAGCCAACTTCAGCGTGATTAGCGAGGTCGTTGCAGACGAGCCGCCTCTGGCCATCGACCACCTCGAAGCGCGTGGCAGTGTGCTGCAAGCGCACGTCAACGCCATCTGCATGAAGCCCGGCTAGGACGGCTGCGCTGGCCTCATCGTCCTCTCGCGGCAGTAGCCGCTCGTTGCGCTGTATCAGAGTGACTACCGAGCCGAGCCGTTGAAAGGCCTGCGCCAGTTCGCAGCCAATCGGCCCGCCGCCTAGTACCAACAGACGCTTGGGTTGCTCGCGCAAGCCCCATAGGGTGTCCGAGGTCAGCGGCGCCACCCGATCGATTCCTGGGATGTCGGGCACTGTGGGACGGGCGCCGGTCGCGATCACGATGGCGCGTGTGGTCAGGCGTTGACCATTGACCTCCACCGACCACGGCGACGTGATGCGCGCTTCGCCCTCGATCACCTCGACGCCGAGTTTCGTATACCGCTCGACCGAGTCGTGCGGCTCGATCTTGGCTACTACCTGCTGAATGCGCTCCATCACTGCGGCGAAATCCACTTCTCCAGCGACTGCCCTGAAGCCCAGCCGCTCGGCTTTCTTCAGGTCATGGGCCAGCTTTGCCGAGCGGATCAGTGCTTTCGATGGGACGCAGCCCGTGTTCAGGCAATCGCCGCCCATCTTGTGCTTCTCGATCAGCGTGACCTTGGCTTTGACGGCTGCAGCAATATAAGCGCTGACCAGGCCACCAGACCCCGCGCCGATGACCACGAGATTGCGATCGAAGCGCCGCGGCTTTTTCCAGGCGCTGTAGACCTTGCGGGCCTTGACCCACTCCAGTGTCTTTCGCGAAAGGAATGGCAGCAGGCCCAGCATGACGAAGGCACCGATCAGGCCGGGTGAAAGAATGCCGCCCAGCGATTCCAACTGCCCTAATTCTCTGCCGGCATTCACATACACCAGCGTGCCCGGCAGCATGCCCAGCTGGCTGACCCACCAGAAAGTGCGCGCCGGTAGGCTGGTCAGGCCCATCGCCAGATTGATCAGGAAGAATGGAAATACCGGCACCAGCCGCAAGGCGAACAGATAACTGGGGCCTTCTCGCTCAACACCCTCGTCGATCCTGCCCAGGCGATGGCGGAAGCGCGACTGCACCCAGCCACGCAACAGGTAGCGACTGAGCAGCATGGCCAGCGTCGCGCCGAGGGTTGACGCGACGGATGCCAGCGCGGTCCCCCCGGCCAGACCGAACAGTGCACCACCCACGAGCGTCATCAGCGCCGCGCCGGGCAGTGAAAGTGCGGTAACCAGTACATAGACGACGAAGAAGACGCCCGCGGCGACCCACGGCTGCGCAGCCACTTGTGCATCGAGAGACGTTTGTTGCGACTTGATGGCGTCAAGATTGAAGTACTGGCCAATATCGAACAGGAAGAACGCGGCCAGCAGCACCAGTATCAGGATCACCAGCGCAATTTTTCGGCTATTCATCCGTGCAACTCCGTTGATAGAGGCGCATCCCCTCGGTTCGAGAAGTCGCCGGGAGCAGTGCATCCGCGCATATCAACAGGGTGCCCGCGGGCTGCGCCGCAGCAGATAACCGGGCAACAGATAACCCAGGGTGCAAAGCAGCAAACCGTAGAAGTTGGTACCCAGCAGAAGCGCGTATTTGCCGTCGCCGATGGCCCAGGCTTGCGGAATCCAGTCCAGTGTCAGCGCGATCCCGAGGCCAAGGCCGGTCCAGAAACTCAAGTGGAAGCCCAGGCGCGTCGCTTGCGTCAGGCCGTGAAGGATAAACACCGGAGCGAGCCCAATGACCATTGTGCCGCTGATGGTGGTGGCCGTGAGAATGTCCGTCCCGGCGATCATCGGCAGGTTGCCCAGCAGGGCGAACAGGATCATTGCGCCCATCCCCAGACCGATCGCCCGGGTCCCGAGATCGCGTCCGGCCAGCAAAGGCAACTCGCGACCAACCAGCTTCGCAAGGCTGGAAAATGTCGAGTCCAGCGTAGAGCCGGCCGCGGATACCATCACCACTGTCATCACCATCAGCGCGCCGATGCCCATGGTTTTCGCCAACGCAGCCGGAACGTTGTCCGACGCAGCCAGCCCGCTCAGCTGGGCATGCACGCCGATCAGGCTGAACGCGAGAATGGCGATAAAGCCCAGTACGCCGGCGACCAGGAATGCACGTCGCATTGTGCGCTCTTCGCTGATGAAGCCGCGATCAGTCAGTACCGGGTCGTGGAAGCCGTAGCTCAGCGCCTGCAAACCGGCAACAAGTAGCAGGTCGACACCGGCGTCCATCGACCAGCGACTGGTGCTCGCCAGTTCAGCTGCCGAGTGTTGTGGAAGCACCAGGCCCAGCACCCAGACCAGCGCCACGATGAAGATTGCCATCTGTGCCGCGTCGGTCAGGATCGAGCTGCGCAGGCCGCCGCGCAGGCTGTAGCCGAGCGTGACCAGGGTAAACAGCAAGGCAGCGCCGATGAACTCGGCGCTGCCGGATGCCCCGTAATAGCCGCCTACCACCGCCGTGTTACTCCATACCTCGTTGAAAAGGCGAATCAGGATCGCTGCAGAAAAGGCCAGCGCCGCGGCGTGGCCGTAATGGCTCGACAGGAGACTCACCAGCCCCTCGGCCGCAAAGCGTCGACGCAAGCGATAGATGACGAAACCCGTCAGCGGAATCGACAACCAGTAGGTTGCATAAGCCAACCCGCCAACCAGCCCATAGCTGGCGCCAAGATTGGCCGCATTTGTAACTGATTTGGCGAAGATCCAACTGATGAAAATGCTGGAGGTCAGCAGCCAGGGGGCTACGTTACGGCCCTGGCGGTCCTGCCCCTCGAAAAACCCGCCAAGCGTCACCGAGCGTGGCGACAAGGCCAGCATCGCCACGCCGTACATCACCAGAAAACCCCAGAAAAACACGCCCATCCAGCTGCCAGTTTCCATGCAGACATCCTTATTCGATCAGGCTACCGCCGCAACTTGAGCCTTGCCCGGCGGTGCAGGCGTAGCAATGGTCGCGCGTGACGATGGGATTGCCTTCGAGGGTGTCGGTACGCAACAGATCACGCAGGTGAGGGCGGTCACGCCCGATCAGCCCCGGGTTTGCCATGGGCAGCTCAAGCATCTGGTTGAAGTCGCAGTCATAAAGAAAGCCCTGCCAGTCGACACTGACCAGGCTTCGGCACATCACGGCATCCAGGTTGGCTGGTCGATAGCTGTCGCGCAGCAATTGCATGTAACCGGCAAATTGCCCCTTGCTGATCAGGGTGCTACCGAAGCGAGCAATGGGCTGATTGGTGATGGTGAGCAGATGATTGAACGCTACCCCGAAATCCTCGTCGAGATGCGCCTTGTAGTCGGCTTCCAGTTGGGCTTGAGGCGGTGGCAGGCTGGGGCCCTGAGGGTTGTAGACGAGATTCAACACCAGGCCGCTGCCTTCGACGCCGTAGCCGAGCTTGTTAAGCTTTTGCAGGCCCGCGATGCTGGCCTCGAAGACCCCATCCCCGCGTTGCTTGTCGACATTTTCGCGTGAGTAACAGGGCAGGGATGCACTGACTTCGACGCCCTGATCGGCGAGAAACTGTGCCAGATCGTCGTAACCCGGCTCGCTCAGGATCGTCAGGTTGCAGCGGTCGATGACCCGCAGCCCTTCACGGCGCGCATGCGTGACGATCTCCCGAAACCGCGGGTGCATCTCTGGTGCGCCACCCGTGAGGTCGAGGGTTTGCACGGGATGCGCGTCAATCACTTCATGCAGAAGGCTGAGGCTTTCATCGGTCATCGCCTCGGTCCGGGTCGGCCCTGCGTTTACGTGACAGTGCAGGCAGCGCTGATTGCAGCGATAGGTGAGGTTGACCTGCAGCGCTTCGAGGGCCCCTCTGCGGATTGGCGGAAAGTCCAGGCTATTCAGGAGTGGAAGCGTGGCGTGCATGGCGTGGCTACTCCTCGGTGTGTGGTTGGCCGGCGTCACCGGGCGCAGCGTTGGAGATAGCGCGCAGGTGGCTCGGCAGCTCATCCAGTGTCTTCAACGTAGCGTTCGGCTCGACACCCCAAGGGTCGAATTGCACGCCCGGATCCCGGCGAAGCCAGGCTGTCTTCAGCCCCGCGTGAGCCGCACCGAGCACATCGAACGGATTCCCCGAGACCAGACAGATGTGCTCGGCCGGCTCCCCCACGATGTCGCACAAATGAGCATAAACCTCTGGCGCGGGCTTGAACGATTGGACGTCTTCAACACTCACCACCGCTGCAAAAGCGTCGCGAATACCCGCGCGTCGCAGCAAACCTTCCACGGCCTGCCGGCTTCCGTTAGAGAAGGCATAGAGAGCAAAACCTTCGACAGCGAGCTGCTGCAGGCTGATTTCAACATCTACGAAGGCGTCCAACTCGGCGTACGCCTGCATCATCCGAGCGATCTCTGGCTCACCTAAGGCTTGCCCGTGTTGATGAGTTGCGTAGACCAGCGCATCGCGCGTGCACACTGAAAAGTCGCAGTAATCGCGCATCAGACCACGCCGAAAACTGTATTCCAGCTGTTTCTGACGCCACAGAGCTGAGATTGCCGCAGCGGAGTCACCGACAAGCTCGGTCAGTTTGCCCAGCACTGCCTGGGTATCGATGAGCGTTCCGTAAATGTCGAACGCGACAGCCTTGATCATGAGCACCCTCTACTGTGACTGGACGCCTTCGGTCCACTGGGATGAAGAATCAACGCAGACTGGCCATGATGAGCGCGATCACCTGCGAAAGATCGTGGCGAGCAAGGCCGGACTTGCTCTGGGTACGCAGCCCGCTCATTGCGCAGTGCATGTACAGAGCCCAATGCGCAGGCGGTTTTTCGGCAGACATCTCGGCACTGCCCTGTGCCTGAGCGAAGGCCTGCTCGAACACATCCCGAAAGCGCTGCGTGGCGAGCTCAATGAGAGGCTGGAATACCGGATGTCCGGTGGAGAACTCGTTGGCGACATTGACCAGCATGCAGCCGCGGGGCGTACCTGATTCAGCGTCATCCAGCACCGACAGCAGACAGTCATGAATGAATGCCAGGGGCGATGATGCCCGCGCCAGCCGCTCGCTCATCAGCTGCGCGCGAAGGTTGAAGTAGCGGGTAAATGCGGCCTCGAAGACCTGCTGCTTATTACCAAAACTTTCGTACAGGCTGCTTTTGGAAAGCCCGGTCGCATCGAGCAAATCCTGCAGGCTCGTAGCCTCATAGCCCTTGCTCCAGAAAAGCTGCATGGCACTTTCCAGCACAAGGTCGGGGTCGAAGTTTCTCGGGCGGCCGCGGGTCATGTCTAGATTATGGACCGAGCGGTTCGTAAATCAAGGCGGCCATTACGTTAGCAAGACGTCGCTACGAACGATTGCGTCGGCTGGCTTCTGCTTGCTTGTCTTGGTGCTCTAGGTGTCTGTCCCGGGCTGATGCCGGGGTAGGCCGACGGAAATGATTGCGGCCAATAGCACGAAGGCGCTGGACACCCACAGGCAGGCCTGAAGTCCATAAGCCTGGAAAATCCATCCGGAGAGCATGGTGCCGAGCAGCCGGCCCATGGCGTTCGACATGTAGTAGAAGCCCACATCGAGCGATACGCCGTCTTCCTTGGCGTAGGAGACGATCAGGTAGCTATGCAGCGATGAGTTCACTGCGAACAACACGCCGAATAGCATCAGCCCGCCCAGCAAAACCCAGTGTGCAGACAGTTGGGTGTCCAGGCCCAACGCAATCGCAGCGGGCAAACCAGCAAGGAGCAGCGCCCATATCAGCGCGGCACGACCATCGGGTACCTGTCCCTTTGCGCGGCCGGTGAACAGTGGCGCGAACGATTGCACGATGCCGTAACCGATGATCCAGGCAGCCAGAAATGCACCGACGCGCCAGTGATCCCAGCCAAAGGTGCTCGCCAGATAAACCGGTAGCGCGACCACGAACCAGACATCACGTGCGCCGAAGAGAAACAGCCTTGCCGCCGAGAGAATGTTGATGGCCCGGCTCTTGGACAGAATCTCCTTGAACTTCGGCTTTGCTTTTGCCTTCCCGAGATCCTTCTTCAACAGCATCAGGCTCGCTATCCAAACCAGGGTCAGAAGGGCGGCCATCGCCAGCACAGCGCCGCGGAACTCCAGCCACACCAGCAGCACGCCGCCCAGAAAGAAGCCGACACCCTTAAGCGCGTTTTTAGAGCCTGTAAGCAGCGCCACCCACTTATAGAGCGTGCCTTGGGCACCAGCTGGGACCAGCAATTTGATCGAGCTTTTGGCGCTCATCTTGTTGAGGTCCTTGGCGATACCGGACATCGCCTGGGCCGCCATCACCCAGGGAACGATGAGCCAGTGGCTGGGCACTGTGAGCAGCAGTAGCGCTACCACTTGCAGCGCAAGGCCAATGTTCATGGTTCTGTTCAGGCCCAGCCGCGCACCCAGCCAGCCCCCCACGAGATTGGTGACGACCCCGAAGATCTCGTAGAAGAGAAACAGCATGGCGATCTGCAGAGGGGCATAACCCAGCTGGTGGAAGTGCAGCACCACCAGCATGCGCAGGGCACCGTCTGTGAGAGTGAAAGCCCAGTAGTTCGCGGTCACGACCAGGTACTGGCGGACTTCCGGGGCGAGGCGGGAGAGGGCGTGCATGGTCGAGTCCGTGGTGAGTTGATGCAGTCCGAGCAGACCGGCGCAACCGATGAGGGGCAAGTGAATCTCGCCCGTGTCACCATCGGAAGTTCTCAGGATGGCGTCACGGGCGGGCCGAGAGGGTTAACTCAGTCGGCGAGGCCAACCTTTCGCGCCAGCTCTACGGTGCGGTTGGCGTAGCCCCACTCGTTGTCGTACCAGGCATAGAGCTTCACCTGGGTGCCGTTCACCACCATCGTCGACAGCGCATCGATGATCGAGGAACGCGGATCGGTCCGGTAATCGATGGAAACCAGCGGCCGCTCTTCGTAGCCGAGAATGCCCTTCAGCGGACCTTCGCTCGCGGCAGCCTTCAGCAGCTGATTGACCTCATCGACGGACGTGCTGCGCTCGACCTCGAATACGCAGTCGGTCAGCGAGGCATTGGCCAGCGGGACGCGCACGGCATGCCCATTGAGCTTGCCGCGCAGCTCGGGGAAGATCTCCGCGATCGCAGTGGCCGAGCCCGTGGTGGTCGGTATCAGGCTCATGCCGGATGCGCGGGCGCGGCGCAGGTCCTTGTGCGGCTGATCGAGGATGCTTTGAGTGTTGGTCAGGTCGTGAATGGTGGTGATCGAGCCGTGGCCAATGCCGAGGTGCTCATGGATCACCTTGACCACCGGCGCCAAGCAATTGGTGGTGCAGGATGCGGCGGTGACGATGCGATGTTGGGCTGGGTCGAATAGCTCGTCGTTGACGCCCATGACGATGTTGAGCGCACCGGCCTCCTTGATGGGCGCGCTGACGACCACGCGTTTAACGCCCTGATCCAGATAGCCTTGCAGCACCGCGACGGTCTTCATCTTTCCGCTGGCCTCGATCACCAGATCGCAGTCTGACCAATCTGTGTCTGCGATGGCCTTGTTTGCGGTCACCTGGATTCGCTTGCCTGCGATCACAACGCAATCGCCTCCACTGCTCGCTTCGTGCTGCCAGCGGCCGTGTACCGAATCGAAATTCAAGAGGTGTGCGTGGGTCGCCGCGTCACCGGCCGGATCGTTGATGCGAATGAAATCCAGCTCGGGCCAGTCCCAGGCAGCGCGCAGTGCCAGGCGCCCGATTCGGCCGAAGCCATTGATGCCTACCTTGATCGTCATCGTTTTGATTCCCGTAGATCAGGCGCCCCGAGGCGCAAACATGATGATGGCCATGCCGACAAGCGCGACTGCCGAACCCAGCAGGTCCCAGCCGGTAGGCCGGATGCCGTCCACAAGCCATAGCCAGATGATGGCCGCGCCGATGTAGACGCCGCCGTAGGCTGCATACACCCGTCCCGCTGACGTCGGATGCAGCGAAAGCAGCCAGGCGAAGAGCACCAGCGATGCCGCCGCAGGCACCAGCAGCCAGACGCTTTTGCCTTGTCTCAGCCACAGGTAGGGCAGGTAGCAACCGACGATCTCCGCCAGCGCAGTGAGTGCGAACAAACCAAAGGTTTTCAGCATGTGCTTGGGTCGCCGAACTGAGCGAGCCAGGAGACATGAGCGGGATGTTGAATGGCTTTGGGTCGAAGCGCCTGTACCCGTTGTATGGCGGCCTCCCGAGCAAGACCCAGTTCTATCAGGATGCGTGCGGCGATCAGTCCGGTGCGCCCGGAGCCGCCCTTGCAGTGGATTGCCAGCATGCCGCTACCGACTAGCAGCGAGAGGATCTGCTCGCGTTGGCGGACCCACGCGGCGTCGAAGTCGTCCAGCGGAACCTGCTCATCAGCAACAGGCAGGTGCAGCCACTCTAGGCCATATTTGGCGCACTGTTCGCCAAGGTCGGAGGCCTGATTGGCGGCCAGTTCGGCGTCCGGCATCAAGGTGATGAGGGCATTCGCGCCCGCCGTTTTCAGTGTGGCCAGCGCCTCGTCAATGCTCGTGCCTCTTGTGCCCGGGCACGGGGTGAAGATCAGGTGGCCCGGAGCTTGTGGAATATCCAGTACATCGTAGGGGTGCGGCATGGTCATCTCTCCTTCGATTCAGATCGAGCGCTGGTTGACCCGCGCCGACAGTGCCGCTGCCGATTCCTTGCGCTCCGAATAACGATCAACCAGATAACTGCCACGCCCGCGCATCAACAAGGTGAACTTGACCAGCTCCTCCATCACATCCACGACCCGGTCATAAAAGGCCGAAGGCTTCATCCGGCCAGCTTCGTCGAATTCCAGAAAGGCCTTGGGTACCGAGGACTGGTTGGGGATGGTGACCATGCGCATCCAGCGTCCCAGCACGCGCATCTGGTTGACCGCGTTGAAGGACTGCGAGCCGCCGCACACCTGCATCAGCGCCAGCGTCTTGCCCTGGGTCGGCCGCACCGCGCCCATGCTCAACGGAACCCAGTCGATCTGCGCCTTGAACACCGCGCTCATGGCACCGTGACGTTCCGGCGAGCACCACACCTGTCCCTCAGACCAGATCACCAGATCGCGCAGCTCCTGCACTTTCGGATGAGACTCGGGCGCATCGTCCGGCAACGGCAGCCCGGAAGGGTCGAAGATCCTGGTTTCGCAGCCCAGTTCTTCCAGCAGGCGCGCGGCTTCCTGACTCATCAAGCGGCTGAACGAGCGTTCGCGGTTCGAGCCGTAGAGCAGCAGGATGCGGGGTTTGTGTTCCAGATCATCCGGCAGGGCAAGCTTGTCCAGAGTCGGCACGTCGAGCAATTCCGGGTCGATATTGGGCAGGGTGTCGTTCATGTGATCTCGCAAGGCGCCGATGCGCGCCATTGATGTTCATGTGGGCAGCGTCGAGCTGGTCGAACGGCCGGCTGTCAGCCACAGACCGAGGCCCGTTCGGGTCGGTCACGCATACGCTTCAGCCGCTCGGCATCCGGGCTCAACCACCTTTTGTTGGCGGCCAGCACAAGGGTGAGCATGTCGTGAACCCAGTCCGGCAAATGGGGATGCAGGCGGTAATACACCCACTGCCCCTGGCGCCGGTCTTCGAGGATCGCGCAGCTTCGCAGCTGGGAAAGATGCCGCGATACCTTGGGTTGGCTTTGCTCGAGCGCAGTGGTCAGCTCGCAAACGCACAGCTCGCCTTCTCGGGCGATAAGCAGGGTCATGCGTGCCCGGGTTTCATCGGACAGGCATTTGAAGACGGCGTCGGGGGTTAGGTGTTCGATCATGGAAGCCTCTGCAAGAGAGACCGAATATATTGTTTAGCGTATATGCTGTAAAGCGAATACTATCCTGCAGAGGCCCTGCTAAATGGACGGATAAAGAACTCCGCCATCGGGGTTGCGAATCTAGATATCCGAAAAAAGACATATTTAGGCAGGTCTGATGACGACAGATGATGCAGCCTTGAGCAGCCCGGACGTGATCGTGATTGGCGGCGGCCAATCGGCATTGGTGACCGCCTATTTCCTGAGACGGACGAAGCGTTCCTACCTGATTCTTGACGATCAGGAGCACGCGGGCGGCGCCTGGCAGCACGGGTGGGAATCGCTCAAGCTCTTTTCCCCGGCTGCCTGGAGCTCCATTGCCGGTTGGCCGATGCCAAGCTCCCATAGCGCTACGCCGACCCGTCAGGAGGTGATCGATTACCTGACGCGTTACGAGCAGCGGTACCAGTTTCCCATCGTGCGCCCAGTGCATGTCAGCTCGGTTACAGCGAATGACCGTCATTTTGAGGTCCGCGCAGGGGAGCGCTCGTGGCGTTGCCGTGCGCTGGTCAGCGCGACGGGGACCTGGGCGCAACCCTATGTGCCAGAGCTTCCAGGTCGCGAGTTATTTCAGGGTCTTCAGCTCCATTCGGCACACTACCTAGATGCAGCGCCATTTGCCGGCAAGCGTGTGCTGGTGATCGGCGGCGGGAATTCCGGTGCGCAGATCCTCGCCGAGCTATCGGATGTTGCCCAAACGACATGGGTGACCGAAAAAGAGCCCGCATTTCTGCCGGACGATGTCGATGGCCGCGTGCTGTTCGAGCGCGCCACCGAACGCTGGAAGGCCATGCAGGAGGGCAGAACCATTGAGCAGCCGGCCGGTGGAATCGGCGACATCGTCATGGTGGATACGGTGAAGGACGCCCGCACGCGCGGTGTTCTGAATGCCCGACGACCCTTTGTGCGCTTCACTGAAAACGGTGTCGAGTGGGATGACGGACAACTCGAAGCGGTAGACGTAGTGATCTGGTGTACGGGTTTCAGGCCCGCGCTGGGTCATCTAAAGGGCCTTGGCGTTATCGAGCCGGATGGAAAAGTAGCGGTGGAGAACGGGCGATCGGTTAAACAGCCCAACCTATGGCTGATGGGCTATGGCGACTGGACCGGCCCGGCGTCGGCCACACTGATCGGCGTGACCCGTTATGCGCGCAACGCGGTCGAGCAGATCGACCGCATGTTGTCCGAGTCATCGGCCAGCACCAGGCAACCCAACCCCAATTGAGATAAAGAGAAGCTCCATGTCGACCCAATGCGAAACCCTTGGCAAGAAAGCTGCCGGCGCGCCGATCGGTTTCTTCGAACGCTACCTGACCCTCTGGGTCTTTCTCTGCATCATCGCCGGGACGCTCATTGGCCTGTTTTCCCCGGAGGCTGCCCAAACAGTCGGTGCGATGGAGCTGGCGAAGGTGAACATCCCGGTGGGCCTGCTGATCTGGGTGATGATCATCCCGATGCTGATGAAGATCGACTTCAGCTCGCTGAACGAAGTCTTCGCGCACCGTGCCGGCATGGGGGTCACCCTGGTCGTGAACTGGGCCATCAAGCCCTTCACCATGGCTTTTCTCGCCTGGCTGTTTCTCCGGCATGTGTTCGCGGGCTGGCTGCCGGCCGATCAGATCGACAGCTACGTGGCCGGGCTGATCCTGCTTGGCGCGGCGCCTTGCACCGCCATGGTGTTCGTCTGGAGCAATCTGTGTAACGGCAACGCCAACTTCACCCTGACCCAGGTGGCAGTGAACGATCTGGTGATGGTCTTCGCCTTTGCACCCATCGTGGCCTTACTGCTGGGCGTCTCATCAATCCCCGTGCCGTGGGACACACTCATCCTCTCGGTGGTGATGTACATAGTCATCCCGCTGACCATCGCCCAGTTCATCCGTCACCGCCTGCGCAAGCGTGGCGAGGAACGCTTTCAGGCGGCGCTGGCACGCATCCAGCCGTTCTCGATCATTGCGCTGCTGGCTACGCTGGTGCTGCTGTTTTCGTTCCAGGGCGAGGCCATTGTCGAACAGCCGCTGGTGATCGCCATGCTGGCCGTGCCGATCCTGCTGCAGACGCTTTTCATCGCGGCGCTCGGCTACTGGCTCAACCGAAAGTTGAAGGTGCGTCATGACATCGCCGGCCCATCGGCAATGATCGGTGCGTCCAACTTCTTCGAACTCGCTGTGGCTGTGGCCATCGTGCTCTATGGTTTCAATTCGGGCGCCGCGCTGGCCACGGTGGTGGGTGTGCTCATAGAGGTGCCGGTCATGCTCTGGCTGGTTCGGACGGTGAACAAGAGCCGCGGCTGGTACGAGCAAGCGTTACCGAGCCACTGATGCCGGTGCAGCATGTCGCTCAGCGTCTCTGAAACAGCTTCTGACGGCATGCCTGCGGGTGCAAATTCCGACCGTTTCTGCTTTGATGGTTTGCACGACACGTCGGGCTTCGTGCCCGTCCAAAAACTTGATGCGAAAGTGGGAACAGTTCTGGAAAACCTTACTCGAGACGCGCTTGAGGCCGAGGTCATACGCCTGCGCATGGCATTGAACGAGGCCGGGATCAACGCGGACCACCCAGCCGCTTACCCGCTTCAACCCAATGGTCAGCCGCTGAGCGGTGATGCAGGTCTTGCAACATGTCCCCCGGTCCCGGTCGCGCCCACGTTGGCCGAAGCGTTGAGGGCCAGCCAGGCAGCATTAGCCGTCAACCAGTCACGCCAGCGCGCCATCCTCGACAGCATCGATCTCGCCATCATTCTTACCGACCCCTTCGGCATCATCACTGACTGGAGCTTGGGAGCTGAGCACGTGCTGGGCTGGACTGCTGCGGAGATACACGGCGAGCACATCTCGGCGATCTTCACTGCGGTGGATCGGGCCCGCGGGCGAATCGACGAAGACATGCAGCATGCGATGCAGACGGGACAGACCACCGATGAGTGCTGGCATCTTCGCCGTGATGGGCAGCAGTTCTGGGCGTCGGGCAAGATGTCCGCGCTCCATGATGAAGACGGCACGCACCTCGGCTTTCTGAAAATCCTGCGCGATCACACCAATGCCCAGCAGGCGGGGCGCGCCGTGCAGGAATCCCAACAGCGCTATCGATTGGCCGCGAACGCTACCAACGATGCCGTCTGGGACTGGGACCTCAGCAACAATCAGGTGCTCTGGAACGACGCTCTGCAACAGGCCTACGGTCATACCCCGGAGACGGTCGATAGCACCGGAAGCTGGTGGATTGACCACATACACCCCGACGACCGTGCCCGCATCGACAGCTCCATTCATGCCGTAATCGATGGAACGGGCGTCACCTGGAGCGACGAATACCGCTTCCGCCGCGCTGATGGCTCCTACGCTGATGTGCTGGACCGCGGGCAGGTAATCCGCGATGCCGAGGGCCGCGCGGAGCGCATGATCGGAGCGATGCTCGACCTGACCCGAATGCGCGCCGCTGAGACCGCGCTGCGCCAGAGCGAAGAGCGTTTCAGAACCGTCCTGGAAACGGTTGACGCGGCATTCGCCATCGTTCAGGTGAAATTCGATGGTGATGACCGGCCTGTGGATTACCGCTTCGTCGAAGCCAATCCGGCTTTCGAGCGGCAAACGGGGGTCGATCTGCGCGGCAAGTGGGTGACCGAATTTGCGCCGGATCTCGAGCAGTTCTGGTTCGAGACCTACGGTCATGTCGCCAAGACCGGCGAGGCGGCCAACTTCGAGAACTACGCCCAGGCGTTCGGACGTTGGTTCGACGTCCGGGCGGTACGGGTCGGCGAGCCTGCCGACCGCCAGATCGCAATTCTTTTCAATGACGTTACCCAAAGGCGGGAAGCCGAGGAGCGACTGCGCGTTAGTGAAGCGCTTGCGCGCG
This sequence comes from Stutzerimonas stutzeri, assembly GCF_024448895.1. GTDB lineage: Bacteria > Pseudomonadota > Gammaproteobacteria > Pseudomonadales > Pseudomonadaceae > Stutzerimonas > Stutzerimonas stutzeri_Q. The sequence continues at coordinate 68,866 of NZ_JAMOIC010000023.1, forward strand.
AAAACGTCGATCGCGTGCAGCTGGCCCTCGCTGCCGGCGCCATCATCGGTACGTGGAACTGGGACCTGCCCACTGATCGGTTTACGGTCGATGAGGGCTTCGCCTATGCATTCGGCCTTGACCCGGCTCTTGGCCGCGACGGGCTCAGCCTCGAACAGGTGGTCCAAACCGTTCACCCCGAGGACAGAGCAGGGTTGACGGCCGCGATCAGCGAAGTCATCTCACGCGGTGGCGCCTATGCCCACCAGTATCGGGTTCGACGCGCGGACGGAAAGTACTACTGGATCGAGGCAAACGGTCGCGTCAACCTTACCGACGATGGCACTGCGCTGAGCTTTCCTGGCGTGCTTATCGACGTCGAGCATCGCCGTTCCATCGAGGCTGAGCGTGATCGGGCCACGGCGGCCCTGCGAGCGTTGAACGAGACTCTGGAGCAGCGCGTGGCCGAGCGAACGGCCGAATTGATCCAGGCCGAGGAGAAGCTGCGCCAATCCCAGAAGATGGAAGCAGTCGGCCAACTGACCGGAGGGCTCGCGCATGATTTCAACAACCTGCTCGCAGGTATTTCCGGTGCGTTGGAACTGATCAACACGCGGATCGCTCAGCGGCGTCTCGATGACATCGACAAGTACATGGTTGCCGCCCAGGGGGCAGCCAAGCGCGCCGCGGCCCTCACGCACCGGCTGCTGGCATTCTCGCGGCGTCAGACCCTGGACCCGCGCCCCATTGACGTGAACATGCTGGTCGAGGGCATGACCGAACTGATCCAGCGCACGGTCGGCCCAAGCATCCGGGTCGAAACCCTGAGCGCGAAGGATCCATGGCCGGCGTCCGTTGATGCCAGTCAGCTGGAAAATGCGATTCTCAACCTTTGCATCAACTCGCGTGATGCCATGCCGGACGGCGGGCAGATCACCATCGAGACGTCCAACCGCTGCCTGGACCGCGACGCCGCCCGGACCTACGATCTCCCCGAAGGACAGTACCTGTGCCTGTGCGTAACGGATACCGGCACCGGCATGACGCCCAACATCATCGCCAAAGCTTTCGATCCCTTCTTCACCACCAAACCCATCGGGCAGGGCACGGGCCTTGGCCTCTCGATGATCTATGGTTTCGCCAAACAGTCTGGCGGGCAAGTGCGCATAAACTCGGAGGTGGGGAAGGGCACCGCGATGTACATCTATCTGCCCCGGTACCACGGCACTGCCGCCATCGGCGTAACGGACCCGGATCAATCGACCGCGGCGCCCGCGGAGGCCAGCGGCACCATTCTGATCGTGGACGATGAGCCCTCGGTGCGCCTGCTGCTGATGGACGCTTTGGGCGATCTTGGCTTCTCGCTGATCGAAGCCGCGGACAGCCTGAGCGGGCTGAAGGTGCTGCAGTCGGATGTCAGCATCGACCTTCTCATCACCGATGTCGGGCTCCCCGGCGGAATGAACGGACGGCAGATGGCGGACGCGGGACGGGAAGTCAGGCCGAACCTGAAGACGCTGTTCATCACCGGCTATGCGGAAAACGCCGTGCTCGGCAACAGCTCCCTTGGGCCTGGCATGCAGGTGCTGACCAAGCCGTTCGCGATAGACACCTTGACCGCCCGAGTTCTGGAGTTGCTGAACAAATAGGGCGGGGTTAGGCGGCAGCTGGTATCAGCTGCCTGACATTCCTTAAGGCGGCTCCCGGCGATTGCAATGTATTCGCTGTCCGAGATCCAGTAGGGGCGAACTTGTTCGCCCGCAGCCGACGGTGTAGCGCGGCGAATGGACAATGGAGATGACCGTGTATGTCTCGGGGAGCTTTGGGCGAATGAATTCGCCCCTACAGGTAAGCTTCTCAACCCGAGACATTCGTTAAGGCAGCGCCCCGGCAATTGCAATGTATTTGCCGTCTGAGATCCATGTAGGGGCGAACTTGTTCGCCCGCAGCCTACGGCGGAGCGCGGCGCATGGACAATGGAGATGACCGTCAATGTCTCGGGGAGCTTTGGGCAGATAAATTCGCCCCTACAGGTGAGCTTCTCAACCCGAGACACTCCTTAAGGCGGCGCCCCGGTGATTGCAGAGTATTCGCCGTTTGAGATTCATGTAGGGGCGAACGTGTTCGCCCGCAGCCGACGGCGGAGCGCGGCGCATGGACAATGGAGATGACCGTCAACGGCGCGGGGAGCTCTGGGCGAATAAATTCGCCCCTACAGGTGGGCTTCTCAACCCGAGACATTCCTTAAGGCAACGCCCCGGCTATTCCAACGTATTCGCCGTCTGAGATTCATGTAGGGGGAACTTGTTCGCCCGCAGCCCACGGCGGCGCGGCGCATGGACAATGGAGACGACCGTGTATGTCTCGGGGAGCTTTGGGCAGATAAATTCGCCCCTACAGGTGGGCTTCTCAATCCGAGACATTTCTTAAGGCACCGCCCCGGCCATTCCAACGTATTCGCCGTCTGAGATCCATGCAGGGGCGAACTTTTTCGTCCTCAGCCTACGGCGGCGCGGCGCATGGATAATGGAGATGACCGTGTATGTCTCGGGGAGCTCTAAGCAGATAAATTCGCCTCTACGGGTGAGCTTCTCATCCGAGACATTCCTCAAGGCAGCACCCCGGCAATTGCAATGTATTCGCCGTTTGAGATCCATGTAGGGGCGAACTTGTTCGCCCGCAGCCTACGGCGCAGCTCGGGGCATGGACAATGGAGATGACCGTAAACGTCTCGGGGAGCTTTGGGCGAATAAATTCGCCCCTACAGGTGGGCTTCTCAACCCGAGACACTCCCTGAGGCAGCGCCGCGGCAATCGCTACGTATTGGCCGTCTGAGATCCATGTAGGGGCGAACGTGTTCGCCCGCAGCCTACGGCGGAGCGCGGCGCATGGAAAATGGAGACGACCGCCAATGTCTCAGGGAGCTTTGGGCGAATAAATTCGCCCCTACAGGTGGGCTTCTCAATCCGAGACATTCCTTAAGGCACCGCCCCGGCCATTCCAACGTATTCGCCGTGAGATCCATGTAGGGGCCAACTTTTTCGCCCTCAGCCTACGGCGGCGCGGCGCATGGACAATGGAGATGACCGTAACGTCGCGGGGAGCTTTGGGCGAATAAATTCGCCCCTACAGGTGGCTTCTCAACCCGTGGTTCCAATCAGCTCGAACAGCTCGACCCGCAACATGGAGCCGGCTCGCCCTTGGCCTATTCCTCGGAGCGTCCTGTGGAGTCACGATCCTGCTCGTACTGCTTCAAAAGAGGAAACGACGGCAGCCATGACTCGCGCCGGCTGACCCAGCACTCATATGTCGGCATTAGCTGATCCGGTGCATCCAGTGATCCCAGATGCACTTCGATTTCATCTGCCGAGCGCGCGAATACGGACGAACCGCAACGGGGACAGAAGTGCCGTCCAGCGTAGTCCCGTGTTTCGCCTTCTACGGTCACCGCATCCTGCGCAAACACCGCAGCGGCGAAGAAGAGGGCGCCGTGGTGCTTCCGACAGTCCAGGCAATGGCAAAGCCCAACCCGATACGGGCGCCCCGTCGCCACGATTTGCACGTCACCGCACAGGCAACCGCCAGTAAAACGATCCATGCTCATCTCCAAGCCGAGATTTAAAAGCGGATCAGCGACCTGCCGCATGACCTCGCACCCATGAGTATCGAATCCATTCTGGAAATCTGCATTAAAGTTGCCACGTTGAATCCAACAGCAGCGAAGAGCGCACTATGTTCAAAGCCGAAAATGCTGCTGGATGCCCTGTGCCAACAGGTCGAGCGCTTCATTAGCCTGTGCCGAGGCGGCGCGTATGAACATCACTTCGTGTTCGGCTACAGCAGGCAATCCATCGAGTATCCGCATGTCCTCGGTGACACGGCCCCGGTCAAGCAGACTGATCGCCAGTCCGGCTTCCACGCACGCTCTGACGGCCTGGCTGGACGGGCTGTCGAGCACCACGCGCCATCTGCGACCTTCTCGCTTCAACGACTCCATCATTGCGTGTCGATATGGGCAATCTGCGGCGTATAACGCCAGCGGAAGCGGGTCATCCCATGCGGGCGCGCCCGTGGCAGCACCCACCCACACCGGAATGGTAGACGTCAGGAGCTGGGCCCCGTCCGCTTGCTGCCCTTTAGGCTGAGTAATCAGGGCGGCGTGCAGCTTTCCGCGCTGCACCTCCTCACGCAGCGAATAGCTGGGCGCCGTTTTCACCTCAAGCACCACGTTAGGCCAAGCCGCGGCAAATATCGGCAGGATGTCGCGGATGACGTGAGCGGCGTAGTCGTCAGGTATCCCCAATTTGATGCGCCCGGCCAGACGCGTGCCGTGCAGCTCGGCCAGCACCCGATCATGTGTTTGCAGCAAATCCCTGGTCGACGCCAGCAACCGCTTGCCGAGCGGGGTAAGTGAGACCGACTGGTTATCCCGATCCAGCAAGCGCCCATTGGCCACTGCTTCGAGCCGCTGGATATGCACGCTGATGGCCGCCGGGCTTTTATGAAGGTGCTCAGCGGCGGCCTTGAACTTGCCGATGCGAGCGACAGCATGAAAGGTGCGGACCAGCTCAATATCCAAAATGGAACTCATGGTTTAATAAATCCGAATAAGTGCTGAATCATATTTTGATTTATTAGATTAGACCGGTTCCTTAGTCTGGGTCCATGAACCAGACCATCAGCACCACCTCACCGAACCACGACGCCACCTCCAACTGGCTTGGACGGATGCCCTTGCCGCTGCTCGAAGCAGCATTGGTCATCTGCTGGAGCTCGGGCTTTATCGGGGCACGATTCTCCATCGACTACGCACCGGCAATGCTTGTGGTGTTCTGGCGCTGTGTGCTCGTGTCCTTGATTCTCCTACCCTTCGTGATCAAAGCACTTCGGCGCGCAACACTCGGCGTGCTGCTGGAAAACACAGGCATCGGGCTACTGGCGATGGCGGGCTATGTCTACGGCGTGACCCTGGGTATTGAGGAAGGCGTACCGGCGGGCCTCGCGGCTTTGCTGGCAGACCTGCTGCCGATCGGCATGGCATTGCTGTCCACGGTCGTTCTGCGCCAACGACTGGCAAGCCGGGTCTGGCTGGGGCTTGCGGTTGGGCTGGCCAGCGTTCTGCTGGTCACACACGACGCGCTGGCGTGGGGCAGGGCGCCGCTATGGTCTTACGGCCTGCCGCTGTTAGGCATGTTGTCGCTCGCCATCGCAACCCTATGGCGCAGGCAACGGCCGCATACAGCCAACGCATTAGGCTTGCTGCCTAACCTGTGGCTGCAATGCTGCATCTCCGGGATCGCCTTCGCCGCTATTGCCGGCACCGAAGGCAGTCTCCTACCCATCGCCAGCACGGGTTTCGCCCTGAGCGTCCTATGGACTGCCGGGCTGGCGACGCTGGGTGGCTACGGGCTTTACTGGCTATGCCTGAAACGCTCATCACCAACCCGAGTCGCCAGCGTGCTGTACCTCAGCCCTGCCGTAACCCTGCTCTGGGCATGGGCCATGTTCGATGAGCCATTGTCCTGGCTTATGGTCCTGGGCACGGCAGTGTCTGCGGCAGGCATCTGGATGGTCGTGCGCGCTGACGATGAATCGGCGACCCACTGAGCCGATAGGTTTCATTCGGTGTAAGCGGTCATCGGACTAGCCGCTACGACTAGCGAGCGCACCGCCCTCAACGAGCAGCGGGTGATACTGACAAGCCATTCCAGCTTTGAACGTTGATACCCATCAAGCTTCAGTAACCCAGACAAACCACCCGATAGACGTGCCTGCCGCGCATCACGTAATGTCCGGCCACACGCATCACGCCAACATCCGAAGCGCCACCGCACAGTGGTGCATAACATTCTTATCCGGTCATGGAACCGCTGGGGCATGCGGTTTAGATAGGGGTAACCCTGATGCCACGGAATGTTATACACCACGCCCGTCCGGCGTCTTATACACCACTTGGTGTCTAATTATAGTTATGTTTAAACCAAGCCATGCAGGCAAGACCTGAAAATGACACCGGAATATAGAATTGAAGCGGAAAGGCAGATTACGTCCTACCTGCAAAGTAATGATGTTGTAAATATAAAATACATGCAGGTTGAGCAAACCTACAATGATCTTGGCGTCGAAATCAACGTTTGGAACGTGAGAGCAGAAGGTGGCAACTGGTGGGTTGTGGAAGGAGAAGGCGCACCAATGAATCTGTACACCCAAGATACCT
>NZ_JAMOIC010000024.1 GCF_024448895.1 Stutzerimonas stutzeri
CGGCGTGCCGAAGAAATTCGTCATCGACCCGCACAAGATGTTCAGCGCCGCCTGATCGACCCGTCTGCTCCTTCGCGGCGCAGGTGACTCATCCTGCGGATCGGCACCGCAGGCCCCTTACAAGCACTTTGGGGAGCCTTACGGCTCCTCTTTTTTTTCCGAAGCGAACGCCGTTCAGCCTGGCAGACCGATGACCCGTCCGATATGGATGGGCCTGGGCAAACCCAGCTGCGACTCGTGCAGCGCCTGCACCAGCGCCAGCACCGCTTCGTCAAACGGCGCCGAGCGCCCGACGCTACGGTCGATGTTCATCAGCATCTGCTCGCTGGCCGCCAGCAACTGTTCGTCATTCGGACGATAAAGACCCAGGTGAAGGTGCAGTCGTTTGTGATCGTACGCCAGCAAGTGGGTACGCACCTCGACCTCGCTGCCGAGCTTCACCTCGTTCAGGTAGTTGAGGTGACACTCAAGGGTGTAGAGGGTATGCCCCGTTCGAGTTCGACCCGCCTCATCCAGGCCAATTCGATCCATGAGCGCATCCGTGGCATAGCTGAAGATCAGCAGGTAGAAGGCATCGCGCAGGTGCCCGTTGTAGTCCACCCATTCGGCGGGTATGGCGGTGCGGTAGCTGGTCAGGAGCATGGTCATCCTCGACTAGGAAGTGGAATGGGATGAGCGCCCACAGCGGGCTCGAAGACGTAACGGGCAATCTAGCAGCGAACGGCGCATGGCCCTACCCCCCGCCAGTGATTGGACGTGAAGCGTCGTCATTGCGCGAATCCGGAGCCGTGGCGCTTCTTGGTTGCCCTGATCGCCGCCAATACGTCCAGCAGGCAGTCGTCCCGACAGCGCCCCAGCCCGGAGATGCCGCGCCCACCCTGCTGCTCGGCCGTGATCATGGCGAAGCCCTGGCCGTTGCGATATCTGATCAGGCTGCACGCGGCGGTGTTCGGAGCGTGCCTCCGCACGAGCGTCGCGGCTGTTGACCCCCGCATAGCCCAGCTTGGCGCTGAATCAGTGAATCCATTCCAGGCGCGGGATGACGCTTTAACTGGCTGCGTAAGTCGATGATCTATCTCGCGGAACCACGCCTGACGTTTTAAGCAATACCCCAGTCGTTTTTGCATCGGGACGACATTCCCCCCAGGGATAAGCTGCCGCAAAGCGTCGACAAAGGTTTCGATGCGCCGCACTGGGGAGTTACCTGATGAACCCAACCGAACTGCACGCTGACAGCATCGTCATTGACGGACTGGTCATCGCTAAATGGAACCGCGAACTGTTCGAGGACATGCGTAAGGGTGGTTTGACGGCCGCCAACTGCACCGTCTCGGTATGGGAAGGCTTCCAGGCAACGGTCAACAATATCGCTGCCAGCCAGAAGCTGATCCGCGAGAGCAGCGATCTGGTCATGCAAGTGCGTTCCACTGCCGACATCCGTAAGGCCAAGGAACTGGGCAAGACAGGCATCCTGTTCGGCTTCCAGAACGCCCATGCATTCGAAGACCAGATCGGTTACGTAGAGGTCTTTAAGCAGCTCGGCGTAGGCATCGTACAGCTCTGCTACAACACCCAGAATCTGGTTGGCACCGGCTGCTACGAACGCGACGGCGGGCTGTCCGGATTTGGCCATGAAATCGTTGGCGAGATGAACCGCGTCGGGGTGATGTGCGACCTCTCGCACGTCGGCAGCAAGACCAGCGAGGAAGTCATCCTGGCCTCCAAAAAACCGGTCTGCTACTCGCACTGCCTGCCGTCCGGCCTCAAGGAACATCCGCGTAACAAGTCCGACGAAGAATTGAAATTCATCGCCGACCACGGCGGTTTCGTCGGCGTGACCATGTTCGCGCCCTTCCTCGCCAAGGGCATCGACTCGACCATCGACGATTACGCCGAAGCCATCGAGTACGTGATGAACCTCGTCGGCGAAGACGCCATCGGCATCGGCACCGACTTCACTCAGGGCCATGGCCAGGACTTCTTCGAGTGGCTGACTCACGACAAGGGTTACGCGCGCCGTCTGACCAGCTTCGGGAAGATCGTAAACCCGCTGGGCATCCGCACCGTTGGCGAATTCCCCAACCTCACCGAGACCCTGCTCAAGCGCGGCATGCCCGAGCGCACGGTGCGCAAGGTGATGGGCGAAAACTGGATGAGGGTTCTCGCGGACGTCTGGGGCGAATAAGGCTTGTCTCCCCTCTCTCACGGGGAGAGGGGCCAAATCAACGAATTCTGGAGTACCTGAAACATGTCCACCCACGCCCCTGAAATGCCCATCCAGGTCGACGACGAAACCGGCGTCTGGACCACTGACGCCTTGCCAATGCTGTATGTGCCGCGGCATTTCTTCGTCAACAACCACATGGGCATCGAGGAAGTCCTCGGCGCCGAGGCATACGCCGAGATTCTCTACAAGGCTGGCTACAAGTCGGCCTGGCACTGGTGCGAGAAAGAAGCCGAGTGCCACGGCCTGGTCGGGATCGAAGTCTTCGAGCATTACATGAAGCGCCTGTCACAGCGCGGCTGGGGTCTGTTCAAGATCCAGTCGATCGACCTGGATGCGGGCACCTGCGAGGTGCGCCTGGACCACTCGGCCTTCGTCTACGTCTACGGCAAATGCGGACGTCCCGTGGACTACATGTTTACCGGCTGGTTCGCCGGCGCCATGGACCAGATCCTCCAGGCCCGGGGCAGCAGCATGCGCACCGTCGCCGAACAGGTCTACGGCGCCTCGCAGGAAGGCCACGACCACGGCCTGTTCCGCGTAAAACCACTCTAAAAACAACGTCAACCGTGATCGAAAACGTAGCGAGCGAGGGATAGGCAAGGCGGAGGCTGGAGCGAAAAGCGGAGTTTACTGCTGTAAATGAGCATTTTCGCTCCAGCCTCCAACGCCGCATAACCGAGCGCAGTAGTTTTCAGAGGATGCCGCCATGGCTTTCGAAGCAATGTTCCAACCCATTCAGATCGGCAAGCTGACCATCCGCAACCGTGTGCTCAGCACCGCGCATGCCGAGGTCTATGCCACCGATGGCGGCATGACCACCGAGCGTTACGTGAAGTATTACGAAGAGAAAGCCAAGGGCGGCATCGGCCTGGCGATTTGCGGCGGATCCTCGGTAGTAGCCATCGACAGCCCGCAGGAGTGGTGGTCTTCGGTGAACCTCGCCACCGACCGGATCATCCCGCACTTCCAGAACCTTGCCGACGCCATGCACAAGCATGGCGCCAAAATCATGATCCAGATAACTCACATGGGCCGTCGCTCACGCTGGGATGGTTTCAACTGGCCGACCCTGATGTCGCCGTCTGGAGTACGCGAACCGGTACACCGTGCGACCTGCAAGACAATCGAGCCGGAAGAGATCTGGCGGGTGATTGGCAACTATGCCCAGGCTGCTCGTCGGGCGAAGGAAGGCGGATTGGACGGCGTCGAGCTATCTGCCGTGCACCAGCACATGATCGACCAGTTCTGGTCGCCGCGGGTCAACAAGCGCACCGACGAATGGGGCGGCACCTTCGAAGGACGCATGAAGTTTGGCCTGGAAGTGCTCAAGGCCGTACGTGCAGAGGTCGGTGACGACTTCTGCGTGGGGATGCGTATCTGTGGTGATGAGTTTCACCCGGATGGTCTCAGCCACGAAGATATGAAAGAGATAGCCCGGTACTACGATGCTACCGGCATGATCGATTTCTTCGGCGTGATTGGCTCCGGGTGCGATACCCACAACACCCTCGCCAACGTCATTCCAAACATGAGCTATCCGCCGGAGCCGTTCCTGCATCTGGCCGCCGGCATCAAGGAAGTGGTCAAGGCGCCCGTCCTGCATGCGCAGAACATCAAGGACCCGAACCAGGCGCAGCGCATACTCGAAGGCGGCTACGTGGACATGGTCGGCATGACCCGCGCGCATATCGCCGATCCGCACCTGATCGCCAAGATCAAGATGGGCCAGGTGGACCAGATCAAGCAGTGCGTCGGCGCCAACTACTGTATCGACCGCCAATATCAGGGCCTGGATGTGCTCTGCATCCAGAACGCTGCAACCAGCCGCGAATACATGGGCCTACCACACATCATCGAAAAGACCACCGGGCCCAAGCGCAAAGTGGTCATCGTCGGCGGCGGTCCGGCAGGCATGGAGGCGGCACGCGTTGCGGCCGAACGCGGCCATGACGTGACGCTATTCGAGAAAAAGGACAGCCTCGGTGGGCAGATCAGCATTGCCGCCAAGGCGCCCCAGCGTGACCAGATGGCCGGCATCACTCGCTGGTTCCAGCTTGAACTGGCGCGCCTGAACATCGATTTGCGCCTGGGCACCGGTGCGGATGTCGACACCATCCTCGACCTGCGCCCGGACATCGTGGTGCTGGCCAACGGTGGCCATCCGTATATCGAACAGAACGAGCACTGGGGCGCTGAAGAAGGCCTGATCGTCAGCAGCTGGGACGTGCTCGATGGCAAGGTAGCGCCAGGCAACAACGTGCTGGTCTACGACACCATCTGCGAATTCACCGGCATGTCAGTGGCTGACTTCATCGCCGAAAAAGGCGCGAAGGTCGAGATCGTCACCGACGACATCAAGCCCGGCGTGGCCATCGGCGGTACAAGTTTCCCGACCTACTACCGCAGCCTGTACCCGAAGGAAGTGATCATGACCGGCGACATGGTGCTGGAAAAGGTCTACCGCGAAGGTGACAAGCTGGTGGCGGTACTGGAGAACGAATACACCGGCGCCAAAGAAGAGCGAGTTGTCGATCAAGTGGTCGTTGAGAACGGTGTACGGCCGGACGAAACGCTCTACTACTCACTCAAGGAAGGCTCGCTCAACAAAGGGCAGATCGATGTCGACGCGCTGTTCGCCATCCAACCGCAGCCCTGCCTAAGCACCCTTGATGGCAAGACTGCCGATGGCTATGTGCTGTTCCGCATCGGCGACTGCGTGGCTCAGCGCAACACCCATGCGGCGATATATGACGCGCTGCGGATCTGCAAGGACTTCTGACCTTCCAGCCCGGGCCCTGTAGGAGCGAGCGAGACGGTTGTCCTTGCTCGCGATGGCTGACGGACACGTCGTCGGCACCGCCATCGCGAGCACGCTCGCTCCCACGCGCCGGCCTCGGCCAGTTGGCGCTTTTTGAGTTTCGATGCGTTCGCTAGGAGCCATCATGCTAGACACCCTACTCCCCATCCTGCTGTTCGCCGCCCTCGGGCTAGCGGTACTCGGCGCCGGCAAGCGCTTCGCCATGTGGCGTCGCGGGCGTCCCTCGAAGGTCGATTGGCTGGGCGGCCTGATGGCCATGCCGCGTCGCTATCTGGTCGATCTGCACCACGTGGTCGAGCGCGACAAGTACATGTCCAAGACGCACGTCGCCACCGCTGGCGGCTTCGTGCTGGCCTCGATACTGGCGATCGTCGTGCATGGCTTCGGTCTGCAGAACCGGATCCTCGGTTTCGCCCTGTTGGGTGCCTGTGTGCTGATGTTCGTCGGTGCGCTATTCGTTGCCAAACGCCGGCGCAACCCGCCAGCGCGGCTGTCGAAAGGCCCCTGGATGCGCCTGCCGAAGAGCCTCCTGATGTTCTCGTTCAGCTTTTTCATCGCCACCCTGCCGGTCGCCGGCATCCTGCCGCAGGACTTTGGCGGCTGGATACTGGCCGCCGTTCTGGCGCTCGGCGTGGCGTGGGGCGTGTCCGAGATGTTCTTCGGCATGACCTGGGGCGGGCCGATGAAGCACGCCTTCGCCGGCGCCCTGCACCTGGCTTTCCATCGTCGCCCGGAGCGTTTCCGTAGCCCGCACAATGCAAGCGCGGCGCGCTCCAGCGGTTTGAAAGCCCTCGACCTGGAAGACCCGAACGCACCACTCGGTGTAGAGAAACCCAAGGATTTCACCTGGAACCAGCTGCTCGGCTTCGATGCCTGCGTGCAGTGCGGGCGCTGCGAAGCCGCCTGTCCGGCGTTTGCCGCGGGCCAGCCGCTGAACCCTAAGAAGCTGATTCAGGATATGGTCATCGGCCTCGCGGGCGGCAGCGACAAGGGCTATTTCGGCAGCCCCTATCCGGGTATTCCCGTCGGCGAGCATGGCGGCAATCCGCACCAACCCATTGTCTTTGCCGAGGGCAAAGGGCTGGTCGAGGCGGAAACCCTGTGGTCCTGCACCACCTGCCGGGCATGCGTCGAGGAATGCCCGATGATGATCGAACACGTCGATGCCATCGTCGACATGCGCCGTCATCTCACCCTTGAGAAAGGCGCCACGCCGAACAAGGGTGCCGAGGTGCTGGACAATCTGATCGCCACCGACAATCCCGGCGGCTTCGCGCCAGGCGGGCGACTCAACTGGGCAGCTGACCTGAACCTGCCGCTGATGAGCGAAAAGAAGCAGGCCGACGTGCTGTTCTGGGTCGGCGACGGCGCCTTCGACATGCGCAACCAACGCACCCTGCGCGCCTTCGTCAAAGTCCTGAAAGCCGCCGAGGTGGACTTCGCCGTGCTCGGCCTGGAGGAGCGCGACAGCGGCGACGTCGCACGCAGACTCGGTGACGAGGCGACCTTCCAGCAACTGGCCAAACGCAACATCGCAACCCTGGCTCAGTACCGTTTCCAGACCATCGTCACCTGCGACCCGCACAGCTTCCATGTGCTGAAGAACGAGTACGGCGAGCTGGGTGGTCGCTACGAGGTGCTGCACCACAGCACCTACATCGCCACCCTCATCGCCCGCGACCAACTGGATCTTGGCAAGCACCAGAGTGCCAGCGTGACTTATCACGACCCTTGCTACCTCGGCCGCTACAACGGGGAATACGAAGCACCCCGCGCCGTGCTCAAGGCCATCGGCATCGAGGTGAAGGAAATGGCCCGCTCCGGCTTCCGGTCGCGCTGCTGTGGTGGCGGTGGCGGTGCGCCGATCACTGACATCCCCGGTAAGCAACGTATCCCCGATATGCGCATGGCTGACATCAAGGAGACCGGTGCCGAAGTGGTGGCCGTGGGTTGCCCTCAGTGCACCGCAATGCTCGAAGGCGTGGTATCGCCGCGACCGGATATCAAGGACATCGCCGAGCTGGTCGCTGACGTATTGCTGGAGAAACCTGCGCCAGCAAAAAAGCCAGCAGCAGCCAAGCCTGAAGCCCTGGAGGTGCACTGATGAGCGACATCATCCGCCGCGATCCACGCGTTGAGTGGATCGCCCGTAACCGCCTGCACCCGCTGCACGCCGCCATGGCCTCGGCCGCAGCGGGCGGCGAAACCAGCTGGATGGGACCCAATGGGATCATCCGCAAGGACCCGCATGGGGTTGGCTTCATCGGCGCCAACGGGCTCAAGCGAATCGACCGCAGCGGTGCTCAGCAAGGCGGCAGCACCCAGCGCAGCGCCGCCGCAGTGGTGCAGCTACCGCTGCACGTGGTCGAACAACCGGCCTTCTATATCGCCGTGGTGCCGGACATGGTCGGTGGCCGCCTGAGCAGCCATGACAAGGACCTGCTCGGACTGGCCAACAAGCTGGCCGGCGAAACAGCTGCAGTGGTTGCCATCGTATTCGGCGACCACAAGGAAACTGCTTTCGACAACGCCGGCGTAGACCGCCTGCTTCACATAGAGGGCGAGGCCTTCGATGGCTACGCACCGGAAGCACGCGTGCTGGCCCTCAGCGCAGTGGAAAGCCAGCTGGCCCCGCGACACTGGCTGCTCCCGGACAGCCGAACAGGCGGCGGCGAGCTTGGCCGGCGTCTTGCGGCCAAGCTCGGTGAGCGCCCGGCCACGCGTATCTGGCAGGTCGCCGACGGTCAATGCATCGGACGCGCCGGTGCCGGCCAGCAGGATCTGGTGCGTAGCGCACCGCGCCTGATTCTGGCCGCAGTCGAATGCGCCGACCCGGTCAGCGATACCCGCCACGAAGTTCGCCCGCTCTCGCTCGAAGACAAGATTGCTCGCTGTTTGCCGCGCATCGAAGACCTCGGCGCGGTAGCAGTCGACCCGGCCCTGACGCCCATGGCCGAAGCCGAGTTCATTCTGTCCGGGGGCAATGGGGTCAAGGACTGGGATCAGTTCCACCAGGCCGCAGTGGCCCTCGGGGCCACAGAAGGCGCGTCCCGGGTAGCGGTGGACGATGGCTTCATGCCGCGCAACCGTCAGGTCGGTGCCACCGGCACCTGGGTTACCGCGCGGGTTTACCTGGCGATCGGGATTTCCGGCGCCATTCAGCACATGCAGGGTATCGGTGCCTGCGACAAGGTGGTGGCGGTGAATATGGATCCTGGCTGCGACATGATCAAACGTGCCGACCTGGCCGTGATCGGCGACTCCACCGCAATTCTCGCTGCGCTAATCGATCTGGCGAACCAATATCGACAAGGAGGCGAGCGCGATGCGGCATAACGACAGTGGGACCCGGTTGCACTCCGGGCAACGGGTGGACCATGACTGACTTGAACATCATTACCCTGGTCTCGGTCGGCGCACATCCGACCTCGGGACGCACCCGCCGCGCCGAGCAGGACGCCCGTGCCGTCGAGCTGGGCCTGCGCCTGGTCGGCGAGCAGCTGAATGTATTGCACGCCGGCGACCCGCAGGAACCGGCATTGCGTGCTTACCTGGGCATGGGCCTGAACGAAGTGACAATCCTTGAGCAGCCGAGCAACTGCGATGCATTGCCACTGTTGAGCAACTATTTGCAGGATGCCGGCGCGCATCTGGTGCTGACCGGCAGCCAGGCAGAAACCGGCGAAGGCTCGGGGCTGCTGCCCTATCTGTTGGCCGAGCGCCTGGGCTGGCCCCTGGTGGTTGGCCTGGCCGAGGTGGAAAAGATCGAAAATGGCATGGCCCAGGTGCTGCAGGCGTTGCCTCGCGGTCAACGGCGGCGGCTCAAGGTGCGTCTACCCTTCGTCGCCAGTGTCGATAACGCTGGGCCAGCGGCGCGCCAGAGCGCATTCGGCCCTGCTCGTCGCGGGCAGCTCAATGCTGAGGACGTTGCCGTGATCGAGGACGGCCTGTTGCTAGAGGCTCATCTGCAACCGGCGAGGCCTCGGCCCAAACGTCTCAAGGTGATCAAGGCCAAGACCGGCGCCGAGCGGATGAAGGCCGCCACCGCCAAAACCTCCGGCGGCGGAGGCCAGGTACTCGAAGGCGTGTCGCCACAAGTCGGCGCCGAAGCGATTTTCAAATTATTGCGCGAGGAAGGGGTGCTGCGCTGAGCGCATCCCACCTTGTATCGAAGCCAAAGGAGCAAACTCGATGATGCACGCCGATCTGATCGATCAGGACGATTTCCGCGATCGCCTCGTGTCGCTGGGCTTTGAGATACCCAGCGGCGTTACCGCAGAGCAAGCCTGCGAGCGGGCCGTTATCGGCCTGTCACAGGACCGCGCACATGTGCTGCGCCGGCTGATCGAAGAACTCCTGGGCGGTTCCGCAACCCTGCTGCCCTCGGTTCGAGAAGCTATCTGCACAAAGCTGTTGCCGGCATTGGTGCGACCCTAGCGCAACGCAGAAGCGGATTTAACGGCGGGTTGAGCAAAAATTGTGCTTGCTCACAGGGTGACAGGCCACGTCGTGCCTGCTCCCGAATGACAGGCGGCAGCTCAATGGAAGCCGGGCGGAATGCCCGCCCGGTCCCATCAAAAATTTTTCAGGCGCTCAGATGCGTACGCTGGCGTAGGTAGACTCGCCCTGGGCACGTTGCAGCGCAGCCATCACGGCTGGATTCTTGCTGCCTTCGTCCGGACGCGGAATCAATGCCACAACCTGCGCCAGATGCTGGCCGGAGCGCTCGTCACGCGGCGGAATGCCGAAATATTCCCGGTAGCACTTGGAAAAATGCGGGGTCGAGACGAAGCCGCACACCGAGGCAACTTCGATGATCGACATGGGCGTCTGCTTGAGCAGCTGACGGGCGCGGATCAACCGCAGTTTGAGGTAATAGCGCGACGGCGAGCAGTGCAGGTATTTCTGGAACAGTCGCTCGAGCTGCCGTCGCGAAACATTGACGTAGCAGGCCAGCTCGTCGAGGTCGATCAACTCCTCCAGGTTCGCTTCCATCAGCGCCACGATTTCAAGAAGCTTCGGCTGGTTAGTGCCGAGCATATGCTTGAGCGGTACTCGTTGGTGATCCTGCTCGTTACGAATGCGTTCGCACATGAACATGTCGGAAATTGCCGCGGCCAGCTCGCGTCCATGCTGCGCGCCGATCAGGTGCAACATCATGTCCATCGGCGCAGTACCGCCGGATGCAGTGAAACGGTTACGGTCCATCGTGAACAGGCGAGACGTAACGGATGTGCGCGGATAAGCCTCCTGCATTGCAGCCAGACATTCCCAGTGCACGCTGCAGTCGTAGCCATCGAGCAATCCGGCCTTGGCCAGCGCCCAGCTACCGGTGCAGACCGCACCCATCTGGCGGCCATGCCGGGCCTGCCCTTGCAGCCAATGGAGGTGCTCGCGAGTAATGCTGTGCAGGATGTCCACACCGCCGCAAACGACCACGGAATCAAGCGCAGGGGCGGTTTCGAAGCTGGCATCTGGAGTGATCTGCAGCCCATCGCTTGCCATCACGGGCTGACCGTTATGATTCAAGGTGAACCAGCGATAAAGCTCCTTGCCCGACAGCTGGTTCGCCATCCTCAAGGGCTCCACGGCCGAGGCCAGAGAAATCAGGGTGAAGTTGTCCAGCAGCAAGAAGCCGATGGTTTGCGGGAGTCGACTCGGAGGCTGTAAACCTTGATTCATCTCTGACACTGGCGAACCCTCACGTAAGGCATTTATGAGCCTTCGACGAGGCTCTTTTTTATATTTCCGACTCACTGGTCGAATCATGAATATAGCAAGGCAAACTGCGTGCCTATTTTGAATGCGCGTTCAATAAAAGAATTGGGATCTGCTTAAAGCCCTCGATAGAGGCCTGGCAACAGGCAGGGGCAGCTCCACGGGATCTACCGCCAGCCTTGCGATTGCGGGGCCTGAGCACTTTCGTAGCAGTCCCAGGACCCGTCATCGACAATATTTGAGTACTGAAAAACCGGCGGTAACACACAGGTAACAATCGGTGATCAGGCTGGGGCAGATGAGCGGCGAGGCACTGCTACCGGTCCTGCAACCAGTCGCCTGCACCGCAAGCGACCACCGAGCTCACGGTCATGCACGCATTCGATTCAGCACTCGATGGCATTCACCGCCAGCCCACCGCGGGAGGTTTCCTTGTACTTGTCATGCATGTCGGCGCCCGTATCACGCATCGTGCGGATGACTCGGTCCAGCGAGATGAAGTGCTCGCCGTCACCGCGTAAAGCCATTTGTGCGGCATTGATCGCCTTCATGGCCGCGATGGCGTTGCGCTCGATGCAAGGCACCTGAACCAATCCGCCGACCGGGTCGCACGTCAGCCCAAGGTTATGTTCCAGGCCGATCTCAGCGGCGTTTTCCAGCTGCTCGGGCGTTGCACCCAGCAGTTCCGCCAGACCACCTGCAGCCATGGCGCATGCGGAACCCACCTCCCCTTGGCACCCTACTTCTGCGCCAGAGATGGACGCATTCTTCTTGCATAAGATGCCGATCGCCGCAGCGGAGAGAAGGTAGTTGACCACATCGTCATCACAGGCCTCGGGATGGAACTTCATGTAGTAATGCAGGACTGCCGGAATGATGCCGGCCGCCCCGTTGGTCGGCGCCGTTACCATTCGACCACCGGCCGCATTCTCCTCGTTGACCGCCAGGGCAAACAGGTTCACCCACTCCATGGCGCTCATGGTGGAACCGATAACGTTGGGTTTGCCGAGCTCCAGCAGGTTTTGATGCAGTCTGGCGGCGCGGCGCCTTACGTTAAGCCCGCCGGGCAATACACCCTGATGACGCAGCCCGTTGGCAACACACGCTTGCATCGCTTCCCACAGGCGCAGCAAGCCGCTGCGGACCTCCGCCTCGCTGCGCCAGGCCTTTTCATTGGCCATCATCAGTTCGCTGACGCGCAATCCGTGCCGCTTGCATAACTGCAGCAGTTCGACGGCGCTGGAGAAATCATAGGGGAGCTCTGTGTGGTCCTGGTCCAGCTGCCCAGCTGCCGCTTGTTCGGCGTTGACCACGAAGCCGCCACCAACCGAGTAGAACGTGTCCTGATAGAGCAGCCCGGAATGGCCCTCCGCGCTGAAGGTCACCGCGTTAGGGTGATAAGGCAGGCTCTCTTCGAGCAGAAGCAGATCCGTATCCCAGTCGAACTGGATCGGCCAATGACCATCAAGGCGCAACTGACCGCAGGCACGAAGCGCCTCGATGCGAGGAACTATCTGTTGCGGATCGATGAGGTCCGGGCGTTCGCCCATGAGCCCCATCAGCACGGCATTGTCGGTGCCATGCCCGACACCCGTGGCGGACAGCGAGCCGTAAAGGCGCACCTCTACTCGGCAAACGCGTTCCAGCAGCTGCCGTTCGCGCAGCGCACCGATGAACAGCGCACCCGCTAGCATTGGGCCAACGGTGTGCGAGCTGGATGGGCCGATGCCAATTTTGAAAAGGTCGAATACGCTGATCGCCACGCTGAACACTCCACGAGATGCCACAAGACAGAATTCATCATCGGTCTTTTACTGGCTGAATGAGGTCTGGCACCGACGCACGCTTATCCAAACCCGTCAGCGGCGTCGGCCAGCGTCGATTGCGGCGTCTGGCCCGACAGACAGACCCGCATACACGCTCGAAACCTCGACCGGCACCGCACCGCCACCCTGGCTCGTCGTGTTCCTGCAACCCCGGCGCCACGGCATCGCGGGCTATCCGCATGACTGATTCATCAGAGCCCGTGAAGCCCGTAAAAGGCATTCAACGGCATTGATCAATCGTTTCAGTCTGTGAATTTTAATCGGCTGATGTCGCCGCGCAGTACGTAGGGGTCGCAACCCGACAACCGCCAGGCTTGTAGGGGCTTATCGTTAAAGCATGTATGACTCAGCGCCCTCGTTCGGAACGTGCCGGCTCAGCTGAAACGCTTTGCGTAGTTACACAAAGCCGCCCACTACAACGGCTGCTTAATAACAATAATGAATACATGCTCCGCGCCTCCCAAGCGGGGAGCCACGATGATTTAGCTAGAACTGCCAGGACGAAAGCGACTAACGCAACCAGGATCATAAAACGACGCCGAAACAGCCTAAGAGCGGATGCCCTCATCCGCTACCTGTTGCTGCGGGTCGTCGAGCCTGCTGCCGCACCGCTTTATCCGAAGACCAAGTCAATAAAAGAGCCATAACCCATGGCTTCAGCCGACAAGCGCTGCAGGTGCTTGCGGCCCCGTTTAGCTGGCCTGAATGCCTACTGAGGGGAACAATCCCATGCAGTCTGGAAAAATCGTCGTCGAGAACCTGTACAAGGTATTCGGCTCACAAGAACAAGAAGCCATTGCGCTGCTCAAGCAAGGCTGGAGCAAGGACAAGATTCTCGCCGAGCGTGGCGCCGTGATAGGCGTCAGCGACGTTTCGTTCAGCGTCGACGAAGGCGAAATATTCGTCCTCATGGGGCTGTCCGGTTCTGGCAAGTCCACCCTCATACGCCTGATCAACCGCCTGATCGAGCCAAGCGCCGGCGACGTATTCATTGACGGGCAAAACGTCGCGAAACTGCCCCACGCCCAACTCATCGACCTGCGCCGCCGTGACATGAGCATGGTGTTCCAGTCCTTCGCACTGATGCCGTCGCGCTCGGTCCTGGACAATGCGGCATTCGGCCTGGAGGTTGCCGGTATCGGCAGAAGAGAGCGCGAGGAACGCGCCATGACGGTGCTCGCACAGGTCGGCCTCGATACCTTCGCCGACAAGTTTCCCCACGAGCTGTCCGGCGGCATGCAGCAGCGCGTCGGCCTGGCCCGCGCGCTGGCGGTGAATCCTTCGATGATCATCATGGACGAGGCCTTTTCCGCCCTCGACCCGCTCAAGCGCCGGGAAATGCAGGACGTGCTGCTGGAGCTGCAGAAGACCCACAGACGCACCATCATCTTTGTCTCCCACGACATCGAAGAGGCCATGCGCATTGGCAATCGCATAGGGATCATGGAAGGCGGCAAGCTGGTGCAGGTCGGTACGCCCCAGGAGCTGATCGACAACCCCGCCAACAGCTACGTGCGCAACTTCTTCGAGACGGTCAATACCAGCCGCTACCTCACTGCCGGCCAGCTCAAGACCGATAGCGTCCCGCTCTACGTGCACAACGGCAAGGCGCCGGACGCCATGCAGGTCTGCCAGGAGCTGCAGGCGCTGGACAAGCACTACGCCTTCATCGTCGATGAGAACAGGAAGTTCCGCGGCTCCATCAGCCTGGAGCGGATCGCCCTGCTGGTCGAGAACGGCCAGACCTGTGCCCTCGAAGCGAACGTGTTGAAACAGATCGCCCCCCTTACTGAAGACCAGCCCCTCGACCAGGTGATCGAGCGGCTGGTGGACAACGAGGGACCGATGCCAGTGGTGGACAGCCAAGGGTTTTACGCGGGCGCCATCAGTAAAGGTCGCCTTCTGACTCGCCTGCAGGAGGAATGAACATGAGCAAAGAACTGGATCTGGGTAGCTGGGTCAACGACGTCGTCCAGCATCTGTTGGAGAACTACAGCGGAGCCTTCGATAGTCTCGGCGGCGTGGTCAGTGGGTTTTCCGAAGGAATCGAGGCGTTGCTGATGCTGCCGCCGGCCTGGCTGCTCATCGTCATTTTCGTCGGCCTTGGACTGTGGCGCATCGGTGCCCGATTCGCAGCTTTCACCGCTGTCTCCTTCATTCTCATCGTGCTCACCGGTTTCTGGGAGCAGACCGTTGTGACCCTCGGCCTGACATTTTCCGCCACGTTGATCAGCCTGACGCTGGGCGTTCCATTGGGCATCTGGTCCGCGCGTAGCGAGCGGGTCGCCATGATCACCCGTCCGATCCTGGATTTCATGCAGACGATGCCAGCGTTCGTCTATCTGATCCCGGCGGCGATGCTGTTCGGCCTCGGTCGAGTGCCCGGCATCATCGCTACGGTGATTTTCGCCATGCCGCCGGCGGTAAGGCTGACCAACCTGGGCATCCGCCAGGTCAATAAAGAGATCGTCGAGGCCGGACAATCCTTCGGCTGCAACAGCCGGCAACTGCTGTTCAAAGTGCAGCTGCCCAATGCCATGCCCTCGCTCATGGCCGGGGTCAACCAGACCATCATGATGGCGCTGTCGATGGTGATCATCGCCTCGATGGTGGGCGCCGGTGGCCTGGGCAACGACGTGCTGGCCAGCATCCAGCGGCTGGACATCGGCCTTGGATTCGAAAGCGGCATGGCGGTGGTGCTGCTGGCCATCATTCTCGATCGCATCACCGAAAGCTTCGGCACGGCCAAACGGGCCACACAGAAAGCCACCTGGTACACCTGGGTGACGGCCAAGCTCAGGCCACAGGGCCAGTAACCGCAACGATCCCACTCAGAGATAGGAAATCAGAATGGCCACATTCAAGACGATAACGGGTATCGGGCTGCTCTCGTGCGCGCTACTGCAGAGCGCATGGGCACAAGAGCCGGCGAGCTGCGAGAAGGTGCGCTTCGCTGAAATCGGCTGGGCCGATATTGCGGCCACCACGGGCGTGGCCATGGTGCTGACCGAAGGCCTGGGCTACGACCCGAGCAAGGTGATGGCCTCGGTTCCGATTGCCTTCACCGGCGTGAAGAACAAGCAGATCGATGCCTTCCTCGGCTACTGGTCGCCGTCGATGGATGCGGTGATCGAGCCATTCGCCAAAAACGACGGTGTCCGGGTGCTGGAGTCGCCCAATCTGGAGGGCGCCAAATACACCCTGGCGGTGCCGAGTTACACAGCTGAAGCCGGGCTGAAAAGTTTCCAGGACATCGCCAAGTTCAAAGAGCAACTGGGCGGACGGATCTACGCGATCGAGCCCGGTAACGACGGCAACCTGCTAATCGAGAAAATGATCAAGAGCGACCAGTTCGGGCTTGGCGGCTTCCGCATGATCGAGTCCAGCGAAGCCGGCATGCTGGTCCAGGTGCAACGTGCGATCCGCAAGAAAGAGCCCGTGGTCTTTCTTGGTTGGGCGCCCCATCCGATGAATGCCCAGTACGACCTGACCTACCTGGCCGGCGGTGACGACGTGTTCGGCCCTGACTACGGCGCGGCCAAGGTCTTCACCGTTGTCGCGTCGGACTATCTCGACCGCTGCGCAAACGTTGGGAAATTGCTGAAGAACCTGCAGTTCACTGTCCCCATCGAGAGTGAGCTGATGCAGATGGCCCTCGATAAGGGTGATCCACAGACCGTTGCGAAGAACTGGATCAAGGCCAACCCAGCCGCGCTCGATCAGTGGCTCGACGGCGTGACCACCTATGACGGCCAGGACGGCGTTGCTGCCGTAAAGAAATTCGTCGGCCTTTGACCATCAGCACCTAAAGCGAGGCGCGTCCAGGCGTGGCGAGTCCCAGACCATGCCTCGCTTGGCAGCCGCCGCCCGAATCAATCATCCCTATTGCCGGCGCGTGCATCAGCCCGCGCCCGACCGCGCCTGGGTCTTCGCTTAACGGCTGAGGCCCTGCACCAAATCGCGATCCCGGCTGACCGGGGTCACGGTCGGCATCAATGCCACCCACCGACATGGAGCTAAAACGCATGCGTCTACTCAAGCACCTTCTTTGTGGCCTCGGCGCCGCCAGCATGGCGCTCGGCATGGCGGCCAGCATGGCAGCCGACAAACCCGAGCTGAAGATCGGCTATGTCAACGGCTGGGACGATAGCGTCGCAGCCACCCACGTGGCGGGCGAAATCCTGCAGAGCAACCTGGGCTATAAGGTCAAGCTGCAGCCGGTCGAGCCAGCAATCATGTGGCAAGGCGTCGCTCGCGGCGATCTGGACGCGACCCTCTCCGCCTGGCTGCCAGCGACTCACGGTGAGTATTTCGAGAAATTGAAGGACAAGGTCGTGGTGCTCGGCACCAACTATGAAGGCGCCAAGATCGGCTTGATCGTGCCGGATTATGTCGCGGCCAGGAGCATCGAGGACCTCAACCAGCACAGCGACTCGTTCGGCGGCAAGATCACCGGCATCGATGCCGGAGCCGGCGTCATGCGCCGCACCGAGGACGCCATCAAACAATACGATCTGGACATCCGGCTGATGCCCAGTTCGGGTCCGGCCATGACCACCGCGCTGACCCGTGCGGAAAAGGCGAAGGAGCCCATCGTCGTCACCGGTTGGATCCCGCACTGGATGTTCGCCAAGTGGAAGCTGCGCTTCCTGGACGACCCGAAGAAGGTCTTCGGCGACGACGAACACGTCGATACCGTCGCCAATCCGGCACTCGCCAGCAAGGCCCCCGAGGCCGAGGCATTCCTGAAGAAGTTCAGTTGGAACGCCGAGGAAGTCGGCGAGGTGATGCTGGCCATTCGCGACGGCGTCAAGCCGGACGTGGCCGCCCGCGAGTGGGTGAAGAACAACCCGGAACGCGTCGCCGGCTGGCTCGAATAACGCCCTCCCTTCTACCTCCTCATCCACACGGCGCCCCGGCGGGCGCCCTTCCAAAAATCATGGAGCACTTTCCAATGCAGGCAATGAAATGGAGCGCCCTGGCGCTTGCTGTTACCGCCGCTACCTCACAGCTTGCCGTGGCCAGCGAGCAGTCCGAATCCGCAGGCTTCGTCGCCGATAGCAACCTGACGCTGTTGAACAGAAACTATTACTTCGCCCGTGACAACCGTGCCTCCGGCGCCGCCAAGAGCCGCATCGAAGAGTGGGCCCACGGCATGTTGCTCACCTATGAATCTGGCTTCACCCAGGGCACGGTAGGCTTCGGCGTCGACCTCCACGCCGGGGGCGCGATCAAGCTCGACAGCGGTCGCGGTACAAGTGGCACTGGTCTGCTGCCGGTGGACAGTGACGGCCGAGCCGCCGATGAACTTGGATTTGCTGGCGGCGCAGCCAAGGTGCGCGTCTCCAATACCACCCTGAAGTACGGCGACCTGACACCCACCGCACCGGTCTTCTCGCCCGGAACTGGACGCATCTTCGCCAGCACCGCCAACGGCTTCCAGCTGTCTTCCAATGAGCTGGAAGGCCTGACCATCGATGCGGGTTACTTTACCTCGCTCCGTGATCGCAACCGCTCGCTCAACCGCGACGGCGACATATCCCTGGTCTACGCCGGCGGCATCGATGCGCAGCGCGTTGGCTACCTGGGCGGCACTTATCAATTGACCGATAGCCTCAGCGCCACCCTCTATGGCTCCAAGTACGAGGATGTCTGGACCCAGTACTACGGCAACCTGAACTACATACTGCCGCTGGCGGACGACCAGTCGCTGGCGTTCGACTTCAACGTCTACGACACCCGCGACGAAGGATCGGCCCAGGCGGGCAACATCAACACCACTGCCTGGTCCCTAGCCGCCGGCTATACGTTCGGCGCCCATAGGGTCTCCCTGTCCCATCAGCAGGTGAACGGCAACTCGCCGATGGACTACATCAGCATGGACGGGACCAATGCCGGCGACTCCATCTATCTGGCCAACTCCTCCCAATGGTCGGACTTCAACGCACCGGGCGAGAAGTCGGTGCAAGCCCGCTACGATCTCAACATGGCAGCGTACGGAGTGCCGGGGCTGAGCCTGATGGCCCGGTACATCAAGGGCGACATCGATGGTGCGAGCGTTGATCCCGATGGGGCCTACGCCTACTACGCGGGCGATGCCGGCAAGGGCAAAGAGTGGGAGCGAGACCTGGAGGCCAGGTACGTCGTTCAGGACGGTGACTTGAAAGACCTCTCCGTGCGCGTGCGTTACGCCACGGCCCGCGGTTTCGCCGGCGACATCGACGAACTGCGTGTGATCACCGAGTACCCACTGGACATTCTCTGATCACCTGCGGGCGGTGCCGCCGCATTCGCCCGCAATCAACGCCCAGCACACCACCTACCCGCGCTCACGCGCGACGTCTACGTACCCATAATCGACCCCGGGTCTTTTATTGATTGAGCGTTCAATAAAAACTCATTAGGGTGGTTGCCAGCCAAACCCCTGACCGGAATCACCCAATGCCCAAGGTTGGAATGCAGCCCATCCGGCGCAAGCAACTGATCCACGCCACCCTCGAGGCCGTAGACCAGGTCGGAATGAGTGATGCCAGCATCTCCATGATCGCGCGCCTGGCGGGGGTGTCGAACGGCATCATTGCGCACTACTTTCAGGACAAGAACGGCCTGCTCGAAGCCACCATGCGGCACCTGATGAAGGCGTTGAACCAGGCGGTTCGCAAACGTCGCGAGACGCTCGGCGACAGCAGCCCCCGTGCGCATCTGCAGGCGATCATCGACGGCAACTTCGACGATAGCCAGGTCAATGGTCCCGCCATGAAAACCTGGCTGGCGTTCTGGGCGTTCAGCATGCATCAGCCCACCCTGCACCGGTTGCAGCGGGTCAATGATCACCGTCTTTACTCGAACCTCTGCTGCGAGTTCACACGCGTCCTGCCCCAGGAACAAGCCCGCTCGGCGGCACGGGGCATGGCGGCACTTATCGACGGTCTCTGGTTGCGTGGCGCGTTGGCCGGTGACGACTTCGATATCGACCAGGCGCTTTCCCTCGCCTATGAGTATCTGGATCAGCAACTGGCCAAACAGGTGCACTGATCCCCATTTCAACCACGCCGCGTGAGGATGACCATGCCCCGCTTCGAGCAGCAGAAACTGTACGTCAACGGTCGCTATGTCGATGCAACCAGCGGCGCTACGCTCGAGACAGTGAACCCCGCGACCGGTGAAGTGCTGGCCGAGCTGCAGCGCGCGTCGCAGTCGGATGTGGACAAGGCCGTCGCCAGCGCTAACGCCGGGCAAAAGGTCTGGGCTGCGATGACCGCCATGCAGCGCTCCAGAATCTTGCGGCGAGCGGTAGACATCTTGCGCGAGCGCAACGATGAACTGGCTGAGCTGGAAACGCTCGACACCGGCAAGCCGCTGGCCGAAACCCGCACGGTGGATATCGTTACCGGCGCTGATGTACTCGAGTACTACGCCGGGCTTATTCCCGCCATCGAGGGCGAGCAGATCCCTTTGCGCGATACCAGCTTCGTCTACACCCGCCGCGAGCCGCTGGGTGTGGTGGCGGGCATCGGCGCCTGGAACTACCCGATCCAGATTGCGCTGTGGAAGTCCGCGCCGGCGTTGGCAGCCGGTAACGCGATGATCTTCAAGCCCAGCGAGATGACGTCTCTGACCACGCTCAAACTGGCCGAAATCTACACCGAGGCCGGCGTTCCCGATGGCGTATTCAACGTACTCACCGGCAGCGGTCGCGAGGTCGGCACCTGGCTCACCGAACACCCGGGTATCGCGAAGATCTCATTCACCGGCGGCACCAGCACCGGCAAGAAGGTCATGGCAAGCGCATCCAGCTCATCGCTAAAGGACGTGACCATGGAGCTGGGCGGCAAGTCACCGCTGATCATCTTCGAGGACGCCAACCTCAACCGCGCCGCTGACATCGCGGTCATGGCCAACTTCTTCAGCTCGGGTCAGGTCTGCACCAACGGCACTCGGGTGTTCATACCCCGCTCGCTACAGGCACGGTTCGAAGCCAAGGTGCTCGAGCGGGTAAAACGCATCCGCCTGGGTGATCCCTTGAATGAGCAGACCAACTTTGGGCCTCTGGTTGGCTATGCCCACATGGACAGCGTGCTGAGCTACATCGAGTCGGCCCGGGCCGAAGGTGCACGTCTGCTGTGTGGCGGAACACGGGTGACTGATGGCGAATACGCCAAGGGCGCTTATGTCGCGCCAACCGTCTTTACCGATTGTCGCGATGACATGCGCATCGTGCGCGAGGAGATCTTCGGGCCGGTGATGAGCATCCTCATCTTCGATGACGAAGCGGAAGTCATCCGTCGCGCCAACGATACCGATTACGGCCTCGCGGCCGGCGTGGTGACGAATGACCTGGCCCGAGCCCATCGCGTCATTCATCAGCTGGAAGCAGGTATCTGCTGGGTCAATACCTGGGGTGAGTCGCCTGCCGAGATGCCGGTCGGAGGCTACAAGCAATCCGGCGTGGGCCGTGAGAACGGCCTTGCCACCCTGACGCATTACACCCAAACCAAATCTATCCAGGTCGAACTGGGTGATTTCACCTCGGTGTTCTAGCAACAGCTTCAAGCCGCGAGCTGCAAGAAGGCTTGCATTACTCCCTTGCGGAGGTGCGGCTTGAAGCTTGCTGCGCTCATCCAAAGGATGCCGCTCTATGGAATTCGATTACATCATCATCGGTGCCGGTTCGGCCGGTAACGTTCTGGCGACGCGCCTGACCGAGGACGCTGATGTCAGCGTACTGCTGCTCGAAGCGGGAGGTCCCGACTACCGGATGGACTTCCGTACCCAGATGCCTGCCGCGCTCGCTTTCCCGTTGCAGGGCCGACGCTATAACTGGGCCTATGAGACGGACCCGGAACCCTACATGAACAACCGCCGCATGGAGTGCGGGCGCGGCAAGGGCCTGGGTGGCTCCTCGCTGATCAACGGCATGTGCTACATCCGCGGCAACGCAATGGACTATGACGGCTGGGCCAAGGCGCCCGGTCTGGAGGACTGGACCTACCTCGACTGCCTCCCTTACTTCCGCAAGGCCGAAAGCCGTGACATGGGAGCGAACGACTACCATGGCGGCGACGGTCCGGTGAGCGTGACAACGCCCAAGCCCGGCAACAACCCCTTGTTCCGCGCCATGATCGAGGCCGGCGTGCAGGCCGGCTATCCGGAAACCGACGACCTCAATGGCTACCGTCAGGAAGGCTTCGGCCCGATGGATCGCACGGTCACGCCGAAGGGCCGGCGTGCGAGCACCGCTCGCGGTTATCTGGACATGGCCCGCGGCCGAGCGAACCTGACCATCGTCACCCATGCACTCACGGACCGCATCCTGTTCAGCGGCAAGCGGGCAATCGGCGCGACTTATCTGCAGGGCAACAGCGACACACCAGTGATCGCCCATGCCCGCCGGGAAGTGCTGCTCTGCAGCGGCGCCATCGCCTCGCCACAAATCCTGCAGCGATCCGGCGTAGGCCCCGGCGCGCTGCTGCGCGAGCTCGACATTCCGCTGGTACATGAGCTTCCGGGCGTGGGCGCCAACCTGCAGGACCATCTGGAAATGTACCTGCAGTACGCCTGCAAACAGCCGGTCTCGCTCTACCCCGCTCTGCAGATGCACAACCAGCCGAAGATAGGCGCCGAATGGCTGCTTCTCGGCTCAGGCGTGGGTGCCAGCAATCAGTTCGAAGCCGGCGGTTTCATTCGCTCTCGCGCCGAATTCGAGTGGCCCAACATCCAGTACCACTTCCTGCCGGTAGCCATTAACTACAACGGGAGCAACGCAGTGAAGGAACACGGCTTCCAGGCCCATGTTGGCTCCATGCGCTCGCCCAGCCGCGGGCGCGTGCATGCCCGGTCGAAGGACCCGCGCCAGCATCCGAGCATCCTGTTCAACTACATGTCATGCGAACAGGATTGGCAGGAGTTTCGCGATGGGATCAGGATCACCCGGGAAATCATTGCGCAGTCGGCGCTTGATCCGTATCGCGGCCGCGAATTGAGCCCCGGCGCCGAGGTCCAGAGCGACTCCGAGCTGGACGCCTTTGTCCGGCAGCATGCCGAAACCGCGTTCCACCCGTCTTGCTCCTGCAAGATGGGCGAAGACGAAATGGCCGTGGTCGACGGCCAGGGCCGGGTGCACGGCATTGACGGGCTGCGGGTGATCGATGCTTCGATCATGCCTTTGATCACCACCGGCAACCTCAACGCACCGACCATCATGATGGCCGAGAAGCTCGCCGACAGGATTCGCGGTCGCGCGCCGCTGCCACGCAGCACCGCGCCCTACTACGTGGCCGGAAACGCCCCGGCGCGCAACGTGTCGCAGACACAGCCAGTTAGCGCGCAAATGGCGGGTGGATGACGCTCTTTTAATCCATCTTTGCCACCGCTCGGTGGATCGGTGAAGCGTGATCCACCCTACGAGCTGCTGCGGGTCTTCGACCTGCTGGGCAGCGGTCAGCCGCGGGTTACCACCCATTGCCGCAGGCTGTACCAGGCGCTGTATGGATCGCCCGATGGATTGATGGGTATCGCTCCGCTCAACGCCATCCTACGACAGCGTGCAGTGAGCTGATCCGTAGGGTGGATGACGCTGTTTTCATCCACCTTTGCCACCGCTCGGTGGATCAGTGGAGCAGGATCCGCCCTACGAGCTGCTGATGGTGTTCGATCGGCTGGGCAGCGGTCGGCCGCGGGTTACCACCTATTGCCGCAGGCTGTACCAGGCGCTGTATTGATCTCAGATGAATTGATGGGTATCGCTGCGCTCAACGCCATCCTACGACAGCGTGCAGTGAGCTGATCCGTAGGGTGGATAACGCTCTTTTCATCCACCTTTGCCACCGCTTGGTGGATCGGTGAAGCGTGATCCACCCTTACGAGCTGCTGCAGGTGTTCGACCTGCTGGGTAGCGATCGGCCGCGGGTTACCGCCTATTGCTGCAGGCTGTACCAAGCGCTGTATTGATCCTGAATGGATTGATGGGTATCGCTGCGCTCAACGCCATCCTACGACGGCGTGCAGTGGACTGATCGTAGGGTGGATAACGCTCTTTTCATCCACCTTTGCCACCGCTTGGTGGATCGGTGGAGCGGGATCCACCCTACGAGCTGCTGATGGTGTTCGACCTGCTGGGCAGCAATCAGCCGCTGGTTACCACCTATTGCCGCAGGCTGTACCAGGCGCTGCATTGATCTCAGATGAATTGATGGGTATCGCTGCGCTCAACGCCATCCTACGAAGACGAGCTGTGGAGTGATCGTAGGGTGGATGACGCTCTTTTCATCCACCTTTGCCACCGCTCGGTGGATCGGTGGAGCGTGATCCACCCTACGGAGCTGGCGAGCGCCGCGCCGCGCGCCCACCTTATGCTCTACCCAACCCTGCCGCGCAGCCTTAAAGCGAGGCTTTCACCGCTGCCAGGCCTTCTTTGCCGTCGCGGGTGGTGACGCCTTGCAACCAGCCGTCGAGGACCTCGGGATGGGCCTGGACCCAAGCCTTCACCGCCGCCTCGTTGTTGGCTTTTTTGGCAAGCACTTCGTCCATGATGTCGTTTTCCATGTCCTGGGTGAATTTCAGGTTGCTCAGCAATTTGCCGACATTCGGACACTTCGCGGCGTAGCCCTTGCGCACGAGCGTATTGACCGTCCCGCTCTCGCCGAAATAGGCCTCGCCACCCTTGAGATACTTGATGTCGTGCTGCACGTTCATCGGGTGCGGCGTCCAGCCAAGAAAGACCACGCCCTTGTCACGTTTCACTGCACGCCCGACCTGCACCAGCATCGCCTGCTCGCTGGACTCAACCAAACGCCAATCGCCAAGGCCGAACTCATCCTGATCGATCATCTTCTGGATCGACAGATTGGCCGGCGCACCGGCGGCGATCCCGTAGATGGTCTTTTCAAAAAGCTCCGCGTTCGCGTCGAGGTCTTCAAAACGTTTCACCCCGGCATTCCAGGCCGTAGTCGGCACCGCCAGGGTGTATTCGGTTCCGGTCAGGTTGACGCTATGCTCATCGATTTCACCACTGGCCACGAACTTGTCGTAATTGTCCTGTTGCGCCGGCATCCAGTTACCGAGGAATACATCGAGCTGGTTCTTGGTCAGCCCGGCGAAGATGATCGGCACGCCCAGCGTCATAATCTGCGGCTTGTAGCCGAGGCCCTCGAGCAGCAGGCTGGCGATGCCATTGGTGACGGCGATGTCACTCCAGCCCGGATCACCCAGGCGCACCGTGGCGCACTGTTTGTCTTCGACTGCGCCCTGCGCCTGGATACTCGTGGCGGCCAGCAACAGGCTACCGGCAACAACCGCGCTGATTGTTTTCTTCATTTCCGTCCTTCCTTTCTGCTATTCAAAAAGATTCCTTGGCCCCGGCTGATTCGCCGCCGCGCTCCGCTATCAAGGTCGTGGGTAACGTGCCTTGCGCTCGAGATCGTCCAGGTCGATGTGGTTACGCATGTACTGCTGACTGGCATCGACCCAGGGTTGGTGATCCCAGCTGGTCAGCTTGCCGAGGCTCAGCGCTTCGCTGACCAGACGTCGCCGGCGCTGGCTGGCCAGCACCTGGTCATGAATGGCTGGGATATCCCAGCGCTGCCGGGCCTCGGCCTGGAAAGCGTCGGCCAGCCCCTGGTGATCCGGGGAGTTCATGAGGTTCTCGCGCTCAAGCGGATCGTTGGCCACATCGAACAACAGGCAGGGGTCCTGCTCCGAGTAAATGAATTTGTAGGCGCCGCGGCGGATCATCATCAGCGGGCTGGTGGTGCCTTCGGCCATGTATTCACCGATCACTTCGTCATGGCCCTCGTGGCCAGTCAGGTGTGGCAGCAGCGAGCGGCCATCGAGCGGCAGGTTGGTCTCCAGCGTGCCGCCCGCCAGCTCGACAAGCGTCGGTAACAGGTCGGCGGTCGACACCGAGGCGCCGACACGTGCCGGATCGATCCCAGGGGCTCGAATGATCAGCGGTACGCGGGCCGCCATCTCAAACCAGTGCATCTTGTACCAGAGGCCACGCTCGCCCAGCTGGTCACCGTGGTCACCGGAGAACACCACGATGGTGTCCTCGGTCAGGCCGCACGCTTCGAGCGTTTTCAGCAACTTGCCGACGTTGTCGTCGATGTAGCTGCAGGCGCCGAAATAGGCGCGACGGGCATCCTTGATCTTCTGCTCGGGCAGCGATTTGCCCCATAGGTCGATGACTTTGAGCAGGCGCTGCGAATGAGGGTCCTGCTCGTCCTGGGCGATGTGCTGGCGCGGCAGCGGGATGTCCTCGTCCTGGTAGCGGTTCCAGTACTCCTCTGGAATGGTGTAGGGATCGTGAGGATGAGTCATGGATACCGTCAGGCAGAACGGCTGAGCGCTATCGGAGCGGACGAAGTCGTAGAGGTACTGCTGCGCCTTGAACACCACCTCCTCATCGAAATCCATCTGGTTGGTTCGTACGCTGGGCCCGGCCTGCAGTACCGAGGACATATTGTGGTACCAGCTCAGGCGCAGGTCAGGATCGTCCCAGTTCACCGCCCAGCCATAGTCAGCCGGATAGATGTCGCTGGTCAGCCGCTCCTCGTAGCCATGCAGCTGGTCAGGCCCGCAGAAGTGCATCTTGCCGGACAGCGCCGTGTGATAACCGAGCCGCCGCAAGTAGTGCGCGTACGTCGGCACATCCGCAGGAAAGTCGGCGGCGTTGTCGTATGCACCGATCTTGCTCGGCAGTTGGCCACTGACCAGCGTGAAGCGGGACGGCGCGCAGAGCGGGCTGTTGCAATAAGCAGAGTCGAAGACCACACCGCTGGCGGCCAGCTGCGAGAGGTTCGGCAGTTTCATCGGGGAGGTCGAATCATGTATCGGAAGGATTGGCGCGGCCATCTGGTCGGCCATGATGAGCAGTATGTTGGGGCGCTTCATATGCGAATGGTCCATGACTGGTTTTTATGCGAGATTGGCTGCAACACAGTCTGGACCCTGTAACGCTGCGGTAAACCCGGCTGCAGCCTATGC
This sequence comes from Stutzerimonas stutzeri, assembly GCF_024448895.1. Lineage (GTDB taxonomy): Bacteria > Pseudomonadota > Gammaproteobacteria > Pseudomonadales > Pseudomonadaceae > Stutzerimonas > Stutzerimonas stutzeri_Q. Next base: position 26,573 of record NZ_JAMOIC010000024.1, read on the forward strand.
CTAGGATAAGCACAGCTAATGCCAAACCGGCTCGATCAGATTCCCCTTGATGCGCTGCGGGTATTCGAATCCGCTGCGCGCCAGCAGAGCTTCACCGCAGCCGCGCTGGAGCTGGGTAGTACTCAATCGGCGATCAGCCAGCAGATCAAACGTTTGGAACAGCAACTGGCGGTCCGCCTGTTCGACCGTGTGTACCGTGGCATCGTCCTTACCGAGGCCGGCGAGCTGCTGTTCGGTTACGTGCAGCAAGGCCTAACGACGCTGGACACCGGTCTCGCGGCAGTCACCATGCAGCAGCAACATGAGGTTCTGCAGGTCGCTACCGATTTTGCCTTTGCCGCGTATTGGCTCATGCCACGCCTGGAGCGCTTCCATCAGGCCCATCCCGAAGTGGACGTCAGCCTGGTAACCAGCGAGCGCGGCCTGGGCGTTCTGCCGTCGGAAACCGATGTCGCCATCGTTTTCGGCGACGGTCGCTCCAAACATGGTGAGGCGCATCTGCTGTTTCACGAAGAGGTGTACCCCGTTTGCAGTCCGCTGCTGCTCAAGGAGCAACGGCCGCCCTTGCCGCCAACAGCACTGGCACGCCTGCCTTTGTTGCATTTGCGGCCGGAAAGCCGCTCACGGTGGTTCGACTGGAACGGCGTGTTTCGCGCGTTCGGCATCATCGAGACGCCCAGCTCGGGCATGCTTCGCTTCGACAACTACACGCTGCTGATCCAGGCGGCAATTGCCGGTCAGGGTGTCGCCATCGGTTGGCGTCATCTGGTCGACGACTTGATCGTTCAAGGCCTGCTCTGCTCCGTCTGCACTGAAAGCGTGCGGACTGACTACGGCTATTACGTGGTATTGCCGGAACGCAAACGCCGCCAGCGCCTGATCGAGTGCTTCGTGACCTGGTTGCAAGCTGAACTGGCAAATGACGGATTCGAGCAGTGAACTCCAGCCATCTGCACGAAGCTTTTCACCAGTAGTTCTCCACCGCTACCTGACCGGGCTTGCGGGTCAAGGCGAGATTCAGATTGCGGGTCTTGAGCAGGGTGCGGGTGTCTTCGATCATCTGCGGATTGCCGCAAAGCATGATGCGCGAGTGTTCGGACTCCAGCGCCAGACCTGCGGCGCGTTCCAACTCTTCGGTATCGAGCAGCGTGGTGATGCGACCATGCAGCGCCCCAGGGATTTCCTCGCGGGTAACCACCGGCAGGTAGGTCAGCTTGCTGCCCAGCCCTTCCAGATAGTCGCGCTGCGGCAGTTCGCGAATGAGGTCCTGATAGGCCAACTCGGATGCGGTGCGGGCGCTGTACACAAGGATGATCCGCTCGAAGCGCTGCCAGACTTCAAAGTCCTGCAGGATCGAGAGAAACGGCGCGATCCCCGTACCCGTGCCCAGCAGCCACAGATCGCGGCCATCGATGAAGCGATCGAGTGTGAGAAAGCCGAAGGCCTGCTTGTCCACCAGCAGCTCATCGCCAGGCTTCAGGCGACTCAACTCACTGGTGAATTCACCGTCCGGCACCACGATGGAGAAGAAGTCGAGAAACTCATCATGGGGCGCCGAGACCATCGAATAAGCACGCCACACAATGCTGCCGCTGGGTTTGCGCACGCCGAGGCGGGCGAACTGGCCAGCGGTGAAACGGAAACCGGGGTCGCGCGTCGTGCGCAGCGTGAACAGGCTGGGGGTCAGCGTCTGAACATCGAGCAGACGCTGGCGGGTGAACTTCTCTTCGCTGACGGTCATACTTCGCTCCCTTCGTAAATTCTGCGGATTCGAGAGTTACCAGGCTCTGGTAAACGTAAGCGAGGCAGGCAATGCACCGTAAAAAGAGCAGGCTCGTACTAGCTTGGATGGAGAGCATGGACGCAGTTCGTTCGCCCTCTGGATGCGCCGAAGCGCGTTAATCGCAAGCGCCAATTTGAGGCTGTCTTCAGTGCAGCACTGCCAACACCGGTAGTTTTCACGGCCTGGCCCCTTGATACTCCTTTCCGACGCCCACAAACACCGCCAGTTCTTATGCCTATTCTCGAATCGCCCTACGCCCGCCTCGACCTGATCCGCCAGCCCGAACAGCCCAACGAGCCGCTGCAAGCGTTCGATGCCGCGGATGAATACCTGCTGGCGCAGCTTCATGAGCAAGGTTTGCCCACCGGCAGCCGTGTGCTGGTGCTCAACGACAGCTTCGGCGCGCTCGCCTGCGCGCTGGCCCAGCATGCACTGGTGTTCAGCAGTGGTGACTCCCATCTCGCACACCTGGCGCTCAAGAAGAATTTGCAACGCAACGGTCTTCCGAGTGACGCGGTGACTTTCATCCCGGCCAGCGAGGCCGCGCAGGGGCCGTTCGACCGGGTGCTGATTCGCGTGCCCAAGACCCTCGCGTTGCTGGAGGAGCAACTGATCCGCCTGCACGGCCAACTCGCGCCGGGTGCTCAGGTGATCGCCGCCGCCATGATCAAGCACCTGCCGAGGGCTGCCGGCGATTTGCTGGAAAAGTACATCGGACCGGTGCAGGCCTCGCTGGCGGTGAAGAAGGCTCGGCTGTTGACCGCGACTCCGAGCGAAAAGCCGGCCCCGCGCTCGCCATATCCGACACGCTACCGTCTGGATCAGCCAGGCCTGGAACTCGTCAACCACGCCAACCTGTTCTGCCGTGAAGACCTCGACATCGGCACTCGCGCCTTTCTTCCGCACCTGCCCAAGGCGCTCGGCACTCTGCGCGCGGCGGATCTGGGCTGTGGTAACGGCGTGCTCGGCATCGTCTATGCGCTGAGCAACCCGCAGGCGCAGCTGACCCTGGTGGATGAGAGCTACATGGCAGTGCAATCGGCACGGGAGAACTGGCAGGCGATTCTTGGAGATCGTCCAACGGATATCCGCGCGGGTGATGGGCTCGCCGAGCAGCCGATGGACTCGCTGGATCTCGTGCTGTGCAATCCGCCCTTTCATCAGCAACAGGTGGTGGGCGATTTTCTCGCCTGGCGGATGTTCACCCAGGCCAAAACGGCACTGGCCAAGGGTGGCGAACTATGGATCGTCGGCAATCGCCATCTGGGCTATCACCTCAAGCTCAAGCGTCTGTTCGGCAAAGTCGAACAGGTCGCCGCAACACCGAAGTTCGTGATTCTGCGGGCCATCAAGCCATGAGCGAGGCCGCCGCTGGGATGCGCGTTCAGCAGTTTGCGGCCCGTACCGGCCTGTCCGCGGACACCCTGCGTTACTACGAGAAGATCGGTCTGCTGCGCCACGTCAAACGGGATGCCAGTGGCCACAGAGTCTACGGTTCACGCGATCTTGAGTGGGTCGGCTTCGTCCTACGCCTGAAGGACACCGGCATGCCGTTGGAGGACATCATCCGCTACGCCGATCTGCGCGAACGTGGCGACTCGACGCTGATGGCGCGCCAGGCGCTACTCGAAATCCATGCCGCAACGCTGCAGCTACGACTGGAGCGTGACCGCGATCACCTCGACGCGCTGCAGGCAAAGATCGAGATCTACCGGCAGCAAACGAGCGCTTGACCTGGAGTGCACTCCAAGCCGCAGCCTCTTCCTCTACCCAATCGAGAGGAACGCTCATGTCCGCATCCATCCGCTATACCGAAGGCCTGGCCAAACTCGAACAGATCGACGGTGAAGCCGGCCGCAAGGTCATCGCCAGCCTGCAGGCCATCGCACCCGATCTCGCGCGTTACGTCATCGAATTTCCGTTCGGCGATATCTACCAGCGCCCCGGACTGGACCTTCCCCAACGCGAGCTCGCCACGGTGGCGGCGCTGACAGCGCTCGGGCATTGCCAACCACAGCTGGCGGTACACATTCATGGGGCGCTTAACGTTGGCTGCAAGCCGGAGCAGATCATCGAAGTGATCATCCAGATGGCCGTCTATGCCGGTTTTCCTGCAGCATTGAACGGTATGGCGACCGCCAAGGCGGTGTTTGCCGAGCGCGGGCTGTTGCCTGACATGAAACCCGATGCCTGATTGCGTACGCACGGCGCCTCACCGCCATAGCTATCAACACTGGTCAACGGTGGGCTAAAGCCCACCCTACGGGAAAAGCCAACGCGTATTTTTCTTCGTAGGGTGGGCTTCAGATTGATCGACTCCTTGTACGGACGCGACCGTTCACGGCCGGTGCCCGCGTAGGATGGCGTTGAGCGAAGTGATACCCATCTGACCTTGGGGCACCGATGGGTATCGCAGGCTCAACCCATCCTACTGCTGGTTCGGTAGGGGCGAATTCATTCGCCGTTGATCCTAGAACGTGGGCGAACAAGTTCGCCCCTACATGTGGGTGCGCGTGCATCAAGGGGGTCGTGAATTGCCTCGTTAACGTTTCGGTCGCCCCCCCTGCAACCGGACATGAGCGTTACTGCAGCTGCATGCTAATCTGCCCGACCGCCCTCCTTGCGCCTGCCTGATGTCCACACACGCCAAGCTGCTGTTGCGCCACCAACGCCCCTTCATCAAGTTCTGGTTCGCCCGTGTACTCACCGCCAGTGGCTTCCAGATGCTGGCCGTGGCGATCGGCTGGCACATGTACGAACTGACCGGCAGCGTGCTGGACCTCGGACTGGTCGGGCTGGCGGAATTCTTCCCACGGCTGCTGTTCATTCTCTGGACCGGACACGTCGCCGATCGCTTCGACAGAAGACGGGTCGCTGCACTGTGTCAGGGCCTGCAGGGGTTGATCGCACTGGCGCTGGTGCTCGGCGCCGGTGGGCTGGGCGTGACAAGGGAGATGATCTTCGTGCTGGCGTTTCTGCTGGGCACTGCACGCGCGTTCGAGGGGCCGGCGACCCAGGCGTTATTGCCCAGCCTTGTGCCGACCCAGTTGTTTCCCGCTGCGGTCGCGGCTTCATCATCCGCCATGCAGACAGCCACCATCGTCGCGCCCGCGCTCGGCGGGTTGCTCTTCGCCATCGGCCCGCTATGGGTCTACGGGCCGGTCGCGCTGCTCTTCGCCCTCGCCTGCGGCCTGATGCTCAGCCTGCCGAAGCGTCCTGCTCCGCCGAAGCAGACCGGCCCTGCGATGGACAATCTGCTCGCTGGCATGCGCTTCATCCGAAGCCGACCGGACATTTTTGGCGCCATCTCTCTGGACATGTTCGCGGTGCTGCTTGGCGGCGCCACCGCGCTGTTGCCAGTGTTCGCCAAGGACATATTACTCACCGGCCCTTCAGGTCTCGGGCTGCTGCGTTCAGCGCCCGCCGTGGGTGCGTTGTTGATGTCGTTCTGGTTGGCGCGTTACCCGATCAATCGGCGGGTCGGCCGGGTCATGTTCGCGGCCGTCGGCGTCTTTGGCCTGGCAACCATAGCCTTCGGCCTGTCCACCTCGTTCTGGCTGTCGATGGGTGTGCTGGTGGTGCTGGGCGCTGCGGACATGATCAGCATGGTGATTCGCGGCGCCTTCGTGCAGCTGGAGACGCCCGACGCCATGCGCGGCCGCGTGAGTGCGGTCAACGGATTGTTTATCGGGGCTTCCAATCAGCTCGGCGAATTCGAATCCGGCCTGACCGCGCACTGGTTCGGCACCGTGCCGGCCGTGGTAATCGGAGGCGTCGGTACGCTGATAATCACCGGCGCCTGGATGAAGCTGTTCCCGACGCTGGCCAATCGTGACCAGCTGCATCGGGATTTGGATTAGCGGTTTCGGTGGAAGACGCTTCGCGGTCTTCCACCCTACGCCCGCACACTCGAAAGTCGCGCACTCGTAGGGTGGAAAACGGCAACGCCTTTTCCACGCGCTCCGTCTGTTACAACAACTTATCCATGGTGATCGGCAAATCGCGCACGCGCTTGCCGGTGGCATGGAAGATCGCGTTGGCCACGGCCGCGCCTACGCCGACGATGCCAATTTCGCCGACACCCTTGGAGCCGAGCGCGTTGACGATCTCGTCCTTCTCCTCCACGAAGATCACGTCGATCTCGCCAATATCGGCATTCACCGGAACGTGGTACTCGGACAGGTTGTGGTTCATGTAACGACCGAGGTTGTGGTCGATCATGGTTTCCTCGTGCAGTGCCTGGCCGATGCCCCACACCACACCGCCGACGATCTGATTACCAGCGGTCTTGGGATTGACCACGCGCCCGGCGGCCACCGCACTGACCACTCGGCTGACTTTCACCGTGCCCAAGGACTCATCCACGCGAACCTCGACGAAGATCGCCGAATGAGTCGCAGTGGAATAGTCGTTGCGCTTCTCGCCAGGCTCGGCGCTGACCTCCGCTTCCACCAGACCGGTCACCGCGACGATCTGTGACAGCTCGACGCCATTTTCCGGCGACGCCTTCAGCCGCATCTGACCGTCGGCAAATTCCACATCCTCAAGCTTGGCGCCCGTAAAAGGCGAGACGGGCGACTGCTGGGCCGCATCCAGTAATTTCTGCTGCAACCCCTCGCAGGCCTTTTGCACCGCCGTACCTACGGATGAAACGGTAAAAGACCCGCCCTCCAGCGGCGCCTTCGACAAGCTCGAATCACCCAGACGAAACTCCACCTGCTCCATCGGCAGCCCCATGGCCGCGGCAGCGATCTGCGTCATCACCGTGTAGGTACCGGTGCCGATATCGGAGGTTGCGCTGCTGACGATCAGACGCCCATCCGGCTCCATGCAGGCCTTGGCGGCGGCAGGCATTTGCATGGCCTCCCATACACCGGTGGCCATGCCCCAGCCGATCAACTGATTGCCGTCGCGCATGGAGCGCGGCTCCATCGTGCGACGCGACCAGCCGAAGCGCTCTGCACCCTGCTCGTAGCACTGACGCAACTCCTTGCTGGAGTACGGCTTGTCTTCGTTGGCGTTGCGATCGGAATAGTTGGCCAGACGCAATTGCACAGGGTCGATGCCGGCAGCGTAGGCCAGCTCATCCATGGCGCTTTCCAGCGCGTATACGCCGATGGTTGCCCCCGGTGCTCGCATGTCCAGCGGGGTGTAGACGTCCAGCGGGACCAGCTGGTACTCCAGCCGCACGTTCGGGCATTTGTAGAGCATGCCGGACCACTCCACCTCATGTTCGGTGAAGTCTTCGAAGCGCGAAGTCTGGCCGATCGCCTGGTGGGTAATCGCCTGCAGCTCACCACTGGCATTTGCGCCAATCGACAAGCGCTGCACGGTGCGTGGGCGGTAGCCGAAGGTGAACATCTGCTGGCGTTTGAGCGTCACGCGTACCGAGCGCTTGAGCTTTAGCGCGGCCATTACGGCCAGCGTCAGCTGATATTGGGGCCGCAGCCCCGAACCGAAGGCACCACCGACGAAGGGCGAGAGGATGCGGATCTTGCCCTCCATGTCGAATACGCCTTCGAGATAGCGCATGCAGTTCTGCACGCCCTGGGTCTTGTCGTAGATCTCCAGGTTGCCTTCGGGAAAGTAGTGAACGGTGGACGCGTGCGGCTCCATCGGATTGTGGTGCTCGACCGGCGTGGTGTATTGCACGTCAACCTTGTACTGGGCGCTGGCCAGGGCGCCGTCCGCATCGCCACGCGGCTCCGGCAGTTCGGCCGGCGCCTTGTGCATGGTTTGGAGCTGATCGAGCAGGTCGGTGTGGTGCGGCTCGCGATCATATTCGACGCGAACCAGGCTGCCGGCATAGCGCGCCAGCTCCAGATTCTCAGCGACGACCAGAGCGATTGGCTGACCACTGTAGAGAATGCGGTCGTTGAACAGCGGACGGAACGGCGAGCCATCGGCGGCATCGTCGTCCTCATAGGGCTCGTCGTAGCTGGCAATGGGCGGACGGTTCTGATGGGTCAGCACCAGCGCGACACCGGGCACGGCTTCCGCCGCGCTGGCATCGATGCTGATGATCCGCCCACGAGCGATGCTGCTGTTGACCACACTGCCGTAGAGCAGGCCGGGGACGTCAAATTCAGCCGCATAGTGCGCTTGGCCGGTGACCTTCTTGGGGCCGTCGACGCGATTCAGGGGCTGACCGAAAGGGGAAGTGGCGGGTTTCATTGAGCGGCTCCTTTGGCAGCGTCGGTCAGGGCACGAACAATGGCGCGCCGGCCCAGTTCGATCTTGAAGGCGTTGTGTTCGAAGCCGCTGGCACCCTCGAGCAGGATGTCTGCTGCGGCGGTAAACGCGGACTCGTCAGCGGGCTTGCCAACAAGCGCCGCCTCCGCGTCAGCCTTGCGCCAGGGCTTGTGCGCCACGCCACCCATGGCGATGCGGGCACTGCGTATGTTGCTGCCGTCCATCTCAAGTGCAACGGCGACCGAAATAAGCGCAAAGGCGTAGGACGCACGATCACGTATTTTGAGATAGCTGCTATGTGCGGAGAAATCCTGCGGTGGCAGCTCGACGGCGGTGATCAGCTCGCCGTCCATCAGCGTGTTGTCGCGCTCTGGGGCATCCCCTGGCAGCCGATGGAAGTCGGCGAAAGCGATCCGCCGCTCACCCTGCGGACCCTGCACATGCACCACGGCATCGAGTGCAGCCATGGCGACGCACATGTCGGAGGGGTGCACGGCGATGCAGGCGTCGCTGTGCCCGAGGATCGCATGGATGCGATTGAGGCCATCGCGGGCGGAGCAACCGCTGCCCGGCTCGCGTTTGTTGCACGGCGTGGTGCTGTCATAGAAGTAGTAACAACGGGTGCGCTGCAAAAGATTGCCGCCAGTGGTCGCCATATTGCGCAGCTGTGGCGAGGCACCTGCCAGGATCGCCTGAGACAGCAACGGATACCGCTGCTCAACCAGGGGATGCCAGGCCAGATCCGCATTGCTGACCAACGCACCGATGCGCAGGCCTCCGTTGGCGGTTGTTTCGATATCCGCCAGTGGCAACCGAGAGATGTCGATCAGCTGTGAAGGACGGGTGACGTTTTCCTTCATCAGATCGAGCAGGTTGGTGCCGCCGGCAATGTAGCGGCTGTCGGGTCGAAACTGACCGATCGCCTCTTCAACGCTGCTCGGGCGGGCATAGCTGAACGGGTTCATGGCGTCACCTCCTTCGCACCGGCCAGGCGCTCGCGGGTTTCAGCCGTGGCATCCTCGATGGCCGCAACAATGTTCGGGTAGGCGCCGCAGCGGCAGACGTTGCCGCTCATCTGTTCGCGCAGGTCGTCACGGGTCTGGGCTCGCCCTTCGGCGACCATCCCAACGGCTGAGCAGATCTGGCCCGGGGTGCAGTAGCCGCACTGAAACGCATCGTGTTTGACGAAAGCGGCCTGCATGGGATGCAGTTCTTCGCCCTGCGCCAGCCCTTCGATGGTGGTCAACTCGGCGCCGTCGTGCATTACGGCAAGGGTCAGGCAGCTGTTGATGCGCTTACCGTTGAGCAGCACCGTGCAGGCACCGCACTGGCCATGGTCACAGCCTTTCTTGGTGCCGGTCAGGTGCAGCTGTTCGCGCAGCAGATCGAGCAGAGTGGTCCAGGGATAGACTTCGACTTCGCGGCGCTCGCCGTTCAGTTGAAGCGTGATGGAACAGGCGGCAATCCCACCTGCAGCGGTAGACGTTTCGCTCATGACAGCCTCACGGTTTGGGGGGCTTCGGATGCCTGTTCTATGCAGGATCGCCGAAGACCTCAGGCATTTGGATGCGCTTTCCGTGCGCCTAGGGGTACGACTGCCAGGGCGGAAAAATCGTTCAGCCGGCGTGCTGGAAGGCTTCTCGTGCTAGAGGTGGCAGTGCAGTCAATCGACGGATCTGGCATCGGCCTGCCTCGAGGACGAGCAACAGAGCGGCCGATCAGGCAGGACGACGGTCCTCGGGACGGTCGATATCCTCCAGCACCCCTGCGTCATCCACCGGGACCTCGATCACTGACGGGTCGCCGAAAAGAGCCTGTGCACCCCGCTCGCCCGCCATTGCCAGCAGCTGTGCGCTGTGAGCACTGCCGATGCCTCGAGGGTGGCCGCGTTGCCCATCGTGAAGCGGCGCCACGAGCCGCTCGGGCTGAATCTCGGACGCAATCCGGCGGACGGTATCGGGTCGGATGTAGGGCATGTCGCCCAGCGCCACCAGCCAGCCGCGGCTAGCCGGATACCGGGCAACGGCCTGCGCCAGGCTATGGCCGAGGCCATTCGTGCGCACCGTAAACACCTCCGCGCCGAATCGGTCGGCCTGCTGATCCAGCCAGCTGCGCAATGCGAAATTGTCTTCACGAGTGACGACGACCAGCCGCTCGGTTACGCCAGCCAGCGCCGCGAGCGTCGCGGCCAGCACTTCGGGTGCGCCGGGGGCATCACGGCTGGTGGCCAGCAGTTTGTCTTCGTCAACCCGCTCGCGGTACCGGCTGCCCTGACCGGCTGCCAGCACCAGCGAACAGACGCCAACAATCGGCTCAGGCATGGCAATGCTCCGTCGTGCGTACGTCGCCTGAATAAGCACCATTATTGCAAAGCAGCGGCTCTCGTCTGGATCGGTGGTCATGCTTTCCTCAGGCATGCGGCCGGGACGCGTGGATGCGCCCCACAAGCCATCTGGACCGGCGTAGACGCACAATGTCGCTGCGCCAGCAAACCAGAACCGGCGGGTCAGCCTAATCAAATTCAACCCGGTAAGGCGACGGTGTAAGATGCGCGGCTTTTGCGGGCATCGCCCGAATAAGCTTTGCTGTAGCTAGCGAGTCCTCCACAGAGACAACCCCCAACGCACCAACGACCGGCAAGAAGAGGAATCACCATGCTGGAGAAGCTGTTCCAACTCAAGGCGCACAACACCACGCCGCGCACCGAGATCCTCGCCGGACTCACCACGTTTCTGACGATGGCCTACATCCTCTTCGTCAACCCAAGCATCCTGGCCGAGACCGGCATGGATCACGGCGCTGTGTTCGTCGCCACCTGCCTGGCGGCCGCCATCGGCTCTGCGATCATGGGCCTGGTCGCCAACTACCCGATCGCGCTGGCACCGGGCATGGGGCTGAACGCTTTCTTTACCTACACCGTGGTCCTGACCATGGGCTACACCTGGCAGACCGCGCTGGGTGCGGTATTTCTCTCGGGTGCGATCTTCTTTCTCTTGTCGATCTTCAAGATTCGCGAGTGGATCATCCACAGCATTCCGCTGGCGCTGCGTTCGGGCATCGCGGCGGGTATCGGCCTGTTCCTGGCGATCATCGCCCTTAAGAATGCCGGGATCGTGGTCGACAACCCGGCCACGCTGGTAGGCCTTGGCGATCTCACTGCCGGCGGCCCGCTGCTGGCCTGCCTGGGCTTCTTCCTGATCGCTGCACTGGCCTACCGCAAGGTCACTGGCGCCGTCATGATCGGCATTCTGGTTGTCACCGGGCTCTCGATCCTGCTCGGCCTGTCCGAGCTCAACGGTGTCGTATCGATGCCGCCTTCGCTGGTCCCAACGCTCATGGAACTGGACATCATGGGCGCGCTGGACATCGGTCTGATCAGCGTGATCTTTGCCTTTCTGTTCGTCGACCTGTTCGATACGTCCGGCACCCTGATCGGCGTCGCGCAGAAGGCCAACCTGCTGGACAAGGACGGCCGCATGCCACGCCTGGGCCGCGCGCTGCTGGCTGACAGCACCGCAACCATGGCCGGCGCCGCCCTCGGCACCTCGACCACCACCAGCTACATCGAATCTGCAGCGGGTATCAGCGCCGGTGGCCGCACCGGTCTGACCGCCTGCGTGGTCGCGCTGCTGTTCCTGCTCAGCCTGTTCTTCGCCCCCCTGGCTGGCGCCATACCAGCCTACGCCACCGCGCCGGCACTGCTGTTCGTAGCGGTGCTGATGATGAGCAGCCTGGCCAATATCGACTGGGAAGACCTCACCGTCGCCGCGCCGGTGGCCATCGCCGCGCTGGCTATGCCGCTGACCTTCTCCATCGCCAACGGCATCGCCTTCGGCTTCATCGCCTGGACCGCTATCAAGCTGCTCGCCGGACGCTGGCGCGACCTGAGCCCGGCGATGTGGATCCTGTCGATCCTGTTCGTCATCAAGCTCGGCTGGTTCGCCGGCTGACGTCGTAGGGTGGATGACGCTTCATCCATCCACCAGATCGCATAGCAAGGTGGATCAGCTGCGCGCCCCGATCCACCCTACGATTCACCTACCACTCCAAGAGTCTTCATGAGCGCTCCGCAATTCGACCCCGCCACCTACGATGCCCAACTAGCTAAGAAAGCCGCCCGGCTGGTGGAACTGCTGGCGCCATTCGATGCGCCAGCGCCAGAGGTTTTCGACTCGCCGCGGGAGCATTACCGGCTGCGCACCGAATTCCGCCTGTGGCGTGAGGACGGACAGCGCCACTACGCGATGTTCGCGCAGGGCGACAAGCACACGCCCATCCTGATCGACGAATTCCCCATCGCCAGCCGCCGTATCAATGAGCTGATGCCGCTGCTTAAGACCGCCTGGCAAGCCAGCGAGACCCTGAGTTTCAAACTGTTCCAGGTCGAATTCCTGACCACGCTTTCCGGCGACGCACTGATCACCCTCGCCTACCATCGCCCGCTGGACGATGCCTGGCAGGCCGAAGCCGAGCAGCTGGCTGCAACCCTAGGCGCCAGCATCGTCGGCCGCTCCAAAGGCAAGCGCATCGTCATCGGCCGCGACTACGTGACCGAGCAGCTGACCGTTGCCGGCCGCACCTTCAGCTACCGGCAACCTGAAGGCGCCTTCACTCAGCCCAACGGCGACGTGTGCCAGAAGATGTTGAACTGGGCGTATGACGTCCTTGGCGAGCGCAGCGACGATCTGCTCGAGCTGTATTGCGGCAACGGCAACTTCACCCTGCCCCTGGCGACCCGAGTGCCCAAGGTGCTGGCCACCGAAATCAGCAAATCCTCGGTGAATGCGGCGCTGGCCAACCTGGATGACAACGGCATCGACAATGTCACTCTGGTTCGACTTTCCGCCGAGGAGCTGACCCAGGCACTGAACGAGGTTCGCCCCTTTCGCCGTCTGGCCGGCATCGACCTCAAGAGTTACAACTTCGGCAGCGTTTTCGTCGACCCGCCCCGCGCCGGCATGGACCCGGACACCTGCGAGCTGACCCGCCGCTTCGAACGCATCCTCTACATTTCCTGCAACCCCGAAACTCTGGCCGCGAACATCGCCCAGTTGCAAGACACCCACCGCATCGAGCGCTGCGCGCTGTTCGACCAGTTTCCCTACACCCATCACATGGAGTCGGGTGTGCTGCTGGTGCGGCGCTGACAGGTGCTGTGCTGTCGCCGGCTTCTACCAGCGTGCCGGCGCAGCGATGAAGCCCTTTCACGACGGCAATCACGTCGAACAATAAGCCTGCTCGATCTCGCCATGCCCAGATCGGTGGGTTAGGACTCTTTGGCGTCGGCGGCAACCTCAGAAGCTCTAGCCCGCCGCTCACGTGTCGGTCCGGGCGCCTTGAAGCCTATCGACACCCACGGTTTCTGTGCGCGAACGCCCAACCGCAAAATTTCCCGGCTCGACTTTGACCATCATCAAGGGTCGCAGCGGGATGCGCACTATCGTCGCCCCGCCCGTTGACCGGATGGTCAACTCAGACGAGGAGCGACCATGTCCAGAACCCCCATTTGCGCTTCGCTGCTGTTAGCGCTGCTCATGACCAGCATCAGCGGTCACGCTGCCATCAGCGATGCAGAGGCCATCAACCGTGCCGGTATGCAGCGCATGCTTGGCCAGCGAATCGCCAGAAGCTACCTGATGATCGGCACCGACACGCGTGTCGAGCAGGCGGCCAGTCAGTTGGACAGCAGCATCGCGAGCGTTGAGGAAAACACCCAGCTGCTTGAGGGCTACGCGCCGAACGACAGTGTTCGTAAGTTACTGAACAGCGCCAGCGAGACATGGCACCAATACCGTCATTTGGCGTTGAGCAAGCCCGATGCCGAGCATTCCATCGAAGTGCTGCGCCTGTCCGAGCGCTTTCTGGCTCAGAGCGAAGCCCTGGTCCAGGCAATCGAGCGCCATAGCGGCAATCAGGCCGCTGGCCTGGTAAACCGCAGCGGGCGTCAACGTATGCTCAGCCAACGCATCGCCATGCTTTATCTGGCCATGGCGTGGAAGCTGCCGGATGCTCAGCTGCACAGTCAATTCGATGAAGCCGTGGCCGAATTCGAGCGCGGCCTGGATGAGCTACGCAAGGCGCCGCAAAACACCGAGTCGGTGGTACGTCAGCTCGAGCAGGTCACCGCACAATGGCGTTTCGCCCGGGCAGGTTTCGATCTGGCAGAGAACTCACAGTACGTCCCCACCGTCATCGTCACGACCAGCGACTCGCTGCTGCGCAAGATGGAGCAACTGACTGAGGACTATAAGCGCTTGGCAGACGAGACCCACTAACGGGCAGAGGGCGATTGCGATCTTCGAGTCAGGCGCCAGGGTCGCCGCGACGGAAAGGTTGCGGCACGGCATCCACCGATGGCTCGGCATCCGGTGGGGTATTACCGACCTGGAACGGCTTCGGCGGTTCGCTGACCAAGCGGCGGGCGGCGGGCTCGATCCGTTCGGGCTCAGGCGCGGGACGCTCGCGGATCATCATCAATGCGGCGCCGGCCAGCACGGCAGCCAGGATTCGGTAGGCCAGCGAAACCAGATCGAATCCGATCAGTTCACCGCCGTCGAGCCACATTGAGCCAAGCCGACCGGCGACGAGAGCCAACATGGTGATAACCAGCATCACCAGTGCCGCCCTTGCTCGATCCGGAGCCCTTACTGCCCATATCAGAAATAGCGCCAGCCCCAGCTGTAATCCACCGTAATAGACGCGCATATGGCTGACCGAAGCCGTTTCCATCAACAGCATCCCGTTCAGGTTGGCCATCTCGTAGGGGCGTAGCCAGTAGGCAAGGCTGAAGCCGATCATGATTACGGCCTGTAAGACCAGAACGAAACGGGCAAAACGCATCGAAAGCTCCCCTGATTGCGGCTCCGCACCACCATGGATATGCGACCGAACCAACTGCCATTGGTTCGCTTCCCACCATCGTGAGAGCGCTTGTGACATCCGTTCACATCGCGGCGCTTGGGCCGGTACAGCCATGGGGATATGCTGCGCGCATCACTCGGAGGAACCGCCATGCGCCGTCTGTTAATCGCCACTGCCTTGTTCGCCGGACTCGCCCAAGCCGCCGAGCCCATTGCCATCGATGTACATCGCGACGCCAACTGCGGCTGCTGCAAGGCCTGGATCGAGCATCTGGAAACCAACGGCTTCCAGGTGAATGACCACGTCGAAGCCGACATGGCTGCCGTCAAGACACGGCTTGGCGTCCCCCACAGTCTGGGGTCCTGCCACACCGGCGTCATTGACGGAAAGTTTGTCGAAGGCCACGTGCCGGCATCGGACATCCTCAAGTTGCGCGCTCAACCTGACCTGATCGGTGCAGCCGTTCCGGGCATGCCGATGGGCTCGCCGGGAATGGAAATGGGTGACCGCAAGGATGCCTATAACGTGATCGCCGTAGGTCGTGAGGGCAAGCAGTCCGTCATGACGGAATATCCGGCGGATTGATGCAACAGACGAAACGCCCGATACCGCTTTGAATTTGCATCCCGTAGCGCAGGTCTGACCAGAACGATAACTGGCAGAAGGATTCAGGCATGCGTTGGAAGAAGGGTCGTCGCAGTGACAATGTGGTGGATGCCCGCGGACGTAGCGGCGGCATTGGCGGCGGGCGCCTGAGCCTGGCGGGCGTTGCCATTGTGGTAGTGATCGGGCTGCTGTCCGGGCAGGACCCGATGCAGATCCTGGGTCAGCTGGCTAACCAATCCGGACAGGCACCGACGCAACAGAGCAGCGCACCCGCGAACGGGGACGACCCGCAGGTGGCTTTCGTACAGTCGATTCTCGGTGATACCGAAGACACCTGGCGTGCATTGTTTCAGCAGTCGGGCGAGCAATACCGGGACCCGAAACTGGTGTTGTTCCGCGGTGGCGTCAATTCAGCCTGCGGATTCGCCAGCTCCGCAACGGGCCCGTTCTACTGTCCGGGCGATCGCCAGGTCTATCTCGACCTCCAGTTCTTCGATGAAATGGCCAACCGCTTCTCGGTCGCCGGGGACTTTGCCCAGGCCTACGTCATCGCTCATGAAGTGGGTCATCATGTCCAAACCCTGCTCGGTGTCTCTCAGCAAATGCAGTCAGCGCGTCAGCGCGGCGCCAAGATGGAAGGAGATAACGGCCTGCTGGTTCGCCAGGAATTGCAAGCCGACTGCTTCGCCGGCGTCTGGGCCTATCACGCGCAGCAGCGCCACGACTGGCTCGAAGAAGGCGATCTGGAACAGGCGCTCAAGGCGGCTAATGCCATCGGCGATGATCATCTGCAGAAGCAGAGCCAGGGCCGCGTAGTACCGGACGCTTTCACCCACGGCACCTCAGCGCAGCGGGTAAAGTGGTTCCGTACCGGCTTCGAAAGTGGTGAGCCCGCACGTTGCGACACCTTCCAGGCCAGTAGTCTTTAGCGCTTAGCTCGTTTCTGCGATCCAGCTGTAGATTGGCGCGTCAGCGTCGCTCCGTACCTTGACTTGGGCGCTGTGGCGCAGGCGTACCAAAAGCCGTTTGCCGGCCGCAGCGCTGCCGCTCAGTGTTTCCAGCTCGGCGAGCAGCTGCGGGCCGTCCATGCTTCCCGCGTCCTTCAGTACCTCCTGGGCACCGACCCATAGCGAGTCCGCGCTTTCAGCAACGGTTGCCGGGGCGGCCTGCGCGCTAGCACTCAACGGTAGCTGTTTCGCCAGCTGCGCCCAGTCTTGGTCGTCCATTTTGATACTGAGATCGACTGGCCATTCACCGATCTGCCCACGAATTCGAATCATCGTCACCCTCCTGAAATGCCATCAGCAATGCTCCCATGCTGCCCGCAGACTGGCCAGCGCCCCGCAACCTTTGTTATAACGTAACTAACTTAAAGCACGCCGGAGTTCACCATGCGCAGTCTGCTGCTCGCTCTACCCTTTGCTTTGCTTCCAGGCTTCGTCCAAGCCGCCGAACACCACGACCATGATCATGACCACTCGCACGATAGCCTTGACGCGCACGAACACGGCGCAGCCGAGCTGGACGCCGCGCTGGATGGCGCAAAGCTGGAAATTGAACTGCGCAGCCCGGCAATGAACCTGGTGGGCTTCGAACATGCACCGAGCAGCGAAGCGGATAAGCGCAAGATTGCC
Source organism: Stutzerimonas stutzeri (assembly GCF_024448895.1). GTDB lineage: Bacteria > Pseudomonadota > Gammaproteobacteria > Pseudomonadales > Pseudomonadaceae > Stutzerimonas > Stutzerimonas stutzeri_Q. The sequence continues at coordinate 43,649 of NZ_JAMOIC010000024.1, forward strand.
GATGCACATAAGCAACTGGAGCAGCCCGACAGGCTATTCGGACTGACACCCGCGGCAGGCTGCACATTGGCGGAAACCGAGCTTGAGAGCCCGCTGTTCGAAAGCGACGAGCATGAACATGAAGAGGATCATGCCAGTCAGCACAGCGAGATCCATGCGCACTACCATTTCGACTGCGCGACGCCTCAGGCACTTACGGGGCTCGACCTGCAGGGTTTGTTCAAGACCTTTCCAGGCACCGAGAAAATCCAGGCACAGCTGATCGGCCCGAACGGTCAACGCGGTGCACAGCTCAGCGCCACGCAGCCTAGCGCAGAGTTCTGATCTATCCGCTGTCTGCCGCCGCCTGGCCCAACGCAGTAAACTCCCCGGCTCGCCTGACACGGATTCACTGATGACCGCACCGCTGCTTGAGCTTCATCAACTGGGTTTCGCCTGGCCCGGCCAGGCCGAGCTGCTCGACATTCCCAGCTTCGCCCTCGCGCAAAACCAGAGCCTGTTCCTCAAGGGGCCGTCCGGTAGCGGCAAGACCACCCTTCTAGGCCTGATCGGCGGTGTGCAGAAAGCCCAGCGTGGCACGGTTCGCCTGCTGGGTACGGACCTGGGGGCGCTTTCGGCCGGTGCACGCGACCGCTTTCGGGTCGATCACACCGGCTACATCTTCCAGCAGTTCAATCTGCTGCCTTTTTTGTCGGTGGCCGAGAACGTCGGATTGCCTTGCCACTTTTCGAAATCCCGCGCAGCGCGCGCTTGTCAGCGCCATGGCAGCGTTGCCGAGGCAACGACGCGTCTGCTGGCGCATCTTGGAATACCCAGCGAACTGCTTGATCGGCGCGCCGAAGCCCTGTCGATCGGCCAGCAACAACGCGTCGCTGCGGCCCGTGCGCTGATCGGCCAGCCAGAGCTGGTGATTGCCGACGAGCCCACCTCGGCGCTCGACGCCGACAGTCGGGAGGCCTTCCTGCAACTGCTGTTCGCCGAATGTCGCGAGGCAGGTTCGAGCCTGCTGTTCGTGAGCCACGATCAGAGCCTGGCGCCCCTCTTTGACCGCAGCCTTTCGCTGGCGGAGCTGAATCGCGCCGCCCGCGCACCGGAGATTTAGGCCATGTATCTGTTGCGCCTGGCCTTGGCGAGCCTGAACAACCGCCGCTTCACCGCCCTGCTCACGGTCTTCGCCATAGCGCTATCGGTGTGCCTGTTGCTTGCTGTAGAACGCGTGCGAACCGAAGCCCGAGCCAGCTTCGCCAGCACGATAAGCGGTACCGACCTTATCGTCGGCGCCCGCTCCGGCTCGGTGAACCTGCTGCTGTACTCGGTTTTCAGGATTGGCAACGCCACGAACAATATCCGTTGGGACAGTTTCGAACATTTCTCCAACCACCCGCGCGTCAGTTGGGCCATACCCATTTCGCTGGGCGACTCGCACCGCGGCTATCGCGTGATGGGCACCAGCGAGGCGTATTTCGAGCACTTCCGCTACGGCCGTAAGCAACCTTTACAGTTGGCTGATGGCCGCCCTTTTGCCGAGGACCCGTTCGAAGTGGTACTGGGCGCCGAGGTGGCGCAAGCGCTGAGTTACAAGCTGGGCGATGAACTGGTGCTGGCCCACGGCGTTGCCATGGTCAGCCTGGTCAAGCATGACGACAAGCCCTTCCGCGTGGTGGGCATCCTCAAGCGCACCGGCACGCCGGTGGATCGCACGCTGCACATCAACCTGGCGGGCATGGAAGCGCTGCACATCGATTGGCAGAACGGTATGCCAGCCCGTGGCGCAGCCCGCATCGACGCCGAACAGGCGCGACAGATGGACCTGCAACCCGCACAGATCACCGCGTTCCTGCTTGGTTTGAACAGCAAGATCGCGACCTTCTCCCTGCAGCGGGACATCAATCAGTACCGCGGCGAACCACTACTGGCGATCCTCCCGGGCGTTGCACTGCAGGAACTCTGGAGCCTGATGGGCACGGCGGAAAAGGCACTGTTCGTAGTGTCTCTTTTCGTCGTACTGACGGGACTTATCGGAATGCTGACCGCGATCCTCACGAGCCTCAACGAGCGTCGACGTGAAATGGCGATCCTGCGCTCGGTTGGCGCTCGTCCCTGGCACATCGCCGGGCTGTTGATACTCGAAGCGTTCAGCCTGGCCCTGGCTGGCGTCCTGTTTGGATTGCTGCTGTTGTATGTTGCCATCGCCGCCGCACAAGGGCCGCTGCAGAGCGGCTACGGGCTCTACCTACCGCTGGCCCTGCCCAGTACCTATGAGTGGTCCCTGCTTGGAGGCATACTGCTTGCCGGGTTGCTGATGGGCAGCGTGCCGGCCTGGCGCGCTTACCGGCAGTCCCTGGCCGACGGCCTGTCGATCAGATTATGAGGAATGCCATGTCTCGCCTGTTGTTTGCCGCGCTGCTCGCCCTGGCGATGCCTTTCGCAACTGCCGATGTTCGCGAACTGCAATGGTCGGACCTCATCCCGCCGGACGCCCCACCCCCACCGCCACCGATGGCGATTCACGACATGTCGCAACTGGCAGACGCGCTCGCCTCCGAAGCAGGCCCTGCCGCCGCTCAGCAATCCCCAGCCGAGCCGGTGGTCAAAGAACTCGACGGCGTTCAGGCCAAGCTGCCTGGCTACATCGTGCCGCTGGACATGAGCGAAGACGGCCGGGTCACCGAGTTCCTGCTCGTGCCCTACTTCGGCGCCTGCATCCATGTGCCGCCGCCACCGTCCAACCAGATCGTCCATGCCACCAGCGAACTGGGCGTCAAAGTGGAAGAGCTGTACCAGCCCTTCTGGATCGAAGGCCCGATATCCATCGAGCACACCAGCAGCGAGCTGGCTGAAGCGGGTTACAGCATGGAAGCGCAGAAGATCTATCTGTACGAGCTTGAGTAGCCTGAGGAAAGGCTGACAGACAGGAGCGTGGCTCTCCTGCCCGCTCGACATCTTCCGGCCGCTCCGGCCAACCTTGCCCCCTGATCAGGCCTTGCGTTCCCCGCGTTCAGCCAGTTAGCCGCGTGGGTTTATCCGATTACAGTCTCCGGCCGAATTAGCTCCTCTGACGGGCCGGTCTACGATCGCAGGCCCATAAACAAAAAAACCCCGCCGTAATGGCGGGTTTTTTTGTTCGTGCAGCCAGACACTGCGCTACTCAATGGCTAATCGCGAGCGGCAGTGCGGCTTCTAAAGCAAGGCAATTTCGCTCAACGAGTGCTGGCAACCTGGCGCTGACGCTCGAAGCTCAACTCGCCTTCAGCCCATTCACGCCACGCCCGCACCTTGCGACGCTCTGCGCCTGCGCGCTCGGCCTGCTGCAGCGCATCAAGACCAGCCTGCCAATGCGCTTGCTCGAGCTCCAGCTGTGCAACATTCAACCAGAACTTGGCGTTGCCGGACTGCGTCGCCAGATTCCGGTAGATCTGAGCCGCTTCCGACCGCTCCCGCGCTTGCCACCACAGCATGCCCAAGCGCTCACGTCGTGTGGCGTCACCGGACAACAGGCGTGAATCGAGCAGGCCCTGCAACAACTTTGCGCCCTGCCAGGGCTGACCAGCAGCACCAGCCAGCAGCACCAGATTATCCAGCTCGGCCTCGCTGAAACTCAGCCCCTTGGCATGTGCCGCACGCAGGGTCGCAAGCGCTTTATCTTCGTCGCCCGCCATCTGCTGCAGCCCGGCCAACTGGCGCCAGCTCTTGGCTTGATCCGGATGACGCGCCAGCAGTCTGCTCTGCCAGCGCTCGGCAGTCTCGTAGCGCTTGAGCTCGGCATTACCAGCGACAAGGAATTGCAGCCAGGTATCCGCAGCGTTGGGGTTGGCCTGGACGTAGCGCTCCGCCAGTGGCAACGCCTTGCTGTGCTGCCCAAGCCCCTGATAGGCCTGGACCAGCATCTGTAACACCTCTTCACTGGCCTGGGCAGGCGAGCCCAACAGGCTGACGACCTTTGCGTATCGGCGTTCGATCAGATTGAGCTTGGCCAGATTGAGTCGCTCATTCGCCAGTATCGACTCGTCCAGCTTGCCGCTGGCTACCGCTCTATCGAGTAGCTCGAGCGCCTGTCGATTATTGCCTTCTGCCCAGGCCAGATAAGCGCGGCTGCGCCATAGCAACGCTTCTTCGGCGCTGCCCGGCTTGGCCTCGGCTTGTTTGAGTGCCCGGTGCGCAGCGCCGTAGTCGCCTTTTTCCTGAGCGCTTTGGGCGCGCTCCAATGCCTTGAATACAGCTGGATCGATACTCTGCGCAGCATGAGCGGATACAGCGAACAACAACGAGATCAGCAACAGCAAACGGGGCATGTCAGCGTTCTCCTTGCAGGCGGAAGTGCAGGGTTTTAACGGCTTCGCGTGATACCGCAGCACCGTTTTCGGTACGCGGCGCAAAGCGCCAGCGAGAGGCAGCGCGGCGAGCTTCGCGGTCGAACACATTAGACGGTGATGCTTCCATCACCCGGATGTTTTCGACCTTGCCGGCAGCTGTAATGGTGAAAGCAAGCTTGATATGACCCTCGATGCCCCGTTGACGAGCCCGATAGGGATATTCGGGACGGACATCATTGAGCGGCATGACTTCTTGCTCGGGGCCAGACTGGGACGCCGTCTCGGCTTCCGATGGCGCAGCCGGTGCCGCTGGGGCGGACGCGGCAGTCACGCCGGCGAGGCTGGGCGCTGGCGCACTGGCGACCGATACACCGGTATCGATGTTCGGTAGCGGAAGATCGAGCTTGGGCAGATTGGCGCTTGGGCTGGCCATGCTGGGCGTCGGCGGGGTGGGTGTCTGAGGCGTCTTCGGCTGTGGCGGTTGGGGTGCCTGCTGCCGCGAGCGTGTCGAAGTACTCTCTTGGCTGTTGTCCATGCGCACGAAGTTGGCGATGGCCACCGGATCATCGGTGACCTCGCTGCGCGGCGGATTGACCATGCTCAGCATCAAGGCAAAAAGCAGCAGCGCCACCACGCAGGCGGCGACAAAGGACAACCCGACGCGGGTCAGTCCACGAACCATCACTGCGCTCCCGAACTGGCGGCGAGCGCCACGTCCTGGACGCCGGCCAGGCGTGCCTGATCCATGACCTGGACCACGAGCCCGGTGCGGGCATCCTCATCGGCCTGAACCACGACAGCCCCCTCGGGCTGATCCACACGCATACGTTCGACATGGGCACGCACGCTACGGACGTCGACGGTCTGCTTGTCGATCCAGACCTGTCCATCCGCAGTCACCGCAATCAGGATGTTGCCCTTGTCCTGGGCGCTAGCAGTATCGGCCTGGGGCCGCTGAACCTCGACACCGGACTCCTTGATAAAGGAGCTGGTGACGATGAAAAAGATCAGCATGATGAAGACCACATCAAGCATCGGCGTCAGGTCGATGCCGGTGTCTTCTTCCTGCTGGTAATGGTGACGACGCATACGCATCCGTTAATCCTCAATCGTGACGCAGCTGGTCAGCCAGCCGGTCGAGAGCCTGGCGTGAAATACGTTCGAGACGCGCCAGGCTGAACAGTCCAGTAATGGCCAGCACCATGCCAGCCATGGTCGGCAGGGTCGCCTGCCAGACGCCCGCGGCCATGCCACGGGGGTTGCCGGTGCCGTTGAGCGCCAGCACATCGAAAACCGCGATCATGCCGCTGACGGTGCCAAGCAGGCCTAGCAGCGGATACATCGCCACCAGCGTCTTGCTCATTCGCAGCGGGCCGGTCAATTGCTGCTGGGCTTGGGCAAGCCAGGCACTGCGAACCGCACGTTGCCAGCTGCCAGTGTCGCTGCCCAGTTGGGTCCACGCCTGGCGACGTGCGTCTACCCAACGCGGAAACACCCGCCGCATGAACCAGAGCCGTTCGAATACCATTGTCCAATAGAGCACGCACAGCGCCGCCAGCGCCCACATAACGGCGCCACCCGCGGCCATGAAGTCGAGCAGCGCATAGGCGCTGTCGACCAGGCTCAGCCAGCGCACATGCAGATCAGTCACGACGTGGCGTCCCCGACAGGTGAAGAGCGATCAGACCGGCGCTTTGCTGCTCGAGTAGCTGAATTAGCGACTTGCTACGGCTGGCCAGCAGGCTGTGCAGGAACAGCAGCGGGATCGCCACCACCAGACCCAGCACAGTGGTGACCAAGGCTTGCGAGATGCCGTCCGCCATCAGGCGCGAATCGCCGCCGCCGCTCTGAGTGATCGCCTGGAACGTCACGATCATGCCCGTCACGGTACCCAGCAGGCCTAGCAGTGGCGCAACGGCGCTGAGCAGCTTGAGGAGGGGCTGGCCGCGTTCAAGTGGCGGCGTCTCTTGCAAAATCGCCTCGTCGAGCCTCAGCTCCAAGGTTTCAAGATCTGACAGTTGAGGCTTGGGACCAAGCACACCGATGATGCGCCCAAGGGGGTTATCGTCACGCGGCTGATTGATCTCGCGAACCTGCCGATTGACCGCGCGGCTGACACCCGCCAGATACACCATGCGCCAGATCGCGAGCAGCAGACCAATGGCACCCAGGACAAGAATGACCCAGCCGACCAGTCCACCCTGCTGAATCCGATCCCACAGCTGCGGCTGGCGCTGCAACTGAGCCAGTAAAGAGCCGCGGCTTGGATCGATCGGCAGAGTGGACAGCGCGTCATTGCTGCTCAGGTAGTCGCTGACCATCCCCACCCCTGCGGGCTGGCGGCTAGGCGTCACTAACTGGCGGGTATCACTGTCGTAGCGAAGGAAGTTGTCATCGGTGAAGACTGAGAAGTTGCCGACACGCAGCACTGACTGCTCGCTACGCTGACCGTCGACACCCACTACCGGCAGCTCGACGCGCTGGACTTGTCCACTGGCGGTAAGGTCTTCCAGCAGCGTCATCCAGAAGCTGTCCAGATCCTCTGCGGAGGGCAGTGTGCGGCTTTCGGCCAGCGCTTTGAGGCGCTGAAGCCGCTCCGGATACTGCGCATTAAGCAGATTGTCCTGCCACTGGCCGGCAATGTCGCCGGCACTCTGGCGAACTACGCCGAAGAGTTCTCCGAGATGACCGACTCGTTGCGCCAGGAGCTTCTCCTGTTCTGCCAGCTCGGCTTCCTGGCTATCAAACTCGGCTTTCAGGCGTTCGGCTTCGGCCTTCTGCTGCTCAAGCGCGGTGTTTGCCCGCGCTAGCAGCTGAGCCTGTTCACTGCGGTTCTGGATGAATGCCTGCTCCCGCGATTGCATGGCGCCTACTTCAGCAGCCCGTTCGCTGCGGATCCGTTGCAGCAACTGCTCGGGACTCAAGGGTTCGGCCGCCTGGACGAATGCAGGCAGCACGCCCATGAGCAGCAACGTCAGCAAACGATTCATTGGACAGCCTCCTTGGCCAAAGTCTTCACTGGCAATTCAAGCCAGGTAGGCGCCTGCTGTTGTCGGGCAATCGCGATCGCCTTGGTAATTGGACGACGGGCACTGCCGTCCAGGACTTCCCAAGTCCTAGCCTGCGGGTTCCACCATCCGCTCTCGTGAGCATCGAGGGTCTGGTAATAGAGCATGGTGCGGCCGAGCCGCAGGAATTCGACGCTGCGGCTGCCCCCCTCAGCGGGAAGCTCACCGCGCCAGGCTTCCAGGGTACGGCCATAGTCACTCTCGATCTGATAAGCCTCGAGGATGCGACGATATTTTTCAGCCAGGCTGACATCAGCGCGCGCCTGCATGTCCTGCAGACTGGCCAGGCGATCAGCTCTTTCATCAGGAAGGAAAGGCAGATCTGCTGCGATGAACTCTTCAAGCACTTCGATCATGCGACCCATCTGGGGCGCAACAGCTTCCTGGGTGCGCTCGATACTATCCAGCTGACGCTGAAAACCATCCAGTTCCTTACGCTGCGCTGCGGTGAGCTCGGTCAGCTGCTCGTTGTAGGCTTCAAGCGCCTCTGCCTGCTGCACTGCATTGCGGTAATCATTGAGCATCTGCCTGGTTGCGTCATCGAGCTGATCGATACGCGCCTGTGAGGCCTTGGCTTCGGCAGCCAGTCGCTGGCTTTCATCCAGGGCGGCATCAAGTGGAGCAGCTTGTAATGGCAGGCATAACAACAAAAGCACGCTTGCCAGCAAGCGAGTCGGGTACAGATTCATGCGGAGCGGACCCTCAGTTCACAGCAGCTTTTAAAGCGTTACGTTATAACACTTTCTGATCTATGTCGCAGTCACGAGGAGATGCGGCACCACCAGTCTTGCTACGGCGGATTCAGAAAGAGAAACATTATCATCCGCAACCAAGACACAAAGCAACCTACTCAACGGCTCTGCGCAGCGGGTGAAGCTTTATTGAGCTGGATCAAAATGGCTGCCGGCGAGCGCTCTACCATAGGCCCCACACGCAACAACACCATGTCTGAATGGAGTTCCACCATGCGCAAGACCCTGTTTACCGCTTCAGTGCTGGCCGTAGCCCTCGCCGCCCCTTTCGCTCAGGCCCATCAGGCTGGTGACGTGATCCTCCGCGCTGGTGCCATTACTGTTGATCCACACGAAGATAGCGGTAACGTCAAAATCGGCGGCGCAGGCGTATCCGGCACCGGCGCAACGCTGAACAGTGACACTCAACTTGGCCTGAACTTCGCGTACATGGTCAGCGATAACATCGGCATAGAACTGCTGGCCGCCACGCCCTTCAGCCACGAGGTAGGCACGAAGGGCTTGGGCGGCTTGAAACTAGGCGAGCTTAAGCACCTGCCGCCGACTCTTAGCGTGGTCTATTACCCGTTAGAGAAGAGTTCAGCCTTCCAGCCCTATGTGGGTGCAGGCATCAACTACACCTGGTTTTTCGACGACGAATTGTCCAGTGAAGCTGAAGCCGCCGGGTTCCGCGGATTGGATATGAAGGATTCCTGGGGTCTGGCTGCCCAGGCAGGCATGGATTACATGCTCACCGATAACATCATGCTTAACGCTCAGGTACGCTACATCGACATCGACACAACCGGCACCACATACGCGGGCTCAACCAAAGTGTCCGTCGACGTAGATGTCGACCCGTTCGTCTACATGGTCGGCCTGGGCTACAAGTTCTGAGAACACCGGATACGCCGGAATCCAGAAAAGATAAAGGCGCCGAACCGGCGCCTTTTCTATGCTTGGTAAACGGCTACATACCGAGCAATTTCGCCAAACCGCTGCGCATGTCGGTAGGTGGCTCCGGCAAACGATAGCGCTGCAGCAGGCGAGCGTTATCCGCACGCGAATGACGGATATCTCCCTGACGCGCCGCCTGGTAGCTCACCGCGGGCAATCCGCCGAGCACATCACCGACCGCTTCCAGCAGCTGGTTCAACGAAGTCGCCTGATTCAGCCCGACATTCACTGCGCCTTCCTGTGTCTCTGATGACTCAAGAGCCTGGACCAGAATCTCGACGAGATCTCCAACATAGACGAAGTCTCGGGTTTGCTCACCGTCACCGAACACAGCGATAGGCAAGCCCTTCTGAGCACGCTCGGTGAAAATGCTGATCACCCCCGAATAGGGCGAGGATGGATCCTGGCGTGGACCATAGATATTGAAGAAGCGAAAGACAGCAGGTTCAAGCCCATGCTGACGCCGATAGAAATCCAGATAGTGCTCACTGGCCAGCTTGTCTGCCGCATACGGAGTTAATGGCGCCTTCGGGGTATCTTCGCCGATGGGCTCACCCTCACCATTATTCCCATATACCGCCGCACTCGATGCGAAGACAACTCGGCGAACGCCGGCATCACGCATCGCCTCACAGAGGTTCAGCGTGCCTACCAGATTGCTCTGGTGCGTGCCAACCGGATCATCGACAGAGGCCTGCACCGACGCCACAGCAGCTAAATGCACAACAGCGCGACACCCCTGAACCGCACGCTGGACAGTGTCAGCGTCTGCAACATCACCAACGATCAGCTCAACATTCCCTGCGACCGGCAGGTTGCTGCGTTTGCCTGTCGAGAGGTTATCAAGGACTCGAACGGCGTAGCCGCGAGCTACAAGTGCATCGACCAGATTGGAGCCAATGAAGCCTGCGCCCCCAGTCACCAGAATCGGCAATTCAGCCATGACGGTAATAACGCTCCAGCAGGTTGGGCAGGCCGGTGCGCCAGGCACGCGGTTTGATGCCAAAGGTATTGAATATTTTCTTGCAGGCAAGCACGCCATGCTGCGGCTCATCGGCCGCATCGGTGCACGCGGCATGGGCAACGGCCGTCAAGGTCTCGATTTTCAGCTGTCGATGATGTGCAGCCTCAGCCATCAATGCCTGCCCCACCACGAGCGGAGTTGACGCCTCATGACCGCCATAGTGATAGGTCCCCCAGAGCGGTGCCTGACAGTCGAGCTGTTTCAATACCGCGAGGATGACCCGAGCCGCATCTTCGACAGGCGTCGGATTACCGCGACGGTCGTCGGCCAGGGGAATCTCGTCGCTTTGCTCAAGGCGCTGAAGGAAACGCCCCATCAGTCCGCCCGAACTGTCGTCGAGCAACCAGCCGAACCGGAGCAGGACGTGCCGAGGACAAAGCGCGCGAACACTTTGCTCCATTCGCCAGAGCGCGCGGCTGCGCGCGTCTAGCGGGGCCACCTCATCCTTTTCACTATAGGCAGTGGTGCGCGCACCATCGAATACCCGATAACTGGATGGCTGCATCAGGACGAATTGATGGTGCTGACAGAGCTCGGCCAACCGCTCTACCGCGCGTTCCTGTTTGGCAAGCACGGCGTCATCGACGTGACTGCTCTGGAACCAGTCGAAATAGTAAGCAAGGTTGATGACGACATCCGGTCGGTTATCGTCAAGCAAGTTTGTCAAACTTGGCGCATCCCAACCCTGATCGGGCGGACGCGGGGCGAGGAAGCCGATGTCTTCCTCGGCTCCGAGGCGGATAAGCGCCTGACCCAGGGCATTACCGCCGCCCAACAGCATCAGGCGCATTCGCATGGAGTGGACTCTAGAACGGAATATCGTCGTCGAAGCTGTCGTAGTCAGGCGCTGGCTGCTGAGCAGGCTGCGGCTGAGACTGCGGGCGCGACTGCTGTTGCGGCTGGGAGTCACGCTGAGGGCGCGGCTGGGACTGACGTGGCGCGTCATCTGAGCTTCCACCACGGCCGCCGAGCAGCTGCATGGTGCCGCCCATGTCCACGACCACCTCAGTGGTGTAGCGCTTGACGCCGTCTTTTTCCCACTCGCGCGTCTGCAGGCGCCCTTCGATGTAACACTGCGAACCCTTGCGCAGGTACTCACCAGCAATCTCAGCAACCTTGCCAAACAGTACGACGCGGTGCCACTCGGTGCGCTCCTGCTGCTGTCCTGTTTGCTTGTCCTTCCAACTATCGGTGGTGGCGAGCGTGATGTTGGTCACCGCATTGCCATTGGGCATGTAGCGGGTTTCCGGATCGCCGCCGACATTGCCGACCAAGATGACTTTGTTCACCCCTCTGGCCATGGGTAACTCCTTTAATCAGACATGAATATTGGGTGGGCTCACTGGAGTGCATCCCGAAAACCGGAAATCGCCGGTGACCGCGAATCTTACCTTACCACCCCATGCCGGCCAACCGGCGCGGGCTCGGATTGATAACAGCGGACGCCCGGTATGGGAACAAACCGAGCTCAGGCAACCAGACGATCTAGCGCCGCCCGATCAAGCACCTGCATGTCGACCTTGACGTAAGCGGCCGACTCTTCGGCAATGACGACCGCATCCGAGACACCGGGCAAAGCCATCATCTGTTCGGCCAATGCCGGATCGAGCGCAGCCTTGGCTGACAGAGGCAATCGCAAGCCTGTCACGTAAGGCGGCTCATTCATCCGCCAGGCAACCAACAGCCACAGCACACACAATATGGCACAGCCTGCAAATACCAGAGCCAGACCACCTTGTTGATAGAACCACCCACCAAGCACACCGCCTACGCCGGCACCGAGAAACTGGCTGGTGGAGTAGACGCCCATCGCCGTGCCCTTCCCTCCCGCTGGCGCGACCTTGCTGATCAGCGAGGGCAGCGATGCTTCAAGCAGATTGAATGCAACGAAAAAGATGATCATGCCGCCGACCAGCGGCCATAACCCGACACCAAACCACCAGAAGAACAATTCTGCGAACAGGAGGACAGCCACAGCCCCCAGCACGACACGTTTCATCTGACGCTTCTTCTCGCCGTAGATGATGAAGGGCACCATGCCGAAGAATCCGACCACCAGGGCAGTGAGATAGACCCACCAGTGCTCTTCCCTTGGCAAGAAGGCCTCGTCAACCAAAGCCAGCGGCAGTGCTACGAAGCTAGCCATAAGAATTGCATGCAGCGCCAGAATGCCGAAGTCCAGACGAAGCAGGTCTGAGTGACGCAGGGTGGCGCCTAGGGCCTGCTTGGCAACGCCTGACTCCCTGTGGCGCAGGTGGTGATGAGCTCGCGGCAGCACGGCCACCACGAGCATGCCGATCAATGCCATTCCTGCGGTCGTCCAGAACAGGCCGGCCAGACCGAAAGCACGCGTCAGTAGCGGACCGACAATCATCGCCACCGCAAACGAAACGCCAATGCTCATACCGATCAGCGCCATCGCCTTGGTGCGATGTTGCTCGCGGGTGAGGTCTGACAGCAACGCCATCACTGCAGCCGAGATGGCCCCAGCGCCCTGGAGGATGCGCCCGGCGATAACCCCCCAAATGGAGTCGGCCGATGCCGCCAGAACAGCCCCGGCGGCGAAGATCAGCAGACCAAAATAAATCACCGGCAACCGTCCGATTCGATCGGAAAGCATGCCGAACGGAATTTGTAGCAGCGCCTGGGTCAAACCATAAGCACCGATAGCGAGGCCAATCAGTGCGGGGGTCGCACCTTTCAGCTCCATGCCGTAGGTCGCCAGAACAGGCAGGACCATGAACATGCCGAGCATGCGAAACGCGAAAACCAGGGCCAGCCCAGACGCTGCGCGGGTTTCTCTGGCGCTCATGCGCTCGCTGTAGGGATCCTGCATGTGGGGTCTCGCTTGAATTAACCGGCGGCGATTCTAGCAGTCATACCGCTGCTCGGCACAGGCTCGCTGCTTTGCCGCAATGTCGCCCCTGGCCGTATACTTTCGGGTTTTCGCCCGCCATGCGAGGCTGTTTTGGACAAGATTCTGATACGTGGGGCCCGTACCCATAACCTGAAAAACATCGACCTGACCCTGCCGCGCGACAAGTTGATCGTGATTACCGGCCTCTCAGGCTCGGGAAAGTCCTCACTGGCCTTCGATACGCTTTATGCCGAAGGGCAGCGCCGATACGTCGAGTCGCTTTCGGCATACGCCCGTCAATTCCTCTCGATGATGGAGAAACCGGACGTCGACACGATTGAAGGGCTCTCCCCCGCTATTTCCATCGAGCAGAAATCGACCTCGCACAACCCGCGGTCGACAGTCGGCACCATCACCGAGATTTACGATTACCTGCGCCTGCTCTATGCCCGCGTCGGAACGCCACGCTGCCCGGACCACGACGCACCGCTTGAAGCCCAGACCGTGAGTCAGATGGTCGATCAGGTGATGGCATTGCCTGAAGGTCGAAAGCTCATGCTTCTCGCCCCGGTCATCCGCGAGCGCAAGGGCGAGCACCTTGCTGTATTCGACGAGCTCCGCGCTCAGGGCTTCGTGCGTGCACGGGTCAATGGCCGGCTGTATGAACTGGATGAGCTGCCCAAACTCGACAAACAGAAGAAACACTCCATCGATGTGGTGGTTGATCGCTTCAAGGTCCGTAGCGATCTGCAGCAACGACTCGCCGAGTCGTTCGAAACCGCACTCAAGCTCGCCGACGGCATCGCCCTGGCCGCGTCGATGGAGGAAGAGGAGGACAGCGAGGAGATGATTTTCTCCGCCCGCTTCGCCTGCCCCATCTGCGGTCATTCGATCAGCGAGCTCGAACCCAAGCTTTTTTCATTCAACAATCCTGCCGGGGCATGCCCGACCTGCGACGGCCTTGGCGTCAAACAGTTCTTCGATGCTAAGCGCCTGGTCAACGGCGAGCTGACGCTGGCAGAGGGCGCCATCCGCGGCTGGGATCGGCGCAACGTTTATTATTTCCAAATGCTCGGCTCCCTTGCCTCGCACTATGGCTTCAGCCTGGACGCGCCCTTTGATTCGCTACCCGCCGAACAGCAAAAGTTCGTGCTGCGCGGCAGCGGCAAGGAAAACGTAGATTTCCGCTATCTGAATGATCGCGGCGATATCGTCAAACGCTCGCACCCGTTCGAGGGGATCATTCCCAATCTCGAGCGGCGCTACCGTGAAACCGAGTCCAATTCCGTACGCGAAGAGCTGGCCAAGTACCTCAGCACCCAGCCTTGCCCGGAATGCCGCGGAACCCGTCTGCGTCGTGAGGCCCGCCACGTTTGGGTGGGTGACAAGACCTTGCCAGCCGTTACCGGCCTGCCGATCGGCGACGCCACCGAGTATTTCGGCGGCCTCACACTCAGCGGTCGTCGCGGTGAAATCGCGGACAAAATTCTTAAAGAGATCTGCGAACGCTTGCAGTTTCTGGTGAACGTCGGTCTCGACTATCTGACACTGGATCGCAGTGCAGACACGCTTTCAGGTGGCGAAGCGCAGCGTATCCGTCTGGCCAGCCAGATTGGTGCAGGCCTGGTCGGGGTAATGTACATCCTCGACGAGCCCTCGATCGGGCTCCACCAGCGTGATAACGAAAGGCTGCTTGGTACACTGCGCCACCTACGTGATATCGGCAATACGGTGATCGTCGTTGAGCATGACGAGGATGCTATCCGCATGGCTGATTATGTGGTCGATATAGGACCAGGAGCTGGCGTTCACGGGGGGCAGATCGTCGCTGAAGGCACGCCTGATGAGGTGATGAACAATCCGGCTTCGCTTACCGGCGGATATCTCTCGGGGCGGGTGAAGATCCTCTACCCCGAAAAGCGCACCCCCCGCGACCCTGAAAAGCTGCTGAAGCTAAAGGGCGCTCGGGGCAACAACCTGCGCAACGTCGATCTGGAGATTCCCGCTGGCCTGCTGACCTGCATTACCGGCGTATCCGGCTCAGGCAAGTCGACACTCATCAACAACACCCTGTTTCCAATCACCGCCACGGCTCTGAACGGCGCGACTACCCTTGAGGTGGCACCGTACGACACATTTGACGGCCTGCAGCATTTGGACAAGGTAGTAGACATCGACCAGAGCCCGATCGGTCGAACGCCACGCTCCAACCCGGCTACATACACAGGGCTTTTCACACCCATTCGGGAACTCTTTGCCGGGGTGCCGGAGGCACGCTCGCGTGGCTATGGCCCAGGCCGTTTCTCCTTCAACGTCAAAGGTGGTCGCTGCGAGGCCTGCCAGGGCGACGGGGTGATCAAGGTGGAGATGCACTTCCTGCCGGACATCTACGTGCCCTGTGATGTGTGCAAGGGCAAACGCTACAACCGCGAAACGCTCGAGGTGAAGTACAAGGGCAAAAGCATTACTGAAGTGCTCGGCATGACCATCGAAGAAGCGCGCGAGTTCTTCGATCCGGTGCCAGCAGTTGCACGGAAGCTACAGACGTTAATGGATGTGGGTCTTTCCTACATCAAGCTTGGCCAGAGCGCTACAACACTCTCTGGCGGTGAAGCCCAGCGGGTCAAGCTCTCTCGCGAGCTGTCCAAGCGCGACACGGGCAAGACCCTGTACATCCTTGACGAACCCACTACGGGCCTGCACTTCGCAGACATCCAACAACTGTTGGATGTGCTGCACAGACTGCGGGACCACGGCAACACTGTGGTCGTCATCGAGCATAATCTGGATGTCATCAAGACAGCGGATTGGCTCGTCGATCTGGGTCCTGAGGGTGGCTCAAAGGGTGGACAGATCATCGCTACAGGCACCCCGGAACAAGTTGCCTCGATGGCTCAGTCCCACACCGGGCATTTCCTCAAGCCGTTGCTTGAGCGCGACAAGACCTGACCAGCAATAAAAAAAAGCCGGGCATGGAGCCCGGCGCTATTGCTTAAACGCGAGGCAAACTCGCAGAGATCGACTCCCAGCCCTGCAGCCATACCGGAACCGTATGCGGGATCGGTGTCAACGAAAAAGCCCAGCTGAAGAGCTGCACGGCACATGTCGTCGACTTCTCGAACCGACAATTGCGGATCAGCCGCTAGTGCTGCTCGCACCCATCAAGCGAAACAGCGTACCAGCATCGCAGCACTAGCCAGCGTCGTCGCGTGATCATGACGATCAGCAGAACCGCTCAGTGACAATGCAGGCTCTGCGTACTGAGACGCTTCCTTGGGCGCATCTCGAAGCTGGCGGGTAGAGACACGCCATTGCCATCGAACCGCAAGTGTGGCTTTAGCGTTTATGCTTATCTGCATTAGCTGGCAATTCAAGCCTGGAGACCAACCTAACCAGACGGTAAGTCAGAGCCAATCTGTTAAGCGAAGCGGGCTAATAGGCTAGGGCTAAAATTGAGCCATAAAAAAACCGGGCCAAGCCCGGTTTTTTAAAGTAAGGCTAACGCTTACTCAGCAGCTTCCACTTCACCAGTAACCGGACGGTCAACCAGCTCAACGTAAGCCATAGGTGCGTTGTCACCAGCACGGAAACCGCACTTGAGAATACGCAGGTAGCCGCCCTGACGGGTGGCGTAACGCGGGCCCAGATCGTTGAACAGCTTGCCAACGATAGCTTTCGAACGGGTACGATCGAAAGCAAGACGACGATTGGCGACGCTGTCTTCCTTGGCCAGGGTGATAAGCGGCTCAGCAACGCGACGCAGCTCTTTCGCCTTGGGCAGGGTAGTTTTGATCAGCTCGTGCTCGAACAACGACACCGCCATATTCTGGAACATGGCCTTGCGGTGAGCGCTTGTGCGGCTGAGGTGACGGCCACTTTTACGATGACGCATGATTGAAATTCCTTACCAAACGATCAGTTCGGTGACTATGGGCGATCAGGCCGTAGCCTTATCGTCCTTCTTGAGACTAGCCGGCGGCCAATTGTCGAGGCGCATTCCGAGGGACAGACCGCGAGAAGCCAGAACATCTTTGATCTCAGTCAGAGATTTCTTGCCCAAATTCGGCGTTTTCAACAGCTCTACTTCGGTGCGCTGAATCAGGTCACCAATGTAGTAGATGTTCTCTGCCTTGAGGCAGTTAGCCGAACGTACGGTCAGTTCCAAGTCATCAACTGGGCGCAACAGGATCGGATCGATCTCGTCTTCTTGCTCGACCACGACTGGCTCGCTGTCACCCTTGAGGTCGACGAACGCAGCCAGCTGCTGTTGCAGGATGGTTGCGGCACGACGGATCGCTTCTTCAGGATCCAGGGTTCCGTTGGTTTCCAGGTCGATGACCAGCTTGTCCAAGTTGGTACGCTGCTCAACACGAGCGTTTTCGACAACATAAGCAACGCGACGTACCGGACTGAAAGTTGCGTCGAGCTGGAGACGGCCAATACTACGGCTCTCATCTTCATCACTCTGACGTGCGTCAGCCGGCTCGTAGCCACGGCCGCGAGCGACCTTGAGCTTCATGTTGATCGAGCCATTAGCCGCCAGGTTGGCGATCAGGTGATCACCATTGACGATTTCGACATCGTGATCCAGCTGGATATCGGCAGCGGTAACAGCGCCCGCGCCCTTCTTCACCAGGCTCAAGGTCACTTCATCACGGCCGTGCAGCTTGATGGCGATACCTTTGAGGTTCAGCAGGATTTCGATGACATCTTCCTGCACGCCCTCGATGGCGCTGTACTCGTGGAGCACACCGTCGATCTCAGCCTCGACCACAGCGCAGCCGGGCATGGAGGACAACAGAATACGACGCAGCGCGTTGCCCAGGGTATGGCCAAAACCGCGCTCGAGTGGCTCGAGTGTGATCTTGGCACGGGTCGGACTGACCACCTGCACATCGATATGGCGGGGGGTCAGGAACTCATTTACCGAAATCTGCATGGATACACCTATTTTCTAGCCCTTACTTGGAGTAGAGCTCGACAATCAGGTTTTCGTTGATGTCAGCTGACAGATCACTGCGCGCCGGAACATTCTTGAAAACACCTGATTTCTTGTCGGCATCTACTTCCACCCATTCAACGCGACCGCGCTGTACGCACAGTTCAAGGGCTTGGGCGATACGCAGCTGGTTGCGGCACTTCTCACGAACGGCTACCACGTCACCAGCTTTAACCTGGTAAGAAGGAACGTTCACAGTCTGACCGTTCACGCTGATCGACTTGTGCGAGACCAACTGACGTGATTCGGCACGAGTAGAGCCAAAGCCCATGCGATACACGACGTTATCCAGACGGCACTCGAGCAGTTGCAGAAGGTTTTCACCGGTAGCGCCCTTACGGCTGGCAGCTTCCTTGTAATAGCCACTGAACTGACGTTCGAGAACACCATAGATACGGCGGACTTTCTGCTTCTCACGCAACTGGGTACCGTAGTCGGACAAACGACCACGACGCTGACCGTGAACACCCGGTGGGGTTTCGATGTTGCACTTTGATTCGAGCGCGCGCGCACCACTCTTCAAGAAGAGATCGGTGCCTTCACGACGAGACAGTTTGCACTTGGGACCAATATAACGAGCCATTTCTCACTGTCTCCTGATTACACGCGGCGCTTCTTCGGCGGACGGCACCCGTTGTGCGGGATTGGCGTCACGTCGGTGATGCTGGCGATTTTATAACCACAACCATTCAAAGCACGAACGGCAGATTCACGACCCGGACCTGGACCCTTGACGTTAACATCAAGGTTCTTCAGGCCATACTCCAACGCAGCCTGACCAGCACGCTCAGCAGCCACCTGGGCAGCGAACGGGGTGCTCTTACGCGAACCGCGGAAGCCGGATCCACCAGACGTCGCCCAAGACAACGCGTTGCCCTGACGGTCGGTGATAGTGATGATGGTGTTGTTAAAAGAAGCGTGGATATGGGCGATGCCATCAACCACCGTCTTTTTTACTTTCTTGCGAGGACGAGCAGCAGGTTTTGCCATGATTAGATTCCTGTCGATGCGCTAATGCGATTACTTGCGGATCGGCTTACGCGGACCCTTACGGGTACGAGCGTTGGTCTTGGTACGCTGACCGCGGACCGGCAGACCACGACGATGACGCAGGCCGCGATAGCAACCCAGGTCCATCAAGCGCTTGATCTTCATGTTGACTTCGCGACGAAGGTCACCCTCAACGATGAACTTGCCTACTTCGCCACGAAGCAGTTCGACCTGCTCGTCAGTAAGATCTTTGATTTTTGCCGCCGGGTTAACACCGGTAGCGGCACAGATAGTCTGTGCACGAGTCCGACCAACACCATAGATGTAGGTCAGCGAGATAACAGTGTGCTTGTTATCCGGAATGTTTACGCCTGCAATACGGGCCATTCAGTGAAACTCCAATTGACAGCTACCCAACGCCCCGGAAGCCAAGAAAAGGGCGCGAG
The DNA here is from genome assembly GCF_024448895.1 of Stutzerimonas stutzeri. GTDB lineage: Bacteria > Pseudomonadota > Gammaproteobacteria > Pseudomonadales > Pseudomonadaceae > Stutzerimonas > Stutzerimonas stutzeri_Q. The sequence goes on from NZ_JAMOIC010000024.1 coordinate 63,034, forward strand.
ATACTAACGCTGTAATAACAAATAATCAACCCGGCAGCGCACTAGCTGCCGGGCTCGAGCCTTAGCTCACAATCAGCCTTGGCGCTGTTTGTGTCGCGGTTCTGCGCTGCAGATCACCCGAACGACGCCTTCGCGACGAACGATCTTGCAGTTGCGGCACAGCTTTTTAACCGATGCACGAACTTTCATGACCAACTCCTAGAACCTTACGAGCCGACTTCAGCGGAGCATTCCGCTGCCGTAGCCCTTCAGGTTGGCTTTTTTCATCAGGGAATCGTACTGGTGGGACATCAGGTGTGACTGAACTTGGGACATGAAGTCCATTACAACCACCACCACAATCAGCAACGAGGTCCCGCCAAGGTAGAACGGTACATTTGCCGCAACCACAAGAAACTGCGGGAGCAGACAGACAGCCGTCATGTACAGGGCGCCGAACATGGTCAAACGAGTCAGTACGCCATCGATGTAGCGTGCAGACTGCTCACCAGGACGTATACCCGGGATAAACGCACCAGACTTCTTCAGGTTTTCAGCGACGTCTTTCGGGTTAAACATCAACGCCGTATAGAAGAAGCAGAAAAAGATGATACCGGCACTGAAAAGCAGGATATTCAACGGCTGACCAGGAGCAATTGACTGAGAAATGTCAGCCAACCAACCCATGTTCTCGGACTGTCCAAACCACTGCCCCAGCGAAGCCGGGAACAACAGAATGCTGCTGGCAAAGATCGCAGGAATCACACCCGCCATATTCACCTTCAGAGGCAGATGGCTTGTCTGCGCAGCAAATACCTTACGGCCCTGCTGACGCTTAGCGTAATGGACAGCAATACGGCGCTGACCCCGCTCGATGAACACCACGAACCCGATTATGGCTACAGCCAGAAGACCCACAGCCAGCAACGCGATGATATTTACATCGCCTTGCCGCGCGGACTCGAAAGACTGGCCAAGCGCGCCAGGCAGACCCGCAACGATACCTGCGAAGATCAGCATCGAAATGCCATTACCGACGCCACGCTCAGTTATCTGCTCCCCCAACCACATCATGAACATTGCACCAGCCACGAAGGTGGTGATAGCCACGAAATAGAAGCCGAAATCAGTACTGAATGCGACACCTTGCCCGGCGAGCCCTACCGACATGCCAATCGCTTGCACGAACGCCAAAACTAGTGCGCCATAGCGCGTGTATTGGCTGATTTTGCGGCGACCGGCCTCACCTTCTTTCTTCAACTGTTCAAGTTGCGGACTGACAGCTGTCATGAGCTGCATGATGATCGACGCCGAAATGTACGGCATGATCCCCAGCGCAAAGATGCTCATGCGCTCCAGTGCGCCACCGGAAAACATGTTGAACAAGCTAAGAATGGTCCCTTCGTTCTGACGGAACAGCTCGGCCAACCTGTCGGGATTGATACCCGGCACCGGGATATGCGCACCAACACGATAGACGATGATCGCCATCAGCAGGAAACGCAGACGAGCCCAGAGTTCAGAAAGCCCGCCATTACTCAGCGCGGAGAGAGCACCTTGCTTAGCCATTTATTCCTCGAATTTGCCGCCAGCTGCTTCGATAGCCGCACGCGCACCCTTGGTGGCGGCGATACCCTTCAGAGTTACCGCACGACCAACCTCACCCGACAGCATGACTTTCACACGCAAGACGTTCTGATTGATGATGTCGGCATCTTTGAGGCTCTGCAGGCTCACAACGTCGCCCTGGACCTTGGCCAGCTCAGAGGTACGAACCTCTGCGCGGTCCATGGCTTTCAAAGAGACGAAGCCGAACTTCGGCAGGCGACGGTGCAAAGGCTGCTGTCCGCCTTCGAAGCCAGGAGCAATCTTGCCACCGGAGCGAGAAGTCTGCCCCTTATGGCCACGGCCACCGGTCTTGCCTAGCCCGCTACCAATACCACGGCCCGGACGCAGCTTATCGCGACGGGCACCTGGCGCAGAACGCAAATCGTTCAGTTGCATGGCTTAGCCCTCCACACGGAGCATGTAATAAGCCTTGTTGATCATGCCGCGATTTTCAGGAGTGTCCTGAACTTCAACGGTGTGACCAATGCGACGAAGGCCAAGACCCTTGACGCAAAGCTTGTGATTAGGAATACGACCACTGACGCTTTTGATCAGCGTGACCTTGACAGTGTTAGCCATGATCAGGAAATCTCCTCAACGCTCTTACCGCGCTTGGCAGCAATCGACTCAGGCGACTGCATAGCTTTCAAACCCTTGAAAGTGGCATGAACCACGTTCACCGGATTGGTCGAGCCATAGCACTTAGCCAGAACGTTCTGCACGCCAGCCACTTCCAGAATGGCGCGCATCGCGCCTCCAGCGATAACACCGGTACCTTCAGAAGCAGGCTGCATGTAGACCTTCGAGGCGCCGTGAGCAGCCTTGGTGGCGTACTGCAGCGTTGTACCATTCAGGTCAACCTGGATCATATTGCGGCGTGCCGCTTCCATAGCCTTCTGAATGGCCGCAGGAACTTCGCGGGACTTACCGCGACCGAAACCTACACGACCCTTACCATCACCCACTACCGTCAAAGCGGTGAAGGTGAAGATACGACCACCCTTTACTGTCTTGGCGACGCGGTTAACTTGAACCAACTTCTCAATGTAGCCTTCGTCGCGCTTTTGCTCGTTATATGCCATAACTTAGAACTCCAGCCCGCCTTCACGAGCAGCATCAGCCAGTGCCTTAACACGACCGTGGTACTTGAAGCCAGAACGGTCGAACGCCACCTGGGTGACACCTGCGGCTTTAGCACGCTCAGCGACCAGCTGACCAACTTTTTTGGCAGCGTCGACGTTGCCAGTGGCACCGCCGCGCAGTTCTTTGTCGAGAGTCGAGGCACTGGCCAGGACCTTGCCGCCGTCGGCCGAAAGGACCTGGGCGTAGATGTGCTGGGAAGAGCGGTACACACAAAGGCGTACGGTTTCCAGCTCGCGCATCTTCAGGCGTGCCTTGCGAGCGCGACGCAGACGAGTAACTTTCTTTACGCTCATTTGCTATGCCCTACTTCTTCTTAGCTTCTTTACGACGGACCACTTCGTCCGAGTAACGCACGCCTTTGCCTTTATAAGGCTCTGGACGGCGGAAATCGCGGATTTCAGCAGCCACCTGACCGACCAGTTGCTTATCGACACCCTTGATCAGGATATCGGTCTGGCTGGGGGTCTCAGCGGTAACGCCTTGCGGCAGTTCATATTCCACCGGATGCGAGAAGCCGAGAGCCAGGGACAGCACTTGACCTTTGGCTTGCGCCTTATAACCAACACCAACCAGCTGAAGCTTACGCTCAAAGCCTTGGCTGACGCCGATTACCATGTTGTTAACCAGCGCACGGGTGGTACCGGCCATGGCACGATTCTGCTGATCGCCATTGCGAGCAGAGAAACGCAACTCACCAGCCTCGTGGGTAACTTCCACGGACGAGTGCACATTCAGTTCCAGAGCGCCCTTGGCACCCTTTACCGAAAGCTGCTGGCCGGATATGTTGAATTCAACACCAGCGGGCAGCTTGACGGGGTTCTTAGCAACGCGAGACATGCTTATCCCCCCTTAGAACACTGTGCAGAGCACTTCGCCGCCAACGCCAGCAGCGCGGGCAGCTCGATCAGTCATCACACCTTTGTTGGTGGATACGATCGAAACACCCAGACCGCCGCGAACTTTCGGCAACTGATCAACGGATTTGTACTGGCGAAGGCCAGGACGGCTTACGCGCTTTAGCTCTTCAATGACCGGACGGCCTTCAAAATACTTAAGCTCGATAGACAGCTGCGGCTTGGCGTCGCTGCTGACGTTGTATCCTGCGATATAGCCTTCACCTTGAAGAACGTTGGCTACAGCCACCTTCAGAGTAGAAGACGGCATGCTTACGACGGACTTTTCGGCCATCTGGGCATTACGGATACGAGTTAGCATGTCCGCTAACGGGTCCTGCATACTCATGGGCGCTTGGCTCCTAATACATAAAAATAAGCCTGTTAAGGCTCGTGTCGCCTGCTAGAAGGGTAAACGCTGGAAAAGCGTTACCCGGGCGAGCCGGACATTCTAGAGACACTTCAGAAACGAATCAAGCCCCATAAGGGGCTTGATCAAAAACAGCGCAACCGGCGTACAAGCCGCCGGACTGCTCGCTTTTTACCAGCTGGCTTTAACCAGACCCGGTACGTCACCACGCATAGCGGCCTGACGCAGCATGTTACGCGCAAGACCGAACTTGCGATAAACACCGTGCGGACGGCCGGTTAGGCGGCAGCGGTTACGCAGACGCGAAGCGCTTGCGTCACGAGGCTGCTTTTGCAGAGCCACCTGGGCTTCCCAGCGCGCTTCCGGAGTGGACTCCGGATTGGCGATGGTCGCTTTCAGCGCGGCACGCTTCTGGGCGTACTTGGCAACCGTCTGCTGACGCTTCAGCTCGCGGTTCTTCATGCTTTGCTTAGCCATGTGCCTACTCCAATCAGTTACGGAACGGGAAGTTGAAGGCGCGCAGCAGTGCGCGACCTTCTTCATCCGTCCGAGCAGTAGTGGTCAGAGTGATATCCAGACCACGCAGGGCATCGATCTTGTCGTAATCGATCTCCGGGAAGATGATCTGCTCCTTCACACCCATGCTGTAGTTGCCACGGCCGTCAAACGACTTGGCATTCAGGCCGCGGAAGTCACGAACCCGAGGCAGGGAGATGGCCAGCAGACGATCCAGGAATTCGTACATGCGATCACTACGCAGCGTCACCTTGACACCGATCGGCCAGCCTTCGCGGACCTTGAAGCCAGCGATGGACTTGCGAGCGTGAGTCACGACGACCTTCTGGCCGGTGATCTTTTCAAGATCGGCAACAGCATTGTCGATGATTTTCTTATCACCGATGGCTTCGCCAATACCCATGTTCAGGGTGATCTTGGTGATGCGCGGAACTTCCATCACGTTGCCAAGCTGAAGCTCTTCTTTCAGCTTGGGAGCGATTTGCTTCCGATAAACTTCTTTTAGTCGTGCCATGGTTATCTACCTAGCAGTCTCAAGCTTCAACCGGCTTTTGGGTCGACTTGAAGACACGAATTTTCTTGCCGTCTTCAACCTTGAACCCAACGCGGTCAGCCTTGTTGGTTTCTCCATTGAAAATAGCGACGTTAGAGGCGTGCAGAGGTGCCTCTTTCTCGACGATACCGCCCTGAACGCCAGACATCGGGTTCGGCTTAGTATGGCGCTTGACCAGGTTGATACCACCGACAACCAAGCGGTCGTCAGCGAGAACCCGGAGCACCTTACCGCGCTTACCCTTATCTTTGCCGGCGATGACGATGATCTCGTCGTTGCGACGAATCTTTAGCATGCGGCTTCTCCTTACAGCACTTCAGGCGCGAGCGAGACGATCTTCATGAACTTCTCGGAACGAAGCTCACGCGTCACCGGCCCGAAAATACGGGTGCCAATAGGCTCCTGCTTGTTGTTCAACAGAACAGCAGCATTGCCATCGAAGCGGATGATGGAGCCGTCCGGACGACGAACACCGTGACGGGTACGGACTACTACAGCAGTCATTACCTGGCCTTTTTTGACCTTGCCACGTGGAATCGCTTCCTTGACGGTAACCTTGATGATGTCGCCGATGCCGGCGTAGCGACGATGCGAACCACCGAGCACCTTGATACACATGACGCGACGAGCGCCACTGTTATCCGCCACATCGAGCATTGATTGAGTCTGAATCATATAATTTCTCCGACCCCTAGCCCTTAGACTTCGACGGCACGTTCAACGACATCAACCAACATCCAGCACTTGGTCTTTGCCAGCGGACGAGTCTCGCGGATAGTGACCTTGTCGCCGATACGGCACTGGTTGGTTTCGTCGTGAGCGTGCAGTTTGGTCGAACGCTTCACGTATTTACCGTAGATCGGGTGCTTAACGCGACGCTCGATCAGAACGGTGATGCTTTTGTCCATCTTGTCGCTGACGACGCGGCCAGTCAGCGTGCGGACAGTTTTTTCAACTTCAGCCATGATCACTTACCTGCCTGCTGGTTGAGCACAGTCTTGACACGAGCGATGTCGCGCTTGACTTGCGAGAGCAGGTGAGACTGCCCCAACTGGCCAGTTGCTTTCTGCATACGCAGATTGAACTGGTCGCGCAGCAGCTCGAGCAATTGCTCGTTCAACTGCTGAGCGGATTTTTCACGAAGCTCATTCGCTTTCATCACATCACCGTCCGCTTAACAAAGGAGGTGGCGAGCGGCAGCTTTGCAGCAGCCAGGGCGAATGCCTCACGCGCCAGCTCTTCGGAAACACCCTCGATCTCGTAGAGCACCTTGCCCGGTTGAATCTGGGCTACCCAGTACTCGACGTTGCCTTTACCTTTACCCATCCGCACTTCAAGCGGTTTTTTGGAGATAGGCTTGTCGGGGAAAACACGAATCCAGATCTTTCCGCCACGCTTCACGTGACGAGTCAACGCACGACGTGCGGACTCAATCTGACGCGCAGTCAAACGGCCACGAGCGACAGACTTCAGAGCGAATTCGCCGAAGCTGACTTTGCTACCGCGCTGAGCCAAGCCACGGTTGTGACCAGTCATTTGCTTGCGGAATTTTGTACGCTTTGGTTGCAACATTTGGCGTACTCCTTACTTGGTAGCTTTTTTACGAGGCGCAGGCGCTTGAGGCTTGAGTTCTTCATGGCGACCACCAATTACTTCGCCTTTGAAGATCCAGACCTTGACGCCAATCACACCGTAAGTGGTGTGCGCTTCGTAGGTGTTGTAGTCGATATCGGCACGCAGGGTGTGCAGTGGCACACGACCTTCCCGATACCATTCCGTACGGGCGATTTCAGCCCCACCCAGACGACCGCTCACCTGGATCTTGATGCCCTTGGCACCAATACGCATTGCGTTCTGTACTGCGCGCTTCATAGCGCGGCGGAACATCACGCGACGCTCCAGCTGCTGAGCGACGTTCTGTGCTACCAGCATCGCATCGAGTTCCGGCTTGCGGATTTCTTCGATGTTGATGTGCACAGGCACACCCATTCTTTTGGTCAGGTCCTGACGCAGTTTCTCAACATCTTCACCCTTCTTCCCGATCACGATGCCGGGACGAGCGGTGTGGATGGTGATACGTGCGGTTTGGGCCGGGCGATGGATATCGATACGGCTTACGGACGCGCTTTTTAATTTGTCTTGGAGATACGCACGCACGTTCAGATCTGCAAGCAGATAATCGGCGTAAGTACGACCGTCTGCATACCAGACGGAAGTGTGCTCCTTGACGATTCCCAGGCGTATGCCAGTGGGATGTACTTTCTGACCCATCTGATCGACTCCGTTACTTGTCCGCAACCTTGACAGTGATATGGCAAGACCGCTTGACGATGCGATCAGCGCGGCCTTTGGCACGCGGCATGATGCGCTTAAGCGAACGCCCCTCGTTGACGAAGACAGTGGAAACCTTCAGGTCATCCACGTCCGCGCCTTCGTTGTGCTCGGCGTTGGCTACTGCCGACTCCAGCACTTTCTTCATGATCTCGGCGGCTTTCTTACTGCTGAAAGCCAGCAGGTTGAGCGCTTCGCCCACCTTCTTCCCGCGGATCTGGTCGGCGACCAGGCGGGCTTTCTGGGCGGAGATGCGAGCGCCCGACAACTTAGCGGCTACTTCCATCTTTCCTTACCCCTTAGCGCTTGCCTTTCTTGTCCGCTACGTGCCCGCGATAAGTGCGGGTACCAGCGAACTCGCCGAGTTTGTGACCGACCATATCTTCGTTCACTAGAACGGGGACATGTTGACGGCCGTTATGCACAGCGATGGTCAGACCGACCATTTGCGGCAGGATCATGGAACGGCGCGACCAGGTTTTAACTGGCTTGCGATCATTCTTTTCCATCGCCACTTCGACCTTCTTCAATAGGTGAAGATCGATAAAAGGACCTTTTTTCAGAGAACGCGGCACTGTCGTATCCCTCTAGTTACTTGCGACGACGGACGATCATGTTATCGGTGCGCTTGTTAGAGCGAGTCTTCGCGCCCTTGGTTGGGAAGCCCCATGGCGACACCGGATGACGACCACCGGAGGTACGACCCTCACCACCACCGTGGGGGTGATCGACCGGGTTCATTGCCACACCGCGAACGGTCGGACGAACACCGCGCCAGCGCTTGGCACCCGCTTTACCCAGCGAACGCAGGCTGTGCTCGGAGTTCGAGACTTCGCCCAAGGTCGCACGGCATTCAGCCAGTACTTTGCGCATCTCGCCGGAACGAAGACGCAGGGTCACGTAGGCACCTTCACGAGCGACCAGCTGTGCAGAAGCACCAGCAGAACGAGCGATCTGCGCGCCCTTACCCGGCTTGAGCTCAACACCGTGAACGGTGGAGCCCAGCGGAATGTTGCGCAGCGGCAGGCTGTTGCCAGCCTTGATCGGTGCATTTACACCAGAAAGCAGCTGATCGCCAGCACTCACGCCTTTGGGGGCGATAATGTAACGACGCTCACCGTCCGCATACTTCAGCAACGCAATGTGCGCAGTGCGGTTCGGATCATATTCAACGCGCTCAACGACGGCAGGAATGCCATCCTTGTTGCGACGAAAATCGACCAGACGGTAATGCTGCTTGTGACCACCACCGATGTGACGCGTGGTGATGCGACCGTTGTTGTTACGACCGCCAGACTTCGACTTCTTCTCGAGCAGCGGAGCATAAGGAGCGCCTTTATGCAGCTCCTGATTGACCACCTTGACCACGAAACGGCGGCCCGCGGAAGTCGGTTTGCATTTAACGATTGCCATGATGCACCCCTTCCTTACTCAGCGTTGCCGGAGAAATCGAGATCCTGGCCCGGCTGAAGCGCGATGTACGCCTTCTTCCAGTCGTTGCGCTTGCCCAGACCGCGAGCGGTGCGCTTGGTCTTGCCCTGAACATTCAGGGTACTGACCTTGGCGACCTTCACGTTGAACAGGCTTTCGACGGCCTTCTTGATTTCCAGCTTGGTTGCATCAGTAGCAACCTTAAAAACGAACTGGCTCTTGCTGTCAGCCAGCATGGTTGCCTTCTCGGAGACGTGCGGACCAAGCAGGACTTTGAATACGCGTTCCTGGTTCATCCCAGCAGCTCCTCGAATTTCTTCACAGCCGACACGGTGATCAACACCTTGTCATAGGCGATCAGGCTGACAGGATCGGAACCTTGAACGTCACGAACATCAACGTGCGGGAGGTTGCGAGCCGCCAGATACAGGTTCTGGTCGACAGCATCGGAAACGATCAATACGTCATTCAGACCCATGCCAGTCAGCTTGTTGGCAAGCAGCTTAGTCTTGGGGCTGTCGACGGCGAAATCCTCAACAACCACGAGACGCTCGGAACGAACCAGCTCAGAAAGGATGGAACGCAACGCCGCGCGATACATCTTCTTGTTCAGCTTCTGCTCATGATTCTGAGGACGAGCAGCGAAGGTCACGCCACCGCCACGCCAGATTGGACCACGCGAAGTACCAGCACGAGCGCGACCAGTACCCTTCTGACGCCAAGGACGCTTACCGCCGCCTGAAACATCGGAACGAGTCTTCTGCTGCTTGCTCCCCTGACGACCGCCGGCCATGTAGGCAACAACAGCCTGGTGCACCAGGGTCTCGTTGAACTCACCACCGAAGGTTTGCTCGGAGACTTCTATGGCTTGTGCGCCATTTACATTCAATTGCATGTGAACTCCCCCTTACCCGCGAGCCTTGGCGGCCGGACGCACGACAACGTCACCACCGGTAGCGCCGGGCACTGCGCCCTTCACCAGCAGGAGGTTACGCTCGGCATCGACACGCACGATTTCCAGGGACTGCACGGTTACGCGCTCGGCGCCCATGTGCCCGGACATCTTCTTGCCCTTGAAAACACGGCCTGGAGTCTGGCATTGGCCAATCGAGCCCGGGACGCGGTGGGATACGGAGTTACCGTGGGTATTGTCCTGACCACGGAAATTCCAGCGCTTGATGGTACCGGCAAAGCCTTTACCCTTGGACTGACCGGTGACATCCACCATCTGCCCTGCCTGGAAGATCTCAGCCTTGATCTGGTCACCAACCTGGAACTCCTCGCCGTCAAGGCGGAATTCCCAGACGCCACGACCTGCAGCCACGTTCGCCTTGGCGAAATGACCGGCCTGAGCCTTGGTAACACGAGACGCGCGACGCTCACCGACAGTAACCTGCACGGCGCGATAGCCATCGCTTTCTTCATTCTTGAATTGAGTGACGCGATTCGGCTCGATCTCAATGACCGTAACCGGAATAGAGACACCATCTTCGGTGAAAACGCGGGTCATACCGCATTTACGACCGACTACACCAATAGTCATGTTGTAACCTCTTGAGTGTACGGGGCTTTCACCCGCTATGGCCGCCCATTTCAGAGCGTTACACGACTAAAACTCCAAGTTTTAGCCGAGGCTGATCTGCACTTCCACGCCAGCCGCAAGATCAAGCTTCATTAGCGCATCGACTGTTTTATCAGTCGGCTGGACAATATCCAGCACACGCTTATGAGTACGGATCTCATACTGGTCGCGCGCATCCTTGTTGACATGCGGAGAAACCAGAACAGTGAACCGCTCTTTGCGGGTCGGCAGTGGAATCGGACCACGCACCTGAGCCCCAGTACGCTTCGCGGTTTCCACGATTTCCTGGGTTGATTGATCGATCAGGCGATGGTCAAAAGCCTTCAACCGAATACGGATTTGTTGGTTTTGCATTTTGACCTCAGACTCCAATTAGCCATCCCTACCAAACGCAATACGCCCGGTAAAAGGAGGCGCAATTGTACGGATGCGTCCAGAGGGTGTCAATAAATGATCAGCAATAGAAAAAGGGCCCCGAAGGGCCCTTTCCGACATCGAAAGCGTTATTCGATGATCTTGGCAACCACGCCGGCACCAACGGTACGGCCA
>NZ_JAMOIC010000025.1 GCF_024448895.1 Stutzerimonas stutzeri
ATAGCTGCCCCTGGCGGCTGGCAGCTATTGCCGATAACTGCACTACCGCCAGCTGCAGGTTCGTGTAAAAACTCTAATTTCGGCTCCCAGATGCGCTTGATGCCGGCCGCCAGTACACAGGCAGCTTGCGCGACAGCAGCCATTGCTGCTCAGCGACACGTCCTCGAACTCGAAGTCCTCCAGGGCACCGATGAAGTCGGCGAACAGCGGGCTGATCAGCGGCGCACCACGGGTGATGTGCAGGGTGCGTAGATCGTTGACCTGCTTGAAGTACCCCACCGCCATTAGCAGTTTCGACAGCGGCATAGCGTTCTTATCCGGGTGCAGTCGCTTGCCGTCGGGCACACAGTAGACGCAGGCGTAGTTGCAGGCAGTGGTTAGGCTCACACGCAGGGTACGCAGTCGCCGGCCCTAAGCATCGACGATCTGGATGGACTGCGGTCGGCGCCTCGGCCTCAGAGTGCATCGCGTGGCCGGCCCCGGTAGACGCGGACGACATCGGCGATGGCTGCCAGGGCGATCTCGGCCGGCGTCTTGCTTCCCAGCGCCAAGCCTACGGGCATGTGCAAGCGTGCGACTTCGGACTCGCTCAGGCCGCCGACGCGGCGCAGGCGTTCGGCACGGATGGCCGAGGTGCGTTGCGAGCCCATCACGCCGATGTAGAAGGCTGGCGTGCGCACAGCCTCGATCATCGCCAAGTCGTCGATACGCGGATCGTGGGTCAGCGCCACAACTGCCGTGGCGCGGTGACAGCCATCGGCGGCGATGAACTGCGAGGGCAACTCCTTGCGCAGTTCGACGCCGGGCACAGCAAGCCCGGCATAGGCTTCCTCGCGCGGATCACAGACGATGACTTCGAAACCCAAGGTACGGGCGAACTCCGCACAGATCACCGAAACCGGCGAGATGCCTGCAATGATCAAGCGCGCCGCCGGGCCGATGCGAATATGCAGCAAGCGCCCGTCTTCCGCCTCGACCACACGCGGGCCCAGACCATCGTCTTCGTACAAGGTTGCCTGCCCGTCATGCAGGTCGACGCTGCGGCGTAGATGCTGCTGGCCGCGCAGGGTCGCATGCAGGCGTTCCAGCTGCTCCCAGGTAGCGGAATCCGCCGGCAGACGCTCGATCAGAACCTTGAGAATACCGCCGCAGGGCAGCGATATGCGTGAGCCCTGTGGCCCATTCGGGTCGCCATAGCGCAGGACAGTGACTGCTTGCTCGAACTCACCTTCTTGCAGGCGTTCGAGAAAATCCTCCTCGACGCAACCGCCTGACAGCGAGCCAACATGGCCGCCGTCGCGCCGCGCTGCCAGCAGCGAACCGGGTTCGCGTGGCGACGAGCCGAAGGTGGCCAGCACAGTGCACAACCATACGGTATCCCCTGCCCGCGACCAGGTCAGAGACTGCTCGATAACCTGTAGATCCAGATGCTGCATCGTCAATCGCCCCATGTCTGATCAGCGGGTATCTACTTAATTGCCGCTGGGTTGCTACTGGTAACGTCCACCACGGTGGGTACGCCACTGCCACGACTGATAATGAATCTACGCACGACAGCTGCTGCCCTATGGCCTGCTATAACGCAGCGCATCCACGACCAGGCTAAATGCCGGCGATGGCTGTCGGCGGCTCGGGTAGTACAGGTAGTAACCGGGAAATGGTGGACACCAATCCTCCAGCACGCGTACCAACCTGCCCTCCTCGATGTGCTGGGCGAATTCTTCTTCGGGTAGCCAGGCAACACCCAACCCTGCCAGCGCGGCATCCACGATATTGGGCGAAGTATTCAAGATCAGCTGTCCATCCACACGGACGTTCAACTGCTTGTCCTTGCGCTGAAAATCCCAGACGTAGAGCCCTCCTCCAGACTTCATGCGCATGTTGATGCAGTTGTGGTCGATAAGCTCACGCGGCTTCTTAGGTTTCGGGTGCTTCGCAAAGTACGCCGGGGATGCCGCTACTGCCATGCGCAACGGCGGCCCGATTGGAATGGCGATCATGTCCTTGTCAATGGTGTCGCCCATGCGCACCCCGGCATCGAAGCGATCAGCCACGATGTCGCGAAAGCCGTAGTTGATGTCGAACTCGACCTTGATGTCCGGATATTCCAGCAGCAAGTGGGTGAGCTTGGGCAGCAGCACTGTGCGCTGGATGTGATCTCCACAGGTAATGCGTACCGTGCCGCTTGGCTTATCGCGCAGTGCCGACAACTCGTCCAGTTCCGCCTCAATCTCGTCGAAGCGATTGCCAATGGCGTTCAGCAGGCGTTCTCCCGCCGCAGTGGGCGAGACGCTACGCGTCGTTCGGGTGAGCAAGCGGATCTGCAGCCTTGCCTCCAAGCCGCTTATCGCCTGACTCAATGCCGACTGCGTTACGCCCAGTTGGGCGGCGGCGCGAGTGAAGGTGCCCTCGCGCGCGACGGTGACGAAGGACAGCAGGTCGTTGAGGTTACGTTTGATCATGGCTGAAGTTTCCCACGAATCATTGATTAGTAGAGCTTATATCCTTTTTAAGAATTGATTAGCTAGTAACAGCTGGTCGCATGCCCGAACATTCAAATCCGAATAATCAACGTTGTTCTCCCCGGGAGCAGTAATTCCTGTCCTCTCCCTCGCCGCCCTCGCCGCCCTCGTCGAATCGGTGGCTTTTTTCTTCGTTAAATCTCAGAAAACTAGGTTTGCATGACAGCCAACACAATCAATACCGTCAACAAAGTCCCCGAGCAGTCGGGCTCCTGGAGTGGCGTTCTGGCCATTTCGGTATGCGCCTTCGCGCTGGTCGCATCGGAGTTCCTGCCGGTCAGCCTACTGACGCCCATCGCCGATGACTTGGGTGTTACCGAGGGTATGGCAGGCCAGGGCATTGCCATCTCGGGTGCCTTCGCCGTGCTCACCAGCCTGTTCATTTCTTCACTAGCCGGCAGCCTGAATCGCAAGACACTGTTGCTGGGACTGACGGCGGCGATGGGCGTATCCGGCGCCATCGTCGCGCTGGCGCCAAACTACGTAACCTACATGCTCGGTCGGGCACTGATCGGCGTGGTGGTAGGCGGTTTCTGGTCGATGTCAGCTGCCACGGCGATGCGCCTGGTACCAAGCCGTGATGTGCCGCGGGCACTGGCACTGGTCAATGGGGGCAACGCACTGGCCACAGTGGTTGCCGCGCCGCTGGGCGCTTGGCTGGGGACTTTTATCGGTTGGCGCGGCGCCTTCCTCTGCCTGGTGCCAATCGCCCTGGTCGCACTGGCGTGGCAATGGAAAGCGCTGCCATCCATGCAGGCCGCCGCGCGCAGTTCCGGCTTGGGCAGTGCGTTAAAGGTATTCACCCTACTCAAGCGCCCCACCGTCATAATCGGCATGCTGGCCAGCAGCCTGTTCTTCATGGGGCAGTTCTCCTTGTTCACCTATGTGCGGCCGTTCCTGGAGACGGTCACCGACGTGCATGGCACCGACATTTCACTCGTGCTGCTGGTGATCGGTGCGGCGGGCTTCATCGGCACCCTGCTGATCGGTCGCGTGCTGCAGCGGCGCTTTTTTCAGACGCTGATAGTCATGCCATTGCTGATGGCTTTGATTGCCGTTGCCCTGACAGCCTTCGGTCATTGGACCGCCATCGTTGTCGCCCTGCTGGGTTTGTGGGGGCTGATCGGTACCTCGGCCCCTGTCGGCTGGTGGTCCTGGATCGCCATGGTTTTCCCTAAGGATGCAGAAGCAGGTGGTGGCCTTTTCGTTGCCGTGGTTCAGCTTTCCATCGCTCTGGGGTCGACCCTCGGTGGCCTGCTGTTCGACCACAGTGGCTATCAGGCGACCTTCTTAGCCAGTGCGGCCATGTTGTTGTTAGCGGCTTTTCTCGCTTTTCTCACCTCGCGCTCGCCGATGCTGCAAGCGGATTGAGCCAAGCCATGCCCGGAGGCCCTATGACCACGAGCGTCGTTATCTCCCGTAGTAGCCACTGTCGAGCGCAGATTGAACATCGCTCCGCACGAGGCGTGCGTGCCCTACGCGTGTTGGGCCTGCTGTCCAGCCTGTTCATCCTTTGCGGGAGCGGAGAGGCGTTGGCCGCTCCCAGCGTCATCTCGACTACTGCAGCAACGCCAACTGTTCAATCGGAGGAATCTCGTATGTGGATGACCGTCGGCGAACGTCGCTTCGCCATTACCATGCCCGACACCGAAGCTGCTCGCGCCTTTGCCGCCATGCTGCCGCTCACGATCGACATGCCCGATCTGAACAGCAACGAGAAGCACGCCAAGCTGCCGAAGGCGTTACCCACGAGCACCATTCGTCCCGGCACGATCCACAACGGCGATCTCATGCTCTACGGGGCGCAGACGCTGGTTGTCTTCTACCTGACATTCAATTCGAGCTACTCGTACACGCGCCTGGGGCGTATCGACGACCCTACAGATTTGGCGCAGGTGCTTGGCAGGGGAACCGCGCGAATCACCTTCTCAAGGGACTGATTTTCCTGCGGCGGCACAGTTTTCCATTAGTTCCCAATACCCAATTGCGACAGATCGGCAGCCTACCGTTGACCTGCGAAGGTGATAACGAACGGTTCTGCGCATTTGCACCAATCATCAACTAAGCGAAGGAAAACACGATGAACGAAGCAACCCTGAACCTGACGAGCATCAAACCGAGCAGAACCCTCCGGGATTTCTTCCATGGCTCCCTCCTTGTCGGCCTGGCTGCGGCCTTCGGCGGTGAGATGGCGCAGGCGCAAGCATCCTCGGCAATGGTTGAGATGGACGGTCTGCAACTGACCCAAGAATGGGACAAGGTGTTTGCCAAGAGCGAGAAGGTCGATCATCAGAAGGTAACCTTCAAGAACCGCTACGGCATCACCCTCGCAGGCGACCTGTATCTGCCGCAGAATCGAGGCAACCAGCGGTTGGCGGCGCTCGTCGTCGGCGGTCCCTTCGGTGCGGTGAAGGAGCAATCTTCGGGCCTTTATGCGCAAACCATGGCCGAGCGCGGCTTCGTCACGTTGGCTTTCGACGGCTCATATACCGGGGAAAGCGGCGGTGAGCCGCGCAACGTCGCTTCGCCGGATATCAACACCGAAGACTTCATGGCTGCAGTGGATTTCATCGGCCTGCAATCCTACGTTGATCGTGAGCGCATAGGCGTCATCGGCATCTGCGGCTGGGGCGGTATGGCCTTGAACGCCGTGGCGGCCGATAAGCGCGTCAAGGCCGTCGTCGCTAGCTCCATGTACGACATGACCCGCGTCATGTCCAAAGGTTACAACGACAGCGTGACCGCCGAGCAGCGTGCGCAGACCCTGGAACAACTGAGTCGGCAGCGCTGGGACGATGCGCAGAACGGTAAACCCGCCTACCAACCGGACTACAACAAGCTGAAGGGCGGCGAGCCGCAGTTCCTGGTCGACTATGCCGACTACTACATGACGCCGCGTGGCTACCACCCGCGAGCCGTCAACTCGGGCAATGCCTGGACGATGACTACGCCACTGTCGTTTATGAACATGCCGATCCTGACCTACATCCAGGAGATTTCGCCGCGTCCCATCCTGTTCGTTCACGGTGAGAACGCTCATTCGCGTTATTTCGCCGAGACCGCCTATGCAGCCGCAGCAGAACCCAAGGAGCTGGTGATCGTTCCGGGTGCCAACCACGTGGACCTATACGACCGCATGGACAGAATTCCCTTCGACAAGATGACGAGCTTTTTCAGCGAACATCTGAAGCAAGCCGCAGCTGAATGAACAAGGCAATCCCCGGCTTAGCCAGGGGATATTTACTTACCATCAGGAGCACAGAGACCATGAACACTCGGCGTTTGCCCCTGCTCACCAGGCTTACGATGCTCGCCTCGCTCTGCCTGGCTTCGCTGTCGGCAACCCCGGCGTTCGCGCATCATGGCTGGGCAGCCTTCGAGACGGATCGCCTCGTCTACATTTCCGGGACAGTGTCATCGCAGGGTGTTTGGGGCAATCCGCACTCGCTCTTCGATGTGACCTTGGATCAGAACCTGCCTACCCACACACCCACTCTGGCGATTCCCGAGCAGTTGCAAGATCTTGAGGACAGCGTTCGGGTCAATGCCGCGCCCTCGTACAAAGGCCCTCATCAGAAATTAGAGGTTGTCATTGCCCCTCCTGCCTGGTCAGGCCGATGGGGTTTGGGACGTGCGCTGAAGATAGGCGAGCGCTTCCAGGGAGTCGGCTACATCAACCGAACAGACGATGCTTTGTTTCGGCCGGTTGTATTCTGGTACGGGGATGATGCGGTACCGGTGAACCAAGTACTCGGTAATACGCTTCCGGTTCGTGCGCCGCTGCCTGACTCCAGAAGGAATTGAGCTGGTGCATATGCCTGACTTGCTCAACGCATGGCTGACGCTGCTGCAGGACTCATCGCTGGGCGAGACGGTAAGAAATGCCCAATTTCTTTATCCCGTTCTTGAGTCCGTACATATCCTTGGGATCGCGCTACTTGTGGGGCCAGCTTTCACGTTCGATCTTCGACTGTTGGGGGCTGGTCACCGCGTCGTGCCAGTAATCACCGCCGCGCGTTATCTACTACCCCTCTCCCACATTGGTCTGGCAATTGTCGCAATAACGGGTATTGCACTGTTCAGTGCACAGGCGACCGTGGTTGCCGCCGCTGTTGCGGCGCCGTGGAAGCTCGGACTTATCGTTATTGCCGGCATCAATGTTCTGCTGTTCCACAAGGGCATCTACCGGACAGTGAGTTCTTGGGACTTAGACACCCCTGCCCCACTGTCTGCGAAGGTTTCTGCATTGATCTCGGCTTTTGCCTGGACGGGAGTCATCGTCGCAGGGCGTTTTCTGGCGTACTGACTTTGAGACCGCCAAATTCCATCTCCTATAACGAAAATCAACTCGAAGGTGTTCACCAGGTCATAGCGGACTAATACGCAGTAGCAGCGCGACAAGCAGCGCATTCGCTATGAATAAGACCTACCGGGATCTGCTTGGCCAACCGCATGTGCGCCAAGTAAATGAAGCTCGCGTAAACGCAACTCAGGTGCTCTCTGCATGAAAAGATTCTGGCGTCGTTTCTTCGTGGTTCTAATAAGCATGGCCGGCCTCGGCGTAGTAGGTGTTATCGGCTACCTGCAGCATCCCGTATTCGGGGAGCTCCCCAGTGGAGAGCGGCTGGCACGCATCGAGCGCTCGATTAACCACGCCAATGGCGCGTTCCGCAACCAGATCGACACGCCCATGCGAACGACCGACCAGTCGGAGTGGTCGATGTGGATGCAAACCATTTTCGGAGAAAAAGGCCAGCCTCGCCCGCCGGGGCCCATCCCGGTCGTTAAAACCAACCTCAAGACACTCAACCCCTTTGAGGATCTGGTGATCTGGCTCGGGCATTCGTCCTATTTCGTGCAACTGGGAGGACAGCGCATTCTGATCGATCCGGTGTTCAGCACCAACGCGGCGCCCATTCCCATGGCGAACAGAGCCTTTGACGGAACCAGTCTCTACACGGCCGACGACCTACCGGAGATCGATGCGCTGCTGATCAGTCACGACCACTACGACCATCTGGATTATCCGAGCATTCAGGCGCTCATGCCCAAGGTTCGGCAGGTGATCGTGGGATTGGGCGTTGGGGCGCATTTCGAGGCTTGGGGCTTTAGTTCGCGCAGCGTGCACGAGGTCGACTGGAATGAGAGCGTAGCGCTGGGGCGGCAATTGAAGATCCACGCGACCCCGGCCCGCCACTACTCAGGGCGTACCCTGAAACGCAACCAGTCGCTGTGGGTCGGCTACGCGCTGATCTCAGCCGAGCGCCGCGTGTTCTTCAGCGGCGATACGGGCTACGGCCCACACTTCACCGAGATCGGCCAGCGACTCGGCCCGTTCGATTGGGTGGCACTAGACATGGGTCAGTATGACCCGCGTTGGGCCAGCGTCCACATGAACCCCGAACAGGCCGCGCAGGCGACCGAAGAACTGCGGGCGAAGGCGCTAACGCCAGCGCATGCTGGGCGTTTCTCGATCTCGCCCCACAACTGGGACGATCCATTCAAACGCATCAGCGTGGCAAGCCAAGGACGCGCCTATGCGTTGTGGACACCGGAGATCGGCCGACCGACCTATTTGGACGGCCGTGCGCAGAGATTTACGTCCTGGTGGGCAGCAGCATTAGGCAGCGAAAATCAGCTCGCAACTGCTTTTAAGGAACCATAGCGGTTAGCTCGTCGCCCGGTTACCAGAGTGGCGCCTGCATAAAGCGGCCCTGACAGGCGTTGATTTCGATGTACTAAGCACCCGGACACCCCGCGGCCACGTTAACGCGTCGAGAACAGCTTCCTTACCCGCTCGCAGGCCTATACAGCCTGCGGCATCTCACCGAGGAGCTTGTCCAACGTTACCGGATAGTCGCGAACGCGCACACCGGTGGCGTTGTAGATTGCGTTGGCGACCGCAGCAGCCACGCCACAGATGCCGAGCTCACCGACGCCTCTGGCTTTCATCGGCGAGGACAGCGGGTCCTCCTCGTCGAGGAACACCACCTCCTGATGCGGAATGTCCGCGTGCACGGGCACTTCATAACCGGCAAGGTCATGGTTGACGAAAAAGCCATAGCGCGTGTCGACGGCCAGCTCCTCCATCAACGCCGCGCCAACGCCCATGGTCATGGCGCCGATGATCTGGCTGCGTGCGGTCTTGGGATTGAGGATGCGACCCGCGGCGCAAACGGCGAGCATGCGCCGAACGCGAACCTCGCCCGTATGGGCATGTACCGCGACCTCGACGAAATGCGAGCCGAAGCTGGTGAGGCGGTATTGCTCATCCAGTTTGCCGAACTCGATGGCATCTTCTCCTACCAGGTTGCCATCGGTTACCGCTTCAGCCAGCGATATCCGACGCTCACCCTGCCGGATCTTGCCATTCTCGAACACCGCCTGGTCGATATCGAAGCCCAGCTTCTGCGCGACGGCAGCGCGCAGTTTCACGCACGCCGCGTAGACGCCGGAGGTCGAACTGTTGCCGCCCCATTGACCGCCGGAGCCGGATGACACCGGGAACGTCGAGTCGCCCAGTTTGACCACGACCTGTTCAAGCGGCACGCCCATCATCTCTGCGGCGGTCTGGCCGATGATGACGTAGCTACCGGTGCCGATATCGGTCATGTCGGTCTCGACCGTAACCATGCCATCACCATCCAGCCGAACCCGCGCGGCGGATTTCGTCACCGGGCTGTCGCGAAAGGCGCCGGCCATGCCCATACCGATCAGCCAGGCACCTTCACGCCGAGTCGCCGGCTGCGCAGCGCGCTCGTTCCAGCCAAACCGATTGGCGCCCTCGTTCAAGCACTCGATCAGCTTGCGCTGAGAGTAACGGCGCTCGGGATGCTCGGGATCCACCTGAGTGTCGTTGAGGATGCGAAATTGAACGGGGTCGAGCCCCAGCTTCTCCGCCATCTCGTCCATCGCAACTTCGACGGCCATTGAGCCGGGTGCATCGCTCGGCGCGCGCATGGCGTTGGCTTCAGGGAGGTCCAACCCCGCCACGCGAGTCTGGCTCATGCGGTGCGCACCGGCGTACATGGGTCGCGAGTAGCGCACACCGGACTCTGCCTTGTCGGCGTTCAGGTCACCCGACCAGTTCTCATGGCCGATGGCGGTGATGTGCCCGTCCTCAGAGGCACCGATGCGGATGCGCTGAATGGTGGCCGCTCGGTGCGTTGTGTTATTGGCAATTAATGGCCGGCTCAACGCGACCTTTACCGGCCGCGCGGCGATACGAGCGCCCAGTGCGGCGAGTAACGCGTCTGCCCTAAGGAAAAGTTTTCCGCCAAAGCCACCGCCGATATAGGGAGAGATGAGACGGATGTTCTCGGCGGGGATCTTCAGTGTCTTCGCCATGTCCTGGACACCCCACTCGATCATCTGATTCGAGGTCCACAGCGTCAGCCGATCGCCATCCCACGCCGCCATCGAGGCGTGGGGCTCCATCATGGCGTGAGACTGGTCCGGCGTGGTGTAGGTCGCGTCGAGCTGCACGGGCGAATCGGCAAAGGCGGATGCGAAATCGCCCACGGCAGTATCTGCGGGGCCACCGGTAATCTTGCCTGGATTGATCGCCGTATCTTTCGCCGCGCTAAGGTCAAAGGTGCCTGGCGTGCGGTCATATCTGATCTGCACAAGTTCTGCAGCGGCACGCGCCTGCTCGAACGTCTCGGCAATCACCAGCGCCACTGCTTGGTGATAATGCTCAATCTCCGGCCCGCCAAGCAGCGTGGCATTGTTGTAGTCGCCCTTTCCCAACGTGCCCGCATTCTCGGCGGTCACGATGCTGATGACGCCCGGCGCGCGACGCGCATGGGTTAGGTCCATAGACGCTATGCGACCTTTGGCGACCGCCGATCCGATGACATGGCCGTAGGCGGGCTTGGCTGTTTGGTCGTGCCACTCGTAGGCGTAAGTTGCCGTCCCCGTCGTTTTAAGAGGACCATCGATCCGATTGACCGGCTTGCCGACCACCTTTTGCCGATCGATAGGGTTTTGTCCTGCAGCTGTATCGAATTTCATCGCTTAGCCCCTTGCTTCCGCCAGCACGGCGCCGAGCGTGCGCTGGGCCAATGTGAGCTTGAATTCGTTGTGGTGAGTGGGCCTGGCATTTGCAAATAGGCGCTCGCTGACCGCACGTGCCCCACTGGGCAGCTGAGCCTCGGCCGACTCCATCCTCCATGGCTTGTGGGCTACGCCACCGAGCGCGACCCGGCCGCTGCCGTCCGGCTGCACGACGGCGGCGACCGACACTAGGGCGAAGGCGTACGAGGCCCGATCGCGCACCTTATGATAGAAATGCGCGCCGCCGAGCGGCTTGGGCAGCGTGACCGCTGTGATGAGTTCGCCCGCCATCAGCGCGTTCTCGATGTGCGGGGTGTCGCCTGGTAGGCGATGGAACTCAGCGATCGGAATACGCCGTGTTGCCCCGTTGGGTCGGACCGTTTCCACGGTCGCATCCAGCACCCGCATCGCCACAGCCATGTCACTGGGATGGGTGGCTATGCAGGCATTGCTGCTTCCTACAACTGCAAGCTGGCGGCTGAACCCTTCCAGCGCGCTGCAGCCACTGCCTGGCTGACGCTTGTTGCAGGGCTGATTGGTGTCATAGAAGTAAGGACAGCGGGTGCGCTGAAGTAGATTACCGGCGGTTGTCGCCTTGTTGCGCAGCTGACCGGACGCCCCAGCCAGCAAGGCGCGCGACAGTACCGCGTAGTCCCGTCTGACCCGTGCATCCGCCGCCAGAGCAGTGTTGCTGACCATGGCACCGATGCGGATGCCGCCATCCCCGGTAGCTTCGATCTTGTCCAGCTTCAAGCCGTTCACATCGATTAGGTGCATCGGGGTCTCGATCTCCAGCTTCATGAGATCGAGCAGGTTCGTTCCGCCTGCAATGAACTTGGCTCCGGGCGTTCGCGCTGCGCTGGCGGCCGCTTCAGCCGGGGATTCGGCGCGCTCGTAGGTGAAGGATTTCATGCGCGTCCTCCGGCAACTTCGCTCATGGCATCGATGATGTTGGAGTAGGCGCCGCAGCGGCAGATATTCCCACTCATGCGCTCTCGTAGCTCGTCCACGCTGAGCTGCGGTGAGGCGGTGATGTCGCCACTGACATGGCTCGGAATGCCCTGCTTGATCTCGTCGAGTACGGAAACCGCCGAACAAATCTGGCCAGGCGTGCAATAGCCGCACTGATAACCGTCATGTTTGACGAATGCCGCCTGCATCGGGTGCAGCTGCTCCGGTGTGCCTAGACCTTCGATGGTGGTGATCTCTGCGTCCTGGTGCATCACCGCAAGGCTCAGACAGCTGTTGATGCGCTGGCCATCGACAATCATGGTGCAGGCACCGCACTGGCCGTGGTCACAGCCTTTCTTGCTGCCAGTGAGATGCAGATGTTCACGCATGGCGTCGAGCAAGCTGGTGCGATTGTCCACCTCCAGTTCCCGGCGTTTGCCATTGACTACAAAGGAGACTTTTGAGGTGACTGTTTCCCGGACGGGCGATTTATCTTCAGCGCTCTCGGATGGTGCTGCCAATGCAGTCATGGGCACGGCGCCCAGTACCAGTAGCCCTTGGCTCAGAGCCAGGACCTCCCTGCGCGAAAAACCGTTGTCGTCTTTGGAGTCACTCATGTTCATCTCCCTTGTTGTCAGGTGCTGATTGAACGTGGATGGCTCGGTGAGCCTAGATCCGGCGCCTAGCTGGCCCGATGGTTCGCGTCGTATGCGACACGGACATCCTTGGATAGTAGACCCAGCGGCGACGTGGTGATTACCCAGCGCAGCCTGCATACGGTTATGGCCCTGGCTGATAAATCAAAACCACGTTCCGGCGGTCACATGTCGGCTACTCCGCTTGGTCCGAAACGGCAATGCTGCGTCGGATATTCATGCTTTCGAGCGTCGCGCCGGTTGGCACGGCTTATTTATGACTTCCACTCATAAGGCCATGCCGATCTCACCGCCAAATCAACCCCTGCTCAGCTGTTACCGTTCCAGATCGCCAGCAGTTCACGAGGACGTGAAATCGTCATGGATTCGTCTGTTCCCGTGACGTGGCGACTCTCAAGCCGTAGAGAAAGTGGATAAATCAGGAGATTGATCGAGTGGACAACGTTGATCTCGATGTATTGCGTGCGGTATCGAATTGGCAAAAGCTAGGCCACGCCGTGACGCTCTACACCGTAGTGCAAACCTGGGGCAGCGCGCCCAGGCAGCCCGGGTCCATGCTGGCTCTGAGAGACGATGGCGTGGTGATTGGCTCAGTATCGGGTGGCTGCATCGAGGATGACCTGATCCAGCGCCAGGCCAATGGGGCTCAACGCGTTGATCACGGTGCCGTCAAGCTTATTACCTATGGCATGAGCCGTGAGGAAGCGGCTCGGTTCGGTTTGCCTTGTGGCGGGACGTTGCGACTAACGGCAGAGCAGGTCACGGACATTGCCTGGGTCGATTCGCTGGTACAGCGCTGCTCCAGGCAACAGCTCACAGCACGTCACCTTGAACTCGCATCAGGACGCGTCACGCTTGCCGATGCCAGCCCGGACGATTCGTTTTTCTTCGATGGCAGCGTGCTCCGCACTCTTTACGGTCCTCGGTGGCGATTGATGATGATCGGCGCGGGCCAGGTGTCACGCTATGCTGCCGACATCGCGCTTTTGATGGGCTTCGAGGTGATGGTCTGTGATCCGCGCCGTGAGTTCTCTGCCGAATGGGACGATGATCGCGTTACACATGTGGCGGGTATGCCTGACGACGCAGTGCTAAGCATTCAGCCGGACGAACGCACTGCCATAGTTACGCTTACGCATGATCCGCGCCTCGATGACATGGCGCTGCTCACCGCTCTGAAGTCCAATGCTTTTTATGTTGGCGCGCTTGGATCGAAGCAAACGACCGAACGGCGTCGTGGCTATCTCGGCCAGCTCGGGCTGACGGCTGATGAGATTGCCCGGTTGCATGGGCCGATCGGTCTGTATATCGGCAGTCATACGCCTGCCGAGATCGCGCTTTCTCTCATGGCTCAAATCGTCGCGCTGAAGAACGGCGTGCACTAGAACAGCGACGCAACGCTTTCTAGCGAAAATCGCTGTATGCGCTGTAAAGAGTACCGATTGGCCTGCCGACACCCCGCCATCTGCCTCAAGCCCTAGCTGGCACGCTCGGGAACGCACCTTTCCTGAAGGGATGATGTGCCCGTTGGATTTATACGCTACTGGTATAAGTACATACGGATCTTTCCGGCTAATCAGCCGATCCGACGCTTGCTACCTTCCCCCCTCGAATACTTCGCTATCAACCTGCCGGATGCGCTGATTGATCTCGGGTTGATGAAGTCAACGAGGCGACACGGTACACACCGTGCCGCCCGAAGTTGAGGGCACTGATCCATTGAATACCGACACGGGTAACCCCAGCGCCAACCGGGTACTCGCCGTGGTACTGACGGCGTATCTGATGATCGTACTGGACCTGTCCATCGTCTATACCGGGCTACCGGAGATCGGCGAGACCATGAGCCTCGGGCCGGTGGGGCTGACCTGGGTGCAGAATGCTTATCTGCTGTGCTTCGGTGGGTTCCTGCTGTTATCCGCCAGGGCTGGCGACCTCTTCGGCTTCAAACGAATGCTGTTGTGGGGCATCGCGCTGTTTGCTGCATCTTCACTCATCATTGGTCTGGCGCAGACGCCCGTGGAGCTGATCGGTGCAAGAGCGGTACAAGGCGTTGGCGCGTCAATGATTGCGCCCTCGGTTTTGTCGCTGATATCGGCCTTCTTCCACGAGGGCGAAGGCAGATCCCGAGCGCTCGCCTGGTACTCGATGGTGGCAGGCGCGGGAGCCAGCCTGGGCATGGTCATGGGCGGGATCTTTGCTGGCACGCTGTCGTGGCGCGTTGGCTTCCTGATCAATGTACCCATTGGATTAGGGCTATGGTTGGCGGCCAACCGGGCGTTGAAGCACACGCCGCGCGGCGACGGGCGATTGGATGTGGCCGGCGCGATTACGTCCACGGTCGGTATGGTGGCACTTGTCTGGGGCATCGTACGCACTACCGATCAAGGATGGACTGATCCGCTGGTGCTGGCCGCGTTGACGCTTGCGGTACTGTCAGTCGGGCTGTTCCTCTGGATCCAGGCACGGATCAAGGAACCCTTGCTGCCCCTGACCATCTTCGCCAACAAGGTTCGTTCCGGTGCCTATGCTGCCCGAATGTGCTTCGTGGGTGCCGCGGTCAGCTTTTTCTTTTTCGAAACCCAGCTGATGCAACAGGTATTGGGCTTCAGTCCGCTGCAGGCCGGCCTGGGCTTTTTACCCATGACTGTCCCCACATTCTTTGCCGCGTTGTTGGTGCCACGGCTCACCCGCGCCTGGGGCAATGCCAATCTCCTGTGCGTCGCGCTGGCTTCGATGACTGTCGGAATGATCTGGCTATCCTTCGCTGGCGAGCAGTCAGGCTACTGGGCTGGTATCGCGCTGCCAATGGTGCTTCTTGGCCTCGGCAACGGCGGCGCATTGGGGCCTCTGACCGTAGCCGGCGTAACCGGTGTATCGGGGCGCGATCGCGGGGCAGCATCGGGTGCGGTCAACGTGGCGCACCAACTCGGTGGGTCGCTGGGATTGAGTATTCTCGCAACGATTTTCGCGGCGGCGCATTCACCTTCGATGCCACAGAAGATGGCACTGCAGCATCAGGTATCGACTGCGATCCTCAGCGCAGGCGCGCTTCTTGCGCTGGGCTTGGTTATTGCGCTCGTCTATATCTGGCCTAACGGGCGAGCTGCCGCGGCGAATCGCGGCAGCGGTCAGTGATTCAGAACCCATGTCATGGTTCCTGCCGATCCAATCCAAGGCTATTCATCCAGTCGAGCACCTCATCCTTGACCTGCGCTTCTCGTTCGCCGTCGATGGCCAGGAAAATTCCGTCCCGCTCAAGTCCGCCTCGGGTGGAAAAACCTTTGAGCACGTTACAACCGGAACAGAACTCAGTCAGAGTCTGGAAGCTGCTCCCCGCGCCATATCCGCCATGAGTATTGAACGGAGCGACGGTCTTTCCGGCAAGGTCATGCTGGCTCAGGAAACTCTTCACAGGCGGTGGAAGCTGCATATCCCATGTCGGAAATCCGATGAATACCGTGCCGTACTGCGCGAGGTTATCGATCGAGGTAGCCAGAGGAGGCCGGTAACCGGATTCGTTCTCCTCATCGACCTGCGCCACGATCGCGTCATAGTCTTCGGGATAGGGAGTCTGCAATTCGAGCGCGACCAGGTCGCCGCCGACGTGTTCGTGAATCATCTCGGCAACAGCTTTGGTGTTTTTTGTTCGGCTCAGGTAGACGGTCAGCACCTTATTGGAGCCGGAGCTGTCCGAGACTCGCTTTTTATCTTCTGTTTCGGCCACCGCCTGTATGGGTGTGAGCAAGGTTGCAACAAGGCTCGTCAGCAGCAAAACAGTATTCATAAATGCCCCGGGGATGGATTGCGAATGAGCGTTGGCTCGAGATGTTCGCGCCTCAACAAAGCGAGCGATTGAACGCGGCGTTTGGAAACACTTTAAGACCAGCCCACCGTCTTCACTAGGAGGCATAATCGGGAAAGCCTCATAACAGGAATGAATAAATGCCCGTCGAGAGCTATGACCAGCTGGCTATCTTTGCGGTAGTAGCCCGAGAGCGCAGCTTCACCCGAGCGGCAGCCAAATTGAGCATGTCGCAACCGGCGCTCAGCCGAGTGATTCGCCAGCTGGAGGAGCGTTTGGGTGTTCGCCTCCTGGCTCGAACCACGCGCAGCGTCTCCGCTACCGAAGCAGGAACGCGTCTGCTTGAGGTCGTCGCGCCCAGGTTTGAAGAGATCAATAGTGAGCTGGCATTGCTTAGCGAGTTCCGCGACAAGCCGGCCGGCAAGATACGGATCACCGCTGGTGAGCATTCAGCGATTACCATCCTGCAGCCAGTACTTGCACAGTTGTTGCCGCACAATCCTGATCTGAATATCGAAATCATCGTGGACTACGGCCTGACCGATATCGTCGCAGAAGGCTTCGATGCGGGGGTTCGCTTGGGTGAGCAGGTGACCAAGGACATGATTGCGGTGCGCATCGGTCCCGATATGCGCATGGCGGTGGTCGGCTCACCGGCGTATTTCGCCCGGAACCCACAACCGATCACACCGCATGACCTTACCCAGCACAACTGCATCACCATCCGAATGCCGACCTATGGTGGCATCTTCGCCTGGGAGTTCGAGAAGGATGGCCAGGAAGTGAAAGTGCGGGTCGAAGGCCAGCTGGTGTTCAACAACATCGCCATGCGCCTGGCAGCGGCGCGTGAAGGACTGGGCCTCGCCTACATGCCCGAGGATCAGGTGCAAGCAGACATCGAGGGCGGCCGCTTGGTGCGCGTGCTCGCGGACTGGTGCGAGCCCTTTTCGGGCTACCACCTTTACTACCCGAGCCGGCGCCAATCATCGCCTGCGTTTATCTTGTTGCGCGATGCCCTGCGCTATCCGGATCGCAACTAGCGTTCTTGAGGTAACGCTTCTACGCCGCTGAATGCAAGCACAGCCGGAGGCAAACGCTCGCCCTTTATGGTGATATCGGCGAGCGCCGCATTAAGCTCTTGAAACTCGCTATCGCTAAACGTCACGTCTACCGCACCGATGTTGCCGAGCATATGCGACATTTGCGTAGTGCCAGGGATGGGCACGATCCAAGGTTCACGGGCCAGCAGCCAAGCCAGAGCGATCCGGGCCGGGCTAGAATTTTTCCGCTCTGCCCAGCTCTTGATCAGCTGGACCAAGGCCATATTGTGCGGCAGGTTCTCCGGGGCAAAACGCGTTTCAATCTTGCGTATGTCACCTTCGGCGAAGCGCGTCTTTTCATCGATCGCTCCGGTCAGGAATCCCACGCCGAGCGGGCTCCAGGGGACGAAGCCAATGCCGAGCTCCTCACACAGCGGGATAACCGCCTCTTCGGGGCCGCGCCAAAGCATCGAGTATTCGTTCTGAACCGCCGTGACCGGCAATGCGGCGTGTGCGCGGCGCAACGTATCCAGCCCCATCTCGGACAAGCCCCAGTGCAGAACCTTGCCCTGATCCATCAGGTCCTTGACGGCACCGGCGACCTCTTCGATCGGCACAGCAGGGTCGACGCGATGCTGATACAGCAAGTCGATCCGATCTGTGCGCAGGCGCTTGAGCATGCCTTCGACCGCCTTTTGGATGTGCTCCGGCCGGCTGTTGAGGCCCGGACGCCGCTCACCGGTTTCGAGATCGATGTTCCAGCCAAACTTCGAGGCGATGACGACCTCGTCCCGAAAGGGTGCGACGCCCTCTCCAAGGATTCTTTCCACTTCATGCGGGCCGTAGGCCTCGGCAGCATCATAGAAGGTCACACCACGGTCGAAGGCTGTCCGGATGATGTCGATCATCTCCGGCCGGTGAGGGATGATCGTCTGGTAGGTCCGGCTCATGTTCTGCACACCCAGTCCCAAGCTCGATACTTCCAGCGAGCCAAGCATGCGGCGTCCATCCAGAGCGGTGCTCTGCGGCGCTGAAGGCCGAGCCGCTGCACTCTGCCCCAACGCAATGCCTGGAATCAGCGGTGCTGCAGCCAACGCAGCCGCGCCGATCAGAAGCCTCCGGCGATCGTGATCCATTGGGCTGTTGTCCATATTCATCTCCTTTCAGGGTTCAAAGGCATGCCTTGCTACTGGGCGCGCGGCTCAAGCTTCGGGTATTTCACGGCCGTAAGTTTCCAGCGTGATGCTGTCGGGCTCGGGCCCGCCGCGCACGCCAGTCTCAAGCGCATCAATCGCAGCGAGCTGCTGATCGGCGAGCCTGAAGTCGAATACGTCGAAGTTTTCAGCAATGCGCTCGGGCTTTGTCGACTTTGGAATCACTGAGCGCCCCTGCTGCAGATGCCAGCGCAGCATGACCTGGGCGGTCGATTTGGCGTGCTCTTGGGCAATTTGCTGAAGCGTTGGGTCGTCGAAGGTGCGCTTGGTGCCGCCACGATAGGCGGTGATACCGCCTATGGGTGACCAGGCTTGCGTGTGAATGCCGTGCTCGGCGTGAATGCTCTGCAATGCTCTCTGCTGAAAATACGGATGAACCTCGATCTGGTTCACCGCAGGCACTATCGCTGTTTCCCCCAACAAACGGTTCAAATCGTTGGGCATGAAGTTGCTGACGCCTATCGCACGGACTTTGCCGTCAGCAAGCAGTTTTTCCAGCGCGCGGTAGGCATCCAACGTCAGATCGAAGCGGCTGGGCATGGGCTGGTGAAGCAGCAACAGATCCAGATGATCCACGCCCAGCTTGCCGGCGCTCTTGTTGAAGGCATGCAGCGTGGCGTCGTAGCCGTAGTCGCTGATCCAGACTTTGGTTTCGATGAACAGCTCGGCCCGGGGGATGCCGGAGAGGCGGATGCCTTCGCCGACCTCGCGCTCATTGCCATACGCCGCCGCCGTGTCGATGTGGCGATAGCCCACGCGTAATGCTTCGCGGACCGCGGCTGTCGTGGAGTCCGGCGGGGTCTGGAAGACGCCGAGCCCC
Source organism: Stutzerimonas stutzeri (assembly GCF_024448895.1). Taxonomy (GTDB): domain Bacteria; phylum Pseudomonadota; class Gammaproteobacteria; order Pseudomonadales; family Pseudomonadaceae; genus Stutzerimonas; species Stutzerimonas stutzeri_Q. The sequence goes on from NZ_JAMOIC010000025.1 coordinate 19,064, forward strand.
AGCGCAGGCATTGTCGTGCCGTTGTTCAGGGTGATGGTTTGCATTGTGTGGTCCTCCGTAAGGTTTGGAAGAACGGCTGGCGTTACTCTTTGCCAGGTTGCGCTTGCATCGTTGCGAGCGCTTGCGCCAAAGCGTCGTTGCCACGCGCCCCGGCCTCCCTGCCACTTTGATCGGCCAACAACTCGATCAACTGGCGCAGCTGTGACTCAGTCAAACCGACCCGCATGCTCGCCGCCATATGCGATCGCAACTGGGCCTCGACTCCCGGCGTAGCCGCCAACGCGCCAACCGTAGCCAGCTCGCGGCTTTGCCAGTCGAGGTTGTCGCGCTCGAAGATCGCGCCGAACAGGTGCTCCTGCAGGTATTGGTTGATGACGGGAGCGAAGTCGAACAGTGGACCCTCGACTGGCTTGCCGGCGATGCGGGTCTGGTTCGCTGTGCCCACCTCCCGCAGTTGGTCACCAGAAGCAACGGGTCGACTAGGTTCGCGACCGGGCTCGTCCTCGATGCCCTGCGCCTTGCGTGCGTCTACCACTTTCATCAACTCGCTCAGCGCGTTCAGGCTGCGCGGAAAGCCGGTGTAGGCGTAAAGATGCACAAGAATTTCCTTGGCTTCGCTGATGGTCAGGCCTGCATCTAAACCTTGATTCAAAGCAGCATTCAGCTTGGGCATGTCGCTTGTGGCCATGGCTGCCGCTATCAGCGGAATGGCCTGCTGCCGGGTGGACAGGGTTGCGGTGGACGCCTGTCCAGCTGGCTTGGCTTGCGCATCTGTAGAGGAAGCCGCATGTGCCGAAGTGATTGCCAGGCCGACGCTCAGCGCGAACGCAGCGAGTGCGCCTGCCTTGCGATGATTAACGAGCGTTGTATTGGTCATCGGTGACTTTCTCCATCCATTCCACGCTTTTGCCATCGGCCGATCCGGACACGGCTAGATGTGTCATCGCGGTCGTTGGCGTTGCGCCGTGCCAGTGCTTGACGCCGGCGGGACATACCACTACATCGCCGGGACGAATTTCCTGCACCGGCTTGCCCCACTCCTGCGTCAATCCGACGCCGGCGACCACGACCAGACGCTGGCCTGCCGGATGGGTATGCCAAGCCGAACGCGCGCCTGGCTCGAAGGTAACGTAGGCACCAGACGCATTGATTTGGTCACCCGATTGGAACAACGGATCAACCCGCGCCTTGCCTGTGAAATATTCCTCTGGCCCGATCACCGAGGCTTGGGAGCCCGCGCGACTGATCCGCTGGGCGGTCTGGGCGGCCGAATCGTCGCTAGTGCCAGCTGCTTCCACAAAAGGCGCTGCAGCACAGACCACGATGCCGAGAAGTGTTTTGTTCATGATGGAACCCTCCGGTTGATGCTCAGAGACCCTGGCCCGTCGGATGGAACAAGATCTCGTTGATACCCACTCAACTCTGTACAGTCTGGCTAGAGCGTCTTCTCGTAGAACGCGGTCAGCTTGCTCATAGCTGCGTCCACATACTCGGGCACCCAGTAGGTCTCGATGTGGGTAGCGCCTTCGATCTTGAACAGTTCCTTGTCTTGCGTTCCGGTTGCCTTAGCGAATGCTTGCTCGGACATATAGAGACTGTCGGCCTTACTGCCGGCGATCATCAGAAGCGGCTTGTCGATCAGCTCGATCTGATCGGTCGCGTCGAAGCGCATCAGGTCCAGCAGGCTGCTCATGGTGTATTTAAAGGTCGAGTTAGGATGGGCGTGAGTCTTCCAGTAATACTCATAACCTTGCCGATACAGCTCGAAAGGCAGCTTGGCGATCTGCTCATCGGTGAGGTTCGCATCGCCGGCATACAGAACTTCCCCGCCTGCTGCTTCCTGAGAGCGGGCATCCGACGCCTGTTGCAGGCGTTGCGGTATCGTGTCGAGCTGCGAGTCGTTATAGCCATTGCGGCGTACAAGCCCAGAGTTGAACATGCTTACGGTGGCGATGGATGTGAATCGCTTGTCGGTCGTCGCTGCGGCAAGCGAATAGCCACCGCCACCGCAGAGGCCGAGCAGGCCAAGCCGCTGCTGATCGACGCCGGCATAGTTGGTAATGAAATCTGCCATACCGTGGATGTCTTCGATACGGTAAGCGGGTTTATCCACATTGCGGGGCTCGCCACCACTGGCGCCCTGATAGGCTGCGTCCGCCGCGATGGTGATGTAACCCTGGTCAGCGAGGCGTTGCGCATACAGGCCTGCGACCTGCTCTTTCACTCCGCCATTGGGATGTGCCACGACAACGGCAGGATAGGTCTTCGCTGGGTCGTAGTTGGCAGGGGTGTAAACGTTGGCGGAAATATCCAGCCCATTGAGCCTGTAGGTGACCGGATGTATGTGTACCTTCCCCGCCTCGTTCTGGGTGATCGCACCTTCGTACACCAAGGTGAATGGGTTCTGTTTGTAGTCTGCTGCATAGAGCTCGCCTGCCGATATGCCGACAGCCGCCCCAAAAAGCGCAGCCTTCAAAATGGTGTGTTTCATCTTCGTACCTCTATCGATTCTTGCTTCGAGATATCAGCGATACCGGCCAGTACGACCAAGCCTGTGCTGGTGATGCCCCAGAGGGGTTAGCAGCTTCAGCTCAGTGCTTGGCAACCACGTTCACGGTATCGTTCTATCGATTGATCGATAAAGGGCATCAGTTGGAATGCAATCATGCGTAATAAGCATAAATATCTGAGAGGTTGCAGCTGTTGTCATTCCAGTCGGAAGGTATGAGATTGCTAAAGCAACCAATGACGACTGTGGTGCAACAATACTCAGCATCAGCTGGTCCCGGACGTCAGTCCGAACTGGCAGCTTTGAGTCGAAGATGGTCGACAGGAGTAAGCGTCTAATGGTGGACGCCTACAGTCCGCTATTGGCCGAAACCAGACGATTACGGCTAAGCGGCCATCTTCAAGAACAACCTCAATCCAATTACTAAGCAACTCTGACCCATCAATTAGATGAACAAGTCTCTAGATCAACACGCAAGCCTCCTCAAACCCTAACCGGGGTCCAATCGGCCGCAGGTTCTCTTGGTTCCCATACCCCAAACTGCACAAAAAATTGCTCTTCCACTGCCCGTTGGGGAAGAACTCTGCGTCGACAATGGCGTTGTCGAAGCCGGACATGGGGCCGCAGTCCAGTCCTGTCGCGCGGGCGGCGAGGATGAGATAGGCGCCTTGTAAGCTACCGTTGCGTAGGGCTGCGATGAAGGCGGCTTGTGGGTTGTCGCGGTACGGCGCGGCGGCGTCGTAGGCCGGGAAGAGCTCTGGCAGGCGCTCAAAGAACTGGGTGTCGTAAGCAATGATCGCGGTGACTGGCGCGGCGAGCATCTTTTCACCGTTGCGGCCTTTGAGCGCGGGCAGTAGGCGTCGTTTGGCCTCGGGCGTGCGGACGAAGGCAATGCGTGCCGGGCTGCAGTTGTTGCTGGTTGGGCCCTGACGCATCAAGTGCCAGAGTTGTTGCAGTTGGTCGTCGCTTACCGGGCGTTCAAGCCAGCCGTTGTGGGAGCGTGCTTGGAGAAAGAGCTGGTCGAGGGTTTCGGCGGCAAGGGGTTGGGTCATGCGGGTCTCCGTAAGAATTTGTCAGCCGACTTTAGTGCGCGTGGCCGGGCGCTTCTGCACGTACTGCGAGTCCGCCCAGCCGCGGGACACCGAGGCAGATCAGCGCGACCAGCAGTTGCAGGGCGCCCATTACGGCGATGGCCTTCGGCAATGCCACAAGCGCCCCTCCGGTAACCGCCAATATCACCAAGGGACTAAGGAACTGGCCGGCAAACATGGCTGAGGTAAAGCCGCCCGTAGCCCGGCCGCGATGGCTGGCGCCGACCTGGGCCATGATCCAGGTGATTAGCGTAGGCAGCATCAAGCCGATTCCCAGCCCGTTGACGATCACGGCCACCACAACGGCGGGGTGCGCCGAGGCCATAGCCATCAGCAGTGCACCGATTCCCGTTAGCGAAAAGGCGATTAGTAATAGCCAATCCAGCCTATACCGGACCAGTAGGCGAAAGCTCAGCGCACCGGCAACCACGGCGAGCTGGTTGGCGCCCATGGTCATGCCGATCAGGTCCGTCCGCTCGACACCCAGTAAACCCAGCAAGTAACCAGCCTGTGCCGGCACCATCAGCAGACTCATGCCCGCTAGCAGGGTCAGCGCGTAAAGCGGCAACAGCGGCTTCCAGGGAAAGCTACTGGTTTGCACCGGGCCCATGGGTTTGTCACGACGTGGTTCCCAGAGCAGCCAGGCAGCCAGCGGTAACAAGAGAAGCCCGACGGCATAAAGCACGAAGGGCGTGCGCCAACTGTCGGCACCTAAGAAGCCGCCCACGGTAATGATGACCACCGCGGACAATGAAGTCGCGACCATCTGCAAAGCAAGCAGGCGCTGGCGGCGGGCGCCGTTGTAGTAGTCGCCGATCAATGTGGTGCAGCAGGTCATGATGCCGGCTTCGGCCAATCCGATACCAGCGCGGCTGGCAACGATCAGGTAGAGCGAGTCGAGCCACAGCGGCATCAGACCGAACAGTGTGTACAGCGCCAAGCTCCCCAGCAGCAACGGCTTGCGTGCGACGCGGTCGGCAATGATGCCTGCGAAAGGTGCCACCAGCGCTACCATCAATGCCGGTAGGGAAATCAGCAACGGCACCAGAACTGCTGCGCCAGGGGTGTCGCCGAAGTCTCGCTGTATCGCCGGCAGCAACGGTGCAATGAGCACGGCGGCCAGCACCGACAGGCAGCTACCGAACAGCAACAAAGATGACTGTGGCCAGGCTGCGTTGCGCGAAGCGGCGCTGTCAATCATCTCGGTCGCCCTCTGAGCCGGGAGCGAATACGCAGCCGAACTGGGCTATGCCAAGTCGCAGCTCATGGATGGCGGCCTGACAGCAGGCGATAACGCGCACACGGGTACTCATGAGTGAACCCCTCTTGTTGTTATGGGTGAAGCCTGTGAGGTGAGTGTCAGGCAGGACAGTTGGCGTGCAGCCGTCCTGCCTGAACCTCAGCTGTTGGAGGGTTGGGCCTTGAACGCCTGGCCGCTCGATACGCTGGACCGTGGCGACGATTCCTGTGCCGCTTCACCCGCCCGGCGTGCCGATGGAAAGAGGAACCATGCCAGCGCAGGCAACAGCAGCAGCGCGCCGACCATGTTCCAGACGAACATGAAGGCCAGCAGCACCCCCATGTCGGCCTGGAACTTGATCGGCGAGAAGATCCAGGTGCCGACGCCGATGGCCAGAGTGACGCCGGTCAGCATCACGACCTTGCCGGTGAATACCAGCGCCTGGTAATAGGCCTGAGACAAGCTCGCGCCAGCGCGCATCTGGGCCAGTACCACGCTCATGACATAGAGCGCGTAATCCACACCGATGCCGACACCCAGGGCTATTACCGGCAGGGTCGCGACCTTCAGGCCAATGCCAAGGTAGACCATCAACGCTTCGCAGAGGATCGAGGTGAGCATCAGTGGCAGCACCGCGCAGACCACGGCGCGCCAGGACCGGAAAGTAATCAGACACAGCAGGATCACGGCGGCATACACCCACCAGAGCATTTCCCGGTTGGCCTGTTTGACCACGATATTGGTAGCCGCCTCGATGCCTGCACTGCCAGCGGCAAGGAGGAACTGGGCCTGCTCGCTGTTGTGCTCAGCGGCGAAAGCCTCGACGGTGTCGACCACCGACGTCAGGGTGTCTGCCTTGTGATCGGAGAGGTAGGCGTACTGCGTTAGCAGGCTGCAGTCCTCGTTGTACAGGCCGCGAGGCGCACTGGAGGTGATCATGTTGAGGGTCGCCTGGTTGTTCACCAGCTCGTACCACTTGGGGTTGCCTTCGGACAGGCCGACCAGCACACGGCGGTTGAGCAGCGCCAGGGAATTGGTGGATTCCACACCTGGCAATGCGCGCAACTGCCAGTCCAGATCGTCCACACGTTTGAGCGTCTCGTAGGCCGAGCAGGCGCCCACCGGCGTCTTGACCATCACCGCGAACACGTCGCTGCCCGCGCCGTAATGGGAGGTGATATAGGCATTGTCCTGGTTGTAGCGAGAGTCAGCGCGCAGCTCCGGCGCGCCGGCGTCCAGGTCGCCGACCTTGAGATTCAGTCCGACCATGTAGCCACCCACGGCCAGCAACGAGGCAACCATCACGCAGCCCAGCGCCCAGCGCCGAGTGGTGAAACGGTCCAGCAGGCGCCACATTGGATGGCGCGCCCCACCCTGCTCATCCGCTCGCTCGGAACGCAGGCTGCGCTCAGCCGCTTGTGCGTCCACGCCGAGGAAGGACAGCAGGATCGGCAGTAGCACCAGATTGGTGAGAATCAGCATCGCCACGCCCAGGCTGGCGGTGACGGCCAGGTCCTGGATAACGGGGATGTCGATGAACATCAGCACGGCGAAGCCCACCGCGTCGCTGACCAGCGCAGTCAGCCCGGCGATGAACAGACGGCGGAAAGTCAGGCGCGCCGCCACCAGCCGGTGCAGGCCGCGGCCGATGTCCTGCATGATGCCGTTCATCTTTTGTGCGCCATGGCTTATGCCGATGGCAAACACCAGAAAAGGTACCAGAACCGAATAGGGGTCAAGCCGGTAGCCCAGCAGAGGCAACAGCCCCAGTTGCCAGACCACCGCGACCAGCGAGCAGCCCATCACCAGCAGCGTGCTGCGCAGGCAGCGGGTATACCAGAACAGCACCAGGCCGGTGATGATCAGGGCAGCGGCGAAGAAGAAGAGGATCTGCCGGAGCCCTTCGATGAGATCGCCGACGACCTTGGCAAAGCCCGTGATGCGAATCTCCAGGCTGTCGCTCTGGTACTTCTCGCGCAGGCTTTCCAGCTGTTCCGAGAGCGCGCTGTAATCCAGCGGCTGGCCGTCTGGCGTGTTGGCCATGAGCGGCACATAGATGATGCTCGACTGCTGATCGAAGGCCACCAACTGGCCGATCTCGTTGGAGCGCTCGATATTGCGCCGTAGCGCCTCGAGGCTTCCGGCGGAACCGTCGTAACCATCAGGGACGACCGGCCCACCTTCCAGCCCCATCTCTGTAACGCCGACCCAGCGTGTGGTGGGAGTCCAAAGTGATTTCATGAAAGCCCGATCGACGCCAGGCAACAGGTAGATCTCATCACTCAGCTGCTGCAGCGCCTGCTGGTAGTCGGCGTCGTAGATCGAGCCTTGCTTGTTCACCACGGCGATGCGCACGGCATTGCCCAGGCCGCTGAGCTCGCGGCGGTTCTCCAGATAATTGACGATGTAAGGATGATTGGTGGGAATCATCTTTTCAAAGCTGGCGTTGAACTCCAGGCGGGTCGCCTGCCAGCCCAGCACCAAGGTGACGGCCAGGCAGAACAGCATGACCAGACGGCGATGGTTGAACAGCGCTCGTTCCAGGAGCGAACCGGACGCCGAGTCGAACGCATTTTGCTCAGTGGACCGGTTGAATGACGATGACATGACTTACTCCGCAGACGCGTGGGCAGTGGTGGGATCAAGCGGCGCAAGAGCCACGGCACCGGCGAAGCCGACGCCTACAAGCTGCCCATTCCCCGCCTCGACGATTGCCGCCAGCGGCGAGTCGGCCTTGCCTATTGGCTTGACCTGACCGCTACCAAACACCCGCAGCAGCCCGCCGGCCTGATTGGCCATCACCAGTTGGCCGCCGTCGACCATGGCTGCGTTGATGGAAATAGGGATCGGGTTGCTCAGTTGCTCGAACGTCTCACCGCGGTCGCGGGACATCAGCACCGTGCCGCGCAGGCCGGCCAGTACCAGCTCACCACCTGGCAGCAAACCTTGGGCGAAAAAGCTGCCTTCGTAGTGTGTCTCGAGCTGTTCGTAGCTCTGACCGCTGTCCAGCGAGCGCACCGCCAACCCCATTTCGCCGGCCAGGTACCATTCACTGCCCCGTTGCGACACGGCATAAAGGTGAGCGCCTGCCGGGTTCGGTACGCGGCCCATGATCGACTGCCAGGTCCGGCCACCGTCACCTGTCTGAAGCGCCAGGCCATAGGCGCCGACCACTAATCCGTTTTGGGAGTCACTGAAGTGCAACGCCAACAAAGGCTTGTCAGCGCCGTCAGCGGCCAACAGTTCAGCTGCCTGCAAACGTTCGGCGGGTACGCCGTCGGCCTGCGCCGCCTTGAGTTCGATTGCCGCCGCGCGCTTACCGTCCAGCTGCAAGCTCCAGCTTTCGCCACCATCGCGGCTGTGCAACACAACGCCAGCATGGCCCACCGCCCAGCCGTGACGCTCGTCGACGAATTGCACCGCGGTCAGAGTGACGCTCACTGGCGCCTCGACCTGCTGCCAACTGCCGCCGTCGTCATCAGAGATCAGGATGACGCCCCGTTCACCCACCGAGACCAGGCGCTCTCCGACCCGAGCAACACCGAGCAATACTGCTTGCTGCGCCTGGGGGATGAGCACCGCCGGCTGGGTCAGTACGTCAGTGCTTTCACTAGCGGTCACTACGCCGGAGAGCGCCGCGCAAATCAGTGCGAGCAGGGTCAAGCGCGCACACCGCAATGGCGCAGCGGAACGAAGCACGAACATAGGCAACCTCTTTGTTGTTGTTATTCGCCGGGTACGGTCCCCGGTCGAGTGACCTGCGGCCGCCCTCCAGCTGCCAGACCAGGCTGGCCGGAGTGAAGAGCGGGACACAGTTCAGCTTGCTGAGACGCTATGAGCCTCTCGCAGAATTTGACTAATTGATCTTCGAGATATGACCTATCGCGACGAGCGATACCTGGAAGTGAAGGTCCGGGCAGGACCGGACCCCCACCTCTCAAACTCAGCGCAGGCTGGAGCCAGTCAACGACGAGGCGGTGAACTGCGAATCCGGCCAGCCGCCCTCCTTCAGTACCAGGCTGCCAGGATGATTGGCCTCCAGGTTGCTGGCATACCAGGTGCCAGCGATCAGGTCATAGAAGCCATGCGGGCCTTGGACGAACCCTGGCAGCTCGGGTGCCACGACCGGCAAGTTGAAGAGCACTTTCCAGAGGTTACCCTTGGCGTCGTATCGCTCCCCGGTCACGGCGCGCCAGCTGTCCTCGTCGATGTAATAAGTACCCTTCGAGGCTGTATGGCGTTGGCCCTTGCGCAGGTTGGCTTCAACCACCCATACGCGGTGCAGTTCCCAACGCACGTAGTCGGGGTTCAGGTGGTTTTCCATCAGTAGCGTATCCACATCCGGCGCCAGCTGGCTTTTGTTGGCGTTGTAGGGGATCAGCATTTCCTTCTTGCCGACCAGCTTCCAGTCGAAGCGGTCCAACCGACCCAGCCATACCTGGAGGTCATCGAAGCCGGCCACACCAGCGGCGGCAGGAGTGGGCGTATCGCAGCAGGAGTTGGGCAGCATGCGCACGCGGCGCTGGCCCGTCAGATAAACCCAGGTACGCGTCTGGTCGGGCACCATGTTTTCGCGACCGATGATGGCTTCGCCGGCACGAATTGGTGGACCTTCGTTAACCATGCGGAACAGCCAGTAGTCACGATTGTGCTTGCCCTCGAAGGTCTCCAGATCACCCTTCGGATCGAAATAGGGCATCTGGACCTGCGAATTGCCTACGGCCGTGGTGACGTGGCGTCCATCCTCGCTGATCAAGGCATTGGTCATGGGTTGCTCGAAGGCATAACCACGCCAGTGCAGCATGTGGTTCCACATCACCTCGTTGGCATCCTCAGGCAGCGGGAATGGCACACCGCCAAACGCGCCGGTAGGCGAATAGCTTGGCGCAGCCCCCAACTCGGCTCGGGTCGCGTTAGTGAAGGTGTGGTCATAGAACGACTGGGGCGCGGCGAAGCTGCGGCGGGTCGGATACACGTCGATCCGGTAGCTGGGGTACTTCTTGAGCATCGCCTTGGTGCCTTCGGTCAGCACGGCGTCATATTCGCCCATGTTGCTAGCGCTTACCGAATAGAGCGGCTTGTCCTTAGCGAAAGGATCCTGCCGTTTTCCCTTTCCGTCATAACTACCGCTGCCAGTCAGACCACCATCCCAGGCGGGAATAGTGCCGGCAGCATTACCTGCGCGCTCGGAACCCATTGGAGTGAGCTCGTTGCCCTTGAGCTTTTGCGCCTCATCCGGGCTAACCGCCGCGAAGGCGTGCGGTAGGCTGACTGCCAGTGCGCAGACGATGGCCAGGTGTACGGTCTTTTTCATTGTTGTCATGGCGGTACTCCTTAAAAGGTGCGACTGATGAAGGCCGAAACGAAGTCGCGGTCTGCCAGTGGCTGGTCGAAGCTGTATTCGTTACGCGTGTTGAGGAAATGGCCGCGCGAGCCGAAGTAGTTGGTGTAGGTGACGCCGAAGTTCCAGTCCTGCAGCCAGGTCCCTTTTACGCCGACGTTGAAGTCACCCCCACGGTCAACGCCGAATGCTCCGACCGCACGCGACGCACCTTTGGGGCTATAGCCGATGCCCACGGGCACGGAAAGATCGAGTTGAGGCAGAACCTGACGATAGGTCGGGGTGAACACCATACGGAAGCCCCAGGCGTCGCGGGTGGTGTTGGGATCAACCACCTCGGCGTTGTCTGTCACGCTGAGCGCACGGTTCCAGGCGACTTCACCGGCCAAGCTGGATTCGCGGAAGACCGGGTTGTTGGGCAGTGTGGCAATCCAGGACAGCTGCGCATGCAGAGTGTTGCCCTTGGCGAAGGTGGCGTTGTTATCGTTATCCACGACCTGCCCCGGCAGGACGTTGACATTACTGGATACCAGCGGGGAATTGCGGCGGGTGGATATCTCGAAGCCCAGGTTTACCGGACCAAAGGTATTGCTGACGCTGGCCCCGAATGCCTTGATGTTCTCGCCGTAGTTCCACTCGAACTGCTCCGGCCCGAACGGTGCTGGAAGCGGCGTACCCGGCCCGACCCTCATGTGGGATAGGCCGGTCTTGGCGTGGTAGCGGATGGCGTACAGCCCGTACTCGGCATTACCGTTGGGAAGGCGAAAGCGTAGGCTCACCCCGCCTTGCCCCGAGTCCTTCGGTTTGTTGTAGCGCACTGGAATACTCGGCACAAAGGGCTGCGGCCCCAGCAGAAGGCGCTCGCTGCCGTCACCAATAATGTCGCCGGTGCTGAAGTAACTGCCGGCACCGGGCAGGCGATGCCCTTCCCACTCGAACTGATAGTAGGCCGCCAGGGTGACGTCAGGGGTGATGTCGAACTGCGCCGAGAGTTGCTCGACCGGGCGGATCAGCTCGCGGAACTGGGTATTGGGTACCGATTGTGCCTTAACGATATCTACCGGTTGCATGCCTCCGGCGATGCCGTTAGCGCCGTAAAATAGGCTCTCGCCCCACAGCAACGAGTGCTGGCCCAAACGCGCAGTCAGGTTGCGGCCACCCAGGTCAAAACGGCCCATGACGAAATAGTCGAGAAACTCGGCATCACGGCCGTGCAGGTCCTTCACGCCGTTCTGCCATTCGGCGAAATCGGTGCCTGGGAAGTTCCAGGACGACGGATTGTCGTGGTCGGTGCCTCGGTTGTAGGCGCTGTCGTACCACGCGGCACCCGAGACGCGCAGCCCGAAGTCGCTGCCGTACATCACCTCAAGTTCGGAGAGCAGATCAAGGCGATTGGAGACCAGCCCGCGGTCGAAATTGCGGTTGCTGTCGTCCTGATTTTCATCACTGATCAATGCATCATCCTGATCACCAACGCGAAAGGCATTGCTGTACTTGATGGTGTTATCCCAGCGCACGTTCAGGTCTGGGTTGCCGACATCAATCGGCATGGCCTTGGCGCCTGTGCTCGCCATGGCCACCGCTAGTGCAAGCGCGCTGGGCACGGCCAGTCGATACGAGCGAAGCGGTTGATTCGTGGAAGCTGCCATGTTTAGTCCCTCTTATTGTTGTTGTCGGTGTTAGCACGCATCCGCACGAGGGCAACCCGTGCGGATTTCAGGCTATCGCCTGGGTCATATCGGTTCGGCGGTGCGCTGAAGCATCTCCATGACCAGCCCGATTCGGTCGAAGGTGTGGTCCTGCTCCATCTCCTTGTCGCCCGCAAGGATCGAGTTTTCCGCGATGTACTTGCAGCGTTCGTAACGGCGCGCCATGAAGCGCTCCAGCCGCTCCTGCATGGTGCCCGCTCCGCCCGTTTCCTCGGCCAGAACAATGGCGTCCTCGATGGCCATGCCAGCGCCCTGCCCCAAATGAGGCGTTGCGGCATGGGCGGCATCGCCGATGATGACAACCCGGCCCTTGAACCAGTCCTCTGAGACGAACACCACTTCCATCGGCTTGTAGACGACCTGGCTGTTGTCGGTAATCTGCTCGCGCAACTCCCCTACCAGGCCGCCAACGAACCGGATGCGATCACGCATGGTTTCGGCCAGGCGCGACGGGTCCATCCAAGGATTGCCCGGCTCGTGGGAAGTGGAAAACATGTACATCAGGTCCCCAGCCAGCGGCACGAGGCCGGCGTTGCCCTGGGCGCCCTGGTAACTGGCCAGGTGGTCGATACTGGTATGGCGTGGGAAGTTGTAACGCCAGACGGCTTGTCCGGTGAAGCGTGGCTGGTAGGTGTCACCGAAGAGCATTTCGCGCACCTTGGAGTACACCCCATCGGCACCGATCACCAGGTCGTAGCGCCCGTGTTCACCATTGGTGAGCGTCACGTCGACGCCGTCTTCATCCTGCTCGAAGCTTTCCAGCGTCGTACCCAACGAAACCTGCGCACCAAGGCCGATAGCGCGCTGACTCAGCACCTGGTGAAGGGCGAGCCGGGAGACGCCGACGTTGGCAGGATATTCCGGGCCAGCGAGGCGCTTGCCCGGAATGCGTACCATCTGCTGGCCTTCGAGGTTGTAGATGGCCACATCCTCGAACGCGTAGCTTGCACCCAGGTAGTCGTCAAGCACGCCGAGCCGCGCCATTTCGCGTACCACGTTGCTCTGCTGGATGATCCCGACGCCGTAAACCGTCCATTCGGTTTTGAGCTCGACCAGATCTACGTTGACTCCGCAACGCCGGAAAGCGATGGCGGCACACAGTCCACCAATACCGCCCCCCACGATCAAAACCTTTTTCACCTCGTGCATGCTGCTTCCCTTGTTCTTGTTGTTCATGGACGTCAGCGGTACGTGGGGACGCTGTCCCGGTCAGCTACCGCGATGGAGAACAAACTAAGGGGGGGCGCGACAATTTGACTAATTGTGAGTTGGGATGGAAAGTATCGCGAAAATAAATACAACAAGCGGGGCCCAGCAATGCGATTTCACCATCTCGATCTCAACCTTCTGGTAGCACTGGATGTGTTGCTGGAAGAGCAAAACATTACCCGCGCAGCCGAACGCCTTCACATGACACAGTCCGCCACCAGCGGCGTGTTGGCCAGGCTACGAACCTACTTCGAAGACGATCTGCTTGTGCAGGTAGGCCGCAAGATGATGCCAACCGCCCTGGCCCTCGATCTTGAGCAGCCGGTGCGCGAAGTATTGATGACGATCCAGTCGTCGATCACAGCAAAACCGATGCTGGATCCGTCGACCAGCAAGCGTCACCTGCGTTTTGCCGCTTCGGATTATGTGATCAGCGTGCTACTCAGCGACGCGATCAGGCATATCAACGCCCAGGCGCCCCAGGTCACCTTCGAGATGGTTGCGCTCAGCGAGCAGACTTTCCAGGCGCTCAACCGCGGCCAGGTCGACCTGTTGGTAATTCCGGATCACTACCTTCCGGACGATCAGCCCTCGCAGGTGCTCTTCGAGGAAGATCACGTCTGCGTGGTTTGGCAGGAAAACGAGCTAGTGAGCGACGAGATCAGCGTTGAGCAGTACCTCGAGATGGGGCACGTGGCGGTGAGCTTCGGCCGAACTCGTCAGCTTGCCGTCGAGGAATGGTTCATGAAGCAGTACAACTGCCAGCGTCGGATCGAGGTAATCACTCACGACTTCAATACGCTGCCGCAGCTGGTGATCGGCACCCAGCGCGTCGCCACCATGCATCGCCGATTGGCGCGTTTGTATACCGAGCGTTGGCCGCTGCGCATGCTGCCGACGCCGGTGCCTACTCCGACCATCAAGGAGTATCTGGTCTGGCACCGCAGCATGGATCGTGACCCGATGCTGCGCTGGGTGCGTGAGCAGATTTTCCAGGTCGCTCAGGTGCTTTCACCGGAGCTGGAGCGGCCACTGGCGGAAACCGCCTGAGCATCAACTGGCAGTGCGGAAGCCCCCCACCGCCGTATTCAGTACATCGCCCACCTGCCTCAGTTCACGTATCGAGACGTCCAGTTGACGGCACGCGCGAGCACTTTGCTCCGCCACGTCACTGGCGCGCGCCATGCTCTGGCCGACTTGCTCGGCGACGGCGCTCTGCTCCTCGGCTGCCGCTGCGATCTGCTGGCTCATTTGCCCGACCACCGCCACCGAAGCGGCGATTTCCCGCAATGCCTCGGATGCCTGACTCGCCAGGGCCACGCTTTCATCGGTGAGAGCACGGCTACCCTGCAATCGCGCGGCAGCTTCGTCGGCCACCGTTCGGAGCTGCTGAATTATTCCTCCAACTTCGCCAGTGGACGCGCGAGTACGTTGGGCTAGGTTGCGCACTTCATCGGCAACTACGGCAAAGCCACGGCCATTCTCACCAGCCCGAGCGGCCTCAATCGCGGCATTGAGTGCAAGTAGGTTAGTCTGTTCAGCCAGCGCGTTAATCACGTCCAGTACTTTGCCCACTGCCGTACTTTCCTGTAACAACGCCTGCATCGACTCGGCGCAACCGTGCATCTCAGTGGCCAATCGATCAATGCCTACGCTCGCGCGGCGCACCAGCTCATCGCCGCGACGAGCTTGCCGGTCAGCTTGCTCTACGGCGTCACGCGTTTCGCTCGCGTTACGCGCTACGTCTTGGGCGGTTGCAGTCATCTGCTGCATGGCTGTCGCGGCCAGATCGGCTTCTGCGCGCTGGCATCCCACGCCTTCGCTGGTTCGCTCGGCCACATGCACCAGGCTGCCGGATGAATGATTGAGTTGGCCGACACCTTCACCAATGCGACCAACCAACCCACGCAGGCTTTCCAGCATGGCGCCGACGCTAGTCAGCAACTGCCCCAGCTCGTCCCGTCGACCCTGCGCATCGACCTGCGCGGCCAGATCGCCTGCTGCCACCCGCCCCGTCAGTGTCACGACCTCACGCAGCGGCCGAAGGATCAGCTGGCGAATCAGCAGACTGGCTCCAGTACCAAAAGCCAGTGCCAGCAGTACGATAGTGGCGAGCAGGCGCTGAACACGCAGCGCCAGCTCGTTGGCTGCGTGCTCTTGGGCCTTGCTTGCGACTGCAAGCATTTCGCTGACCTCGTCCGCCGCTGCGGACATGGCAATCTGACTTTCCCGTGCTTCGGCACGACTGCTGGCAAAACCTTCGAATGCCTGGCCATATCCTTCAAACGCTTCGCGAGCCTGCTCGAGGGATTGCTGCTCTGCCCCGTCGAGTTGACGAGCGAGACTCTCCACATAGGAACGCAGTTCCGCCATCCTCGTCAGCCAATCGCTGAGCACCGCCTCGCTGTTCTCCAGCGTGAAGTAAAGTTCGCTGTCACGGACATTAGCCAGGCGATCTCGCAATGTAGAGGCCTGCTCTAGTTGCAACATGCGCTGCGGATCGGCCGGCTGCCCCTGTTCAGCCAGAAGGTTCAAGGCATCCAATTGATCCAGCATGACCAGGGTGAACCGCTCGCCGAGCGTCTTTGCGGTCTGTTGCATGCGCAGGCGAGCCGCACGGGCATTCTGTTGGGCCTTAACATAGCGACCAAACTGGTCGAGATAGCGCTGCGCCGCCGCTAGGCCGTCAGAAGTCAGCACACCGCTCTGCTGATAACCAAGCAGATCACCGACCAACGTCCCAACCTTTTCAGCCGCTTCGCCAGACAGCTCGAGGCCGAACGCTTTCTCCGCGACTCTTGCCTGCTGCATCAGGCTCTGGATTGAGCTGGCCTCGCGCATCGCCTCGTGGCGTTCATCCAGCACATGCAGCGCGATGAAAGCGGTCGCCGCGACCGCTAGGGTCGACAGCGAGACCAGTCCAAAGCCAAGCGACAGTTTGGCGCCTACAGACAGATTGCCGAGTACTCGATTCAACATGGCTCACCTCGATCGTTCGATTCCGTTCAGGCGCGGGACGGCCACGGGCAGCACGCAAAAGGCTAAACAGCGAGATCGAGGCGCAGGCCTCGTCGTCAGGGCGACGGCCACGGACAAGGGACGGAGCGAGGACATACTGTTGTTCTTGTTTTGCACGCGTCACGCATCCACACGACCGAGGCAGCCTATCCAGCGCGCTGACTGCAAACCAATCAGCGATGTGGATGCGAGCTATCGCGCCTGACGATGCCTGCAACTATCGCGTTTGCCGATGGCTGGCATCCCGACAAGCGATTTGTACGACGGGTTGTCGCGTGCGAGTTTTCCAGCCAGCTGCAAATCGCCATGTGCAATAGGTGCACGGGTGCGTCTGGCCGAACCTGAAGTTGTTGGCGAGCACCAGCGCGACCTGAGCCCATATAAGAACGAGAAAAAGGAAACGCCGATGTTCCGCTACTTCCCCACTAATTACGTCTGGAACCTCTCCGTCTGCCTCGCCATGGAAATGGGCGCGCGCATCGGTGAGGTCGTCGAGATGTGCGAACCCCTGCTGGAAGCTTCCAAACAGCCTGATGCAGCGGGCACCAAGGCCTTTCGCGAGACCTGGGCAAAGATGGGCGACAAGCTCTGCGCGCTGGCTGGCGAGGATGAAGAACGTGGTCGCCTGCTATCCGCCGGGGAAAAATACAACCGTGCCGCCACCTATTACCTCACCTGCGAACGCTTGCAGGCGCATGGCGCACCGGGTCGGACCGAGCTGTACCAGCGCTTTCTCAAGACGTTTCAGCGCGGTATCGCCCTGTCCAAAGAGAACTGCGAACGCGTAGAGATACCTTACGAAGGCAAGGTGATTTCCGCTCTCTACGTGCGCGCCAAGGGCGTGCAGGGTCGTCAGCCGGTATTGGTTCAGGTCAACGGCCTGGACTCGACCAAGGAAATGAAATACCGCGTCGGCATGCCCGCCTGGCTGGCCAAGCGCGGCGTCGCCTCCCTGGTTATCGACCAGCCAGGCACCGGCGAGGCCATTCGTTTACATGATCTCAAGGCCCGCTACGACGCCGAGCATTGGGGCAGCGTGGTGTACGACTGGCTTGCCGCGCGAGAAGACATCGACCCGGGCCGCATAGGTTGCGAAGGCGTCTCGCTGGGCGGCTACTACTGCCCGCGCGTGGTAGCCATGGAGCCACGCTACGCCTGCGGCGTGGTTTGGGGCGCCAACCACGACTGGCGCGACGTACAGAAGCGTCGCCTGGACAAGGAAGGCAGCTTCCCTGTGCCGCATTACTGGGAGCACGTGCGCTGGGTCTGGGGCGGCAAGGACGTCGAGGAGTTCATGCAGATCGCCGAGAACGTACACCTCGATGGCGTGGTGGAAAAGATCAAGGTGCCTTTCCTCGTAACCCACGGCGAAAAGGACTCGCAGATCCCGCTCAAGTGGGCGCAGCGCACCTACGAGCAATTGGTGAACAGCCCGAACCGCGAACTGAAGATATTCACCGAACGTGAAGGCGGCGTGCAGCACTCCAGCTTCGACAACTCGATCAATGCCGGCCAGTACATCGCTGACTGGGTTGCCGAAACACTTGGCGGCCGCACGGCCTGACTAACAAACAATAAGAGAGATTGAAATGAATATCATCGGACCGGATTACCTGGTCTTCGGCGTCGATGACGTCGAAGCCTGCTGTCAGTACATGATCGACTACGGCCTCAAGCCCATCGATGTGACCGATAAAGGCGGCCGTCTGGAGGCGCTGGATGGTACTGGAGTCGTAATACGCCACCGCAGCGATTCGAGCCTCCCTGCACCCATGGAAACGGGAACCATGCTGCGCGAAACCGTCTATGGCGTAGCCGACGAGGCCACGCTGCAGGCGATCGAGCAGGAGCTTTCAAAGGACCGCACAGTTGGTCGAGGCGATGACGGCGTACTGCGTTGCGTCGACGACATGGGTTTTGCGCTAGGCTTCCAGATCACCACTCGCCAACCACTCGACATGCCTGCCGAGCGAGTCAATGCGCCCGGCGACGTACCGCAACGCCCAACCAATCATCTGGGTTGCACGAACGACATGCCTGCGCTGCCGCGCACTCTGTCGCATGTTGTCTATTACGTGCCGGATTTTGCCAAGGCTGAAGCCTTCTATACACGCATCGGCTTCGTATGCACCGACCGCTTCGTCGGCGTCGGCCCGTTCCTGCGACCGGGTGGGACGCAGGATCATCACACCCTATTCCTGATCCAGACGCCGCCGTTCATGAAGGGCATTGAGCACTTCACCTTCCACATGGCCGGCCCGACCGAAGTGATGACTGCCGGTTACCGCTTCGTCGCCAAGGGCTACGAGTCGTTCTGGGGGCCGGGTCGGCACCAACTGGGTTCAAACTGGTTCTGGTACTTCAACAGCCCGCTGGGGTGCCATGTCGAGTACGACGCCGACATGGACCTGCATGACGACAGTTGGACCGCGCGCGAGGCCCCGCTGGGCGCGGACGACTCGCAGTACTTCCTGTTCGAGCATCGTGCGAAGTGGGCACCGGGCGGCCCTGGTCCAGCCCAGCAACATTAATCAAACAAGCCCCGCGTGCCTGAACACACCGGGGCTTTTTGCTAGGGCTTCACCGCCCACCGCAAAGTCATACGAAAGGAATCACCATGGACCTTCGCCCACTGCTTTCGGTAGTTCTTTCCTTCTCCGTCACCACTCCCGCATTGGCAGATCTTGACCACTGTCGCGCCCGGATAGTCGGGTATGAAATGGTCAGCCACCTGCTCGTCTACAACAATCCGAATCTTATCGCCTCGCTAACCGACCACGGCGCGCACCGCAGCGCCTATAGCGAAAGGCTGAACGAGCTGGAGCGGCTTTCGATGCGCGCGGGTAATCCCGAGTTGAGGTCTGCCTTCAGCGTTCTCAAAGGTAGGATCAGTGCACTCGAAACGTCCGGCTCTGCCGATCGCGACAGGCTTGCGACCTGGATAAATCCCATCCTCGATGCACATACGAAGCTCGACTCGACGGTCGCTATCGAGGAGCGCAAAGCCGCTGACGGCAGCAGCCCTGTCTCGGACATCATGCTTCGCCTCGCTCGGATCAACTTCTACTATCAGCTAAGGACCTTCAGTACGCTTTCGGTACCCTTGCTGCGCGATGCCTCAGATCCAATTGCAACGCTGGACACTGCAATCATCGAAGACTTTTCCGAAGCCCAGCAGCAATTTCCAACCTGCAGCAAACAACTGGCTCGAAGCCTCAGGGATTACCGTTTCATACGACCTGGGCTGCTGGACAACCGCTCAGCTTGGATTCATGACAGCGTACATCGGTATACCTCGAGCATTTCAGCCAGGCTCACTCCGCTGCTGAAGGATGGAGCGTGCACGAGCGCCGAAGCCGCCACCGCCCGCTGAAGGGCTTTCCGAACGCTCGGATCCCCTACATCACTGCATGGCAAAGGCCGAACCCGCTAGCGGGTTCGGCCTTCGTCCCTAAGACGTGTTATCGACGCTGATGTGTGCCACGGAAATGCGGCGGGTATTCCTTTAGTCTGACAACCGAGCGCATCCGGTAGATTTCATCGTTAGGCATCGCAGCCAGAGACGCCGGGCCGTAATCGTTCACCACATGCTGGATACCGCCGTCGCCATCGATCACGGAACTGGTGATGGACCTCAGTCTTACACCATGCGAAGCGGGCACCTCGATAGCACTGGACGCGTGGATATTTTGCCCCGTGATAAACAAGGTATAGATAGCCAGCCCCGTCGCCTCGTGCGACTTGACGTGGTCGGCCACTACGTAAGACGCGAACCCTTCATTTTTCCCATTGCGCCAGGCCGCTTGGCTGGGTGGGTCGTATGGCATCTCGCTCTGATAGAACAGCGTCCTGCCACGCTCGCCATTCCAGATCACTTGGTGCTTCTGGTAGTGCTCTACAAACAGGCCCAGGGCCGTCACGTCATTACCATTCACGACAAGCCCGTGATCCGCGACGTTTTCGTTCCACGCTGTGCCGGTGCCATGGTCGCCGCGCCAAAACCAGCTGTGGTCCAGGATCACGTTGTTGTTGTTGACCTCAACGCTAGTGGTCGCTGTACCAAGCAAAGGTCCACCGATTCGGATGAACATGTCGCTGAGCGTGGTCGGATCGTTGGGATGCCCGGCATGGCTACCGCGCTGGCCAACTCTTAGCAACACATCGGAACGCACGGGGCCGGCATCTATCGTCAGGCCCGATAGCACCACACCGTTAACGTTGCCAACCTCTATCGCCGCGGTTCCATTCATTGGAATCAACGATGGGAAACCGAGCCCTAGCACAGTGGTACCGGAACGGTTTACGTTAATCGACTGATCCAGTGAATAGATGCCCGGCGTGAATATCAGGTGCTTGCCTTTCCTGAGTTCTGCGTTGATCCGCGCAGCGCTATCGCCGGGTTTGGCGATAAAGAACTTCTCGATGGGCATCTGCTGGCCACTGCGGGCCGACACGGCCCAATCCGTGCCCTGGGAGTGGGTCTTGGCGTGAGGCACGAAGACGCGGAACTTCCCTTGTTTGGTAACGAACAGATGCGGCGCCTCTCGGGATACGGGTGTCGTCGACAGGCTGGTGATTCCGTCCCGCATGAAGTTAGTCGCTGGCGCGCCATGCACCCCCGAGAATAGATAGTTGGCCGCGCGGCCCTCCCACTGACCAATCACGCTATCGCGGGTATACCAGTGCGCCTGGGCTTTCTCGACCTTGCCGTCTCCGCTGATGACTGAGCCCTGAATCTTGCTGTTAGCGATATAGGTACCAAAGGCGTAGGCACCATATCGGCCAGTCAGCTCCAAATTGCCGAGGATGTTGACCCGGCGCAGCGGTGCGGCCTGTGAGACAGCCCAGCGAAGCGTGTGGGGCGGCGCGATGCCCTCAGGATAAGTACGCTGAGCGTCCTCCCCTACCGGGCGCTGGATAGGATTGATAGTGATGTTCGACATCGAGCGCCAGAACTGCGTGAGCGAGTTTGATTCCAGCGAGTCGTCCTGGGGATTACCGGCGGGGTTGAATTGCCGTGGTTCGACATGCAGCGCCCCGTTAATACGGACCTCTTCCGGCGAATGCCCAAGGCCGTAGATCGCCGTGTAGTAACCCACTTCGGAGTTCACGATACCGGTTGCGGTCGCAGGATCGTCCTGTCCCGCTGCGCTGCCATAAGTACCTGGCATGAAGAACACTGCGGTGCGCTTCTCGCTGAACTCGGGCTCCTGAGAGAGTCGCTGTAAGGTTGCGTTGATCGTTTCGACGGGAGTGTTCGGGTTGAAGATAGTGACGTTCGGTCCGAAGTCAGGAGCTGCTTGCGCCACCTTGCCGGGTGCTGCAGTGGCCGGTGGAAGTCCAATCATGAGCGAGCTTGCTAGTCCCACTGCAATACCGCTTTTCATCAAAGTTCTGATAGGCATTGTTTGAGGCACCTGTCTAACCATTGTATTTATTGTCGTTAAAGGCACTGCGCTCGCGACACTGAGCAAGCAAGCGAAACATGTCGATCGCGAACGCGCCGAACCGGCACGCATCTGCATGAGGGATGCCGGCCCGACACTTTCAAGGTGACTTGCATCACACAGTGGGGCTAATCGTATTTGCCGTTAGCAGGTATCGTGTGGACCGATATCAGCTTCGTCTCGCTATAGTCATTGCCAACGACGGCTCGTGCCGAGAGGCCGTTTGCGGTTTGTTGACGCAGTTGGCCATGGGCGGCTGAGGTATAAATCACTTCGGGGGCGAGGATGTGCTTGATGGTGCTTTTGCCGGACCCGTTTGGCCCGGCGAACACACGGAGCCTAGGCACCGGCACTTCTGGCGGCTCCAGCACCCAACTTGTGGGCGACGCCGGCCTTCACCTTTCGACGAGGTTGCGATACACCAAGAATTTGCTCCGAGCCGTCGGCAAGTTCAGCGACAATGAAACCGTTTCTGGACACCACGACGGTTTGGCCGGTGGACTTGGCTCGCTGATAAGCCTGTCTTGTCGCGATCGAGGCCATGAGCGGGATCTGCGCTTCGAGTTCGCGTGTGGCTTTCTCTGAAAGCCCCTTCTCATCAGCGTTCGTCATGATTTTTCCTCCCGTCCGTTCGGGCAGCGCTTGACGACCCCATAGTAAGACCAACACATGCCTGTGTGATGCTCTGCTGCTGATACCCGCTTTCGTCAACCGGCTCCAAGGCCCAAAGGCGTTCATTTACTAAGGCTACGTCGCTTGGCAATAAGCCGAAGGGCCCTGTTCAAGCTCGAACACCATCTCCTGCATAAAGAGACAGGAGCCGTCGCGTAACGGCTCCAAGGAGCCAGCCGGACGAAACCCGTGAGCGGTATAAAGACGCATCGCTGGACTGTCAGCAGCGGTGACGCCCAACCGAACACGACGTGCGCCAATGTTCCTGGCCCAGGCAAGCGATTCCGCTAGCAATGCACGGCCTGCGCCTGCTCCACGCGAGGCAGGGTCTACCCACATTTGAAACAGATCGGCTTCTTCGGGTACTGATGCGGACAACTTGCACCATGTCAGCCCACACACCCTCTCGTGATACATCGCAAACAAAACTCGGTCGTTGCCGGAAATGCTGGCAGCAGCGATACGGGCCTGCCACTGCTCATCCGTCCTCACCACTTCCGCCTCGTAGGTACTCCCAAAAGCATCCGGCGAATCGAGAAGCGCGCGCAGCCTTATGTCTCGATACTCCTGCCAATCGCCAACGACTACCGAACGTACCTCAAGCATGACAAAACCTATTTGCTAACTGGCCAGGCACCCTATTTGGCTAGAGCGCAACACACATTGGCAATACGATATATACGGCTGGAATCCTACCGACTAATTAAGATTGCTTCCCCCCGTCTTCCGTATCGGCGAGAGGCGGGCATCACCTCGCTGGGATATCACGCTGGAAAACTACTGCGCTTATGAACCGAGGATCGGATGGCAATTGAGATCAGAGAGGCTGTTCAACTTGATGCTCGGGCGATAAGCCACGTCATCATCGCAGCGTTAAGAACCACCAACACCAAGGTATTGGAAGCCAGCTTATGAGCACCGTCGAGCAAAGAGCAACAGACCTAGGAATCATGACGTTGCTGTTTCCCTACTCCGTAACCGCGGAGCGGTTCTATCAGAAACTCGGGTACTCAGCTGTACATGAGACCTATCACGGCGAGGAACGAACGATCGTGATGGAGCGGTGCCTGATAGATCCTGATTCCGTATGGGCCATGCGCCAGACCTACGCTCTCGTCTGATACTTCAGCTAGTCACGGGTCGCTAAAGCGGCAGCAAGCCTTGCGCTTGACGAGAACAACGCCTTCAAAGCTGAAGCCACCACTTCTACCGACGGTATAGTGAACGCAGCCTAGCGCTCCATACATTGACTCAGCGCAACCAGCGCAACCAGCGCCTCCGGCGGCCCTTCGGGAACTCTCGGCGAGGCCAGGGATGATAGGGGGTGGAGCATCCCTCTCATCCCTAGCGAAGAGTACTAGTGTCAGGGTGGGTTCAAGGGTGCGCTGCGCCCGTACCTCCGTTCGCCGGACAGGTTAAGCGCTTGTCCGACGAGCCTGGAGTGCGGCCCTTGAGCCGGCTTGCTATGCACGGTTCGGCGACCACCAGCGTTAGAAAACTGCCCTGGCAACAGCCGCTTTATCAATGTCACATACCGGACCATACACGAGCAAGAGCTCCAGTCGGAGCGCATGGTGGTCGTCTTGTGTGGTCGGCAGGATCCTGCTTTGCTCGACTGATTCTGCTCACTTGCTGTTAGGGCCTTATAGAGGCGCTTGCGCAGCACCCAGGTAGCAAGGCTAAGACACAGCCCACCTGGGAACTTTTCCCTGCATCAGCGGGAGTTTTTCTGTATCGACCGCCACGATGCTCTCTCGATAATCGAATCGCCTGGCCAGCCGCTCTCAGCTGCCTGAATGAGGAGCGCAGCGACTGGCATCGTTCGAATCGACCAAGGGAAACTAACCATGACAACAAGAATGCTCGTGGGCAGCAAATGCCCCCTCGCCATCGTTGTACTAGCCAGTGGACTCACGCTTAGCGGCATCTCATTCGCTGCGAATGTCTCCTGGGACGACATTGCCAACGACCATCTTTCGACTGAAAACGTATTGCAGTACGGCATGGGAACCAGCGCACAGCGCTGGAGCCCTTTGGCGCAGGTGAACGAAGAGAATGTCTTCAAACTGACGCCGGCCTGGTCCTTTTCCTTCGGCGACGAGAAACAACGAGGCCAGGAATCCCAGGCGATCGTCCACGATGGCGTGGTCTACGTGACAGGGTCGTACTCAAGGGTGTTTGCGCTCGACTCACGAACCGGCAAGCGGCTCTGGAGCTACGCTCACCGCCTCCCCGCCGATATCCGTCCGTGCTGCGACGTGGTCAACCGAGGCGCCGCTATCTATGGCGACAAGATCTTCTTCGGTACCCTCGATGCCCAGGTAGTCGCGCTGAACAAGGACACCGGCAAGGTCGTCTGGAAGAAGAAATTCGGCGACCATGGTGCGGGCTACACCATGACCGGCGCGCCTACGCTGATCAAAGACCAAAAAAGCGGCAAAGTCATGCTGATCCATGGCAGCTCCGGCGATGAGTTCGGGATAGTCGGCAAATTGTTCGCGCGCGATCCGGATACCGGCGAAGAGCTCTGGATGCGTCCCTTCGTCGAAGGTCATATCGGCCGCCTGAACGGCAAAGAGAGCACGCCGACCGGTGATATCAAAGCGCCCTCCTGGCCGGATGACCCGTCATCACCCACTGGCAAGAAGGAAGCCTGGAGCCAGGGCGGCGGCGCACCTTGGCAGAGCGCGAGTTTCGATGCTGAAACCAATACCATCATCGTTGGGGCGGGCAATCCGGCACCTTGGAATGGCTGGGAACGCACCGCGAACGGCGGCAACCCGAAGGATTACGACAGCCTCTATACCTCCGGGCAAGTCGGGGTCGATGCCACCACCGGCCAAGTCAAATGGTTCTACCAGCACACTCCCAACGATGCCTGGGATTTTTCCGGCAACAACGAGCTGGTGCTGTTCGATTACAAAAACAAGGACGGCAAAACCGTCAAAGCCACCGCCCACGCTGATCGCAACGGCTTTTTCTATGTGGTAAACCGCCAGGACGGCAAGCTACAGAACGCCTTCCCTTTCGTTGACAACATTACCTGGGCCAGCCATATCGACCTCAAGACCGGCCGACCGGTGGAAAACGAAGGCCAGCGCCCGCCAAAGCCCGAGCCGGGCGAGGCGCGAGGCAAGTCGGTGGAAGTCTCCCCCCCCTTCCTCGGCGGCAAGAACTGGAACCCCATGGCCTACAGCCAGGACACCGGCCTGTTTTACGTTCCTGCCAACCATTGGAAAGAGGATTACTGGACCGAGGAGGTTAGCTACAAGAAGGGCAACGCCTATCTTGGCCAGGGCTTTCGCATCAAGCGGATGTATGACGACCACGTCGGGATCTTGCGTGCCATGGACCCCTCTACCGGCAAGGTGGCATGGGAGCACAAGGAGCCATTACCGCTTTGGGCGGGCGTGCTCGCCACCAGAGGCAATCTGGTATTCACCGGGACCGGTGATGGCTATCTCAAAGCGTTCAACGCCAAGACCGGCGAGGAGCTCTGGAAATTTCAGACTGGCAGCGGAATCATCGCACCGCCGATCACTTGGGAACAGGACGGCGAGCAATTCGTCGGCGTCACGGTCGGCTATGGCGGCGCCGTACCGCTGTGGGGCGGCGACATGGCAGTACTGACAAAGCCGGTCGCTCAAGGTGGCTCGTTCTGGGTATTCCGGATCCCGAGCTGGGACAACCAGACCGCCAAGCGTTGATGTTACAGCTGTGCTCGGTTGCCGAGCACAGCTGTCTGCATAGCAGCCAGGATGCTGCGAACTGGACGGATCTTAAGCGTATGTATCGTCCCGGCCAGCAGCGCCGCATTTCGTTGATACCCCTTTTCGCCGTTTCCCAACAGTGGAGAACAGCCATGAACCTGTCCCGTTATCTGCTGCTTATCGCAGCGCTCCTCAGCGCGTCGCTACATGCCGAAGATCGACGTGTAACGTTCAACGGTTGTGTCATCCAACCGGAAAGCAACTGTGCGAATGTCGATCTTCGCGGTGCAGATCTGAGCAACCAGGATTTGCGCAAGATGAATCTGGCCAACGCGAATCTGACCGGCGCCAACCTCCGACATGCCAATCTTGACCTTGCGAATCTAGAGAATGCCAACCTGACCGGCGCCATTCTCAACCGCGCCAGTCTTCAACAAGCCAACCTGCGTCTGGCGGTCCTGACCGATGCGCAGCTGGTCGCCGTTCAAGCCTGGGGATTGTTCGCCCAGGGAGCACGATTTGAGGGCGCTAATCTAACGGCCGCCAACCTCGAGTTCGCTCGACTGAGCGGCGCCAAGCTGAAAGGTGCGGAGCTGACAGCGGCCAACCTAGAGATGGCGTGGCTGAACAAGGCCGACCTCAACCATGCGAACCTGACCGATGCCAATTTGCAAGAAGGAAAATTCAACGATGCCAGTTTCGCCAATGCAATTTTGACCGGCTCACGTCGCCACTATGCGACTTTTCAAGGTACCTACATGGACGGCTGCCTCGATTGTCCAGTGGACTGGGAGCACTGAGGCTGGAAGCCATCGGATGATGGCCGATGCGTTTTAAAAACTTACCCCATCAATGCCTGAAATGAAGCCCTTTTCATTATCCGCTTCCTTAACTGACTGGCGCTGTCGGTTTAACCCGCTTCGAGTGGCTGCAGTTCGATCGCAATGCATCCGCTCTGCTCCTAAAAACCTTCGCTACGTCCGTCGATGACATTGCCGCGGGCGGCTTCGATACGGGAACCAAACCTACCTTCAGTGGGCTGGCAAATTTCTCAGCGCGCTCACCTCCCCCGATTGGCAATACAAGCTATTGGTATCAGATCGCGAGCGTCGGTTGCATTGCATAAAGGACGAAAGGAAATACTCGAATGGCCGGGTTTTTCTGCGTGGACAGCTAAGTTGCTGCCGAAGTCATCAGCTTAAAAAACACTTAAACCTGGCCCAAGCCGGGGGCCATAGAATATCAGCCAACCGCAGCCAAGCCGAAGCAGTCTGGACCTAGCCAACCAGCAGTTTCGTGATCGTCGAGCGGTAGCGCCTAAGCGGGCTCAAGCGACTCAAAGAACGAACACCACCTCTCGTTCAGGTTTGGCCATCTCCGCCACGTCGGCCAGGACGACTGGATAACCTCCTGCAGCTTCGGCGGCAGAAGTTGCCCTGTATCAACGCAGCTGCCCCCGACATCAAAGTTGGGCCGCTTGCCAACCTCCGGTGGTGCCACCCTAACTGGCGGCTCGGTCGCCAACCCGCAGGATTCCGGTATCGATAGCCAGATGAACCAACTCAGCATGCGAACTGACTTGCAGCTTACTCTTTAGCAGCGTCAGGTAATTGGACACCGTCTTGCCACTGATGCATAGCCGCTCGGCGATCAGACGTAGCGGAGTGCCTTTGGCGAGCATTACGAAAATCTCGAATTCACGCTGGGTCATAGCCTGTAAACGCGGGTCCGGGCCGTTGGCAGTGGTGGGATTGCATGCCAACTGCGTCGCCAGCGGCTGCTCGATATAGGCGTAGCCAGCCAGCGTACGGCGTACTGCATCCACTAGAATTTCTGGCGATGAGCTTTTGGTGATGTAGCCAGCGGCACCGGCATGCAATGCCTGACGCACCAGTGGCAGCTCGTCGTGCATGCTGAAGAACAGCACTCGCAGCTGGGGCAATCGCTGCAACAAGCGCCGCGTGGTTTCCACGCCGCTGATACCAGGTAGCCCGATATCCATGATCGCCAAGCTTGGAGGCGTTTCATGAGCTATATCCAAAGCCTCCTCACCATCACGGGCTTCAATAACCTGGGCATCCGGCAACATCACTCGTAGGAGCGCGGCGTAGCCCTGGCGAACCACGGCGTGATCGTCCACGAGCAGAATCTTCATGTTCATGGTGCCTCCTTGATAGGTATGTCGAGATAGACAGTCCACCCGCCGCCTCTGCGACCAGATGCGATTAGTGAACCTCCCAACGAACGCGCACGTTCTTGCATGGACCTGAGGCCAATACCGGAGCGCCGGATTTCACCGCGTCCATCACCGTCATTACGAACCAGCAGTCGCAGCCGCTCCCCCTGTATACGTAGCCGAACGCACACGAAGCTGGCATGCGCATGCTTGGCCACATTGGTCAGCGACTCCTGTAAGAGACGGTATAGGTGCGCCTTGGCACTCAGATGCAGCCGCGGTAGCCGGTGATCTATGTGCAATCGCAACTCAATGCCTTGCGTGTTCTGCCAACGGTCGGCTAACAGGCGAATCGCCTCGGGCAGCTCCAGATGATCGAGCATCACGGGATACAACTCGCGAGTCAGACATCTGAAAGCATCCTGTAGCTGCTCACAGTACTCATCCACGCACCGCGCGGCGCTGCTCACCAGTGGAGGCTCATGCTTGATAGCCTGGAGCAAGCAGGCCTGGGCACGGATGCCGGTTAGGTATTGTCCGAGGTCATCGTGCAGGGCTTGTGCGATCTGGGTGCGCTCGCGCTCCTGCAACGCAAGTAGTGATCGCGTGAGGTCATCATTGTCCTGTCGAGTGTGTTCCAGCGAGCTGACCATGCGATTGAAATGCCCCGCCAGCTGTCTCGCCTCGAATAAGGACTGCGCTGGCAGACGGGTTTCGAGCCGCCCTTGCGATACGCAACCAAAGGCGGCTAGTAACTCATTCAGCATCCCGAGCGCGGGCTGCACGGCCCAGCGGATCGCCCACAGACTCAACAATAAGGCGATACCAAACAACGCGAACAGTTGCAGTAACGAATCCCAAACTTCCTCGATTTCATCTTTGGGATTGACGCTCAACTGCAGCAATCGACCGTCAGCCATGCGCACCATCAGCGGTGCGGGCAGTTCGGCCGGATATAACACCGTCTCAAGCCAACTAATCTGATCCTGCTCACGTTCCCTATCGTCAATATCCTCCTCTTGAAAGCGCACCTGAACATGGCGCAGGTGGGCGGCCAGGTCTGGCTGAAGGAGCGCAGGGTCGCGTTCGGCCGCATCCCGAAGGTAGGTGAGTACGGCAGCAGCCGCGTTCAGCTCACGCTCTACGTCGTGGCTAGCCTGGCGTAGCAGCACTACCAGGCAAATGACCGCGGCCAGGCTAAAAAACAGCGAAACCAGCAAACTGGTGCGCCAGAGCGCGGACATGTCTCAGCCCTCAGTATTGGAGAAATATCCGCCCGCACGTACTACTCAATCGAGAAAACCCTACCGTTCCTTTTTTCTGCAAACGCTTGCAGTAAAAACGTATAGCGGCCCGGCTTGATGGGTAGAACATAGATCTCTGCCGATCAAGCTGGCGATCAATAGCAGCTTGAGGACTAGGGGCTTTGAGGGAAGGCATAGTGTCTGCTCATTTTGTATGGACGTTCCCATGCTAGAGGCAGCCAGCAGAAGCCGGTTTACTACCTTGGTACACAGCGACTGGTACTTTCAGCCTCGCAACGATTCCTATGCGGGCCGCAATATCGAAGGGGTTGGGTAAGGGTTCAGGCACTGAAACCGCTCAGGCAGTGTGAGGCGAGTTGGCTAATGTGTTGATGTACTTGGTTCGTCTGGCGGACGTGCTTGGGGTCGATCTGGATGAAGCCATTCAATACAAGCTCAAGCGAAACGGGGAGAAATACCGGTGCACAAGGCACATGACGCGAGCAAGAAATACGACCAGCTCTAGAGTCGGCCAAGGAAGACCGCGTGATGACTTACGAAGGAACCAAACAGCAGTGCCTGCACGACACCGACAATGACGACATTGAAGATGTGATTCTCGCCCAGCTCGTTGCTCGCACCGGCAAGCGAGTCGGGCGTTTGGAGATCAATGCGCGGAACCGATTGCTCGGTGGCATGTAGTTGGCGAAGAACGCCGCATCCCGTACGGGTTATGAGACAAAGCTGGTCGGCTCGACACGCGGACCCGCTTGTCGCACATGCTCACCGGCTCCCGGGCTGTCGGCGTTGACGCGGGAGTAACTGCGCAGCGACGGGTTCGGCCATTAGCGCTCCCTCGAATCGCCTAGTCACCGGTCGTACACGCCCTTCTCGAGCCTGGGCTGATTGGGCGTGTTCGTGCCGAGCGCAATTGTTCTAATCGGTGGTCTTTTCTTCAGTGGTATCGGATGCGGCGATACGCTCTTTCGGCTTTGACTGGCTGCGTCGCGCTTGTCCGCGTTGCCGCTTAGCCTGCTGCTTTGCATGTAGCGCTTGAGTGGCCGTCACCGTGCCCACCGCCTGGCCGTTTAAGTCCAGACGCGGAGCATTCTCCACCATGCTTGCCCAGTATCGGCTCCCTTTGCACCAGGTCGCGATGCCCAACTTGAGCTGTTCGCTGGATATTCCAAGCAGCTTCAGGTGTTGCTCGGCATCTTTGAGAATGCCCTCCTTGAGCGGAACCTTGGGGCCCGGGTTGACCGGGAAGGCCAGCGGAAAGCGCTTCTGCAATCGCCTTATCGCCACCAATGCAGGATCTTCCTCGCGAGGCTTCGTTTGCAAGGCAGGTTCCCGCTTGCGCTGCTCCGTGCTTTCAGTCTTTTCCTGCTGCTTTTCAGCCCGCAGGCGGTCACGTAGCTCAGCTAGTTGCTCAAAACCCATCGTTCAGCTCGCCGCTTCATGGTTGATCGTGACGCAAGATTATCCCATGCAGCCATTCGGAGCAGCCTCGCCAGGCGGCAACACGATCAAGAAGTGATCACGGCACACCGGCCCCTCCCTCATCGGCTCGGGATCACCGATATCGGTGGATAGACAAACGGTAATGCT
This sequence comes from Stutzerimonas stutzeri, assembly GCF_024448895.1. Lineage (GTDB taxonomy): Bacteria > Pseudomonadota > Gammaproteobacteria > Pseudomonadales > Pseudomonadaceae > Stutzerimonas > Stutzerimonas stutzeri_Q. The sequence continues at coordinate 50,038 of NZ_JAMOIC010000025.1, forward strand.
GAACGAAGCCGTACGTGCGGCGCTCGGTCACAGACTCGATGCTGGTTTACTTAGGGTCGGGGCGCATCCCACGACTCTCGGCACCACCAACTCCCATTGCACACACTTATGCCAGGCCCGGTACTGCTCCTCGCAGTGCGCCGATTGCCTAACCAGAATGCCAGCCGCCTCGCATTGCTCAACCTCGAGCGGGAGCTTGAATGTTTTTGAGGTACGGCCAAGGGTTTGGCCCTGACTGTTTTGGATGAGGTACCGGTCCTCACTCGGGACCAACGTCAACGGATCACCCATCTGAAGCTGCGCGATGGCCGCATGTACCGGTGCGTGTTCCGGGTGGCGGCCTGCGTAGTCCAGATCGATGTCCCTGAGTGAGAGCTGCAGGTAGCGTTTCTCAAGCGCCGGAAGGTACCGGCCTACGTATTCACGCTTCTGAATATTTACGGGCAGATGGCGGCTGAACGGATTGCCATCGGGGAATTCGCACAGGGTCAGCGTCTGCTCAGCCCGGGTCATGCCCACGTAGTACAGGCGGCGCTCGTCATTGAGTACCTCCGCGCCGGTGGGCCAGCCACCGTCGAGCAGCACCACGTGCCGGAACTCCAACCCCTTGGCCGAATGCGCAGTGCCTACATACAGGCCTTGCTTCGGCTGCTGCCGCAGTTCTCGCGCGTAGTCGTACAGCCAGTCAATCACGGCCTGGGCGCTGAGCTGACATTCGCCAAGCTCAGCCAGCAGTTGGCCAAAGGCAACTTCGAAGAACTCATGCCATTCGGGTTCAAGCGATGCGCTTTCGAGGTCACGCCAATGGCCTTTCGCATCAAGCGCCGCATCCTGAGAGCGCAGCTGTTCGATTGCCGCGACGAAGCCGCGCTGGCCGGTGAGCGGAAGCGCTGAATCCTTGTCAGCCGCCAGGCAATAGGAAACCCCGTTCTGCTCACACCAGGCCTGAACCGGGTACAGGCACTCGTGCCGGCGCGCCAGGATGGCGCATCCCTGCCAGTCACCGTTCTCCAGATCCAACAAGCGCTGAAGCTCCGCTACGGCCGCTTGAGCCTGCAGGTTCGGTCGCGTTTGCTCATCGCCCGGTATCAAGAGGCAAATGACCTGCCCTCGCCGCTCGGTGTCTAGGTCCTCCCAATCGCCACCACGAGGGTGATCACGGCGTGACGTGTTGATCTGAATGGGATGACGCTGCTTCAGGCGGTCGGGGTTGCGCTCAATGAGGCTATTGGCAGCCTCGATGATGTGACGGGTCGAGCGGTAGTTGTCGATGAGGTAGCTGGTAGTCGCTTCGTAATCCTCACGAAACTGCAAAATGTAGCGATTGTTGGTCTCCCGCCACTGGTAGATGTTTTGGTCATCGTCGCCCACGGCTAGGATGCATAGCCGGCCATCCTCCTCCGCCTTGCGCCCGGCCAAGGCACTGACCATCCGGTACTGCAGCTCATCAATGTCCTGGTACTCATCCACCAAGATGTACCGATAGCCGCGCAGCAGTTGCTCGCGCAGATCATCCTCACCCTCGACCTGGCGTTTACCTTCGAGCAGTTCCACGGCGTCCGACAGCACCTGTTTGAGTGTGCCCTCCTCAACCGCTTCGCCCCGAGCGAAACGGGTACCGGTCAGGCGCATGGCCATCCGGTGATAGGTCATCACGTTGACCCCGAAGGCATCGGCGCCGACCAGGCGCAGCAGGCGTTGCTTGATCTCGTTAGCGGCGTGGCGGTTAAAGGTCAGCGCCACAATGCAGCTGGCTGGCACCCGGCGCACGCGCAGTAGATAGGCGATGCGGTGCACGATGACTCGAGTCTTACCCGAACCGGGGCCGGCGAGCACCAGGCGGTTCATGTCATCGTCATCGGCGACGACCATTCGCTGCGGTGCGCTCAGGGTTTCGATGATGGTGTTCCAGGACTCCTCGCTGGTGGCGAGTTTCAGGACCTCTTCGCGCCCCTCGAAGTAGCGCTTGATGAAGTCCTGTTTGGAATCGCTGAAGTAGTGCATCACGAGGCTCAGCGCAGCGGCCATCTCGCCGAGAGCGACCTCGGCATACTCACGCATCACGTGGACCTGGATCCGTTTTTCTCGGTAGTGCTCGTCGAGTTTGAGGTAATCGTCTTTTAGAAATCCGCTGCGCTTTTCCGGGTTGACCTCAATGGTCATGGCGCGGCGCATCACGGTCATGCCGTGGTTGAGCGTCAAAATGTCCTGTTTGTGCAGGTACAGCAGTACGTGCTCGATGGCGCGCCGGCGTTGTTCTGGTGGGATCAGGTGCGGCAGCGCCAAGTCCGCTTCCAGGGCACGGGCCAGCTCACCAAAGGTGGTTTCCACCAGCAGATCCTTGCCACGAAGGCCTGCGGGAATCTTGCTGATCAGAAACTCGAGCAGCACCCCAGCCAGCGCCCGACGCTTCTCGCCAAAGGTGTGAAGCTTCGCCCAGCTGTGGCCACCCTTGATGCGCAGTTTCAGATAATCACGACTGACCTGGCGCAGCTCCAGCGTGCCCTTCTGCTGGCTGTCGCTGTCATGGTCTTGCGCGAGGCTGCGTAACAAGCGCAGCACATGCAGCGGTATCAACTCGCCTTGCCCGGTCGACTCTTTGAGCGCGGCGGTCAGTGGCGGCAAATTCAGGTCCTGCCAGGCACCGCTTTCGGCATCCGGGGCCTGCTCGCGCAGCGTTTCAAACAGACCCGCTTCCAGCTCGAGGGTGTGTTTCAAGCGCTGAGTGGCCGCGCCCGACACGCCATGACGCAGGTACAGGGTCAGCTTGGAGTCGTTCTCCAGCAGGCCCATGTCCTCCATCTGTTTGAGGGTCGCCGTGACCTCCTCAGAGGTGAGGCTGGTCAGGGCCATCAGCGCATCAGTGTTGATGCGCTCATCAGCCCCGGCGTCATACAGGAAGCGCAGGATCGCCCGAAACTCTTCCAGGCGGCGTGCTGGCAGGTCAGCGTTATTGAGGCGCTGTTCGGCTTGGGCCTGCGGCAGCCGGAGGGTCGCAGGAAAGATCTGGGTCTGGTTTTCTTCGCGCTTCAAGTACTGGCCGCGCTCGAGCCAGGCCACCGCGGTGACCACCTTGGTTTCGGCGTCGCGGTCATCGGCGTTAAAGCTCGTTTCGACCTCATCATCCAGCAGCACTTCGCCGGCGGTGATGATCAGCTTGCCACCTTTGCGTCGGTCGCTTTCACGGCGCAGTTTGCGCAAGATCTGCTGAATATCGCGCAGGCCAAGCTTGGAGCGTTCGCACATGCCGAACTGGGTTTCGATGTCTTGCAGGTCATAGAGCAGCACGCAACGGGCGTCGCCTTGGTCGCGCCCTGCGCGCCCGGCTTCCTGCAGGTAGTTTTCCAGCGAGCCCGGAATGTCGGCATGGACCACCAGCCGAATGTCGGCCTTGTCCACGCCCATGCCAAAGGCATTGGTCGCGACAATCACACGCAGTTGGCCTGCCTTGAACGCATCTTGAATGTCGGTCTTTTCGTGAGGTTCGAGGCCTGCATGAAAGTGCTTGCAGGGCCAGCCCTGTCCGATTAGAAAGTCTGACAGTTCCTCGGCGCCCTTACGGCTGGAGACAAAGACCACCGAGCCACCGTCGTGCCGACCAATATGGTCTTCAAGCAGCTGGTGGGTGCGCGCCCACTTCTCGGCACGGGTGCACGGCAACACCTCGAAGCTCAAATTGGTGCGCTCATGGGTGCCCAGAAAGGTCTCGAACTCGATCTTCAGCTGCTCCCTGAAATGCTGCTGAATGTCCTCAAGCACATCCGGTTTGGCCGTGGCGGTAAAGCAACCGATGGGGGCCAAGGGGCCCCCACCGGTGTGCTCGCTGATAAAGCGCGACACGTATTGGTAATCGGGGCGGAAGTCGTTGCCCCATTTGGACAAGCAATGGGCTTCATCAAAGATCCAGGCACCGATCTGGCGCTGCTTGATCGCCCGGCGAAAGGCCTTGTTGCGAAACTGCTCGGGCGAAACCAGCAGGATGCCGACGTCCCCCATCTGAACCTTCTCCAGCACCTCGGCCCGCTCGGGCATGGTCAACAGGCCATTGAGGGTGGCGGCGCATTGCACGTTGCGCTCAAGCAAGCCGTCGACCTGATCCTTCATCAAGGATTGCAGCGGCGAGATGATGATGGTCAGGCTGCCGTTGCGGTGAAAGCGGTTCAGGGCCGGGAGCTGGTAACACAGGGATTTGCCACCGCCGGTGGCGAGAATGGCCAGCACGTGTTGGCTGCGCATGCCGGCCAGCACCACGTCGTGCTGCAAAGTCTTGCCATCCGGTTCGGTCCGAAAGTCATCAAAGCCAAAGTAGCGCTTAAGCTCATGGCGCGGGTCATGGGTGGTGGCGCAGTACTCGCAATCTTTGCGTCCGCACGGAACGTCCCGCAGCTCGGCAATGAGCCGCCCTACTTCCGGAAACTGATAGCGCACCCAGGGGGCCAATACTGAGTTGCCGCCTGACACTCGGAGCCACGCCAGTGCATAAGCCAAGGGCAGATGCAGCGACGGGTCCAGCAGGTCGGTTTCGAGGAGCTGTTCAAGGCGGGTGCTGCAGACCTTGAGGCTTCGGGTCAGGGTCGGGTCGTTTTCAACCAGCAGTTGGGGAATCAGGCCGCGCAGCTCGGTGACCGGTTTGGGGCTGGTGCCGCTGAGCGAGGCGAAGAATGAGCCCAGGTCACTTTTGAGTGTGGGGGCCAGCAGCGTCTGGTAGCACAGCAGCTCCGCCTGGTTGGTCTCGTTCAGTTGGGCAAAGGCCTGACGCTGGTCCTGAAACAGGGTGAGCGTGGAGCGGCAATCGGACAGCGGTGAGTTGAGGCTGTCCCGAATGAGTTTGTAGTCCTTGACCAGTCGGTGATACGGGTTCTGCGGAAAGGCCAAGGGCGACAGACGCAGGGTGTCGATCACCGGCAGCCCGTGCAGGGCCAGGTGTGGGGCCTGTTGTCTGAGGATCGGCAGGTCATGGTCGATGACGTTGTGGCCGAGGACGAAGCTCGCGCCCTGCCCCAGGCTGTCCAGCGACTCGAGAATATCGGGTAAGTCCCGGTCGACTTTGCGCTCGAGCTCGGCGCCAGTGTCGGGGCGCAGGGCGCCGACCATGAAGATCCGGTCGGGCTTATCGGCTTTGCCGGGGGCGACTTCGAGATCGAAGATCAGGCTTTTAGGTTGAGACGGTGAAGCCATCCGGACGGCGATCCTTGCAACAGACTACGGGGCTATTGGCACTGTAGCGGCAAATGCCCGTTCTAGGTAGGTGCGTGGGGTCGCGGTGGGTGTGGGTGCGGGGGTTTCCGACGGGTGTGGGCGGATGAACAACGGCAGGAGCAAAAGAGCAAAAGAGCAAAAGAGCAAAAGAGCAAAAGAGCAAAAGAGCAAAAGAGCAAAAGAGCAAAAGAGCAAAAGAGCAAAAGAGTA
>NZ_JAMOIC010000026.1 GCF_024448895.1 Stutzerimonas stutzeri
ATGTCGCTTTTCACATCCACCGCCAGTTCGCACCAAGTTTGATGAACGCGTGGATCGGTGAAACGCGATCCACCCTACGGATCGAGGCCAAACCGCAGCCCGTTGGGTGGATGTTGCTTCCACATCCACCGCCAAGTTGCACCAAGTTTGATAAACGCGTGGATCGGTGAAGCGCGATCCACCCTCCGGCTCGGAGCAAGACCGCGGCTCGTAGGGTGGATGTCGCTTTTTACATCCACCACCGGTTCGCACGGAGCTCAATGAACGCGTAGATCGGTGAAGCGCGATCCGCCTTACGGCTTCAGCGCGGCCATCAACGTATCGAGGTTGTGCTCGAACATGCCGAGGTAGGTGCTGGCCGGGCCCTCGCTGGCCAGGGCATCCGAATACAGGGTGCCGCCTACGGTGGCGCCGGCTTCGTCAGCGATCTGCTCGATCAGCCGCGGATCACGGATATTCTCCACGAACACGGCCCGCACGCCTTCGCTGCGTATCTGCCGGATCAGGCTGGCGACGTCAGCCGCCGAAGGCTCGTCATGGGTGGACAGTCCCTGCGGCGCGATGAATTCCAGCTGCCAAGCCTGCCCCAGGTAGCCGAACGCATCATGGCTGGTCACCACCTTGCGCTGACTTGGCGTCAAGCTCGCAATCTGAGCATCGGCTTTCTTGAGCAATGCGTGCAGACGGGTCAGGTACGCATCGCGGCGCTCGGCGTAAGCTTCGCGATTGGCGGGGTCCAGTTCACCGAGTGCGTTGGCGATGTTGCGCACGTAGATCTCGGCATTGGCCGGGCTCTGCCAGGCATGCGGATCCGGCACTCGCTCACCGTCCTCATCCAGCATCAACGGAACGACACCGGCACTGGCATTGATGCGTTTGCCGGTGGGCTCGCTGCTGGCAAGGACGCGCTCCAGCCAAGGTTCGAAGCCCAGGCCGTTGGCGATGATCAGGTCTGCGCGCAACAGAGCCTTGGCATCGTCCGGGCTGGGCTCGTAGAGATGAGCATCGGCATCAGCATCCACGAGATTGATCAGGTCGATGTGGTCGCCGCCGACTTCGCGGGTCAGATCAGCCAGGATGCTGAAGCTCGTCACCACATTCAGTTTTTCCACTGCTTGCAACGACAAAGGCAGCCACAAGGCCAGGGCAAAAAGCAGGTAACGCATGATGAGCACCTCAAACAGTCATGGGAAATGGAGACGAGCGCAGCAGACCGTGAACCGGGCCGGCTACCACCGAGAACAAATAGAAAACGCCGGCCAACAGCACGATGCACGGCCCGCTGGGCAGGCTGGCGTAGAAGGAAAGCAGCAGCCCCAGCCATACGCACACCGCACCGATCAGCGCAGCAAGCGGTAGCAGGACCAGCAATCTGCGGCTCCAGAAGCGCGCCGCGGCGGCAGGCAGCATCATCAGTCCCACCACCATCAGCGCGCCGATGGCCTGGAAGGCGATCACCAGATTGAGCACCACCAGCGTCAGGAAGGCGGCATGCGCCAATGGACCGAAGCGACTGATACTGCGCAGGAACAGCGGATCGAGGCTGTCCAGCGCCAGGGCGCGATAGCTCAGCGCGAGCACCACCAGACTGAACACCGCGGTGCCGAGCATGCCGTACAGCGTGGTCGTATCGACCGCCAGCGCCGAGCCGAATAGCAGGTGCAACAGATCCAGCTTGCGCCCGGCCAGCCCAAGCAGGAGCACGCCGCTGGCCAGTGAAATCGGATAAAGCGCAGCAAGGCTGGCATCCTCACGCAGCCCGGTGCGCCGCGTGACCCAGGCTGCTGCGCCCGCCATACCGAGGCCCGCCACCAGCCCGCCCGCGGTCAATGCTGGCAGGCTCAAGCCGAACAGCCAGAACGCCAATGCTGCACCGGGCAGGATGCCGTGGGCGATGGCATCACCGATCAGGCTCATTCGACGCAGGATCAGAAACACGCCCAGCGGCGCGGCACTGCAGGCCAGCGCCACGCCGCCGAAAAGCGCCCGGCGCATGAAGGCGAACTCATTGAAAGGCGCCCAGAGGATATCCGGCGTCACGCGACCTGACCGAGCCGTTGCCGCTCGGCCATGAACTGGCGGATCGGCGCCTTGATGCAACCGCTGCGCGCGATCAACAACCCCTCGCAGTTGTTTCGCTCCAGCCCGGCAAGGTTATGGCTGACCAGTAGCAGCGTCCTACCCTCCTGCTGCCAGCGCTCGACGTGCTGCCACAGCAGTTGCAGCCCCACGTCGTCCAATGCCGCCTCGGGCTCGTCGAGCAACAACACTTGGGCGTCGGTCAGGCTCAGACGCGCCAGCAAGGCACGCTGCAATTCGCCGCCGGACAGCGCATGCAAGCCCTGGGCTTGAAGGTCGAGCAGCCCCCAATCCATTAATGTTTGACGCAGCCGCGCCTGACGCTCGCTGCGCCCCAGTCGGCTACGCCAGAAACCGGCACTGACCAGTTCGGCAAGGCGGATGGGGAATTGCCGATCCACGTGCTGTTGTTGCGGCAGATAGGCCACGCCGCCCATGAGCGGAACACCGACATGGACTCGCCCCGCCAGTGGACGATCCAACCCAGCCAATACCTTGAGCAGGCTGCTCTTGCCCGAACCGTTGCTACCAATGACGGCAGTCAGGCTCCCCGCCATCAACCGCAGATCCAGCGGTGGCGTCAGCGCGCGTCTACCGGCGCCCCACTGCAGGCCATGGCATTCGATCATTGTTACCTCGGAAGTGAGTAGTTTAGGGCCGAACGATGTGCGCCCTCGCCAGCACCGATAGGTCTGTCCGAAAGGCGTACGAGGGGGCCAGCAAGATATATTAAAATCGTTATAACATAACATTATGCGTGTCGACCCCGGTTGGCGCAACCGAGTTGCATGATCTGGGGACGAAGAAGATGCGAGCGAGGGGTCGAGACCTGAAATTGTCAGAGCCGACCCGTCGAAGCGTCGGATCGAGCTGCGGCAGCGGTTCAGCAGCACCGCAAGGAAGGGAGAGTTCGCGAAGTGATACTTAAAGCCAGCAGCATGACGTGGTCATGGCTCGCAGCGGACACTGCTTGGCCGCTGACGCATTGCGCGCCAGCGCGAGCGGACTGAAGCCTAGCGAACCGGGCGAGGCTTTTTCTTCGCCAGGGCGAGATGCGAAAAGACGGCGTGCAGATCGTCCGATGCACTGTCTTCATCGAGGTTGAGCTTGCTGTCGATGTGATCCATGTGATGCATCATCAGGCTCACGGCCTTGTCACTGTCGCGCGCAGAGATGGCGTCGATCAGCTGGTTGTGCTCGTCATAAGAGCAATGCGAGCGATTGCCGCTTTCATACTGGGCAATGATCAGCGATGTCTGCGACACCAGGCTGCGCTGGAAACTCACCAGCGGCGCGTTCTTCGCTGCCTCGGCCAGCTTCAGGTGAAACTCGCCCGAAAGACGAATACCGGCACCGCGATCGCCGCGGGCGAAGCAATCCTGCTCGTCTTTCACCATCTGCCGTAGCTCGGCCAGCTGGTCGGCACCTGCATGCTGCACCGCCAGTTCGGTAATGGCCCGCTCGACCAGTCGCCGCGCAAAGAAAATTTGCCGGGCTTCGTCGACGCTGGGGCTGGCGACCACGGCGCCGCGGTTAGGGCGCAGCAATACAACTCCTTCATGCCCAAGCCGCGACAGCGCGCGACGGATGATGGTCCGGCTCACCCCGAATATTTCGCCCAGGGCTTCTTCACTGAGCTTGGTGCCTGGTGCCAGGCGCTGTTCGAGGATTGCATCGAAGATGTGTGCGTAAACGATGTCGTCCTGGGTCCCGGTACGGACCTTGCCGCTTTTCGTCGGCTTTTTCAGAGGCTGCAACTGTTCGTTCATGGTGACTCGCGTCGGAAGTGTCGGCAGAGCGAACTTTACTGCCTTTCAACGTCTGGCTGGCAGTGGCTGTGGAACAAACATCGAAATAAATCGGCTTTTATTGTGCACAATCAACATTCTGCCAATCTCGACACCTGAAGTCTCAGGTCCGGCATTCACAAGCAAAGAGCGTCTGCAACGCCGGAATCTATAGCCAACGAGACAAACTCAACAAATCGAGTTGCAATTTTTGTATACAAAAGCATAATCGCGACAAGCCTTCCTGACCTTTCGGTCAAAAAAATCGAACAGGATGAGCCCTCACCATCACCTGCCCTCGAGAGCACTGCTCTGGGTGATAGACAACAAGAACGATGAGGAACACCCTTGTGGAAAGCACCAAGCAGGAACAGGCGGCCCTAGGGCTGCAGCCGAAAAACCCCGGCTTGCTCGACCGATTCTTCAAACTCAGCGCCCACCGAACCACTATCAAGACCGAGCTGCTTGCTGGCCTGACGACCTTCGTCACCATGGCCTATATCATCTTCGTCAATCCCAACATCATGGCTGACGCCGGCATCGATCACGGTGCAGCCTTCGTTGCGACCTGCATCGGGGCAGCGCTCGGTTGCCTGCTGATGGGCCTGTACGCCAATTGGCCGGTAGGGCTGGCGCCGGGCATGGGCCTCAACGCATTCTTCACCTACACGGTCGTCGGCGAGATCGGCTACAGCTGGCAGATCGCGCTAGGCGCAGTGTTCATCTCCGGCATCCTGTTCATGATCATGAGCCTGTCTCGCCTGCGCGAATGGCTGCTCAACAGCATCCCGATGAGCCTGCGCTTCGCCATGGGCGCTGGTGTGGGGTTGTTTCTCGGATTGATCGGCCTTAAGACCGCCGGCATCGTCGTTGACAGCCCCGCCACACTGATAACCATGGGTTCGTTCGGCGAACCTACTGCCCTGCTCGCCGCCATCTGCTTTCTGATGATCGCCGTACTCAGCCACCGCAACGTCTTCGGCGCAATTTTGGTGAGCATGCTGGTGGTGACGGGCATCGGCTGGGCGATGGGGCTGGTCGAGTACAACGGCCTGGTTTCAATGCCGCCTAGCCTGGCGCCGACCTGGTTGGCCATGGATATCGCCGGCGCGTTGAATGTGGCGATGGTGAGCGTGATCCTGGCGTTCCTCTTCGTGAACATGTTCGACACGGCCGGCACGCTCATGGGCGTCGCTCACCGCGCCAACCTCGTCGACGACGACGGCAAGATCCAGAATCTCTCGCGGGCCCTTAAAGCCGACAGTACGTCTAGCGTCGCAGGGGCCTTCGTCGGTTGTCCGCCAGTCACCAGCTACGTCGAAAGCGCTGCGGGCGTGGCAGCGGGCGGTCGCACCGGGCTGACTGCAGTCACCGTCGGGGCGCTGTTCCTCGTCGCGATGTTTTTCGCTCCCCTGGCCGGCATGATCCCTGCGTATGCCACAGCCGGAGCGCTGATCTATGTCGCCATGCTGATGATGAGCGGCCTGGCTAACATCGACTGGAAGGACCATACCGATACCATTCCGGCTATTGTCACGGTTGTGATGATGCCCCTGACGTTCTCCATCGCCAACGGCATTGCGCTGGGCTTTCTGACGTACGCGACGCTGAAGCTGCTGACCGGGCAACGGGAAAAGGTCTCGATCAGCCTGTATGTGTTGTGTGTGATCTTTATTGCCAAGTTCGCCTTTCTGTAAGCCGGGCTGACCGATCGGCCTCACTGCTTCGGCGGTGGGGCTTTTTGACGTTTGGGATGGGTGCGGGGTGCGCTTGATGGGTATCGCTTCGCTCAACACCATCCGACGGTCGAGGCGTAGCGTAGCTTCAGGGCCACCGCAGCGCCGGGTCAGATAGCCGAACATACTTTTATCGAGGAGCATCGAAATGAGTCTGGAAACCTGGTTGTTGTTCGCGAGCGCGGCGCTGGTGGTCATCTTGATCCCCGGCCCGTTGTCGCTGCTGATGATCAGCAACAGCCTCAATTATGGGCTGAGGCGCTCCTGGCCGGCCTTCGTCGGGGGCGTCAGTGCGTCGATCTGCCTGCTCAGCGCCTCGGCATTGGGATTGGGCGCGTTGCTGCTGGCGTCGGAGCAGGTATTCAGCCTGTTGAAGATTGTCGGTGCGCTCTATCTGTTCTACCTCGCCTGGCAGAGCTGGCAGGAATCCCGTCACCCGGCCAGCGGGCCCAGCGTGGCGACTGCTGAGGTCAGCCCGCGCTTTCGTCAGCTGTTCTGGCGCGCCTTTGGACTGGGCGCAAGCAACCCCAAGGACATTCTCTTTTTTGCAGCCTTCCTGCCGCAGTTTCTCAGCGCTGATCGCCCGTTCATGCCGCAACTGCTGGTGATGATCCTGACCTGGGCGGTTCTGGATCTCTGCTGCAAGTTGGCCTACGGGCTTGGTGCGCATGGGGCGGCGCGCTACCTGCGCACTGGCAAGGGGCAGGTCTGGTTCAACCGGATCAGTGCTGCGCTGTTTGGGGGCGCGGGGGCGGTTTCGTTGGTGAGTCGCTGAGGATGGTCGCATCGTCGTAGGAGCGAGCTTGCTCGAGTAATTTGTGACCGTCCGCGGTATGGCCGATTGGCGGAATAGGCTGGAACATTGGTCCACCCAGCAGGGCGAAACCAATGCTTCGTCCAGCGCCGCAAAATACGGAGCACCCCACGAAGCGAAACGCGATACCCATCAGCGGCACCGATGGGTATCGCAGGCTCAACCCATCCTGCGGACGCAACGCCTTGCCACCGACACCACCCGTAGTATGGCGTTGAGCGAAGCGATACCCATCAAAACCGAGCCCTATCTCAAAAAAAACCCGCCTTCAAAGGCGGGTCGGGACTCAGGGGAGTCAAGGTCTCACGCATGGGAACGGTCACTGCCGCGTCGCTGCAAACGCGGCAGGCGCCATCAGCTACCCCGATAAGTCGAGTAGCTGTACGGCGAAATCAGAAGCGGCACATGGTAATGATCCTGCTCAGCGCTGATGCCGAAACGCAGCACCACCACATCAAGAAAGGCCGGCTCGGGAAGCGTCACGCCACGTGCGCGGTAGTAGTCGCCAGCCGCGAACTGCAGCTGATAGACACCGGAACGGTAGTTGTCGCCTTCCAGCAAGGGCGAATCGCAACGGCCTTCGGCGTTAGTCTGGCGAGAAGTGACCAGCTCGAGGCGTTCGCCTTCGACCCGATAGAGCTCTATTCGGATATTGCTGCCCGGGCAACCGTGGGCGGCATCCAGTACGTGAGTAGTCAAACGTCCCATAGATTCCAGCATCGCGGATCGCCCGCCGATGCTCGCCTCCTCTAGTGATCAATGGTGGAGTTGGGTCGAGCATAGCAGCTCGGATAAATAATTAAAGACAGTTTTTAAAGAAATTGTACACAGTTTAAATTCCCAGGATTTGGCCCGTTTTCTGCTCATGCATTCATGCGCAGGCTTCTAGCGCACATGAACTCAGGTATCCAAATGCGAAATGCCTGTATCCCCTATGGCGGGCCAACGAACAGTCATGAGATTTTTGATTTACAAAGTGCAAAACGTTTTGTATACAATTGAGCCATGAAGGTCGCCCAGTACCTCGCAGCGGCGACCCGCGGATCAGACAAGGAATAACAACAGTGAGCGCCGACTACCCTCGCGACCTCATCGGCTATGCCGAGAACCCACCCCATCCGCAGTGGCCGGGTGCTGCCCGTATCGCCCTGTCCTTCGTACTCAACTATGAAGAAGGTGGCGAGCGCTGTGTGCTGCATGGCGACAAGGAGTCCGAAGCCTTCCTGTCCGAAATGGTTTCAGCTCAGCCGTTGCAGGGCGTGCGCAACATGAGCATGGAGTCGCTCTACGAATACGGTAGCCGTGCCGGCGTCTGGCGTCTGCTCAAGTTGTTCCGCAAGCACGACATCCCGCTGACCATCTTTGCCGTAGCGATGGCCGCGCAGCGCCACCCGGATGTGATCAAGGCCATGGTCGCCGACGGTCACGAGATCTGCAGCCACGGCTATCGCTGGATCGACTATCAGTACATGGACGAGGCGCAAGAGCGTGAGCACATGCTCGAAGCCATCCGCATCCTCACCGACATCGCCGGCGAGCGTCCGCTGGGTTGGTACACCGGCCGTACCGGCCCCAACACCCGGCGTCTGGTCCGCGAAGAAGGCGGCTTTCTCTACGACTCCGACACCTACGACGACGACCTGCCCTACTGGGACCCGGAGTCGACGCCGGACAAGCCGCATCTGGTAATCCCCTACACGCTGGACACCAACGACATGCGCTTCACCCAGGTGCAGGGCTTCAACAAGGGTGACGACTTCTACGAATACCTGAAGGATGCGTTCGACGTGCTGTACGCCGAAGGCTGCGAGGGTGCGCCAAAGATGTTGTCCATTGGCATGCACTGCCGCCTGCTGGGCCGGCCTGCCCGCATGGCCGCGCTGCAGCGCTTCATCGAGTACGCCAAGGGTCACGAACAGGTGTGGTTTGCCCGCCGTGTCGACATCGCCCGCCACTGGCACTCGACTCATCCGCTTACTCAGGAACGCAGCCAATGACCCCATTCAAGACCATCAAGCCGTCCAAACTCGACCGCGACACCTTTATCTCGACTTTCGCTGATGTCTACGAGCATTCGCCGTGGGTGGCGGACACCGTATTCCAGTCCGGCGTGGACGAGACGCTCGATTACGTCGAGGTAATGCACACCCGCATGTCTGAGGCGATGCTGGCCGCCCACCACGACACCCAATTGGCGCTGATCAACTCTCACCCGGACCTTGCCGGCAAAGCTGCCGTTCGCGGCGAGCTGACCGCCTCAAGCACCGCAGAACAGGCCGGCGCCGGCATTCATGAATGCACCCCGGAAGAGTTCGCCCGCTTTACCGAACTGAACGATGCCTATAAAGCGAAGTTCGGCTTCATCTTCGTCATGGCCGTCAAAGGCAGTAACCGGCACCAGATCCTGGCGGCGTTCGAAGAGCGCATGCACAACTCGCAGGATCAGGAATTTGCACGCGCCCTGGCTGAGATCAACAAAATCGCACTGTTCCGTCTGCAGGCGATGTAAGCAAGAGACCCATCAGACGACACGAAGAGAAGAACAACGTATGAAGAGCTACGCCGTACCTTTCGAAAAATACGTCAACCTGGCTGACGCCCGTCTGGGCACCAAGGCCATTTCCGTCACGGACGATTGGTTTGCCGACGTCAACCGGCTGTTCCAGCCGACGCCGGCCGTATGGAAGGAGGGCGTGTTCGATGATAACGGCAAGTGGATGGATGGCTGGGAGTCGCGCCGTAAGCGCTTCGAAGGCTTCGACCAAGCGGTCATTCGCCTCGGCGTGCCCGGCTCGATCAAGGGCGTCGACATCGACACCAGCTTCTTCACCGGCAATTTCCCGCCGTCGGCCTCGCTGGAAGCCTGCTTCCTCGCTGAGGGTGATCCGGACGAAAACACTGTATGGACTGAAATCCTTCCCGCGGTAGAGCTACAAGGCAACAGCCACCACTACCACGAGATCGCGTTCGACAAGCCGTTTAGCCACCTGCGCTTCAACATCTATCCGGACGGTGGTGTAGCCCGCCTGCGCGTGCATGGCATACCGTTCCGCGACTGGAGCCGCGTGGGCGAAAACGAGCAGCTCGATCTCGCGTCAGCGCTCAATGGTGGTCGCGCACTGGCCTGCTCGGACGAGCATTTCGGTCGTATGAGCAACATCCTCAACCCGGGTCGCGGCATCAACATGGGCGACGGCTGGGAAACCGCCCGCCGCCGCACGCCGGGCAATGATTGGGTCATCGTCGCGCTGGGTCATCCGGGCGAGATTGAACGCATCGTCGTCGACACCCTGCACTTCAAGGGCAACTACCCGGACAGCTGCAGCATCCAGGCGGCCTACGTCAAAGGTGGCACCGACAGCCAGATCGAAACCCAGAGCCTGTTCTGGCGTGAACTGCTGCCGAGCCAGAAGCTGGAAATGCACGCCGAACACGAATTCAGCGAGCAGATCGCCAGACTCGGTCCGATCACCCACGTGCGCCTGAACATCTTCCCGGACGGCGGTGTGAGCCGGCTACGGTTGTTTGGCAAGGCAGCGCGCTAAGGTCGCAACTTGTAGGGTGGGCTTGCTACCTGACCGTCGGTGACTACACCGAGGTGGGCTGAAGCGGAGCGCCGCCCTACAGACGGCATCAGCGGCATCGACCAGATTCCGCCGCCGACATAGACACATAACCCTGTAGGAGCGAGCTTGCTCGCGGATGACGCAACCGAGGATCGCGAGCAAGCTCGCTCCTACATTTTTTTAGATAACGAGCACAGCATGCGCACACTCAAGATCGAACCGTTGACCAAGGAAGCCTTCGCCCCGTTCGGTGATGTGATCGAAACCGAAGGCAGCGAATACTTCATGATCAATAACGGTTCCACCCGCCGCTACCACAAGCTGGCGACGGTCGAGACCGCGCAGCCGGATGATCAGGCCATCATCAGCATTTTCACCGCCGACGCGCTGGATATGCCGCTGGTGATTCGCATGCTCGAAAGACACCCGCAGGGCAGCCAGGCTTTCATTCCGCTGCTCGGCAACCCTTTTCTGGTCGTGGTCGCGCCACTTGGCGATGCACCTGTACCGGGTAACGTCCGCGCCTTCTGCAGCAATGGAAGGCAGGGCGTCAACTACCACCGCGGCGTCTGGCACCACCCGGTGCTGACGATCGAAAAGCGGGATGAATTCCTGGTGGTCGATCGCAGCGGTTCTGGCAACAACTGCGACGAGCATTTTTTCACCGAGGACGAGCTGGTTCTCCTCGACCCCCACCGGGACTCCGAACAGGCCGCCGACTGATCAGCGAAGGGCATGACTGGCGACGCTGCCGTGCACAGCGACACCGGAACATGCGTGCTTCAGAAAAGCCGGAAACGTGCGACGAGTCGAATAAGAAGAAACAGCGGTTGGTACGCCGGCCGTGCAGGAGGTAATTATCGTGGAAGCACATCTGACCGAATGGCTGAACCTGAGTATTCGCTGGATTCACATGATCGTTGGCGTCGCGTGGATCGGCGCCTCGTTCTATTTTGTCTGGCTGGAAAACAACCTCAACCGCGCCAACCCTCGCGATGGCCTCTCCGGCGATCTCTGGGCGATCCATGGCGGCGGTATCTATCACCTGGAAAAGTACAAGCTGGCACCGCCGCAGATGCCAGAGAACCTGCACTGGTTCAAGTGGGAGGCCTACACCACCTGGCTCTCGGGCGTCGCACTGATGATGGTGGTCTACTACCTCAACCCGTCGCTTTACCTGATCGCACCCGGCAGCGAAATGGCGCCGGCCATGGCAATCGCCATTGGTTTCGGTTCGCTGATCGTTGGCTGGTTCGTCTATGACCTGCTGTGCGACTCGCCACTGGGCAAGAAGCCAGCGCTGCTCGGCCTGGTGCTGTTCGTACTGGTGATCTTTGCCGCATGGGCCTATTCGCAGGTCTTCAGCGGTCGCGCGGCGTACATCCACACCGGTGCACTGATAGGCACCATCATGGTGGGTAACGTGTTCCGCATCATCATGCCGGCCCAGCGGGCGCTGGTCGCTGCCATCGAGCAGAACCGCACGCCAGACCCGGTACTGCCAGCCAAAGGCCTGCTGCGCTCGCGGCACAACAACTACTTCACCCTGCCCGTGCTGTTCATCATGATCAGCAACCACTTCCCGAGCACCTACGGCAGCAAATACAACTGGCTGATCCTGGCGGGCATATCGGTACTGGCCGTGCTGGTACGTCACTACTTCAACACCCGCCACGACAGCAATCGCTTTGCCTGGGCGTTGCCAGCTGCCGCGGTAGGGATGATCTGCCTGGCATTCGTCACTGCGCCTAACCGCCAGCCTTCTGCGCCGAATCTGGCACCGACGTCGCCCGAGCAGGCCAGCATGAGCGAACAGCAGACCGGTACCTCGAATGCAACTGAAGCTGATGCTGATGCTGGGGAAGCTGATGCTGGCAATAGCGAGTTCGCCAAGGTCCGTAGCGTCATCGATGAGCGCTGCACCGTTTGCCACGCCGCACAGCCGAGCAGCCCGCTGTTCAGCGCGGCGCCTGCAGGCGTGATGTTCGATACGCCCGAGCAGATCCGCCAGCAAGCGGCGAAGATCCATGCGCAATCTGTGGCCAGCCAGATCATGCCACTGGGCAACATGACCAACATGACCCAGGACGAGCGCGACCTGCTCGGTGCCTGGATCGACAAAGGCGCCCCGATCGACTGATCTCCGCTGCATCTGCCGCGCCTCCGGGCGCGGCTTTTTTTCACCCTGACCTTACTCAGTCACACGCGAAAAGCGAGGACTCTGCACGCCCAAATTCAGCCCCAGCGGGTACGACCAAGCCAGAACCCGAGCACCCAAAAAACCTGGCTCCGCATGTTCAGCGGGGCCGCCGCGACCCTCCAATAACAAAAGCGTCCGAGGTGTTTTGCATGAACGATGTGACCGAGCGGGAAACCGCCCCAGCTACTGAAAAGCGTCTGCCCTTGCTGCAGATGCTGCTGGTGAGCTTTCAGCACGTACTGCTGATGTACGGCGGCGCAGTTGCCGTCCCGCTGATCGTGGGCCAGGCGGCCGGACTGTCGCGAGATGAGATCGCATTTCTGATCAACGCCGATCTGCTGGTGGCGGGCATCGCTACCCTCGTGCAGTCCATGGGCATCGGGCCGGTGGGCATTCGCATGCCGGTGATGATGGGCGCCAGCTTCGCCGCCGTCAGCAGCATGGTCGTGATGGCCGGCATGCCTGGCGTGGGCATGACCGGGATCTTTGGTGCGACCATTGCTGCGGGGTTCTTTGGCCTGCTGATCGCTCCGTTCGTCTGCAAGATCGTGCGACTGTTTCCGCCGCTGGTAACCGGCACGGTGATCACCGCCATCGGCCTTTCCCTGTTTCCGGTTGCGGTGAATTGGGCCGGCGGCGGCAGCGGCACCAGTCAGTTCGGCGCCTTGCCCTACCTCGGCGTAGCAGCGGCAGTCCTGGCCGTCATTCTGCTGATCAATCAGTTCATGCGCGGCTTTTGGGTCAACGTTTCGGTACTGATCGGTATGGCGCTGGGGTATGTGCTGGCCGGCAGCCTGGGCATGGTCGATTTGTCCGGCATCAGCGCCGCTCCGACATTCCAGGTGGTCACGCCAAATCATTTCGGCGCCCCGCAGTTCCTGCTCGCGCCGATCCTGTCGATGTGCCTGGTGGTGGTAATCATCTTTGTCGAATCTGCCGGGATGTTTCTCGCACTGGGCAAAATCACCGGCCAGGAGGTCGACCCCAAGCAACTGCGCCGCGGCCTGTTGTGTGATGCCGGCGCGACCTTCCTCGCCGGGTTCATGAACACCTTTACCCATTCGTCCTTTGCTCAGAACATCGGTTTGGTGCAGATGACGGGCGTACGCAGCCGCTATGTGACGGCCATTGCCGGTCTGTTCCTGATCAGCCTTAGCCTGCTGCCGAAGGCTGCGTTCATGGTCGCCTCGATTCCGGCAGCGGTTCTGGGCGGAGCGGGCATCGCCATGTTCGGCATGGTTGCGGCCACGGGAATCAAGATCCTGCAGGAAGCCGATATCGGTGATCGTCGCAATCAGCTACTGGTCGCGGTAAGCATCGGCCTGGGCATGGTGCCGGTGATGCGTCCCGAGTTCTTCGCGCAGTTGCCGCACTGGATGGAGCCCATCACCCACAGCGGCATTGCGGTTGCGACGATCAGTGCCGTGACGCTCAATCTGCTGTTCAACGTCCTTGGCGGGCCGGAACGCCATGCCTTGACCGGTGCGCATCACTGACGACCGCTCCGCTCACCCAGGCCCGCCTCGTGCGGGCTTGCTTTTTTCCGCAGCGGCCCGACACTCGACAAGCCGTGGGCCACCGTTAGAATGCCCCGCCTCCCTGACCGCCCGCTCCGACTGCTGAAGGACTGATCGATGATCGAAGCAACCTGGATCGCTTTCGCGTTCATCCTTGGCCTCGCCGCGCGTTCGGTCGGATTGCCCCCGCTGATCGGCTATCTGTGTGCGGGTTTTGCCTTGGCAGGCTTCGGCAACCACTTCGGCGTCGGCCCAACCGACAGCGTGATCCTGGAACACTTGGCACATCTGGGCGTTCTGCTGCTGCTCTTCACCGTCGGCCTCAAGCTCAAGCTGAGCAATCTGGTGCGACGGGAAGTCATCGGCGGTAGCCTGCTGCACTTCGGTATTTCGAGCCTGGTGGTGCTGCCCGCGATCCTGGTCTTTCTCGATACCAGCTTTCGCGAAGGTCTGTTGCTGGCGATTGCTCTGTCGTTTTCCAGCACCGTGCTGGCCGCCAAGGTGCTGGAAGGCAAGCGTGAACTGCGCGCCTTCCATGGCCGGGTGGCGATTGGCGTACTCATCATTCAGGATCTGATTGCCTTGGTGGTGATGAGCATTGCCAGCGGCAAGGTGCCATCGGCCTGGGCACTGCTGGTGTTCGGCTTGCCATTGTTGCGCCCCTTGTTGTTCCGCCTGCTCGATCACAGCGGCCACGAGGAGCTGATGGTGCTGCTGGGCCTGATGCTGGCGCTGGTAGCCGGCGGTTTGGGCTTCGAATACGTGGGCCTCAGTTCGGAACTGGGCGCCCTGGCCTTCGGTGCGATGCTGGCCAAGCACAAGCGGGCCACCGAGCTTTCCAATTCGCTGTGGGCGATCAAAGAAGTCTTTCTGGTGGGCTTCTTCCTGCAGATCGGCATCGGCGGATTGCCGGGCGTGGACGCCATGCTCTTTGCCGGCGCTGTGGCGCTTTTGCTGCCGCTCAAGGGCGCGCTGTTCTTCTTCCTATTCGTGCTCTTCCGCCTGCGCGCGCGTAGCGCATTTCTCAGCGCCGCGAGCCTGACCAACTACAGCGAGTTCGGCCTGATCGTTGCCAGCGTGGTGCTGCCGCAATGGCTCACGCCGCTCGCGATCACGGTGGCCTTGTCCTTCGTCATCTCAGCCCAGCTGAACCGCATTTCCCACCCCTTGTATGACCGGCTAGCCAGAAGGCTGATTCCACTGGAGCGCAATACCCGCCATCCCGATGAGCAGCCTGTTTCGCTGGGCGATGCCCAGATCCTGATCATGGGCATGGGCCGCACCGGGCGCGCCGCCTACGACCATCTGCAGCATCAGGGCTGGCGTCTGATCAGCCTCGACTCGGACCCGGTGACAGTTGAGAAAAGCGGCGCGAAAGGCCGCCACGTTCTGTTCGCCGACGCCGAGGATCAGATGTTCTGGGAGAGCCTGGAGATGAACAAGGTCGAGGCCGTGATCCTGGCGATGAACGATGCCGAGGCCAAGATCATCTCGACCCGCAAGTTGCGCGGCAAAGGCTTCGAGGGGCTGATCGTCTCGCACGCCATGTACGAAGACATCGCCCAGCAGATCGAAGAAGCCGGCGCGGACCGCACCTACCTGACCATGAGTGAAGCCGGTGCCGGCCTGGCCGAGCACGTAGCCCGGGAGCTGCGCTCCAGCTGACTGGATGCAGCAGACGTGACCGGCTGATGGCCCGGCGGCTCGCTCGTCATAATTGTGCACAATCCGTAAATTTATTGTTTCAACTGCTGTTCACAGGTTGTTATAGTCGAGCCAACCTGACCGATCGAACAGCTTTCGACGGCCAGTGAACGAGGTCCGTGCAGCCTCGAAAGCCCATGACCGAACAATAACGAATGGCAGGCTTGACTCATGACCGCAACCGAATCCAGGAGCGGTGACGCTCCCAATCAGGACCTGATCTATCAGCTCGAAGATCGTCCAGGTCCGCTCCCCGCTACCTTCGCCGCGATACAGCACGTGCTCGCGAGCTTCGTCGGCGTCATCACTCCAACCCTGATCATCGGCAGCGTGCTCGGCCTGGGCGATTACGTACCCTATCTCGTCAGCATGGCGCTATTCGTCTCGGGGATCGGCACCTTTATCCAGGCAAAGCGCATCGGTCCGATCGGGGCTGGAATGCTTTGCCTGCAGGGCACCAGCTTCGGCTTTCTCAGTGTGATCCTGGCGGCAGGCTTCATCGTCAAGGGACGCGGTGGCAGCCCCGAAGACATTCTCGCGACCCTGTTCGGTGTCAGTTTCTGCGCCGCTTTCGTCGAGATCGCCGTAAGCCGTTGCATCGACAAGCTGCGCCGGATCATCACGCCAGTGGTCACGGGCACCATCATCTGCTTGATGGGGTTGTCACTGATCAAGGTGTCGATGACCGACATCGCCGGCGGCTACGGTGCCGAAGACCCCGGCGCCTTGCCGAATCTGGCGCTGGCTGGCCTGGTACTCGGGACCATCATCGTCCTCAATCGCTTCGGCATCCCACTGCTGCGCTTGTCAGCCGTCATTGTCGCGCTGATGGTGGGTTACTTCGCCGCCTGGATGATGGGAATGGTGGACTTTTCCAGCCTCGCGACGCTGCCGGCCATCAGCGTGCCGCAGCCATTCAAGTTCGGTTTCGCGTTCGACTGGATGGCCTTCATCCCCATTGCGGTGATCTTCCTGATCACACCGCTTGAGACAGCAGGCGATCTGACTGCCAATTCGATGATTTCCCGCGAGCCCGTCAAGGGCCCGCTGTATATCAAGCGGATCAAAGGCGGCATCCTCGGTGACGGCTGCAGCTCGCTGCTGGCGGCCACCTTCAACAGCCTGCCGATGACGACTTTCAGCCAGAACAACGGGGTGATCCAGCTGACCGGCGTTGCCAGCCGCCATGTTGGGATTTATATCGCCGGCATTCTGGTCTTGCTGGCGCTGTTCCCCGTGGTGGGCGGCGTGCTCCAGCTAATGCCCAAACCAGTGCTCGGTGGCGCCACGCTGATCATGTTCGGCACGGTCGCCATCGCCGGGATCAAGATCCTCGCCGAAGCCGGCCTCAACCGCCGTAACATGCTGATCGTCGCGATTTCGCTGGGTCTGGGCCTGGGCGTCGCGGCGGTGCCGGACGTGCTCAACCACCTGCCCGAGGTGCTGAAGAACATCTTCGGTTCGCCGATCACAATCGGCGCGTTCAGTGCGATCCTGCTCAACTTCTTCCTGCCACGCGAGCCGGAGGAACTCGACGACTACGACCCGGACAACCTGATCGAGGATTCCGTTGGCACCAACACCCTGGCGGTAAACATCCCCGACTATTCCAAGGTTCATCCGAAAGCGACCACCAGTGATCCGTCCTCGCAGCTGACGCCTACAGGCTGACCAGCCCAAGCACCCGGCGTATCGCGCGCCGGGTGCAGCTCGTATTCACAACAACAAAACCAAAGGGTATCGACATGACCTTCAAGCGCGCACCACTTTCGCTGGCGCTGGCCGGCTGCCTGCTGTCCGCCCCGGCCTTCGCCGATGGGATGCTGCACTGGCAGAACAACAGCCTGACCTATCTCTATGGCAAGGATTACAAGATAAACCCGCCGATTCAGCAAACGCTGACCTTCGAGCACGCCAGCGGATGGGACTGGGGCGATATGTTCCTGTTCGTCGACAATATCTTCTACAACGGCGAGAGCGGCAGCGACGGGCATACCTATTACGGTGAGTTCAGCCCTCGCCTCTCGCTGGGCAAACTCAGCGGCCAGGACATGAGTTTCGGCCCGATCAAGGACGTGCTGCTCGCAGCAACCTACGAGCGTGGTGAGAGCACCAATGGTGTACCGAATCAGAACTATTTGCTCGGCCCCGCCGTTGACCTGGATGTACCCGGCTTCGACCGTCTGGCGATCAACGTCTATTACCGCAAACCCGACGGCACCACCGGCAAGCCAGGCGGCCAATGGCAGGTCACGCCAACCTGGGCCATGACCTTCCCGGTGGGCAAATCGGACATTCTGTTCGACGGCTTCATCGACTGGGTGGTCAACGACGCAGGTTCCGAACGACGCGGGGATTTCATCTCGAAGAACCTGCACATAAATCCGCAGATCAAGTACGACTTGGGCAAAGCGCTGGATGGTGAGCCGGGCAAGCTGTATGTCGGCATCGAGTATGACTACTGGTCGGACAAGTACGGCATCGAGGACGGCGGTTTCGTCAGCGATCTGGTCGGCGGCACTAACCAGAACACTGCCAGCCTGTTGGTCAAAGCGCACTTCTGACCCATACCCGAAGCATGAAAAAGCAGCCAGAGTGGCTGCTTTTTCGTTTCTAACTAGAGCCCGTGCTACTTGTCCGTGAGCCAATGGTCACGACCGGACCGTTAGACAAATCCCTCAACGGGTCAGAGCTTGAAGCTGCCCATCTGCCGGCTGAGGTCGTCTGCCAGACGGCTCAGCGCATGGCAGTCTTCGCGACAGCCCTGCACGTCGCTCGCCGTGGCCTGAGCCAGATCGGCGATGCCCTGAACATTGTGCGTGATCTCCTCGGTGACGCTGCTCTGCTCTTCGGTCGCGGCAGCCACCTGGGTGTTCATGTCACTGATCGACTCGACCTGCTCGGTGATGGCACTGAGCGACAAACCCGTACGCTGGCTCGCCTGCACACCCGTACCCGTGGCGGCCTGGCCGGCGCGCATGGAATTGACCGCGTTCTGGGCGCCGCTCTTGAGGCCCTGAATCATCTGCTGGATCTCATCGGTCGACGCCTGAGTCCGGCTGGCAAGGGTCCGCACCTCATCCGCCACAACGGCAAAACCGCGTCCCATCTCGCCGGCGCGCGCCGCCTCGATGGCCGCGTTGAGCGCCAGCAGATTGGTTTGTTCGGAAATGCTGCGGATCACGGCCAGGACCTTGTCTATGGACGCAACCTGCTCCGCCAGATCAGTGACCGACTCCGCGGCATGCCCGATTTCACCGGACATCGTCTCGATATGTGAAATCGAATCGCTGACGACCTTGCGCGCCTCCATCGCCTCACTGCGGGCACCTTGCGAGGCTTGGGCGGCGTTGCTCGCATTGCGGGCAATCTCTTGCACGGTCAGTCCCATCTCATGGACGGCGGTGGCGACCATGTCGGTCATTTCATGCTGGCGACCGGCACGAGTGGCGGTGTTATCGACCACCTGAGCGACCTGCGCCACTGCGGTGCGCAGCTGCTGACTGGTACTCAGGGCATCGCCAATCAACTCGCGCAAACTACCGATGAAGCGGTTGAAACCTCGGGCAAGATCACCCAGTTCGTCGGCACGACTTTCGTCCAGACGACGGGTGAGATCACCGCCACCGCCGCCGATTTCCACCAGCGCATTGGTGACCTGACGGATCGGTTTGACGAGTCCGCGCGCCAGCAACACCACCAGGCCGAGGAAGAACAGCGCGATACAGGCGCCGATCAGGCTGATGGTCCACAGCGTGCGACGCGCCTCGGCGAAGATTTCCGCTTCCGGCACTTCACTGACCAGCACCCAGCCGAGGCTTTCCAGCGGCTGTGCAATGGCCAGGAAGGCTACGCCCTCCCGCTCGAACCGCACGGCGCCCTGGGTGCCTTTCAGCAGTTGCTGCGCGGCATCAGTGCCCGTCAGCGCACTGAGTTCGGTGCGGTCGTTGTTATCGGTTTTCGGATGAACCTTGACGCGGCCGTCGCCGTTGATGAGGTAAACCTCACCACGCTCACCGAAGCGGAAATTGCTGATCAGTTCCGACATGCTCTTGAGGCTGAAGCCAAGACCGGCGACACCCAATGTCTTGCCGCCCGCTTCGATACGCTGGTTGATGAACAGGGTCGGTTGATGGGAGGCCTTATCGATATCTATCTCGAAGCGCCGCTCGGTGCCGCTGTCGACGAGGCTGTAGAACCAGCCGTCACCCGCCGCACTGCGATTGAGCGTGCGAGAGAGCCCGGCCTCGGAGTAATAGTTGCCGCTTCCAAGCACAGCGATTGAGGTTGTCAGTGCGCTCTGCTGCGCCTTGACACCGTTCAGATATGCACCGATCGCATCGGACGACCTCCCGGTTTCGCCGCTGCGCAGCCAGTCATGCACCAGCGTATTGCTGGCAATGCCTGCCGTGGCGGTGATCGGCGCCGCCAGGGTGCGCTCGATGTCGTTTCGGATCGCGGCAATGTTGGCAGGCAGGGCCTGACCGACCAGATAACGCTCAGCGAGCCGATTGACTGCGGATGAATAAACAAGAATGACGATGAGGGTGCTGGTTAGCAGTGCAGCCCCCATGCTGATGATCAATTGCCACTGGATACTGCGCTGCATGAAAGGCATTACGTCGACCTCGGCTATCGCGTTACGTACACAATATTATTTTTATCTGTATACAATTAATATAATCCTGACGCCAGAGATCTATCGGCCCGGCCATCATTGGCTTAAGACCGTTCGGCGGATCGCATGGAGAGGAACGCACGAAGGCTCCAGGTCGCAATGCATAAAGCCAGGGCAGGCCGAGCGAAGACGGTTTGTATACAAGCGGGTTAAGCATGCTTATGTAGCCCGTCACTTCCTTGAGACCGGCCGGATGCAGGTGCTAGGATTTCGGCCCGGCCAGACGGCCTCGCAGGCAGCGAATCGAACAGGCCCTATGTCCAGTATCCGCGAGCGAAACAAAGAACTGATCCTCCGCGCAGCCAGCGAGGAGTTTGCCGAGAAAGGCTTTGCCGCCAGTAAGACCAGCGATATCGCCGATCGCGCCGGACTGCCAAAGCCCAACGTTTACTATTACTTCAAGAGCAAGGAAAACCTCTATCGCGAGGTGCTCGACAGCATTGTGGAGCCCCTGCTGCACGCCTCCGAACCCTTCAATCAGCCGGGCCATCCAGCCGACGTCCTACGTGCTTACATCCGCACCAAGATCAGGATCTCCCGCGAGCACGCCTGTGCCTCGAAGGTATTCGCCAGTGAGATCATGCATGGCGCACCGCACCTTCCTCCTGAGCGAGCCGAGCAGCTCAACGCCCAGGCCAGCCACAACATTGCGTGCATTCGGGGCTGGATCGAACAAGGGCTCATGGCCGACGTAGACCCCCACCACCTGCTGTTCAGTATCTGGGCCGCGACCCAGACCTACGCTGATTTCGACTGGCAGATCTCGACCGTGACCGGCAAGCCGAAGCTCGATGACGCCGACTATGAAGCCGCGGCCGATACCATCATCCGCATGGTCATCAAAGGCTGCGAGGTCAAGGAATCGGCCTCCGTTGGCTGACGGACTTTTAAGTGTGCGCCCGTTCACGTCTGCAACGATGCTTCGATGCATACTGTAGGACGACCGAGCGCTGAGAGAGTCGAAGGTTTTGATAACTTTTTGCGTTATAAGCGCCACCCCATCTTTGACGCGTCTTCTATGACGACCAATACTTGCGCTGGGCACCGGCTCGGAAAAAGGAAATTCTTTTGACCGCATTGCGCAACAGCTTGTCGAGGAAACTGCTTCGCATCGTGCTGCTGTCAGCGTTGGCTGTTGGACTGGTATTAAGCTGCGCTCAGATCGTCTTCGACGCTTACAAGACTCGTCAATTGATCAACGCGGATGCACAGCGGATCCTGCGTATGACCCGCGATCCTTCCACCCAGGCCATCTACAGCCTTGATCGCGAAATGGGCGCCCAGGTCATGGAAGGGTTGTTCCAGCATGAATCGATCCGGAAGGCATCCATCGGCCACCCTGGCGACGACCCTCTGGCAGTTAAGTCGCGCCCATTGATGACGCAAAGTACACGCTGGCTGACCGACCCGATTCTGGGGCGCGACCAGGACTTTTCCATCGCCCTGATTGGCCGGCCCCCGTACAACGAATATTACGGCGATCTGAGCATCACCCTGGACACTGCTCCCTATGGCGAGGACTTCATCAGCGACTCGGTGGTGATCTTCGTTGTCGGCATACTGCGTGCCCTGGTGCTGGGTCTGTTGCTATATCTCATCTACGAGTGGCTGCTCACTCGCCCGCTGACCAAGCTGATCGAACATCTTTCCCGAATTAATCCGGGGCGCCCCGGCGAACACACGCTGCCAATGCCCAAAGGGCATGAGCGCAACGAGCTGGGGCTGTGGGTACAGACCGCGAACGGCCTGCTCGCCTCCATCGAGCACAACATGCAATTGCGCCACGCCGCCGAAAGCAATCTTCAACGAATGACGCAATACGATTCGCTTACCGGATTGCCCAATCGCGTGCAGCTGCAGCAGCAACTGGACAACATCCTCGGCGAGGCCGCGAGGGTTCAGCGCCGTGTTGCCGTGCTCTGCATCGGACTCGATGACTTCAAGGGCCTGAACGAGCAATTCAGCTACCAGAATGGCGACCGTCTGCTGGTGGCGCTTGCCGATCGCCTGCGCGCCCTGAGCGGACGTGTCGGCGCGCTGGCCCGCTTGGGCGGCGACCAGTTCGTGCTCGTGCTGTACGGCTTCGAGCAGCCCTATGAGGCAGCCGAACTGGCGCAGAAGGTCCTCGACGACCTGGAGCGGCCTGTGACGCTCGATGAGCAGAACATCCGACTGCGCGCCACCATCGGCATCACCCTGTATCCCGAAGACGGTGACAACACGGAAAAGCTGCTGCAGAAAGCCGAGCAGACCATGACGCTGGCAAAAAACCGATCGCGTAACCGCTACCAGTTTTACGTGGCCAGCATCGACAGCGAAATGCGGACGCGCCGGGAGCTGCAGAACGACCTGGCCGAAGCAGTCAAACGCGGTGAGTTCCATCTGGTCTACCAGCCGCAGATCGACTATCGGCTCAAGCGGATCACCGGTGTCGAGGCCCTGCTGCGCTGGTCCCACCCAAGCGGAAAAATGGTCCCGCCGGACATATTCATTCCCCTCGCCGAGCAGAACGGCAGCATCATCGTCATTGGCGAATGGGTGCTCGATCAGGCGTGCCGTCAACTCAGCGAGTGGCACCGCCAGGGCTTCGTCGATCTGCGGATGGCGGTCAACCTGTCTACGGTACAGCTTCACCATCCGGAGCTGCCAAAGATGATCGCCAACCTGCTCAGCGTTCATCGGCTGCCACCGGAAACACTCGAGCTGGAAGTAACCGAAACCGGGCTGATGGAAGACATTGCGGCGGCCACCCATAACCTGCACTGCCTTCGCCAATCGGGCGCGCTGATCGCCATCGATGACTTCGGCACCGGTTATTCATCGCTCAGTTACCTGAAGAGCCTGCCGCTGGACAAGATCAAGATCGACAAGAGCTTCGTCCGGGACATGGCGACCGACGAAGGCGATACCACCATCGTCCGAGCCATTATTCAGCTGGGTAAAAGCCTGGGCATGCTGGTGATCGCCGAAGGCGTGGAAACGGCTGAACAGGAACGCTACCTCATCGAAGAAGGCTGCAATGAAGGCCAGGGCTACTACTACAGCAAACCTGTTGCCGCCACCGAACTGACCACCCTGCTCAACCAGTCTCTGCGATTCGAGTCCAGGCTCAACTCAGAGCCGCTGTAGCCGAGCGCTGCTTGCCAGACGCCCTGATTCCCATCACGCCCGCCACGAGCTCCACCATGAAGCGTTTTGTACTGATCGATACCGCCGAGATTCCTGATAACGGCGGCGCCCTTTGCCTGTTCGAGTACGGCGAAGACTTCGTCATCAAGATCAAGGGCGGCAACGGCAACCAGCTGATGAATACCCGTATGCATGGCTCCGAGGACGCACTGGCGGAAATACCCTGCAGGAAGATCGCCCAGCGACCCCAGCCGCGCGTGCTCATCGGGGGTCTGGGGATGGGTTTCACCCTGGCTTCGGCGCTCAAGCATCTGGGAGCAGACGCCGAAGTTCAGGTCGCTGAACTGGTGCCCGGGGTGATCGAATGGAACCGCGGCCCTATGGGCGCCAAAGCCGGTATGCCGATCAACGATCCCCGTACCAGCATACTGCGCAGCGACGTCGCCGACATATTGAAAAGCGAACCGCAAGGCTTCGATGCCATCATGCTCGACGTGGACAACGGCCCAGAGGGGCTGACCCGCAAAAGCAACAGCTGGCTCTATTCGTCAGCGGGGCTTGATGCATGCGCCAGAGCACTGCGACCCAAGGGCCAGCTGGCGGTTTGGTCGGCCAGTGCCGATCAGGCCTACTCCCAGAAGCTCGCCAAAGCCGGTTTCAAGGCCGAGGAAGTCCAGGTGTTCGCCCACGGCAATCGCGGCACCCGCCACACCATCTGGATTGCCGAGAAACGCGGCTAAGTCCGATGCCCACGAGCAGAGCCCCGGCCGCGCAAGATGAGATCGGACGTTGCAGCCGGTCCGGGCTGCCAGCTGAGGCGGTTTGTACCTAAGGAGCGATCGACAGCCGCGGCCTGATTTTCAGCCCACCATCTGAGCCGCAAGCACCGTCGCCCCGACCAGACAGAGCACTGCGCCACCGGCGGCATGCCAGCGATAGCGGCGCGCGAGCACTTCCTCCCCGTGACTGGAAAGCACGAAGGGCAAGCCCTCCCCGGGCCGCATCAGGCGATGCTCAGCAGCTTCGGTACCGGCAAGGCGGTGACGATTCTGAGCCTCGAGACTGGCGGCGAGCCGCACGCGGCTCCACTCTGCCTGATCCAGCTGGCCGTCACGGTTGTTGTCGAAGCGCTGCAGCAGGCCGGCATAGTCTTCTTTCCACTCCCGCACCACCTCTCGCTGAGCGACGTGAACATCGAGTCCCTGCCGACCGCCACCGTTGGTACGGAAGTCACCGATGGCATACAACGGCTCATCGGCATGCAGCCGCTCTTCCACGTAGCGATACTTGCGATGCCCGGTCAGCCAGGCCAGCGCGCCGCGGTGCGGTACACCTCGGGGATGGCGAAGATCACCGGTCCAGCGGTCATACCGAGCAGGAAGCACCTCGGCGCCCCGCGGATCGACCAGACATTCGCCAGTCGAATCCGATAAGCGCAGCAGCCCGTCACTTGTGCCCTGTTCGATGATTCGCCAAGTACTGCGGTTGCCGCCGGCCCGATATTCCTCTATCCGATAGCGCCACCACAGACAGGCTTTGCCTGTCAGGGGCGCGAACAGGGGTGGGGCGTCGTCCCACTCGCGGAGCACACCGGCAAGCTCTACGTAGCCTTGCGCGGCCGATCTGATCCTTGAGGTTGGAGTGTCCAGCAAATGGCGCACCTTGGACCAGCGAGTGACCCATAGCCAACCGCCAAACAGGCACATCGCAACGCCCGCGCCGATAAGTAACATTCCGTTCTACAGCTCAACCAAACAACGGTTTCAGGTCGACATCCGCCTTGTCTGCCTCGCTGAACTGGAGCAACGGCGCCTCGCGGAAACCAAAGGCGCGCGCCAGCAGAACATCCGGAATTGTTCGATACGCACGTTGTTCAGATTCACCGATTCGTTGTACAGCTCGCGTCGGTCCGCGATTCCGCTCTCCAGCCCGCTGATGCGCTGCTGCAGATGACGGAAGCTTTCGTTTGCTCGCAGCTCCGGATAGTTCTCAGCCAGAGCGAACAATTGACCCAGACCGGCACGCAGGCCGGTTTCGGCTTTCCCCAGCGCACTGACATCACCCTTGTCACGCGCCGCGGCCACTGCATTGCGCGCCATGACGACCTGTTCCAGCGTACTGCGCTCGTGCTGCATGTACTGCTTGCAGGTCTCCACCAGTTTGGGCAGCTCTTCGTGGCGCTGGCGCAGCAGCACGTCGATGTTTGACCAGGCTTTGCTTACGCCATGCTTGAGGCGCACCAATCCGTTGTAGAGCACCACCGCAAAAGCGGCAGCGAGAAATAGCAGGACCAACACGACAGCGGCGCTCAGGCTCATCAAGACTTCTCCATTGGGATGTCCGGCACTTCGGAGCCAGCATTCTAACGGTAGTGCCAACGGCGGTACGCGACCTGCTGCACGCAATTTCTTTGCACAAAATGCAAATCTTTCGCATTATGCTCTGCATCCGTTTGTCGCACCCTACTGCGCAACACGTCATACACAACCCTGCAAGCAAAGGAACCCGCCATGCTACGCACTCCCGTCTGGGCCACCGCCAGCCTCCTGGCTGTCGCCATTTCACTCGCTGGTTGCGGCGAAGACAAAGCACCTGCCGAACAGGCTGCTGCCCCGCAAGCCACTACCCAGAGCGAACCCGCCGCGAGCGCACCTGCCACCGTAAACAGCGAAGCGGCCCAGGCTGTAGTCAAGCACTACGCCGACATGGCCCACGCAATTTTCAGTGACGCACACAGCACCGCGCTGAAGCTGCAGGAGGCGGTCGACGCTCTGCTCGCCAACCCGACCGATGAAACCCTGCAGGCTGCCAAGGACGCCTGGCTCGCCGCACGCGTTCCCTACATGCAGTCAGAAGTGTTCCGTTTCGGTAACCCGGTCGTGGACGACTGGGAAGGCCAGCTCAACGCCTGGCCGCTGGACGAAGGCATGATTGATTACGTTGAAGGCGACTATCAGCACGCGCTGGGCAACCCAGGCGCTACCGCTAACATCATCGCCAACAAGGAACTGCAGATTGGCGAAGACAAGATCGATGTCAGCGAAATCACTGGCGAAAAACTGGCCAGCCTGAACGAACTGGCAGGCTCGGAAGCCAACGTCGCGACTGGCTACCACGCCATCGAGTTTCTTCTCTGGGGCCAGGACCTGAACGGCACCAACCCTGGCGCTGGTGAGCGCCCTGTGAGCGACTTCATTGAAGGTGACGGCTGCACTGGCGGCAACTGCGATCGCCGCCGCACCTATCTGAAGGCTGCTACCGAACTGCTCGTCAGCGATCTCGAAGAAATGGTCGGCGAATGGAAGGCCGGTGGTTCCGACAACTATCGCGCCACGCTGGAAAGCGAATCGGCCGAAAATGGCCTGCGCAAAATGCTGTTCGGCATGGGCAGCCTCTCGCTGGGCGAACTGGCCGGTGAACGCATGAAGGTTGCGCTGGAAGCCAACTCGCCGGAAGACGAGCACGATTGCTTCAGCGACAACACTCATAACTCCCATTTCTACAATGCCAAGGGCATCCGTAACGTCTACCTCGGCGAGTACGAGCGTACCGACGGCAGCAAGGTTACCGGGCCAAGCCTGGCGTCCCTGGTGGAAGGCGCAGACCCAGAGGTCAACAGTACGTTGAAGGCCGATCTGGAAACCACCGAAGCCAAGCTGCAGGTACTGGTTGAGAGCGCCGAGAATGGCGAAGCCTTTGATCAGCTGATTGGCCCGGATAACAGTGAAGGCCAGGAGAAAGTCCGTGCTGCGATTGCTGCACTGGTACAGCAAACCGGCTCGATCGAAAAGGCCGCTGCCGCGCTGAACATCACCGATCTGAATCCGGAAACCGCTGACCACGAGTTCTGATTCAAGGCGCACCGGGGTGCGGCGCAATGCCGCCCCCTTCGCGCGCCACGCCTCTGGTGACCGCGTCCTGCGCTCGCTTGGCAAACCCCACCCGCACGCTAAATGCAAATTGCTATTATTCAGGCCCTCGTAGACTGCTACGATTGGCGCCCTGCTACAGGCCATGGACTACCGATGCACCCGCTCTTGCGCCCCGTCACCGTCATCCTGGTGGCCCTCACTCTGATTTCATGCGACGAGAAACAACCGCGCTTCGAGCAAGCCGAGCCGGGAGAAGCACTGTCCGGGGGCGATGCCACCGTCATGAAGTTCGACCACAATGCCTTCTCGATGCCTGCAGCCAATCTGGCCCCGGTGCGGCGTCTGGATTTCAGTGTCGGCAACAGTTTTTTCCGCAACCCCTGGGTGATTGCACCGTCGTCCACGACGGCACGCGACGGCCTCGGCCCGCTGTTCAATACGAACGCCTGTCAGAGTTGCCACATCAAGGACGGTCGTGGCCGGCCGGCTGAAGCCGAGCGCGGCAATGCGGTCTCGATGCTGGTACGCCTGTCGATCCCCGGAGGGGCCGAACACGCCGAGGTGCTGCACGAACGCGGCATCGCCCCGGAACCAACCTACGGCGGGCAGCTGCAGGACATGGCAGTACCCGGGGTCGCACCTGAGGGCAAGGTTCGCCTGACATACACCACCCACGTCGAGCGATTCACCGACGGTTATGAGGTCGAGCTGCGCTCGCCACAGCTGTCGATCACCAATCTAGGCTACGGCCCGATGCATCCCGATACGCAGTTTTCAGTACGCGTAGCTCCTCCGATGATCGGCCTCGGCCTGCTGGAGGCCATTCCGGAGTCGGCAATACTGGCCAACGCTGATCCGGATGACAGTAACGGTAATGGGATTTCCGGACGACCCAACCGGGTTTTCGATCAGGTAACTCGCGACACGTCACTTGGACGCTTCGGCTGGAAGGCCGGGCAACCGAACCTCAATCAGCAGAATGCCGATGCCTTCTTTAACGATATGGGGCTGAGTAGCACTCTGTTCAGCGGCCGCAGTTGCACCGAAGCGCAGACCGACTGCCTGGCGATGCCTCACGGCGGGGAGCCGGAAGTTAGCGACCATATCCTCGCGCAGGTCCTTTTCTATTCACGGAATCTGGGCGTACCGGCCCGGCGCAAGGTAAACGACCCCCAGGTGCTGGCAGGCAAAACGCTGTTCCATCGAGCCGGTTGTCAGAGTTGCCATATGCCTAAATTCACCACCGGCGAGGCCGACGAACCGGAATTGGCCAATCAGGTAATACGACCCTATACCGACCTGCTGCTGCATGACATGGGTGAAGGGCTCGCCGACAACCGCTCCGAGTTCGAGGCGAATGGGCGTGAATGGCGCACCCCTCCGCTTTGGGGTATCGGCCTCACCCAGACGGTCAGCGGCCATTCCCAGTTTCTGCATGACGGGCGCGCTCGTAACCTGCTCGAAGCCGTGATCTGGCATGGCGGCGAAGCGGAGCCCGCCAAACAGGCCGTACTCAAATTCGACAGCGCAGAGCGCAGCGCTCTGCTGGCCTTTCTTGAATCCCTCTAGTGCGTCTGCCGCACCCTTGCTTGCCCTGAGGAACACCATGTACCCAAATCGATTTCATCGTGCTGTGACCGTTACCGCGCTGGGCTTTCTCTTGGCGGCGTGCGCCCCTTCCGACCCCTACGCTGAAACCAGCGAAGCGCTGACCAACGATGCCCTGCTCCCCGCCTATACCGGTTGGGCAGAGGCCAATCGGCGCATGGCAGCCAGCAGCATCGCCTATTGCGCGGACAATGAAGAGCTTGACGATGCACGCCAGGCCTTTCTTCAAGCGCAGCTCGCCTGGGCCGGTTTGCAACCGCTGCTGGTCGGCCCGATGGGCGAAGGCAACCAGGCATGGCAAGTGCAGTTCTGGCCTGACAAGAAAAACCTCGTCGGTCGTCAGGTCACTGCACTGCTAAAGCGCAAACCCGATCTGACACAGGCGGATATCGAGAATGGCAGCGTTGTCCTGCAGGGACTTACCGCCTACGAATACGTGCTCTATGACAAAGCCGTCGACCTGACAGATAGCGACACCAAGGCGCGTTATTGCCCGTTGCTGGAAGCCATTGGTGAACATCAACAAAAACTTTCCGCAGATATTCTGCTGGAGTGGCAAGCAGAGGACGGCATGGCGGAGCAGCTGACCGAGTTCCCCAACGAACGCTATGCCGACTCTGAAGAAGCCATCGCCGATCTGCTTCGGGTGCAGGTCACCGCGCTGGACGGCCTGAAGAAGAAGCTGGGCGCACCATTGGGCAGGCAGAGCAAGGGCTTCCCGCAGCCATTCCAGGCTGAAGCCTGGCGCAGCGATGCGACGCTGGGGAGCATCGATGCAGCACTTGGAGGCGCTCAGCGCCTATGGCTGGGGCAGGACGATAATGGCCTGAAGAAGCTGGTCCCTGCTGATCAGGCGGATCTGATAAAGCGCATCGACGTAGCCTATGGAACAGCGCGCAAGCATCTGGAAGACATAATGCTTCCGTTCAGCGAGCTGATTGCCGATGAAGCCGGTCGGGCGCGCCTGGATGCTCTTTATAAGGACATCGATGCCTTGCATCGCCTGCATCAGAACGAGCTGTCCCGTGCGCTCGGTGTGCAAATCGGCTTTAACGCTCACGACGGGGATTGAATATGAAACGCCGCGCTTTTCTGGGCTTGGGCGGGGCGCTGGTGGCCGCCTCGGCGGTCGGCGGCTGGACGCTCGCGCACCACACCGAGCAGCCACTGCTGCTTTCAGCGCGTAACGATGCCGACGGCAGGCACTATGCCGTCGGCTACCGGCTCGATGGAACGCAGGTGTTCGCAACGCCAGTAAGCGAACGCTGCCATGACGTCTATGCACACCCACACCTGCCATTGGCCGTGTTCGTCGGCCGTCGGCCCAGCCGCGAGAGCTACCTGATCGACAGCCGCGACGGCACGCTGTTGCAAATACTGGCGTCGCCCCCGGACCGTCACTTTTACGGACATGGCATTTTTCATTCCAGTGGTGACCGGTTTTACACCACGGAAAACGACACGGCAGACGCAGGCCGCGGCGTGCTTGGCGTGTATCGCGTTGAAAAGCGGCGACTCGTGCGTACAGAGGAGCTTTCGACTCACGGCGTTGGGCCGCACCAATTACTGTGGATGCCGGATGGCGAAACCCTGGTGATTGCCAACGGCGGCATTCGCACCGAAGCCGACAGCCGGGACATGATGAACCTCGACGCCATGGAGCCGAGCCTGGTAATGGTGCGCCGCGACGGCACGTTACTCAGCAAGGAGCAGCTGCCCGAGCAGATGAACAGCGTCAGGCACCTGGCGGTCGCAGCCGACGGCACCGTGGTGTCAGGTCAACAGTACGAAGGCGACCCGATGGATCAGGCGCCACTACTGGCTATAAAACGCCCAGGAGCGGCCTTTCAGGCTTTCCCGTTGGGCGAGCCCCAGCGCCAGACCATGAACCAGTACACCGCGAGCCTGGCTATCAATGATGCGTTGCGCCTGTTGGCGGTAACGGCGCCACGCGGCAACAAGGTATTCATCTGGGACCTGGACAGCGCGGCACTGCGCGAGGAAATCCATCTGCCCGACTGCGCCGGCGTAGCGGCCCTCGAGCGGGGATTCGTCGTCAGTTCCGGACAGGGGCGTTGCAGGTTGATCGACTGCACGGCGAAGCGCTTCGTCAGTACCGCACTGGATTTACCGGCTGGCCTCTGGGACAACCACCTGCGACTCGTCTGAACGACCTCAAGTATCGAAACGGCAGGCCGAAAACGGGATGTACTGAGCGGTCATGGACCAGATCGCTCCACTCGATTTGCGGCTCCCGCAAGCGCATCCTTTCGATACGAGACCGCCCTGATGTTCCTGAACAAATCTCTGCGTGCGCAGTTGTTGTCCCTGATAGGTGGCAGCTTGCTGCTGGTGATGGTCATCGCGCTGGCCAGCTTTTCATTTCTTTCCGACGGCATCTCTGCCTATCAGCAGCTGCTGAAAGGGCCGATCGAATCCTCACGCTTGATAAACGAGGCCAACCTGGAGTTCAAGGTTCAGGTCCAGGAATGGAAGAACGTGCTCTTGCGTGGCAAGTCTGCTGAAAACCTGAGCAAATTCTGGCAGAGCTTCGAAAACCAGGAGCGCAAGGTGCAGACGCTGCTCGGCACGCTCGTTCAGGCTAACCAGCACGACTCAGCACTGGCGAGCCAGATCCAGAAATTGAAGGACGAACACCAGGCGCTAGGCGTCGCCTATCGACGAGGCCGAGACGCCTTCGTCAGCGCCAGTGGCGACCCCTATGCAGGCGATGCCGCGGTGAAAGGTATTGACCGCGCCACTAGCGAGCAGCTCAGCACGCTGGTCAACCAGTTGCGTGATTCCGCTCAGGTCAGCTCCGGGAGCATCAGCCATGCGGCTGACCAGGCCATCATCGCCGGCACGCTGGTGATGATCGCAGCCGGTGTTCTGATCGGGCTGCTCAGCCTCTGGCTGGTCAATCGCAATCTGATCAATCCGATACGGCACCTGATCGATCACATCGCCAACCTCAGCCAGGGCAATTTCAAGGAGCGGGTGGATACCGGCCGCGCCGATGAACTGGGCCGCCTGGCCGTAGCCGCCAACGTATTGCGCGACTTCCTGGCCGACACCTTTACCCGACTGCAACGCAGCACCTCGGACCTCGACAGTGCCAGTGGCGAGCTCAACGCCATCGCCACCCTTATGGGTCAAGGCACTCGGGAACAGTTTTCGCGCACGGATCAGGTGGCAACCGCCATGCATGAGATGTCCGCAACCGCACAGGAGGTTGCCCGCCATGCTGCCGAAGCCGCGCGCGCCGCTGACGCAGCGGATCATTCGGCGCAGCAGGGCGAGACCATGATGCGCTCGACTATCCAGACGATCACTCACATGCGCGGCGAGATCAGTAACACTGCCGACGTCATCCGCCGTCTGGAAGCTGACAGTGGCCGCATCGGCAAAGTGCTGGAGGTCATCAGAGGCATCTCCGACCAGACCAACCTGCTCGCGCTCAACGCCGCCATCGAAGCCGCTCGCGCCGGCGAGGCGGGACGCGGTTTTGCGGTTGTGGCCGATGAGGTCCGTACGCTGGCCAAACGCACCGCTGACTCAACCTCCGAGATCCATCAGATCATCGACAGTGTGCAGACTGGCGCGGTGGACGCGGTGCGCGCGATCGAAGGCGGCCAGGCGCGCAGCGCCGAAGGCGTGGAGCAGGTCACCGAAGCAGGCAGCATGCTGCAACGCATCACCCAGGAGGTCGAGGCGATCCGCGACATGAACCGCCAGATCGCTACCGCGGCCGAGGAGCAGACGTCGGTTGCCGAAGATATTTCGCGCAACCTGACCGAGATCACCGCCATCGCCACGACCAATCAGGACAACGTCGAACGCACTGAAAAGGCCAGCCAGAACCTGCATGGTCTGTCGGCGCAACTCACTGAAGTGACCCACCGCCTGGCCGGTTGACCTCATCCACCCAGCACGCCCCGTCTCGGCGGGGCCTCGCTATCGCCATAGGCTGGTGGCGAAAGTTAGCCCTCGATGCACGCCCCTTGTCA
Organism: Stutzerimonas stutzeri; assembly: GCF_024448895.1. Lineage (GTDB taxonomy): Bacteria > Pseudomonadota > Gammaproteobacteria > Pseudomonadales > Pseudomonadaceae > Stutzerimonas > Stutzerimonas stutzeri_Q. Next base: position 32,698 of record NZ_JAMOIC010000026.1, read on the forward strand.
GCACCAATAGCCGAAGACTGACTTCTCGCTTTACTTGCGCACGGTTCGCGACTAATTTCCTTGTCTTCCTGTCCCCGGGACAACAACCAAAGCCATGACCGGCGCATGTCTGTGCCAGTCACAGCTCGTGCATCCTGAACGGCTGCCTCGTTACTCGGCAGTGGCTAGCCGGCTCATCTCTCCAAGGAATACGGAAAATGTTGCGCCGCATGCTCATCATGCTCGGCGCGGTGATCGTCGTAGTACTGATCCTCGCCGCCATCAAGTTCAACTCCATTTACACACAGATCCAGCAATTCAAGGCACCGAAGCCGCCGATCAATGTCGAGGTAGTCGAAGCCAGCAGAGCCCCTTGGCAAAGTCGGCTTCCGGCCATAGGCACCCTCACTGCCTCGCAAGGCATCGATCTTTCGGTGGAGATCGCCGGCACCATCAGCGACGTCCAATTCACCTCGGGTGAAAAGGTGCGCAAGGGCCAGCCGATCGTGCTGCTCGACAGCGAAATCGAGCAAGCCACTCTGGCCGCTGCGGAGGCCGATCTTCACCTGGCCAAGGTCGAGTTCGAGCGCGCCCGGAGCCTGGTCGATCGCCAGGCCATCTCTCGTAGCGAGTTCGACCGGCTCAACGCCGAGTCGCAGAAAGCGAAGGCCAGCGTGGCTCAGCTGAAGGCCAGCCTGGCGAAGAAACGCATCCTGGCGCCCTTCTCCGGCACCATCGGCATCCGACAGGTCGATGTTGGTAACTTCGTCGCGGCAGGCACGCCCATTGCGACTCTGCAGGACTTGTCGACCCTCTTCGTCGATTTCTATCTGGCCGAGCAACAGGTGCCATTGCTGGCCATCGGTCAGCCCGTGCGAGTCCGTGTCGCGGCTTTCCCTGGTGAAGCGTTCGAGGGCAGGATCGTTGCGCTGAACCCGAAGGTGGAGATCACCACACGCAACGTGCAGATTCGTGCCGAGTTGGCCAACCCGGGCGAGCGCCTGTTGCCAGGCATGTTTGCCGACCTCCAGGTGCTGCTGCCAGGCGAGAAGCAGGAGGTCATCGTCCCGGAAACCGCGATCACCTATACCCTCTACGGCAACTCGGTTCTGGCGGTGAAGGAAGGTCAACCACCCGAGCCTGAAGACGGCGCTGAAGCGCCCCCACGCAGCGAACCCTATCTCGTGGTCGAACGGCGCTTCGTCAAAACCGGCGAGCGCCGCGAAGGGCAAGTGGTGATTCTGGAGGGGCTCGAGGCTGGCGAACAGGTCGTCATAGCCGGACAGCTCAAGCTGGACAGCGGCGCACACGTGGCGATCGCCGAGAAACGCACACTCGAACTCGAGCAAAACAGCCGGTCCGACGCACGCTGAAGCGTCGGCTATAGGGACATCGATCGTCATGGCTTTTACCGATCCATTCATCCGTCGTCCGGTGCTCGCCAGCGTGATCAGTCTGTTGGTCGTGCTGCTGGGATTCCAGGCTTTCAACAGCCTGGTGATCCGCCAGTACCCGCAGATGGAAAGCGCGCTGATCACCGTGACCACCGCGTATCCCGGCGCCAATGCCGAGACCATTCAGGGCTACATCACCCAGCCGCTGCAGCAGAGTCTGGCCAGCGCCGAAGGCGTGGACTACATGACCTCGGTCAGCCAGCAGAACGTCTCGATCATCTCGGTCTACGCCCGTATCGGCGCGGACACCGACCGGCTCTATACGGAACTGCTCAGCCAGGCCAACTCGGTGAAGAACCAGTTGCCGCAGAACGCCGAAGACCCTGTGCTGAACAAGCAGGCCGCAGACTCCACGGCGCTCATGTACATCAGTTTCTACAGCGAACAACTGAGCAACCCGCAGATCACCGATTACCTGTCGCGCGTGATCCAGCCAAAGCTGGCCACCCTGCCCGGCATGGCCGAAGCGGAGATTCTCGGCAATCAGGTCTTCGCCATGCGCCTCTGGCTGGATCCGGTGAAGCTGGCCGCTTATGGCCTGTCCGCCGGGGATGTGAACGAGGCCGTACGCAAGTACAACTTCCTCGCCGCCGCTGGCGAGGTTAAGGGCCAATACGTCGTCACCAGCATCAATGCCGATACCGAGCTGAAGACACCGGAAGCCTTCGCCGCCATTCCGCTGAAAACGCAGGGTGACAGCCGCGTGCTGCTCGGTGATGTGGCACGGGTTGAAATGGGTGCCGAGAGTTACAACGCCATCAGCTCGTTCGACGGCATTCCTTCGGTCTACATCGGCGTGAAAGGGACTCCCAGCGCCAACCCTCTGGACGTGATCAGCGAAGTGCGCGCCGTGATGCCGGAGATCGAGTCGCAGCTGCCGCCAGGGCTGAAGGTCACCATCGCCTACGACGCGACGCGCTTCATCCAGGCCTCGATCGACGAAGTGGTGAAAACTCTCGCTGAAGCAGTGGTGATCGTCATTGTGGTGGTGTTCCTGTTCCTTGGGTCGCTGCGCTCGGTATTGATCCCGGTTGTTACCATCCCACTGTCGATGATCGGCGTGATGTTCTTCATGCAGACGATGGGCTATTCGATCAACCTGCTGACGCTGTTGGCCATGGTATTGGCGATTGGCCTGGTGGTGGACGACGCCATTGTTGTGGTGGAGAACATCCATCGGCATATCGAGCAAGGCAAGACGCCATTTCAGGCGGCAATAGATGGCGCTCGCGAGATCGCCATGCCGGTGGTCACCATGACCATTACTCTGGCAGCGGTTTACGCACCCATCGGCTTTCTCCAGGGCCTTACCGGTGCCCTGTTCCAAGAGTTCGCGCTGACATTGGCCGGCGCGGTGCTGATCTCCGGCCTAGTGGCGCTGACGCTTTCGCCGATGATGTGCTCTCGCCTGCTGCGCCATGAAGAAAATCCCTCTGGGCTTGCACACCGGCTTGACCTGATCTTCGATCGGCTGAAGCTGCGCTACCAGCGCGCCCTGCACGGCACCCTGAACACACGCCCGGTGGTGCTGGTGTTCGCCGTGCTCGTGCTCGGCCTGATTCCCGTACTGCTCAAATTCACCGAGAGCGAGCTGGCACCCGAGGAGGATCAGGGCATTATTTTCATGATGGCCAGCGCGCCTCAGACCGCCAACCTCGATTACCTGAATGCCTACACGGATCAGTTTCTGGAGATCTTCCAGGCCTTCCCGGAGTACTACTCCTGGTTCCAGATCAATGGCTTCAACGGCGTGCAGAGCGGTATTGGCGGCTTTCTGATGACGCCGTGGGACGAGCGGGACCGCACTCAAATGGAGGTGCTGCCAGAGGTCCAGGCGCAGATCGACAAGATCCCGGGGCTACAGGTCTTCGGTTTCAACCTGCCGTCTCTGCCTGGCACCGGAGAAGGTCTGCCCTTCCAGTTCGTGATCAACACCGCGAGCGACTACGAGTCGCTGCTGCAGGTGACGGAGCGCATCAAGGAAAAAGCTCAGGCATCTGGCAAGTTTGCCTTTCTCGACGTCGATCTGGCCTTCGACAAACCGGAAGTCGTGGTCGATATCGACCGTGAAAAAGCCGCGCAGATGGGCGTCACCATGGAAGATCTCGGGCTGACGCTGGCTACACTGCTGGGCGAAAGCGAGATCAATCGATTCACCATCGAAGGCCGCAGCTATAAGGTGATCGCGCAGGTCGAGCAGGCCTACCGGGACAATCCCGGCTGGCTGAGCAACTACTATGTGAAGAATGGTCAGGGTGAGATGTTGCCCCTGTCCACGCTGATCAAGGTAAGTGACCGCGCGCGTCCGACGCAGCTGTCCCAGTTCCAGCAGCTCAACGCCGCAACCATCCAAGGCTTTCCGATCGTCAGCATGGGCGAGGCCATCGAAACGCTACGCGCCATCGCGCAGGAGGAAGCGCCACAGGGCTTCACCTACGATTATGCAGGCGCGTCGCGCCAGTACATTCAGGAAGGCACTGCGCTGTACACGACGTTCGCCCTTGCGCTGGCCATCATCTTTCTGGTGCTGGCCGCACAGTTCGAGAGCTTCCGAGACCCGCTGGTGATCCTGGTAACGGTGCCGCTATCGATCTGCGGTGCCCTGGTGCCGCTGTTTCTCGGGCTGTCGAGCATGAACATCTATACCCAGGTCGGGTTGGTCACCTTGATCGGCTTGATCAGCAAGCACGGGATCATGATCGTCGAGTTCGCCAATCAGCTGCGTCGGGAGCAGGGACTGAGTCGTCGGGAAGCTGTAGAAGAAGCGGCTGCGATTCGCCTGCGGCCGGTTCTGATGACAACAGCCGCGACCGTATTCGGCATGGTGCCGCTGATACTGGCGAGCGGTGCGGGCGCGGTGAGCCGCTTCGATATAGGAATGGTGATCGCCACAGGCATGACCGTCGGCACGCTGTTCACGCTGTTCGTATTGCCGGCGGTATATACGTTGATTGCAAGCCCTGACAGGGCTAAGGCGCCGGTGGCGTCTCATTAACCGTCGGCACCGCGACGGTGCCGGACCGATCCAACTGAGGGCTATGTGGAGATCGGTAGGTGCGCGGCTCAGCTGCGCCCTACAAGGCTCTGTGATAGGCCGTACATGAACAGCAGAAGGTCCTGATCGGGACGAGCATCCGAGAACGAAGCTCGGGCCACGCTTGGAACTGCGCAATGACTGCTGAGTTCGCTACGAGCGACAACCCTGGCATCTGGTTCACTCCAGGCGGCCGCACACAAGGATGCGACACCGAGCGAACCAACCAGAAACAATCCTCGAGCAATTTCAAGTTTCATCGCGCAAACCCTTGTTATTAGGTGAATCGAGTAGCTCACCATAGTCGACAATTTCGAGGGGTGCGCAAAAAAAAGACAGGTGGTTACTTATTGAGCAGAACTTGCTCGACTCAAACTGTCCGCCGCTCGGCGATTATCGCGCTCCAAGCGTCCTGACACTTTCTGAAAGACACAAAAAAGCCCCGCACTAGGCGGGGCTTTTATGACGCTAGGTGCCGGCTGGCTTACATCATGCCGCCCATGCCGCCCATGCCGCCCATGCCACCCATATCTGGCATGCCGCCGCCAGCTGCCTTGTCATCAGCCACTTCAGCAATCATCGCTTCAGTGGTGATCATCAGGCTGGCGATGGAAGCCGCGGCCTGCAGAGCAGAACGGGTTACCTTGGCCGGGTCGAGAATACCCATCTCGATCATGTCGCCGTACTCGTCGGTCGCAGCGTTGTAACCGTAGTTACCGCTGCCCTGCTTGACCTTGTCGACCACAACGCTTGGCTCGCCACCGGAGTTGGCAACGATCTGGCGCAGCGGCGCTTCGACAGCGCGACGAAGCAGCGTGATGCCCACGTCCTGATCGGCGTTTTCGCCCTTCAGCTCGGAGATGGCCTGCAGAGCACGGACCAGAGCGACACCGCCGCCAGGGACCACGCCCTCTTCAACGGCAGCACGGGTTGCGTGCAGCGCGTCTTCGACACGGGCCTTCTTCTCTTTCATTTCAACTTCGGTACCGGCACCGACCTTGATCACGGCAACACCGCCAGCCAGCTTGGCCAGACGCTCTTGCAGCTTCTCTTTGTCGTAGTCGGAAGTCGTGTCTTCAACCTGCTTGCGGATCTGCGCAACGCGGGCTTCGATGTCGACCTGCTGACCAGCACCATCGATGATGGTGGTGTTTTCCTTGTTCAGTACGACGCGCTTGGCGTTACCCAGGTGCTCCAGGGTAGCGGTTTCCAGGCTCAGGCCGACTTCTTCGGAAATCACGGTACCGCCAGTCAGGATTGCGAGATCCTGCAGCATGGCCTTGCGACGATCGCCGAAGCCAGGTGCCTTGACCGCAGCAACCTTGACGATGCCACGCATGTTGTTCACGACCAGAGTCGCCAGGGCTTCGCCCTCGACGTCTTCAGCAACGATCAGCAGCGGGCGACCGGCTTTGGCAACAGCTTCCAGCACCGGCAGCATTTCGCGGATGTTGGAGATCTTCTTGTCGACCAGCAGCAGCAGCGGGCTGTCCAGCTCGGCGACCATGGTGTCAGGCTTGTTGATGAAGTAAGGGGACAGGTAGCCACGATCGAACTGCATGCCTTCTACGACGGACAGTTCGTTTTCCAGGCCCGAGCCTTCTTCAACTGTGATCACGCCTTCTTTACCGACCTTCTCCATGGCTTCGGCGATGATGGCGCCGATGGAGCTGTCGGAGTTGGCGGAGATGGTGCCAACCTGAGCGATGGCTTTGAAATCAGCGCAAGGCTTGGACTGGTTTTTCAGCTCAGCAACGATGGCGATGGTCGCCTTGTCGATGCCGCGCTTGAGGTCCATCGGGTTCATGCCGGCAGCTACGGCTTTCAGGCCTTCGTTGACGATCGACTGAGCCAGCACGGTAGCGGTGGTAGTGCCGTCGCCCGCATCGTCGTTGGCACGGGAGGCAACGTCCTTGACCAGCTGCGCGCCCATGTTCTCGAAACGGTCCTTCAGCTCGATTTCCTTGGCAACGGAAACGCCATCCTTGGTGATGGTCGGAGCGCCAAAGCTCTTCTCGATGACGACGTTACGGCCTTTCGGGCCGAGGGTCGCTTTTACCGCGTCAGCCAGGACGTTTACGCCAACCAGCATCTTCTTGCGAGCGGAGTCGCCGAACTTAACTTCTTTAGCAGCCATGTTGATTCTTCCTCAAATCTGTTGATGGAACGCAGTTCGCTATAAGCGAGCGCTGATCAGGCTTCGACGACGGCGAGAATCTCGTTCTCGCTCATCACCAGCAGGTCTTCGCCGTCAACCTTGACGGTGTTGCTGCCGGAGTAAGGGCCGAATACAACCTGATCGCCAACCTTGACGGCCAGCTGACGGACTTCGCCGTTGTCCAGAACGCGGCCAGTGCCTACAGCGACGATTTCGCCACGGTTTGGCTTCTCGGCAGCGGAGCCCGGCAGCACGATGCCACCAGCGGTCTTGGTTTCTTCTTCGCTGCGACGAATCACGACGCGGTCATGCAGAGGACGAAGCTTCATTGTCGATCTCTCCTAGTACAGTGGTTTCCATGCCGATGTTGTTTCATCGACGGGTTGGCAAATCCGGCGGTGCCGGTTGCGGCCCGCTACGCGAGCCGCAGAAGACGGACTGTCAAAATGCGACAGCGACCTTGCGGTGACCGCTACATGCGGGCGTCAAAAATGATTTCAAGGGCTGAACGCGGATTTTTTGCATCCGTGACGATAAAAAAAGGCATGCGAGGCATGCCTTTTCATCAGGAGCAGAGGCTATTTATCGCGACGCTCCCATTCACCCTCGATGACGTTGGGCCGCTGCGGCCCCTCCCGATGCGCCTGCTGCTGGTGCAGGTCATCGGAGAATGCCCGGCGGCGCTGAGCCTGCGCCTCGACACGACGTCGGACAAAGCCGAGAAACAGTTTTCGCGACGGCGGAAACAGGACCAGCAACGCCACGATGTCGCTGAGAAATCCGGGGAGGAACAACAATCCGCCCGCTACGGCCATCATCAGGCCTTGAAGCATTTCCCGCTCCGGCAATTCACCCCGGGCAAGGCGCTCACGCGCGCGCCAGGCAGTGGCAAAACCGGCCAGACGCATCAGCAGAATGCCCGCCATGCCGCTGATGATCAGCAGCAGGATGGTCGGCAACACCCCGACAGAGCTGCCGACCTTGATCAGCAACGCCAGCTCGGCCAGCGGAAACAGGAGAAACAGCAGTAAGAAAATTCGCATCGATAGTCCTTGGCGGAAGAACGGCTTCCGAATTCGTGTAGATGACGGCAGGGCAGCGCAAATTCAACCCATCCGCGAAAGAGGCTGTAACTGGATTATTCTCCGGTGCGCTTACACGAGGCTTAATCAGCGCTTCGCCATTGCCACCAGCGCCTGCCGGACCGCGCCGGGACTGGTGCAACTTTCGGGGAATGCCAGCCAATGAATGGCATGACCGATACCGAGGTGGAAACCTTCGCTGTCGATGCCGACCATGCGGGCCTCCGGTATCGCGGGCAGGTCGGCTTGCCGGACGTAATGGGCGATCGCTGCAGCGTGATCCTGATTCATGTGATCGAGCATGTCGATCTCACCGCCCGCACCCGCAAAAGGGTTGGCCAGCGCAACATCGTCCAACCAGTGAATGGCGCCAAAGCCACCGATGTATCGCCAGCGCACCGGCTTCAACATCCAGAAATCGAAATCGTGAACGCGGTGATAGTCGCTGGATTCGGGAAAGTAGCGGTAATAGCGCCCGGCCGCCGCTCCCACAGCAGCGTCATCGATAATCCGCTGCGCCTCGGCCAGCAAAGTGAGGCGCCCAGTGGCCTGAACGTCCTCTGCGCCCCGCTCGGCTACCAGCAGCGAGCAGTGCGGATCGGCCTCCAGGTTCTTGGTGTGCTGGGCGATGCGGCTGATCAGAATCAGCGGCCAGCCTTCTTCGCTCAGGCAGTAAGGCACCGCTGAGCCAAATGGAAATCCCGGCATGGCTTTCGAGTGAGTGGAGAGCACAGCGCGGTATTCCTTGAGCAGGAGTTGTCGGGCATGCTTGGCGGCTTCGGCGCTCACAGGTGCTCCTCGAGGGCGGGATCATTTCGACGGAGCCCAAGCATAACGGTTTCATCAGCGAACGTCGTTTGGCGGCATTCGAAGGTAAGAGGAGTTGGGCATGCAATTGAAAGACAAGGTCATCATCATCACCGGCGGCGGTCAGGGACTAGGCCGTGCAATGGGTGAATACCTCGCAGGCAAGGGCGCCCGACTGGCGTTGGTCGACCTCAATCAGGATCGGCTGGACGACGCTGTAGCGGCGTGCAAAGCGGCCGGCGGGGATGCACGCGCCTACCTGTGCAACGTCGCCAATGAAGAGCAGGTCAGCCACATGGTGAATCAGGTCAGCGACGACTTCGGAGCCCTCGACGGCCTGGTCAACAACGCAGGCATTCTCCGTGATGGCCTGACCGTCAAGGTCAAGGACGGCGAGCTGTCGAAGATGAGCCTGGCGCAATGGCAGGCGGTGATTGACGTCAACCTCACCGGGGTTTTCCTTTGCACGCGGGAAGTCGCCGCAAAGATGATCGAGCTGAAACGCCAGGGCGCGATCGTCAACATCTCTTCGATTTCGCGTGCGGGCAACATGGGTCAGGCAAATTACTCAGCAGCCAAGGCCGGTGTAGCGGCCGACACCGTCGTATGGGCCAAGGAGCTGGCGCGCTACGGCATTCGTGTTGCGGGCGTTGCGCCCGGCTTCATCGAGACCGAAATGGTCGCCAGCATGAAACCTGACGCATTGGAAAAGATGACCGCGGGCATTCCGCTCAAGCGGCTCGGCAAGCCTTTGGAAATCGCCCACTCTGTGGCCTACATTTTTGAAAACGACTATTACACCGGTCGGATTCTGGAATTGGACGGCGGACTGCGCCTCTAAAAGGCCTAACGAAACCGGGCGCCTAAGGCGCCCGGTCAGTAACAAGGATCGTTGGCCGGCCTTTACCAGCCCACGCCAAAGCCCACGCTGTAACGCGTTTCGTCCATATCGCTTTCCGCGCCGCTGACGATGTCCTTTTCAGCCTTCAAGTTCAACGAGGCCCAGTCGGTGACTTTGTATCGCAGCCCTACTTCAGCATCCAGCTCGTAATCAGCTACGTTTTCAAGCGGCTTGCCGATCTCACCGTTGCTGAAAAGCTCGAAGGTCTTACCGACCAGATAGCGGTTGTAGTTCCACTTCATCGCTAGCGAATAAAAATCTTCTTTATTGCCGTTGGCAAACTCGTAATCACTGCGGTTGGCCAATGCAGCGAGTGAGAACGCACCCAGCTCGTTATCCCAGAACTGATAACCGGGACCGGTACCAAGGGTGCGCTGACGACGTACATCTTCGATCCTGTCGCGCTTGTACTCCAACCGCCCCTGCCAGAACCAATGCTCGTCGATGAATCGGTCAAGCGCGTATTCGGCGTCCCAGTTATCCGTCGAGGTGACATCGTTGCGGTATTCGCGGGTGTAATTGGCGGAGGCGTTATGTCGCCACAGGCCATGGCGCGCGGAGTTCTTGAAGGATATATCGTAGTCATCCGTATCCGTCTCGGCGCGCTTGTAATCCAGCGCAACGTCCACGTTGCCCTTCCAGGTCAGGTCGTGAACCAGCGGTTTTGGACGAATGATCTGCGAGATGCTGGCGAGTTTGACCGGATGCGCCGCGCCACCGTTGTTCAGAACAACCGTACCGTCGTCAGAAGCCTGCAGCGACTTGGCGACCTCACCGGTCACGTCATCCTGCTTGATCAGCAGCTCCTGATTGGACTCCAGAGTGGCCACCTGACTCCACTTCACCGGAATCGAGCCACCGTATTCGGTTTCGATGAGCAGTTTGCCGCCATCGAGAAGGCTGATCTTACCGGTCAGGCGGTCGCCGTTTTTCAACCATACGGTGTCGGCGAGCGATGGCAGGGCGATTACGGAAAGGGATATGCAAAGGAGCGTTCTGGAAAACATAGAGGGCTGGAAATCTGCGCAAGTGCGGTTAGAAAGGCGGCATTATCCCTATGCTTCTGTTCACAGCAAGCACAGACCGCTGAACGGGTTCCGAGTTCAGCGTCTTCGCCCATTCAAACCACCCGGAACAGCGGGGACACAGGAAAGCCATGACCGACCGATTGCCCTCACCTCCGCTAGCGGCCGACGCCGAATCTCGCCGGGCGGCAGTTTATCTGGTCATGGCGCAGATACCAGAAGGCAAGGTGGTGAGCTACGGCGAACTTGCTCGCCTGGCCGGGCTGGGCCGCGCTGCACGCTGGGTTGGGAGACTGATGTCACAATTACCGGATGGCACCCGTTTACCCTGGCACCGGGTCATCGCAGCAGGCGGACGGCTGAGCCTTCCAGCCGGTAGCGTCGCCGGACACGAACAGCGCATGCGTCTGCGAGCCGAGGGCGTAACCATCATCAACGACCGCGTCGACATACGTCGGCACGGCTGGCAATCGGCGGAGCACAGCGGGTAGAGTGCGCGCTTCATATCTATCGCCGTCCCGTCATATGTCCCGTGAAACCTGGCGCACCGCCCTCGCCGCCTATGCCAGCCCTGCCTCCATTACGCTGCTGATCCTCGGCTTCGCTGCTGGCCTGCCGGCGATACTGGTTTTTTCCACGCTATCTGTCTGGCTGCGTGAAGCCGGTGTCTCGCGCGAAACCATTGGTTTTGCCAGCTGGATCAGCCTGGCCTATGCGTTCAAATGGGTATGGTCGCCGATGCTCGACCAATGGCGACTGCCGTGGCTTGGCGCGCTGGGACGACGCCGATCCTGGTTAGTGCTGTCGCAGGTGGTGATTGCAATCGGATTGATCGGCATGGCGTTGTGCAATCCGCAGCACAACCTAACGATGCTGATCGCCCTTGCAGTAGCGGTGGCCTTCGCGTCTGCGACCCAGGACATTGCCATTGATGCCTATCGCCTGGAGATTGCCGAAGACAAGCTGCAGGCGACCCTGGCGGCGAGCTACATGACGGGCTACCGGATCGCCATGTTGCTGGCGAGCGCCGGCGCGCTGTTTCTTGCCGAGTGGCTGGGTTCGACAAATGTGGAGTACAGCCAGTCTGCCTGGGCGCTCACCTACGTCATCTTTGCGCTGCTGATCCTGCCGGGACTGGTGACCAGCCTGCTGATTCCCGAGCCTAAGGGCGCAGCGCCGCTGCCCAACGAGCCTTCCATATTCAGTTTCAACCATCAGCTTGCCGGGGTTGGCTTGCTGCTGGTCCTGCTGATTTCCGTCCCGGCGATGATCAACGCCTTGATCGCACAGGCCTGGCCACGTGCAATTCTTTATCTACTATTCATCATTGGTTCGCTATCACCCTGGGGCCGTACGCTGCTGACGCCAGTACGGCAGATGCTGCAACAGGCCGGTCAACGGCAACGCCCGTCACGATTCGACTTCGTTCATCAGGCGGTCTCGGTGATCGTACTGATCATTCTGATGGTCTCGATTACCGGCATGTTCCAGTCCTACTGGGGCGGCTACTGGCCGCGCGGAACCATGTACCTATTGATCTGCTGGGGTTGTCTGTGCGGCCCCGGTCGAATTCTGATGGGCCCGGTGCTGACCCCGATCACCGACTTCATCGTGCGCTATCGCTGGCAGGCACTGCTGCTGCTGGGGCTCATCGCTACTTACCGGATGTCGGACACGGTGATGGGCGTAATGGCGAACGTTTTTTATATCGACCAGGGTTTCAGCAAGGATCAGATCGCCAGCGTCAGCAAACTCTTCGGGCTGATCATGACGCTGCTGGGCGCTGCATTCGGAGGCCTGCTGATCGTGCGCTTCAGCATTCTGCCGATTCTGTTCATTGGCGGTGCGGCATCTGCGGCAACCAATCTCATGTTCATGTTGCTCGTCGAGATGGGCGCAAATCTGAACATGCTGATCGTGACCATTTCCTGCGACAACTTCAGCGGCGGGCTGGCCTCCACCGCCTTTGTCGCCTATCTCTCGAGCCTTACCAATCTCAAGTTCTCGGCCACTCAGTACGCCCTGCTCAGCTCGTTGATGCTGCTGTTGCCGCGCCTGCTGGGCGGTTATTCCGGTGTCATGGTCGAACGGCTTGGCTACAGTGACTTCTTTCTGGTAACCGCCTTGCTGGGCATACCGACGCTGGTGCTGATTGCCTGGCAATGGTCGCGTACCCGCAAGCAAGCCGACTCGTCAGACCCGCTGACAAGCACCGAACGAAGCTGATAAAAAGCCGGCATAGCCGGCTTTTTCGTATCTGGTGGCCGATCAGCGCTGAACCAGATGCACAACCCGTTGCGGAAACGGAATGCCAATACCCGCCTCGTCAAATCGCTCCTTTACCCTTTCGGTAAAGCCGAACGTCACCGGCCAGAAATCCCCAGTGGCCACCCATACCCGCAGTGAGAGGTTCACTGAACTATCAGCCAGCCCGACAACGTGGACTACCGGCTCGGGGTCGCGCAGGACGCGCTCGTCATCGGCAATCTCGAGCAGGATCTTGCGCGCCAGCTTGATATCGGCGCCGTAATCGATACCAATGTTGATATCGGCCCGACGACGCGGCTCTCGGGAGAAGTTGGTGATGTGGCTATTGGACAGGCTGCCGTTAGGCACCACGATGGTCTTGTTGTCGGCGGACTTGAGCACCGTATGAAATATCTGTATCGAATGCACCGTGCCTGATACGCCCTGCGCCTCGATCCACTCACCTACGCGAATGGGCCGGAAGACCAGGATCAGCACGCCACCGGCGAAGTTGGCCAGGCTACCCTGCAGCGCCAAGCCAATCGCCAGACCCGCCGCACCGATGACTGCGATGAAAGAGGTGGTTTCCACCCCGATCATCGAAGCCACGCTTATCAGCAGCAGCGCCTTGAGCACGATGCTCGAGAGACTTTCGATGAAGCCGTGTAACGATGGATCGACCTGGCGGCGCTTCAACAAGTTGCCGACCTTGGCAACAAACTTGTTGATCAACCACCAACCGAGTAGAAAGGTAAAGAGCGCAAGCGCGACCTGAGCGCCATACTGAATAACGATCGGCAACCAGGCTTCGGAAAGCTCAACCAGATAATCGACACTGAAATCCATTAGCGAGGAGACTCCTTGGAACACCGAGCGCACCTTTCCAGGCCAGTCGCTCGGTTAATGCGGGGAAGTACGCGCGGTTGCGCGGGCTAAGACTCAATCACGGAAGTTGTTGAACTGCAACGGCATGCCGAAATCCTTGGCACGAAGAAGTGCGATACCTTCTTGCAGATCATCGCGCTTCTTACCGGTGACGCGGACCTGCTCACCCTGGATGGCAGCCTGTACCTTGAGCTTGGCGTCCTTGATATGCGCGACGATCTTTTTCGCCAGCTCCTTGTCGATCCCTTCGCGCAGCATGACTTCCTGCTTGACCGATTTACCAGACGGGTAAGGATCCTTGAATTCGAGGCATTGGATATCGATCTTGCGCTTGACCAGGCTCAACTTGAGGATTTCCAGCATCTGCTCCAATTGGAAATCAGCATCGGCGGTCAGATTGACGGTCAGTTCCTTGAGTTCGAAACTGCCTTTGCCACGCAGGTCGTAACGCCGCTCAAGTTCCTTGGTGGCATTCTCGATGGCGTTGGTCACTTCGTGTTTGTCCAGTTCGGACACCACGTCGAACGAGGGCATGGGGCTTCCTCCTGATGGAAACGGCGCAAGGGTGTGACCCAGCGCGCTTAGCTTGACGGTTCAAATGGGCCATCATTATAACGGTTCAGGGCAATAAGACCCGACCACCCACCTTCAGGGTCACATCCCTCATCGAGTCCGTACATGCCCAACCCCCAACTCAGCATCCTGGTGGTCGACGACGCCAAGTTTTCCAGCGTGATGATAGGGCGCGCGCTGGCCAAGGCGGGATATGAAGATGTCCGCTTCGCCAACAGCGCCAGCGCGGCATTGGAGCTGATCGAACAACGCCCCACTAACGTGCTATTGGCCGACTGGCTGATGCCGGAGATGGACGGACTGGAACTGACCACCCAAGTCCGGCAACAGGACGAGATGTCCGATCATTACACCTACATCATCCTGCTTACCGGCCGTGACGGTCAGGATGTGCTGAGCAAGGCGTTCGATCACGGCGTGGACGACTTTATCGGCAAATCGGTCATGAACGACCAGCTGGTTCCACGGGTTTACGCAGCGGATCGGCTATGTGGCTCGCTGCAGCGCCTGATGCGGGAAAACCGGCTCCTGACCGAGAACATTGCAAGCCTTGAACAACGCAACCTGATCGACCCGGTGACTGGCATTGGCAATCGACGCTACCTTGAGCAGCGGCTCGGCGACAGCCTGCGCCAGATCGAAAGCCGTGGCGGCGCCCTTTGCTACCTGGTGATCGGGCTGCCCGAAATAACCAGCCAGCGGGAACGCTACGGCCTAGCGTTTCACCATGAGCTACTGCGAGGCGTAGCACGGCGCCTGCAACAACTGGTTCGTCCATTGGACGTCCTGACCCGTCTGGATGATCGGCATTTCGGTGTAGTCACCTTGATCGACGATCTTCGCGCGTGCTCGCCGAGCAGCTTCAAACGGCTTCATGAAGGGCTCAATCTCAAAGCATTCAAGACCAGCGAGGGATTTATCTCTATCAAGGCCGGTATTGGAATGGTCAGCCTCGACGCAAGCGTATTACCGGTCCACACAGTGATGATCATCGATCGCGCCGAGGCGCTGCTGCCGGACGCCTATGCCACGGGACGAATCGTGCCACTGCGCTACAAGCAGCCGGGCTGACGGTCGTGACCTGGCATGTACTCGGCGCCGGGAGCCTTGGCGGGCTCTGGGCGACCCGCTTGTTTCGAGCAGGCGTACCGCTGCGTCTGATCCTGCGCAGCCCACAACGACTGGAGGACTACCATAACGCGGGCGGTCTGGCGCTGAGCGAGACTGGTAAATCCTGTCGTTATCCTGTCCCCGCAGAGCTACCCGATACGAACACCCCAATTGAACGACTGCTTGTAGCCTGCAAGGCCTACGACGCCGAGGCAGCCGTGGCCGAGGTCGCATCACGACTGGCTGCTGGAGCGGAAATTCTTCTCTTGCAGAATGGCCTAGGCAGCCAGCAGGCGATCGCAGAGCGCTGGCCCGACAGCCGATGCATCTTCATATCCAGCACCGAAGGCGCCTATCGTCAGGACGACTTCGGTATCGTCCACGCCGGTCAAGGGCAGAATTGGCTGGGCGATCCCCTCAATCTTGAGCCAGCGCCGTGGCTCGCCGAGCTGGAACAGGCAGGGATTCCTCATGCCTGGACCGACGACATCATGAGCAAGTTGTGGCGCAAGCTTGCAATCAACTGTGCGATCAACCCGTTGAGCGTTCTTCATGATTGTCGCAACGGCGCCCTGCCGGCCCACCGCGAGCAGCTGAGTTCACTCTGCGACGAGCTCGGCGACCTGTTGCGGGCCTGCCAACAGGCCGATGCAGCCTTCGACCTCGAAGATGAAGTGTTGAAGGTCATCGAAGCGACTGCTAACAATTACTCATCGATGCACCAGGACGTACGGAACGGGCGCCGCACCGAAGTGAGTTTTCTGATTGGCCAGGCATGCCGCGTAGCGCAACAGCACGGAGTGGTAACACCCAGGCTCGCGACTCTTCTGGAACAGCTCCAGGCATTCCTTGAGCTGCGCGGATTGCCCGCGGACTGAGGCACCGCTACCCTGCTGCAACACCCTTCGTGCCCGTGGCTGCCATGACCCTGCGCCAGCGCCTTGAAAATCTTCCGGTCGGCCGCAAGCTGCTGATCGCCCTGCTCGTACTGCTCGCAGCGGTGCTGCTGGTGTCCAACCTCGCCTTCATTAGTGCGGCCTACTGGATTTCTCGCCAGAGCGTCGCGCCGCAAGCCATGCATACCCTGGGCGCCCTGCTCGCCACGCCCGAACTCAGTAATCGCGCCCTCGCGTCCGAATCAGCCGCTGACGAGCTGTTACAGAAGCTGCACGACTATGCGCCGCTGCGCGCAGCGGTGATCTACGACAACACGGGCAGGCGTCTGGCCCAGCTATTTCGCGGCGACGCACTGGACTTGCCAGAGCAGATCAACGCGTTGCCGGCGTGGCAAAAGAGCGAGATGCGCGCCAACCTGCTCGTTGAACTGCCGCAAACCGCAGGTCCGCCGGGCCATCTGCTGATCGTCGCCAGTAGCGAATTGCCTGGAGCCTTCTATACCGGCACCTTCACGGCAAGTCTGGCCATTCTGCTGGCCAGTGTGCTGCTATGGGCGCTGGTCGCACGGCAGATTCGAAGGCTGATCACCCGGCCGATCCGGGATCTCGAAGCGCTGTCCCGCCAGGTCACGCGGGAGGAAGACTATTCGCTGCGCGCGACCCCTAGAAACCGGGATGAGATTGGCAATCTGGCAGATGCGTTCAACACAATGCTGTCGCGTATGGAGGCCCGCGAGCAGCAGCTCAAACGCGCCCGTGACGACGCTCAGGAAGCCTTCGACCACGCCCAGGGGCTGGCAGAAGAAACCCGGCATTCCAACCGCAAGCTCGAGCTGGAGGTTCAGGTCCGCAGCAAGATCGAGAAGAAGCTCACCGGGTTCCAGAATTACCTCAACAGCATTATCGACTCCATGCCCTCGGTCCTTATCGCGCTGGACGAGCAGCTCTACGTGACCCAGTGGAATCAGCAGGCCAGCGCCCTGTCCGGAACATCCATCGACGATGCCCTGAACCAACCGGTATTCATCGCCTTCGAACCGCTACGGCCCTTCCTGACTCAGATCCGCCGGACATCCGAACACCATCAGGTCGAGAAGATCGAGCGCGTCACCTGGACCTTCAACGACGAACCCCGACATTACGCGCTGACGCTCTATCCGCTGATGGGCGGCGGCGGGCGTGGCGTGGTCATCCGCATCGACGACATCACCGATCGCATCAACATGGAAGAAATCATGGTGCAGTCGGAGAAGATGCTTTCGGTGGGCAGCCTCGCCGCCGGCATGGCCCATGAGATCAACAACCCGCTCGGCGCCATTTTGCACAATGCACAGAACATACGCCGACGGCTGTCGCCGGATCTGGAACGCAACCGCGAAGCCGCTGAGGAAACTGGGGTCTCGCTATCGGCGGTCAATCAGTACCTGCAACGACGGGAAATTCCTCAGCTGCTCGACGGCATTCAACAGGCAGGTTCGCGGGCCGCGAAAATCGTCAGTCACATGCTGAGCTTCAGCCGCCTGAGCAACCGGCAGCTGGCCGAGTGCCAGTTGCCGATACTCATCGATCAGGCGCTGGAGATCGCCGGCAACGACTTCGCATTGATGGACGGTTTCGATTTCCGTTCCATCGAGATCGTCCGTGACTTCGATCCGCAGGTCGATCGGGTGCCGTGCATTGGCAACGAACTGGAGCAGGTGCTGCTGAACCTCTTGAAAAACGCCGCACAGGCAATCCACCAGCATCCGGAACGAGGCCGCGGGCAGATCATTCTGCGTACCCGGCTGAACCCGCCATGGGCCGAGATCCAGGTCGAAGACAATGGCGGCGGCATTCCGGAGAACATCCGCAAACGGATTTTCGAGCCTTTCTTCACGACCAAAGAGGTGGGTCAGGGAACCGGGCTGGGCCTTTCCGTTTCGTATTTCATCATCACCAATAATCACAAGGGCCAGATGGAAGTGCAGAGCAGACCCGAGCAGGGAACGACGTTCACCCTGCGCCTGCCGCTGACATCGGCCTCAGATACTCCCACGAGCTGAACCAAGGAATTACAGATGGGCAACAGACTCTCGAAGATCTACACACGCACCGGTGATGCCGGCGAAACCGGCCTGGCCGACGGCCGACGCGTGCCAAAGGATCATCCGCGGATCGAGGCGATGGGTGAAATCGATACGCTCAACAGCCAGCTTGGGCTGCTATTGGCTGAGCTCGCCGAAGCCCAGACCCGCTGGCCGGCCCTCGCCGAGCTGATCGAAGTGCTCAGTCCTTGTCAGCATCGCCTCTTCGATCTGGGGGGCGAGCTGGCAATGCCGGAATATCAGGCACTGACAGATGCCGAGGTGGCTCGATTGGAGGCTGCCATCGATCACTGGAATCAGGAGCTCGGGCCGCTAGAGGATTTCATCATGCCCGGCGGAACACGCCTGATCGCCCTCGCCCACCTGTGCCGGAGCATGGCTCGTACCAGTGAACGCCGCTGTCAGCAGCTCAACGCCATCGAGCCGTTACGTGCGGTTGGACTGGCTTATCTCAATCGCCTGTCTGACCTGTTCTTCGTGGTGGCCAGGCTGATCGCGCGCCGTCAGGGCTGCGCCGAAATTCTCTGGCATGCCGCCAGCGCTCCTGCCAGCGCCGAAACCCAAACCAATGACTGAGCCGACTGCGGACCATCGCGAGCGCCTGCGTGACGGGCTGCACGCGGCGTGGGAAGTGTTCATCGTCCTGCTGGTCTGCATCAACTTGGGGCTGATCGTATTAGACAGCCTGTTCATCGTGCCGCCGATCAATCAGGCACTGGCTAACTGGCTGCCTGACCTTCATCAGCGATACGACGCCACCATTCATAGCAACTTCCAGCTCATCGATCTGGGCTTCGTATCGATCTTCGTCCTCGACGTACTGCTCGGCTGGACGATCGCACTGTTCGAGCGACGCTACGCTCGCTGGTATTACTACCCGTTCGCACACTGGTACGACGTGCTCGGCTGCATTCCGCTGACGGGCTTCCGCTGGCTACGCGTCTTGCGCGTCGGCAGCCTGTTGATTCGCCTGCAACGGCTAGGCCTGATCGACATGCGCCGCTGGGCAATTTTCGGCGTGGTCCATCGCTACTACTCACTGTTGCTCGAAGAGTTGTCGGACCGAGTCATGGTTCGGCTGTTCAGCCGCATGCAACAAGAGATCGGCGCCAGCGATGATCTTTCCCGCAGGCTGCTCGAAGAGGTGGTGAGGCCGCGCAAGGAACGCTTGCTCAATGATCTGTCCCGGCGCATGCAAAGCATGCTTGAGAGCGGTTATCGGGACAATCGGGGAGCCATCGAAGGCTACGTGGGCGGGCTTATTCACCAGGCGCTGCTTAACAATCCGGAAGTGACCAGCCTGCGGCGGCTGCCCATGGGCGGTCGCGTTGCCGATACGCTCGACGAAGCCCTGGCCGATATTGCCGCACGCCTGCTGCAAGGTGCGGCAGAAGGACTACAGAGCCCGCAATTCCAACGGCTGGCGCGCAGTCTGGCTGATGAATTCTTCGAAGCCTGGGTTTATCAGGACGAACACACCGATCTTGCGCTCGAAGAATTGCTGGTCGACGTGATCGAAGTGCTCAAGCAACAGGTGCTCGATCGACGCTGGAGCCGCTTCGTCGGCCCCATTCAGCCACCCGCCCCGCCGGGCTAGGAAATCCTGTTGGCTGCAGCCACGCCTTCCTGCTGATCCAGACGCGCGCCTACCACCATCTCGGTTGCCCATTTCACCAGGATATCGGTGTAGGCCTTCTGACAGCATTCGGTGCTCAACGCGTGATCCGCGCCGAGAATGATCCGGTGCGTCAGCGAGTGCGTCTGATGAAACGCAGCCCGGTAGCTCATGATAGTGCTGTGCGGAACCAGATGATCATGCTCGGACTCGACGATGAGCACGTCTCCACGAAACTCTGCACAGGCCGCCAACGCCCGGTTCTCCTCCGGCGTGACGCGGCGGCCCCGCAGCTGATTGAGAAAATCACGATTCAGCTGCCGTTTCGGCACTATCCAGTCATCGTCCGCATACAACGCCGGAACGCGCAGCGCGAGCCATTTCACTGGCCGCAACGTGGTCAACAATGCCGCAAGGTAGCCTCCGTAGCTGGTGCCAACCACGGCGATTGCGGACGGGTCGATATTGGGGTGCTGCGCCAGCAAGTCATAAGCGGCAAGCAGATCATTCAGATTGTGCTCGCGCGTGACCGTCTGCTGCTGCGCCAGGGTCAGGGCATGACCACGCAAGTCGAACGACAGGCAGATGCAGCCCAGGCCCGCAATACCACGCGCGCGCGACAGGTCGCGTTCCTGACTGCCACCCCAGCCGTGCACGAACAGCACGCCGGGCAGCTTGGTCGGCGGCGAGAGAAAGGTACCCGCGATATGTTCGTCGTCAACCAGGATGTCAACGCATTCACTTTGGGTTGCCATATGCCTCCACCGTTACGTATTTGGTGATGAAGCCGACTTCGGCGTCCTCGCCGCGGAACAGCACCGTAGCGCCGTCTGGAATCGTCTGCGCTTCTCCGTAGACCTCGACCGTGGACGCGCGGACGGCACCGGTCGTGCCCTGCCTGAACGCATCAAGTGCTGCTATCTCCGCGCCACTGGCCCCGCCGATTCGCCAGGATTGCTCAAGCACACCCGAACAGGCGCGGCCTCGACCATCGATTCCCTGAGCGATGTCGTAATTGCGACGTGAGGCGAAGAAGCCTCGAAAGCATGCCGAGGCCGCGTCGTCGTAGACTTGGGCCTGTGACACCGCCAGCCGTGCCTTTTCCGGGAGGTCGAGCGCCATTAATGCATCGAAATCGCCATTGGAAATCACCAGGTCGGAGCCGCCATAAACCGTCTCACCCGAGTTATCGGTCGTGAGCCGCTGGGTCCCGTAATAACTCAGCGTGCTCCCAGCAACCCGAACCTGCCCCACGCTGAAGGTAATTACATGCTCCAGGTTGGCTTCGAGCACGAGCCCGTACTGCGCCAGCTCTGTCTCATCGATGTGCTCCAGAGCTTGGTCCAGCGATTGCACAGTCGTGATCCGCTCTTGTCCCCGCCCGCCGGTGGCGCGTACCGGTTTGAGCCTCACCGCCCCTTCATGCAGCAGCCGGCGTCCGGCTTCGCGCGCATCGTTCAGCGAGAACACGCTGTACCCCGGTAGTACGCTGCCGATGACTCGACTGACGAAGTCGCGAGACCAGCCGATGGGTGCATCGGCATCCGGGCGAACCAGCGGATGAGTGATGGCCTTGGTCTGAACGAATGGCTGCGGCACTACACCGCCGAACAGGCCTTCTTCACCATCGAGACCCAGTTCGCGCGCTGCTTTGGTGCCAACGATAGTGCCGGATGGAACGAAGTACAGTGATTGCGAATATTCGACGTTGCTATCGTATTCGCCGAGGAAGGTCATGCCCTGAAGCGACGCGAGACGCCTGGCAAGTTGCTCGTGCACGGTTTTCTCGTGCAAGGGTTCGCTAGGCCGATTGGCCAAGGTCACTACAGCCCCTCGGGGCGTTTGCGGCGTATCCGCATTGATCATCGGTGGGCTTGCTCCATGGACTGCTGATACATGCGCGGCGAGCGGCTGATACCGCCCGTTTCGCTCGTTATCACCCGAGCCAAAGCGGTTCCGGTGTAAAGGAATAGACATTGGATGTCGTCTATCTATCCTTCTTTTTGCAATCCAGCACGACTACACGGCTCTGCAGACACAACGAAAAAGGGGGAGCAGATTGGATCTGCTCCCCCTTTTATCTTTACCGCTGCTATCAGTCTTCTACGGAGCTGCGGATCAGGTGGTCGAACGCGCTCAGCGAGGCCTTGGCGCCTTCACCGAT
>NZ_JAMOIC010000027.1 GCF_024448895.1 Stutzerimonas stutzeri
GGGATTGCCAATCGGCCATTAAGAGATGTCACCTTTCATTCATTTATAGAGGCAGAACGCCCTATATCTATTGAAGCGCGAAACGCATGCGCACGGCAGCTTTCGCGCGAATTATTTTTCCTGACCGGGGCTTTACAAGGCATAACCCCGCCCGTATAGTTCGCGCCCACAATGTCTGGTAGACGTTGTAACACGGAAACGACGAAGTATCATCGTTTGCAGTGCCCAGGTGGCGGAATTGGTAGACGCACTAGGTTCAGGTCCTAGCGATGGCAACATCGTGGAAGTTCGAGTCTTCTCCTGGGCACCATTTAATACGATGAGATGCTAGCAGTTGCTCAAAGCGTCTCATATACACGGGGTTTGTCGGCCTCGACCAGCAATCGACAAAAGCCGGTGAGCAATCATCGCAATGTGCCCAGGTGGCGGAATTGGTAGACGCACTAGGTTCAGGTCCTAGCGATGGCAACATCGTGGAAGTTCGAGTCTTCTCCTGGGCACCACTCTTCAGAAAAAACCGAGCCAATGGCTCGGTTTTCTCGTTTCAGCCTGCGAACCTCGATTGCCCCTGAGCTTGGGCAATCAACAAGTCATCGGCTCGCACTATCTATAATTGCCAAATATGAAAAAACCGCCAAAAGGCGGTTTTTTCATTACACGGCGACTTAGGCGTATGGGTGACGCAGCACGATGGTTTCGTTGCGATCCGGTCCGGTGGAAATGATGTCTACCGGCGCCTCGACGAGCTCCTCGATACGCTTGATGTACGCACGAGCATTATCGGGCAGCTCTTCCAGCGACTTCACACCAACTGTGGACTCGCTCCAGCCAGGCAGGTCTTCGTAGACAGGCTGCAGCCCCTGATAGCTATCCGCATCGGTCGGCGCATCCACCAGCATTTCGCCATTGCGATCCTTGTACGCCACGCATATACGAATCGTTTCCAGACCGTCGAGTACGTCCAGCTTGGTCAGACAGATGCCAGACACACTGTTGATCTCGATGGCACGACGCAGGATGACCGCATCGAACCAACCGCAGCGGCGCGCACGCCCAGTGGTAGAGCCGAATTCGTGGCCGCGCTCAGCAAGCCGAGCACCCACGTCATCGAATAGCTCCGTCGGGAACGGCCCGGAACCGACCCGGGTGGTGTAAGCTTTTGTAATGCCCAGAATGTAATCCAGGTACAGCGGACCAAAACCCGAACCCGTTGCAGTGCCGCCAGCTGTAGTGCTGGAGCTGGTCACATAGGGGTAAGTACCGTGATCGATATCAAGCAGCGACCCTTGGGCGCCCTCGAACATGATGCGAGCGCCCTGCTTGCGCAGCTCATGCAGGCGCGCAGACACATCGGTCATCATAGGCTTGAGGATTTCTGCGTAGCCTAGCGCCTCGTCCAGCGTTTTCTGGAAATCAACCGGCTCGACCTTGTAGAAGTTCTGCAGGATGAAGTTGTGATATTCCAGCAGCTCACGCAGCTTGACCGCAAAGCGCTCCGGATTGAACAGATCACCAATCCGCAGACCACGACGAGCAACCTTGTCTTCATAAGCAGGGCCGATTCCGCGACCGGTCGTACCGATTTTGCCCTCGGAGCGAGAGGCCTCGCGCGCCTGATCCAGCGCCACGTGGTACGGCAGGATCAACGTACAGGCTGGACTGATGCGCAGCCGCTCGCGCACTGGTACGCCCTTTTCTTCCAGCTTGGCGATCTCGCGCATCAGCGCATCGGGCGCAACGACAACACCATTGCCGATCAGGCACTGCACGTTCTCACGCAAGATCCCCGAAGGAATCAGATGCAGAACGGTTTTTTCTCCATCGATGACCAGAGTGTGACCGGCGTTGTGGCCGCCCTGGAAACGAACCACGGCCGCTGCCTGGTCGGTCAGCAGATCGACAATCTTGCCCTTGCCCTCATCACCCCACTGGGTGCCCAGGACCACGACATTCTTACCCATAAACCTTGTCCTCTTGGCGAAGCATACCGGCCATGACCGGCGAAAAATCGGGAGAAATCAATTCTGGACGATCGGCTCAGCGAGCTAACGGCGCAACAACCCAGGAGCCGCCTTGAAACACTAGCTGCCGGTCACAGCAAGCGCTCAGGGCCGCATCTCGATTCTGCCCCTCCAGCGCCTGCACAACTCGCTCGCCCTGCACACGCAGGCGAACAATTTCCTGCCATAACGCCTGATCCGTTCCATGCGGCGCCCACACACCGACTACAGGCGCGACGAGCTCGGCATTGCCGAGACCGACCAGGGTTTTTAGATCCGTAGAAAACCCGGTAGCCGGACGTGCGCGACCAAAGTCAGCGCCGATGTCGTCATAGCGTCCGCCTTGGGCGATGGACTGACCAACCCCCGGAACGAACACGGCGAAGACGACACCCGTGTGATAGTGATAGCCGCGCAGTTCACCCAGGTCGAAATATAGCGGCAGATCGGGATAGCGAGCCGCCAGCTGATCAGCGATCTGCGCCAGGCCATCCAGCGATTCGATCACCCCATCAGGCGCCCCAGCAAGCTGCTCTCGCGCATCATCGAGCGCCTCGCGACCGCCACAGAGCCTTGCAAGCGCCCGCAGCATCTTAGCCAGAGACGGCTCGACATCTGCGGTCAGGTCCGCAATCTCATCCATGGCCTTGCGCTGCAACGCATCGAAAAGTTGCTGCTCGGCGTGTCCCGAGAGCCCTGCCGCACGAGCCAGGCCGCGGTAGATGCCCACATGCCCGAGATCCATGTGCACATCGGGCACCTCGGCAAGCGCGAGGGTCTCCAGCATCAGGCTTATGACTTCCAGATCACTGGAGGTACTGCTGTCACCATAGAGTTCGGCGCCCAACTGTATGGGACTTCTCGAAGTGGCGAGCGCATGCGGCTTGGCGTGCAGCACGCTGCCGGCATAACAGAGGCGACTGGGACCGTCGCGGCGCAATGTATGCGCGTCTACGCGCGCCACCTGCGGGGTAATATCCGCACGAAGCCCCATCTGCCGGCCGGACAACGGATCAACGACCTTGAAAGTCTTGAGATCAAGGTCCTGCCCGGCGCCCGTGAGCAGCGACTCCAGGAACTCCACATGAGGGGTGATCACCAGCTCGTAACCCCAGCATTGGAACAGGTCCAGCACTCGACGTCGTGCAGTCTCGATACGTGCCGCCTCGGGCGGCAGCACCTCTTCGATGCCATCTGGCAGGAGCCAGCGGTCTACCGTTGCCATTTCGCCATTCACCTCTCGATACGGCAAGCCTAGTCAAGCAGACGAACACCGGGGCTACAGCCTGAGCCGCCCATCGGTCGCGTGCGATTGTGTTTTAACAATGGCGATATCGCCACGCCCCGCTAGGAGCTTCAGCATGGCTGACCATGCCCGGATCGCCTGCTCCACTGGCTGCAGACGCAAAAAAGCCGGGTTTTCCCCGGCTCGCGGATCATAACAACGTTTCGACGGCGGGTCACCCGGTGGACGGAATTCGTCCAGCCGGATGCCCCTCGCATCATCGTGCGGTAGCGGACTCCAGATAGCGGAAGAAATCGCTGTTCGGGTCAAGCACCAAGACATCTTCCTTGTTCGCGAAGCTTTCACGGTAAGCCTGGAGGCTCCGATGGAAAGAGTAGAATTCGCGGTCCTGGCCATAGGCAGAGGCATAGATTGCCGCCGCCTGCGCATCACCATCACCACGCAACTCCTCCGCCTCTCGGAACGCCTCAGCCAACAACACGCGACGCTGACGATCAGCATCGGCGCGAATGCCTTCGGCCAATTCCTTACCTTTCGCGCGATGCTCACGTGCCTCGCGCTCACGCTCGGAACTCATCCGCTCGAACACGCTGCGATTCACCTCGCGGGGGAGATCGATACCCTTGACGCGAACGTCAACGACTTCGATACCCAGCTCTTGCTGCGCGGCACGATTGAGACTGTTGGTCACCAGACTCATCAACTCGTCACGCTGACCAGACACAGACTCATGCAAGGTGCGCTTACCGAACTGATCACGCAGTGCAGCCTCAAGACGACGCGCAAGACGCTCGTCGGCAATCTGCTTCATACCCGAAGTCGCCGTGTAGAAACGCTCTGCATCGTCCACACGCCACTTGGCATACGAATCGACCATCAAAGCCTTCTTCTCCAGCGTCAGAAAGCGAGACGTGGTGGTATCAAGAGTCATCAGACGCGCATCGAACTTGCGCACGCTGTTCACATACGGAATCTTCAGATGAAGACCCGGCTTCACGTCAGGCTCGACGATACGGCCGAAGCGCAGCAGCACTGCACGTTCCGTTTGCGAAACGATGTAGAAACTGTTCCACGCCACAATCGCCAGCACCACACCCACGATAAGGGCGGTCAGAGACTTGTTACCCATTAGCGGACCTCCCTTGTACGTACTTCACGCGGGTCGAGCTCCGGCGGCAGACGCGTCGTCTGAGTCGAAGCGCCCGAAGTCGATACTGCGGAAGAACCTTCGGACGAAGCTGAACGGCTGTTGATCATCTTGTCCAATGGAAGGTACAGCAGATTGTTCTGACCGCTCTCGCCTGTGACCAGAACCTTACTGGTACTGGTCATCACTTCCTGCATGGTCTCGAGATACAGACGCTCACGGGTTACATCGGGCGCCTTGCGGTACTCGGTAACCAGCTTGGAGAAGCGATCCGCTTCACCCTGAGCCCGGGAAATTACTGCATCACGATAACCGCTCGCTTCTTCAAGCATGCGCTGGGCTTGACCACGCGCCTCTGGAATCACGCCATTGGCATAGGACTCAGCCTGATTCTTCTCACGCTGTTCATCCTCGCGTGCACGGATCACGTCATCGAATGCTTCCTGCACCTCACGTGGCGCTGCAGCACTTTGCAGGTTGACCTGCGTGACGATGATGCCGGTTCCGTAGTTATCGAGGAAACGCTGCAAACGGTCCTTCACCTCGCCAGCCATGGCCTCACGACCTTCAGTCAGCACCTGATCCATTGCCGTCGAGCCCACCACATGGCGAACGGCGCTGTCAGTAGCATGCTGCAGAGATGATTCGGGATCTTCAACGTTAAGTACGAACGCCTGCAGATCGCTGATCTTGTACTGAACGGTAAGCGGAACCTCGATGATGTTCTCATCTTCCGTCAGCATCTGGCCCTGCTTGCTGTAGGAGCGCTCGCGGGTAACGTTTGCCTGAAACTTGCGATCGAAAGGCGGGAAATATATGTTCAGACCCGGCCCAACAGTCTCATGGTACTTACCAAAGCGCAGCACCACCGCCTGTTCTTGCTCGTCGACAATATAAATCGCGTTGAAGAGCCAGACGGCGAGCAGCACCACCAGCCCAATCCAGATAAGCCCGAAGCCACCACGACGGCCTGAACCACCGCTCGACGATCCGCCGCCACGTTTCTTGCCGCCGAACATGCCGTTAAGGCTGTCCTGCAATTTGCGGAAAGCTTCATCCAGGTCCGGCGGACCTTTCTGATCGCCACCGCCACCGCCGCGACGACCACCGCCACCGCTACCCCAGGGATCCTGGTTATTCGAGTTGCCACCCGGCTCATTCCAAGCCATAGCGCTCTCCATTCAGATAAAGCTAAAGGCGCGCCAACGGCGCGCCCGCCAATGCTACCGAAAGCCCGGAACGAACGGCTTAAAAGCCCTCCAAGCTTTATTGCAAAGTGTGTTGCTCGAAGAACTGCTCCACCTCGAGGCCAGCTCGACTGATCAACCGATGCAGCTCAACCCGCTGCAACCGCACATCGAGCAGGCTGCCACCTTCTTCGTCATGTTTTTCTGACTGAACCGCGCCGAGATCGAATAATTGTGCTCGCAAGCGGCCGAGCTGCTGAGGAAGCAGAAGCGTACCCACAAAAAGATCATTACCGAGCAATTCAGCGACGGCCTGTTTCAAGAGATCCAGACCAAGACCCAGCTGCGCAGAGACCCATACTCGCTGTGGCACACCATCGGCATTACGTTGGATCTGGGGTTCGATACCTTCCAGCAGATCGACCTTGTTATAGACCTCGAGAGTCGGCAGCTCATGAGCACCAATCTCGGTCAGCACAGCCAGCACCTGTTCGATCTGCTGGTCGCGCTCAGGCTCGTGAGCATCGATGACATGGAGCAGCAGGTCCGCATTACTCGACTCTTCGAGCGTCGCCCGGAAGGATTCGACCAATTTGTGAGGCAAATGCCGGATGAAGCCCACCGTATCGGCAAGCACGATCGGCCCCAGATCGCCGAGCTCAAGACGACGCAAGGTAGGATCGAGTGTCGCAAACAGTTGATTTGCCGCGTACACATCGGATTCAGTTAGGGCATTGAACAGCGTGGACTTGCCGGCGTTGGTATATCCAACCAGGGAAACGACCGGTATATCAGCACGTCGCCGCCCGCGCCGCGCTTGTTCGCGCTGACCACGCACCTTCTCGAGACGCTGCTTGATCTGCCGAATTCGTACGCGTAACAGCCGCCGGTCGGTCTCAAGCTGAGTCTCACCCGGCCCGCGCAAGCCAATACCCCCTTTCTGCCGCTCCAGATGCGTCCAGCCTCGCACCAGCCTCGTACTCATGTGCTCAAGCTGAGCCAGTTCGACCTGCAACTTCCCCTCATGCGTACGCGCACGTTGGGCGAAGATATCGAGAATCAGGCCGGTTCGATCCAGCACACGACACTCCAGAGCGCGCTCTAGGTTGCGCTCCTGGCTTGGCGTCAGAGTGTGATTGAAGATGACCAGCTCGACCTCGCCGTCCTTGACGAGGTCATGGAGTTCGTCGACCTTGCCGCTGCCGATCAGGAACTTGGCCGAGGGCTGATGCCGAGCGACATTGACGAAGCCAACAGCGTCGGCGCCAGCTGAACGCGCCAACTCACGAAACTCCTGGGGATCTTCACGCGCCGCGGGATCCTGGCCATCCAGGTGAACCAGGATAGCCCGCTCTCCACCACCGGGACGTTCGAAGAACAATGAAAGCCCCCTTTAGTCGTTACCCGCCTCGGACTGCTCCGCGTCGCCAGTAGCAGGCAGACGTACAGGACGGCCAGGAACGACGGTCGAGATGGCGTGCTTGTATACCATCTGGCTGACTGTGTTCTTCAGGAGAATGACGAATTGGTCGAATGACTCGATCTGGCCTTGAAGCTTGATACCGTTGACCAGATAAATGGAAACCGGAACGCGTTCCTTACGCAGGGTGTTCAGGTAAGGGTCTTGTAGCGAATGCCCTTTTGACATGTGCCGCACTCCTTAAAGGATCTTTTCATTAGTTATTTAGAATCAGACACAGCCAAATCAGTATTGAGGATAGCCGGTCAAACTACAGTGTCAGCTCAATATGGTGAGCCGCTCCAAGCATTTCAATGCTCGCGGCAGATTGTCGCAGGCTGAACTTTCCAGCCAGTGAACTCCCTCCCATCCCCTCAGCCAGGTCAGTTGACGCTTGGCCAGCTGCCGAGTCGCGATTACGCCACGCTGGACCATCTCCTCCCGAGAGCAGGCGCCCTCCAGGTAGTTCCAGACCTGACGATAGCCTACGGCACGCATGGAAGGCAGTTCGGGATGCAGATCACCGCGCTCGCGAAGCATTTCGACCTCTGCGACGAAGCCCTGTTCAACCATAGCCACGAAGCGTCGTTCGATACGCTGATGCAGGACCTGTCGCTGCGCGGGCGCAACGGACAACTGCGCGACAGTATAAGGCAAGACGCCGCTGTCTGGCGCGCCGTCTCCGGCTTTTTGCTCGCGCTGTCGTGCACGATGCTGAGTCATGGTCATTCCGCTGACTCGATAGACCTCCAGCGCCCTGATCAGCCGTTGTGGATCATTGGGATGGATCCGCGTCGCAGATTCCGGGTCCACTTCAACCAGGAGGCGATGCAAGGCCGCGAGCCCCTCGCGCTGCGCCAGCGCCTCCAGTTCGGCGCGGACAGCAGTATCCGCAGCGGGCATGTCGGCCAGCCCATCGAGCAGGGCCTTGAAGTAGAGCATGGTGCCGCCAACCAGTAGCGGAATGCGCCCCTTGCTGGTACTCGCCTCCATCGCCGCCAGCGCATCGGCGACGAAGTCGGCGGCCGAATAGCTCTGTGCGGGATCCCGGATATCGATCAACCGGTGAGGGAATTCATGAAGCAGCTCAGCTGAGGGCTTGGCTGTACCGATGTCCATGCCGCGATATACCAGTGCCGAGTCAACGCTGATCAGGTCGCAAGGCAACGACCGCGCGAGCTCAATCGCAAGATCGGTCTTGCCAGCGGCTGTGGGACCCATAAGAAAAATGGCGGGGGGAAGCTGACTCATCAGACGCTCGTACTACCGTGACCGATTGGTGGGAGAGCAAGCTGTAACTTGCAAACTGATCGCCTAGAGTGAAGTTCCGAAGGCCGCTCATCGACCCCGAAGGAACAGCTTATCGAGATCGCCCATACCAAGCTGCGTCCAAGTCGGACGCCCATGGTTGCACTGCCCGCTACGCTCGGTCTGCTCCATGTCGCGCAACAGGCCGTTCATTTCTGGCAGCGTAAGGCGCCGATTCGCACGGACTGCACCGTGACAAGCCATGGTGCCAAGCAACTCGTTGAGGTGCGCCTGGATACGATCACTGGTGCCGTATTCAAGCAGGTCGGCAAGTACATCCTGCACAAGCCGCGTAGCCTCGGCCTGTTTGAGCAACGAGGGTATCTGGCGGATCGCCAGGCTCTCTGGACCGAGGCGCTGGAGCTCGAAACCGAGCATCTGAAACCAGCGAGCGTGCTCTTCGGCGCAATCGGCCTCGCGCTGACTGACGGCGATGGACTCGGGCACCAGCAAAGGTTGGCCCCGCAGCCCTTCGCTAGCCATCGCTGTTTTCAAACGTTCGTACATGATCCGCTCGTGGGCGGCATGCATGTCCACCAACACCAGGCCCTGGGCATTTTCAGCAAGGATATAAACACCCTTGAGCTGGGCGAGCGCGTACCCGAGCGGAGGGACGTCGTCCTGGCTTTCTGGTAGCGCCGTAGCGCTGGCCTCAGCAAGCGGCGAAAAGAACTCACGATAGGCGCCCTGCACCTCCGAAACATTGCCTGTCGGCAACGACCGAGGCGCCTGATAGCCGGCGCCTACGCCGCGCCATGCCGGCTGGGACTGCGGTTGTTCCAGAACACTGGCAGCCAGACTCATCTCATTCTGTCCGGCGAACTCTCCGGCATCGCGACCGGTAACCTGCGCGACGCTGGCCGGCGCGGCCAGTTGATCCTCCGGACGCACATCACCGAGGGCGCGATGCAGGGTGCCGTAGAGAAAGTCATGCACCATGCGGTTATCACGGAAGCGCACTTCATGCTTGGTCGGATGGACATTGACGTCCACAACAGCCGGATCCACATCCAGAAACAGCACGAACGTCGGATGACGCCCGTTGAAGAGCACATCTCGGTAGGCCTGTCGCACCGCATGTGCGACCAGTTTGTCGCGCACCATGCGCCCGTTCACATAGAAATACTGCAAATCGGCCTGACTACGAGAAAATGTCGGCAGTCCGACCCAACCCCACAGATGCAAGCCGTTGCGTTCGATCTCGACCGGTAGCGCCTGTTCAAGGAACGCAGAGCCGCACACCGATGCCACGCGACGCCCGCGCGAGGCGGGATCATTGGCCGGATGCAGTGCGAGAATTACTTTGCCGTTGTGACGCAAATGAAACGCCACATCGAAACGCGCCAAAGCCAGGCGCTTGATCACTTCCTGCAGATGATCGAACTCGGTTTTTTCGGTACGCAGAAACTTACGTCGTGCCGGCGTGTTGAAAAAAAGATCCCTGACCTCGACCGAGGTACCTACCGGATGTGCGGCGGGCTGAACACGCGCCCCCATATCGCGACCTTCGGTCTCTACCTGCCAGGCCTCTGCTGCGTCGGCCGTGCGTGAGGTCAGGGTCAGTCGTGATACCGAACTGATGGAGGCCAAGGCCTCGCCGCGAAAACCAAGGCTCATCACGCGCTCGAGGTCTTCGAGGTCGCGGATCTTGCTGGTTGCGTGCCGGGCCAGGGCCAACGGAAGATCATCGGCGGGGATACCGCAGCCATCGTCGCGCACGCGCAGCAGCTTCACACCGCCCTGTTCGACATCCACTTCGATCCGGGTGGCTCCGGAGTCAAGGCTGTTTTCAAGCAGCTCCTTGATGACCGAGGCCGGGCGCTCGACCACTTCGCCGGCGGCAATCTGGTTCGCCAGCCGCGGACTTAGCAGCTGGATGCGCGCCGCCTCGCTCATGGCTGTGCGGCCAGCGTTGTGGCAGGAATATTGAGCGTCTGACCAGCCTTGATGACATCGTTCTTCAGGCTATTGGCGCTGCGCAGCGCAGGCAGGCTGATCTGATAGCGCTCGGCCAACAGCGCCAGGCTCTCACCCGAGCGAACCACATGCTCCCGCGGCGCGCTGGCGATCTTGCCCGAATCGCGCAGCCAGGCGACGTATGTGCCCGGCGGTGGGTTTTCATGGAAGAACTGGCGTACGCCGCTGTGAATGGAGCGTGCCAGCGACTGCTGATGCGAGGCCGTCTGCAGCTTGCGCGCTTCGGAAGGGTTGGAGATAAAGCCGGTCTCTACCAGGATCGAGGGAATATCCGGAGACTTCAGCACCATGAACCCAGCCTGCTCGACCCGCTTTTTATGCAACGGCGTGACGCGGCCCATGTTGCTCAAAACCTTCTGCCCAACGTTCAGACTGGAGGACAGAGACGCTGTCATCGACAGATCGAGCAGCACGCCCGCGAGCATCTGATCCTTGTCGCCAAGGCTTACATTGCCCGCCCCGCCGATCAGGTCGGAGCGGTTTTCGCTGTCCGCCAGCCATCTTGCCGTCTCCGACGTCGCACCGCGATCCGAAAGGGCAAACACCGAGGCACCGTAGGCCGCCGAACGAGGGGCTGCATCGGCATGGATGGACACGAAAAGATCCGCACCTTGCTTGCGAGCGATTTCGGTGCGCTTGCGTAACGGGATGAAGTAATCGCCGGTTCGCACCAGCTCCGCGCGAAAGCCCTTTTCAGCGTTGATCTGGCGCTGCAACTCCTTGGATATCTGCAACACCACGCTCTTTTCGTAAATCTTGCCCGGGCCGATCGCGCCCGGGTCTTCGCCGCCATGTCCGGCATCAATGGCAACCACGATGTCACGCTTGCTGCTGGGCATGGGCGGCAGCTTTAGCGAGGGAAGCGTTGGCGAGACTGGAGCTGTCGGCGTACTCGGCGTGACCGTTGCCGGAACATTGGCGGTACTGGATGCATCGGCGCCCGAGTCAAAAAGATCGACGACAAGGCGATGGCCGTACTGTTGGTTCGGCGTCAGCGTGAAGCTTTTGGGTGTTACCTGAGCGGACAGGTCGATGACCACACGCAGGGTGTCGGCGTCGTACTTCGCCGCCCGGACGCCGGAGATGGGCGTGTTTTTCAATGGCAGCTGATCGAGTGGCTTGGACAGGTTGCCGCCATCCACATCGATAACGATGCGGTCCGGCGCTGTAAGCGTGAATACCTTGTGTTGCACCGGGCCGGATAGGTCGAACACCAGGCGGGTATTATCGGGTGCCCGCCACAAACGCACACTTTGGACGTCGGAAGCAGCCAGGACCTGCAAGGCCGCGAGCATCAATGCCAAACCACTTACCAACGCGCGCATGCGCATACCCAACCCCATGATGTTCATTGATTTCCGATGGTCAGGATGGAACACCAGCCTTCACCGCGCTCGCCTCGTGGCGACAGGCAAAGCGAACGCCCGGCCCCCTGCGGCGCAATGGTAATGTCCAGGTCGGCCTTTGGCAAAATGCCTGCGCCCCGCTCGGGCCACTCTACCAGGCACAACGCCTCCCCATCGAAGTAGTCGCGAATGCCGAGAAACTCCAGCTCTTCCGGATCGACAAGCCGATAAAGATCGAAATGAAAGACCCGTGCGGCGGGCATTTCATAAGGTTCCACCAGCGTGAAGGTCGGGCTTTTGACCTTTCCCTGATGCCCCAGACCCCGTATCAGCCCCCGTGAAAGGGTAGTCTTGCCGGCGCCCAGATCGCCATGCAGGTAGATCACACCGCGCCCGCCCGTCGCCTGAGCGATGCGCGAACCCAGCGAGAGCATTTCTTCTTCGTCAGCAGCAAAGAGCGTCACGTCCGGCATGGCGAATGCTCCTCGAGCAACTGGCGGATGGTTGGAATCAGATCGGACGCTGCCAATCCGCGGCCCAGCTGACCCGCGCGCTCGCCGGCGACGGCATGCAGCCATACGGCAAGGCACGCGGCCTCGAACGGTGCCAGTCCTTGGGCTAACAGCGCACCTGCCGCACCAGCCAGCACATCACCTAGCCCGGCGCTTGCCATTGCCGGGTGACCACGATCACAAAGCGCCAGCCGTCCATCGCGATCGGCTATCAGGGTGCCCGCCCCCTTGAGCACCACAGTGCAGTGGTAACGAGCCGCAAGAGCACGAGCCGCCGCCGGGCGATCAGCCTGTACATCGGCGGTGGTGATCCCCAGCAACCGCGCAGCCTCACCCGGATGAGGCGTAATCAGGCATCCCTCCGGCAGCTCAACGGCACTCGTCGCCAGCAGATTGAGTGCATCGGCATCCCACACTTGAGGCATACGGCATTGCGCAGCCAAGGACAATAAACTGCGCCCCCACGGCGCTTGCCCCAGACCAGGCCCCACTACCAGCACGTCCGCGCGCTCAGTCAGCGACGTCAACGCATAGGTAGACTCGACGCCACTGCACATAATCTCCGGTCGCCGTACCAACGCCGCCGTCACGTGCTCCGGCCGGGTCGCCAGGGTCACCATGCCGGCGCCGCAGCGCAGCGAGGCCTCGGCACTGAGCAGCGCCGCGCCACCCGTACCGATATCGCCACCGACTACCAGGACCTGACCGAAGCTGCCTTTATGAGCTGTCGGCGAACGCGGCGACAGCGCGGGGATAGTCGTCTCACAAAGGCGCAACACACTGCTTTCGACCGGGCCCACAATGGCGGCATCGGCCTGCAGATCATCGAAAACCAGCTCACCTACTCGATCTGGCCCATCGCCGGTGAACAGCCCGACCTTCAATCCGATGAACGATACGGTGAGGTCTGCGTGAACGGCCTGCCCAAGCACGCGGCCAGTATCGGCGCACAGGCCGGACGGCAGATCGACCGCCAGAATCGGCAGCGCGCTGGCGTTCATCGACTGGATCACCTCGCCATAGGGTTCGCGGACGTCACCGGAAAGGCCAGTCCCCAGCAGCGCATCGACCAGCACACCCTGCAATACGGCGCTGCGGCTCCAGGGCATCATTTCGACGCCAGCTGCCTGCGCCTCGGCGAAAGCCCGCGCGGCATCACCCTGCAGCTGTTGCGGATCGCCAACCGTATATACCTGCACCTGCCGGCCGGCCCGCTGCGCCAGGGCGGCGATCAGATAGCCATCCCCTGCGTTGCCACCACGCCCCGTCAGCACCGTGACGCTCTCGGCATCCGGCCAGCGCCGACGCAACGCGCGCCACGCTGCATGCGCGGCCCGCTGCATCAGTTCAAAGCCAGGCGTGCCGGCGGCGATCAGCCGTGCGTCGAGTTCACGGACCTGCGCGGCCGAATACAAGGAGGTGGGCAAGGTATCGGTGGTCTGAGACATGAATCACCCGAGTGAATATCTGGCAGAATTATACGCACGCGCCTGACGGGCCGCCCGTACCTTCGCATTCCAGTGCAGCCCCACGATGCGGGCACACCCCGCTCCCCGCCGCGGCGCAGCAGACCATAGCGCGCCCCGCGCAACCTTTGAAGAATGCCCTGATGTCCAGTCACGCCCTCGACCCCGCTGCCCTAGCCCAATCCATCAAGGACTGGGGGCGCGAGCTTGGCTTTCAGCAGGTCGGCATCACCGGCGTGGATTTGGCCGAGCACGAAGCCCACCTGGATCGATGGCTCGCGGCCGGCTATCACGGCGAAATGGACTACATGGCGGCTCATGGCAGTAAGCGCTCACATCCCGAGCAACTGGTGCCGGGTACGCTGCGGGTGGTCTCGTTGCGCATGGACTATCTGCCGGGCGACACGCGTATGGCCGAGCAACTGGCACAGCCCGAAAAGGCCTATGTGTCCCGCTACGCGCTGGGGCGCGACTATCACAAGCTGATCCGCAAGCGCCTCCAGCAGCTGGCCGAGCGCATCCAGCAAGTCATCGGCCCGTTCGGATTCCGTGCCTTCGTCGACAGCGCACCGGTGCTGGAAAAGGCCGTGGCGCAGCAGGCCGGCCTCGGCTGGATCGGCAAGAACACTCTGGTGCTCAATCGCAAGGCGGGCAGTTGGTTCTTTCTCGGCGAGCTGTTCGTCGACATTGAACTCCCGGTTGACGAGCCGAACGCACGCGACCATTGCGGCAGCTGCCATGCCTGCCTGGACATCTGCCCAACGGACGCCTTCGTCGGCGAGCGGGTGCTGGATGCGCGGCGCTGCATTTCCTACCTCACCATCGAGCTGAAAGGGGCGATCCCGGTGGAGTTGCGGTCGAAGATCGGCAATCGCGTGTTCGGCTGTGACGACTGCCAGATCGTCTGCCCCTGGAATCGCTTTGCACGTCCCACCGAGCAAAGCGACTTCCAGCCGCGTCATAGCCTGGACAACGCCGAACTGGCCACGCTGTTCCGGTGGACTGAAGAGGAATTTCTCAGCCGCACTGAAGGCTCGCCCCTGCGTCGCACCGGCTACCGGAACTGGTTGCGCAATCTGGCCGTCGGGTTAGGCAACGCGCCTTCGAGCATTCCCGTTCTTGAAGCACTGCAATCGCGTCGAGACGACCCTTCGGACCTTGTACGCGAGCACGTCGAGTGGGCACTGGCCGAACACCAGGGCCGACAGGCTCACTGACTCGCCAGGGTGACGCGCAATCCCGGCTTCACAACAGAACCACGCGACCGCGCCCGACGACATACTCGTTTGCATATATCAGATGGCTTATTTGGTATTGGGAGGGAATGTGTCCGCT
Organism: Stutzerimonas stutzeri; assembly: GCF_024448895.1. GTDB lineage: Bacteria > Pseudomonadota > Gammaproteobacteria > Pseudomonadales > Pseudomonadaceae > Stutzerimonas > Stutzerimonas stutzeri_Q. Next base: position 14,984 of record NZ_JAMOIC010000027.1, read on the forward strand.
GTCTAGGCTTCAGCCGTCGCAACGCCGCCAACCAATCGCTCAGCGCTAGCGACGTGCACTCACGCGAAAAACAACAACAATGTCAGGTGAAGCCATGCAACCCAAACTGTTACTCAACGGAATTGCCCTGTCTCTCATGATCAGCACATTCGGCGCTCAGGCCGCGGGCCTGTCCAACCAGCAAGGCAGCTTCGGCAAGATGCCGGACGGCACCACAATCGAGAAATACACCCTGAAGAACAGCCAGGGCGTGGAGGCGGTCGTGATCACCTACGGCGGCGTGCTGCAATCACTGATGATCCCGGACAAGAACGGCAAGCTTGAAGACATCGTGCTCGGTTTCGATGATGTCGACGGGTACATCAAGAACGGCAACGTGTACTTCGGCGCGACCATCGGGCGCTTCGGCAACCGTATCGCCGATGGCCGCTTCGAGCTCGACGGCAAGAGCTACCAGATTCCGCAGAACGATGGCAGCAACGCCCTGCACGGCGGGCCGGAGGGGTTCGACAAACGGGTCTGGACGGCCAAAACCGCCGATGAGAAAGGCTGGGTCGGCGTCGAGCTGAGCTATGTGTCACCCGATGGCGAGATGGGTTTCCCCGGCACCCTGACCACCCACGTGACCTACAGCCTCAACGAAGACAACGAACTGCGCATCCAGTACCGCGCCACCACCGACAAACCCACGGTGCTCAACCTGACCAACCACAGCTACTTCAACCTCGCCGGAGCTGGGAGTCCGAGCGTGCTCGATCAGGTCGCGACGCTGCACGCCTCGCGCTACACGCCGGTCACCGAGAAGCTGATACCCACCGGCGAGCTGGCCGAGGTCAAGGGCACGCCGATGGACTTCCTCAAACCGACCCCTTTCGGCGCGCATATCAAGGACGATCATCAACAGCTGAAATACGCCGAATCCAAGGCCGGTGGCTTCGACTTCAACTGGGTGCTGGACACCGACGGCGACCTGAGCAAACTGGCTGCCGAAGTGCTCGATCCCGCGTCAGGCCGGCGGCTGCTGATGTACACCACCGAGCCCGGGGTGCAGCTCTACACCGGCAATTTCCTCGACGGCAGCATCAACGGCAAAGGCGGTAAGGCCTACCCGCACTGGAGCGCCTTTACGCTGGAAACGCAGCACTATCCGGATGCGCCCAATCAGCCGGACTTCCTGAGCACTCGCCTCGATCCGGGTGAGACCTATACCCAGACCACGATTTACAAGTTCCCAAAACCCTGACGTGAAAAGCCCCGCAAGGGGCCTTCCAATTGGTTCCGGCTCACCGCGGCAATAGGGTGGGCCGGGCGGCGCTTCGCTTCGGCCCGTCGTTATGAGCACGATGCGGAGGCCTGAAACGGAACGCCGCTTCACCACGGCATGATGTGTGATGGCTAGAACTTCGTTATGCACCTTGCCCTGGTCAGCGCTCGCAAGTGCGGAGCGGTTCCGTGGTGGGCTGAAGCCCACCCTACGGGTGCGGTGCTCCGCTTCAGCCCGCCGACTCAGGCACGACGCCACCGGTTGAAACGCCGCCGCGCTACCACTCAGCCACGCTGCCATCGGCGTGACGCCAGATCGGGTTGCGCCAACGATGCCCGATACGCGCCTGCTCCAGCACGTATTCCTCGTTGATCTCGATGCCTAAGCCTGGCCCGTTCGGGATGGCCACGAAGCCTTCCTCGTACGCGAACACCTCGCGATTGCTGATGTAGTCGAGCAGGTCGTTGCCCTGGTTGTAATGAATACCAAGGCTTTGCTCCTGAATGAAGGCGTTGTAGCAAACGCCGTCCAGCTGCAGGCAGGCCGCCAGGGCTATCGGCCCGAGTGGGCAATGGAGGGCCAGCGCGACGTCGTAGGCCTCGGCCATGCTGGCGATTTTGCGCGTCTCGGTGATGCCGCCGGCGTGGGAAACGTCCGGCTGAATGATGTCGACGTAGCCCTCGGCGAGGATGCGTTTGAAATCCCAACGCGAGTACAACCGCTCGCCCAGCGCGATGGGCGCGCAGGACAGCGGCGCCAGCTCCTTGAGCGCCTCGTAGTTCTCGCTGAGTACCGGTTCTTCGATGAACATGGGTCGGTACGGCTCGAGCTCCTTGATCAGGATCTTGGCCATGGGCTTGTGCACGCGGCCATGAAAGTCGACGCCAATGCCGATGTCGCCACCCACTGCATCGCGCACGGCCGCCATGTTTGCCAGCACGGCATCGACCTTGGCATGGCTGTCAACGAATTGCATTTCCTCACTGGCATTCATCTTGACCGCGCTGAAGCCGCGCGCCACGGCATCGCGTGCGGCATTGGCGGTGTCTGCTGGCCGGTCACCGCCGATCCAGGAATACACGCGAATGCGCTCGCGAACGCGGCCGCCAAGCAAATCGCTGACTGAGACACCCAGCGCCTTGCCTTTTATGTCCCACAACGCCTGATCGATGCCGGCAATGGCGCTCATGTGCAGGGGTCCACCGCGGTAGAAGCCGCCGCGATACATCACTGTCCAGAGGTCTTCGATGTTGCGCGGGTCGCGCCCGACAAGGTAGTCGGCCAGTTCGTCGACCACTGCCGCGACGCTGTGTGCACGGCCTTCGACCACGGGCTCGCCCCAGCCGGTAATGCCTTCATCGGTTTCGATTTTGAGAAACAGCCAGCGGGGCGGCACTACCAGTGTCGTCAGGCGGGTAATCTTCATCGCAGAGCTCTCTTGTAGAAAAATGATCAGGCCGCCGCCGCTTGGCGGGCCTGAATGAAGGCATGCGCCCGTCGCCCTACTTCGTCAGCAGGCAATCCCGGCGAATAAAGCGCCGAGCCAAGGCCGAAGCCGACTGCTCCGGCTTGTAAATAAGGCGCCATGTTGTCCGGCGTGATCCCGCCCACCGGCAGCAATGACGTGCCGGTTGGCAGTACCGCCAGCCATGCCTTGATCGCGCTGATCCCGACCTGCTCGGCGGGGAACACCTTGAGCGCATTGGCACCGGCCGCCAACGCCGCAAAGGCTTCGCTCGGCGTGGCTACGCCCGGGGTGCGATAAAGCCCGGCGTCTCTGGCCGCGTGCAGCACCTCGACAGCGCAGTGCGGCATCACGATCAGCTGCCCGCCGGCGTCCTTTACCTCCTGCACCTGCTGCGTCGAAAGCACCGTGCCGGCGCCGATCAGGCAATCATCAGGCAGGCCCCGGCGCAATATTTCGATACTGCGCAGTGGCTGCGGCGAGTTGAGCGGCACCTCGATGATGCGCATGCCGGCGGCATAGAGCGCACCGCCGACAGCCTCCGCCTCATCGGGACGCAGCCCGCGCAGAATCGCTATCAACCCGTTAACGGCCAGCGCTTTGTCGAACATGCGTCTCTCCCGTTTTGTCCGGAACCAGCCCGCCACCCACTGCAATTTCCCACAGCCCGGCGGCAGTTGCCTCGGGCGCGAAGCGCAGCGATTCGAAACCGAAATATTCCAGCGCCCACAGGTATCGCGCACATAGCGTCGAGTTGCCGATAAGGACGATGGGCTGTGAAGGCGGCACTTGCAGCACGGACGTCATGGCGACCAGTTCATGGCCGATCAGCAGCCCGGACAGGTAATCGGCCTGCGCCGCACCGCTGAGTTCGCCAGTCAGCACCAGCGTGCGGCTGCTGAAAATGGTCGCCAGCGGGCCCGACTGACCATCGCGGCCCTTGGCGACCTGCAACCCGCGCTCGAAGGCTGTGGTGTTGAAGGCATCGCTGATCACCGCCGTGCGCCCGAGGATCGTGTGACCGAGTAACGCCTGATAAACCTCGCCGGTCATGAAGGTCTGGAAACGACTGAGCTGACCACCCTCAACCGTGACCCACTTGCTGTGGCTGCCCGGCAGGCCAATCAGCAATGGCGCCCCATGATCGGCATCGGCATCGAGCAGGCCGAACACCTGGGTTTCCTCGCCGCGCATCACGTTGGGCAAGGTGCCACGCTGGATCACGCCGGGAACCAACCACAGCGGCATACCACGCGGGCGCCCGACAGGCAGCAGCGCCGAGCCGAGTTCATCGGCGCCAAGCGGCGCTTCCACGTAACTGGCTTCACGCCAACCCTGAGCACTGCCGATCATGCCGCAGGCGATCATCGGCACCTCTGGCGCCAACCGTTGCCAGTCGCCACAGGACTGCTCCAGTGCACGCTCAAAGTCAGCCTCACTGCCGTCAAGCTGCATCACGCCCAGCGGCAGGTTGCGAGTTTCCAGCGTTTCGCCGGCCGCACCGAGCCGATAAGCGCGCAGTGAACTGGTGCCCCAGTCCAGCGCGATCAGATGTGTGTTCACGGATTTCTCCAGCGCGCCGGCGAGCGGCGCGATTGAGATCAGCGCTGCTTCAGCCGATCGATAATCACCGCCAGCAGCAGGATCGTGCCGCGGATGACGTACTGGTAGAAGGTGTCGATGTTCTTGAGATTCATAGCGTTCTCGATGATCGCCAGGATCAGCACCCCAGCGATCACATGGCGAATCATGCCGATCCCGCCACTGAGCGAGACACCACCCAGTACGCAGGCAGAGATCACTGTCAGCTCGAACCCCTGTCCGATCATCGGCTGGCCCGAGGTCATCCGCGATGCCAGCACCACCCCGGCCAAGGCACCGATCAGGCCGTGCACCGCGAAGATGATGATCTTGGTGCGATCGACATTGACGCCGGCCAGCAGCGCCGCCTCCTGATTGCCGCCTATGGCCATGGTGTTGCGCCCATAGGTGGTGTAGTTGAGCAGCCAGCCGAAGAAAGCGAAGCAGACAACGGTGATCAGGATGGGCACCGGCACGCCGAAAAGGCTGCCATTGCCGAACAGGAAGAAGTCTTCCTGCATCACTCCGACGGCCTTGCCATTGGAGAAGATATAGGCCAGCCCGCGCACGATCTGCATCGTCGCCAGCGTCGCGATCAGCGCGTTGATACGCAGCTTGGCGATGACGATGCCGTTGATCAGCCCCACCACCAGCCCCATGGCCAACGCCGCCGACACGCCGAGAAATACGCTTTCGGTATCACGCATTACCACCGCCGCCACGACGCCAGCGCAGGCGATCACCGAGCCGACCGAAAGATCGAAGTGCCCGGATGCCAGACAGAACAGCATGGTGCAGGCGGCGATGCCAACGGTAGAAATCGCCAGGCCAAGACCACGCATGTTCAGCGGAGAGAGGAAGTTGTCGATGAAGATCGCCGACAGCACGAAGATGCCGAGCGCCGCCAGTAGCATTACCCAGTCATCGAGGAAGCGGCGCAGATTCAAGCCCTGTCGCGGCGCAGCCAGAGCGTTTTGTTGAGCAGACATAGAGCACCTCATCATTGTTATTCAGCCGCGCGAACGCGGAAGTGCCATTTGCAGCAGGCGGGACTCTTCGGCCTCAGCGCGAGACAACTCGCCGGTCAGCGCGCCCTCGCTCATCACCAGGATGCGGTCGGAAATGCCGATGACTTCCATCAGATCACTGGAGACGACGATCACTGCGATGCCGCTTGCCGCAAGGTTGTGGATGATCTGGTAGATCTCGGCCTTGGCACCGATGTCGATGCCGCGGGTCGGCTCGTCGAGCAGCAGCACCTTCATCGGCATCGACAGCCAGCGACCGAGGATTACCTTTTGCTGGTTGCCGCCGGAAAGAAAGACGATCTGCTGGTCGGGGGATGGCGTCTTAATGTTCATCGCGCGGATCTGCCGGTCGGCGTTCTCCCGCTCCCAGCGGCCCTGCACCAAACAACCCATGCGGGCATTGCGCCGGCGCGCACCGATGTTGATGTTTTCCGCCACACTGGCGAGCGGCACGATGCCTTCTTTTTTGCGGTCCTCCGGACAGAGCAGGATTCCCGATTCGATGGCATCGCGCGCCGACTTCAGTTTCAGCGGCTGCCCATCGAGCAGCACCGTACCGGCCTTATGCGGCGCCAGCCCGGCCAGCAGGCGCAGCAGCTCGGTACGCCCCGCGCCGACCAGGCCGAAAAAGCCTAGCACTTCACCGCGGCTGACCGAGAAGCTCACCGGCTCCTGCAGCCCGTGACCGAGCAAGCTTTCTACTCGCAGTGCCTCACCGTGATGCTCGCGCGGCCGGTAGTCGTAGATATCCTGGATATCCCGACCGACCATGCAGGTCACCAGCTGATCGTGGGTCAGTTCGCTCATGTCGTCGAAGGTGCAGACGAAGCGGCCATCCTTGAATACCGTGACGGCATCGCAGATGCGGAAGATCTCCTCCATCCGGTGCGAGACATAGAGCACCACCCGCCCTTCGTCGCGCAACCGCCCAATGATGGCCATCAACCGCTCGATTTCACGCGAAGACAGGCTGCTGGTCGGCTCATCGAAAGCAATCACGTGGGCATTGCGCGACATAGCCTTGGCGATCTCGACCAACTGGCGTTGCCCGAGGGACAGGCTGCCCAGGCGCGCCGCGGGGTCGATTTCATCAGCCAGCCCCTTGAGCAGTTCGCGGGCCTGGCGAAGCATCGCGCGACGATTGACCAACCCGAAGCGCGAAGGCATATGCCCGAGCAGCAGGTTTTCGGCCACGCTCATTTCCGGCACCAGATGCAGCTCCTGGTGAATCACCGCAACCCCGCTGGCGATGCTTTCGCCCGCTGAGCGGAACGCGAACGAACGATCACCGATCTGCAGCTCGCCGCTGCTGGGCTGGTAGGCGCCACCGAGGATCTTCAACAACGTCGACTTGCCGGCCCCGTTTTCGCCCATCAACGCATGCACAGTGCCGGGCCGAGCCACGAAGTTGATGTCCGACAGCGCCCGCACGCCCGGAAAGTTCTTGCCGATGCCGTTGAAACGCAGGCTCTCGCCCGCTTTGACTTGCTGAAACATGGAGCGTCTCCACCCTCGCCCGGGCAGCGCCCGGACGACATTCGATGCTGATAAGCGGCCCGAAAATCAGGCCTCACGCGGCGGAACCGGCCTTACTGCCAGAGCCCGATCTTCTCCAGTTCTTCCTGGAAGTTGGCGCGTGTGATCAGCGTGACTTCGTCCATGGCGGTGTACTTGGGTGGCTCTTTGCCCTCGGTGACCCACTCGTACATCATCCGCGCGGTTTCGTAGCCTTCGATATGCGGGCTCGGCAACATCGAGCCGAAGAAGCCGCTGTTGTCCTTTTTCAGCTCGCCGATGGCATCGGTGCCGTTGATGCCGATTCCGATCACGTTGGCGGCACTGAAACCGGCGCTTTCAGTGGCGCGTACGCCGCCCAATACGGTGTTGTCGTTCATGCCGCCGATGATCAGGTTCTTCGCGCCTCGCGGCAGCTTCACCAAAGCCGACGTGGTTGCGTTCATGCTGCCTGGCACGTCGAGCGTTTTCTGAGGCGTATAGAGGATGTGGTCTTCAGGGAAGCCGGCCTTCTTCAGCGCATCCACCGAGCCGTCAGTGCGTTTCTTGCCGGTGTCGAGTTCGTTGTAGGTGTTGATCACCGCGTAGGTGTCCTTCCAGTCCCAGCCGCGGTTCTTGGCTTCTTCAGCCATGGCCGCGCCCTGCTTCTGGCCCACTTCGAAGGCCGCCATGCCGAGATACGGCACGTCCTTCATGGGCTGGCCCTTGGCATCGACGAAGCGATCATCGACCGCCATGACTTTTAGGTCATTGAACTTGGATTTGGCGACGATGGCCGGGCCGAGCGCTACGTCAGGCGGGCAAATCACGAAGCCCTTGGCGCCATTGGCGGCCAGACTGTCGATGGCGGCGAGGGTTTTCTCACCGTCCGGCACGGCGATCTTGAGCAGGGTGAAACCGTGATCCTTGGCGGCTTTCTCCGCGAACGCCCACTCGGTCTGGAACCAGGGCTCCTCGGGCTGCTTGACCAAGAAGCCGATCTTGACCTCTTCCTTGGCCATTGTTGCGGCGGCGAAACTCATCGCGCCGACAGTTAACGCCGCGCAGCAAAGCGAACGGATTCCGATAGAACGGAACATAGCTACCTCCATTATTCTTATTGAATAGCTGTTATTGACCCTTAGGCGGTCAGCACCTGATACGTCACCACCGAATGCCCACTGGCGGCTTGCCGCAGGGCCGCGTGCAGCCCTTTTTGAATCGAAATTTCATCGTCCTTAGTCGTGGTAAAGCACCGAGCGGCCGCCATCGATGGTGATGCAGGCGGCATTGATGAACGGCGCCTCGTCGGTGGCGAGGAACAGTGCCGTCATCGCCACTTCTATCGGCTGACCGATGCGCCGTGGCGGGTGCATGTCGAACGCGCGCTGTCGCTCGGCATGCGGATCGGAAAAATCATTCCAGTAGTCGACGTTGAGCTGCGTCTCGATGTAGCCCGGCGCGATGGCGTTGACGCGAATACCCTTGGGCGCGTATTCGATGCCCAGCGCGCGGGTCAGGCCGAGCAACCCATGCTTGGCGACCGGATAGGGAAAACAGCCGGGAATGATGTTGGTCGAGTGCACCGAGGCGATGTTGATGATGTTGCCGATGCCGCGTTGCACCATATGCGGCAGGGCTGCCTTGCAACCAAACCAGACGCCGTCCAGGTCGATGGCGAAGCAACGCCGCCAATCTTCCTCGGTCATTTCCAGCGGGTCGCGGAATACGTTGACCCCGGCGCAATTGACCAGCACGTCGAGTTGCCCGTACTGCTCGAGAGCCAGGTCGACCAGAGCTTCGAGCTCAGCAGGCTTGGTAACGTCGGTCTTTAGCGCAAGCACCTCACCGCCGCGCTCGCGCCAGCCGGCAGCAACCCGCTCGGCCTTTTCACCCTGGATATCGCCGATGACGACTTTGGCCTGCTGGGCCTGGAAGCAGGCCACGATGGCCTCGCCGATGCCCTGGGCGCCACCGGTGACGACCACGACCTTGCCTTTCAGGCGTTCGCCGCGTTGGGGTTGGGGTGTCGGTGGCAGTGAAAGCGGTGAAGCCATGTGAACAACTCCTGATCGAATGGGTGGCCGCAAACGGCCGGGTAACCGGGTCAGCCCGCGAAGCGTGTACAGGGAAGGCCAACGACGCCGACGTCGGCCATCAGCACGGCGCCGTCCAGTGCGGTCGCCGCCTCGCCCGGCCTCGCCGAGGTGACATACAGATGGGTCAGGTTCGGCCCGCCAAACACGCAGCTGGTGGGATGACTGACGGGCAGTTCAACAACGCGATCAAGGCAACCGTCTGGTGCGAAACGCAGCAGACAGTGACCTCCCCAGCGCGCGTTCCAGACGTAGCCTTCGGCATCCATTGCAGAACCATCGGGCACGCCTCGCGGATGCGGGCCGGCCCAGGTATCGCGACGGGTCAGATGGCCTGCATCAGCAATTTCATGGATGAACAGGGACTCGTCCAGCGTGTCGCCGCAGATGACGCGGTCGCCGGCCTCGCTCCACAGCAGCGTATTGACGATGCCCAGATCGCTGAGCAGCTGCATCACCGAGCCGTCCTGATCGATCCGGAACAACCCGCCCGAGCGCCGGGTGATCGGCAGATCGCTGCCGTCGTCGTCGATGTTGTTTTGCATGGTGCCGAGCCAGAGCCGGCCCTGTGCGTCGCAACGCGCTTCGTTGGCGCGGTTGCCGGGAGTAGCGTCGGCAACGCAGAACCGCTTGAGATTTGTTTCGGTTGCCTGCAGATCGAGACGGTAGACGCCGCTGGACAAGGTCACCAGCGCATCGCCGGACTTACAGGGAATGAAGGCCGATACCGGCTCGGTCAGTTGCCATTGCCGATAACCGTCCGTCCCCATCCGGCAAGCCAGTCGACCGACGATGTCAGCCCAGTAGAGCGTCTGGTCCGGGGCATCCCAGAAGGGGCCCTCGGCCAAGATGTAGCGTTGTTGCGAGATGGGCAGCCATTGCATGGTCGCACTCCGCTTTCATTGTTTTTATGGCGCAGTCTGCTCGCCGCGTAACACGACCAGCTCCGGGTAGTTTCGTGAAATGGTCAGGGCCGCGCGCTCGATCAGCGTCATGCAGGCCCATACGCCACGCGCGACATCGCGGCTGGCAATGGCGTCGGAAATATCCTTGTGCAAAGGCAGGGTCAGGCCGAGCTCGTCAGGCACCGTCGACGAAACCTCGAAGGACACCGCCAGCAAGGCGCCCAGCGCCGGCACCATGCGCTCGATGAATTGGTTGTGGCTGGCCGCGAGAACCGCCTCGTGGAAGAGCTTGTCGGCGCGGTTGTATTCATCTTTGTCGCCCAGGGACTCGGCGAGCATCTGGTAGGCAGCCTGAATTTCGGCGATCTGCTTGGGCGTCGCGCGCTCGCAGGCCCAGCGCACGGCGGTCGGCTCGATAGTCCGGCGCAGATCGAGCAGGTCCATCACGAAGCTTTCCGGCAGGCCGTTCTCAGCCAGCCAGCCCACCACCTGGACGTCGAACAGGTTCCAGGACCGCACCGGCGTGACTCGCGTGCCGACTTTAGGCCCGACATCCAACATGCCTTTGGCCACCAGCGTCTTGATCGCCTCGCGAATCACGGTGCGGCTCACACCCAGCTCTTCGCAGAGACCGGCCTCGACCTTAAGCGCCTCGCCCGGCTGAACCTTGCCCGACGCGATCCAGGAACCCAGCCAATCCACCGTTGCGCTGTGATAGTTGTTCGACATGCGAGCCTCTGTGCAGCTGCCCTTGGGTCTACTGAACCCTATCATCATATGATTGGCTGTCAAATCCGACGGTCGTGTTTGATCGCCAATTAGATCGAATGGTGTAGCAAGCGACTTGCACGCCGTTGAATTCAGCGCAGCTAAGCGCAACTAAGCGCAGCGTGTAAGGCGGTACTGAGGAGAGCGGACGTTCTACCCGAGGCTTGTGCAGGCATGAACGGCCGGACGACGACATCCCAGGCGAGGCGCGTTGAATCCGGATGAGATCATATGAATGGGTACTAGAGAACGCTACGGTGCGTCGCTGGCGGCTCGCGATCAGGCCAGGCCTCATCGTCTTCCCTCGCATTATTGTTCTTCGTGGTGGCCATGACGGCCCTGCATGACACCACTCTATGAACAGCCATGCGCGCTGCCTAATGACAGCCACTGATCTGGCGATAACCGTTTCTTATCGGTAAGCACCACGCAGAAGATGCGCGACGGAAAATGACTTTTGTTGCGAGGGATCAGAAACCGCCCTGCACGTTCAGCCCCAGCCCGAGCACAGCGGCAAGGGAGAACGGGAGCAGAAGCGTGTCGAGCAGCAAACTGGCGGGCAGATCGAGCGCAGCGTACCGGGGCGCGTCGGCACCGAAGCGATCAACCGGGCAGCAGCCGCCGTTGAGGCTGTACCAGTCCAGGCGAGTGCCGGAGTAGACGATCGGGGCCCCGGGCTTGCCAGCATCGAGGGTTCGGACCGTACCGCAGCCCGAAAGCAGCAGGATAGCCAGCGCGCTGGAGCAGAGTCGCATCGCTGATCGATTCATGGCCGCTCCGTTGGTTGTCTTAGCCGCCTGATGAACGTCACTACGCTCACCCCTTTCATGCTGGGTTGGTTTAGTCGTCGCTGACGATATGGTGCTCGCCCCAGCGCGGCAGCATGTCCTGCGGGATGTTGAGCAGGTTGAGAATCCGCGCCACGACGAAATCGATCAGGTCATCGATTGTCTGCGGCTGATGATAGAAGCCCGGTGACGCCGGCAGGATGGTCACACCAAGGTTGGACAGCTTGAGCATGTTCTCAAGATGGATGCTCGAATACGGCGCTTCCCGCGGCACCAAGATCAGCTGGCGGCGTTCCTTCAACGCCACATCAGCAGCGCGCTCGATCAGGTTGTTGCAGGCGCCCGTGGCAATAGCCGACAGGGTGCCGGTGGAACAGGGCACCACCACCATCGCAGTCGGCGCGCCGGAACCGGAGGCCGGCGGGGCCATCCAGTCTTCTTTGGCAAACACGCGGATTTGCCCTGCCGCCGCGCCAGTGTATTCGGAGAGAAACGCCTGCATGGCCTGTGGCTTGGGCGGCAGCACGACATCGGTTTCGGTGGCCATCACCAGTTGCGCCGCCTTGGAGATCAGGAAATGCACCTCGCGATCTTCCTGAATCAGGCAATCGAGCAGGCGCAGGCCGTATTGAGAGCCCGACGCGCCGGTCATAGCGAGGGTGATGCGTTCCGGTCCGTTCATTCGTTGCTGTTGTCCTATCGGGTGGTCTTCTTGGTGGGCTGAAGCCCACCCTACTGGGCTTAGTCGTGTTCTGGCGGGCTAACGCCAACCCTGCCTTGTCATTTGAAGTAGGGGCCAGCTTGCTGGCGATCAGCGGTGGGAGCAGGTTTGCGATCGCCAGCAAGAATCGTAGGGTGGAAAACCGCGAAGCGTTTTCCACCACCGCAACCATACGCGCGGAAAAGCCTTCGGCGTTTTCCACCCTACGCCAAAGCTTGCGCCAACTTCGTATGCAACCCACCGAAACCACCGTTGCTCATTACCACCACTTGGGTGCCCGGCGTGGCGTCGGCCTTGACCTTGGCGATGATCGCCTCAAGCGAATCACACACGGTGGTCGGCACGGGCGAGCCGGCGACCGTCGCGGCCAGATCCCAGCCGAGATTGGCCGGTGCGTACCAGATCGCCTGATCCGCAAGCGCCACGGACTCAGCCAGACCTTCGCGGTGTGCGCCGAGTTTCATGGAGTTGGAGCGCGGCTCGACCACAGCAATGATCGGCGTATCGCCTACCTGCTTGCGCAACCCGTCGAGGGTGGTGGCGATGGCGGTCGGGTGATGGGCGAAATCGTCGTAAATGGTCACGCCGTTGACTTCGGCGACCTTTTCCATGCGTCGCTTGACGCTCAGGAATTCGCTCAGCGCCTCGGCGCCCTGCTTCGGTAGCACGCCGACATGGCGCGCCGCGGCAAGCGTCGCCAGTGCGTTGTTGACGTTGTGCAAGCCGGTCAGCGCCCAATCGACAACGCCCTGCACAGCGCCCTCGAAGATCACCTCGAAGCGCGAACCATCAGCGCTCAGCAGGTTTGCCTGCCACTGCCCGCCATCTCCAGTGGTCTGCACCGGCGTCCAGCAGCCCATACCGATCACACGCTTGAGCGCCGTCTCTGACTCGGGATGGATAACCAACCCTTCGCTGGGCACGGTGCGCACGAGATGGTGGAACTGCCGTTCGATGGCCGCGAGATCCGGAAAAATGTCCGCGTGGTCGAACTCAAGGTTGTTGAGAATCGCCGTGCGCGGGCGGTAATGGACGAACTTGCTGCGCTTGTCGAAAAAGGCGCTGTCGTATTCGTCCGCCTCGACCACGAAGAACGGCGTGCCCCCCAGACGCGCGGAGATACCGAAATTCTGCGGCACACCACCGATAAGGAAGCCTGGGCTCATCCCGGCATGTTCCAGCACCCAGGCGAGCATGCTGCTCGTCGTGGTCTTGCCGTGGGTACCGGCGGCGGCCAGCACCCAGCGCCCTTGCAGCACGTGATCAGCCAACCATTGGGGGCCGGACACATAGGGCAAGCCCTTGTTGAGCACGTATTCCACCGCAGGGTTACCGCGCGACAGCGCATTGCCGACCACCACCAGATCCGGCGCCGGCTCGAGCTGGCTGGGCTCGTAGCCTTGCGTCAGTTCGATGCCCTGGGCTTCGAGCTGCGTGCTCATGGGCGGGTAGACATTGGCGTCCGAGCCAGTGACGCGGTGGCCCAGCTCCTTGGCCAGCACTGCCAGCGATCCCATGAAGGTGCCGCAGATGCCGAGAATATGGATATGCATGAATGACCTCTGAAATACGCCGCGCCGGGCAATGGGATCAGGCGGCACAGCCACGCCTGTCGGCGCCGAAAACTGCGGCGCAGATTAGCACAGCACTGGCGCTGCCAATGCCCGACCAGCGGTACACCGCACGTCGCCTCACCAGCCGACGAACGGACTTTGTTCTACGCTGGATCACAGCAGTCCCACACAATTACAAGTCCCGGAGACTCATCATGCGTTACGCCCATCCCGGCAGCGAAGGCGCTGTCGTTTCCTTCAAGTCCCGTTACGGCAACTTCATTAACGGCGAGTTCGTCGAGCCAGCCAACGGCCAATACTTCACCAACCTATCCCCGGTGAACGGCCAGCCCATCGCCGAATTCCCCCGCTCCGACGCCGCCGACATCGAAAAAGCCCTGGATGCCGCCCACGCCGCCGCCGATGCCTGGGGCAAGACCAGCGTGCAGGCGCGCTCGCTGATCCTGTTGCAGATTGCCGACCGGATCGAGCAGAACCTCGAAATGCTCGCCATCACCGAAACCTGGGACAATGGCAAGGCCGTGCGTGAAACGCTGAATGCGGACATCCCGCTGGCCGCCGACCACTTTCGCTATTTCGCCGGCTGCATCCGTGCCCAGGAAGGCACCAGCGCCGAGATCGACGAACACACTGCGGCCTATCACTTCCATGAACCGCTGGGCGTGGTCGGGCAGATCATTCCCTGGAACTTCCCCATTCTCATGGCCGCCTGGAAGCTCGCGCCAGCGCTGGCCGCGGGCAACTGCGTCGTGCTCAAGCCTGCCGAGCAAACACCGCTGGGCATCGCTGTGTTGATGGAAGTGATCGGTGATCTGCTGCCCCCGGGCGTACTCAATGTCGTGCAGGGCTACGGCCGTGAGGCCGGTGAGGCGCTGGCGAGCAGCAAGCGCATCGCCAAGATCGCCTTCACCGGCTCCACCCCGGTCGGCTCGCACATCATGAAGCGCGCCGCCGAAAGCATCATCCCGAGCACTGTCGAGCTGGGCGGCAAGAGCCCCAACATCTACTTCGAAGACATCATGCAGGCCGAGCCGACCTTCATCGAGAAAGCCGCGGAGGGCTTGGTGCTGGGCTTCTTCAACCAGGGCGAAGTCTGCACTTGCCCGTCACGGGCGCTGGTGCAGGAGTCTATCTACGCCCCCTTCATGGAAGCGGTAATGAAGAAGGTCTCGCAGATCAAGCGCGGCGATCCGCTGGACACCGACACCATGGTCGGCGCTCAGGCCAGCCAGCAGCAGTTCGACAAGATCATGTCTTACCTGGAAATCGCCAAGCAGGAAGGCGCCGAGGTGCTCACCGGCGGCGCGGCGGAGAAGCTGGAAGGCTCACTCGCGACCGGCTATTACATCCAGCCGACGCTGCTCAAGGGCACCAACAAGATGCGTGTGTTCCAGGAGGAAATCTTCGGCCCGGTGATCGGCGTAACCACCTTCAAGGATGAAGCCGAAGCGCTGGCCATCGCCAACGACACCGAGTACGGCCTGGGTGCGGGTGTATGGACTCGCGACATCAACCGCGCCTACCGCATGGGCCGCGCGATCAAGGCCGGGCGCGTCTGGACCAACTGTTACCACCTCTATCCGGCGCATGCGGCGTTCGGCGGCTACAAGAAGTCCGGTGTCGGTCGCGAGACCCACAAGATGATCCTCGACAGCTATCAGCAGACCAAGAACCTGCTGATCAGCTACGACATCAATCCACTGGGGTTCTTCTAACCCTCACGCGCCGAAAGAGTGCCGGCCCGCGCCATATGGCGTCGGGCTGGTGCGCCTTTGGCTGCTCCTCCGTTCCGAACGTCCCGCTAACACTTACAACCCCTAAAGGCACAGCGCTTGCTTTAACGATCCTGCCGTACCCGAACCCATCAGAGGATGATCTTCATGGCTCTCGAACACAGCAGTGCGACCACCCCGCCCCACGCCACCGATTTCGAAGCAGTTGGCAGCACCTATTTCAAGGAACGCGAACTGAAGAAAGGCGCCGCCGGCTGGGTGCTGCTGGTCGGGCTGGGCGTTGCCTATGTGATTTCCGGCGACTATGCCGGCTGGAACTTCGGCCTGGCGCAAGGTGGCTGGGGAGGCCTGTTCATCGCGACACTGCTGATGGCGACCATGTACCTGTGCATGTGCTTTTCGCTGGCCGAACTCTCCTCGATGATTCCTACCGCGGGCGGCGGTTACGGCTTCGCCCGAAGCGCTTTCGGCCCACTTGGGGGCTTTCTCACCGGCACGGCGATCCTCATCGAGTACGCCATTGCGCCAGCAGCCATCGCTGTGTTCATTGGCGCTTACTGCGAATCGCTGTTCGGCATCGGCGGTTGGGCGATCTACCTGGCCTTCTACATCATCTTTATCGGCATCCATATCTTCGGCGTCGGCGAGGCGCTGAAGCTGATGTTCGTCATTACCGCAATCGCGGCGCTGGCACTGGCGGTATTCATCGTCGCGATGGTGCCGCACTTCTCGGTGGACAAGCTGCTGGACATCGCCCCGACCACCGCGGCCGGCGCCAGCAACTTCCTGCCCTATGGTTACGTCGGTATCTGGGCGGCCATTCCCTACGCGATCTGGTTCTTCCTCGCGGTCGAAGGCGTGCCGCTGGCTGCTGAGGAAACCAAGAACCCACAACGCGACATGCCGCGCGGGCTGATCGGCGCCATGCTGATTCTGGTGGCCTTTGCCGGCCTGATCCTGCTGGTCGGCCCCGGCGGCGCCGGCTCAAGCACGCTGGTGGCATCCGGCAATCCGCTGGTCGAGGCGCTGACCACAGCTTATGGGTCGTCCACCTGGATGAGCGGTTTCGTCAATCTGGTCGGCCTGGCCGGTCTGATCGCCAGCTTCTTCTCGATCATCTACGCCTATTCACGGCAGATTTTCGCGCTGTCGCGGGCCGGTTATCTGCCTCGCAAGTTGTCGTTGACCAACAAGAACAAGGCGCCGGTGCTGGCGCTGATCATCCCCGGCATCATCGGCTTTCTGCTTTCGCTGACTGGTCAGGGCGACCTGCTGATCCTCGTGGCGGTGTTCGGCGCGACCATTTCCTACGTGCTGATGATGGCCTCGCACATCGTCCTGCGCCTTCGCCGTCCCGACCTGCATCGCCCGTACAAGACGCCCGGCGGCGTGCTGACGTCCGGTATTGCGCTGGTTCTGGCGTGCATCGCAGTGGTCGCAGGCTTCCTGGTCGACCCGCGCGTGGTGATCGCCGCAGCGGTGATCTACGGCGTCTTCATTGCCTACTTCGCGTTCTACAGCCGGCACCACCTGGTGGCCGGCACGCCGGAAGAAGAATTCGCCGCAATCGAGAATGCCGAGGCATCGCTTAACTAGCAGGCTGCTGAAAACGTGAGCGAGGCAGGCAGTACAAGGCGCAACGACCGAAAGGAGTAACAGCCAAACGGCTGGCCCGAAGGGCGAGCGTCGCGAGTCAAAGCGGCCGAAACAGCGGACCGGGCTCGCGTACGAGTTTACGTGTTGTAAATGAGCATGTTGACTGGGCTCGCAACCGAGGCCGCTTTTAACGCAGGGATGCCAACGCAGGTAGTTTTCACAGCTTGCTATGGGGGACGAGCATGGCGGGATACACGCACAGCGTAGGCGGAACGAACTGGCGATTCGACAGCCTGCGCGAGGTAATGGCCAAGGCCAGCCCGGCGCGCTCCGGTGATTACCTCGCCGAAGTCGCAGCCGACAGCGATGCCGAGCGCGTGGCCGCACAGATGTGCCTGGCGCAGATCCCGCTCAAGCGCTTCCTCGAAGAAGTTTTGATCCCGTACGAGACCGATGAAGTCACCCGGCTGATCATCGACAGCCACGACACCGAAGCCTTCGCCCCGGTCAGTCACCTGACCGTCGGCGACTTCCGCAACTGGCTGCTGGGGGATGATGCCGACGAGGCTGCGCTCAAAGCATTGGCAGCGGGGCTGACGCCAGAGATGGTGGCCGCGGTATCGAAGATCATGCGCGTGCAGGACCTGATTCTGGTGGCGCAGAAAGTGCGCGTCGTCACCCGCTTTCGCAACACCATCGGCCTGCGCGGGCGCATGTCCACCCGCCTGCAACCCAATCACCCCACCGACGAAGCCGCCGGGATCGCGGCCAGCATCGTCGACGGCCTGCTCTATGGCAACGGCGACGCGGTGATCGGCATCAACCCGGCCACCGACAGCACCAGCGGCATCTGCGAACTGTTGAAGATGCTTGACGCCATCATCCAGCGTTACGAGATTCCGACCCAGGGCTGCATCCTCACCCATGTCACCACCTCCATCGAGGCGATCAACCGTGGCGCGCCGCTGGACCTGGTGTTCCAGTCCATCGCCGGCACCGAAGCGGCCAACACCAGCTTCGGCATCAACCTGGCGGTATTGCAGGAAGGCTTCGAGGCCGGCCTGTCGCAGAAGCGCGGGACGGTCGGCGACAACCTGATGTACTTCGAAACCGGCCAGGGCTCAGCCTTGTCGGCCAACGCCCACCATGGCGTCGACCAGCAAACCTGTGAGGCTCGCGCCTACGCCGTGGCACGCAAATTCAAACCGCTGCTGGTGAACACCGTGGTTGGTTTCATCGGCCCGGAATACCTCTACAACGGCAAGCAGATCATCCGCGCCGGGCTGGAAGACCACTTTTGCGCCAAGCTGCTCGGCGTGCCCATGGGCTGCGACATCTGCTACACCAACCACGCCGAAGCCGATCAGGACGACATGGACATGCTGCTGACCCTGCTCGGTACCGCCGGCATCAACTTCATTATGGGTATTCCGGGCTCTGACGACGTGATGCTCAACTACCAGACCACCTCCTTCCACGACGCGCTTTATCTACGCCAGAGCCTCGGGCTCAGACCCGCTCCAGAGTTCGAGGGATGGCTGGCAAAAATGGAAATTCTGCGCCAGGACGGCGGGCGACTGCAGATGGGGGAGCAGCTTCCGCCCGCCTTTCGGCAAGCGCTGGAGCGGCTGGTGTGACGACCAGTAGGATGGTGTTGAGCGAAGCGATGCCCATCAAATCCCGGACCAACGATGGGTATCGCAAGCTCAACCCATCCTACGGAGCGACTGGCATGACGATGTCCATTAGTAGCGCCGTACCATGTGGGCTGGCTTTTCGTAGGATGGTGCTGAGCGAAGCGATACTCATCAAATCTCGGACCAACGATGGGTATCGCAGGCTCAACCCATCCTACGGAGCTGCGCCAGGACGGCGGACGGCTGCAGATGGGCAGCGAGCTACCTCCGGCCTTCCGCCATGCGCTGGAGCGGCTGGCATGACGCCGTCGAGCCCAGGCAGCCCGCTGAAGTCTGGCCATGTCCGTGCACGCATCGGATCGCCAGCAAGCTGGCTCCTACAGATACCGCACGGCCCGCATTTCGTAGGAGCCAGCTTGCTGGCGATCAACCCCATGCGAAGACCTGCCGGAGCGGGGAATGCACACTCCTTGCTCGCAAACCGAGCATGCATACCCTTCGGAGGTCACCATGCCTGATAAGCCCACCGCCATCACCAACCCCTGGGCTCACCTGCGCCAGCTCACCCCAGCGCGAATCGCCCTGGGCCGTGCCGGCGCAAGCCTGCCAACCGACGCCCAGCTCGATTTCCAGTTTGCCCACGCCCAGGCCCGCGATGCAGTACACCTCTCGCTCGACTGCGCAGACTTGGCGGTGCAGATCGAGCAACAAGGCCATACCTGCCTGCAGCTGCATAGCGCTGCACCGGACCGGAATACCTATCTGCAACGCCCCGACCTTGGCAGGCGCCTGAGCGACGAATCGGCCATTGAGCTAGACAAGCACACGCACCAGAACGGAGCGGGATACGACCTGGCCATCGTCATCGCCGACGGCCTTTCCGCGCTTGCAGTTCAACGGCACGCCCTGCCCTTGCTGCAGCGCATTGAGGAACAGATCGAGAAAGATGGCTGGTCGCTTGCGCCGATCACCCTGGTGCAGCAAAGCCGGGTGGCGCTCGGCGATGAAGTGGGCGAGCGCCTCAAGGCGAAGATGGTGGTGATGCTGCTCGGTGAACGACCCGGCCTCAGCTCCCCGGACAGCCTTGGTCTGTACTTCACCTACGACCCGAAAGTCGGTCGCACCGACGCCGACCGCAACTGCATCTCCAACATCCGGCTGGAGGGTCTGAGCTACAACCTTGCCGCTCACAGACTGATCCACCTGATGCGCGAAGCCTGTCGCCGGCAGCTCTCGGGCGTGAACCTGAAAGACGAAGCGGAAATGCTCAGCCTCGACGACAACTCACCGAAAGTCGGCAATTTCCTACTGAGCTAAGCGGCGGCCGTATAGAAGAAGCTCACTCGCACCGCCAAGGCTGCCATTGAGGGCTCACAACTGTGCAATTGGGATTCTGCATCCCGCCTGCACCCTCGCGCAGCAATCCACCAAGCATGATTCCGCTGACGTGCTTGCGCATGAGAGACGTCGAGTTCTTAGAGGTCGTTTCAAGCAAACGCACAGCCTCGCAGCATCAGTCGAAACCGAAGCAGTTCCACTCCTGCATTGCCGATTTGGATACTTCAAACGCTACCCACTGCTCCCCGCCCGATCAGGTCTCCGGCAACACCACCACTGCATCCACTTCGAACAACATCCCGTCCAGCGCCAGCCGCGGGACCGGGATCAGCGTGCAGGCCGGCTTCATCTCTCCACCAAATGCACGCGCCAGCTCCTCACCGAGAATGGCCAACCGCTGCTCGTTGTGGTCGACGATCAGCACCGTCAGCTTGGCAACCTGCAAGGGCTGGCCGCCCGCCGCAGCAATGGCAATCAACAGATTGTCCATTGCCTGTCGAACCTGCTCATGAAAATCCGCTGACAACCGACCGTCCTCGGTCTCGCCACCCTGCCCCGCAATGAACGCCAGCCGTGCTCCGCCCGGAACAACCGCCACATGGGAATAACCATTGGGTGCAGGATCATAGAGCCCGGGCGGATTGATCAAAGTTGGCTTGGGTGAAATATCCGATTCGCTCATGCTGTTCCCGTTAATCAAGTCGATTGAATGCCGGTAGGCGCTGATCGGCATGGTAGTACGTTCAGCATGACGCACGGTTGTCGGGGCTAACGGGCACGAACGTCCACGCGGCTTGCCGGCGCCCAGCTCGCCGCTTAAGGTTGACGCCCCTGACTGGAAAGCTTCTCCATGTGGTCATTTCGCGACTGGCGCCGCAAGCGCATCCTCGCCCGCCTCGCCATCGAACCTGCACTCTGGCAAAGCGTGCTGGACAGCCTGCCGATACTCGACGGGCTTAACCGCGAAGAGACCGAGCGCCTGCGCGAGCGCAGCCTGCTGTTTCTGCACGCGAAGCGGCTGACTGCGCTTCCGGGCGTGGATCTGGAACCGGCAGACAGGCTGCGTCTGGCTGCACAAGCGCAGCTGCCCTTACTGCAGCTAGCCGACCTGGACTGGTATCAGGGTTTCCACGAAATCGTGATCTACCCGGACGATTTTCATAGCCCGCAGAAGCACCGCGATTCCGCTGGCGTCGTTCATGAGTGGGACGGCGAACACAGCGGTGAGGCCTGGCTGCAGGGCCCGGTCATTCTGGCTTGGCCCGGCGTCAAGGAAAGCGGCGGTTGGGAAGGCTACAACCTGGTCATCCACGAGCTCGCGCACAAGCTCGACATGCTCAACGGCGATGCCAACGGCTTGCCCCCCTTGCATCGCAACATGCGCATCGAGGCCTGGGCGAATGTCATGCAGAGCGCCTACGACGCCCTCAATGCCTTACTCGACGCCAACCCTGATGCCGACACCGCGATCGATCCCTATGCCGCGGAGAATCCTGCGGAGTTCTTTGCCGTCACAAGCGAGTATTTCTTCTGTGCACCGGACGTCCTGCACGCCGCCTTTCCCGACGTCCACGAGCAGCTCGCCCTCTTCTACCGGCAGGACCCGCTGACGCGCCTGAAGGGCCTGCAGGAAAGCCGTCCCGAGTACGCGGAACCTCGTTGAGTTCGAGCCGTCGAATGCGCGCATCACGATGCCAATGGCGGCCCCCCGAGACCGGCATGGCAAAACGCCCGACAGTGCGCCTATAATCGCGCCCACTTTTTTAGCCCCAGGCCGCGTTGGCCGACCACGGAGCAATGTTCATGAGCTACAGCAAAGTCCCGGCCGGCAAAGACCTGCCAAACGACATCTACGTCGCCATCGAAATCCCGGCCAACCACGCGCCGATCAAGTACGAAATCGATCACGACACCGACTGCCTGTTCGTCGACCGTTTCATGGCCACCCCGATGTTCTACCCGGCCAACTACGGCTTCATCCCGCACACCCTGGCTGACGACGGCGACCCGCTCGACGTACTGGTCGTGACCCCCTACCCGGTTGCCCCAGGCTCGGTCATCCGTTGCCGCCCAGTTGGCGTGCTGAACATGACCGACGAAGCCGGCGGCGACGCCAAACTGATCGCCGTCCCGCACGACAAGCTGAGCCAGCTGTACGTGGACGTGAAGGAATACACCGACCTGCCGCCGCTGCTGATCGAGCAGATCAAGCACTTCTTCGAGAACTACAAGGATCTGGAGAAGGGCAAGTGGGTCAAGGTTGAAGGCTGGGAAGGCGCCGACGCCGCCCGAGCCGCCATCATCAAAGCTGCCGAGGCTTATCAGAAGTAAGCCAAAGCACTGAAGAAAAGCCGGCCACAAGCCGGCTTTTTTATTGCCCGAAGAAATCCAACAAGATCCTACAGCCCTAGTAAATAAGCGGCTTACAGCTTAGCATCCATCCCAAGACATCCAGTAGCCACCTATAAAATCCGCGACCAAGGTGTGGGTCAGAGTGTGGGTTGAGGGGTGTGGGTTTGAGGAGGAGCAATGGGTAAGCTAACCAGCAAGACAGTGGAGTCGATCGCCAAAGCTGCCACGCCAGGAAAAACCAACGATGGCGACGGCCTGTACTTCCAGGTATCCAAGAGCGGCGGCACAAGCTGGATCTTTCGCTACAAGCTGGACGGCCGAAGCCGCGAAATGGGGCTAGGCCCCTTCCCTGCCGTCACACTCGGCCAAGCCCGACAGTTGGCCGCCGACCAACGCAAGCTCCTAGCCTCCGGAAGCGACCCACTCGCAGCCCGCGACGCGGCAAAAGAAGCCAAGCGCGAGGCCGAACGCCAAGCCGCAGCACGTCGCATGACGTTCGAGGATCTCGCTCGCGAATACCAGCAGGCACACGGCGGCAGCTGGTCTGAGAAATGGCGGAAAGGCTGGCTACGCAAACTGGAGCTCTACGCTTTTCCAACCATGGGCAACCTGTCTGCTGACATCATCAGTACCGAGCATGTGCTTGCTGCATTGCAACCCATCTGGGCAACCAAGACCCGTACCGCTGATGAAGTCCGGGGCCAGATCGAGCAAATACTGGATGCAGCCAAGGCTCGGCGCTTACGCGAGGGGGACAACCCTGCCCGCTGGCGCGGACACCTGGACAACTTGCTGAGCAAGGCAGAGAAGAAGAAGGCCAGGCAGCGCCAGCACTTCCCAGCACTGCAATGGAAAGACACTCCGAAGCTGATAGCCGCTCTAGCCAACATCGATACACGTGACGCCATCGCAACCAGGCTGCTGATTCTGACCGGTGCTCGTTACCACATGATCCAACATGCTCAATGGTCCGAGTTTGACCTCGAAGCTGGCACCTGGGCACTTCCGGCTGAGCGCATGAAAATGCGAAAACCTTTCGTCATCCCACTGTCGCCCCAGGTAGTCGAGATGCTAAAGACCATGAATAAGACTCATTCAATCTATCTTTTCCCTGGGCAAGGGAAGAACGGCGTCATGCATGGCAACGCAGTTCGCAACCTACTGCACAAGCTAGGGCATGCAGACATCACGAGGCACGGCTTTCGATCGACCTTCCGGGACTGGGCAAACGAATGCACCAACTACCCGCGAGAGGTTTGCGAACTTGCGCTTGCGCATGACGAACGCGACCAGACCGAGGCAGCCTATTCACGCTCCGATCTTCTGGAGAAGCGCAGAGCTCTGATGGCAGACTGGGCAGATTTCTGCACAAGCCTGCAATGAGGAGGTTCGCATCAAGGGACTACATCGAACGCAGACGCCCGATGATGACCTGATGGAGTGAGCACATTCAGCAAGCAGCTACCGGCAATCTTTCGATGTCAGCTATCAAGGAAAGTCGGGACAGAAAGGTCGTTTCGATACGCTGATTAGTGCCAACTACCGTTAAGCAGACGGTAGTAACAGGCAGCAACCGGCCAAAAGCGGTCATCTAGCATCTACGAAACCGGAGGCGATTCAGAATTCTGCTGTGCGCTCACCAGAACTTGGTCGACAGTTGCTCGGAGCGCAAGAAGTTGCGCTGGAGGTGGCAAGGCGGATCGACTGGAGGTCGACTTAAATGCGCTTGCCGAGCACGGCGGTTACAGGCCGCTCTTGATCCGCTCGCCGAGGATGAAGGCTTTATTCATATCGGGCGCGACCACAACGGGCAGCAGGTTCAGACTACCTTCGGGATAGTTTCCACCACCGCCGGCACCATATTCGACCACCAGAGTAACCTGGTAGCGCTCACCGACTCCCTTCTCGCGCAGAGGACTGCCATCCGGCCCTTGCACGATCCAGGCGGTCATCGGTATCTCGGGGTCTTGGTGGGGCTGAAAGCGGCTTTGCATGCTTCCCGATCCGATAAAGACGATGGGCTCGCCTTCACCCTCATAGAGGTAACGACCCTCGATTTGCGCCGGGAGCGTTGCACCGACGCTGTAGCTCTGGCCATTGACCGTCTTGATGAGTCCGCCATCTTTCGCGGGTGCAGCCTCGGCGACAGGCTTCTCGGGCTTGGCGGTTGGAGCCTCGTCTTCCTGCTCTTCGACAACGCTTTGCGCACGCCCCGAAGCCTGCTGGCGCTCAATCTGCGCCAACATGGCCGCCGCCATGGCATTGGCCTCGCTCTCGATGCCCATCTCGCGCATCAGTGCTTGGTTCTGCGCCATCAGGGCTGCCACCTGGGCGTCCTGCGCGGAGCTATCGCCGCTCGATAAACTGGACGTTTGGCTGGATTGCACGGATGGACTTACCGGCGGTTGTGCTCGGGCCTGGACGAGTGTGGCGGCCAGGCTGGCACTGGATTGAGCAGCGTTGGCGCTGGCTGCCTGGTTGGCCGCTGTCAGTCCCTGACTCAAACCCTGCATTACGGCACCTAATAATTGCGCGTTCTCGGCGCTGTTTGCGGCGTCTTGCCGTGCTTTTGCTTGATCGAAGGAAGTCCGCTCGGCCTGAGTCACCGCCCACAGTGCATTGCCTGCTGCTCCCTGTTCGACCACCAAGCCATAATCGAGCCTGCCATTGCTCTCCACCTTCAGCACCTGATGGTCTTCAGTGAGGGTGAAACGGTAGGCCTTGCGCTTTGGTGCATCGATCATCGCTTCGTAGGTGTTGCCGTAGCCTTCGCGCAGGTTTACGAATGTGTAGTAGCAGCCGTAGAAACTGTAGATATCGCAATCGAGGCCCACTACAACGCTTTCACCTTTGCGCGCTGGCAGACGGTAGAGGTCATAGCGCGTTCGCATGATCGAGGTTTTCTGACTGTTGTCATCCAGCTTGCCGATGATCTTTTGCCCCAGCACCAACGGCTTCACGCCCGCGTCGGTAGGGGGCTGAGGCGTTGCGACGCCCGGTACCTCAGCCACGGCTGGGTCCGGACCACCCGGCACGGATTCGACCGGATAGGGCGTCGAGTAGATGACATTCGACAGCGAGCCATTCACCCACTGCATATTCTGCACAAGCATCTCGCCACGCGATGACAGGCGAATCCGGTAAGGAAATTCACCCGCTCGCGGCGTAACCGCTTTAAACACCACTGAGCCATCCGATTCGATCGTGCCGAGCCACGGCGTGCCATTGAAGTCCATATTCAGTTCGCCGGGCTTGCTGCCCGGGCGAATAGTCCGGCTCCATTTCACATCCGGCCCAACGATTGCGCCCTCTAAGAACAAGCTGGTCTCAATGATGGCTTTACCGGGCTCGCTCCAGCGCACCTCAAAACCCGGAAAACCACCGGTTGCTGGGGCGTAGCGATGCCCAACGAGGCGGGAATAGACCCCCCATACCTCCGGGTTGGCCTGCGGGTCGACGGTGAAGCTGGGCGGAGGCGTCTGTGGGCCGAGGTGTTGCGGATCAACCGCTGAGGCGACGCAACCGAAAAGGGCGGACTGAAGAACAACTAAGGCAGCAAAGGCTGTGATGGCGCGCATCATCCAGACCCCAATGAAGAAGATGGCAGAACGCTATTAAAACTACATGAGATCTGTCTAGTGGAGCAGGGCGGCTTAAAAGCTGCTCTCATCGTGGGTGGCAGCTCCTGGCCGGTTAGCGACGGTCTGACTTCGACCGTCGCAATATATGGTCAGACCTCGGTCTGCTCCGCCATTTCCAGAGCGTCATCGACCTCAATCCCAAGATATCGGACGGTGCTCTCAAGCTTCGTATGGCCGAGCAGAATTTGAATCGCCCGTAGGTTCTTCGTCCTGCGATAGATCAGCGATGCCTTCGTACGTCTCATCGTGTGTGTGCCATATATGGCAGGATCTAGGCCAATGGCTTTTACCCAGCCTTTGACGATACGAGCGTATTGACGAGTGGATAGATGGTCTGATGTATGCAGCCTGCTCGGGAAAAGGCAGTCCTGGCTCCGGAGCTGTGCTTGATGTATCCAGGCGGCGAGAGCAGACCGTGTTTCCCTAGTGTGCGCTCTCTTGCTTGGATGGCATTACGTTCTGGCCCAACGTTACTGTAGCGAATCCGCAGCAGTATCAATCAAAGCCTCCTGTATCCCGCGTGAAGAAAGACGCTACGTTGCGCCCGTTCTTCCACGGCTTCGCTTGCCGCCCCGCTACGGCAGATTCGAAGTATTCATCGAAATGTCATCCTTTAGAAGCAGTGCGTTAACAAGGAATTTCTACCCTTTGCATCGCGAACCGCAATTGTGCGGCCAGCAATATTGCGAAAGGTGATCAAATGACGCCCCATCCGATACAGGACGCCGTGCTGCGGGTCGACCGGTTGAGCGTCGTCTATCCAGGCGGCGTGACAGCCCTACGCGATACCTCGATTGCATTTCGGCGTGGTGAGTTCACCGTGCTGCTTGGTCTCTCGGGCGCAGGCAAGTCGACCTTGCTCCGTAGTCTCAATCGACTCGTCACGCCCACTGGCGGCAGTGTCACCAGCGAACTCGGTGAGCTCGGCAGCGGCTCGGCCTTGCGTCAGCATCGTCGGCGTACCGCCATGATCTTTCAGCACCACCAGCTAATCGAACGTCAAAGCGCACTGGCTAATGTGCTTACCGGTCGGCTGGCCTTTCACAACACGCTCCGCTCGCTGTTTCCTCTGCCGCGTGCCGATCAGGAGATTGCGCTCAGTTGCCTCGCTCGGGTCGGTCTGGCAGACAAGGCGCTAAGCCGGGTGGACAAACTGTCCGGTGGCCAGCAGCAGCGGGTAGGCATCGCGCGTGCGCTAGCGCAACAGCCGGCGATCATTCTGGCCGATGAGCCGGTAGCCAGTCTCGACCCGGCCACTTCGGTCCGTGTTCTCGGATTGCTGCGCGACATCTGCAAGGAAGACGGCATCACCGCCATCGTTTCGCTGCATCAACTCGAATATGCCCGCCGCTTCGCCGATCGCGTCGTCGGGCTGGCCGATTCTCAGATCGTTTTCGATGCCGCGCCCTCGGAACTCACCGATGCGCAGCTTGAGCGCATCTATGCAGGCCGCTCTACGACTCAGCCAGCGAATGCTCCGGCTGAACCACCTGTCATGCTCGAACCTTCACTGGAGATGTCCCGATGAAACGCTTATCCGCGCTCTTATTGACTTGCTTGCTGTCCGCTGTTTCAAGTTTGTCCGCCCTAGCGGCCGATGCCGATCCGGATGTGCTAAAGGTTGCCCTGCTGCCGGACGAAAACGCCTCCGAGCTGATCAAGCGTAACCAGCCGCTGAAGGATTATCTGGAAGAGCATCTGGACAAGAAGGTGCAGCTGATCGTAACCACCGACTATTCCTCGATGATTGAGGCGATGCGCTTTGGCCGTATCGACCTGGCGTATTTCGGTCCGCTGTCCTACGTCATGGCCAAAAGCAAAAGCGACATCGAGCCCTTCGCTGCCATGGTCATCGACGGCAAGCCGACCTATCGCTCGGTGATTATCGCCAATGTGGCGTCAGGCGTGAATGAGTATGCCGACCTTAAGGGCAAGAAGATGGCCTATGGTGACCGGGCATCGACGTCCAGCCATTTGATTCCCAAAACCGTGCTTCTTGAGACGGCCGATTTGACGGGTGGGCAGGACTACGAACAACATTTTGTGGGCACGCATGACGCCGTTGCCGTCAACGTGGCGAACGGCAACGCCGATGCGGGTGGGCTGTCGGAGGTAATTTTCAATCACGTAGCCGAACGTGGCCTAATCGATCCGAGCAAGGTGAAAGTACTTGGTTACAGCGGCGAATACCCCCAGTACCCCTGGGCGATGCGCTCGAACCTGAGCCCCGAGCTGAAAACCAAGGTGCGGGATGTATTCGTCGGTATCGACGATCCCGAAGTGCTGCGCAACTTCAAGGCCGAGGCCTTCGCGCCAATCACCGACGCCGACTACGATGTGATCCGCAACATGGGATCGCTGCTCGGCCTCGACTTCGCCACGATGTGAGCACCGATATGTCTACTCATTACGACGTGCAGGCGCTGCCTGCAGAGCAACGCGAGCACATCCTTCGAGGCTTCGGCCTCGGTTGGTGGCGCCAGCTGGGGCAGGTGGCGATTGTATTCGGAGTGGTGCTGTTGGCCTGCTGGTACGTGGGGCTGCTCGATGCCACCACGCTGCTGAACGGGCTGCCCTCCATCGCGACCCTGGCAGGCGAGGCCATGCCGCCAGACTTTTCGGGCTATCGAAGCTGGATTCGCCCCTTGATCGACACCTTGGCGATGAGCATCGCCGGTACGGCCATCGCAGTGGTGTTCTCGCTGGTGGTGGCCTTCGTTGCAGCGCGCAATACGGCGCCGCACCCCCTTGTGTTCGGTGTTGCCCGGGTGCTGCTCAATGCCCTGCGGTCGGTGCCGGAGCTGATCATGGGCATCATCTTCGTTGCAGCCGTAGGGTTCGGCGCCTTGCCGGGCGTGCTTGCCCTGGGTCTGCATTCGGTCGGCATGGTCGGCAAGTTCTTCGCCGAGGCCATCGAGCACGTCGACGAAGCGCCGGTGGAAGCCGCTCGGGCGGCGGGGGCTACGCCGATGCAAGTGCTGCTGCACGCGGTTTTGCCACAGGTGACGCCGCAGTTCGCCGACGTGGCGATCTACCGCTGGGAATACAACTTTCGCGCCTCCACCGTGATGGGCATGGTTGGCGCCGGCGGTATCGGCTTCGAACTCATGGGCTCGCTGCGCATCATGCAGTACCAGGAGGTTGCAGCAATCCTGCTGGTCATCCTGGCCATGGTCACGCTAGTAGACGCCTTCAGTGGCGTGCTGCGCAAACGTTTCAAATAGGACAAACCATGCTGCCGAAACTCGTTATAACTCACCGAGTACACGATGAGATCCTGCAACTGCTGGCGCCACATTGCGAGCTGATGACCAACCAGACCGACAGCACGCTGACGCGCGAGGAAATTCTGCGCCGCTGTCGCGATGCTCAGGCGATGATGGCGTTCATGCCCGATCGGGTCGATGCAGACTTTCTTCAAGCCTGCCCTGAGCTGCGTGTAGTCGGCTGCGCGCTCAAGGGCTTCGACAATTTCGATGTGGACGCCTGTACTGCCCGCGGGGTCTGGCTGACCTTCGTGCCTGATCTGTTGACGGTCCCGACTGCCGAGCTGGCGATCGGACTGGCGGTGGGGCTGGGGCGGCATCTGCGGGCAGCAGATGCGTTCGTCCGCTCTGGCGAGTTCCAGGGCTGGCAACCACAGTTCTACGGCACGGGGCTGGATAACGCTACGGTCGGCATCCTTGGCATGGGCGCCATCGGACTGGCCATGGCTGATCGCTTGCAGGGATGGGGCGCGACCCTGCAGTACCACGAGGCGAAGGCTCTGGATACACAAACCGAGCAACGGCTCGGCCTGCGCCAGGTGGCGTGCAGCGAACTCTTCGCCAGCTCGGACTTCATCCTGCTGGCGCTTCCCTTGAATGCCGATACCCAGCATCTGGTCAACGCCGAGCTGCTTGCCCTCGTACGGCCGGGCGCTCTGCTTGTAAACCCCTGTCGTGGTTCGGTAGTGGATGAAGCCGCCGTGCTCGCGGCGCTTGAGCGAGGCCAGCTCGGCGGGTATGCGGCGGATGTATTCGAAATGGAAGACTGGGCTCGCGCGGACCGGCCGCGGCTGATCGATCCTGCGCTGCTCGCGCATCCGAATACGCTGTTCACTCCGCACATAGGGTCGGCAGTGCGCGCGGTGCGCCTGGAGATTGAACGTTGTGCAGCGCAGAACATCATCCAGGTATTGGCAGGTGCGCGCCCAATCAACGCTGCGAACCGTCTGCCCAAGGCCGAGCCTGCCGCATGTTGAATCCGGTCTGGCTGAAGAGCCTGGTAGCGATCGTTCAAACAGGCAGTTTTCAGAGCGCGGCGAGGGCGTTGGGGCTGGCCCAGCCGACGGTGTCGCAGCACTTGCAGAAGCTTGAAGAGCAGGTCGGCGTAACGCTGGTGCAGCGCAGTCGTAGCGGCTGCCAGCCTACCACACGGGCGCTGGCCTTCATGCCGCATGCGACCGCCTTGCTCGACATGCACGCCCGGGCGCTAGAAGCCCTGCATGGCAATCGTGAGCGCGTCGGGGCCAGCTCCAACATCGGCACCTACCTTCTCCAGCCATTCGTGCGCAACTATCTGACGACCGCAAATGAGAGGGGCGAGGTGGATCTGCGCATCGCCGCCAACCCGGATGTGGCCGACCAGCTACTGGCGGGCCAGCTCGACGCCGCGATCATGGAATGGTGGCTACCTCACCCCGACTTCGAATACCGCCTCTGGCGGGTCGAGCCGCTGGTGCTTATCGTCAGCCCCGACCATGCGCTGGCTGAAGCAGGGTGCATAGAACGTGATCGTCTGGTGGACCTGCCGATGCTGGGAGGTGAACCGGGTAGCGGTACCGGACGGCTTCTGACCGAATACTTTGGCGAACTGGGCGTGCCTCGCAGCGGTATGCAGCTAGGCAGCACCGAGGCAGTCAAACAAGCAGTGAGGGCGGGACTCGGCGTGTCGTTGGTGATGGCTTCCGCAGTACAAGACGAAGTTCGCAGTGGCGCGCTGGTAGCTCTTCCCATCCCGGGGCTTGAAAAGCGTCTCCAACTGATCTGGCGCAAACCTCCCGGAAATCTGCACCCGCCGGGATTTGTGCGGCACTTATTGGAGGAGGCAGATCTAGCTGGATAAGGTGATGGATGGTTGCGATCCAGCGCTTGGCTTGTCAGCCTAGGGAAACTCTGAAAAAGACTTTCTGATTTGGCAAAATACCGCGACCCCACCCACCGAGTTTCCCGATGAAGCAGATGACCTTCGCCGACGCCGAGTACGCTGGCAAGCGCAAGCAAACCCGCAAGGAGTTGTTCCTGATCGAGATGGATCGGGTGGTGCCGTGGAAGGGCTTGATTGCTTTGATCGAGCCACATTATCCGAAGGGTGAAGGTGGCCGTCCGGCCTACCCGTTGATGGCGATGCTGCGTGTGCATCTGCTGCAGAACTGGTTCGGCTACAGCGATCCAGCGATGGAGGAAGCGCTGTACGAAACCACGATCCTGCGCCAGTTTGCCGGGCTGAACCTGGAGCGCATCCCCGACGAAACCACCATTCGACGACCTGCTGGAGCTGTACTGCGGCAACGGCAACTTCACTCTGCCGCTGGCCACCCGCGTGCGTCGCGTGCTGGCCACCGAGATCAGCAAGACCTCGGTCAACGCGGCGCTGGCCAATATCGCTGACAACGGCATCGACAACATCGAGCTGGTGCGCCTCTCCGCCGAGGAGCTGACCCAGGCGCTGAACGAGGTGCGGCCGTTCCGCCGCCTCGCCGATATCGACCTGAAGCGCTACGATTTCGGCAGCGTCTTCGTCGACCCACCGCGCGCCGGCATGGACCCGGACACCTGCGAACTGACCCGTCGCTTCGAGCGCATCCTCTACATCTCCTGCAACCCGGAAACCCTGGCGCAGAACATCGCCCAGCTGGCCGACACCCACCGCATCGAACGCTGCGCGCTGTTCGACCAGTTCCCCTACACCCACCACATGGAATCCGGGGTGCTGCTGGTCCGCAAGTGACCCGCTGCGATTGAACGCCGGCGGCCAACCGGCGCTCACATCCGTAACCCTCACGGATTACGGAGGCACACGCATGCTGGTATTCGAGTCGATCTACACCGAAGGTCTGGCGCAGATTTCCTATCTGGTGGGCGACAGCAAGGCCGCCGTCGCCGCGGTGATCGATCCGCGGCGCGACGTCGAGGTCTACCTCGACCTGGCGCGCGACAAGGGCCTGCGCATCGCCTATGCCATCGAGACGCACATCCACGCCGACTTCGTTTCCGGCGCCCAGGCGCTGGCCGAACGCTGCGGCGCCGAGATCATCGGCGGACTACGCCTTCGGGCTGCGTCAGGTGGACGACGGCGAGGTGCTGGAACTGGGTCAGGTCAGCCTGGAAGTGCTGCACTCGCCAGGCCACACCCCCGAGCACATCTCGCTGCTGCTACGTGACAGCCAGCAGGGCGAAGCGCCCTTCGCGCTGTTCACCGGCGATACGCTGTTCAACCTCGACGTCGGCCGCCCCGACCTGCTCGGCGAGGACAGCACCAAGCAGCTGGCAGCGCAGCTCTACGCCACGCTGTTCACCCGCTACCTGCCGCTCGGCGAACGCATCGAGATCTACCCCTGCCACGGCGCCGGCTCGGCCTGCGGCAAATCCATCGGTGACCGTCGCCACTCCACCCTCGGCAAATGGCCAATCGCTTTTTCCACCGGCCAGAGGCACAGGTACTGCCGGATAAGGCTGCGCCGTTATCCACCCTACGCCCCGTCGATCACCCGATGCGCAGGGTGGAAAACGGCCAGCGGCCTTTCCCACACGTCAGTATTCGACTTGCAGTTCGGCGCTGCGCGGTTCGGCTTGGCAGGCCAGCGCCCAGCCCTGACGCACCTCGCTTTCGCTCAGCACCTGGTTGCTGCGCATGCTCACGCTGCCCTCCACCACCCGGCACTTGCAGGCGGCGCAGACACCCGAGCGGCACGCGCTCGGCGGTTGCAGGCCAGCCTGTTCCATGGCCTCCAGCAGCACCTCGCCGCGCGGCACGTCCAGCTCGTGACGGCGACCGTCGAGCGCGACCCGCAGGCGGCTGCGGCGCCCGCCCGGTGCGGCCGTCGGCGCTGCGGCGGCAAAGCGTTCCAGATGGATACGCGCCGCATCCACACCCCGCTCGCCCAGCGCGGCACCCGCGGCATCCATGAACGGTTGCGGCCCGCAGATGAAGGCGTCGGCGGCTGACCAGTCAGCGATCTTCGTGGCAATCGCCGGGCCGCTCGGCACACCCTGCTCGGCATCGAGCCAGATGCGCAGCTGCAGGCGATCGGGGTAACGCGCAGACCACTCGGCCAGCTCCTCGGCAAAGATCAGCGAGGCGGCATCGCGGCTGGCATAGAACAGCCGTACCTGCCCGCTGCCCTCGACCAGCGCCGCCTGCAGGATCGCCATCAGCGGCGTGATACCGCTGCCGGCGCCGAGCAGCAGCAGATCGTCATCCAGGTTGCGCGGCACGAACACGCCGGCCGGCGGCAGCGCCTCGATGCAATCGCCGGCCTGCAGGTTGTCCAGCAGCCAGTTCGACGCGCGGCCGCCGGGCACCCGCTTGATGGTGATGCGCAGCGCGCCATCCGCCTGCGGTCGCTGCGACAGCGAGTAGCAGCGCAGCAGCGCCGGCTCGGCAGCGGGCACCTTCAGCGTGAGGAACTGCCCCGGCTGCGCGGCAAAGCGTGCGCGCTGGGCGGCCGGCACCTGCAGGGTGAACGAGCAGCTGTCGGCGGTTTCGGCCTGGCGTGAGACGATGCGCAGACGGGTGAACTCCCCGGCGGCAGGCGCTGGCGCCGATGCGAACGCGGTCGCGACCGACGTCGTTGCCGGTGTCGACGTCGAAGCCGAAGGTGCAGTCGAAGCCGGCCCCGCCTTGGGCACGCCGCGCAGCATCGGCCATACCGACTTGCGGCGGAACAGCAGCACATAGCCGACATGCAGGCCGATCAGCCACAGCCCCAGGTTGGCGAAGAACTCGTGCACCTCCTCGGCATCGCCCATCCAGCCGATGAAATCGATGTCGCTGGCAGCGCCGAAGACATCCGGCCCCACGCCCGGCAGGGCGGCCAGCACATCGCCGTTGTCGACCATACCCAGGCCGACCACGCTGGCAATGGCGAAACTGCCCAGCGCGCCGACCGTCAGCCACTTGCCGACGCTCGACAGGCCCGGCTTGCTCCGCTGGCCCTTCGGCGGCAGCAGCTGTGGGAAGCCGCGCAGGCGCAGCGGCACGATCAGCAGGCGCCACACCAACAGCGCCACCAGGCCGTAGCCCAGCCAGATATGCAGCGTCTCGGCGTCGTCACCGCTGAGGTAGGCGCCAAGAAAGAAACCGGCCAGCAGCCAGTGGAACAGACGGAAACGATTGAAAGCAGCCACGACGGCGATCCTCATTGAATGGATGCCGCCTTTGTATTCCTGCGAGCTGAAACGAAACTGAACGCCGCCAGCCGCTGCGGTTCAGCTTGGCGTAAGGCGGCGCGCCTAGGCTGCACTCATTCCCAACCGGAGAGCGCACCATGAAAGCCCGCTGGATCATCCTCCTGTCCTGCTGCCTGA
Source organism: Stutzerimonas stutzeri (assembly GCF_024448895.1). Taxonomy (GTDB): domain Bacteria; phylum Pseudomonadota; class Gammaproteobacteria; order Pseudomonadales; family Pseudomonadaceae; genus Stutzerimonas; species Stutzerimonas stutzeri_Q. Next base: position 49,535 of record NZ_JAMOIC010000027.1, read on the forward strand.
GCCTGCCCGCCCTGGCCGAAACCGAACACCCACTGCTGCCCGGCTACGCCGCCCAGGCGCGTCAGGAGAATCCGAACTTCGCCGGTTTCTCCGCCGAGCGCGGCAAGGCGCTGTACTTCGCCGAGGAGCAGCGCAATGGCAAGACCATGAGCTGCACCACCTGCCACACCGCCGACCCGCGTCAGCCCGGCAAGACGCCGGCGCATCGCAAGGTCGATCCGCTGGCGCCGGCAGCCAACCCCGAGCGCTTCACCGACCTGAAGAAGGTCGAGAAATGGTTCCGCCGCAACTGCGACGACGTCTACGCCCGTGAATGCACCGCGCAGGAAAAAGGTGACTTCATCAGCTGGATCGACAGCATCAGATAAGGAGCCTGCCATGAAGATCGCACCCCTCGCTGCCGTCGCCGGGCTGGGCCTGACCCTGGTACTGGCCGGCCTCAGCTTCGCCGATGACGACGACCATCGAGAGCGCAAGGGCTACAAGCGGCCCAAGCGCCTGACGGTACCCAGCGACGCACCGCTGGTGTGGAAGGAAGAATGCGCGGCCTGCCACATGCTCTATTCTCCCGGCCTGCTGCCTGCCGATGCCTGGCGCGAGCAGATGCGCACCCTGGGCGATCACTACGGCAGCAACGCGTCGCTGGACCCGGTGCAGGAAAAGGAAATCCTCGACTTCCTGGTCCGCGCCTCGGCCGCCAACCGCCTACCGGTGGAGCCGTCACCCACCGCCGGCGAGCCGCCACGCATCAGCCAGACGCGCTGGTTCGAGCACAAACACGACGAGCTCAGCGAAGCCAAGTTCGCCCGCGAGTCGGTCGGCGGCCGCTTCAACTGCGTGGCCTGCCATCGCGACGCGGAAAAAGGCGACTTCGACGAGGACCGGGTGAAGATTCCGCGCTGAGACAAAAATAGCCGGAACATTTTGCCAACCGTTGCGTTATATCCCTGCGGCAACCCGGACGGCAGCGCATGGGCACTGCAAAAACTGAGGCGTTGGCAACGCAGCAGGTTTTAGCGGCGCCCTGCGCGGTCAGCCCAGACGAGCGCTTAATGAACGACAGCGAACAGGACCTCATCCAGCAGGCCGCGCGTGGTGATCGCCAGGCGTTCGGCACGCTAGTGCGCGTCCATCAGGCGCGGGTCTTCCACTTCCTCCGTCGCCTGCTCGGCAGCGCCGACGAGGCCGCTGACCTGACTCAGGAAACGTTCATCCGCGCCTTCCAGGCGCTGCCCAGATGGCGCCCGGAAGCACGCTTGCAGACCTGGTTGCTGCAGATCGCACGCAATGCCGCGCTGGATACGCTGCGCCAGCGGCAACGCTACGTCGACGTGGCGCCGGAGGAACTGGCCGAGCCGGTCGATCCGGCGCCATCGCCGCTGAGCCGGCTGCAGACCGGGCGCGATCTGGCATTGCTGGAACGCTTGCTAGCCCGCCTGCCCCACGAACAGCGCGAGATCCTGCTGCTGCGCGAGGTGGAGGGGCTGGCCTACGACGAACTGGCCGCCACGCTGCAGCTCGCCGCCGGCACCGTCAAGTCGCGCCTGGCACGCGCCCGCGAGGCGCTGCTGCACGGCTATCGCCAGGCCAACGGAGGCACCCTCGATGACTGAGCATCTGGACATGGCGATCCTGTCCGCCTACCTCGACAACGAACTCGACGCCGCCGCACAGCGCCACGCCGCCGCCCACCTGGCGGGTTGTCCGCAGTGTCGCGCCACCCTGGCCGAACTCGACGGGCTCGGCCAGGGCTTGCGTGCGCTGGCCTGCCCGGAGTTGCCGGCCGAGTTGCAGGCGCGTCTGCAGCGGCCCTTCGCGCCGCCGCCCGTGCGCAGCTGGTGGGCCCGGCACTGGGCGCAGGGTATCGGCGCCGCGGCGTCGGTCCTGCTCGGCCTGCTGCTCGGCTATGCCCTGCCCGGCCAGCCGCCGGGCAGCTCACCCAGCCACGACCTGCTCGCCGTCCTCGGCAGCACCCCACCTGGCGCGCTCTGCGCGCGCCCCGAATTCTGCTACCTGAAGGTAAACCTGAAATGAGCAACACCACCCTGCGCAACGCCCTGGTCCTGTCCGTGCTGGTCAACGTCGGCGTGCTCGCTGGCCTCGGCTGGCAGAAACTCAGTCGCGATGGCCTGCCGATGCCCTCTGGCGCACCGACCGAGCTGTCGCGCGAGCTGCAACTGAGCGCCAGCCAGCTGCAGCGCTGGCACGATGCCGAGGCGCCGTTCCTGGCCTACCTGCGCGCCTCCAACGCCAGCCTCGGCGAACACCGCAACCGGCTGATCGAGGCGATCTTCGCTGAACAGGTAGACCGCGCGGTAATCGACGCCGAGCAGGCGAAGATCGCCGAACTGCAGAACGAACAGCAGCGCCTACTCATCGACCAGCTGCTGCAGGAGCGCGAGATCCTCGAACCGCAGCAGCGCGCGCGGCTCGCCCAGGTGCTCACGCAGCAGTCGTTCGGCGCCGACAGCATCGAGCAATTGCACCGCAAATGACGGATTGCACGGCGCGATGGAACAAAACCGTCGCGCCTGCGTTAGAACATCAGGAGCCGCACTTCGCCGGCTCGCTCAATGGAGTTCTATCGATGATCCGCAAACCCCACGCTCTCGCCCTCGCCATCATCCTCGCCGGCACCCTCGGCCACGCCGGCACCAGCCTCGCCGCCACCAGCCATGACCACGGCCACGGCGAAGGCGCGCCGGCGCTGCAACTCGATGCCGGCAAGCGCTGGGCCACCGACGCGCCGCTGCGCCAGGCAATGGGCACCATCAACAACGATATGCGCCAGGCGCTGCCGGCGATCCACGAAGACCGTCTGCCCGCCGCCCGCTACGGCGAACTGGCCGAGACGGTGCGCGGCCAGGTCGCCTACATGGTGGAGAACTGCAAGCTGAGCGCCGAGGCCGACGCGCAGCTGCACCTGATCATCGCCCAGCTAATCGCCGGTGCCGACGCCATGAGCGGCGCCCCGGCCGGT
>NZ_JAMOIC010000028.1 GCF_024448895.1 Stutzerimonas stutzeri
GAATAACGCATTGGCTGGCAACGTAGCCCGCAGCAATGCGTGGAAAGGCTCCGCCGTGTTCCACACTATCTCAATCCTGCTTGCATGCCGCTGCGCTTTCCGGCCGGTACCGCACGTGCTGTTAAACGACCTACCCTCTCTCTACCGTTTTGCGTGATAGATCACCCGGCATGTCAGGCAGATGCAATACCGTGCTCGGACTCAACAGCAGCCAGACAACGATGAACGACAGCAGCAACCTGATCCTTTTCCTCGCTACCCAGTTCGCGCTGCCGTTGGGCATCACGTATGCCTATTGCCGAAGCAAGGGCATTCCCAACCAGTCGTGGCGAGCGGGCGGCATATTTCTCACTGCCATGTCGGCTGCGATGCTGTTTTTTACCGGGCTGCTTGGCTTGCCAATCCATGTGAAAAACGTCGGCTTCATAACAAACAGGCACATGGGGTTAACCTGTGGAGCCATCGGTATCGTCGCCGGTATCGTGATGGGCTATGTAGCGCGAGCATTAGAGAGCGAGCGTAACAACTAGCCCAGACGAGCCTTGCTAACTTTTTCCTTGGGGCAGCCTGCGCTCCGGTAGCAACGGAAGTGAGGTGGCCGATGCGGCGCAACGCCTTCATATAAGTGACTCAGAGCTGCAGCCAAATGCCTGTAGCGAAGCAACCACAAGAAACTGGGTGAGATTGGCTAGCGCAGGGCAAATGTCCTATAGCCCGTCAGTGCTCTTAAAAAACTTCGAGGGATAACACGCGCATGGACACCCGCTTTCTGACCCTCATGGAATTCCAAAACGTCTATTTTTATCGATTTATTACGCTCGCCATTTTCGTGACGAGCTGCATTCTGTTGTTGTTCGCATTGCCCGACATGAAACGCGCCGAGATATGGCTGGTTGTACCGGTGCTCTTTATCCTGGGGGGCCGCTTTGGTGTTGAATGTGTCCGGCTCAAGAAATGCGGCCCTGCGTTTATCCATAACGATGAGTTTGTGATTACCCGAGACGCGAGTCACCGGCAAATACCCTTAGCCCGCATTCGCTCGGTTACCTCCAAACACAGCCTGTTCATGGTGCGCCGTTATCGCTCATGGACAGATCACCTGGCATTTCTGGAGGTCACGCTGAACAACGGCGAGCGCGTTTACACCCTGGCTGAGAGCAAAGTATTTGAATACCCGGCTGGCAAGAAAACGCTGAGCGTGATTCAGGCTGCTGTTCTTGCGGCCAAGACAAAGAGCCTTACATCACGGCCGAAACCATAATGCGGGACGTTCGGCTTAGCGAAGTAGCCTAGAAAGGACGCGTGGAAAACGCTTCGCCGTTTTCCGCCCTTCTTGCGGAAGCATGAGTAGTGACCCGCGTATCAGACTACCCCTACTCCGCTTTCATCATCCGTCAGGACCGGCGGTTATCCCAGCAACTGATGCGGGGCGCTTAGACAGAGACAGACGGCAGGGTAACCACGCCCCGCCGCCTTGGTGAGTGCAATGATCAGCGCTGAGTGATGGTCGCACTATTAGCGATGCCGTTTTGCATGATGCTCGCCGAGTTAGCGCTCAGGTCGCCGCTAGGGCTGACTTGAGTGAGCGATGCGAAGTTGGCGGTACCGGTCTGAGAGATGACTCCGGAATCATTAGTTCCGTTATAGAAAACACCGCCAGACTGTGACGCCTCAATGATGTTGTCCGCTCCATTCTGAGCGATATCAAGCGAACTATCGTCTCCACTCTGAATAACGTCGACAGAATTGTTCTGGCCGTTGGAATAACCAGTAACGCTGACATTTATGCCGGACTGACTAATCGTCAATCCGTTACCAGCACCTATCTGATCGAAGTTGACATCGGCCCAAGCTCCGCCTGAGCTAACTTGCGCCTGGTTACCCTCGCCTCGCTGGTAAAGGTCTACAGTGCCGCCTGGATAGCGCCCACCGGAAGATTGACTGACTTTGGCATCGTTGAAACTGCCGTTTTGCTCGATATTGGTGCTGGCATACGAATCGGAATATTGGTCTAGCTCGACATTGTTGTTATTGCCGGTTTGGAGAACATCAGCCCCGCTCCCCGTTTGCTTAGCCGATACGTCGTTCGACTCGCCAATCTGCGTAACGCTGATGTTGCTCATTTGCCATTTTTGCTCGACTTCAACGAAGTTGTTGATACCGTCTTGCGTAGTTCTGGCGTAGGTCACATTAGCGTCAAGCTGCTCGATAATTGCTTCGTTCCCCTGACCGGTCTGGTCGATAAGGGCCGTCAGCTGAGCATTGTCGAAAGGCAGCTGGTAAACAGTCGCAATATTTGCCTGACCGTTCTGGTTTACCTCGGCAGTTGACTCCCATCCGTCCTGCCGGATATCCAACAGATTTCCGGCGCCACGCTGACTTGTCTGAATGGTGAGTTCTGCGCCTTTCTGGTCAATGATCGCCTGGTTGGAAACACCTTCCTGCAACGTAGCAGCCAAAACGTTCTGATTTGCCTGCTGTGTAATCTCTGTGAGGTTGGAATTACCCATCTGCTCAGAAGTGGCGGTGCCAGCAGCGTGAGCCTGGGCCATCAATGTCAGAGATATTGCGGCAGCGAGAATTGAGCGTGAGAACATTGTTATGAATCCGGTAGATGGGGAGCTCAGATCCTTGGTCATACGCCAAAAAATTAGTATGGCCCAAACGATTGGTTCTAAGCCGACGCAAGCTCAAACCCGCTATTGGACGTGTTCTGGTACGTGACCTAGGGAATCGTTATTGACGTCCTTTCGACTCACTAGTGAGCGAGCCGCAGACGTTACGGTCGCGATCCATCGCCCCCAGGCCGCTTCTGGACAGGCTCGCGAAGACAACCGAGGCCATCATCGTCGTGACGTCTGAACGCGCCCTACTCAACAGTTCGCCCAGGCAAGCCCACGGCGCCCTCAACGGCAAACCAAGGACCAACCGATGAGAGATTCAGCCCGCGGCTTGCTACTTGTAACGAGCGGCATCTTCGTACTCAGCTTCGATGGCCTGTTGGTGCGGCTGGCGCAGGCGGACGGCTGGAGCATTGTGTTCTGGCGGGGTTTGTTGATGTTCGTGGCATTGGGCGTTTTTTCGCTGTCCGCTAGAAGCCGGGCGAGCATCATGAAGCGTCCGCTGATCAGCGCGGGCTCGGCCCTGCTGCTCGCGTTTACTTCGATCTTCTTCGTGCTGGCGGTCCTCCACACCACGATTGCCAATGTGGTGGTGGTGCTCAGTACAGCGCCCCTGTTCGCCGCCCTCTTCACCCGGTTCTTCCTGCGCGAGCAGGTGGCCTTGCATACCTGGCTTGCGATCGGCGTGGCGGCGCTGGGAATCATGGTGGTATTCGCCGGCGCCTTTACTCCGACGGATCTCGCCGGCAATGGATATGCGCTCTTGTCCTCAGCCGCGGTGGGCGCCAACCTCACGTTGTTGCGCCGCCACCCGAGTATTGATCGGATGCCGCTCATTGCGTTGGGCGGGCTGGCGGCCGCGCTGATTGCGTTGCCGAACGCCCAGCCGTTCGGCCTGGGCGCTACGAGCTACTGGGCGTTGGCGGTGATGGGCCTGGTGCAGATGCCATTAGCCACGCTGATGATCAACAACGCGACCCGCTATCTGCCCTCGGCCGAAGTAGCGCTGTTCTATCTGCTGGAAAGCGTCCTCGGCACGTTGTGGGCCTGGTATTTCCTGCAGGAGACGCCCGCCAGCGCGACGCTCTATGGCGGAGCGCTGGTCATCGCAACGCTGGTGGTACACGCCGGCCTGACCTTGCGACCACGCACTGCGGTGCCGGCCTGAACGAACCCTGGGAAGCCGGGTACCTGTCTCAATGGGCGCCTGGGTGGCTCGGTTACCCCTCGTGCAAGCCAGAGGGCAACCGGCTGATACAACCTTGAGGAAGGCTTGCACCGCCAGACCATTACCTCCACGCATTGAGTGGTAAGCCGCTGATTGTCCATGACACGCCGACTCGGCAGGTCACACATCCAAGGCAATGGCTGGTCGGCAGCCCCTCCTCCAAAGGCCTAAATAGCGGCTGTCGCTGACGGTGATGTAGTCGTCGCTGTCGCAGCGGGACCCGTTTTTATTTTGATCCTGTGTAACCATGACCGAATGCCTGAGGACGCGTGCTAGACCACGAGCGTAGGAATCGTGGTTATGCTTGTTGACCTTGATGCTCACCAGGCTCGCGCATTTGATACCAAAGGTAGTAGCCGAGGGGCAGGACACGCACGGATAAGCTAAATAAAAATTGGAGGGTAAGCATGGCCGATAGCAACGAAACCCCTGCGGCAGGCGGGAATTTGATCGACACGGATTACCAGATCGGCCAGGACAACCTGGTCACGAACATCGGCCCCTTCGATGTCGACATCCACAATCCTGTTTTTGCGATCTCCGGTTTGATGACGATCGTGTTCGTCATATTCACCCTCGCGTTTCCGGATTTCGCCACTGGCATATTCAACGCCGCGATGAGTTGGGTGACGAGTCGCTTCGACTGGCTGTTCATCCTTGCGTCCAACATCTTTCTGGTATTTGCCATCGCGGTTGCGTTGTCGCCCTATGGCAAGGTCAGGCTTGGTGGGGTGAATGCGACGCCGGATTTCTCGCTATCGGCATGGCTTTGCATGCTGTTTGCGGCGGGCATGGGTATAGGGTTGCTGTTCTGGAGCGTCGGTGAGCCGATGACTCACTTTGTAAGCGCCGTTGCGGACGATGCGGGAAGCCCTGACAGTTGGGCGCCGCTGGGTGGGTTGCCTGGTGATGTCGAAGGCTCTGCCCGGCTCGGGCTTGCCGCCACGCTCTACCATTGGGGGCTTCAGGCTTGGGCGATCTATGCCGTCGTGGGGCTCGCTCTGGCGCTGTTTGCCTTCAACAAGGGCCTTCCGCTGGCGATACGCTCGACCTTCTATCCGATCTTCGGCGAGCGTGTGTGGGGCTGGACCGGCCATACCATCGACATTCTGGCCGTATTGGCAACGCTCTTCGGTCTTGCGACCTCACTTGGGCTTGGCGCCGAACAGATCAATGCCGGCCTGTTCTTTCTTTACGGCGTTCCCGTGACGGACACGACAAAGATCGTGTTGATTGCGGTGATTACCGGTATCGCCACCTATTCCGTCCTGCGGGGGCTCGAAGGCGGCGTCAAGCGTGCCTCGCAAATCAACATGATCCTGGCGTTCGTGCTGCTGGTCGCCGTGTTCGTGCTTGGCCCAACGGGCGCCATCCTGGAGCGAGTCGCGGACTCGGTGGTCGGCTATTTCGCCTATCTGCCCGCACTGTCTAATCCCTTCGGTCGCGAGGACGCAAATTACGCACAGGGCTGGTCGTCGTTCTACTGGGCCTGGTGGGTTTCGTGGTCGCCCTTCGTAGGGATGTTCATCGCTCGGGTCAGCCGCGGCCGCACGGTGCGCGAATTCATGATCTGCGTGCTTATCGTCCCCTCTGCCGTCTGCATCCTCTGGATGTCGATCTTTTCCGGCGTCGCCTTCGACCAGTACATCCATGACGGCTATCGCGCCGTGGCGGATGCGGCACTGGAGGTCAAACTCTTCGCCATGTTCGACGTCTTGCCGTTCACTCAGGCGCTGTCCCTGCTGGGTATCGTTCTGGTCGCCATCTTCTTCATCACCTCATCGGACAGCGGCTCGCTGGTCATCGACACCATCACGTCCGGCGGCAAGGACGACGGCCCCGTTCCTCAGCGGGTGTTCTGGTGCATTTTCGAAGGCCTCGTTGCCATCGCCCTGCTCTTGGGTGGTGGGCTCAAAGCATTGCAGTCCATGGTGGTGACGACCGGCTTCCCTTTCACCTTTGTCCTGCTGCTGATGTGCGTCAGCATCGTTATCGGCCTGAAAAGCGAACTCAAGGGGCCGCACCGAACGATCGCAAAGGCGCGATAACGCCGCGCCGCGTCTTCCTCCGCCTCGTTGCCCGTTGGCGAGGTGGGAGGTGGACAGCTAGCAAGTAGCCTGGAAGATACGCGTGGAAAAGGCTTCGCCGTTTTCCACCCTACGGCCCGGACTTCGCATAGCGCGGCCCGGCGCTGTCGGCATCAGCCCGCCACCTCACACAACCCACCCGGCACCGCCATCACCCATTCCCGCACCGCCTGAATGGTCGGGTCATCCCGACGGCTCTCCGGATACACGAGGTGAAACGGCTTGCCCGGCATCTCTGGCCCAAACGGCTGCACCAGCCGCCCTTCCTTCAGTTCATCCTCGATCAGCTGGCGGCTCATCAGGGCCACGCCTTGGGCGCCGATGGCGGCTGAGATGGCGTGCGTCTCGTCGGAGAACACCAGCCCCGCGCTAACGTCCAGCCCCGGTACGTTGGCGAGCTTCTGCCATGACGCCCAATGAATCGGGGCGGACGCTGCGGCTTGGGCATGAAAGTGAATCAGCGAGTGCCTGGGTAGCTCGGCTGCATCACGCAAACCGAGGTGCGGGCTACAGACGGGGACGAAGGTGTTGTCGAACAGCTTTTCCGCCACCAGCCCCGGCCAGCGACCATCGCCGTAGCGGATAGCGACATCCGCCGTGACGCCATCCAGGGCGACCGGCTCGTGGGAGGTGTGGAAGCGCAGGTCAATGTCGGGATGGGTGTCGCGCAGCATGCACACCCAGGGCACCAGCCAGCGAACCGCGATGGCGGGTGTCGTGGTCAGGGTGATCGCCTGCCGACAGGGCTTCGCGCTGAGGCGTTCGACCGCTCCGCTGATACTGTCGAACGCAGCCTCCAGCGTCTGCTGCAGCTCACGCCCCTGGGCAGTCAACTCCAACTTGCGCGGTTTGCGAAGAAACAGCGCCACGCCGAGCGATTCTTCCAACGAGCGAATCTGGTGGCTGATAGCCGTGGCGGTGACGTTCAACTCGTCGGCAGCATGCTTGGCGCTTTCATGGCGAGCGGCCGCTTCGAAGGCCCGCAGGGCGGAAAGCGAAGGTAACCAGCGATGCGCCATGGCTGAGTTTTCCTCATCTGTAGCTGAAAGAAATGGTCGTTTGTCGCCTGCAGAGCCTAAATCTAGTCTGGGTTTACCGCGAATGACAGATGAATTCAGTCACAGGAGACCCACCATGACGCACCTTCTGCACCTCGACGCCAGCGCCCGCCCCGGCCTTGCCGGAAAAGACGAGCACGGTTCTCACAGCCGCCATCTCAGCCACCGCTTCGTCAGTCAGTGGCGGGCCCAACGCGCGCAGGACAGCATCACCTACCGGGACATCGGGCAGAACCCGCCCTCTTTCCTTAACCATGACTGGATCGCCTCGGCCTTTACGCCGCCAGAGCGCCACGAACCCTGGATGAAGGACGCGCTGGCAGAAAGCGATCAGCTTGTGGATGAGCTGATCGCTGCCGATGTGCTGGTCATAGGCACGCCGTTCTACAACTTCGGGATGCCGGCCCCGCTCAAGGCGTGGGTGGACCAGATCGTGCGCCTGCACCGAACCGTTGGACTCGACGAAACCAAACTCCCTGAGCCTTATGTACCCTTACTGGCGGACCGGCCACGGCACGCGGTCATCCTCACCGCCAGGGGCGGCATCGGTTTTGGTCCCGGTGGGGAGATGGCGCAGCTGAATCACCTGGAGCCAAATCTGGCGACAGCTCTCGATTTCATCGGCATTACCCGCATCCACCAGATCGCCATCGAAGGGCAGGAAACGGGTGGCGAAGTGTTGGCCGCCTCGGTAGAGCAGGCGCTGCGTCAGGTTGATGTGTTGGTGGCTGAGCTTCAGGGGACGCTTGACGCGCCGTCTATGAGCCAGTCCTCCCAACGGCAGGCTGAAGCCGTCTAGCGCTGGATGCGAATGCAGCCTTGATGGTCCAGTTTCCTCGCGCCGGGCCAAGCCGGCGCAAGGAAACATCAGTGCCGAACTATTGCGTGCGGCTCGCTTCGAGCTTCTTCCCGAGCGCAGAAGTCACTTCCAGCAGGCCCTTGCTGGTCACTTTGGCCCAGTCGCCGTCCGTGACGAATTGCATGCCGTCGTTCACTTCAGTGGCGATTGTCATAGGCGACTGGCCGTCTGTCTCGACGATCAGGTTCGCCTTGTTGTTGACGGTCACAGAAGCAAAACCTGGCGAGAACCAGGTCCAGAATTCCTTGATGCGCACCGTCACCTGGCGGGCATCCGCACTCGGTCTTTCAACAACCTGATAGCCAGACTGTGAGTAGGCATTGGCGACAGCGGTGCCAACCAACTGGCTGACCGAGCGGCCTGAGGGCAACACCACGTCCCCTAGTGCCTTGCCGTATCCATTGCGCTTGCGAGCAAACGCGCGCTCGGTGATCGATGTGTCGTTGATCTCGCCGCCTTTCAACGAAGGGATATCGGCGCTACGCGGCTTGGCCTCAAAAGTCCGCTCGTCGAACGTCGTAATCACGACCTTCTGCCCTGTCGTGCCCGTTAGCACCGGAACGGAGACATCGACAACGGAGCGGCTGGTGACGCATCCCACCATGCTCGCCGCCAGCACAACCAACATCGATGTTTTGAGGGAAGCTAGGAAAAGAGATTTCATTAACAAGTCCTTGTGTGAAGGGCATTCGTCGTCCTTTCGAATGTAGGCGATCGAATGCCGGGCATGGATCAGGCCGCCATAGCGGCCGGTCGGCACATTACTGCCCTGCACCCTTGGCGGCAATCTCGAATTAAGCGCCTTTAACGGCCCCATACCTGGCACGAACACTCTTTGGCATTAGGTTCGCCCCGCACTTGATTCGACCACCCTACCGCTCGTCCGAATCGGGGAGTCAGGCTCAAGCCGTCACCACTACACGCCGATAGCTTATTGCCCGCTATCGCTTACCAACGCGTCGACTGGACGCGCTGCAATGGCGGGGCTGCTCATCGCACTGGATCAGCGTAACGAGCTCTCGAAAGACGAAGCGCAGGTCAGCGCGGGCGTCTAGAAACCGGCTAGAGGCATCTACTCCAATGAAAATAAAGCACAAGTTGCTGCTGAGCTTTCTGGTCGCGACGCTCGTTCCCGTACTTGTCGTGGCCCTGTTTACCATCCGCAATGTAACCGAGGAGGCCAAGCTCCAGTTCCAGGAAACCAGCAGCCTGAACGTAAATCTGGTGAACAACACTTTTGTGACCTTCTTCGACTCGGTTGGCCAGACCGTTGCGGCAATGGCCGACTACACCGCTGTCCGGGACACCGAAGGCGGCGAGCTGACCACCTACTTCGGGCCGCCTCGCAAGCCCGGCGCGACCGCCACGGCCAGCGGTGGTCGCGAGAAGCAGATCTTTGATTACTTCTCAGGTATCGGTAATAACAACCCGACCCTTGGCTACGTCTACATGAGCGATACCAAGGGCGGCTACGTAGAGTGGCCGGGCACCGGCGATTACGGCGACTGGGATCCGCGCAAGCGTCCCTGGTACGGCCTGGGCAAGGATGCCAATTTCCAGCTGGCGCGCCTCGACGGCTACTACTGGGAACCAGACGACGCGGTCTACGTGTCGGTGCTCAAAGGCTTGAAGGACCAGTCCGGCGACTTCGCAGGCGTCGTGGCCGTGGATGTGTCGCTCAAGGCTCTGACCGACATGATCGAGAAAATCCGTTTTGGCCAAACCGGTTTCTTCATGCTGGTAGAGGGCAGCGGAACCTTGCTGGTCGACGGTCTCCAGCCGGCCAACAACTTCAAGAAGCTCAGCGAGCTGACGGGTGATCACGTCACGACCATCGGGCAGACAGATAACGGTGTGATCGAAGTGACCATCGATGGCGTCGACTATCTGGCCAACGTCTTCACCTCACCGACTCTGGGCTGGAAGTTCATTGGCTTCATGCAGGTCGACGAGATCCTGGCCGGCGCAAACAGGCTGGCCTGGCTGACGCTGGTTGCCTGCGCCGTCCTGGTGGCGCTGTTTGGTGTCGCTGGGGTCATTTTCGCCAATCGCATCGTCACCCCCATCAATCTCGTCAAGGAAGGGCTGCGCACCATCGCCCAGGGCGAAGGAGACCTGACTCATCGACTCCCCGTGCTGGCCCGGGACGAAACCGGCGAACTGGCCAAGTGGTTCAATCAGTTCATCGAGTCCACGCAGTCGATGATCACCGTGATCAAGGAAAACGCCGTCAGCATGCACGGCGTCTCCAGCCAGACCAACGAGCGCACCACCGCCATGTCGGAAAGCTTGCACCGTCAGTCGAGCGCGGTGGAGCAGATTGTCACCGCCGTGACCGAAATGGCGTCCGCCGCCAACGAGGTGGCCCATACCTGTGTGAGAACGGCTGAAATTTCCGAGCAGGGTCTGAGCGCAACACACAACGGCAAACAAGTCATTGCTCGAAGTACCGCAGGCGTGAACGAGCTGGGCGCGACGCTGCAAGCTTCAAGCAAGGTGATCCGAGAACTCGAACGCGAGACGGTGAGCATCAACAATATCCTGTCGACCATTCAGCAGATCGCCGAACAGACGAACCTCCTGGCGCTCAATGCCGCGATCGAAGCGGCGCGAGCGGGCGAACAGGGACGCGGGTTCGCCGTAGTGGCTGATGAGGTCCGCAACCTAGCCAAGCGCACCCAGGACTCCACCGGCGAGATCAACACGATCATCAACCTGCTGGTCAGCCGCATCACCGAAGTAACGGTAAGCATGGATCGCAGTCTGTCGGAGTCGACCAAAGCCATCGAGCGGGCCGGTGAAGTCATGGGCGCGTTCGAGAATATCGAGGGTGCCGTGCAGATGATTCGCGATATGACCACGCAGATCGCTACTGCCACCGAAGAGCAGCATCTGGTGACGGAAGAGATCAACCGAAACGTAGTCGCGATCAATGACGCGGTCAGTCAGGTGTCCGGTCAGGCAACCGAAGTCGAGCGTTACTCACACGAGCAGCGTGAACTCAGCAGCGCACTCAAGCAATTGGTGGGGCGCTTCCGCACGGAGTAGTAGCGCAGGCGGCGCCCGAAGGCGCCGCCGCACTGCTTTACGCCGAAAGCTTCTGGCTGAAATTATCGGCGGGCTTGCCGATATCGAGCCGGTCCACGTTCATCACCTTGTCCCAGGCTTTGACGAAGTCCTGCACGAACTTCTCGTTGCCGTCGGCCATGCCGTATACCTCGGCCTGGGCACGCAGCTCCGATTGCGCGCCGAAGATGAGGTCCACGCGGGTGGCCGTCCATGTGGGTTGGCGGGTTTTTCGGTCGAGGCCCTGGAAGCGGTTCTTGTGCTCAGTCGCGACCCATTCGTTCTGCATGCTCAGCAGGTTGACGAAGAAGTCGTTCGAAAGCGTGCCCACACGCTTGGTGAAGACGCCCTCCTGACCGCCGTCTGAATTGGTGCCGAGTACACGCATGCCACCCACCAGCACGGTCATTTCGGGCGCGCTCAGGCGTAGCAGGTGGGCCTTGTCGACCAGTGCTTCCTCGGGCGCCATGAAGTGGGACTCGTGGTAGTAGTTGCGGAAGCCATCGGCGACCGGCCGCAGCGCTTCGAACGAGGGCCCATCGGTCCACTCTTCGAGCGCATCCATCCGCCCTGGCGTGAAGGGCACGGTGACGGCCACGCCGCCGTCCTGTGCCGCTTTCTCGATGGCAGCGCAGCCGGCGAGCACGATCAGGTCCGCCATGGAGACCTTTTTGCCGGCGCTGGCTGAGGCGTTGAACGCGTTGTGGATCTCGTCGATTTTCTGCAGCACGCGATCCAGCAGAGCCGGGTTGTTGATCTCCCAATCCTTCTGCGGCGCGAAGCGGATACGAGCACCGTTGGCGCCTCCGCGCTTGTCTGAGCCGCGATAGGTAGCGGCAGAAGACCAGGCAACGGATACCAGTTCAGAAACTGAGAAGCCCATGTTCAGCAGCTTCTGCTTCAGAGAGGCGATGTCCGCCTCGTCGATTACCGGGTGATCGCGCTCGGGAATCGGGTCCTGCCAGATCAGCTTCTCCTGCGGCACCAGCGGCCCGAGGTAGCGGCCGATGGGACCCATGTCGCGGTGGGTCAGCTTGAACCACGCCTTGGCGAAGGCATCGGCGAATTCGTCCGGGTTCTCGAGGAAGTGACGGGAGATCTTTTCGTAGATCGGGTCGAAACGCAGCGCCAGGTCCGAGGTAAGCATGGTTGGCTTGCGCTTCTTGTTCGGGTCGAAGGGGTCGGGAATGATTTCCCCCACGTCCTTTGCGACCCACTGATGCGCACCAGCCGGGCTCTTGGTCAGCTCCCATTCGAAGTTGAACAGGTTCTCGAAGAAGTAGTTGGACCACTGCGTCGGGGTCTGACTCCAGATGACTTCCAGGCCCGAGGTGATGGCGTCTGCACCTACACCGGACTGGAACCTGCTGCGCCAACCCAGGCCCTGATCTTCGATGACGGCGCCTTCGGGGTCTGGCCCCATGAGCGAGGGGTCACCCGCGCCATGGGTCTTGCCGAAGGTGTGGCCGCCGGCGATCAGCGCCACGGTTTCATAGTCGTTCATCGCCATGCGGCTGAATGTTTCGCGAATATCGATGGCAGAGGCTTTGGGGTCGGGGTTGCCGTTGGGCCCTTCCGGGTTCACATAGATCAAACCCATCTGTACAGCGCCCAGCCCCGGATGCAATTGCCGCTCGCCGCTGTAGCGTTCATCACCCAGCCAGGTGCCTTCGGGGCCCCAGAACAGCTCTTCCGGCTCCCAGGTATCCGCGCGTCCGCCGGCAAAACCAAAGGTCTTGAAGCCCATGGATTCCAGCGCCACGTTGCCCGTGAGCACGTAAAGGTCCGCCCAGGAAAGATTACGGCCATACTTCTGTTTGATCGGCCAAAGCAGACGCCGGGCCTTGTCCAGCGAGGCGTTGTCCGGCCAGCTGTTGAGCGGTGCGAAACGCTGCTGTCCGCCACCGGCGCCGCCGCGGCCATCGGTGATCCGATAGGTCCCGGCGCTGTGCCAGGCCAGACGAATGAAAAGGCCTCCGTAGTGGCCGAAATCCGCCGGCCACCAGTCCTGAGAGTCGGTCATCACCTGGTGGAGGTCGGCGATCACCGCGTCTAGATCGAGTGAATTGAATGCAGCAGCATAGTCGAAATCGCCACCGTAAGGATTGGAACGTGGCGAATGCTGGTTGAGCGATGTGAGGCTCAGTGCTTCAGGCCACCAGTCCCGGTTGCCCGGGCGTTTGCGGGGCGCACCGGCGCCATGGCCGAATGGGCATACACCGCCCGCTTTTTCGCCAGTCTCTTCGTTCATGTTCTGCTCCTCACGGTTATCTATGACGCGCTCAGGCGTCGCTTCAGTGAAGTTAGCATCGACTCCTGAACTGAACAAAACCCATAAATCCGGCATTTCTCACTCCCGGCAGACCCTGTTTTCGCTTCAAACACTGATGCCACGGGGGCTGGCGCTTAGTGGGGAATGGCGGACGGCGCCAGTATGGAATTTCGCTATAGGATCGATAGCGCAGAAGCGATCCTCTTGGGCCGCCCGCAGGCCCATCGTCATTGAAAAAGGCGCTGCTCTTATTGCACCTGCAGCGCGGCCCACGTCGCGATGCCCTTGGCCGGTACAATGCCCGCCTTATCTGTCATGCCGGAGCCCAGCCATGTTCACCCTCTCCCACCTGGACACCCCGCCGCCAGAATCCATGAAAAGCCAGGTGCTGCAGATGGTGGTGGACTATCTGAGCGATATCAGCCCGGTCTCGCTCACGCCTAGCAATCCGCTGTATCAGCTGTATCAGTACGTGGTCGGGTTCGAGGTGCATCGCTATCTGGACAGCATGGATGGCGCGCAGGCCGGCAAACCAAGGCTGACGATAGCGCTGGATGCCGACGACCCGGCCCGCCTGCTCGGCTTCGCGCTGTACCTGCCTTTTGTGGACGACCCTGATGCGTGCTCGCTGGTCTATCTGGCAGTGCAGGCCATCCATCGCCGTCAGGGCATCGGCCGCGCCATGATCGAACAGATGGTCGCGCGCTATCCCCATGCAGAGGTGGCTTGCGTGGCAAGCAAGGTGCCGTACTTCCAGGCGCTGGGCTTTCACCCCTTGGCCGCGCGCGGCCCGCAGGTGGTGATGAATACCCGCAGCCAGGCTTCGAACGGCGTGGTGGCGGTGCAGGATCTGGAGCCCATCTTTCATTCCCAGGAAGTCCGGCAGATCCACAGCTATCTGGTGAAGCAGCACGGAGCGGAGGCAATGAGCGAGGCGGAGAAAGCGCGAGATGAACTGCTCGATGACATGGCCCGGCAAGCGCTTCACGTGGCAGGGACGTACTCGGCAGCGAAGCGCTTGCATTGAGTGTGTCACGCAGCGGCGATGGGGCGATGGGGCGATGGGATGGACCGCTGCCTTAGGTGCGCTCATCTAGTCCGTAGATCTAGCAATCACCAGCAGCGCCGCCCGTCCTGAGTCGCGCGAAAAGCGTGATCCATACCACCAAACCACGCACCAGCCCTTGCCCACAAATGTTCTGAGGTTAATCTGCGCGCGCTGGCACTTTGATGGCAGCCAGCTGTCTGCCCAACACTCAGGAACGAGTACTCATGTTCAAGCACTTCATGATGAGCGCCGCGGCGCTGAGCTTCGCCGTACTAACCGGCTGCGCGTCGGTACCCATGGAATCCCCCGAAAAGGACCAGGCGCTCAAAGCCTTCCCGGCTCCATCGCAGGATCAGGCCGGCCTGTACATCTTCCGCGACTCGATGCTCGGGGCCGCCCTGAAGAAATCGGTTAAGGTCGATGGTGAAGTCATCGGCGAAACCGCTGCCAACACCTATTTCTACCGGCTGATCACGCCAGGCCTGCACACACTGGCCACCGAGTCGGAGTTCAGCGACAACTTGATTGAGCTGAATGCGCAGCCTGGCAAGAACCACTATGTACGTCAGTCGATAAAGATGGGCCTGTTCGTCGGTGGCGCCAGGCTGACCGAAGTCTCGGAAAGCGAAGGCCAGAAGGCAGTGGCGGGCACAGAACTCGCTCGTTAACGTCTGCGACATTCCAGGCGGCTACGCCCGGTAGTTGGGCGCTGACCCAATACGGACGGTATGTCGCTAATGCAAAAAGATAGCCCCGCAATCGCGGGGCTTTTTTCATCTGTCATCACAGAGTTTTCATTCAATGCCCGTTCAGCGCTTCACACAGGCAAATATCGCGTTCCCGGACGCGCCGTTCCAGGGAATGATCTTCTGGTAATCATGCTCTAGCACCTGGACGTCGAAGCAGGGCTGCAACAGCTCGGACAGTTCACTGAAACTCACCGCCACCATGGCGTGTTCGTCCTGCCATATCCGACTTTCCCCACCGACTCTTTCGATGCGAAGCCTTAAAAGTTGCTGCTCTCCGGTGCCGGGGTAGTGCCAACCCGAGCTGAAGCTGAACAGGCCATCGGCGTGCTTGGCGGTGTGTGAGACGAAGGAGCGATTGTCGATGGTGTGCTTGTCCACGGCGTTGAAGCAGAACAGCCCACCCGGTGCCAACGCCTCATGCGCCCGCGCGATGCACGCCTGCAACCGCTCAAGGCTCGCGCTGTAATGGATGGAATACAGAAAGCAGGTGATCAGGTCGACCGGTTGATCGACCGTGAAGGCGCACATGTCCTGTAGAGAAAACCGGGCTTCAGGGCAGCGCATGGCCGCCCGGTCCAACATGGGCTGATTGATGTCGAGCCCTCTGCTTTGATAGCCCGCATCGAGAAAATGCCGCACATGCGGGCCGGTCCCACAGGCCAGGTCCAGATGCCTATTGCCTCCATTGCCGAGCAGTTGTTGCAGACGATGGACGCAGCCGCTTTGCGCGCTGTAGTCGATATCAGCGCACATGAGGTCGTAGTAACCGGACAGGTCGGTATAGATGGCGGTGCCGGGCATGGTGGCCTGATGTACGCGAGGAATCAGTGGGCGCGCATATTATCCCGACCACATGGAAATCGCCTGGAAATTGCGCTGATCTTGCTTTGCGGCTTTTCAGCCTTCAAATGCATGACGCGCCCCTTATACTGCCGGTTTTGCCGCGAGCCCTTCCCTTGAGCAACAAACGATATGCCTGCATCGGCTTGAGCAATCCGAAGTCGCCTTCCAACGTGGGCGCAGTCATGCGTGCGGCGGGGTGTTATGGCGTTGCTTCGGTGTTCTACACCGGCACGCGCTACGACCGCGCCCGGGACTTCATCACCGACACCAAGAAGGTCCATCAAGACATCCCGCTGATCAACATCGATGATCTGCGCAAGATCCTGCCGCTCGGGTGCGTACCGGTAGCGGTGGAGCTGGTCGACGGAGCCCGCCCCCTTCCCCAGTACACCCATCCGGACCGCGCCATGTACATCTTCGGCGCCGAAGATGGTTCGTTGAGCAAGGAGATCCGGGACTGGTGCGAGGACGTGGTCTACATCCCTACCAATGGCTGCATGAACCTCGCAGCGACGGTGAATGTGGTCCTGTATGACCGCATGGCGAAAGGCAACAACACCCGTTCCGGCCCTGGCTTCGGACGCGAGCCTCAGCAAACGACATAGCCAATCGAACGCCTTTGCTGACCCGCTACGATCACGCCGGCACGCCCGGCCCTGCCAGTCTGTCCAGACACAGCTGCTCCATGCAGCTTGCCCATGCGCCCATCCGATCCGCTTCAAGCTGCACCAGCATGGCGTAGCGGCGTCCGCCCCAGACCGAAAGATGAAGGGCTTCCAGAGTCGCAGCCTCCGGGCGAACCGGCAGATCAGTAGCCGCGTCGATGACCCGCTGCCAGGCGCCCAGCAGGTCCTCGTATACGCGGCGCTGATGCTTGGGCTCGGCCACCAGAGTTTCCAGCTCAAGCATGTCCGGATGAAACCACGGTAGTTGGGGCTCGACCCCGGCCAGCGTGCGCACCAGCCGCCGAATGCGCTCTGGCCAGGCGAGTGTTGCGGGCGTTACGGCCTGAGCGTCGATGGCATCCAGCAGCTGCTCGACGCAATAGCGCACGTAGCCCGAGTGCAGCGCATGTTTACTGGGGAAATAGTCGTACAGGGTGCCGATGGCCACGCCGGCTTCCAGGGCGACCGCACGGGTGGTCAATCGCGGCCAGCCGTCGCGCTGCCATATCCGAACATAGCTGTCGAAAATCGCCTGAACAGTGGCCTTGGCGCGCTGCTGAGTGGGCCGTTTGAGCGGCTTGGCGCTCGGCAATCGTGTGCTCATGAAATCCGAACCCGGCGGTGAATCGAAAGGGCTACAGTCAATGCCGTCCATTTACCCAGCCAAGGTGCCACCGATGAGCGTCATTCGCCAGTTGCAGAACAACAAGAAAGACATGGAGCAGACCCGCATTCAGAGCCGCCCGATGCCGGAACTCAAGCCCGGCGAAGCCCTGCTTCGGATCAGCCGACTGGCACTGACCACCAATAATGTCACCTATGCCGCATTCGGCGAGACCCCTCATCTGCGCTATTGGGATTTCTTCCCGACTGGCGCGGCCGATTGGTTCCACATGCCGGCGTGGGGATTCGCCGAGGTCGTGGAAAGCACTGTAGACGGCCTGGCGAAGGGCGAACGCTTCTATGGTTTCTGGCCGATAGCCAGCCATTTGGTCATGCAGCCGGTGCGGGTGAGCGACCGCGGTTTCTATGATGGCGCTGAGCATCGGCTCGCGCTGACATCGGCCTACAACCAGTATCAGCGCATCAGCAGCGACGATGCGTATCGCGCTGAGAGCGAGAACTACCAGATGTTGCTGCGTC
This sequence comes from Stutzerimonas stutzeri, assembly GCF_024448895.1. GTDB lineage: Bacteria > Pseudomonadota > Gammaproteobacteria > Pseudomonadales > Pseudomonadaceae > Stutzerimonas > Stutzerimonas stutzeri_Q. The sequence continues at coordinate 17,640 of NZ_JAMOIC010000028.1, forward strand.
CGCTGTTCATCACCTCGTTCATGCTGGCCGACTTTCTCGACGATAACGCCTTCTTCGGCGCGCGGCAGATTCTGGTGTCCAGCGCGTCGAGCAAGACGGCGTACGGCACCGCGTTCTGCCTGCAGGACAATCCGGCCGTGCAGATGATCGGCCTGACTTCGGCCGGCAATACCGACTTCGTCCAGCGCCTCGGCTGCTATCGCCAGACGCTGGCATACGATCAGCTCACCTCGCTGGATCCGAGCGTGCCCACCCTCTATGTCGATTTCTCAGGGAACACCAGCCTCCGCCAACAGATTCACGGCCATTTCAAGGACGCTCTGGTGTACGACTGCTACGCCGGTTCAGCCCAGAGTCAGGATTATGCTGAGCCCGACCAGACGTTGGCCGGCCCGCAGCCACAGCCCTATTTCGCGCCTTATCAGATCAAGAAACGCAACGCGGACTGGGGGCCAGCCGAGGTGACCCGCCGCTTCAACGAAGCGCAGCTGGCCTTCATCGCCCGCGTGAGCGACTCACAGCAGCCCTGGATGCAGGTGAACGAGCACGCCGGCCTTGAAGCGGCACAAACGCTGGCCGAATCCCTGATCAAGGGAAACATCAATCCACTGGAAGGCCACGCCGTGATCCTCGCCTGACCACGTCTCACAGCCGCGCTAGCCGAGCCGGCCGACCTTAGTCGGGCCTGCGCGGCTGGCGTATCTCGGGCAAGTCGCTAGCCTGACTATCGGACTTGGGTTGGGGAACGAAGATGACTGGTGAAGAGATCACAGATTGCTACCGAGGCTACATTGCCTGCTTGAACAGCCAGAATTGGCCCGAGCTGGGCCGCTTCGTCCATGACGAGGTGCATTACAACGGCAGGTTTGTCGGACTGGAGGGCTATCGCCAGATGCTCGAAGCGGACTTTCGAGCGATTCCCGATCTGCAATTCACTATCGGGCTGTTGATCGCCGAACCGCCTCATGTGGCGGCGCAGCTGCTCTTCGATTGCACACCCATAGGCGAACTGTTCGGCTTTGCGGTGAACGGAAAGCGGGTGACATTTACCGAAAACGTGTTCTACGAGTTCGGCAAGAGAAAGATCAGGAATGTCCGGTCTGTGATCGACAAGGCCGCGGTTGGCGATCAGCTCTGATCAGGCGGGCCGTCAGAGTGCTCGTTGCGACTGGCAGATTTGGGGGGTACTGGGAGCGCGGCGCGCCTGATCGTCAAGCGCGCCGAGAGAAGGGGCTTACAGACGGTTGTCGTGCAGGCCAGCGTAGAGGCGGGTCATTTCGTTGAGCTGGCGGAACATCGACTCGGCATTCACCGCAACGATGGTGGGTACGAATTGCTCGGAGGTGAAGGCCTTGCTCGCGAACTTCCAGCGGGCGTCGGTCTTGCGCAGGGCTTCGGCGATTTCCGCGTTAGGCGCTTCAGCCGCCTGCAGTTCGGCCATGATGACGCCGAACTCTTCCACCGAGGCTGCAAACTCCTTTTCTAGCTCCGGGTCCTGCACACCCCAGGCACGGGCCATGTAGAACATTGCAGTACGCTGGGTCAGCACACGATTCCAGCCACTGCGGTTGATCGAATGCGACGCGGCATCGCCAATGTGTTGTTCGAACAGGTCGGTGACCTGCTGCGTCTGGCGGACCAGCTCTTCGGCCTTGGCCAGCACGGCGGGTGCCTGGGCCTTGTCCGGTTCACTGGCTGCCAGGGCACGGTAGTCGACCCAGGTGCTCTCGACTTTCGTCAACGCAACGCGGATGGCGTCGTTCGGGGCAGCCGCCTTGAGCTGGGCATGGTGATCTTCGAACAACGCCAGGCTCGCGGCCCGTTGCTCGGTAGCCTCGTCCACCTTCACGCCGGCACCGATCATAAGGTAATCCTTGGCCACGATCTGGCCCAGGCTGCGCTGCAGGCCGGCCATGTTCATGACTTCCAACGGTGCCATTTCGGCCCAGCACGTCGCACTCAGCAGACTGCAACCCAACAGCAGTGCGCGCAGAGATTTCTTGATCAACACGGTAAATCCTTTCTGGCTTGAGAAGAGCGCAGGCCGCATCTGCGACCAGCGTCTGAGCCCGCCGCAAACAATCGCGTTGATGCGCCGCTCAGCCCGCCATTGGATTCGCCCAACCTTTCTCGAACCTTGCAGAGGCCGAAAGCGACGACGCTGCGTGCTGGAAGTGTGAAGCGATGCACCATAAAGCCAGGTGCTGGAGTAGCGCCTGGAGGCGCGAAGATCAGCCGTATCCACATCACCGTTGGGCGAGCACCTGTTGAGCGGCGCATCGCATCCGCCCTTCCGATAGCCGTTTTACGCACCCCGCCTGCGCGACGTACTTCGCGGCTGCAGTTGATCCAGCGCGCTGGAGTTCTGCCGCGCCCAGTCATAGATCATTTCAATCGGCTGGACCATGAGTTTGCCGAGCGGCGAAAGTGCGTAGCTCACCGCTGGCGGTACCGAGTCGAGCGTGTGGCGTTCGATCAGGCCGCTGGCTTCAAGCTCGCGCAGCGTCTGCACCAGCATCTTTTTGGAGATGCCCGGAAGGCTGCGATGCAACGCACCGCTGCGCGCGACGCCTTCGTGCCGCGCATGCAGTGTGTGCAGAATCATGCTGGTCCACTTGGTCGAGAAGATCTCGAGCACGCGTCTTGGCGCGCAGTCTTCGCGCCATTTTTCTTCATCAGAGCCGGGTTGCATGGGGGATGGTTACCATTTGGTGCCGACTTGGTTCGGCATTTTCGAGTGGGTAAGGTGCAGGTCTGTTTCGCTTTGTGGGGTTCTGAAGATGACAAATCAAGCACTGGTGGTCGGGTCGAGTGGAATCGTTGGCAGTGCGGTGTCTCGCCTGTTGGCCGAGGAAGGCTGGGCAGTCGCCGGCCTGGCCCGTCGCCCGAGTCAGGAATCGGGTGTCACCCCGATCAGCGCGGATCTGCTGGACCCCGCCTCGCTGGCGTCCAAGCTTGGCAGCGTCGCACCGACCCATGTGTTCCTCACCACTTGGGCGCGTCAGGCCAACGAGGCGGAGAATATCCGCGTCAATGCGCTGATGATTCGCAATGTGCTCGAAGCCGTGAGGGCCTCCAACTCAGTCCGCCATGTGGCGTTGGTCACCGGCCTCAAGCATTACCTCGGACCGTTCGAAGCCTATGGCAAGGGTACGCTGCCGCAGACGCCGTTTCGTGAAGAACAGGGCCGGCTAGACGTAGAGAACTTTTATTACGCACAGGAAGACGAAGTGTTTGCCGCGGCCGAACGCGACGGTTTCAGCTGGAGCGTTCACCGGCCTCACACCGTCACCGGAATCGCAGTGGGTAATGCGATGAACATGGCGACGACACTGGCCGTCTACGCCGCGATCTGCCGCTTCACCGGTCGGCCATTCCGCTTCCCTGGCTCGGACGTCCAGTGGAACAGCCTGACCGACATGACCGACGCGGGGCAGCTCGCCAAGCACCTGCACTGGGCTTCGACCACACCGGCCGCGGCCAACCAGGCCTTCAACATCGTTAACGGCGATGTGTTCCGCTGGAAGTGGATGTGGACACGAATTGCCGAGTGGTTCGGCATCGAGGCGGCAGCCTTCGATGGCCAGCCCGCTCCGCTGGAACAACAGATGGCAAACGATGCCGAGGTCTGGGCAAAGATGGCCAAGCAGTTCGGTTTGGCTGAAGCGGACCTCGGCAAGCTCATCTCGCCATGGCACACCGACGCCGACCTGGGGCGCCCGATCGAGGTGGTGACAGACATGTCGAAGAGCCGAAAGCTCGGCTTTCTGGATTATCAGGCAAGTGACGACGCGTTCTTCAACGTATTTGCCAGGTTGCGTGCGAGCAAATTGATCCCCTGATCAGGTCTGAGCCTCAGCAACCGGAGCGCACGCGCTTTGAATGCTCGCCCTTTCCTACGCGCTACGCGCGAGCATTCGAGCCGTGGAGCTGGTCGACCCGGTTCGCCACTGATCCGCCGACAGCACTCCCACATAGCGCAGATGAGCATCAGGGGGTCGACCCCAGATAACTGGCCAATTGGGCACCGCTCTATGGTGGGCGGCCTACACCCACTGACCAGGAGCACCCATGGCCAACGCACCAATCACCGTACTGCGCGATACCCAGCCCATGCCCGTTGTCGACGCGTGCAAATGGGAGCGGATCGAAGGCGAGCCGCATACCGTCAACCTCAACGCCTACACCTCCGATGACGGCAGCAAAATCATGGGTACTTGGATCTGCACGCCCGGTAAATGGCGAGTGGAATACGTCAAATGGGAATACTGCCACTTCCAGGAAGGCTACTGCATCATCACGCCAGACGGCATGGAGCCTATCCATCTCAAGGCCGGCGATATCTTCGTGGTAGAGCCGGGCATGACCGGCACTTGGGAAGTCGTCGAAACCGTGCGCAAGTACTTCGTGTTCGCCTGATCGCTAACGCTTGCGGCGTCCCATGCGTGAGGTGGGTACGCCGCAGCTGGCGCTGCGGTGTTGGGCTTTGGAACACAGCACTCCTTGCCGGCAACTGCCAATCGCCGACGCCAGGATATTCAGGCAGTCAGCTGCTCTATCCTTTCAGACTCCGAACATCAGTGCCCGATGCGCGCCGACGCCGGCCATGGCGCCATCGCCAACCGCCAGCGGCACAGAGCCAGCCGCACGGGCCGTATCACCGCAGGCGAATACGCCCGGGACCGACGTGGCTTTGGTTGGATCGGTCTTGATGAATGAGCCAAGCGGTCCCTCCTCCACTTCGCATCCCAACTGCGTCACCAGCGGCGAGAGGTGCATCCGCGGGGCGACGAATATCCCATCGAACGCCAGGCTGCGGCCATCCTGCAGTTGCACGTCAAGCGGCTCGCCGCCGTCCAATCGCACGACAGCGGTGCGCTCCAGCGAAGTGCCGCGTTTAACCAGCTGAGCCAGCTCATCACTCGATGGGGTGAAGGCGTCGTTGAGTAGCAGCGTCGTAGTGCCCCAGTCGGGCAGCATGAGCGCGTGGTGCATTGAGAGTTGCGACGTGGCGAGTACGCCGATGCGTCCCTGTTGCAGCTCGTAGCCGTGACAGTACGGACAATGGAATACCTGGGTGCCCCAGCGCTCGGCCAGGCCTGGAATGGCTGGCAATTCGTCTACAACGCCACTGGCGAGAATCAGCACGCTGGCGCGGTGCTGCTTATCGTATCCGTCAGTGACGCAGAATCCCTCACCGTCACGCTCGGCCGAGACAACATTTGCATGGTGCCAGTCGACGGTGTCGTAGTTCATCAACTGGGCACGGCCATCTGCGGCGATCTCGTCCGGTGAAATGCCATCCTGCGTCAGAAACCCATGGGACGTCGCAGCGAAACGGTTGCGTCGCTGGCCTGCATCGATCACCAGTACCCGCCGGCGAGCGCGCGCCAGAGGCAAACCGGCCGAGAGGCCCGCATAACTTCCACCGATGATGATCACGTCATGAAACATGCTCGATTCCTCTTACGTTAATTTAGGTATCTTTTGAAGTTACACTAATAACCGAAAGACTGGAAAGCGGTTGAGCGCGTTTCTTCAGTCAGGAGTCGAGTGGCTCTTGGACGGCCGACATAGGCTGGCAGGTATTGCACAGCGCATTGAATTGCCCGGACAGATCAGCCAGGGTCAGGGAGCCAAGGCGGTGCAAGAGCAGGGCTTCGGCTTGCTGCATGGCATCTTCCAGCGCGGCGTTGACCACGCGCTCGACCAGGCAATCCGGGTTGTCGCGATCAGCACCGATGGCGAAGATGCGCGGCCCGCCGACCGCGTTGTGAATATCCAGCAAGGTGACCTGATTCAGATCGACCGAGAGGCTCCAGCCGCCGTTATAGCCTTTGTCCGTGCGAACATAGCCAGCCTTGCGCAGACCGGCCATGGTCCGGCGCACCACTGCAGCATTGGTCCCGAGCATCTGCGCAATCTGTTCGGAAGTGACCGGGCGCTCGTCACGCGCCATGTGGAGCAGGACGTGAAGCATGCGGGACAGGCGGCTATCGGTTCTCATGACGGGCGTTTCGATCAGTGGCGGGCTCGGCTCGCACCATACAACGCAACCGATGCGAAGGACACGCGGCGGAGCGAAGGCTACGACAGATAGCGCTCGATATTGCCCATTGCTCGCTCGACGTACGCGCCCTTCTCTCCGACAGGCGCGACATAGTGCAGCGCCTCGGCGGCGGCTTCACGCCCAGCCAGGCGGGCAATGGTCCAGGCGGCGAGATAGATTGAAGCCAGGCACCCGCCAGAGGTTGCAATGTTGACTTTGGCGAAGAATGGCTGTTCGAGCACCTCTATTCCCGCTTCCTCCACCCAGGGCTTGGTGGTGAGATCGGTACAGCTGGGCACGCCATCGAGCAGTCCCAGCTTGGCCAGCAGCAATGTGCCTGAGCATTGCGCGCCGACTAGCTGACGTGCGGGATCGAGCCGCGCCAGCATCTGCATCACATCGGCATCCATTGCGATCTCGCGGGTGTTGATGCCACTGCCGACAAGCACGGCCTCGCATGTTTCGATCACATCCAGCGGAACCTGACGATGCAGCAGAACGCCGTTCATGGAAGTGACGGTTTCACTGGGTGACGCAAGCGACACCTGCCATCCCGGCTGCTTGATCCGATTGAGGATGCCCAGAGCGATGAGCGAATCCAGCTCGTTGAAACCTTCGAAGGTCAGAATGGCAACGTGCATAAAGGGCTCGCTGAGTAGTCCGGCCCATTCTCGGCGCGACGCCGGCAGACGCGAAAGACACAGCTGATGCCTGCGACGCCGGTACAGCCTGCTTGGACGACCCCGACCAGAAAGTCTGAGAGTGATTGCAGAATCACCCACACTGCACTCGGCCTCTATCAACGATCGATCATGCGCTGAACACGGATGGTCGCTCAGCCCTGTTTCATCATCACCAGCGCGAAGCCAACCACGATTCCGGCCAGAGCGATCACCCAGCCTATGCGGTGCGCCCGGTTCTTTTCAGCCTGCCGCACAGGGTCCACAGGTTTCTTCTTTCTCACGGTTCACTGCCTCTCGATGAGCTAGGTGCCGGAACGCGCCTCTCGGCCCGGCACAACGCGCGTCTTTTTAGGGCTTGAGCCATAGATTGTCCAGCAGGCCGCACGATTGGAGCGAGGCGGACGTTCGCGCCACTAGCCGAGCGGACTCTCACCCGGGTTAGGCTCGTTCTTCGGTTCGCCCCTGTCCTGCGCGTCGGTATCATCGTCTGGCTCGCGTGCGTTGCCGTGCTCATCGTGATCGGATGGGGTCAGCTCATCGTTGAGCGGGTCTTTCGAGTTGGTCATGTCAGCGATTCTCCGTCGATTGAACGCGTCAGCCTCTCAAGGCAATCGAAGCGCTGCCTAGCGCTCACGTTTTGAACACGCCGAAGGGCTGGTCGTTCGGTGGATGGCAGACTTCTTGACCTTCGATCAACAGTCGATCACTGCCCGCCAAACATCCCGACCCAATAGATGCCTGCGTCACTGCGCGGGTCCACGGCGTAGGCAGCGCCCATGTCAGTGAATTGCGGATTCATCAAGTTGGCGCAATGGCCTGGGCTCGACAGCCAACCTTCGACAACCTGCCGCGGCCGGTCCAGCGCAGCGGCGATGTTTTGCCCGACCGGTGAGCCGGGATAGCCGGCCAGCTCGGCCCGATCACCCGGCGTGCGGCCATCGGGATCGAGATGGCTGAAGTAGTTGCCGTTGGCCATGCTGCGAGTGTGGCTCTCGGCAAGTTCGGCAAGCGTTGTATTCCAGCTCAACGGCTCGGTTGCAGCAAAGGGCTTGCCGCCGCACTGACGAGCCGTCCCGCGAACACGGTTGATTTCCCCAAGCAGGCTTTGGCCTTCGGTCTGGCTATCTTTCAGATGGCCGCCCAGCAGCGGCCTTGCAACGACGATGCGCCAATCACGCCCTTCGCGACTGACACCGATATCGACATATTGCGGGTCGAGAACCACACGGCAGAAGCTCGCGCGCAGAGCCTGCATGGCCGCTTGGGCATCGCGCGGGCCGGACAGGCTGACCGCCTGCACGTTGACCATCGGGTAGCCCGCACGGGCCAGCGCGCCTTGTAAGTCACCAGCGCTCGTGGCGGGTAGCACCAGCCGCGTGTCCGCCTGCAGGGGCGTCAGTTCCTCGCTCGCGCGGTCGTCGCAGCGCTGCACTTCGCTGCGGTAGGCATTGATCGACTCGATCAACTGCGCCTCCTCTTCCGCGGCGCTAACGACATGACTCCCGCAAAGCAATGCCAGTACGAGCGATAAAGAAAAGAGCAGGCGCATGGATGTCTCCGGTGAGCAGGATCGGCGAGCCGCTGAAGATGCACCTTCATCGCCCTTCACGTCGAGCCTGAGCAGCGCAACGCGCCTGCCGATTGTTGTCTCGCTTGCCGTGCCGCCCGCCACGCAATCTATAATCGTTCTTATTTGCACCGGACTTGCGTATGTCTGCTTCGGCCACCCAACAGATCCTCGCAATCGAGGACGATCCCATTCTCGGCACCCATCTGAAAACCTCACTGGAGAGCCGTGGCTTCGAGGTCACGCTCGCCAGTGACGGCGCGACCGGCCTGGCACTGGCGAGCGACTCGGCCTATGACCTGATCCTGCTTGACGTGATGCTGCCGGAACTCAGCGGCATGGAACTGCTGACCCGCCTGCGCGCACGACGCCGTACGCCAGTGCTGATGATGTCGGCGCTGGGCAACGAAGCCCATCGCATCCAGGGGTTCGACAGCGGCGCGGATGACTACCTGCCCAAACCATTCAGCATTGAGGAGTTGCAGGTGCGCATCGCCGCCATCCTGCGACGCGTGACCTACGAGCGGAACGTCCCGGCAGCCGCGAACGACGAGTCGATGCGCTTCGACGATCAACGCAACGACCTTCGCTACGAGGGCCGCTGGATCGGCTTGACGGCCACTGAGTTCCGGTTGATGAAGGTCCTGCACGATGCCGCAGGCGAAGTGCTGAGCAAGCCGTTCCTGTATCAGCAGGCCCTGCGACGCGGTTATTCGCAGCATGATCGCAGCCTCGACATGCATATCAGCAACATCCGCCGCAAGCTCGCCCGCGAGCAGGCGGTGGCGTTGCGTCTGGAGTCGGTCTGGGGCAAGGGCTACGTACTGGATGTGCAGGCCAGCTGATGCCCAACCGTCATTCGCTGTTCTGGCGTCTTTTGGTGCTGGTGGCCGGTTTCTGCCTCTCGATGATCTGGGCTAGCGGCTATGTGAGCCGTCAGATCGACCGGTCCAGCTCCTACCTTACCGAAGAGGCGCGCACTACGCTTTCCGGGTACGCGAACGAAGCACGCTCCGCCCTACAGAACGGCCCGGCCGCGCTGACGCAGTGGCTTGCGGGCATGCAGACAAGAGAATCGAGCTGGCTGGTCGTCGTCGATGACCAGCTGCAGCCCCTTGGCGGCCAATCCCTGAGCGACGAAGAGCGGCAAATGCTCACGTTCGTGCGGCACTACGATTGGCCCATGAGCCGACGCTACGAGGGGCTGCCGCTGGTCTCCGTGCCGCTGGAAGGCACAGGCGCGAAGCTGATGATGCGGCTTCCGGAGCGCTTTCGCCCCTGGCGCAACCATGCCCTGCTGACCGCTGGCGGGGTTTACCTGCCGCTGGTCCTGTTGTCGATGCTGTTCTGCTGGTTGCTCTACCGCTTGCTGGTTTCCCCGCTGGACCGGCTGCGCCAACAGGCCAACGCGCTTCGCGGCAACCGCCTCGACTCGCTGCTGCCGCCCTCTATCGCAAGGCGCAGCGACGAACTCGGTGAACTGGGCCGTTCACTGGAGTACCTCACCCAACGCCTGCGCGATTCAATCGCCCAGCAGCAGCAATTGCTTCGCGACCTTTCACACGAGCTGCGCACCCCGCTGAGCCGATTGCGCGTCGCCTGCGAAAGCGATCTGAGCGCGGATGAAATGCGCAGCCGCACCGACCGCGAAATCACCAGCATGCAGCAGCTGGTCGACAGCACTCTTGAATTCGCCTGGCTGGATTCGGAACAGCCTCGCTTCGAGTGCGAGCCGGTTGAAGTGGCGGCCCTCTGGGATCTGCTCTGCGAAAACGCCTGTTTCGAAGCCGGGTGGCCGCGCGAGCGAATCAAGGCAAGGCTGCCCGAAGACTGCCAGGTGCTCGGCAACCTCAACGCGCTGGCTCAGGGGATGGAAAACATCCTGCGCAATGCGATCCGCTATTCCCCGATGGACGGAGTGGTCTGCTTGTCGGCCGAACGTGACGGCGACTTCTGGCAGTTGCGAATCGAGGACCAGGGGCCAGGCGTACCGCAGGATCAGCTCCCGGTGATTTTTCGACCCTTCGCCCGACTCAGCGCCGCGCGCCCTGGAGGCGATGGGTTCGGGCTGGGTCTGGCAATCGCCCGGGGCATGGTGCTGATGCAAGGCGGCAGCATCTGGGCAGAACAAGGCGACGCAGGCCTGCGTATGACGATCCGGCTGCGAAGTGTATAGATTGTAAATGCGCTTTACTCTCAAATGAGAATAACTAGCATTGCGGTCGGCGCGAATGACGTGCCGATTTTTGCGGCCTGCAAAGCCGCATCAAAAAAGCAAAGGCTCAGGGAGTAAAGCGGGATGGTCATTTTCAATCGGAACCGCCTGGCGGGCGCTGTCGCCATGGCAACCTGGATGAGTGCACCGGCGTTTGCCGAAGAACCGCTCGAACTCCAGCCGACTACAGTCGTGACCGCTGCAGGCTATGAGCAGAACATCGCCAAGGCACCCGCAAGCATTTCTGTAATCACCCGTGAGCAGCTTGAGAAACAGTCCTACACCAATATCGTCGATGCGATGAAAAACATCCCCGGCGTTTATGTCACCGGTGGGGGCAACATGCAGGACATCAGTGTCCGCGGCATGAGCTCGGCCTACACCCTTTATCTCGTCGACGGACGTCCCATCTCCGCAGGTCGCTCGGTGAATACCAACGGCAGCGATGGCGGCAAGCAGATCGGCCTTCCACCCCTAGCAATGATCGAGCGCATCGAAGTGATCCGCGGCCCGATGTCCTCGCTGTACGGCTCCGAAGCCATGGGTGGCGTCATCAACATCATCACCCGCAAGGGCGGTGACGCCTGGGCGGGCACCGTTTCCACCGAATACAGCCACTCGCTGAACGACGTCAACGAAGACGAGGCGACCGCCAACTTCTACCTCGGCGGCGCGTTGATACCCGGCCTGCTTGGGGCGAGGCTGAACGGCAGCTACACCCGGGCGGACGAAAGTGACTATGTCGGTGGCGGCGATGGCGCTGCCAGCACACCGGACAGCCAGCGCAAGCAAGGCGGTATTGAACTCTACCTGACGCCTGACGAGCGCAACCGCTTGTCGCTCGGCTACCAGGCCGCGCGCCTGAACGACACCCATCATCCGGGCAGCAGCATCGACATCACCGCGACGAAGAACACGACGGACTACGAAAAGGACATCTACACCCTCGCCCATGACGGCCACTATGCCGACTGGCAGATCTCAAGCTACCTGCAACACGACACATCAGAGCGCGTTCAAGACCTGACCAAGCGTGAAGAGGTGACCACGTTGAATACGCAGGCGAGCTACTTCTGGGGCTCGCACGTGTTCACCGTGGGTGGGCAGTACAAGTACGAAGACTTCACCGATAAGTCTAACGGGCTGCTGGTTTCGAACGTACCGGGGGCCGTGGCGAGCGTTGACCGCTGGCTGGCAGCGGTGTTTGCCGAGGCGGAATGGGGCGTGACCGACGACCTGGCGATCACAACGGGCCTGCGCTACAACGACGACGAGCTATTCGGCGGCCACCTATCGCCGCGCCTCTATGGGGTGTACCAATCCACCCCGAACCTGACGCTCAAAGGCGGCGTGTCTACCGGCTACAAGCAGCCTGGCCTTGCGGATGCCACCGAGGGCTTCGGACGCGGCACCGGCGGCGGTGGTTCCCCTGCGCCCTACCCCCGCGGACTGATCATCGGCAACACAGAACTGGAGCCGGAAACCAGTACCAATTACGAGCTGGGCTTCAATTACGACAACCGTGAGTTGGGCTTCGGCACCAGCGTCATGGCGTTCTACACCCAGTACAAGGACAAGATCACCGAGGATCGAATCTGCGAAACCGATACAGGTGGCTCCAACGCCAACCGCAACAACGTTGCCGCCTGGTCCTGCAATTTCGGCGGCAACAACTTCTACTTTCTCAGCACGCGGATGAATGTCGACGAAGCCATCATGCAGGGCGTCGAATGGACTCTGGACTATAACTTCTTGCCAAACCTGCACCTGAGCACCAGCTACACCTTCACCGACTCTGAGCAAAAGACCGGTGAGTTCAAAGGTGACCCGCTGAACAAGCAGCCCAAGCACATGGCCAACGCCCTGCTCGACTGGCAAGCGACGCCTCGCCTGAACGCTTGGCTGCAGGGCAACTATCGCAGCGAGACCAGCACCTACCTGAGCCGCACCAGCATGTCTGACGGCACGCCTGGCTATGGCTTCTTCGACGCCGGCGTCGTGTATCAGCTAACCAACAACGTCGATGTGAAGGCCGGTCTCTACAACATCGCCAACAAGGAAATCACCAATGAGGACTACGAGGTCGTGCTTGATGGCCGGCGGGTGGTGGTTGGCATGACGGTCGACTTCTAAGCGACCACGAAGCGGTAGGTCGCGCAGCCTTTTCCGGCGCGCTATCTCCGCCTCGAATGAACTGCCCGACCGGCTGCAAAGCAACCGTCGGGCTTTTTGGTATGACCTCAGCCGCATCTCATCGAGAGCCCGTCGTGACTTGTTCCGCCACTCAATCACGAAGTACCTGGCCCGCAATTACCGCCCGCATCGGGCTCGCCTTGCTGGGAGGCTACGCCTTCACCTATGCCTTCACCGCCGCGCTTGCGCGGTTGCTGCCGCTCGAGCCGGTGGACGCCATTGCCACGGCGTCGCTGCTGTCATTCGTCGTCTATCTGGTGTTCGTGCTGTGGGCATTTGCTGCGGCCTCGCTGCGACGGGTGCTGATCGGGCTGAGCCTCGCCTTGCCGCTGGCCGTCGTCGGTTTCTGGCCGCAGCTGCTGGAGGTGGTGCGATGAAAGGCAGCCTGACGCAATCCATGTCCTGGCTGCACACCTGGTGCGGGCTGTTGGTCGGCTGGATGCTGTTCGCCATCTTTCTCACCGGAACCCTCGCGGTGTTCGATAAGGAAATCAACTGGTGGATGCAGCCCGAACTGACCGATCAACAGCAATCGGCTGCGTCCGCTGCGGACACGGCGCAGCGTTGGCTAACAGAGCGCCATGCGGACGAAACGAACTGGAACATCAGCCTGCCCACCGAGCGTGCGCCTGATCTGGCCGTCTCTGTCGGTGAGCGCCGCCGTGGTGGCGGCAGCGCCACTCATCTCGACTCTTTGACCGGCGAGACAATCGCGCCGCGGGAGACCATCGGCGGCAACTTCTTCTTCCACTTCCATTACACCCTGCACCTTCCCCGGACGCTCGGGGTTTGGGTGGTCGGCTTCGCAGCCATGGCGATGCTGGTGGCGTTGATCAGCGGCATCATCATTCACAAAAAGATCTTCAAGGAATTCTTCACCTTCCGTCCGGCCAAAGGGCAGCGCTCCTGGCTTGATGGCCACAACGCCAGCGCCGTTCTGCTGCTGCCATTCCATCTGATGATCACCTACACAGGCCTTGCCATCTTCTATCTGCTCTACATGCCTGCAGCGGTGGACGCCCTGTACGACGGCGATACCCAAGCCTATTTCAACAAGGCACAGCCGATCTGGGCGGAACAGCAGGCGCTGCGTGGCGAAGGCCGTGGTGGCAAGCCTGAATTGGCAGCTGCCGCACCGCTGCTCCCGCTGAGCGAGATCGTCAGCCGCGCCGAGGCCCACTATGGTGCAGGCATGATCGGCGGCCTGGCCGTCATCAACCCCGGTCGCGCCAATGCCAAGGTCACGGCACGGCCGGTACTGGGCAATCGCATGGAGCTGACCAAGGGCGAAGGCATTCTGTTCGACGGTGTCACCGGCGAGCTGATCCACGCACCGGAACCGTCGCGCACCAGCCAACTGACGCAACGCGTAATGGCCGGCCTGCACTTCGCCCAGTTCGGCAGTTATCCAATGCGCTGGCTGTACTTCATCTGCGGTCTTGTCAGCTGCGCCATGATCGGCACGGGGCTGGTGCTCTATGCAGTCAAGCAGCGCAAGCAAGCCAAGGCCAATGCGCATTTCCTGCGGATGGTGGAGAGCCTGAACGTGGCCGTCGTCGCCGGGCTTTCCCTGGCTTGCGTCGCGCTTCTGTGGGGCAACCGTTTGCTGCCAATGGAGCTGGCCGCGCGTCAGGACTGGGAGCTGCGGCTGTTCTTCGGCGTATGGGCGCTCAGCTGGATGCACGGCTGGCTGCGTAGCCCGCTACATGCCTGGCGCGAACAGCTTTCCACTGCCGCGCTATTGGCTTTCACGCTGCCGGTGCTGGATCTATGGACTTCTGAAGGTTCGCTGGACGTCATGCGCTTGTCACTGCTGGCGACCGTCGCTTTTATGGGGCTACTGCTGGGCTGGACGGTATGGAAAATTCCAACTGTGATTGCCGCGCGAAAGGCCCGCTCGGCTCGCCTTGATCGCCCCGTTGCCGGAGCTTCGTCATGAGCGGTTCGGCGCTATTCGCCACGCTCCTGCTGGCTTATGCCGGCATGCTCGGCTTTTGCCTGGGCAAGGAGCGTCACTGGAAGCACCTGATCAGCCCACGCGTGCCGGCCGGGCTTCGTCAACTGTGTGCCCCAGCCGGCTGTGTACTGCTCGGGTTCGCCGTCTACGCGGCTTTTCAGGTCTGGCCGGGAGGGATGGCAGTGGTCGGGTGGTTCGGCCTTATTTCACTGGCTGGGTTTGCGTTACTGATGTTGCTGCCCTATGCACCACGACTGGCGGTGAACCTGCCGCTGGTTGGAGGGCTGATCTGGGCGGTCGCCACCCTGATCTGATGACCCGGCGAAATCGCGGGCGACCAAGCACCGACAATAAAACCCTCGTTGCTGTATCGTGATTCAAATGCTGCGACAGCATCCTTCCTGCAAGCGGTACGGCCTAGACGCCCCACCGCTTTCATGGCTCGCCGATTCTTGACGCCTCTGCCGTACCGCCTTGCGGTTTGGCGCATGCACGAGGCTGTACGGCGATTTGGCAGAAACCGGCAATCGGTTTCCCGTTGTTCCGAAAGCTTGCCGCCGTGGTTCCTCTCGACAGGATCCGGCGCCTCTACGCCTGCTCCCCCACATCCGCTGGCCGGACAGGCGCTCATGACCTCAGTTTTTCGTCACATTCTCGGACGCCATCGGCGCTCGCCCCTCTGGAACGATCTCGCGCCCGTGCGCGACGAGCTGTTCGGCACCGAACGGCTGGAACACCACGCCCGCAGCCTGGCCGCCGCGCAGCCGGTTACCGACCACCCACCCGCGGTGATGTCGCTGCATGCGCGGCTGAACGACAACGCAGCGGTTCTGCTGGCTGCCTACCGTGCCAGCGCTACAGAGCTGGAAAGTGGCCGCAGCGTGGTCCCGGCGGCGGAATGGCTGCTGGATAACTACCACCTGGTCGAGGCGCAGATCCGCGAGATTCGTGATGACCTGCCACCGGGCTTCTACCGTCAGCTGCCCAAACTGGCCGAAGGCCCTTTAGCCGGCTATCCGCGCGTGTTCGGCATCGCCTGGGCCTTCGTGGCGCACACCGACAGCCACTTCGATCCCGAAACGCTGCGCCGCTTCATCAGCGCCTATCAGCACGTTCAGCCGCTGAGCATTGGCGAACTCTGGGCCGTGGCGATCACCCTGCGCATCGTGCTGATCGAGAACCTGCGGCGTCTGAGCGACCAGATTACCGATGGCCGCGCGACCCGGTCGTCGGCCGATGCCATGGCCAGTCGACTGTTGTCTGCCGTCTCGCCAAAAAGAGCCCTCGAGGAGGAAATCACCACGCGTGGCAGCGCGCCGATGTCCGAAGTGTTTGCGGCAGAACTGGCCAAGCGCCTTCGCGACCAGGACCCGAACACAACGCCCGCGCTGGGCTGGCTGGAAGAGCTACTGGGGCAGCAGGACACTTCGATCGACCAGGTGGTGCAGCACTCGCAGCAACGCCAGGGCGCGTCCAACGTCAGCGTGCGCAATGTCATCACCAGCATGCGGCTGATCTCGGATATCGACTGGACCGAGTTGTTCGAGAGCGTCAGCCTGGTGGACGAGCGACTGCGCGCCGGCAGCGCCTTCGCCCTCATGGATTTCCCCACACGCAACCTCTACCGCAGCGCCATCGAACAGCTCGCGCGAGGCTCGACCGCGACCGAGCTGGACGTGGCCGGCGCTGCACTCAGCGCAGCGGCTGCCGCGACAACGGATGATCCCGTTCAGGATGAACGCGTCAGCGATCCGGGCTATCACCTGATCGGCGAAGGCCGCCTCGCCCTCGAACGCAGCATCGATTTCAGCCCGTCGCTGGGGCTGCGCTTGAGTCGATTCCATGTGCAGCTCGGCATCGTCGGCTATGTCGGCTCGATTCTGCTGGTCACCGCCCTGCTGCTGTCGATCGGGCTGCAGGCCCTGACCAGCGCGGGCGTTGGCGCAGCATGGCTAGCGCTGCTGGCAGTCGTCGCATTCCTGCCAATCACCGATGTTGCCACCACGCTGGTTAACCGCTTAGTGACCTGGCGCTTTGGCGCCATGACCTTGCCCGGTCTGGACCTGACCACCGGCGTGCCGCAATCGCTTCGCACCCTGGTCGCAGTGCCGACACTGCTTACCAATGAAGCGGACCTGCTAGAACAGATCGAACGCATCGAGGTGCATCATCTGGCTGGCGCGGGCGGTGACCTCACCTTTGCGTTGTTGACCGATGGGCTGGATGCGGACGCTGAGACCCTGCCTGGCGATGCGCATCTGCTCGCGGTCGCGGTTGACGCCATTGCCAGCCTGAACCAACGCTATGGCCCGGCGCCCGGAGGCAGTCGATTCCTGATCCTGCACCGGCGCCGGCAGTTCAACCCGAGCGAAGGTCGCTGGATGGGTTGGGAGCGCAAGCGCGGCAAGCTGCATGAACTGAACCGACTGCTGCGCGGCGCCACGGACACCAGCTACATGCCGCTGGCCGGCTGCTCGCAGCAGCTGCCCACCGATGTGCGTTACGTGATAACCCTGGACGCCGACACCCGCCTGCCGCGCGATGCCGCCATGCGCCTGATCGGCAAGATGGCGCACCCACTCAACCGCCCGCGGTTCAGCGCCTCCGAGCAGCGCGTGGTCAACGGCTACGCAATTCTCCAGCCACGCGTGACCCCTTCACTGCCAGTGGGCCGTGAAGGCTCGTTCTATCAAAGGGTGTTCTCCAGTCCGGGCGGCATGGACCCTTATGCAGCGGCCGTCTCAGACGTCTATCAGGACCTGTTCGGCGAAGGCTCCTACACCGGCAAAGGCATCTATGAAATCGATGCGTTCGAGGCGGCGCTCGCCGGCCGCGTACCGGAAAACACAATGCTCAGCCATGACCTGTTCGAGGGCGTCTTCGCCCGCGCAGGTCTGGCGACGGATGTCGAGGTGGTGGAGGAATTTCCATCGCGCTACGACGTGTCAGGCAAACGCCAGCATCGCTGGACCCGCGGCGACTGGCAGCTGCTGCCCTGGATATTCGGTGCCCGTAATGGCCCGCAGGCCTTGCCCGACATCGGCCGTTTCAAGATGCTCGACAACCTGCGCCGCTCACTGGTCGCGCCGCTGACACTGCTCGCGCTGACACTGTGCTGGATGCTACCGCTCGGGGCCGCCTTGGTTGGCACCGCGCTCGTTATCGCGACAATGGCGATTCCGGCATTGCTGCCGATCTGCTTCGCGCTGCTGCCGGCTCGCAGTGGCATCTGTGCGCAAAGCCACTTTCGAAGGCTACTGAATGACCTGCGCCTGGCCGCTTCGCAAACCGGGCTCAATCTGGCGTTTCTGCCGGATCAGGCCTGGCGCATGGTCGATGCCATCGTGCGGACAATTTCGCGCCTCTCTGCCAAGCGGAACTTGCTGGAATGGACCACCGCTGCTCAATCAGCCATCAGCCCACGCTTGAAGCTGAGCGGTTTCTATCGCGGCATGGCCGGCGGCGCGGCCTTGGGTGCTGGAGCGGTCATCGTTGCACTGCTGATCGCACCCGGCTCCTGGCCTGTCGTGCTGCCCTTCGCCCTGCTTTGGCTGGGCGCACCCGCAATTGCCTTGTGGGCCAGCCGTTCACCGCGGATTGCCCGTAGCCAGAAACTTGCCGAGCCGGACGCCGAAGAACTGCGGTTGATTGCCCGGCGCACCTGGCGCTTCTTCGAAACATTCGTCACGCCGGCTGACAACATGCTGCCGCCGGACAATTTTCAGGAAGACCCCAAGCCGGTCGTCGCACGCCGCACCTCGCCAACGAACATGGGCCTTTACCTCCTCTCGTCAGTGGCGGCCCGTGATTTCGGTTGGGCCGGCACCCTGCAGACCCTCGACCGCCTGGAGGCGACGCTGGACAGCATGGCGCGCCTGCAACGTCATCGCGGGCACTTCTTCAACTGGTATGCCACCGAAGACATGCGTGCGCTGGAGCCGGCCTACGTGTCGGCGGTGGACAGCGGCAACCTTGCCGGCCACCTGATCGCCATCGCCAATGCCTGCGAGGAATGGTTCGACGCACCGACCGCGCCGGATGCTCGTGCGGGCCTGCACGACACCCTGCTGCTGATCCGTCAGGCCATCGCCGCACTACCGACCGCCCATGGCGAACGGGGCCGCCCGCTTACCGAACTGCTCGATGAAATCGCCGCGCAATTGGGCGATGAGCAAGCGCTCGATACTCTTTCCGCGACGCTGCGCCAACTGGCTGAAAAAGCCGCCCGCCTGAGCCTGGAAATCTGCCCGCCGAACGAAGACGACGAGCCGGCTGACCTACGCTTCTGGATCGACGCACTGGGCCAGACGCTGGCCGAGCACGCCCGTGACCGTCAGCTGCAAGGCGAGACGTTGATAGACATACAAGCGCGCCTGCGTGAGCTGGCCCGCACCACCAGGCAGATGGCGCTGGAAATGGACTTCGCCTTCCTGCTCGACCCCGAGCGCAAGCTGCTGTCGATTGGCTATGGGCTGGCCGAGAACAGCCTCGACCCGAGTTGCTACGACCTGCTGGCTTCCGAAGCGCGTCTGGCCAGCCTGTTCGCCATCGCCAAGGGCGACGTGACCACGCGCCACTGGTTCCGCCTGGGCCGCACCGCGACCCCGCTGGGCAACGGCTCGGCCCTGATCTCTTGGTCGGGCTCGATGTTCGAATACCTGATGCCTTCGCTGGTCATGCGTGCGCCGGCAGGCAGTCTGCTGGAGCAGACCAACAGCCTGGTGGTGCAGCGCCAACAGGACTATGGAAACGACCGCAACGTCCCATGGGGCGTGTCCGAGTCGGCTTACCATGCACGTGATATGGAATTCACCTACCAGTATTCCAACTTCGGCGTGCCGGGCCTCGGCCTTAAGCGCGGGCTGGCGGAGAATCTGGTCATTGCACCCTACGCCACCGGCCTTGCCACCATGGTCGACGCTCCTGGCGCGCAAGCGAATTTCCGTCGCATGGCGGAGATGGGGGCGGTTGGCCGTTACGGCTTCTACGAGGCACTGGACTTCACACCGGCGCGACTGCCGGACGGCAAGTCCTTCGTCATCGTGCGCAATTACATGGCGCACCACCAGGGCATGACCATCGTCGCCATCGCCAATACCCTGCAGGACGGGCAAATGCGCGCTCGTTTTCATCGCGAGCCGATGATCCAGGCCTGTGAACTGCTGCTGCAGGAGCGCATGCCACGCGATGTAGCCATCGCCCATCCACGCGCTGAAGAAGTGAAGATTCGCGCCGTCGAGGGCAGTGGCGATCCACAAGCGCTGCGTCGACTCAGCGCCAGCGCCGCAGGTGCTGCGCCGATCACCCATTTGCTCAGCAACGGGCGTTACGCCGTGATGCTCACCGCTGCCGGTGCCGGCTACAGCCGCTGGCGCGACATAGCGGTGACCCGCTGGCGCGAAGATGCCAGCCGTGATGATTACGGCTCGTTCATCTTCCTGCGCGACACGGCCGATGGTCGCGTCTGGCCGGCTGGCGGCCAGCCCAGCGACAGCGATGCCCTGAGCCATGAAGTGATCTTTGGCGAGGACCGCGCCGAGTTCATTCGCCATGATCAGGATCTCACCACCACGCTTGATGTGCTGGTATCTGGCGAAGATGACGGCGAAGTACGCCGCGTCTCGCTCGTCAACAGCGGTCCCGATGCCCGAGAAATCGAGCTCACGTCCTACAGCGAAGTGGTGCTCACCACACCGTCTACCGACAACGCGCACCCGGCCTTTGCCAAGCTGTTCGTGGTCACGGAATACTTGCCCGAGTTCGGCGCTTTGCTCGCCACTCGACGCCTGCGCAGCGAGGGCGAGCGACCGATCTGGGCGGCGCATTTCGCGGTGGCCGAAGGCGAAGTCGTGGCCGATCCGCAGTACGAAACCGATCGCGCCCGTTTCATTGGCCAGCGACCGAGCGTTGCTGCTGCGGCCGTCATCGCTGAAGGATTGGCGCTATCGAACACGGTGGGGACGGTGCTCGACCCGATCTTCGCGCTCAAGTACCGGGTCAAGGTCGCACCGGGCAAGGTCGCCCGTGTGGCGTTCTGGACCATGATCGCCGGCTCGAGGGACGAGCTGCTCAACCTGATCGAGAAACACCACGACCGCAGCGCCTACGACCGCGCCAAGACCCTGGCCTGGACCCAGGCGCAAGTGCAGCTGCGTCACCTGGACATCAAACCGGCCGAAGCCGCTGACTTTCAGCGCCTCGCCGCGCCCATCCTTTATGCCGACCCGCAGTTCCGCGCACCGTCGGCGGCGATCATCGAGGGCGCTGGCGCACAGTCGGGTCTCTGGCCGCATTCGATCTCCGGCGACCTGCCCATCGTACTGCTGCGCATCGACGACGTTCAGGACATCGCCCAGGTGCGCCAGCTACTGCGCGCCCACGAATACTGGCGCATGAAGCGCCTGGCGGTGGATCTGGTGATTCTCAACGAGCACGCCAGCTCCTACCTGCAGGACTTGCAGATCGCTATCGAAACCGCCGTGCGCAGCAGCCAGTCGCGCCCGCGTTTTGGTGCCGAACTTGCTCAAGGCACGGTGTACATGCTGCGCGCCGACCTGCTGAGCACCGAGGCGCGTGCGCTGCTGCGCAGCGTGGCTCGTCTATCGCTGATCGCTCGCCGCGGTCCGATCGCCAATCAGCTGGCCAACCAATTGGTCGCATCTCAGGCACCGGCCATGCCGCCACGTCTTGCCGATCGCCGATCCAATGGAATGGCGACGTCAGCTGCCGCACGTCCCTCGGCCGCCGAGATTTCCCAGCACCTTGAGTGCTTCAACGGGCTGGGCGGTTTCGACAAGGATGGCCGTGAGTACGTGACCCTACTGGAAGCGGACGCCAACACACCCGCGCCCTGGATCAACGTGATCGCCAATCCGCAGTTCGGCTTCCAGGTCTCGGCGCAAGGCAGTGGTTACACCTGGGCTGAAAACAGCCGGGAGAACCAACTGACGCCCTGGTCCAACGACCCGGTTACCGACCCCTGCGGCGAAGCCTTCTACATCCACGACGAGGACAGCGGCGCGCTATTCAGCCCCACCGCTCAGCCGATCCGAGATGGCGGGCTCTACATTGCGCGGCACGGACACGGCTACAGCCGCTTCGAACACCAGGCCGACGGCATCGCCATGGACCTGCTTGAATACGTGCCGCTGGCCGATCCCATCAAGATCTCCCGCCTGACCCTGCGCAACCTATCGGCCGTGCCGCGCAGGCTGTCGGTTACCCGCTACAGCGAATGGGTGCTCGGCACCGCGCGTGGTGCCAACGCGCCTTACATCATCACCGAACGCTATGAAAGCCTCGGCATGCTGCTGGCGCGCAACCCCTGGAGCAGCGCCTTCCCCGGCCGCGTGGCTTTTGCCGACCTTGGCGGTAGGCAAACCGGCTGGACCGCCAATCGCCGCGAATTCCTCGGTCGCAACAGCGGCCCCGCTACGCCTGCGGCACTTCTCGCGGGAGCCCCCCTGTCGGGAATCACTGGCGCAGGCATGGACCCTTGCTCGGCCTTGCAGACAAGCATCGAACTGGCTGCCGGCGAAAGCATCGAAATCGTCGCCTTTATCGGCCAATGCCCCTCAGCAGAGGCGGCCCGAGCACTGGTCGAGCGTTATCGCCAGGCAGATCTGGACGCGGTGCTTCTGGAAGTCACCGAGCACTGGCGCACCGCACTGGGTGCGATACAGGTGAAAACGCCGGACCGCACGATGGATATCATGCTCAACGGCTGGCTGCTGTATCAGACCCTCGCCTGCCGCATCTGGGCGCGCTCGGCGTTCTATCAGGCCAGCGGCGCCTACGGCTTCCGCGACCAGCTGCAGGACGGCATGGCGCTGACCTTCTCGCGGCCCGAGGCTACCCGCAGCCACATCCTGCGCGCTGCCAGTCGCCAGTTCCCCGAGGGCGACGTACAGCACTGGTGGCTGCCGCACTCCGGTCAGGGCGTGCGTACGCGCATCTCCGATGACCGTGTCTGGTTGTCGTTTGCCACGGCAACCTATATTCAAGTTTCCGGCGACGCGGCGATCCTTGATGAGCCAGTGACCTTTCTCGAAGGGCCGCTGCTCAAGCCCGGCGAGCACGATGCCTTCTTCCAGCCGATGATGGCCGGCGATGCCGCGCCGCTGTTCGAGCATTGCGCGCGCGGCCTGGATCAGTGCCTGGAGCTGCACGGCGAACTCGGCCTTCCGCTGATTGGCGGTGGCGACTGGAACGACGGTATGAACCGCGTCGGCGAACACGGCAAAGGCGAAAGCGTCTGGCTTGGCTGGTTGCTGCTGCGCACCATCGAGCTCTTTGCGCCGCTGGCTGAGGGGCGCGGCACCGTGGCTGACGCCCAACGTGCCGAGCGCTGGCGTGAACACGCCGTGGCGCTCACCGATTCGCTGGAAGAAAAGGCCTGGGATGGCGAGTGGTATCGCCGCGCGACCTTCGA
The DNA here is from genome assembly GCF_024448895.1 of Stutzerimonas stutzeri. GTDB lineage: Bacteria > Pseudomonadota > Gammaproteobacteria > Pseudomonadales > Pseudomonadaceae > Stutzerimonas > Stutzerimonas stutzeri_Q. The sequence continues at coordinate 40,735 of NZ_JAMOIC010000028.1, forward strand.
TGACGGCACCTGGCTGGGTTCCAAAGACAGCGACGAGTGCCGCATCGACTCCATTGCCCAGTCCTGGGCGGTGTTGTCAGGCGCGGCCGACCCCGCCCGCGCGAAGCAGGCCATGGCTTCGGTTCAGCATCACCTGATCCGCGAACATGACGGGCTAGCGCTGCTCTTCACGCCGCCATTCGACAAGACCGAGAAGGAGCCGGGTTACATCAAGGGCTATCCAGCAGGGCTGCGTGAGAACGGCGGGCAATACAGCCATGCCGCGATGTGGGCCATGCTCGCCTTTGCCAAACTCGGCGACGGTGATGCAGCGTGCCGCATGTTCAGGCTACTCAACCCGATCAATCACGCGCTGACACCTGAAGAGAGCCGACGCTACAAGGTCGAACCCTATGTGGTCGCGGCGGACGTCTACGGCGTCGCTCCGCACAACGGCCGCGGCGGCTGGACTTGGTACACCGGCGCTGCAGGCTGGATGCATCGCGCCGGCGTCGAGGGCATCCTCGGTATCCGCCGTGAGGGCGAATGGCTGATAGTCGACCCTTGCATTAGCAGTGAGTGGCCCGGATTTGAAGCCACGATCACCCTGGGCGAAACCCGCTACGCCATCCGCGTGGAAAACCCTGCGAAGGGCAATCGAGGCATCAGGCACGCGCAGCTGGATGAAAGCACGCTTGAGTGCGCTAATGGTTCGGTGCGTCTAGCGCTGGATGGGGGGCAGCATCAGGTGGTGTTGACGCTCTAGAACGGAAGAATGCCTCTGACTCAACCGCTCCCAGTGGTTCTCACCTCACAAGCGTGAGGACCATAGGGCAGGTTCGACCAGGCCCAAGGGATTTGGGGCCGAGCATGGAGCATTGGGTGGGGGCGTGGCGGAGCGGGACGGCTGGTCAGGTTGCGCTTCATTGGCAACGTGCAGCTTCTCGTTACCTGCAAGCTGGCTCAACCAGGAAGGTTTCAATCAGGCTTGGAAGGGATCGGCTCGAATCTAGCGATCCGGCAAACGATTTGCACTTTGTAACGCCCTGCTGCTCACGTCAGAGACGTAGGCAGCAAGGTCTACGTAAATCCTGGCCGGCCGACGTAGACGACGCCAGACAGGATTTTTTCGCTTACCAGTTATAGCTGACCTTCGCCGTGATCTCGCGGCCTGGGTTGTAGTAGTCCGCAGTGCCAGAGCCGACTACGTGCTGCTCGTCGAGCAGATTGCTGACGTTGATGGCCAGGTCGGTGTCTTTGGCGATGTTGTAGTTGAAGGCAGCGTCGAAAAGCGTAGTTGCGTCGCTCTTGCTGGTATTAGCAAGGTTGAAGTAATAGGCGCCTACATAACGCGCGCCCAGACCAGCGCTCATCTTCGTGCCAGGGAAGTTGTAATAGCTCCACAGCGAGCCAGAATGCTTCGGCGCAACATCGAACTCATTCCCTTCTCGAGCGGGATTGATGTCACGAACGACTTCCGACTCCATATAGGAATAACCACCGACCAAGCTTAGGTTTTCGGTGATTTCAGCTTTGGCTTCCAAATCCAGACCACGCGTTCGGGTTTCACCAATTGTTTGTTGCTCGATACGGCCATCATCCAGCACAACGGCAAACGTAACGTTGTCTTGGGTGAGGTCATAGATAGCAGCCGAGAACAATGCATTCATACCCAGGGGCGCGTATTTCACGCCAAGCTCATATTGCTTACCACGCTTAGGTGTGACGCCGATTTCGGGTGGAGCCACCGACTCGACCATGCTGACATAGGTGGAAACTTCGTCGGAGACGATATAGGTCAGCGCACCGCGGTAAGAGGTCTCGGCAAAGCTGTCGTTATCATCAAATACCACGGGGCTTGAGAAGGTATTAAAGCCCTTGCTGGACAGATCCATGAAGTCCCTGCGCGCACCAGCCGTGATAATGAAGCGCTCATATAAAGACAGGTTTTGCTGAAGGAAAACGGCAGTAGTCTCGGCGTCTTCATCACGAACAGTATAGGGCGCAGCTCCGCGAGCGACACCGGTGAAAACAGGATTAGCGATATCAATCGAGGATGCGGCTGTATATATGGAGCTATCTTTGGTAGATGAGTCTAGATACTCAATGCCCACCATAGTGCTGCTGTCGACATTCTCGAAACGGTGATCATATTGCAGCATCACGTTTCCGTTCAGCTGGTCGGCTTCACTGTCCGTAGCAAACTGAACACGAGGGACAGTTGTGCCCAACCGACCGGCGGAATCGCTCAGGTACACATAGCCAAAGTCGTCGGTCAGTTCGCTGTAACGCAAATTGGCGCGCACTACAAAACCGTTATCGAAGTCATGTGTGATATTGCCGCTGATACTAGTGCGTTCTACATCGTGAAAGTTGTAACCGGGCTCGCCAAAAAATTCGTCGCGGTCGTATTCCCTGTCCAGCGGATAGCCGCCGCTGTTGGGTGAACTTTCAGTCTTCAGGTGATCCAGAACAATTGTAGCCGACGTGAAATCGGTCGGTGCCCAGGTCAAGCCGCCCATCACTAGCTGGTTGTCGTCCTGCGAATGATCGTACTCACGTTCGCTGTCTTGCTTTTTGGCAGTGAAACGGCCAGCCAGCGTTTTGCTTTCATTGAGCGCATCACCCACATCGATGCCGACTTCCTTGTGATCGAACGAACCGTAGGTGACATAGCCTTGGCCAAACGAGTCGAAGCGCGGCTGTTTGCTCACGAAGTTAACCGAACCACCAGGATCAGCGGGACCAAACAGGGTCGAGTTGGCACCACGCAGAATCTCGACGCGCTCATACGCGAACGGGTCCTCACGAACGCCACGCATCGAACTGAGGGTCAAGCCATCACGGTAGGTCGTGGCCTGAAATCCACGAATCTTGAAATAGTCGTTGCGGTCATCGGAGCCGTAATAGTCCGCGATGACGCCCGGCGTGTACTGCAGAACCTCTTCAGTGGTACTGGCACTGCGCTGCTCGATTTCCTTCTGGGTGACAACGGAAACCGAAGCGGGCGTGTTGAGGATGCTGGTAGGGACCTTGCCGCCCACCCAAAGCTCCTGAGCAACAACCGTGCTGGCGTCGTCGCCGGCAGATGCGTTGGCGTTAACGATGATGGGAGCGAGGCGGAACGGCTCCTTGCCATCAGCATTGCTCGATTCCTGCGCGCTTGCGCTCAAGGGAGCAGCTACCAATGGGGCACAGCACAGAAAGGCGGTTGTGGTGCGGCGCCAAGGTGTCTGGGCCTTATCAAGCCGGGCTTTACTACCAGTCATACTCGAGGTCCTCTGTGTTTGGGTGGTGGCAACCGCGCGCCTCATGATTTCTTGTTACAACAGGTCACATAGATTCGCGGGCACCGGATGATAATCAAACGCTAATGAGATAAGTAATCATTTCTGCAACTGAATAGAAAATATTCTCAGCTGGCTTTCCCCTCGAGGAGCTCAAGCCCGGGATCCACACCCGGCGCTCCACCTGGGTACCACCCCAGTTCTGCCCAAGGCTGTCAGCATCAGTTGCATAACTCGCCCGGCGGCCAATCCCAAAACGCCCGCAAGCCTTTACAATGCCCGGCTTCGATCTACACCCGGTCCGCGCCCATGTCCCTGCCTCAGCACCACCTCGAACTGCTTTCCCCTGCTCGGGACACGTCCATCGCACGTGAGGCCATCCTGCATGGCGCCGATGCGGTGTACATCGGCGGGCCGAGTTTCGGGGCGCGGCACAACGCCGAAAACAGCGTGGCGGACATAGCGGAGCTGGTGAAATTCGCCCACCTGTTCCATGCGCGCGTGTTCGTCACCATCAACACCATCCTGCATGACGACGAGCTGGAAGCCGCGCGGGCGCTGATCTGGCAGCTGTACGAGATCGGTGTCGATGCGCTGATCGTGCAGGACATGGGCGTGATGGAAATGGACATCCCGCCGATCGAACTGCACGCCAGCACCCAGACCGACATCCGCACGCTGGAGCGCGCCAAGTTCCTCGACAAGGCCGGTTTCTCTCAGCTGGTACTGGCTCGCGAGCTGAACCTGCAGGAAATCCGCGCGATCAGTGATGCGACCGATGCGGCCATCGAGTTCTTCATCCACGGCGCTCTGTGCGTGGCGTTTTCTGGCCAGTGCAATATTTCCCATGCGCAAAACGGGCGCAGCGCCAACCGTGGCGACTGCTCGCAGGCGTGCCGCCTGCCCTACACGCTCAAGGACGACCAGGGACGCGTGGTCGCTTTTGACAAGCATCTGCTGTCGATGAAGGACAACAACCAGAGCGCCAACCTGCGCGCGCTGGTCGATGCCGGCGTGCGCTCGTTCAAGATCGAGGGGCGCTACAAGGATGTGAGCTACGTGAAGAACATCACCGCTTACTACCGTCAGCGACTCGATGAAATCCTCGAAGACCGCCCTGACCTGGCGCGCGCGTCCAGTGGCCGCATTGATCACTTCTTCGTGCCGGACCCGGACAAGACCTTTCACCGCGGTAGCACCGACTACTTCGTCACTGACCGCAAGATCGACATCGGCGCCTTCGACTCACCGACCTTCACCGGCCTGGCCGTCGGCGAAGTACTAAAGGTCAGCAAGCACGACCTCACTGTGCAGACCCGCGAGCCGCTGTCCAACGGCGATGGCTTGAACGTGCTGATCAAGCGCGAGGTGGTGGGTTTCCGCGCCAGCGTGGTCGAGCCGCTGAGGCAGTTCGAAGAGGACGGTCAATCGTTCTGGCAATACCGCGTCGAACCCAACGAAATGCCCGCGGCGATGCATCAGGTGCGGCCAAACCATCCGCTCAATCGCAACCTGGACCACAACTGGCAGAACGCGCTGCTCAAGACATCCGCCGAGCGCCGCATCGGTGTGCGCTGGCTGGCCAAACTGCGCGCCGACGAGCTGGAACTGCACGTCACCAGCGAAGAAGGCGCCTACGCTACCGTCTCGCTGGCCGGTCCTTTTGGCGAAGCGAAAAAGCCGGAGCAGGTGCCCGGTCAGATCGCCAATCTGCTGAGCCAGCTGGGCACCACGATCTACCACGCCGAAGAAGTGGACGTGGATGCGCCGCAGGCCTTCTTCATCCCCAACTCGCAACTCAAAGCCTTGCGCCGTGAAGCTATCGAGGCGCTGACCGAAGCCCGCGAAGCGATTCGGCCGCTGGGCAGCCGTAAAGCGGTCAGCGTACCGCCGCCGGTCTATCCCGAATCGCACCTCTCCTTCCTCGCCAACGTCTACAACGAGAAAGCACGCGCCTTCTACCACCGTTACGGCGTGCAACTGATCGATGCGGCCTACGAGGCTCACGAGGAAACCGGCGAAGTACCGGTAATGATCACCAAGCACTGCCTGCGCTTCTCGTTCAATTTGTGCCCAAAACAGGCCAAGGGCGTCACCGGCGTCCGCACCAACGTCGCGCCGATGCAGCTGGTGCACGGTGACGAGGTGCTGACCCTGAAGTTCGACTGCAAACCCTGCGAGATGCATGTGATCGGCAAGATCAAGGGCAACATCCTCAACTTGCCGCAGCCGGGTAGCGCCAGCAGCGTGGTCGGCCACATCACCCCGGCCGATCTGATGAAGACCATCCGCAGCAAGCCGCACGCCTGATTCCTTGGCAGCCTCTTACTGGGTGATGGTGGATAGAGCGGTCGAATAAATTCGACCCTACGCTTTCATTAGCCACCGCGTTAGAACCGGCCGAATGAGTGGGCCTTACGATGTCTTGTAGGGCTGAACTTGTTCGGCAGCGGTTGCGCAGCGGCGCGACTCTGCAAGGGCAACATCCTCAACCTGCCCCAGCCGGGTAGCGCCAGCAGCGTGGTCGGACACATCACCCCGGCCGATCTGATGAAGACCATCCGCAGCAAGCCGCACGCCTGATTCCTTGGTAGCCTCTTACTGGGTGATGCGGATAGAGCGGTCGAATAAATTCGACCCTACGGATTTCATTAGTGACCGCGTTTGAACCGGCCGAATGAGTGGGCCTAACGATGTCTTGTAGGGCCGAACTTGTTCGGCCAAGGTCGCGTGGCGGGACGGCGCGGTGAGTACGCAAATTTCTTGTGAGCCCATGCTCCCATCCGGTAGCTTCTCGGTACCCGCATCTGCCGGGCCAGAACAATAACCGCGGCCTTCTCAGCCGCGCCCTTGCAAGGAAATACCCATGAGATCTCTGATTGCGGCTGGCATCCTGCTGGCCAGCGGCGCGACGTTCGCCGCGCCCTCCTCTTCGCTGCTCGATGACGTCCAGCAGCGGGGGACGCTGAAGGTCTGCACCACCGGCGACTACAAGCCCTACACCTTCCTGCGCGACGACAAGGCCTACGAAGGCATCGACATCGCGCTGGCTGAATCGCTGGCCAAGACGCTTGGCGTAAAGGTCGAATGGGTGCCGACGACCTGGAAGACGCTGATGCCGGACTTCTTGGCGGGCAACTGCGACATGGGCGTAGGCGGGATCTCGATTTCCCTCGAGCGGCAAAAAAAGGCCTTCTTCAGCGACCCGATCACCGTTGACGGCAAGATTCCCTTTGTCCGCTGCGACGAAGTCGAGAAATACGAAACCATCGAGCAGCTCAACCAGCCCTCGGTTCGCCTGATCGAGCCACCGGGAGGCACCAACGAAGCCTTCGTACACCGTGAGTTGCCGAAGGCGCAGCTGGAGCTCTTCCACGACAACACCGTGATCTTCAAATCCGTTGCCGAGAACAAGGCCGATGTGATGATCACGGATGCATCCGAGGCGATGTATCAGCAGCGCAACTACCCGACCCTGTGCGCGGTCAACCCCGACAAGCCTCTGCAGTACAGCGAGAAGGCCTTTCTCCTCCCCCGGGACGATGTCGCGTTTAAGGCGTATGTGGATCAGTGGCTGCATCTCACCAAGGCAACCGGAGAATATCAGCGTATCGCCGACACCTGGCTGGCCAAGCCTGGCTCCTGACGGCATCGGTTCAGGCAGGTAGACATCTCGTCCTGCGAGCGGCTGCCCAGCCGCTCGCAGAATCGATCTCTGCTTTGGCGCGCGAGGCGCAATGAGTCGTCAGCGAGAGTGGGTGCCCGCAGTACACGCAAGCCAGGATCGCTGACTCCTATCCGTTTCGCTTGTTGAGAAAACTTAATGGCGATACGACACTCTTACTGGCACCGTGCCCACCGCATTGAGTACAGGACTACGAGTTCCGCCATGAGACAAGGATCGAACATGCTCCAGAAGCCTGCCAGTTGGTCAGCCGCCTTGCTGTTGATGGCTGTCCTCGCCGGGTGTACGAGCCAGCCACCCAGAACGCCCACTTCATCGCAGCCGGAGAAGACGCCCGCCCCAACCAGCGAACTGCTGGGCTCGGGAAAGGCCTCGTACTACGGCAGCCAGCATCACAACAAGCTGACCGCTAACGGCGAGCGCTTCGACCAGAACTCACTGACAGCGGCGCACCGCACCCTACCGTTCGGTAGCAAAGTCCGGGTGACCAACACCCGTACCGGTAAAAGCGTGGTGGTGCGTATCAACGACCGCGGCCCGTTCGTCCGCGGACGGATCATCGATCTGTCGAAAGCCGCATTTCAGAGCATTGGCAGCACCCGTTCGGGCGTCATCCGCGTTCGACTGGAGCGGGTCGAATAGCTTTTTTGCTATCCGACCTGATCGTGCCGCAAAGCCGGTAGCGGTTTCTTGATAGGTAAAGCCGAGAGCGATCGGTAAGTGCATTGGGGGCCTTGCCCTGCTGACCACTTTTTCATGACTGAATGAGCGGCCTGTTGCCCAACGCGTATAGACGAAAGCTATCGCCGCGATTGTTTGTTTTCAGACCCTGATCGCTCAAGCCTGGGGGACTGGCGCCGATAGCAAGGGACGTCATCCAACTCGCTTCGGTGCAATCATGTTCAACGGCCGTCTCAAAGAACAACTCCAAGAGCAAAGCGCGGAACTGTCTCCGCTACGCCAACTGCACGATCACATGGCGGCCACCATGCTGGCTCTCACGCTGGACCCGGAATTCCGAATGGTCTCGCTAAACGAGAAGTTCGCCCAGACGCTTGGCTACCGGGTCGAACAGTTGCAGAACCGCCCGATGGCAGAGATCGTTCCGGCCTACGTCAAGAACCTCCCGTGCTTCCACAATTTCCGCGCGGCGGTTTCTCAGCGCAAGCCGGTTAATGATGACTACCGTTTTCTGCATGTCGACGGCAGCCTGAAGTGGGTTCACGTGGACTGGTATCCGGTCATCAATGACCGTGGCGAGCTGGCCGAGATCCGAGGGTTCGGCCGCGAGATTACCAAAGACCTGCAGTTGTCGAAGGAGAACGAAGCCTTCATCACCGCCCTGCTCCGCTCTACGGCGGTGATCCAGTTCAACCTCGATGGCAAGATCGTGACCGCCAACGAGCAATTCCTGCAGGCGACGGGGTATTCGCTGAATCAGATCGTGGGTAAACACCACAGCATCTTCTGCACACCAGCTGACGCCGCTTCCTCGCAATACCAGCAATTCTGGCAAACCCTCAACCGTGGCGAGTTCGTTGCGGACCGCTTCAAACGCGTGGACAGCCACGGCCGCGACCTGTGGCTGGAGGCGACCTACAACCCGGTTTACGATCCTGAAGGCAAGCTTTGCAAGGTGGTCAAGTTCGCCAGCGTCGTCACCGATCAGGTCGCACGAGAGGAGGAAGTCCGCGAGGCCGCCAGCATTGCCTATGACATTTCGCGACATACCGACACCGCAGCCATGCGCGGCGCCAGTGTCGTCAAGGACACCGTTGCGACCATGCAGCGCATCGCCGCTGAAGTTGAATCGGCCACCCAGGGTATCGAAGCGCTCGGCCAGCAATCGCACCTGATCAGCTCCATCGTGCAGACCATCGGCGGCATCGCTGCGCAGACCAATCTGCTTGCGCTGAACGCAGCTATCGAAGCAGCGCGCGCGGGTGAGCAGGGTCGAGGTTTTGCCGTCGTGGCCGATGAGGTCCGGCAACTGGCCGGTCGCACCAGCGCCGCCACTGAAGAAATCGTCGCGGTCGTGCAGAAAAATCAGACACTGGTTGACGAAGCAGTAAGGGAGATGGCCAACAGCCGTGAGCAAGCCTCGCAGGGCCTGGCACTGGCCAATCAGGCAGGTGAGGTGATCGTCGAGATTCAGGACGGCGCCAAGCAGGTCGTCAGCGCCGTCGGCCGCTTCGCCAACGAACTCAAGTAACGCGGGTGGTTCACCACGGCGGAGCGATTCGCTCCGCCGCTATCACGCTGCCGCGCTGTCCATCGGCCGGGCAAACCGGTACGTGGCGAAACAGCACAACAGCACGCCACCGACAGCCAGCAATCCCCCGACAATGCCCACATTGCTCAGGCCTAACTGCTGAGTTACCAGGCTACCCAGTAGCGCTCCGCCACCGATGCCGATGTTGTAGATGCCCGAGAACATTGCCATGGCGACGTCGGTCGCGTCGGAGGCCAGATTCAGCACCTTGGTTTGCAGCGCCAGGCCGAAGCACATCCCGGCAATACCCCAGACCACCACCAGCGCGCCCAGCAGCGAACTGTCGCGTGCTGCCGGAAGCAACAGCAGCAGGCAGGTCGCCATGGCCGAGATCGCCGCGATCATGAAGCCCTTCGGATAACGCCCGCTGTAGCGGCTGAACAGGAAGGAGCCGAGGATGCCCGCCCCGCCGAACAGCAGCAGCAACACGGTCGTCATGTCCCCGCTCAGGTGCGCAATGGTCTGCGCGAAAGGCTCGATGTAGGTGTACGCCGTGAACTGCGCGGTGATCACCAGCGCAGTGAGCACATAGGTCGCGACCAACGCCGGTCGCTTGAACAGCACCGGCAGGCTGCGCAGCGAGCCGGAATTCTGGCTTGGCAGCAGTGGCAGTGTCCGGGCGAGCACCAGCACCACCAGCGCCGCGATCCCGGCAATCGACAGGAAGGTCGTGCGCCAGCCCAGCGCCTCTCCCACTACGCGACCCAGCGGAATACCCAGCACCATGGCCAGTGCGCTGCCGGTAGCCAGCAGTCCCAGCGCCTGCGCCTGCTTGCCAGCCGGTGCCACGCGCACAGCCAGCGAGGCGGTAATCGACCAGAACACCGCATGGGACAGCGCGATGCCGATGCGGCTGATCATCAGCATGCCAAAGCTTGACGCCACGCTGGACACCAGATGGCTGCCGACGAACACGACGAAGACGAACATCAGCAAGGTGCGACGCTCGATGTTGCGCGTCATCAGCATCATCGGCAGCGACATGAGGGCCACCACCCAGGCGTAGATGGTCAGCATCAAGCCGACCTGAGACGGCGGCATGTCGAACGAACGGCCGATGTCGCTTAGTAAGGCGACCGGGACGAACTCGGTAGTGTTGAAAATGAAAGCGGCCAGGGCCAGCGCGATAACGCTGAGCCAACTCCCGCCGTGGGAGCTTTGCGATTCGGTCATGTAGGCGATCTGAAAACTGCTGTTCACTCGGCAACCGCAACGCGCCAGGACGGCACAGTGCAGTGTGACGAAGAAGGTGTAAGGAATGGCTGTTCCCACACCCACCACAACGCAGATCGCCCGCGGCGCAGGTAATGCACGCGGGTGGCAGCGTAAGCGTTGGAGGTGCGAAGCGGGACAGCTGGAGCGGCGCGGATTCTACGCCTGCTGTAGGTCGCTGTCAGGCTTGAAAAGCATCTGGCGACCGGTGGAAGACCTGCATCGTCGCTGTAGCGAATTGCGCGAACCCGCGCGACATGGACAAGCCGCGGATCACGCTGTTGTAGGAGCCAGCTTGCTGGCGATCCACGCCTGCGCGGTGCCGAAAAGATCGCCAGCAAGCTGGCTCCTACAGGGGATAACGCCAGCGAGGGCATTGAAGGCGCTGCGAGGTGCGGAATCCTGCGGTCGGTCGCTGTTAGGCCGAGCAGGCATCTGGCGATCGATGGCAGACCTGCATCGTCCCTATAAGCGAATTGCCCGAACCCGTAGGACATGGGCAAGCCGCCGATCACGCTGTTGTAGGAGCCAGCTTGCCGGCGATCCACGCCTCTACGGTGCCGAAAAGATCGCCAGCAAGCTGGCTCCTACAGGGGACAACGCCAGCGAGGGCATTGAAGGCGCTGCGAGGTGCGGAATCCTGCGGTCGATCGCTGTCGGGCCGAGAAGACATCTGGCGATCGATGGCAGACCTTCACCATACCTGTAGCGAACTGCCCGAATCCTTTCAACATGGACAAGCCACGGATCACGCTGTTGTAGGAGCTAGCTTGCTGGCGATCCACGCCTTTGCGGTGCCGAAAAGATCGCCAGCAAGCTGGCTCCTACAGGGG
>NZ_JAMOIC010000029.1 GCF_024448895.1 Stutzerimonas stutzeri
ACATGGGCGTGAGCTAGTCCTGTCGCCGTAGGATGGTGTTGAGCGAAGCGAAACCCATCAAGAGTGTGCGGCCAGGATCGATGGGTATCGCAGGCTCAACCCATCCTACGTGCTGGACCCGTTGGGCGAATGAATTCGCCCCTACAGGTTATCTCACCATGCCCAGGCTCTGTGCCCAATCCGGCAGCGCTGTGTCGTGCGGGTGGTGCGGGTAGTGCGGGCCGGCCCGCACTACAGGGCAATCCTGTAGGGGCGAACTTGTTCGCCCGCAGTGGTTGGGCCACTCGCCGTGCCGCCCGATGGATCCCCCTAAGCTCGCGTTTCCTTGGCCTAACCCAGCGTGACCAGTTGCGCGCGTGGCTGGCCGTCTTCGATATCCAGCAACGCCAGGCTGATCGGCAGCTTGAATCGGCGGCGGCCGGCGCTACCCGGGTTGAGGTAGAGCACGCCGTCCGCCTGTTCGATCTTCGGCTGATGCGAGTGTCCGGCGATCACTACGTCGACGTGCTCTGCGGCCGATTCGAACCCCATCGTCTTGATGTCATGGGTGACGTAGACGCGCAGCCCGCCGATCTGCAGGTCGAGCGTTTCGGGGATCGCCGCAGCCCAGTCGCCGCTGTCGACATTGCCCCGAATCGCGTCGAGCGGCGCCAGTCTGCGCAACCCGTCCAGCACCTCGGGTTTGCCGATGTCGCCGGCGTGGATGATGCGCTCGCAACCCTGCAGCGCAGCGATGGCTTCAGGGCGCAGCAAACCGTGGGTGTCGGATATGACGCCAATGCGCATGGTGGCTCCCGTTTTGATGAGTGTATGGGTGTTGGGCAAGCGAGGCTTGGCCGCGGTTCGATCTTGCGGCAGTCTGACGCTCGCCTAATTGCAGGGGAACGGGAATGGAGCAGGTCGATTGCGTAGTCATCGGCGCCGGTGTGGTGGGGCTTGCGGTCGCGCGGGCACTGGCCCAGGCCGGACGCGAGGTGTTGATACTGGAGGCCGAGTCAGCCATCGGCACGGGCACCAGTTCGCGTAACAGCGAGGTCATTCATGCCGGCATCTATTATCCGCAGGGCTCGTTGAAAGCGCGGCTGTGTGTGGCCGGGCGCGATGCGCTCTATGCGTTCTGCGACAGTCACGGCGTCCCTTACCAACGCTGCGGCAAGCTGATCGTCGCCACCGACGCATCCCAGTTGGCAGGGCTCGACGCGCTGCAGACTCATGCCATCGCTAACGGCGTCGATGATCTGCAGCGGCTTGATGAGGATGAAGTGAAGGCGCTGGAGCCGCAGCTCAATGCCGTGGCTGGCCTGCTCTCGCCCAGCACTGGCATCGTCGACAGCCATGCCTTGATGCTGGCGCTGCAAGGCGATGCCGAGGCCGCAGGCGCGCTGTTGGCATTGCATGCACCGGTCGAGGCAGTCGAGGTACTGGGCAACGGCTTGAAGGTGGAAGTCGGCGGCGCTGAGCCGATGACACTGCTCGCCACGACGCTGATCAACTGTGCCGGGCATGCCGCACCGGCGATTGCCGCCCGTACCACAGGGCTGTCTGCCGACAGGGTGCCGGCGCGCTATTTCGCTAAGGGCAGCTATTTCAGCTTGGCAACCGCGACGCCATTCCGCCATCTGGTCTATCCGCTCCCGGAGCCCGGTGGGTTGGGCGTGCACCTGACGCTGGACCTCGGTGGTCAGGCGCGTTTCGGCCCGGACGTAGAGTGGGTTGACGGTGTGGATTACACGATGGATGAGAGCCGCGCGGACGGTTTTTATGCCGCAATCCGCCGTTACTGGCCGGGATTGCCCGATGGTGCGTTGCAACCGGCATACACCGGCATTCGCCCGAAAATCAGCGGCCCCGGCGAGCAGGCTGCGGACTTTCGCATCGACGGCCCTGCCGACCATGGCGTCGCGGGGCTGGTGAATCTGTTCGGCATCGAATCGCCAGGGCTTACCGCGGCCCTGGCGATCGCCGATGAGGTCTGCCGGCGCTTAACCCAATGCCCTCGCGCCGGTTAATCAGGCCGCGTCCTGCTCCGCGCTGGCAGGCGACTCGGGCAGGAACCAGTTCATCACCAGGGCACAAATGCCGCCGGTGGCTACGCCCGACTCCAGCACGTTGCGCAGCGCTACCGGCAGATTGGCAAGGAACTCCGGCACCTGAGAAAAGCCCAGGCCCAGCGCCAGCGAGACGGAGATGATCAGCAGCGCGCGGCGGTCCAGCTTGATGCCCGCGAGGATGTTGATGCCCGCAGCCGCCACCGCACCGAACATCACAATTGCGGCGCCGCCAAGCACTGGCTCGGGCACCGCTTGCAGCACGCCGGCAACCGCCGGGAAAAGCCCGAGAATCACCAGCATGACCGCGATCCACATGCCGACGTAGCGGCTCGCAATGCCGGTGAGCTGGATGATGCCGTTGTTCTGCGCGAATACCGAGCTTGGGAAGGTGTTGAAGAAGCCTGCCAGCAGCGAGTTGGCGCCGTTGACCAGCACGCCGCCCTTGATGCGCTGCATCCACACCGGGCCTTCCACCGGTTGGCGTGAAAGCTTGCTGGTGGCGGTGATATCGCCAATGGCTTCGAGCGAGGTGACCAGATAGATCACCACCATGGGAATGAACAGACTCCAGGAGAAGCCGAGGCCAAAGTGCAACGGCATTGGGATCTCGAACAGCTCGGCTTCGTGCATCCCGGTGAAACTCAAGCGCCCCAGCCAGGCCGAGAGCGCATAACCGATGGCCAGCGCGATGATGATGGCGCAGCTGCGCATCCACTGCACCGGCAGGCGGTTCAGCACGACGATGGCGCCCAGCACCACGCCGGACAACAGCAGGTTTTCGCGGCTGGCAAAAGTCCCGTCGCCCATGGCTGCGTAGCCGCCGCCCATGCTGATCAGCCCGACCTTGATCAGCGTCAGGCCGATCATCAGCACCACGATGCCGGTCACCAGCGGTGTAATCAGGCGCTTGATGAACGGCAGCACGCGAGAGACGCCCATTTCGATAAAGGATCCGGCAATCACCACGCCGAAGATTGCCGCCATCACGCCTTCAACCGGCGTGCCCTGCTTGACCATCAACACACCGCCGGCAATCAGCGGGCCAACGAAGTTGAAGCTGGTGCCCTGCACGATTAGCAGCCCTGCGCCGAGCGGGCCGAAGCGCTTGCACTGAACGAAGGTGGCGATCCCGGAAATCACCAACGACATGGAGACGATGATGTTGGTGTCCCGTGGCGATACCCCGATGGCCTGGCAGATCAGCAATCCCGGCGTGACGATCGGCACGATGATGGCCAGCAGATGCTGCAGCGCGGCGAGAAAAGCGATCCAGGGGCGGGGCCGGTCGTCGAGTGCGTAGACCAGGTCGTTACGAAGCTCATCAGGGGAGGATTTCAGCGCGCTCATGGCATGCTCCATAAAAAAAGAGCGCGATTCTACGCGCCGCCGCCGATGGGGCACAGCTGAACCGGTCGGCTGGCGAGGCGGCCATCCATTCAATGATCAGCGATTGGCTGTAAGCGTAGGCGGCGAGACGGTGCCGGCACATCTGAAACGCAACCACCGATCCAGTCACAGCCCGGCGGGCCTTGCGTTGCGGTGCCTTGGGGCGGCTCACATACTCGGCCTCCTGGAGATTCACTCGGCGCCGCCTTGCTGCCAAACGGCTAGCAACGACAACTGAAGGACATCATGCAAAAAGTAATTGAACAGCGAACCCTGGCGGTCTTCATGTCGTTGGGGCTCCTGCAAGGACTGACGCTATGGCTGGCCAGTGAAAGCTGGCCGCACGGGTCGCTCTGGCGCACTCTGTTTTCCGCGCTGATCGTCCTCGTCGTGGTCGGTGGCTGGCAGCTGCAGATGCTCTGGGGCCAACTGCGCGAGGCTGAGCGCTGGAAGCTGCTGCTGCCTGCTGTTCTGTTGCCCGCCGTGTTGGCGGCGTGGCTTGGGGCTCAGTTCGATCAGCCCCGCTGGTATTACTTCGATGAAACGACCGGCACGCTGCTGCTGTGGAGCCAGCTGGCGCTCGCCTACATCCTCACGCCGTTTATCCAGGCGCGGGACTCTGCTCATCGCTGGCGCTTCGACTACAGCGCGCTTTATCGGAACGCCTGGAACAACGGGCTGCTGCTGTTCATGGCGTCCGTGATGCTTGGGGTTTTCTGGCTGCTGATCTGGCTCTGGTCGGGCCTGTTCAGCATGCTCGGGGTCGATCAGTTCAAACGGTTCTTCAATTCGTCCGGCTTCATCTGGGTTGCCAGCGCTACCGTAATTGCTGCCGGGCTTGGCATTGGGCAGAAACGTGGCCAGGTCATCGATGCATTGCGCAACGTGCTGCAGGCGATGTGTCGTTTTCTGCTGCCGTTGACGGTGGTGATCCTGCTGCTGTTCGTGGTCTTCCTGCCGTTCACTGGCCTGACCCCGCTCTGGGCGACACGCCACGCCACGCCGATCCTGCTGGCGCTGGTGTTCGCACATATCGCATTGCTCAATGGGGTCGTGCAGGACGGCCTGCAGGCGTCCCATTACCCACGCCCCTTGCGGCTGCTGGCCGACGCCAGCTCGCTGTGCCTGCCGCTGCTGGCGGGGCTCGCGATGCATGCGCTGTGGCTGCGTATCGACCAATACGGACTGACGCCGGATCGCGTATTGGCCGCGCTCCTGGCGCTGGTCGCGCTGGTCCATGGCCTTGCACTGGTGAGGGCGGTGCTCCGGCGTGATCCCGCCTGGCTGAGCGGGCTTCGGCAGAGCAACCCGCCGCTGGCGCTGTTCGCCGCATTTGTGCTGGTGTTGATGCATGTACCGATGCTGAGCCCGCTGCAACTTAGCGCCGCGAATCAGTACCAGCGGCTGATCAATGCCACGCTACCAGCCGAACGAACCGATCTCGGTGCGCTGCGCTTTCAACTTGGCGAACCGGGGCGGCGATATCTGCAAGCGTTGCGTGAAGCGCTGGGCGAGCCTTGGGAGGACGACGCGCTGCGCATGCGACTGCAGGGCGATCTGCAGCGACTGGATGGCGCGGAGCACTACTGGGCCTGGAGGAGGGAGCAGGAAGTGGCTGCTGCGCCGCCAGTGCCCTGGATTGGGGAACCAGTGGCGGATGACGACGGATCACTGGCGCGTGCGGTCAATTATCAGGGGTGCGTAGACAAGTGCCGATTGTTCGCTGTTGATCTGGACCGGGACGGCCAATCCGAGGTGCTGCTACTTCGCGCCGAGCCCTGGGTGGTGCCGGTGTTCGGGCAGGCTGCTGCGGGGAGCTGGGGCAGGATTGGTCAGCTACGCGTCACTGTAGGTGTGCTCCCGGACAGCGACGTGCTCAGCGAGATTTTGCAGCGCAGTGAGTTCGAGTTGGTCGCGCCCCGATTCAATGCGATCGAGATCGATGGCGTCCGCCTGGAACCGGCCATCGGCGAGCCATGAAAAAGCCCGACGCGGTGGTCGGGCTTTCTTTGCCGCAATAAACCGAACGATCAGCCGTCCAGCATTGCCTTGTTGCGCACTGCGCCTTTGTCGGCGCTGGTTGCGAGCAGGGCGTAGGCCTTGAGCGCAGTGGTCACCTTGCGCGGGCGTGGGGCGGCGGGTTTCCAGCCTTTCTTGTCCTGCTCGATGCGGCGGTGGGACAGTTCTTCATCGCTGACCTGCAGCTGAATGCTGCGGTTGGGGATGTCGATCACTACCTTGTCGCCGTCGCGCACCAGGCCGATGGCGCCGCCGGCGGCGGCTTCAGGCGAGGCATGGCCGATGGACAGGCCCGAGGTGCCGCCGGAGAAGCGGCCGTCGGTGAGCAGCGCGCAGTCCTTGCCCAGGCCCTTGGATTTCAGGTATGAGGTTGGATAGAGCATTTCCTGCATGCCCGGGCCGCCTTTCGGGCCTTCGTAGCGAATGATGACGATGTCGCCGGCCTTCACTTCGTCATTGAGGATGCCCTTAACAGCGCTGTCCTGGCTTTCGAAGATCTTGGCGGTGCCTTCAAACACGTGGATGGATTCGTCCACGCCCGCGGTTTTCACCACACAGCCATCGAGCGCGATGTTGCCGTAGAGCACGGCCAGGCCGCCTTCCTGGGAATAGGCATGCTCGACGCTGCGGATGCAGCCTTCGGCGCGGTCCAGGTCCAGGGTGTCCCAACGGGTCGACTGGCTAAACGCCGTCTGCGTCGGGATACCGGCCGGGCCGGCCTTGAAGAAGGTGTGTACCGCTTCGTCCTGGGTCTGGGTGATGTCCCATTGGGCGATGCCTTCCGCAAGCGTCCGGCTGTGCACGGTGGGCACGTCGGTGTGCAGCAGGCCGCCACGGGCCAGCTCACCCAGAATGGAGAAGATACCGCCGGCGCGGTGCACGTCTTCCATGTGGTACTTCTGGATGTTCGGCGCAACCTTGCACAGCTGCGGCACCTTGCGTGACAGGGCATCAATGGCGCGCAGGTCGAAATCGACCTCGGCTTCCTGAGCCGCAGCCAGCAGGTGCAGGATGGTGTTGGTCGAGCCGCCCATGGCGATATCCAGGGTCATGGCATTTTCGAAGGCGCGGCGGCTGGCGATATTGCGCGGCAGAACGGATTCGTCGCCCTCGCCGTAATAGCGCTGGCAGAGCTCTACGATGGTGCGGCCAGCCCGCAGGAACAGCTGCTCGCGGTCGCTGTGCGTAGCGAGGGTCGAACCGTTGCCGGGCAGGGCGAGGCCAAGGGCTTCGGCCAGGCAGTTCATTGAGTTGGCAGTGAACATGCCGGAGCAGCTGCCACAAGTCGGGCAGGCGCTGCGCTCGTATTCGGCGACCTTCTCGTCCGAGGCGCTTTCATCGGCAGCGATGACCATGGCGTCGACCAGGTCCAGGCCGTGGCTGGCCAGCTTGGTCTTGCCGGCTTCCATCGGGCCACCGGAAACGAACACCACAGGGATGTTCAGGCGCAGGGCGGCCATTAGCATGCCGGGGGTGATCTTGTCGCAGTTGGAGATGCAGACGATGGCATCGGCGCAATGCGCGTTGACCATGTATTCGACCGAGTCGGCGATGATCTCGCGCGAAGGCAGCGAATAGAGCATGCCATCGTGGCCCATGGCGATGCCGTCATCGACCGCAATGGTGTTGAATTCCTTGGCGACGCCGCCGGCCTTTTCGATCTCGCGGGCGACCAGCTGGCCCAAGTCTTTCAGGTGCACGTGGCCGGGCACGAACTGGGTGAAAGAGTTGGAAATGGCGATGATCGGCTTCTTGAAGTCTTCGTCCTTCATGCCGGTGGCACGCCACAGCGCGCGGGCGCCGGCCATGTTGCGGCCGTGCGTGGAGGTTTTCGAGCGGTAATCGGGCATGACGGTTCCTGCGGCTAATCAGCGGTTCGAATAGTGCTTATGGTGAGCGTCACCTGTGCCGCGTGCAACGGCAGGTGACCGTGCGTGCGGAGGGGCCGGCTCGAGGCGGGGTATCGCTCGGGCGGCCTGGGCTCATGGCCCGCCGGGGGATGGTGGCGAGGAATGTGCCAATTCTACGCCCGTTCCCTCTGGCGAGCCAAACGGCACGATTACTGGTGCTCATCCTACGTTGAGTCAGGCGCATCAACACCGAAGCTAATGATGAATTATTCAGGTGGAGCGAAGCGCGGCCGTTCGTCCGCTGCAAGGGCGCTTCCAGTGGCGCGGTGGTTTCAGCTGGCTAGGGTTGATTCGGGCCGACTGGCCACCCGCGTCGTTGACGGTCGGGGATATAGGAGGTGCAGTGCGCTCGCCTCGCATGGCGGGCTGGCGCGAACGTCCATACACATAATCAGAACAACAAGAGGAATGCACATGCTGGACATCAAACTCGGCGGCATTGCCGCTGCGCTGAGCTTGGCGATTTGCGGATTTGCCATGGCTGCACCACTGCCGGATACGCCCGGCACGCCATTTCCAGGCGTGTCCAACTTCGACCGCTCCGGCCCCTACGCCACGACCAGTCGCAGCGAAGGCCCCAACTGCCGCGTTTATCGTCCCAGTAACCTGGGGCAGAACGGCGTCCGACATCCGGTGATTCTATGGGGTAACGGAACCGGGACTGGGCCGACCGCGTATTCGGGGCTGTTGTCGCACTGGGCCAGCCATGGCTTCGTCGTTGCGGCGGCAGAAACGTCCAATGCCGGCACCGGACGGGACATGCTGGCCTGCCTCGACTACCTGGTTCAGGAGAGTAATCGCACCTTCGGCACCTATGTAGGCGTGCTCAATACGGGCAGGGTCGGCACGTCTGGGCATTCCCAGGGTGGCGGCGGTTCTATCATGGCCGGGCAGGATGATCGCGTAAGCGCAACTGCGCCGATTCAGCCTTACACCATCGGCCTGGGCCACAACCCGGCGTCCCAGCGGAACCAGAAGGGGCCGATGTTTCTGATGTCAGGCGGAGCCGACACCATCGCGTTTCCCTACCTGAACGCGCAGCCGGTCTACACGCGAACTAACGTGCCGGTGTTCTGGGGGGAGCGGCGCTATGTCAGCCACTTCGAGCCTGTCGGTGACGGTGGCGCCTACCGCGGCCCGTCGACCGCCTGGTTCCGCTATCACCTGATGGAAGACGAAACGGCGCGCAGCACCTTCTATGGTCGCTTCTGCGGGTTGTGCACCAGCGTCTTGTGGACAGAGCAACGCAAGGGCATCGAGTAACGCCCGACGAAGCCCCGCACGCGTCATTGGTGCGAGGGCTTCGGTTAGTCGACGCTGATCAGCTGTTAGGCAGGATGCGGCAGGTGATGCTCTTGATGTAGCGCGTTTCCGGGATCGCAGGATGCACCGGGTGGTCCGGGCCCTGGCCGCCGCGCTCAAGCAGCTGAATGTTGCGATCCAGATGACGCGCGCTGCCGAGCAGGATGTTCTGCAGGTTGTCTTCCTCCAGGTGCATCGAGCAGCTGGCGCTGATCAGGATGCCGTCCTTGTTCAGTAGGCGCATGGCGGCTTCGTTCAGACGACGGTAAGCGGCTTCGCCGTTCTTGATGTCCTTCTTGCGCTTGATGAAGGCGGGCGGGTCGGTGATGACCACGTCGAAGCGCTCCTCGGCGTTCTTCAGCTCCTTCATCGCTTCGAAGGCATCGCCCTCGACACAGGTCATCTTCTCCGCTACGCCATTGAGCGCGGCATTGCGCTCGACGCCGTCCAGGGCGAAGGCTGAAGCGTCGACGCAGAACACCTCGCTGGCACCGAAGGCCGCGGCCTGTACACCCCAGCCGCCGATGTAGCTGAACAGGTCCAGCACGCGCTTGCCCTTCACATAGGGCGCCAGACGCGCGCGGTTCATGCGGTGGTCATAGAACCAGCCGGTCTTCTGGCCCTGCAGAACCGGGGCTTCGAATTTCACGCCGTTCTCTTCCAGCGCAACCCATTCCGGGACCACGCCGAACGCAGTATCGACGTACCGCTCGAGACCTTCGGCATCGCGGGCGCTGGAGTCGTTTTTCCATAGCACGCCGCGCGGCTTGAGCACCTGAACCAGCGCTTCAAGCACGGCATCCTTGTTGCGCTCCATGGTGGCCGAAGCCAGCTGCACCACCAGATGATCATGGAAGCGGTCCACCACGAGCCCCGGCAAAAGGTCCGAGTCACCATAGATCAGGCGATAGCAGGGTTGATCGAACAGACGATCGCGCAGCGACAGGGCGACCTGAATACGGTGCACCAGCAGTGATTTGTCCAGACTGTGCTTGAGGTCGCGGGACAGTAAGCGCGCGCAGATCAGGTTGTTTGGGGAGACGCCGACAATGCCCAGCGGTTTGCCGCCAGCCGCTTCGAGGATCGCCTGATCACCGGCAGCAAAACCGCTGAGCGGCGTGGCGGCGGTATCCACTTCGTTGCTGTAGACCCACAGATGGCCGGCGCGCAGGCGGCGATCGGCGTTGGCTTTGAGGCGCAGGCTGGGCAGGCTCATCGGGAGGGCTCCGGGAAAAGGGCGGGATTATAGGGGAGCGGGCGGACAAAAGCGCTGGCTGGTTGAGCTCTGGGCGATGGCCGAGGCTGGACGGAAGGGCGTTGGAACGGGTTCCTGTGCAGAGGGTCGCCGGCGATTGGTTGCACCCTCAGCCTCAACGAGCTCCGAATCCGTGTTTCGGTGGATCGATGAAGCGCGATCCACCCTACGTTCGGCCACCAGCTTTCCGTCAGGCTGCGAGGGCTTTGACCAGGGCCTGGCTAAAGGCCGGGATATCGTCCGGGTTGCGGCTGCTGATCAGATTGCCATCGACCACCACCTGTTCGTCGACCCAATTGGCGCCGGCGTTTTTCAGATCGTCGGTGAGCGATGGGTAGCTTGTCATCCGCTTGCCTTGCACGAGCTTGGCTGAAATCAACAGCCATCCACCATGGCAAATGACCGCTATCGGCTTGTTGGCCTGGGCTGCTTCGCGCACCAGCTGCTGCGCTTTTTCATCGGTACGAATGGTGTCGGAGTTCACCACGCCGCCGGGCAGCACCACGGCATCGTAGTCACTCATTTTGATGCTTTCGAAGGTGTTGTCGACATGGAACTTGGTGTCCGGAGTGATGTGGTTCCAGCCGGTCACTTCACCGTTCGAGGATGAGATGATCTCGGCGACCGCGCCGGCTTTTTCCAGCGCTTCCTTCGGGCCGGTCAGCTCGACCTGCTCGAAACCTTCGGTTACCAGGATCGCTACACGTTTGCCTTTCAGGGAATCGGCCATTTCGTTTCCTCCTCGTCGGATTGCAAAGTTATCTACTTGAAATCCGACCATGAACTCGGCCAAAGTTCGCACTCTTTTCTTAGTGGCCTTGTGCTATCCGCCAGGCCGGGCTGCCTCCATGTCCATCGAACTCACCGACGAGCAGATCCGCAGCGTGCTGCAGGGGATCAGCGTTCCTCCGCAGCCGCAGATCATGGTCGATCTACAGATGGAGCAGGTCATGCCTGATCCTGACCTGCGCGCCATCGCTCGGTTGATCAGTCAGGATCCCGGCCTCTCAGGTGCCTTGCTGAAGACGGTCAACTCACCGTTCTTCGGCCTCGCCAATCGCATCGCCTCGATCCAGCAAGCCGTCAACCTGCTGGGCTGCCGTTCGGTGATCAACCTGATCAATGCACAATCGATCCGCGGCGAGCTGACCGATGCGGCCATCGTCACGCTCAACCGCTTCTGGGATTCCGCGCAGGACGTAGCCGGCACCTGCCTGGCTCTGGCCAAGCGCATTGGGCATCCAGCACCGGACGAGGCCTACACGCTCGGTCTGTTTCACAACTGCGGCATTCCGCTGATGCTGACTCGCTTCCCCGGATACATGACAGTGCTGGAAGAGGCCTATGCCAGCGTCGGGGTCGAGACGCGCATCACTGACATTGAAAACTGGGTGCTCAACACCAACCATTCCGTCGTGGGTTATTTTGTCGCGCGCTCGTGGAAGCTGCCGCAGACGCTGTGTGAGGCCATCGCCAATCACCACAACGCGCTGGCCCTGTTCAACGATGAGTGGAGCGATCCGCAGGTCAAGACGCTGCTTGCGATTCTGAAGATGGCCGAGCACATCTGCGCCTGCCATCGCGTACTGGGCGAGCAGCCGGAGGACCACGAATGGGCTGCCGTGGCGCAGCTGGTACTGGAATACGTTGGCCTCTCGGAATACGATTTCGAATGCCAGCGCGACATCATCCGGGAGCTGGGTGTCGGCTGACCCGGCCTCGCGTTAACTGCTAAGGTCGCCTCCCGGTCCACTACCGATCTGCCTGTATGCCCGAACTTCCAGAAGTCGAAACCACCCGTCGCGGCATTGCCCCGCACCTTGTCGGCCAGCGTGTTAGCCAGGTCATCGTGCGCGAGCGCCGGTTGCGCTGGCCGATTCCAGATGACCTTGACGTGCGGCTGTCCGGCCAGCGTATCGAGTCGGTTGAGCGGCGCGCCAAGTACCTGCTGATCAAGGCCGAGGTCGGCACCCTGATCGCGCACCTCGGAATGTCCGGCAGTCTGCGGCTGGTGCCGCCGGATTTGCCGGTGGGCAAGCACGAGCATGTCGACATCGTGCTCGAGTCCGGCATGGCGCTGCGCTACACGGACCCGCGTCGCTTCGGCGCGCTGCTCTGGAGCGATGATCCGTTGAGCCACGTGCTGCTCGCCAGCCTCGGCCCGGAGCCGCTAGGCGATGCGTTCGACGGTGAGCGGCTTTACCAGATGTCGCGGGGACGCAGCATGGCGGTCAAACCCTTCATCATGGATAACGCGGTGGTCGTGGGCGTTGGCAATATTTACGCGAGCGAGGCGCTGTTCGCTGCCGGGATCGACCCTCGTCGCGCCGCCGGTGCGGTATCGCGAGCGCGTTATATGAAGTTGGCCGTCGAGATCAAACGGATACTGGCCTACGCCATCGAGCGCGGCGGTACCACGCTGCGCGACTTCGTCGGTGGCGACGGCAAGCCGGGTTACTTCCAGCAGGAGTTGTTCGTCTACGGTCGAGGCGGGGATCTGTGCAAATGTTGTGGCTCGACTTTGCGCGAGATTCGGCTGGGCCAGCGAGCCAGCGTCTATTGCGGACGCTGTCAGCGATGACGAAACGATCTGCCATGCACTGCGCAGGCATTGACGGTGTTCACGATCAACAATCGGCGGCCACTGCTATAGTGACCCTCACCACAATCATCTGCCTCGCTTCGCCCAGCTGAAGGACCACACCATGAATCTGTTTCGCTCCACTGCTGTTGTCTTGGCCCTGACCACAGGTCTGCTGACGATGCCTGTGCAGGCGCAATCGGTACAGCAGAACGCCAGCGGCGATCCCATGTACACCGTAGAAGCCCCCAAAGCCTTTTCCATCGTCGGCGATCTGCTGATTGCCCGGCCGTTGCTCATCGCAGCGACCGCTATTGGTGCCGGCCTGTTCGTCGTCAGCTTGCCGTTCAGCGCTATGGGTGGCGGCATCAAGGAAACCGGTCAAGCACTGGTCGTCGAGCCAGGCGCTGCCGCCTTTGCCCGTTGCCTGGGTTGCACCCGCGTCGGTTACAACCGCCAGGACTGATTCCGCGGTTCAGCTTCACTAGGTCGGATAGTCACTCGTTCCGCCGTCACGGCCTCGCCGCTTCATCGCGTGCGGGGCCGTGTCGTTTCCGGCCAGGGCTTCACATTTCGTTCATGCGCACGCGGGCCACGGCCGTGCAGCTGTGTTTGTGCGTGTTGAGACATCGAAGAAAAGGCGGCGCCAGTCTCGCGCAGCTGAAGCTGACCTCGGCTTCAAGCCGAGGTCGGGAGGGGTCAAGCCTTGCCGGTGATGATCATGTACTTCTGCATCAACTCGTCCTTGCTCTCGACGTTGCTTTCGTCGAGCGGGATGCAGTCCACCGGGCAAACCTGCTGACACTGCGGTTCGTCATAGTGGCCGACGCACTCAGTGCAGAGATTGGGATCGATGACGTAGATTTCCTCGCCTTGGGAAATAGCGCTGTTCGGGCACTCGGGCTCGCACACGTCGCAGTTGATGCAGTCATCGGTGATTATCAGGGACATCCAGCTAACTCCAGCTGCGGCATTAACCGCAGCGCAGGTATAAACGACGCGGCAATTTTGCCGCATCGGCTCGCCCGGTGCACGCGCGGCGATGGCCCATGTGTCGGCATCTCTCCGTCGCGCCTGAAGCTAGGCCGCTTTAGCGCGAGGCGTAGCGCTCGGTCAGCGCTTTCATGACGGAGGGATGAACGAACTTGGTGACATCGCCACCAAGACGCGCGATTTCGCGAACCAGGGTCGATGAAATGTAGGAAAACTTCTCTGAAGGTGTCAGGAACAGACTCTCTACATCGGGTGCAAGCTGCCGATTCATGTTCGCCAACTGGAACTCGTACTCGAAGTCGGACACGGCGCGCAGGCCACGTAGCAGGACGTTGGCTTTCTGCTCGGTGACGAAGTGCGCCAGCAGTGTGGAGAAGCCAAGCACCTTGACGTTCGGCAAGTGAGCGGTGACTTCCTGGGCCAGGGCCACACGTTGTTCCAGCGGAAACAACGGATTCTTGTTGGGACTGGCAGCGACCGCAATAATCACCTCGTCGAACAGACGTGAAGCGCGTTCGACCAAATCGGTATGGCCCATGGTGATCGGGTCGAAAGTGCCCGGATACAACACTCGATTCATCGCGGCGTCCTGACGCATGCGTGGGGGGTGGATGGTAGCGGCTCGGTAACGGCAGCGTAAAGCATCAAAGCGGATGACCGCCGGATGCCGGCATAACGAAGCCGTTCACGCATTTTTCAGTCGTTCGATCAGTTGACTGGAGAGTTTCGCGGCGAGGCCGTAAATTGATAGCTATGGGTTCACGCCTATGCTGGTGGGAAATAGCGAGCCGTCATGGATCGACAGATTTTCCAGCTACGGCGGGAAAAGGCGAGATTGGTAGGGTTCATTGTTGTAAGCGACCGCGCGCTTCAGCGTACGAAGAGCTTGTAGATCATGCGCTGCAGCGCCTTGCCGTAAGGCGGGTAAATCATCCGGGCTGCATTGAACCGCTGCTTGATGAACACGCCCTTGGCTTTGCTGAAGGTCAGGAAGCCTTCGTGGCCGTGGTAGTGCCCCATCCCAGAGGGACCGACGCCGCCGAAGGGCAGGTCGTCCTGGGCGACGTGAAGTAGGGTGTCGTTAAGGCAGACGCCGCCGGAATGGGTGTGTCGCAGCACCTGTCGTTGCTCGGCCTTGTTGTAGCCGAAGTAATAAAGCGCCAGCGGACGAGGGCGTGCATTGACGTAGGCGAGCGCCTCGTCGAGTTCGTCGTAGGGCACGATGGGCAGAAGGGGGCCAAATATCTCGTCCTGCATGACCAGCATGTCGTCGGTGGTGTCGAGCAGCAGGTAGTGCGGCATGCGCCGGTCCTGACCAGTCTCGAACAGGGGGACGAGGCGCGCGCCCTTGGCCTCGGCATCGTCCAGATAGCCTTGGAGGCGTGCATGCTGGCGCGCGTTGACGATGGAGGTGTAATCCGGGTTGTCCACCAGCTGCGGGAAAAAGCGCTGCACGGCGGCACGGTAAGCCGTCACGAAGTCGTCGAGGCGCGGCCTCGGCACCAATACATAATCCGGTGCGACACAGGTTTGCCCGGCATTCAGCGTCTTGCCGAAGGCGATGCGTTCAACGGCATCGGCAAGCGGTACGGTGGCCGAGACGATAGCCGGTGATTTGCCGCCCAGCTCCAGGGTGACCGGCGTCAGATGCTCCGCCGCCGCTCGCATAACCTGCCGTCCGACACTGGTGCTGCCCGTAAACAGAAGGTGATCGAAAGGCAGCTGCGAGAAGGCGATACCGGTATCGACGTCGCCCAGAACCACGGCGACCTGATCCTCCGGGAAGATCTCCGCCAGCAGATCCTTGAGCAGCCGCCCTGTTGCGGGTGTGGATTCGCTCATTTTCAGCATCACCCGATTGCCAGCTGCCAGCGCACCTATCATGGGGCCTACCGCCAGATACAGGGGGTAGTTCCACGGCACGATGATGCCGACCACCCCAAGCGGCTGATACTCGACCTTCGCGCTGGCCGGCTGAAATGCCAGACCCACCCGGCGCCGAGAGGGTTTCATCCAGCGCTGAAGGCGACGCTTTGCATAGTGAATGCCGTGCAGGCTGGGCATGATTTCCGCCAACCGTGTTTCGTCCGCTGAGCGGTTGCCGAAATCGGCGCTGATGGCGTCGATCAAGGATTGTTGATTGCTGGCCAGGACATCGTGCAGCGCCTCCAGCCATTGCTGGCGATCCTCGCCGTTGGGGCTGGGATTGGCATGAAACGCCATGCGCTGTCGCTCGAACAGCGACAACAAACGATCAGCCTCTGTGCTGAGCTGATTCAGATACGCAACATCGCTAAGCATGGGGCGCGGCTCCGGTAGAACGGACGTTGCATGCTTATTAGAGCAACTACTCTAATCTGTCAATCGAGTGCACTGCCGGTGGTGTCGGGTTACCTTTGCTTTCAGGTCCAGCTCGATGGAAAAGCCTTCCCTGCAATGTCTTCCAAATCAAAAACCCGCCAACGCATCCTTCAGGCTAGCCTCGAACTGTTTAACGACAAGGGCGAGCGCAGCGTGACCACTAACCACATCGCTGCGTACCTGGAAATTTCGCCGGGCAACCTTTATTACCACTTCCGTAACAAGCAGATGATCATCGCTGAGCTTTTTGGTCGTTATGAAGCGCAAGTCGATGGGTTTCTGCAGCTTCCCGAAGGCCGGCCCGTAACCATCGAAGACAAGACGCGCTATTTTGAATCGCTGTTTTCGGCGATGTGGGAATACCGCTTTCTGTACCGCGATTTGGAGCATCTGCTGAGCAACGACCGTGAGCTGGCAGACCGTTATCGCCTCTTTGCCAGAAGACATCTGCACAGTGCGCAGCGCATTTACCAGGGCTTCGTCGACGCCGGCATTCTCGTGATGACGCCGCCTCAGGTGGAAGCGCTCGCAGTCAACGCCTGGATCATCATGACGTCGTGGGTGCAGTTTCTCTGCACTGTCCTGACCAAACCCGACAACGAGCTCGATCGAGAGATGCTGCGCCGCGGTATTTTCCAGTTGCTTGCACTTGAAGAGGGGTTCGTCAGCGAATCTGCGCGATCAGGGTTTATCGAGCTACGCGAGCGACTGGCTTGAGTGGCAGTTATCAGTGTTCGAAAACGAGTGAAAAGACGTTTTATTGACGCCTGCTTTGCTGAGGGTCAACCACCCATCGCCAATGATGGCATTATGCTTGTATCGAGTAATGGCATATGGATTAATACCACCTGTAACAGCCGTTCTGTCTGGTGGAATTCATGTGGGTTGCTCAAGCGCGAGATTACCGAACAACCCTGGCGGCTGTTTTTTACGGATACACGACGTTTTGTGGGCGACTGATTTGCGCGGCGCTTTTAGCACTCTGCGGCGTGCTCGCACCTGTTCCAGTCGTCCAGGCTGACACCACAAACCCCGGCAGCGTAGCGTTTTGGTATGCCGCCAACCCCCCGCTCGCCGAACTCGCACAATTCGAATGGACCGTTCTGGAATCCGCACACCTGGAGCCCAAGGATGTGGCTTTCCTTCGCGAACAGGGCAGCGAGCCCTTCGCTTATCTTTCTGTCGGCGAATATGACGGCAACCTCGAGGCGTCTGACGCCGACGTAGCCTCGGGTGCCAGCGACGTACGCAACCACGCCTGGAACAGCCAGGTAATGCTGCTCTCTTCCAGTGCCTGGAGAACGCATCTGCTACGACGTGCCGAGGCGCTTGCGGAGCAGGGATATGCCGGTCTGTTTCTCGACACCCTGGACAGTTTTCAGTTGCTTCCAGAGGCAGAGCGAGAAGCGCAACGTATCGCTCTGCGTGATTTTCTCGCCGAGCTGAAGCGGCAGCAGCCCGCTATGAAGCTGATATTCAACCGTGGTTTTGAGGTACTGCCAGAGCTGCCGGGAGTGGCATCCGCCGTGGCTGTCGAATCAATCCACTCAGGGTGGGATGCCAGCGGGGCGCGTTATCGGAAGGTGCCGCAGGAGGATCGCGACTGGCTGAACCTGCACCTCGACCCGTTGCGGGCCAAAGGCGTACCGCTGATAGCCATCGACTACCTGCCAGCTGATCGCCGCGCCGAGGCGCGTGAATTGGCTCGTCGGCTGCAGTCGGAAGGCTTTCTGCCCTTCGTGACGATGCCCGATCTGAATTACCTGGGCGTGAGTAACGTTGAGGTTCAACCGCGCCGTATTGCTGTCGTCTATGACCCGCGCGAGGGGCCCCTGTCCACCAATCGCGGTCACATGTTTCTGGGCGGACTGCTCGAGTACCTGGGGTATCGCACCGACTATCTTGCGGCAGACCAGCTTCCGGATGGTCCGCTTGGTGGGCTGTACGCGGGTGTAGTGACCTGGATGACCAGCGGGCCGCCGGTTGACTCAGTCAAATTCGATCAATGGCTTTCGGCACGTATCGATGAGTCCGTTCCGTTGGCAATTATGGCGGGCCTGCCGGTCTCAGATCAGAGTCTGCTGACTCGAATGGGGCTGCAGCGGGTTCGCCAGCAAGCCAAGCGGGAGGTCGGGATCGCCAGTCAGGACAAGGATCTGGTAGGCGATTTCGAGGCGCCGGTGGTGATTCGCTTGCGTGATCTGGTCCCGCTCAATGTCATCAATGGCAGCGCGACCCCCGCCCTTGCCCTTATCGACAGCGAAGAACGTCGCTATGTCCCTATTGCCACAGGTGCGACGGGCGGCATTGCGCTCAACCCTTACATCATCGAAGAAGGGCCGGACAGTCAGCGCTGGATTCTCGACCCGTTCGCCTTCCTCCAGCGTGCCCTGAGGTTGCCGGCCATTCCGCGGCCGGATGCCACCACAGAGAACGGCCGGCGTGTCGCGACGGTGCATATCGACGGCGATGGCTTCCTTTCAAGAGCGGAAGTGACCGGGTCTCCTTATGCAGGGAGTGAGGTGCATAAAACGTTCATCAAGCCTTATCCGTTGCTCACTTCCGTATCGGTCATCGAGGGTGAGATAGGCCCCAAGGGACGCTATCCGCATCTCGCCCGTGAGCTTGAGCCGATCGCACGGGAGATATTCGCGGACGCCAGGGTCGAGGTGGCGACTCACAGTTTCAGTCATCCTTTTTTCTGGCAGCCTGAGCGGGCTCAGCAGCGCGAAGGTTTTAATGCCGATTACGGGCTGTCGATGGTCATTCCAGGCTACGACAGGCTCGACTTCGAGCGGGAGGTCATTGGATCCACCGCGTATATAAACGAGCGCCTCACCAGTCCATCGAAGCCGGTCAAGATGATCTTCTGGACGGGCGACGCCCTGCCAGATGCCGCGACCATCAAGCTGGCCTATGACGCCGGGCTGGCGAACGTAAACGGCGGCACAACGATATTGACCCATGCGCGTCCGTCGCTCACCGGTTTATCGCCGCTCATCAGGCCCACTGCGGGCGGCATTCAGTACTACGCGCCGATTATCAACGAGAACCTCTACACCAACCTGTGGCAGGGACCGTACTACGGCTTTCGGGAGGTGCTGGACACCTTCGCGCTCACGGATGCGCCCCGCCGGTTGCGTGGTCTGCACCTGTATTACCACTTCTATTCGGCGACCAAGCAGGCCTCGATTAGGGTCATAACGGAGATCTACGAGTCGATGCTGGCTGAACAGCCGATCTCCCTATGGATGAGCCAATACATCACCCGTATGCATGGCTTGCACCAAGCAAGTCTGGCTCGGCTGGCCGATGGACGCTGGCAGGTTCGCGGTCTGGACGGCCTGCGTACGCTGCGACTGGACCCGGCGCTCGGCTGGCCGGATCTTGGACAATCAGTAGGGGTCGCGGGCGTTCGGGATCTGCCCCAGGGTCGTTACGTGCATCTGAGCTCACCGGTCGCGGTACTGGCGCTACGGACCGAGCGTGATCCACGTCCAGCGCTGGAGCAGGCAAACCTGCCGTTGCTGCGCTGGGATTATGTCGATGAGCACAGGGTGAAGGTGTCGTTCGCCGGCGAAATGCCCCTGCGTTTCGCGGTACGTGCGGCAGGCCGTTGTTCACTAGACGTTGCCGGCAAGCGTCATCAGGCCGTGAAAGCGGATGGATTGTGGCGGTTCGATCTGCCAGGGAATCGAGTGATAGATGCGCAACTCCTCTGTCACTGAGCCTACTCGCCTGCTCAGCCCCTGGGCCCTGCTACTGGTGGTGGCGCTCATCGGCGCTCTGCTGGTGTTGACCTATACCGGCGAAGACGTATTCATGCCGAGTGAGAAACAGCCCGATGCCGTTTCCATCAGTTACGCCGAGCTTTTGCTCGAAGCGCACCCTGATGACACGAGTCTGCGCTTCAAACTCATCGAGCAGCTCGTCGAGCTGGGTGACCTCGCGCGGGCACGCTCGCATGTATTCAAACTGGGCGAACCTGAATCTGACAGCGTGCGCTTCTTTCTAGCCGAGCTGGCGGTGCTCGAGGCTCAGGCTGCGCCTGAAGGCATACCCCCTCCTGCGCTCAATGCCCTCCGCGATCAGCTAAACGCCGTAGAACGCGCAAGTATCTCTATCGAGCAGCTTTCGCGTCTCGCTCGTTATGCCCTGGCGCTTGGTGATCCTGCTTTGGCGGCACACGCCTATGGCGATCTGGCGATTCGAGATGAAGCTCAGCGCGAGCACTGGCTGATCGAGTCGGCGCAGGCCCACCTGGGAGCAGGGGAAACGCTGGCTGCTGCACGCATCTTTACCGATCTACTGGCCAGTACCGAGTCTCCCGTCGAACGTCGCGAATATTTGGCCAAGGCCTTCTCCGCGATGCTTGCGGCGGATCAGAGCGAGCAGGCAGCGGAGCTGATTCAGCGCAATCTCGATCTGATGAGCGCTGCTGACGGAGATCTGTTTGGCATGGCCGCGCGCGCCGGGATCGGCAGTCATCGCTACGATCTGGCGATGGAGACGGTCGCCCGTTGGCGCAGGTTGAAGCCGGACGATGCGTCCGCCGTAAATGCAGACTTGCAACTGCGGCTCGCTGCGGGGCAGCTGGAACAGGCGTGGGCGGCGGGACAGGACCTGTCAGCGCTTGGCCCGTTGGATGCCGGTAATCTGGAACTCATGGGCAAACTGGGCGAGTGGACAGGCCGGACGAATGAAGCGCTTGGCTTCTGGTTGCGCCTGGTTCAGTTACGCGATGAGCCTGCGGTTCGTGAACATGCCTGGCGCCTCGCGTCGCAGCTGTTCGATTTCGATAACACCATTGGTTTGCTATCCGGCGCAGGAAAGCTTCGGCAGTTGTCCGACACCGAGTTGGATGCGCTCGTCTACAGCCATAACGCGCGCGGCACGCCCGAGCAGGCCGAGCGCTGGCTGCGTGACTATCTGCGAGTCTGGCCCGGGCATCAGCTCGGCTGGCTGCGCCTGCAGCAGATCCTCGAGCAAACCCATCAGCAGGTTGCATTGGTCGAGCTGTGGGCACAGATCGATCGTCGCTTCGGTCTTACGATCGATCAGCGGGTCGAGTGGGCCCTGGACCATTGGGAGCTGTTCGACCCCCAAGCTGCATGGCGCGTGCTCGAGGGCGTGGAGCTCGACTCGGTGTCCGACCAAGCGTACTGGCTTCTGCGAGCCGAGCTAGCGTGGGAGCTGGAGCGAGACTCAGACACGCTCGACGCCTATCGCAGGCTGGCCGATCTGGGAGTGGTTCCGAACAACACATCCGAAGAGCGACTCATTGCACTCTATGAGCGTAATGAACCGACTCTGGCACTTGATGTGATGATCGCCAGTTGGGAACGCAACCGCACGCCGTCGAATCTCACTCGCGCCCTGCAGTTGGCCATGGAGCTGGAGGATGCGAACCGGCTTGAAGCGTTGGTCAACGAAGGCCTCGAACTGCCTGACGCTGAAAAAATTGCAGCTATCTGGAGTGCTCGCGCATTCATAGCCGCTCGTAATGGCGACCGTGCCGAAACCGAGCAGATCTACCTTCAGGCCGTGTCACTTTTCCCCCATACAGGGACGTTCCGCGAGCAGTTGCTCTGGCACTACATCGATCATGCTCAGCGTGACGCGCTGGCGCCGCTTCTGCGGCAATGGGAGCCATTGGCTCGCAAGCAGAGCGGGCTGTGGCTACCCTTTGCAAGCGCAAACCTGATGCTCAATCGCAACGATCAGGTGTTGCGATGGTTCGACCTTTACTTGCGAAAGGACTCAGACGACTTGCTGGTGCAGGCGGCATATGCCGATGCGCTGGACAGCGCCGGCTATGCGGATCGTGCACTGCGTCTGCGACGTCATGTGCTGCGTAATTTCGAAATGCCTGTGGCCGGAGCCGACCTGGCGTTGTATCAAACCTACCTGCGGCTACTGACTTCAGGGGGCGCACGCATGGCCGCCGGTGAGCTGGCGCTGCGCTGGAGCGATGGCTCACAGCCCTTGTTGCAGTTTTGGTTCGACCAGTTCAGCGAGCAACTCGACGCGACCAACCAGGGTGCGCTCAAGGAGCAATGGTTGGCTTGGGCTCGTAGCAAAGGCCTGCGAATCAGTCGCTATGCCGAACTGCAACAGGCGTTGCAAGAGCAAAACCGCCAGACTCTGGAGCGTCTGCTTGCTGAGGGCGGGTTGGATCCTGCGCAGCGTGTCGAGGCTTTGCAGCGCCTGGGCGCTACAGGCCTTGCCTTGGCGGAAGGTCTGCAGGCGCTCTCGGCCGAGCAGCCGGTTGCAGTGCAGCAGCAATTGCGCCGGCAGACGCTGGCACTGCAGGAGCGCAATCCTCAGGGCGTTCGGATAGGCATGCGCCAACAGGACTTCGGGTCCCTCAAGCTGCAGGGGCAAACCGCGGAGATCGCGGGGCAACTTGACCATGATTGGCACGCGCAGCTGTCGCTTGGCCGCAACCGTTATTCCGGCAGCGCGCTTACTGCCCAGCCTGGAGAATTGACCCGCGATGCGGAGGATTTACGGCCAGGTATCGAGCGCTCAGCAGAATTGCGACTGACCCGGGCCTTGGACGATGGGTCACTTGGCTTGGAGGTGGACACCAGCCGCCACGACGAGGGTGATCGTACCGGGTTGGGTATCACCCGCACTCTTCAGCTCAACAGTGGCGATACCCTGGAATTTCAGATGGGATGGCATCGTCAGGCCGAAGAGAGCGGCCTGCTGCGAGCCATGGGACGACGCGATTCGCTGGGCGTCAGCGGCATTCATTCCATCAGCGCTCGCGACCAGATCAGCTGGTCGCTCGCTCAGCAACGTTTCAGCACTTTGAGTGGTGAATCGGTTGGCAGCGGCCAGCAAGTCAGCCTTGAGCTGAGCCATGCCGTTTTCTTCGAGGGCCCGACATGGACGCTTCGCAGCGGACTCAGCTATGCAAAATATGGCACGTCGAACGACGAGCTGCGTTCAGTCAGCGCGCCTGCGGCCGACTTACTACAGGACCGCTTCGGTCAGGCCTATATCGGTAGCACCTGGCGCCGCGGTTTTCCGGGCGCAATGAATCGCAGCACCGCGCAGTTCAGCTGGATCTTCGATGTGCTGGCCGGTTGGCAGTGGACCGAACAGCAAACCAACTACGCCATCAACACCGGCGTCGGCATGCAGGTGCTCGGCGACGATGAACTGGCATTCACCTTTGGCTATCAGTCCGCACCGAAGAATGGTGATGGCGAACCAGGTGGGACTTTGGGCATGACTTACAGCGCTCGATTCGGGCGCTGATGCGGCAATCACAGGGAGAAGCAAAGATGTCATCCATTCGTAGCCTGGTAGTGCTGGCCATGGTCTTTTTAATTGGCGGCTGCACCACCTTTACCGAGCAAAACGCACCCGTGTTACCGCGCGCAGCCGCGTGGGGATTGGTACCGGTAGTCAATTATTCTCAGGCGCCACAGGCGGGTGAGCGTGCCGAGCAGATTCTCCTTAGCGTGCTGGCCGAGCGCGGCCTCCAGCCACGTCACTATCCGGTGGTGGCGCAATCGGATCTGCCCATGCTTGATGATCGGGAGCGGCTGGCCAAGGCGCTTGCTTGGGCAAAAGCCGAGCGTCTCGATTACGTCATCAGTGGCAGCGTCGAGGAGTGGCAGTACAAGAGTGGCCTGGATGGCGAGCCCGCGGTTGGCGTGAGTCTGCAAGTGATCGAGCTTGCCAGTGGCCGCGTCGTCTGGAGCAAGAGTGGCGCGCGTGCCGGCTGGTCCCGGGAAAGTCTTGCTGGCACCGGGCAGAAGGTTCTGCGTGAGCTGGCCGGCGCGTTGCGTCTCGAATAATGGCACTCGGCTCGGCACATAAGGACTTCACGCTGGCCCCTCGCGCCAGCACCGCCGTTTCGTGGTTAGAAACCTGGCTCATCACCGGCTTGGCCATCGGCATTGGCTATTGGTTGATGCCTGGCGATCCGCTGATGGTTGAAAACTCGTTTCCCTGGCCGGTACTCGCGCCCTTGCTGCTCGGCATGCGCTACGGCTTCATGCGCGGACTCGTCAGCGCAGTGTTGCTGATCCTCGCGCTGATTGCCTACCACAGGTTCGGCGACGGGCTATACGCGGAAATGCCAGCCTCCTTCATCGTCGGTGTGCTGGTCAGCGGCATGCTGGTAGGTGAGTTTCGCGATATATGGGAGCGGCGGCTCGAGCGCCTGGATCTGGCTAACGACTATCGGCAGCTGAGGCTCGACGAGTTCACTCGGGCGCATTACATCCTGCGTATTTCCCATGACCGGCTGGAGCAGCGGATTGCGGGTAATGATCAGAGCCTGCGCAGCTCGCTCGTTGGTCTGCGTAACCAGTTGCGCAGCTTGCCTCGGGGAGACGACCCGCTCGCCAAACTGGCCGATCCGGTGCTAAGCCTGCTTACGCAGTACGGCTCGTTCAGGTCGGCAGGGCTCTATCGCGTGAAGGAAGGTGTCGCCGTAACTGCCCCCTTGAGCGTGGTGGGTGACACAGCACCGATGGATCAGAACGACCTGCTGCTGCGTATGTGCCTGAAGCGCGGGGAATTGGTCAGTATTCGCGAGGAGTTGCTCGAGCGCGGGGAGCACAGAGAGCACTCTCGTTACCAGCTCTGCGTCCCGCTTATTGATACCGACGGGCGCATTCTGGCCATACTTGCAGTCGAGCAGATGCCTTTCTTCTCGTTCAATGATCGGGTGTTCGGATTGCTTTCGATCCTTGCCGGACATATAGCCGACCTCATTCTGAGTGATCCCCAGACACTGCAGCTGCAGGACATGGACAGCCAGGTATTCAGCCAGAACCTGAAGCGCTCGTTGAGCGATGCCCAGTTTCATGGCCTCGACGCCAGCCTGTTCATGCTGGAAGTCAACGCATCGCCCTACAGCGAAAAACTGCTGCGCCTGATAGAAGACAGCCGGCGCGGACTGGACCTGCAGCTCAGAGCAGTGAATCAACGCGGCAATACCTGTGTTCTGGTACTTCTGCCGCTGACTTCGGCCGAGGGCGCGCAGGGCTATCTGTTCCGCCTCAACATATTGCTCGCCGAGCGCTTCGGCGCCGATGAAACGCTGGAAAGCTTGCAGGTAAGGGTGCTTGCGCATGACATCGGCACCGCAAGGGGCCACGAATCGATACACCATTTCCTCTACAGCGAGTGCGCCCTGAATGATCAGCAAGTGGCTGTTTAGCGGCGCTCTGCTGTTCGAGGTTGGCAGCTGGGCAGCCTTTCAAGAGCAGTTAAGCGTCGCCCAGGCGACTTCGCTTTACCTGGGGGCACATGCTCTGAGCAGCGCCCTGCTCGCCGGCGGTATCTGGCTGCTGTTGCCGCGACGTTACAAGTTTCCCCTGCCGTGGAGCCCTCTGTTTATTTTCAGTCTGGCTTTTTTCGTACCCGGACTGGGGGCCGTCGGCGTCGCTGCCGCGCTATTTCCGGCGCTCTATCTGCCTCGTCGACACAAGGAGCTGAGCTGGGACTCCATGGCGCTTCCCGAGCTGCCATTCCGCCCTCAGGTGCGCGGCAAGGAGCTGATGTTTAACGACGGTGGCCTGCAGGATGTGCTGCGCCACGCCCCTGATACCGAAAAGCGGTTGACCGCTCTGTTCGCCACTCGCCGTATGCCCGCACGGGAGGCAATCCCCATCCTCAAGGTGGCGCTGCGCGATCCGGCTGATGATGTACGGTTGCTCGCGTATTCGATGCTCGACAAGCAGGAAAGCGAGATCAACCTTCGCATCGAGACGTCGCTGCAACAGCTTGCCACCGCAGACGGGGCACACAAGGCCGCACTGCATGATGCGCTGGCGCGTTGGTACTGGGAGCTCGCTTATCTCGGGCTGGCACAGGGCAGTGTGCTCGAGCATGTGCTTGACCAGGCGCGGGAGCATGCGGAACGAACACTCGATGACGTCACTAATCCCTACGCGCATGTTCTGGCCGGCCGGATCGCCCTGGAGCAAGGGCGACTGGATGCCGCGAAGATCCATTTTGACCATGCCGAGGCGGCTGGTGTCAGCAGGCCGACCCTGGCTCCATACCGTGCCGAAACGGCCTTTAACGAAGGTCGTTATGAGGAGGTCGCCCGGCAGCTGTCCGAGCTGCCCGAGCCTGTCCTTCAACGCCCCCCATTTGCTGCCCTCGCGAAGTATTGGTTGTGACCGAGCCCAATTCAGAAATCCCCGTTGCTGATGTCTGCCTGTTGCTCGAGGGCACATGGCCCTATGTGCGCGGAGGCGTCTCCAGCTGGGTCAATCAGCTGATCCTCGGGCTACCAGAGTTCACCTTTTCGGTGTTCTTCATCGGCGGCCAGCGAGAGGCTTACGGCGAGCGCCAGTACAAGATTCCCCCAAACGTGGTGCACATCGAAGAGCATTTTCTGGAGTGTGCGTGGCGCCCCGGTGATGCTGTGGAGGTTGCCCGGAGCCGCGGTTCGCGCGACAGCATGCGGCAGATGCATCAATTCCTGCATCATCCCGACGACCCCAGCGTCGCGCAGGGCGAGGCAATCCTCGAGCTTCTTGCATCGGGGCGGCTCAGTCTCGAAGACGTACTGCATAGCCGGTCCAGCTGGGAAGCGATTACCGATGGCTATACCCAACATTGCAGCGATCCTTCGTTCATCAATTACTTCTGGACGCTGCGCACCATGCATGCGCCGTTGGTCATGCTCGCCCAGGCGGCAGCGCGACTACCACGGGCCAGAGCGCTGCATTCAATCTCGACCGGCTATGCCGGCTTGCTCGGCGCAATCCTGCAGAAGCGCTGGCAATGCCCCTATATGCTCAGCGAGCACGGCATCTATACCAAGGAGCGCAAGATAGACCTGGCGCAGGCGAGCTGGATATCCGAGGGGTCGGACGAGGCTTTGCGCACCGGCCTGGATACCGAGTTCAGCTACATCCGCAAGCTCTGGATCCGCTTCTTCGAGCGTATCGGGCTGCTCACCTATCGCGCAGCCAATACGATTATTTCTCTGTACGACGGCAACCGCCAACGGCAGATAGCCGATGGCGCCGACCCGGAGAAGACTCAAGTGATACCCAATGGGATCGCGATGGCTGCCTGGGGCGACGCTCTACAGCGCCGGCCGGCGGGCATTGCGCCGGTAGTCGGTCTGGTTGGTCGCGTTGTACCGATCAAGGACGTGAAGACCTTCATCCGCGCCATGCGGGGTGTGGTCAGCGCAATTCCTGATGCGGAAGGATGGATAGTGGGACCCGAGGAAGAGGATCGTGCCTATGCCGCTGAGTGTCGCAGCCTGGTGATCAGTCTGGGGCTCGAGGGCAAGGTGAAGTTTCTGGGCTTCCGTCAAATTCATGAGCTGCTGCCCAATCTCGGCCTGATGGTACTTACCTCGATCAGCGAGGCGCAGCCCCTGGTGATTCTCGAGGCATGGGCAGCCGGCACGCCCGTGGTGACCAGCGACGTAGGCTCATGTCGTGAGTTGATCGAAGGTGCGCCCGACGAAGAGCCGCCATTGGGCTGCGCGGGCGAGGTCGTCGCGATTGCCGATCCGCAGGCCACTTCACGCGCGATCGTCAGCTTGTTGAGTAGCCCGGAGCGCTGGCGAGCGGCTCAGGCGGTAGGTCTGCAGCGAGTCAACCGTTACTACACCGAAGCGATCATGCTCGACCGCTATCGCACGCTCTATCGCAACGCCAAGGGAGAAATCTGACATGGCCGGGATTGGCTTCGAGCTGCGCAAGATCCTCTCGCGTGATTCCTACACGGCCACGCTGAGAGCCTATGTATATGCCGGTCTGATCAGCTCCGGCCCGTGGGTCCTGTCGATCATCAGTGTGATGTTGATCGGGGTGATGAGCCTGGGCGTCGTCGTACCTGAGTTTTTGATACGACAGTTCCTGGTAAGCGTGACCTATCTGATGGCCTCCTCACTGATCGTCACCGGCGGGGCGCAGTTGTTCTTCACCCGCTTCATTTCGGATCGTTTGTTCGAAAAAAAGCAGGAGGTGATCCTGCCGAACCTGATCGGGATACTCCTGGTCACCACCGTTTCGTCTGGTGTGCTGGGCTTTGTCCTGCTCTGGCTGCTGTTCGACCAGCCATTTCTCTACCGTCTGCTGATGCTGGCGAACTTCGTGGTGCTCTGTAACCTGTGGCTCACCATCATTTTTCTGTCCGGCATGAAAGCCTACAACCGCATCCTGCTGGTCATGGCGGCAGGCTATTCGCTCATGGTCCTGTGTTCATTCCTGCTGCGCTTTCTGAAACTTGAAGGGCTGCTGCTGAGCCTGCTGATCGGGCATGCCAGCCTGTTCTTCATGTTTTTGTTCGACATCTTGCGCGAGTACCCGGCCAGGCAACTGGTGGCGTTCGACTTCTTCAAGCGTAAACAGGTGTTCCTCAGCCTGCTGGTGACCGGGCTCTGCTACAACCTGGGAATCTGGATCGACAAGATCGTGTTCTGGTTCAACCCAAGCACGTCCAGCCAGGTTATCGGTCCTCTGCGGGCTTCGATGCTTTACGACCTGCCCATCTTTCTCGCTTACCTGGCCATCATTCCCGGAATGGCGGTGTTTCTGGTGCGAATCGAAACGGACTTCGCCGAGTGGTATGACCGTGTTTACTCGGCCATACGCGGCGGCGAGACCCTGCAGCATATCGGTCAGCTCAAGCAGCAGATGATCCTGGCGGTACGCCAGGGGCTGCTGGAAATATGCAAGGTTCAGGGGCTGACCGTTGTGTTGCTTTTTCTCATCGCGCCGCAGCTGCTGTCGTGGCTGGGCATATCCGCTTACTACCTGCCGCTGTTCTACGTCGATCTGATCGGCGTCAGCATTCAGGTGGTGTTCATGGCGTTGCTCAACGTGTTCTTCTACTTGGACAAGCGCCGGATCGTCCTGGAGCTTTGCCTGATCTTCGTATTGCTGAACGCTGTACTGACCGTCGTCAGCCAGCAGATGGGGCCAAGTTTCTTTGGCTATGGTTTCACGCTGTCGGTATTGGCCTGCGTACTGCTTGGGTTGGTTCGACTCGCCAACTCGCTGGAAGATCTTGAGTACGAGACGTTCATGCTGGGGCGTTGAGCCGACTCGACCCTCAGATTGCCGGCTCCACCAACCACCCTGGTATCCGCCGCTCCAGGTAGTAGCGCGGTCGTACGGGCGAGCCTTCGACGAAGCCAACATGGCCGCCGGTGCGGTGCAGTTCCAGCGTCGTGGTTGCCGACAGCTCGTCGAGCTCGGGGACGCTGTGGCGGAACACGAAGGGGTCGTCTTCGGCCTGGATGAGCAGGGTCGGAATGCGGATATCAGGCAGGAAGTAGCAGCTCGATGCGCGACGGTAATAGTCACTAGCGTCGGCGTAGCCATGCAGTGGAGCGGTGAAGCGGCCATCGAAATCCCAAAAGGTGCGCATGCCCTCCAGCGAGCCGAGGCGCTGGAGCGCCGACAGATGTTCGCCGGCGCCCTGCTGGGTAAACAGGCGTTGTTTGTCCTTAACGTAGGCCACCATCTCACGCATGAAGTGCGCTTGATAAACCCGTGAAAACCCGAGGCCAATGCGGTCCGCGCATTGGTCTAGCCGGTACGGCACCGACACCGCCACCGCTCGCTGCAACGGAGCCGCCTCGCCGGTTTCGCCGAGATATTTGAGCAATACATTGCCACCCAGCGAGTAGCCCACCGCATAGAGCGGAGCCAACGGCCGGGCGCTCTGCAGATGGGCGATCACTTCCGTCAGGTCGTCGCTGGCGCCTGAGTGATAGGCGCGGGGGAGTAGATTCGGCTCGCCGGAGCAGCCACGCCAATTGATCGCGACGCTCGCCCAGTTGCGTGCTGCCAACTGATTCTGCAGGCCCAGCACATAATGCGAGCTGGACGAGCCGGTAAGACCATGCAGGACCAGAACCAACGGCGTCCGGGGTTCGTGCGGGCCGTGCCAGTCGAGGTCGATGAAGTCGCCATCGGCCAGCCATAGGCGCTCCCGACGACGGTCGAGCTTGAGTGCTCTTCTGAGAAACGGATTCCAGAGCGTTTGCAGATGGCCGCCTGGCAGCCACCGGGCCGGCACGAATGGATCTCGGCTGGAGGCTTCAACAAGCGGGTCGGGAAGGGTGACGGACACTGGACGGCCCCATTGATTACTTGCTTCGGCGGTCTGTGGCCCGGCGGGCGTTTTCAATCCGCACGCCGCCGGGGCCTACGCCTCAGCGCTGCGCTCCCACAAGGCATAGTGCACTTTTCCAGCCTGCTTCTCGCGATGCAGGCGCCAGTTGCCCGGCAGGCCAAGGCCCGAGGGCACCGTTTCGCTCTCGGTGTAGATCCAGGCGTGCTTGGCCAGCCAGCCCTTTGTCTCAAGAAGCTCGCAAGTCGGTTGCAGCAGGTTCTTGTTGAACGGGGGATCGAGAAAGACCAAGTCGAATGCTGTTGGCGATTGGGTTTCCAGATAGCGCAGCGCATCGCTCTGCAGCAGTTGGCCCTGCCCGCACTTGAGCGTGTCGAGATGCTTACGCAGGCTGGCGATGGCATTGGCATTCACATCCAGCGCCAAGGCCATGCTCGCGCCCCGTGAAAGGGCTTCGAGATACAGCGCACCGCTGCCGGTATAGGGGTCGAACACTCTGGCGCCGGACATATAGGGTGCGAGCCAGTTGAACAGCGTTTCCCGCACCCGATCAGGCGTCGGCCGCAGACCTTCGGCATCCGGGAAATCGAATCGCCGGCTGCGCCATTCACCACCAATGATGCGTAGCTGGCCCTGGCCACCGTGATTGTTGGAGGAAGGTCTGATAGGAGGGTTGGCCATCAATGCTCCGGAACGCTGCTGGGTTGCTCTAGAGGCTTCTCGCTCGGCGGCGGCAAGAGTTTCTGCTCGACTTTCGGACCGGCAGTGACGATCACGAATCCGTCAGCGCTGAGGTGCTTGTTCATCGCCTCCTTGACCTGTTCGACCGACTGCGCCTGGACCTGTTGCATGAAATCTTCGAGGTAGGTCAGCGGCAGGTTGTAGAAGCCAATGCTGCCTAGCTGCCCGACAATGTCGGAATTGCTGGCGGTCGAGAGCGGGAAGCTGCCGGCGATCTCGCGCTTGCTGCGATCCAGCTCGGCCTGGGTCGGGCCTTTTTCCAAGAACTCGCTGACCAATTGTTGAACCAGCGCCAGCGTCGCTTCGGAGAGGTCGGCGCGGGTCTGCAGGTTGATCATGAACGGACCATTGGTCTGCATCGGGCTGAAGCCGGAATAAATGCCGTAGGTGAGCCCACGCTTTTCCCGTACTTCTTCCATCAAGCGTGTGCCGAAGCCACCGCCCCCCAGAATCTGGTTGCCCAGGTAGAGCGCGGCATAATCCGGGTCACCCCGCGGGATGCCCAGTTGCGCCAGCATCAGGTGGGTCTGGTTGGACGGGAATTCGATATGTTGCTGGCCCGCCGTGGGCGCACCCGGTGCAGGCGGCGCGGACAGCGCGGCACCCTGCGGCAATGCGCTGGAGACCCGTTCTGCAATCGCCTCGGCCTGCGCGCGGTCGAGATCACCAACCAGGGCGATCACCGCATTGCCAGCGGTATATGCCTTGCCATGAAAGTCGCGTAGCTGGGCGACGCCGATGCCAGGGATGGTGTCGGCGGTGCCTTCGCTGGGGTGCGCGTAAGGGTGATCCTGGTAAAGGTGCTCGAACAGTTCAAGACTGGCCAGCTTTCCCGGATTCTGCTTCTGGAATTCGAAGCCCGCGAGCACCTGATTCTTGATGCGCTGCAGTGCATCTTCCGGGAAGGTCGGCTGGCCAACCACCTGGCTGAACAGCTCCAGGGCTTGGTCGCGCTTGTCCTGCTCGCTCAGGCTGCGCAGGCTGGCGACCGCCATATCGCGATAGGAGCCGTTGCCGAATTCGGCGCCAAGCCCTTCGAAGCCCTGGGCGATGGCCGTTACATCCTTGCCTTCAATACCTTCGTTGAGCATCGCGTTGGTCAACATGGCTACGCCGGGAACGTCACCGTCCTGGCTGCTGCCGGCGGCGAACGTCAGGCGCAGATCGAACATCGGCAACTGGCGTGCCTCGACGAACAGCACTCGAGCACCGCCTTCGGTCTGCCAACTCTGGATGTCCAGCTCGCGTCGGGCCAGCGGCTGATCGCCAAGCTCGGCCAAGGATTCCAGGCGAGCCGCTTCGGCATTCTTTGCATTGGCAATGGCTTGTCCGGACTCGCCGGGTGTTGCGACGGTGCCAGCGGCGGGCGTGGGGAGGGCGGTAGCCGTCTCGCCGGTGTCGGCGTCACAGGCGGCGATGCCCAGGCAGGACGCCATGACCAGGCCGAGCAGGCCGCAACGCAACAGATTGCGATCACTCATCGCTGGACTCCTCGGGCAGGACATGGGCAACGCTCATTCGCGAGCGCGTGAAATAGGTTCGAGCGGCTTGCTGAATATCGTCCGGGGTTACTGCTTCGAGGGCGCTGAGTTCTTCATCCATCAGGCGCCAGGACAGGCCGACGGTCTCTAGCTGACCGATGGTCGTGGCCTGCTGGGTGATGGAATCGCGCTCGTACACCAGGCCTGCAATGACCTGGGCGCGGACGCGCTCCAGCTCTTCCTCGGACGGCGCAGTCTGCTTGAGCTTGTCCAGTTCTTGCCAGAGGCCTGTTTCAACCTCTTCCAGGGTCCGGCCTTTCTGCATGTTGGGCGCGGCGCTGAGAGCGAACAGGGTGTCGCCTCGGGCGTAGGCGTTGTACCAGGCCGAGGCGCTGGTCACCAGCTCTTCGCCGCGCTCGAGTTGCTGCGGCAGACGGGCGCTGTAGCCGCCATCGAGCAGGGCGCTGATCAGGCGCAGGGCGTGGATCTGCCGCGGGCTGTCCGATGTGGCCAGGCTGGGCGTGTTGAACGCCATGATCAGGCTCGGAACCTGGGTCTTCACATGCAGCTTCAGGCGCCGCTCGCCGGGCTCTTCAAGCTCCATCGGCCGTTTGGCGCTGGGTACCGCGCGGCTTTTGATCGGGCCGAAATAACGTTCAGCCAGTTTGCGTACCTCGTCGAGCGTGACATCGCCAACAACTACCAGAGTGGCGTTGTTGGGCGTGTACCAGGACTGATACCAGCTGCGCAGCTCCTCGATGGTCATTCGGTCGAGGTCGGCCATCCAGCCAATGGTCGGGGTGTGGTAACCGCTGGCCGGGTAGGCCATGGCCTTGAAGCGCTCATAGGCGAGGGCGCTCGGCTTGTCATCGGTACGAAGCCTGCGCTCCTCCTTGATGACCTCGATTTCGCGAGCGAACTCGTCGCCCGGGAGCTTGAGGCTGGCGAGACGATCGGCTTCCAGCTCGAAAGCA
Organism: Stutzerimonas stutzeri; assembly: GCF_024448895.1. Taxonomy (GTDB): domain Bacteria; phylum Pseudomonadota; class Gammaproteobacteria; order Pseudomonadales; family Pseudomonadaceae; genus Stutzerimonas; species Stutzerimonas stutzeri_Q. Next base: position 33,137 of record NZ_JAMOIC010000029.1, read on the forward strand.
ACTGCCAGGCGATCACGCGCCAAGACCTGGTAATAGGCCGTGTAATCGTCGCTGGTAAAGGCATTCTCTTCCGCGCCGAGTTCGCGAAGGATGCGGGAGGCTTCACCCGCGTCGAGCTTGCGGCTGCCCTTGAACATCATGTGCTCGAGGGCATGAGATAACCCGGTTTGGCCGGGCGACTCATAGCTGGAGCCAACCTTGTACCAGAGCTGCGACACCACGACCGGGGCGCGGTGATCTTCGCGGACGATGACCTTGAGGCCGTTGTCCAGGACGAATTCGTGAGTTGGCTGTGGCTCGGCCGCAATGACAAACGGTAAATACAGAGCGCCGATTAAGAGGGCCGCGGCGCGGCGTAGCATCAGGGGCATATTCAGGGCTCGTTCAAGGATGAATTCCGCCACGGCGACGTCGGCAGGCGGGAACACGCAGGGCATGGTACTGGGGTGTCGGTGTGAGGGCAAAGCGGCGCAGCGCCATTTACGGCCGGCTCATGACGCGGGGATGAGCGCGCTTAGCGAAGGCGGTTGCGCAGTGCTAGGATAGCCCCCGTCTGGCTGGCGGCGTGGCCGCTGGCGTTTCGCCCTCTTGAGAAAATCTTCTCCATGTTTGGTTCCAACGACGATAAGAAGACGCCGGCCGAGGCTGGCGAAAAGAAAGGCTTGTTCGGTTGGTTGCGCAAAAAGCCGCAGGCCCCGGCAGCCGAGCCACCGCCTGCCGAGCCGCTGGAAGACAGCCAGCCGTTCGCTGACGAGCCTGATGCCCTGATTCCCGACACTCAGCCAACCGAAGAGGCTCCGCGCGCCGAGTCTGTTTCAGCTGAGCCTGCAACCGAACCCGAACCCGAACCCGAACCCGAGCTAGCACCGGCCCTCTATGCCGAGCCTGAACCGGAGCCCGCACCGGAACTCGTTCAGCCCACCGAAGAACCTGAAGCGCCGGCTTTGGCTGAGATCGCCGTGGAGCCTGCGCCCAGTGCGCCAGAGGCTCCGGCAAAACTCGGCTTTTTCGCCCGACTCAAGCAGGGCCTGTCGAAGACCAGTGCCAGCATCGGCGAAGGCATGGCCAGCCTGTTCCTGGGCAAGAAGGCCATCGACGATGAACTGCTCGATGAGCTGGAGACGCGTCTGTTGACGGCGGATGTCGGCGTCGAGGCCACCACGGCGATCATGCAGAACCTCGCTCGCCGCGTGTCTCGCAAGGAGCTGGCCGACAGCGGCGCTCTTTACAAGGCGCTGCAGGAAGAGCTGGCCAGCCTGCTCAAGCCGGTCGAGCAGCCGCTGGTGATAGACAGCAGCAAGCGCCCATTCGTGATTCTTGTGGTTGGCGTCAACGGCGTTGGCAAGACCACTACCATCGGCAAGCTGGCGAAGAAACTGCAGCTCGAAGGCAAGAAAGTGATGCTGGCCGCCGGCGATACCTTCCGCGCGGCTGCCGTCGAGCAGCTGCAGGTTTGGGGCGAGCGCAACAACATCGCAGTGATCGCGCAGCATACTGGCGCCGATTCCGCCTCGGTGATCTTCGATGCGGTGCAGGCAGCCAAAGCCCGTGGCATCGACGTGCTGATCGCCGACACGGCAGGCCGACTCCACACCAAAGACAACCTGATGGAAGAGCTGAAGAAGGTCCGGCGGGTCATGGGCAAGCTAGACGATAGTGCGCCGCATGAGGTGTTGCTGGTACTTGATGCCGGAACCGGGCAGAACGCGATCAACCAGACTAAACAGTTCAACCAGTCGGTCGAACTCACCGGGTTGGTGCTGACCAAGCTCGACGGCACTGCCAAAGGCGGGGTGATCTTCGCGCTGGCCAAGCAGTTCGGCACACCGATCCGCTATATCGGCGTAGGTGAGGGCATCGACGACCTGCGCGCGTTCGAGGCGAATGCGTTCGTCGATGCGCTGTTCGCCGAGAAAGGGGCGGGCGGAGCCTCGTCATGATCCGATTCGAGCAGGTCGGCAAGCGCTATCCCAACGGTCACACCGGGCTGCACGAGCTTTCCTTCCACGTGCAGCGCGGCGAGTTTCTCTTCGTCACCGGTCACTCCGGTGCAGGCAAAAGCACCTTGCTGCGGCTGCTCCTGGCCATGGAGCGACCTACCAGCGGCAAATTGCTGCTGGCCGGGCAGGACCTTTCGCGAATCAGTAATGCGCAGATTCCTTTTCTGCGCCGGCAGATCGGCGTGGTGTTCCAGAACCATCAGCTATTGTTCGATCGCACCGTGTTCGACAACGCGGCGTTGCCGCTACAGATTCTTGGCTTGAACAAGCGCGAAATCGGTCAGCGAGTGATGACCGCCCTGGAGCGAGTCAGCCTCAAGGACAAGGCGCTGCAATATCCTTCCGACCTTTCCACCGGGCAGCAGCAGCGCGTCGGCATCGCCCGCGCCGTGGTGCACCGTCCCGCGCTGTTGCTCGCCGATGAACCAACCGGCAACCTCGACCCGCGTCTGGCGGCAGAAATCATGGGTGTATTCGAAGACATCAATCGTCTGGGCACCACGGTGCTCATTGCCAGCCATGACTTGGCGCTGATCGCCCGCATGCGCCATCGCATGCTAACCCTGCAGCGCGGCCGATTGATCGGTGACGGGGAGTCCGCCCGATGAGTAAGCCCGAGCAGAACCCGAATCCAGCAGAGCGCGCCGGCGGCGTGCGGAACAAGCCAGAGCAGCCGCGAAGCGACGAGCCCGACTTCAAGACGCTGTTTCATGCGTGGCTGGAAAGCCACCGTGCCAGCGTGGTCGATAGCGTTGGCAGGCTGATCAAACAGCCGATTGGCAGTTTTTTCACCTGCTTGGTCATGGCGGTCGCCCTCAGCCTGCCCATGGGGCTTGCGCTGCTGCTCGACAACGTCGAGCGTCTGGGCGGGTCCTGGCAGCGCGCCGCGCAGATTTCCCTTTTCATGCAGCTCGATGTCAATGCACAGCGGGGGCAGGCGTTGCAGGAACAGATCCTGGCAATGCCCGATGTATCCGAGGCGAGCTGGATCAGCCGTGAACAGGCGCTGGAAGAGTTCCAGCAGCTGTCCGGCCTTGGTGAAGCGCTCCGCGAACTGCCGGAAAACCCCTTGCCCGGCGTGATTCTGGTGACGCCCAGCGAAGTCGATCGCGACAATCTGGAAGCCCTGCGCCAGCGCCTGGCCGATCTCCCGGGTGTAGAGCAAGCTCAGCTTGATCTGCTGTGGGTCGAGCGACTCACAGCCATCCTCAAGCTGGGTGATCGTTTTGTCTTTGGCCTCAGCCTGCTGCTTATCGCGACGCTGCTGCTGGTGATCGGCAATACCATTCGTTTGCACATCGAGAACCGGCGCACCGAAATCGAAGTGGTGAAGCTGGTCGGTGGAACGGACGGCTATGTGCGTCGACCCTTTCTCTACATGGGGGCGTTGTACGGGCTGGGCGCCGGCCTGATCGCCTGGTTGCTACTGGCTTACGGCATTGGCTGGTTGAACGAGGCGGTCACCGGGCTTGCAGGTCTCTATGGCAGCGATTTCGGCTTGGGCGGAGTGCCGACAGATGATGGGCTATCGCTAGTGCTTGGTGCGGTGTTGCTGGGTTACATCGGTGCATGGCTTGCAGTGGCAAGGCATCTAAGTGAACTGGCTCCTCGCTAAGGTACTGTTTATAAAGAGCTTTATTGGCTGCAAGGAAACTTTTCCACAGGCTTGCAGTCTCATGCGGCAGTGCTAAACTTCTGCAGCTTCAATTTTGGAGGATCTGCATGACTACAAATCTGCAACCTGTTCAAGCCCTGGTCCCGGGAGGCAATCTCGAGGCCTACGTGCAGACGGTCAACAGCATTCCGCTGCTTACGGTCGAGCAGGAACGCGATCTGGCCGGGCGTCTGTTTTATCAGCAAGACCTTGAGGCTGCTCGCCAGATGGTGCTTGCCCATCTGCGCTTCGTCGTGCACATCGCTCGCAGCTACTCCGGTTACGGTCTGGCCCAGGCTGACCTGATTCAGGAAGGCAACGTTGGCCTGATGAAAGCGGTCAAGCGGTTCAACCCGGAAATGGGTGTTCGTCTGGTGTCCTTCGCGGTGCACTGGATCAAGGCTGAGATTCACGAGTTCATTCTGCGCAACTGGCGCATCGTCAAGGTGGCTACTACCAAGGCGCAGCGTAAGCTGTTCTTCAATCTGCGCAGCCAGAAGAAGCGTCTGGCCTGGTTGAACAATGACGAAGTCGAGCGGGTTGCCGACAGCCTCGGCGTTGAAGCCCGCGAAGTTCGCGAGATGGAAAGCCGCCTGACCGGGCACGACATGGCATTCGATCCATCGGCAGATGCCGACGATGACAGTGCCTACCAGTCGCCGGCTCACTACCTTGAGGATCATCGTTACGATCCTGCACGGCAACTCGAAGACGCCGACTGGAGCGATAGCTCCAATACCAGTCTGCACGAGGCGCTGGGCACGCTGGACGAGCGTAGTCGGGACATCCTTCAGCAGCGCTGGTTAAGCGACAACAAAGCCACTCTGCATGACCTTGCCGCCAAGTACGGCGTATCGGCAGAGCGTATACGTCAGCTGGAAAAGAATGCGATGAACAAGCTCAAGGGATCGATTCTGGCTTGAGAGCCTGGTCCTAAGGAGTATCGAAAAGGCGCTGCGATTGCAGCGCCTTTTTTGTTGGTGTTGAGTTGCGGCGGGGCATTAGGAGCAACCGACTGAGTTCAGGACGGGCGCCGGACACTTTCCAGGCCATCGGTAAGGGCAATTAGCAGCTGTGCAGCACTGATGGGTTTATGCAACCAGGTGATGTTGCTGTCATCAACATGTTGCTCAAACTGGCTGGCGGCGGAGATGACAATGATCGGCAAGTCTCGGGTCGCGGGATCACTTCGCACCTCGTCGATGAGATCGCGCCCGCTGCCGTCGGGCAGGTGCATGTCCAATGTCATGGCTTCGTAACGGGTGTTGGCAAGCTTGCCTCGTGCGGCATGCAGGCTTTGCACGCGGTCAACGGCATAACCGGCATCGCGCAGCATCAGGTGCAGCAGTCGGCCGGTATCCGGCTCGTCCTCGATTACAAGCAGACGGGGCTGGCCTTGATCGGGCGTCAAGGTCGCTGATTCGACAACCGGCAACTCGCACCAGAATGTGGTGCCCTGTCCTTCGGCCGTATCGAAGCCGACCCGGCCCCCCATGCGCTCGATGAACTCCTTGGTGATCGCCAGCCCCAAACCGGTGCCGCCTTTCTGGCGGCTGTCAGACGCATCTGCCTGAGCGAATTTCTCGAACACTCGGGTCTGGAAGGTCGCAGGTATGCCTGGCCCCTGATCGGTGACGCTGATGCGCACGTGGTTTGCGTCGGGCCGGCTGCAGTGCAGGGTCACTTCACCGCCTTCGGGCGTGTACTTGATGGCGTTGGACAGGAAGTTCGTCAACACCTGCTGCAACCGCAACCCGTCCACCCAAACGTTCACATTGGCCGGTTCGCGCAGCACGCAGTTCACGCCGTAATGGGAGGCGAAGGCCTGATTGCTGGTCAGTGCTTCCTCGAGCAGACGGCGAAGCGAGTGCTCGCGCATGTCGAAGGTCATCTTGCCTGCCGTGATCTTTTCCATATCCAGCAGATCGTTGATCAGATAGCCCAGGCGCAAGCTGTTGCGGTGGGCGATTTCCAGCATTTGCTGGATGGCCGGAGGCGCTTCGCCAAGGGCGCCCGCGGTAATGAGGCCCAGGGCGCCGGTGATGGACGTCAGCGGTGTGCGCAATTCATGGCTCACCGTCGAGACGAATTCGTCCTTCATCTGTTCGATGCGCTTGTGCTCGGTCAGGTCCATGCTGGTCCCGCTGATGCGCAGTGGCTGACCACTCCGGTCACGCTGGATATAACCGCGCACAAGTACCGGCGTAACCTTGCCGCACTTGTGCTGCAGGCGTAATTCAGTGGTGAAGTGATCGACCGCGGACAACATGGTGCGCGCCAGCTGGGCCCGGGCCTTGGGCAGATCTTCTGCGACCATGACCCGCTCCCAGAGCTTCAGATCCGAGCTGAGTTCGCCAGGCCGATAGCCGAGCATGTGCCATGCACGCGGTGAGGCGTAGAAGCTGCCAATGTCCAGGTTCAGATCCCACAGCCCGTCGTTGCTGCCTTTGAGCGCAAGGCTCAAGCGTTCCTCGCTGAGCTGAAGTGCGCGCTTGTTCTCCAGGATATCCTCGGTCATCTGCTGCGCTAACGACTCTGCGCGACTGCGCCGGAGCGAAAGAGACAAGGTCAGGAAAAACAGCAGCGCGCTCAGCCCGGTACCCAAGCCGACAATCAAGCCTTTATTGCTGTGGAAGAACTGATCGAAGGCCGGCCGGCTTTCGAGGCGCAGCGTCCAGGTCTGTCCATAAAGCTGCAGTTTGGCCACCTGGCTGTATTTGGGCTCTTGTGGGGTTCCGCCATCGCGACTGCCATAGATCAGCTGTTCGGGGGTTTCGCCCTCGCCTGCATAGATGTGCAGATTGAGGTTTTCGCTTGAACCGAGAATACCGCGCATCAGATCGTCCACCCGATAAGGGCTGTAAACGAAGCCATCGAGCGCCTGTATGCGCTGTGTTGGCGTGGCATGCGGCTCACCGGCTCGATACAGGGGCACGTACATGAGGATGCCCGCCTGTACCTCACCGAAGGTTTCCTGGCGAAGCGTCACTCTTCCCGTGATGCGGGTCTTTCCGGTCTCGGCTGCCGTGAGCATGGCCTGACGCCTGACGGGTTCGGCAAACATGTCATAGCCGAAAGCGGCGAGATTGCGTCCAGTGAAGGGTTCGAGATAGAGGACGGGCGTATACAGCTCGCGATTGCCTGGCGGATAGAGGTCGTAGTCAGCAAATCCTTCGGCCCGGACCGATTGAATGTGAGTTGCGAGTTCTGTCTGCAACACCGCCTTGGCAAAGCCCACACCCTGGATTCCCGGATAGCGCTCGCTGAGTTGCAGGCGTTCGTTGTAATCACGCCATTGCGCGCGCGAGACACTTTCACTGGCTTCGAACAAGCCGGCCGCACCCAGCAGAATCTGCTCATGGTCAGTCATGCGCTTGTGGATGGCTTCGGTCGTGGTTTGCACTAGCAAATCGAATTGTTTGAGCGCGGCGCGCTCTTCTTTTCGTTCGAGATGGTCAAGGAGGGCCAGCTGTACCAGCAGCGCGAACGCCAGCACCAGCCATGCAGCACCGTTACGCCAGTGAAAGACTTGCCGCATCTTGTCGGACGATGCGTTGGATGCAGTTGCGCTCATAACTGTCGGCCGTGCGTTCGGTGGCAAATAACGAAGAGGTTGATACGCGCCTTGAAGGACAGCCCTTATTGCAGACCTTGCCCGTCTGCACTCGCAAGATGTGCGTTGAGCTTACTCGCTGCAGTGGCGCACTGCCATAACGCTCCGTCAGGCCGTTCCGCTGTTCCGTGATCGATGCCTGAACCTTCCAAAGGTCGAATTGCTGTGGCGCCTAGGCTCCGGTTCAGTCGGCTGGCCCGGTCAGGACAACGAGCCAAGAGCGAGCTGATGGGCCATCAGCGCGTATCGGTTTGCTGCAGTCGATTCAGGTAATGGCTTCCCCCCAGTTGGCGCATCTGCTGGCGAATCCAACTGGCGCGCTGGCGGACATGTGGACCGGGTCTGCCAGCATTCCACTCGCGTGGATTGGGCAGTACGGCTGCCAGCTGGCTTGCCTGGGTCGCTGAAAGATAGGAGGCGCCGATGCCGAAATGGTGCCTGGCGGCGGCTTCAGCTCCGAAAATGCCGTTACCCCATTCGACGCTGTTGAGATAGACCTCGAGGATTCGCTGTTTCGGCCAGAGCAGCTCTATCCAGCCGGTGAACCAGACCTCCAGGCCCTTGCGCACCCAGCTTCGCCCCGACCAGAGGAACAGGTTCTTGGCGACCTGCTGACTCAGCGTGCTTGCACCGCGCAGCGACCCACCGCGCTCGTTGTGTGCGAAAGCTGCGCGTATCGCGGCCACATCGAAGCCCCAATGGTCAGCGAACTTCTGATCCTCCGCCGCAATCACCGCCATCTTCAGGTCATCTGGCAGCTCTTTCCAGGGCCGCCAGCTGCGTTGCAGGTCGATGCTGTCTCCACTGGTCCAGGATTCGATCTTGCGCTCGACCATCAGCCCGGTGAATGGCGGCGGCACCCAGCGAAATACCAGCACCACCAGCACGGACAATGCGGTCAGCCATAACAGCAGTTTAATGAATCGGCGCAGCAGAGCTCTGAGCATGGGCGTGGTCGCAACCAGGGGGAACGTGCATTATAACGGCGTCCATACCACCTGACCGGAAGCGCCCGATGATTCGTCCCTTTCTAATGCTTGCCGCCTTCTTCGGATTTACGGGCGTAGCGCTCGGCGCCTTTGCCGCCCACGCTCTGAAGCAGCGCCTCGGTGCCGACTACCTGGCGGTATTTCAAACCGGTGTGCATTACCAGCTTATCCATGCGCTGGCGTTGATCGGTGTTGCTCTGCTGGCGCTGCATGCGCCGAGCCGCCTGCTGACGGCGGCCGGCATCCTTTTCGCGCTTGGCGTCCTGCTGTTTTCCGGCAGTCTGTACCTGCTCACGCTTACGGGCATCAGTAAGCTCGGCATCATCACGCCCGTCGGCGGCACTGCGTTTCTGGCAGGCTGGCTCTGTCTGCTGCTGGCGGCCTGGAACCTGCGCGGATGACCCGCTAGAGCCGCATCGAATGGAGATGAATGGCAGCGCTCAGCGCCTTGGTGGTCGGGTTCGATCGGGCTAGAATGCTGGCCCCTTGGCGATGGTGGCGATCACTATGCACATTCAGTTGAACGGCGAGCGCTACGAACTCCCTGACGGTCAGTCGGTGGCCGACTTGCTGCAACGCCTGGAACTGACTGGGCGTCGGCTGGCTGTCGAGCTCAACCGCGACATCGTACCGCGCAGCCAGCATGTCGCTACGGTTCTCGTTGAGGGCGATCATGTCGAAGTCGTTCACGCCATTGGCGGCGGCTGACGAGTCAGTTCCCCGATAGA
>NZ_JAMOIC010000030.1 GCF_024448895.1 Stutzerimonas stutzeri
GTAGGCGGTAACTGCGTGTCGATGGGACGGCCACAGGAGTTTGCCCAGGCGGCGAATTTCTACAGTGAAGTTGACCGGGCTTGCGATTTGAACGTGCAGTTCGGGATTGGCCTGCTGGTCGAGCAGATGGTTCATGGCCGTGACAAGCGGATGGTCGGACGAAGTGCTATAGCATATGACGCGTCGTGGCTGGCCTTGCCGGGCTTTAAGCTTCGCTCCGGCTATCTCGATGCGGATGACTTCGCTCCGCAGCGTTTCATCGAAGGTACGGGAGATGTAAACGCCGTTTTTAAGCTCGGCCGGTCTGCACCCGCTCAAAGCCGCTGTGATTATCGCTGCGCCATATTTACCCGTCTTGCTACGTTCATAGAGCGTCTCGCGCCAGTTATCGGGAAGACCATGCAGTGCCCGGCGTTTGCTTTTGCGCTTTTCACGAGTGCCTTCCAGGCCTGTCTGTTGAACCGCAGCGAAGGCTCTCAGGGCATTCAGGTGTAACTCCAGCTCTCCCTGGAGTGCTCTTTGTTGCTCGTTCTGGCTCTGGCGCAGGGAGAGCATCAGGTCGTAATGCCGGGCATGTAAGAAGTAACGTAGTGCTGCCATGCGTTTTTGAAAGGTGCGTGGGCTGGAGGTACTGGTCACCACCGTCTGTAAGTCATGTGCATCATTTCGTACCCGCTGCATGAGTACTCGCCCCAGCTGTAGGTAATCGGCACGGGTTTGTTCCGATGGGTCGGAAAAGATGCCGCCACGTGGTTGTATGGCCGCAACCGATTCTATGCATTGCTGCGCGAGTGATAGCAGTCGCTGCTGTAGCTTGTTCACGACATGAGCTCTGTTGCCAGCTGATCAATACAGTCTGCCGAGACCTCTTGAACGCTACCGGCCTGAATGGCGAACAGCAACCCGTCTTGTTCCAGTCGGCCGATTCGACGTGTCAGTTGGCCCCGCTCAATGCGGAACAGCTCATAGAGTCCGTCTGCTTCGATTCTGGCATAGCTATTTGCCTGTTCTAGGGGCCAAGCGAAGCACCGCCCACGCAGCGCCGCCAGAGTTTGCTGAGGCACCTTCTTGCTCGCATTTTCGCGAGGTGTTTGGTTGAGCAGGTGCTGCAATAGCGCAGGAGCGTTCCGTGGCGGGCTTGTACACGAGCGGAACTGTTGCGCCAAAGAGTCAACGGCTTTTTGCAGCTCGGCGGCGGTGCGACCTGATTTCTGGGCTTTTTTAAGGACGCCAGTAATTCCGTCTTGCTGGGTCGCAGGTATGGAAAAGATATCCACAGGCAATGCTGGCGACTGTAGCGTTGGCGTTAGAGTTATATTTTTAGCGTTAGCGTTACCGAGGGAAAAGTTGGATGAGGTATCGATACCATATCCATATGGTATCTGGGAGGGATCGTCTAGGCTCTGCTGACCAAACTCAAGGTCTACGATGGGGCGGTACTCTTGCGGAAGTCGTGGGCGGAAATCCTCCAGAAAGTGCTGCTGCCATGGCTGCGGGATGCGCCGAATGTCTGCCAGTGTCCTATTACGTAGCTTGGGGCCCATGCTTTGGCCAGCGTGGTGGTGCTCCCACCATATGCGCACCCAGACGAACATATGCTCGGTGTCGAACCAAGTCAGATCGTTCGCGCGGAGCCGGTCGATAACCTGCAACCATTGCTCTGGCGACCAACCCACTTCAGCACTGGCTATTTTGGGTACAAGGGCATAAGCCCCGACAATGTTGGAGTCGGGGCAAGTAAGCAGATGTAGAAGGGCGATTTTGTCTTCTGTGGTGCATATTTGCAGGCGTGGTGAGCGCCAGAAGCTCTGGTCGTTGATGGTTCGCTGGCGGCTCATCTTATTGCCCTTGTGCAGCAGGGCGCTGGGAAGCGGCTTGCGCCTCAAGCCATGAGTCGAGCTCGGTCTCTAGAAACATCACCATCCGCCCGCCCCCAAGGTTGATGGGTTTGGGAAAGCCTGGCTGCCTGGACAGACGCCAAAGAGTGGTGCGGCTGACCGAAAGTTTATTGCACACTTCTTGAATACGTATAGCGCGCATGGTGAGACTCCTCGAAACGTTATGAATGCACGGGGAGTGTTGTACGAGTGCGATATCAGCTCACGGGCAAAAAGCAGCTAGAAAAGGCCAACATTTATGTCCGATCTTGCTCAGTCTACAGATGGGGTAAAGTGCGGTAGCTCGCCAATATCGCTTTGATGCCGCAGCTCCTTCAGGGTGATCGTCGCAGGTTGCCGGTCCCAGTCGTAAGTGTCGCTATGCTGGTATTCTTCGTAAGAATGGGGTGCACGAAGTTTTCTTAGCATCGTTTTCGCGTGCCGTAGGCTGTTCGTGGGATGTTCTCCCGCCTCCGTGAATACTGCTGCCAAGCAGGCGACCGAATCAGATTCTCTCGGGCTACCGCCATTCCTTCGCTCCGAACCGCTGTTTGCCGCGGTCAAGGGCCATCCTTCTATGTGGCATAGCACCACGAATTTCTTAGCTAGCTGGAACTCTGCTGAGTTGCCGGGTCTGCCTGCTTTGTTACGCTCAGCTAGCGAAGTTGCCGCTGCATGAAGCCAGATCAAGGTGTGGCGACTAAGCAAATCATTGGGAGCATGTGGGCCGCTATGGTATGCGTCTTCGCTTAGGGCCATTAGGTCATGGCCTAGCAGCGATGCGTCATGCCGAATTGGCTGCGCGTTCACTGTTTCGAGCTCACGGCTTGATAGGGCGCTGAGCGCAGCTTGCATTTGAGCCGCTGCCTTTGCGACAGCCTCGTAGCGTCGACGGCTTTCCTTGTCTTGAGTAGCAGGAAATTGGCGGGCATGGGCATGAGCGATGGTCTCAAGCTTCCCGTAGAACGCCTCGGGGTCCTTGAATACGGCCTTACCTTGGCTTGTTCGACGCTCGAAGATCTCTTGGACCACGGCCCTCAATGGAGCAAAGCATGGTTGGCTGGGCCCATATCCTTCACTCATTCCTGCAGTTTCCATTTTTCAAGGTGGTCGGCCCAATCTTGCATCATTACCCGGCGCTCCTCGAAATAGGTGGCATGGTTGTAAGTCCGGCGCACGCTGTTTCGCTCAGCGTGAGCAAGCTGCGCTTCGATGGCATCAGGACGATAACCCAGTTCGTTAAGCCTGGTGCTGCCGGTCGAACGCGTGGCATGAGGGCTATAAGTGCCACTCCATCCTAGGACCTTGAGTGCCTGACGTAGCGATGCTGCCGACATAGGCCCGTTGCGGTCATCGCGACCAGGAAATAGGTGCTTGCGCTTGCCTGTGATGACGTGAAGCGCGTTGAGCATCTCGACGGCTTGTCGAGGAAGGGGAACTAGGTGCTCACTCCTTGCTTTCATTCTCACGGCAGGGATACGCCAGGTTTTCGCTGTCAGGTCGAACTCGGCCCACTCCGCTTCAGCCACTTCCGTAGGGCGGGCCAACGTCCACCACATCAGCTGTACGCAATAATTCACCTGATAGCTGCAGCGGTGATTGTCAAAGTCGCTTAGCAGCTTCCCTACTTGTTGTTTGCTGAGTGCGGGTTTGTGCTGTGTCTTGTTGGCAGGGAGCGCCTTTCGCACTGGCCAGACCGGGTCGCTTTCGGCACGTAGGGTGGCAACAGCGAACTCAAAGACAGCTGACATTGTGCGCCTCGCCTCCGCCGCCACACTTGGAGCACCACGTTTGGCGGTTTTTTGTAAAATTTCGAGCACATGGATCGGCATCACGTCACGTACCGGCATATAGCCAATACTAGGGAAGACGACACGCCGAAGCATGCCAAGCCGTCGGTGCTTGGTAACTTCCTCCCAGTCTTTCGTCTGCAGCCACTCCTTGGCTACGACCTCGAAAGTGTTCTGAGCTTCGTTGGCCTGTCTGATTCGCTCAAGCTGCCGCTGCTGAGCAGGATTGATGCCTTGCTTGACCAGTTTGCGTGCAGCTGCGCAGCGTTCGCGTGCTTCTGAGAGTGAAGTGGAAGGGTACTCGCCGAGTGCGAACATGCTCGACTTGCCGTTGAGTGCGAAGCGGAAGCGCCAGGCTTTTACATTGTTTGGTTTGACCTCCAAGTACAGCCCTCGTTGGTCGTTCAGACGGTACAGCTTCTCTTTGGGCTTCGCGTTACGGCAGTGCGCGTCGGTGAGCATGTTTGCAGGCTTTCCAAGTAGATGGCACGACTGTACTCACTTTTTGGAAGGCAATCAAAAAACGTACTCAGCTTTGTACTCGGTAATTGAGTGGCAATGACGGAAACAGAAGGGTACTCCCTGAAACAAAAAAGGCCGCGCTGTGCACGGCCTTTGCGGCTTAGAGTCGTATTCAGCTGGTTTCAAGAAACATGCTGAAAACCCTAAGTCGGGTCAGACGTTGAAGCGGAAGTGCATCACGTCGCCATCCTTGACGATGTACTCCTTGCCCTCCAAACGCCATTTCCCGGCTTCCTTGGCGCCTGCTTCACCCTTGTACTGGATGAAGTCGTTATAGGCGACAACCTCGGCGCGGATGAAGCCTTTCTCGAAGTCCGTGTGAATGACGGCTGCGCCCTGAGGAGCTGTTGCGCCGACCTTCACGGTCCAGGCGCGAACCTCCTTGACCCCTGCTGTGAAGTAGGTCTGCAGGTTGAGCAGTTCGTAGCCAGCGCGGATTACGCGATTCAGGCCGGGCTCTTCGAGGCCAAGGGACTCGAGGAACATGTCCTTTTCCTCGCCGTCATCCAGTTCGGCGATCTCGGCTTCGATCTTGTTGCAGACCGGCACCACAATCGCGCCCTCTTCGGCGGCGATGGCGTTGACCACATCCAGGTGCGGGTTGTTTTCGAAGCCATCCTCAGCGACGTTGGCGATGTACATCACCGGCTTGCTGGTCAGCAGGTGGAAGCCCTTGGCGAGCTGAATTTCTTCTTCGCCAAGCTTCTTCAGCAGGGTGCGGGCGGGCTTACCTTCGGAGAAATGCGGAATCAGCTTTTCCAGCAGCGCTTTCTGCGCTACGGCTTCCTTGTCGCCGCCTTTGGCATTGCGGGTTACGCGCTGCAGTTGCTTCTCGCAGCTGTCGAGGTCAGCGAATATCAGTTCCAGTTCGATGATCTCGATGTCACGCTTGGGATCGACCGAGTTCGATACGTGAATGACGTTGTCGTCCTCGAAGCAGCGCACCACATGGGCTATGGCGTCCGTCTCGCGGATGTTGGCCAGGAACTTGTTGCCCAGCCCTTCACCCTTGGACGCGCCTTCGACCAAGCCTGCGATGTCGACGAATTCCATGGTGGTCGGCACGACCCGCTCGGGTTTGACGATCTCGGCCAATGCCTGCAACCGAGGATCAGGCATCGGAACGATGCCGCTGTTCGGCTCGATGGTGCAGAAGGGGAAGTTTTCCGCTGCGATACCGGATTTGGTCAGCGCATTGAACAGGGTGGACTTGCCGACATTGGGTAGCCCGACGATGCCGCAATTGAATCCCATGGTGTCTTGCCTCGGTATTGGCTGGCAGCTAATGGGCTACCGGCGGTGCCAAAATTGCGTTTTAACGGCTTCGTGTTGCGTTGTGGTGAGAGCCTTCCGGTAAGCCGTTGCCTTGTCTTCGCGTGCCTGCCTCGGGCCAGGTCAGGCCTTTTGGCTGTGCAGGCGCTGCATCGCGCGCGTCCAGTCACCGGCGAGAATTTCCGGTAGCACGTCGAAAGTGAAATCGATGCTGGCGTCGAGCTTTTCGCGCTCGGTCTGAGGCGCACGGCCCAGCACATAGCCGGTTACCAGACTGCTGTGCCCAGGATGGCCAATGCCCAGCCGCAAACGGTAGAAATTGTTCTGATTGCCGAGCTTGGCGATGATGTCGCGAAGCCCGTTGTGCCCGCCATGGCCACCGCCTTGCTTGAGCTTGGCGACGCCCGGAGGCATATCGAGTTCATCATGAGCAACCAGGATGGCCTCGGGGGGGATTCGGAAAAAGCCGGCCAGTGCCGCCACCGCCTGACCGCTGCGGTTCATGTAGGTGGTGGGAATCAACAGGCGGACATCTTCGTCCTGATGGCGAAACTTGCCAACCAGACCGAAATACTTGCGATCCACGCTGAGATTGACGCCCTTGTGGGCAGCCAGTCGCTCAACGAAAAGGGCCCCTGCGTTATGCCGGGTCTGGTCGTATTCGGGGCCTGGATTACCCAGGCCGACGATCAGTTTCACGGCAGTCACGACAGAGGCCCTTCCTCAGATGCTTGCGAGCAGATTACTCGGCAGCGTCTTCTTCTTTCGGAGTGTCTTCCTTGCTCACGCGCGGTGCGTGAACGTTGGCAACTGGCAGGTCGCTGCCATGTGCCAGGGCGACCAGCTCAACGCCTTTCGGCAGTTTGATGTCGGTCATGTGCAGTACCTGACCGACTTCAACATTGGCCATGTCGACCTCGATGAACTCAGGCAGATCCTGCGGCATGCAGGACACTTCCACTTCGTTGATGTTGTGCAGGATTTCGCCGCCCTGCTGCTTCACGCCAATCGAGCTTTCCTGGTTGAGGAAGTGCAGCGGAACGGTAGCAGTCAGCTTGTGACCTTCGACAACGCGAACAAAGTCAGCGTGCAGAACGAAGCCCTTGGCCGGATGACGCTGCAGCGCCTTGATCAGAACGGATTCGTTCTGGCCGTCGACGTTCAAGGTCAGTACGTGGCTGTAAGAGGCTTCGGTTTCCAGCAGCTTGGTTACGTCTTTCAGCAGCAGGCTGATGGATTGCGGAGCCTTGTCGCCACCGTAGATCACGGCAGGGACGAGGTTGGCGTTACGACGCAGGCGGCGGCTCGCACCTTTCCCCAGGTCGGAACGCACTTGGGCATTCAGAGTGAAATCAGTCATTGTGTTTCTCCAGGATAACAACGCGCCCGAAGCGCTCGCGACCAGCGCTATCGGCGGTTGGGCAAAAAGCCCCGCACAAGGCGGGGCACATTTTCGGTCGACGCGAAGGGCTAAGTTTATGGCTTAGCGGAACATCGCGCTGATCGATTCAGCGTTGCTGATGCGGCGAACCGCTTCAGCCACCATTGGAGCGATGTCCAATTGGCGAATACGGGTACAGGCTTGCGCCGCTGCGGACAGCGGAATGGTATTGGTCACGACCAGTTCGTCGAGCACCGAACCTTCGATGTTCTCGATGGCGCGGCCGGACAGAATAGGGTGGGTGCAATACGCAAAGACCTTGGACGCGCCATGATCTTTCAGAGCAGTTGCGGCATGGCACAAGGTGCCGGCGGTATCGACCATGTCATCAACGAGGATGCAGGTACGGCCTTCGATATCACCGATGATGTGCATCACTTCGGACTGGTTGGCCTTTGGGCGACGCTTGTCGATGATCGCCAGGTCCACGCCCAGCGACTTGGCGACGGCGCGAGCACGCACTACACCGCCGATGTCGGGGGAAACGATCATCAGGTTCTCGAAACGCTGAGCCTGGATATCGTCGACCAGAACTGGCGAGCCGTAGATGTTATCTACCGGCATGTCGAAGAAACCCTGAATCTGGTCGGCGTGAAGGTCAACGGTGAGAACCCGGTTGACACCCACCACGTCCAGCATGTCGGCCACGACTTTGGCGCTGATAGGCACACGTGCGGAGCGCGGGCGGCGATCCTGGCGGGCATAACCAAAGTAGGGGATGACGGCTGTGATGCGGGTGGCAGAAGAACGGCGGAAGGCATCAGCCATCACCACCAGTTCCATCAGGTTGTCATTGGTGGGAGCACAGGTCGGCTGGATCAGGAATACGTCCTTACCACGAACGTTCTCGTTGATCTCGACACTGATTTCGCCGTCGGAGAATTTTCCGACGTAGGCATCACCGAGAGGGATATGCAGCTGACGTACAACACGCCGGGCCAGGTCGGGGTTGGCGTTCCCCGTGAAGACCATCATCTTGGACACGCGCAGTACCTGCCTGAGGGTGGATCCGATGAAACAAAAAGCTGTTCAAAAGGCCAGGCGTCTTGAACAGCTCTCGAGATGTTTGGCAGGGGCGGCTGGATTCGAACCAACGCATGCCAGGATCAAAACCTGGTGCCTTACCGCTTGGCGACGCCCCTGTAGATGTAACCTTGACTGTGCTTGCGGCTGTACCAACCCCGAGAGGTTATGGCAGGGGCGGCTGGATTCGAACCAACGCATGCCAGGATCAAAACCTGGTGCCTTACCGCTTGGCGACGCCCCTGTAACGTACAACCTAACCACTTACTTCCTGTGCCAGTTGCGCAAGCCGTCGGTGCAGCATCGAAATGTTGCGCCCTTGAGCTACGAAAGCTGGTAAATCGGCTGGAAGTTGGCGGCAAACTCTATCAGCCTCACCTTTGTTTGGGAAGCTCCCAAACACACAAGATCCAGTGCCGGTCATTCTTGCTGGAACGAAATTGTTCAACAAGCTCAAAGCGTTACGTACTTCTGGATAACGCTTCTCGACCACCGGCTGACAGTCGTTACGACCGCCCCCTGCATGAAGGCTGCGAACTGTAATGGCCGGGGTATTGCGTGTCAACTCTGGGTCGGAAAATATTTCCGCTGTACTAACAGAGACTTGCGGGACGATGACGAGGAACCAGGGCTCGGTCAATTCGACCGGCTGCAGGCGCTCTCCGACCCCTTCGGCAAAGGCCGCGTGGCCTCTGACGAACACCGGTACGTCGGCTCCGAGCGCTAGGCCGAACTCGGCCAGCCGGTCCACTCCCAGGCGCGTCTGCCAGAGGTGGTCCAGGCCAAGCAGAGTAGTGGCGGCGTCAGAGCTGCCCCCGCCAATGCCGCCGCCCATGGGTAGCCGCTTGGTCAGCTCGATATCAGCGCCGAGGGTGCAGCCGCTTCGGGCCTGGAGCAGGCGGGCCGCGCGGACAATGAGGTTGCTGTCATGGTCGACGCCGGGCAACTCGGACTTCAGCTTGATCTGGCCATCGGTCCGGGCTGTGAAGTTCAGCTCGTCGCCATAGTCGAGAAACTGGAACAGCGTCTGCAGCTCGTGATAGCCATCAGCGCGACGCCCCAGAATGTGCAGCATCAGATTGAGTTTGGCCGGGGCGGGGAGTGTCAGTGTCGGCATTAGCGACCGAGCTGGCGCGGCTGCCAGTCCTTGACCACGAGGGTGATCTTCAAGTCACGACCTGCAAGCTTGATACGCGACGGCAGGCTATAGCCGTCTTCCTCGCTGTAACCGAGGTATTCCACGTCCCAGCCATCCTGCTGCAGTCTGGCAAGGCGGCCATCGGCGTCCAGCTGGATGCGACTGCGACTGTCCGGCGAGGGCAGGCCGCGCACCCACCAGAGTAGATTCGACACGGGCAGCTGCCAGCCGAGCTGACTTTCCACCAGGGCCTCCGGCGAATCGGCTTCATAACGACCCTGGCCGGCAACTTCCAGTGCAACTGCTTCCGGGCGACCAGTCAGCCGGGTAGCGCCACGACCCAGCGGGCCGGACAGGCGGATGTCGAAGTAGTCCTGACGTTGCAGCCAGAACAAGGTGCCGCTGCCAGAATCCTGCGGAGCCTGAATGCCAATCTTGCCGCTGATCTGCCAGCCATCGACCGTGCTCATCTGGGCCTTATGCGCCTTCCAGCCTTCGGCGTTACCCGAACCCTCAACGGATTCCTGGGGGCCGAGTCCGGCGCAGCCGGCTATCAATAATGCAAGGGCAGGTACCAGCAGATTACGCATCAGCTTCATGGGTCAGGGTTTCTCCGAGCCTGTCAGGCGTTTGATGGTTTCGCGCAGCACCGGGCTATCCGGCTGTTGCTTCAATGCCTCTTTCCAGATCGTCCGCGCTTCTCGCTGATTGCCGGACGCCCAGAGCACCTCGCCCAAGTGGGCGGCAACCTCGTGATCCGGGAAGCGCTCATGTGCCTTGCGCAGCTGCTCTTCGGCTTCTTCGAGATTGCCGAGGCGGTAATGCACCCAGCCCAGGCTGTCGAGAATGGCGGCGTCGTTGGGGTTAAGCCGGTAGGCCTGCTCAATGAGCTCCAGGGCTTCTTCATGCCGATCTGTGCGATCGGCCAGTGTGTAACCTAGCGCGTTGATCGCCATGGCATTGTCGGGCTCGCGCTCGATGATGAAGCGAAGGTCTCGCTCGAGTAGCTCGAGGTCGCCACGCTTCTCGGCAATCATCGCGCGGGTATAGAGAAGATTCAGGTCGCCGGGAAACTGCGCCAGCGCCTGTTCGGTCAGCTCCCACGCGGCGTCGTTCTGCTGCTGTCCCGAAAGCGCTTCGATTTCAATGAGAAACAGCTGAATGGCGTAATCAGGTTGCTCGTTACGGGCACTGGCCAGCATCGCGGACGCTTCCTGGTTGCGGCCCAGGGAAAACAGCAATTCTGCCTGCATCAACTGTGCAGGCAGATACTCGTTACCCGGTCCTACCTTGGCGAACGCGGCCAATGCCTGCTCATGGTTGCCCAATTGATTGTGGGCGCGGCCGAGATTGAAGTGGGCCGCGTCGACGTGGCTGCCGCGCTCGATCAGCTCTTCGAGATAGACGATCGCTTCGCGCCAGGCCTGGGCTTCGAGGCACACAAGCGCCATTGAGAACCGCAAGTCATCGTCGTCCGGGTATTGTTGGACCAGTGTGGCGAACTCTCCCATGGCCTGGTCGAACCGGTCCTGTTCAACCAGCAGTCGGGCGTAGGTCAGTCGCAGGCGTTTATCTTCGGGATGTCGGCGCAGGCTCGCTTCCAGCAGCGGTACGGCCTCCTTGCTACGCTCGAGAATCTGCAGCAACCGGGCTTGAAGCAGGATCGAGGGTATCTCCTGCTCGCTGGCGGGCTGCTCCTCGAGTAGCGCCAGTGCTTCGGCGGGCCGACCATCCTGTTGTAGAAGAACAGCCTTGCCGAACTTCAATTGCGGGTTGTCAGGATGCTTGATTAGCAGTTGATCGAAACTCTTGAGCAGGCCGGTGCGCGTGTCTGGATCGGTTTCAGCCGCGGACAGGGCAAGAAAGTCGAAATGCGTATCGCCCTGGCCTTTGAGGACCTCTTCCATGAATTTCAGGGATTCTTCGTAGCGCCCGGCGCGCGCAAGCTGAACGGCTGCCGCCCGCTGGGCATCAAGGTTCGCCGGTGCGTTGTCAGCCCAGATCATCGCTGTATCCAAGGCGGCCTGGTCAGCACCGAGGTATTCGGCGATCCGAAAACCTCGTTCGGCTACACCGGCGTCCTGGGTGGCATTGGCCTGTTGCACATAATTACCCAGGGCGATATCGAAGCGGTTGCGCTGCCCCGCCAGCTCGGCCACGAGCAAGGCGTAAAGCGTGTCGCCGCTGAACGAGCCATATTCGGTGATGGGTGCTTGCGCCGCCTGCGGGGCGGTCTCCTCGATCGGCGGACCGCTGTCGGGATTGCTCTGCATGAAGCTTTGGCAGCCACCGAGAAAGAGGACGGCACTGAGGGCGAGGAGTTTTTTCATAGGGAACATTTGGCTGGTCTGCGGTCGCGGCATGATGACACAAGCGGTCAGGCAAGCACATGGGCCGGCTTTGGGGGCAATCGGGCTGGTCAAGCAGATTCAGACAATGACGGGCAATGGTTGTTCTGAGGCAGGCGAAGTAGGAGAATCGCGCGCTCCGTTTTCGAATCAGCGATCCTGCATGGCTTTCATCGCGCTTGGCATTAATCACAAGACCGCATCGGTGGACGTGCGCGAGCGTGTGGCGTTCACCCCGGAGCAGATGGTCGAAGCGCTGCAGCAGCTGTGTCGTGTGACGCCGACGCGCGAGGCTGCGATCCTGTCTACATGCAATCGCAGCGAGCTGTATCTGGAACAAGAACAGATCGAAGCCGAGGCGGTGCTTGCCTGGCTGGCCAATTATCATCGCCTGAACCTCGACGAACTGAAGGCCTGTGCCTACGTCCACACCGATAACCAGGCGGTTCGGCACATGATGCGCGTTGCGTCGGGACTGGATTCGATGGTGCTTGGCGAGCCGCAGATCCTTGGTCAGATGAAGTCTGCCTACGCGGTGGCGCGTGAGGCCGGCAGTGTTGGGCCGCTCCTGGGGCGCCTGTTTCAGGCGACATTCAGTACCGCCAAAACTGTCCGCACGGACACTGCCATTGGCGAGAACCCGGTGTCGGTCGCCTTCGCGGCGGTCAGCCTGGCCAAGCAGATCTTCGCCAATCTGGATCGCAGCCAGGCCCTGCTGATTGGTGCGGGAGAAACCATCACCCTGGTTGCCCGTCATCTGCATGAGCAGGGCGTCAAGCGCATCGTGGTCGCCAACCGCACACTTGAACGCGCCAGCGCACTGGCTGAACAGTTCGGTGCCCACGCCATCCTGCTGGCCGACATCCCGCTAGAGCTCTACAACAGCGATATCGTGATCAGTTCGACAGCCAGCCAGCTGCCGATCCTCGGCAAGGGCGCCGTAGAGCAGGCGCTGAAGAAGCGCAAACACAAGCCGATGTTCATGGTCGACATCGCCGTACCCCGCGACATAGAAGCGCAGGTCGGCGAGCTGGACGACGTCTACCTCTATACGGTCGATGACCTGCATGAGGTCGTCGCCGAGAATCTCAAGAGCCGGCAGGGCGCTGCCCAGGCTGCAGAGGGGCTGGTCGCTGCCGGTACCGATGACTTTATGGCCCGCCTGCGTGAGCTGGCTGCAGTGGATGTGCTCAAGGCCTACCGGCAGCACGCCGAGCGTATTCGCGACGAGGAGATGCTCCGTGCCCAGAGACTGCTGGCCAATGGCGCGACGCCCGAGGACGCTCTGGCACAGCTGGCGCGGGGCCTGACCAACAAGCTGCTGCACGCGCCAAGCGTTCAGCTGAAAAAACTCTCCGCCGAGGGGCGCGTGGAAGCTCTGAGCATCGTTCAGGAGCTTTTTGCCCTTCAGGACACCACGGATAAACCATGAAAGCGTCGCTGCTCAACAAACTCGATACGCTGCAGGACCGCTTCGAAGAATTGACGGCCCTGCTTGGTGACGCTGAAGTGATCAGCGATCAGACCCGGTTTCGCGCCTATTCTCGCGAATACGCCGAGGTCGAGCCGGTCATTGCAACGTACCGTGAATTCATAAAGATGCAGTCCGACCTGGAGGGCGCACAGGCGCTGCTCAAGGACAACGATCCGGACGTGCGGGAGATGGCCGAGGAAGAAGTCACCGAGGCCCGCGAGAAGCTCGATGAAATCGAAGCGCGCCTGCAGCGCATGTTGCTGCCGAAGGATCCAAAGGACGGGCGTAACGTCTTTCTGGAAATCCGAGCGGGGACCGGCGGCGACGAGGCGGCAATTTTTTCGGGTGATCTGTTTCGCATGTATTCGCGCTATGCCGAACGACAGGGCTGGCGTGTGGAGATTCTCTCCGAGAGCCCTGGTGAGCATGGGGGTTATAAAGAAGTCATCTCGCGGGTCGAAGGTGACAATGTATTCGCCAAGCTCAAGTTCGAGTCAGGCGCACATCGCGTGCAGCGCGTTCCTGAAACCGAATCCCAGGGTCGCATTCACACCTCCGCCTGCACCGTGGCGGTACTACCGGAGCCGGACGAGCAGATCGCCATCGAGATCAACCCGGCCGACTTACGCGTAGACACCTATCGCGCATCCGGTGCCGGCGGTCAGCACATCAACAAGACCGATTCGGCCGTTCGTATCACTCATATGCCCAGCGGCATAGTGGTCGAATGTCAGGAAGAGCGCTCGCAGCACAAGAACCGAGCCCGGGCCATGTCATGGCTGGCGGCCAAGCTGCAGGATGTGCAGGACAGTGCCGCGCATAAGGAAATCTCCGACACGCGCAAGTTGCTTGTTGGCTCAGGCGACCGCTCCGAGCGGATACGGACCTACAATTTTCCGCAGGGCCGCGTCACCGATCATCGCATCAACCTCACGCTCTATTCGCTTAACGAGGTTATCGGCGGAGCGGTGGAGCAAGTCATCGAGCCCTTGCTGCAGGAGTATCAGGCTGACCAGCTGGCAGCCTTGGGCGACTGACCTACCAACTAAGCAAGTTCACCGCTCAACGACGTACCGTTCAATCGACTCCGGCTTGCTTCGCCTGACAGCCGCGCCTACGGAAAGCTAATGTCCTCCATCGAGTCCCTGCTTCGTTCGGCCACTTTGCCGGAATCACCCAGCGCCAGGCTCGACGCCGAGTGGCTGTTGGCAGCAGCGCTCGGCAAGCCGACCAGCTACCTGCGCACCTGGCCAGAACGGGAAGTTCCGGACGATTGTGAAGCACGTTTCATGGCTGACCTCGCGCGGCGGCGTCAGGGCGAGCCGATAGCCTACATCCTTGGTCGACAGGGTTTCTGGAGTCTGGATCTGGAGGTTGCCCCGCACACCCTGATTCCGCGCCCCGATACCGAGCTGCTGGTCGAAACGGCGCTACAGTTGGTGCCGGCCACAGCGCGTGACGTTCTTGATCTGGGGACGGGTACCGGGGCGATCGCGCTGGCCCTGGCCAATGACCGCCCGGCGTGGTCCGTCATAGGTGTCGACCGTATCGCTGAAGCCGTCGCGCTGGCGACCCGCAACGCCGAGCGACTGAAGTTGCCCAATGTCAGGTTCTTCGAAAGCCAGTGGTTCTCTGCGCTTGGTGGGCAGCGTTATTCGCTGATCGTCAGCAACCCTCCTTACATCCGCGCCCGCGACCCCCATCTGCTGCAGGGGGACCTACGCTTTGAGCCAGACAGCGCCCTGGTGGCTGGCGAGGACGGGTTGGACGACATCCGTCAAATCATCTCCAGTGCGCCAGACTATCTATTACAAGATGGTTGGCTGGTTCTGGAGCACGGTTACGATCAGGCGCACGAGGTGCGTCAGCTGCTGATGGATCGGGGGTTCGCCGATGCCCAGAGTCGCACCGATCTGGGCGGCCACGAACGAGTCACCTTGGGTTCCTGGTCATGAGTCAACTTCAGGAGGGCGACATGCTTAGCGACGACGAGCTCCTGCGCTATAGCCGGCAGATTCTGCTCAAGCAGGTCGACATTGAAGGCCAGCTGAAGCTCAAGCAGAGCCGGGTCCTGATTGTCGGCCTCGGTGGGCTGGGCTCGCCGGTAGCGCTGTATCTGGCTGCTGCCGGGGTCGGCGAATTGCATCTGGCTGACTTCGACAGCGTCGACCTGACTAATCTGCAACGTCAGGTGCTACACGATTCGTCTTCCATCGGTAGGGAGAAAGTGGACTCGGCGATGGCGCGGTTGTCAGCGTTGAATCCGCTGGCAAAGCTGGTGCCACATCGTACGGCGATGGACGCCGACTCTCTTGAAACGGCCGTAGCCGCCGTGGATCTGGTGCTCGATTGCACCGACAACTTCGCCGTGCGCGAAGCCATCAACGCGGCATGCGTGGCGGTTAAAAAGCCGCTGGTCAGCGGTGCCGCGATACGTCTGGAAGGACAGCTCTCAGTATTCGATGCCAGGCTGGAGACGAGCCCCTGCTACCACTGCCTGTACGGGCACGGCAGCGAAGCCGAACTGACATGCAGTGAGGCGGGCGTGCTGGGACCCGTGGTTGGAATGGTGGGGAGCCTGCAAGCCCTCGAGGCGCTCAAGCTGCTGGCCGGCTTTGGCGAGCCGCTCATTGGTCGGTTGCTGCTGGTGGACGCCTTGTCGAGTCGCTTTCGCGAACTCAAGGTCAAGCGTGACCCTGGCTGCACGGTCTGCGGTAGCCGACATGGCTGACAACGCGCCAATCGGGGTTTTCGATTCCGGGGTAGGGGGGCTATCGGTACTTCGGGAAATCCGGACGCGTCTTCCCAATGAATCACTGCTGTACCTGGCCGATAGCGGGCACGTGCCCTACGGCGAAAAAAGCCCTGAGTTCATTCGTGATCGCTGTCGCTCGATAGTAAGTTTTCTGCTGGAGCAGGGCGCCAAGGCGCTGGTGGTTGCTTGCAACACTGCGACTGCAGCGGGTATCGCCGATCTTCGTCTGCTGTACCCGGACCTGCCGCTGGTGGGCATGGAGCCTGCAGTCAAGCCGGCCGCTCTTGCCACACGTTCCGGCGTGGTGGGAGTGCTTGCCACGACGGGCACCTTGAAAAGCGCAAAATTTGCCGCCTTGCTCGATCGTTTCGCCAGTGATGTCCGGGTCATCACCCAGCCATGTCCTGGGCTCGTGGAACGCATCGAGGCGGGTGAGCTTGACACTCCAGGCACGCGCTCGCTGCTCGCGGGTTTCGTTCAGCCTTTGATCGAGCAAGGCTGTGACACAGTCATTCTGGGCTGCACCCATTACCCGTTCGTCAAACCGCTGCTGCGTGAAATGCTGCCTGCGTCCGTGGCACTTGTAGATACGGGAGCCGCAGTCGCCAGACATCTGGAAAGCGTACTGGCAACGCATCATCGGCTGGCAGACGGGCTATCGTCATCTAGGTTCTGGAGTAGTGGTGATCCCCGGCGATTGTCTGCGGTTCTGCCGGTACTTTGGGGCGAAAACGGTACAGTTTCCTACTGTTCTGTTTAGGAACTCTCGGTAACGGAGCGGCTCTGTAATTAAGTAATACTGAATAAACAAAAGCGGCCTACGTTTTGATAAGGAAATTCCGTATGAAGAAACTGATCTCCCTCGCTGCGGTTGCGGCTGTCTCACTGGGTCAGGTAGCGGCTGCTCATGCGCTCGATCTCACCGTTGCGGTCGGCCAGACCGGTGAGTCCACGATGACCTATCGCATCGGTACGCAAGTCGATTTCAACCGCAGCTGGTTCCAGACGAGCGTGGGTCGACTGACTGGCTACTGGGATGCGGGATACACCTACTGGGAAGGGGACAAGACCTCCGCCAACCACAGCGTGTCGCTGGCGCCTGTTTTCGTCTATGAGTTCGCAGGCGATGCGGTAAAGCCTTACCTGGAGGCAGGGATCGGCATCGCAGCGTTCGAGAACACCGAGGTTGAGAATAACGATCTGGGTTCATCGTTCCAGTTCGAGGATCGTTTTGGAGCCGGTCTGCGCTTCGCCGGCGGTCATGAAGTGGGCATCCGGGCGATTCACTACTCCAACGCCGGTATCAAGAACCCCAACGATGGTATCGAGAGCTATGCCCTGCATTATCGGGCTTCGTTCTGAGCACCGTTGATCTGTTCCGCTGACGGCATGGCTTTGCCGTCAGCGATCTTCCAGATAGGCAGCTGAGGAGCCCTTGCGCTCTTCCAGGCAGTCTTCGGACCCCAGTTCGAACTCGCGGCAGATCATGGGGCGCTGTTCATAGATGGTGCAGCGCATGCTGTCCCGGTCGAGCGCTGCGCACCAGCCATCATCCAGACGCCGCATCACCTGCCCACCCCAGTCATCCTCGTCAATGAAGCGCCACGGCACACCCGTATCACCGAGCAGCAGAACTTCGAGCCGGCAGCAGCAGGCTGCGCAGGTCGAACAGCTGACGCTGTCATCGGCTATCTGGCGGTGTGGAATGGCGGGGTAGGTCATGGCGGCAGTCTACTCGTCTTGCCGCAGATCATGCAGTGGGGATGGAGTGGCGGTTGTAGGGCGGGGCCGTGCTGCCAGCACTCGAGGTGCTGGCAGCTTCACGTCAGCTGTTTTCGTCGAGCTGCTTGTTCTTCCAACCTTCGCCGCCCGGTAGCACCAGATTCAGGAGCAGGGCGATGATGGCGCACAGCGAGATGCCCGACAGGCTGAACTCGCCATAACCGAAAACCATGCCGCCGATGCCGAACACCAGCGTCACCGACACGATGATAAGGTTTCGTGCTTCGGCCAGATCAACCTGATGGCGGATCAGCGTGCTCAGCCCGACCACGGCGATCGAGCCGAACAAAAGGCACAGAATGCCGCCCATGACCGGTACCGGGATGCTCAGCAGACCGGCGCCAAACTTGCCGATAAAGGCCAGGACGATGGCGAACACTGCCGCCCAGGTCATCACCTTCGGGTTGTAGTTCTTGGTCAGCATCACCGCGCCGGTGACTTCCGCGTACGTGGTGTTGGGTGGGCCGCCAAACAGGCCGGCAGCGGAAGTTGCCAGGCCGTCACCCAGCAGGGTGCGATGCAGGCCGGGCTTCTTGATGAAATTCTTGCCCGTTACGCCACCGATCGCGACCACGCCGCCAATGTGTTCGATGGCCGGGGCGAGCGCGACGGGAACCATGAACAGGATCGCGCCCCAGTGGAACTCGGGAGTGACGAAGTTCGGGACGGCGAGCCAGGGCGCCGCAGCAATACCAGAGGTATCGACGACGCCAAAGGCGAACGACAGGCCGTAGCCCACCGCAACACCAGCGAGGATAGGCACCAATCTGAACAGCCCTTTGCCGAGCACCGCTACCAGCAGTGTGGTCAGCAGAGCAGGCATGGAAATCATCATGGCTGTTTCGTATGGCACCAGTTGCGCGCTGGCGTCGCCGGCTTTGCCCATGGCCATGTTTACCGCCACGGGCGACAACGCAAGACCGATGGAAATGATCACAGGCGCGATCACCACTGGCGGCAGCAGACGATCGATGAATCCGGGACCTTTCAGGCGAACTGCGAAGCCCAGAATTATATAAACCACACCAGCAGCCACCACGCCGCCGAGCACCGCGGGCAGACCGAAATCACTTTTGGCTGCAATGATCGGTGCGATGAACGCGAAGCTCGATGCCAGAAATACCGGTACCTCACGCTTGGTCACGACCTGAAACAGCAGGGTGCCGATGCCGGCAGTGAACAGGGCTACGTTGGGGTCCATCCCGGTGATGAGCGGCATCAATACTAACGCGCCGAAAGCGACGAAGAGCATCTGCGCGCCGGCCAGCACCTGACGCCCGAGCGGGTCTTCCATGGGCTGCGACATGCTCAGATGTCCTTCTGCTTGGTGCCGAAGATCTTATCTCCCGCATCGCCCAGACCGGGCATGATGTAGCCATTCTCGTCCAGCCGATCGTCGATCGAGGCGGTATAGATGATGACGTCAGGGTGGGCGCTCTCCACTGCGGCGATGCCTTCCGGCGCCGCAACCAGCACAAGGGCACGTATTTCCTTGCAGCCCGCCTTCTTCAGCATGTCGATCGCAGCGACCATGGAACCTCCCGTGGCCAGCATCGGGTCGATGATCATGGCCAGTCGTTGGTCGAGGTCATCGACCAGGCGTTCGAGATAGGTATGCGCCTGTAGCGTTTCCTCATTCCGTGCGATGCCGACCGCACTGACCTTGGCGCCTGGAATCAGGCTGAGGACGCCATCGAGCATGCCGATGCCTGCACGAAGGATTGGCACTACGGTGATCTTTTTGCCGGAAATCTTCTCGACCTGGACGGGGCCGCACCAACCATCGATGCTGTAGCTTTCCAACGGCAGATCACGCGTCGCTTCGTACGTCAGGATCGATCCCACCTCCTGCGCTAGTTCGCGGAAGTTCTTGGTGCTGATATCGGCACGGCGCATCAGCCCAAGTTTGTGGCGAATAAGCGGGTGGCGGATCTCTCGAATGGTCATGGCTGGCTCCGGCGGGCAAATAAACCGGCGTAGATTAATGCATCAAGGTGTTAGCGGCTATTGATGTGTCAGGCAGGGGTTGCCCTCGTCGGGGTCGCATCGGTATTGTCCCGCCCCTTAAATTTACGGGCAGCCGATCGGGCTGCTCCGATCTCATCACTTTTTGGAGCATCGCCATGTCCGCCGATCTTGCACACGTACGCCAGATCATGGCTGAAGCCGATTGCCTTTACGCCGAAGCAGAGGTGGAAACCGCAATCGATGCGGTGGCCGCGAAAATCAACGCCGAATTGGCTGACCGAAACCCTGTGGTGTTCTGTGTCATGAACGGGGGGCTGATTTTCTCAGGCAAGCTGGTTCCGAAACTGAACTTTCCACTTGAGCTTTCCTATTTGCATGCGACGCGGTACCGGAACGAGACCAGTGGTGGCGAACTGTTCTGGAAAGCCAAACCGGAAATTTCGTTCATGGATCGGGATGTGCTGATCATCGATGACATTCTCGATGAAGGGCATACCCTCGGGGCAATCATCGATTTTTGCCGCCATGCCGGTGCCGCCGCTGTGCATACAGCCGTACTGGTCGACAAGGATCATGAGCGCAAGGCTCGCCCTGACCTGAAGGCCGATTACGTCGGGCTCAGCTGCGTTGACCGTTACGTATTCGGTTACGGCATGGATTACAAAGGCTACTGGCGTAACGCACCCGGCATCTATGCTGTGAAGGGCATGTAGAAACCCTCGGTTGCCAAGCCGCCCAGCCGCCTAGCGAGTTGCTGGGTGGCGTCATGCGCAGTGAAACGGCAAGCCTTTGCCGATGTTGCGCATTTCAGCGGTGCGGGAAGTAAGTTTTGCTCCCGTTCAGTCCTCATTTACCGGTTGCGGAACCCGTGCCTTGGCCCAGCGCTGGGTAATGGTTCCTTTGCTGACTGTTTCGTTTCGCCTCATGCATTCTGCTTCGGTAACGCTTGCGACCTTTTGGGCTGAAGCAGAGCGTCGTGTCTAAAAGTTTTCATGCCCTTCCTCTCACGCCTGTGCTCAAGAAATATCAGGCTGAGGGCGACTGGAAGGGGCGAATTCAGCAAACAGGGTCTCAGGTGCTCTACATCGGGAGTTGCGAGAAGGTTGCTTGCAGCTAAGCTCTCGGATAGCTTCGCTAGCGCCTGCAATGAAATCAGGCGGGGAGCCTTTGCAGGCCAACGGTGGCAAGGCTGTTCATACTTAAGGATTACAAAACAAATCAAACCTTAGTGCGCTTAACCCCCTGCTGCCGTGTGGTTAGGGTGAGCGTACTTCGAACCAACCAGGAGCGCCTCATGACAAAAACAACAAGGCAAGGAATCTTCCAGCCCAAGACTCTGGCCCTCGCGGTCGCGTTGGGCACCGCCGCACCGGCTTATGCCGTCAACTTCAATATCGGGGAAGTCGAAGGTCAGTTCGACTCCTCCATGTCTATCGGCGCCAGCTGGTCTACAACCGATCGGGATATGGATCTGGTGGGGATCAACAATGGCGGTACCGGATATACCCAGACCGGTGATGATGGGCGTCTGAACTTCAAAAAAGGTGAGACCTTTTCCAAGATTTTCAAAGGTGTGCATGATCTCGAATTGCGGTATCGCGACAGCGGCGCATTCATTCGTGGCAAATACTGGTATGACTTCGAACTGAAGGATGAAAACCGGCTGTTCAAAGACATCAGTGATAGCAACCGTAAAGAAGCAGCCCAGTCTTCAGGCGCTCAAATCCTTGATGCCTTTCTCTACCATAACTATTACGTAGGCGATCTCCCAGGTACTGTACGAGTGGGCCGGCAGGTCGTTAGTTGGGGCGAGAGTACTTTTATCGGTAACTCGATTAACTCGATCAATCCACTGGACGCCGCGGCGTTTCGCCGTCCGGGAGCAGAAATCAAAGAAGGACTGATACCGGTAAACATGCTTTATGTATCGCAGAGCGTTAGCGATCGTTTGAGTATGGAGGCGTTTTATCAGCTCGAATGGGACCAGACCATCGTTGATAACTGCGGAACGTTTTTTGGGTCGGATGTTGTACAGGACGGCTGTGACAACAACTACCACGTGGGTAACCCGGCAATCCAGCCGCTACAACCAATTGCCGCGGCTTTTGGTCAAGGCTTCGACGTAACCTCTGAAGGCGTCGTAATGCCTCGCGGTGGTGACCGCGACGCGCGCGACTCCGGCCAGTTCGGTCTGGCATTGCGTTGGCTTGGAGACGCAACGGAATACGGCGCCTACTTCATGAACTACCATAGCCGCACGCCGATCGTGAGCACCCAGTCAGCCGGTCTCGGGACTGCTGCTGCTCTTCCTGGAATAATCGGTACGGCTAATGGACTTGCTCCGGGATCAGGGCCAGGTCTCGCTCAGAGCGTCATGCTGGGCCGAGGACAGTACTATCTCGAGTACCCAGAAGATATCCGGCTGTATGGTCTTAGCTTCTCGACCACACTTCCTACCGGGACCGCTTGGTCCGGTGAAGTGAGCTATCGTCCTAATGCTCCAGTTCAGATCAACACAACCGACGTGACGCGCGCGGTACTAAACCCGATCGCTCCAGGGATTTCTCCTGTTGCCAGTTCTTTCGGTGCGGACAATCGCGGCTATAACCGTAAAGAAATCACTCAGATTCAAACTACTTTCACCCACTTCTTCGACCAGGTATTGGGGGCTGGCCGTGTAACAGTCGTAGGTGAGGTTGGCTACGCCCACGTTGGTGCCTTGGAAAGCACCAGCGAACTGCGCTACGGTCGTGATTCTATTTACGGCACGCCAGATGATGCCGGCCAGTTGGCGGCTTACGGCAATGACGGCTTCGTAACCGCTAACTCCTGGGGCTATCGCCTTCGCGCATTGGCTGACTACAGCAACGTGTTTGCAGGTGTGAACCTTACGCCCAACGTTTCCTTCTCTCATGACGTCGACGGATATGGTCCGAACGGTTTGTTCAACGAAGGCTCGAAGGCTATCAGCGTGGGTGTCGACGCTGTTTACCAGAACGCATACACCGCCAGCCTTTCGTATACCGATTTCTTCGGTGGCGACTACAACACGCTGGTCGATCGTGACTTTCTCGCTCTTAGCGTAGGCGTGAACTTCTAAGGAGGCATCAAAGGTATCGTCGTGCGGGGCTCTACAGGGCTCCGCCTGGCGTCAGGCTGCATGCAAGGCCTCCGGCCAAAACAAGATCAAGAGGAACTGGAAACGTATGAAAACAACAAGAAAACTATTCAGTGTCTTGGCCTTCTCTCTGCTGGCGAGCAGCGTGATGGCTGCCGTATCACCAGAGGAAGCCGCCAAGCTGGGTAATGAGCTGACCCCATTGGGTGCCGAGAAGGCAGGTAACGCCGATGGAACCATTCCAGCGTGGACTGGCGGTTTGAGCACCGATGCCGCGCCGTTGAATAACGGGCATCTGACCAATCCCTTCAAGAATGAACAGCCAGAGTTCGTGATCACCGCTCAGAACGTTGATCAATACAAGGACAAGCTGACAGCGGGCCAGCAGGCCATGTTCAAACGCTATCCGGAAACCTACAAGATTCGTGTGTTTCCAACCCATCGTTCCGCAGCCGTGCCCGACCGGATCTATGAAGCGGCCAAGAAAAGCGCTTCCAATACCGAGCTGGTGGACGGCGGTAACGGAATCGCCAACTTCTCTGACAGCCGCTACTACGCCTTCCCGATTCCCAAGACCGGTCTGGAAGTCGTCTGGAACCATATCACCCGCTATCGCGGAGGCAACGTACGCCGCAACATCGTGCAAGCGACCCCGCAGACCAATGGCAACTACACCCTGGTGCACTTCGAGGACGAGGTGGCATTTCCTAGTGACATGACCGATCTGGACGCAGAGCGCGCCAAGAACGCGCTGCTGTTCTTCAAGCAGCGTGTGACCGCTCCGTCGCGTTTGGCGGGCAACGTTCTGCTGGTTCATGACTCGCTGGATCAGGTGAAGGAGCCACGGCAGGCCTGGATTTACAACGCCGGCCAGCGTCGCGTTCGACGTGCGCCCCAGGTGGCCTACGACGGTCCTGGCACTGCAGCAGACGGCATGCGTACCACCGATAACTTCGACATGTTCAGCGGCGCGCCTGATCGCTACGACTGGAAGCTGGTGGGCAAGAAGGAGCTTTACATCCCTTACAACAGCTACGAGATCAATTCCAGCGAAGCGAAATACAGCGATATCCTGAAAGCCGGTCACGTCAACCAGGATCTGGCACGTTACGAGCTGCATCGTGTATGGGAAATCGAAGCCACTCTGAAGAATGGCGAGCGGAATATTTATGCCAAGCGGCGTTTCTTCGTCGACGAGGACACCTGGCAGATTGTTCAGTCCGAGCTTTATGACGGACGCGGTCAGCTTTGGCGTGTCGGTGAGGCGCACCTGTTGCAGTACTACCAGCATCAGGTCCCGGCTTATGCCTTCGAGGCTCTCTACGACGTGATTTCCGGTCGCTATATCGCGATCGGCATGAGCAATGAAGAGAAAGCACACGAGTTTGGCTATAAAGCATCGGCACGAGACTTCACGCCCGCCGCGCTTCGTAATGCCGGGGTGCGTTGATCGAGTGGCATTTGAAAGATGAATAAGGCGGCCAGTTGGCCGCCTTTTTATTTCCGGTGTGACCGAGGGTGTTACTTTTTAGCCGTGGAAGTTGTGCGGCATCAAGCCGCAGAAATGGATCTCCAGCGATTCGACAAAAGAGCAGCAATCGTGCAGGTTATTAAGGCGCACCGCCGCGATAATCGGTTCGAGCTCCGGAGTGGGCCTGATATCGGCGTTGATCGCATTCCTCAATGGACTGATACGAATAAGAGAAACCTCGCTATGTCCGTACGCTTCAACCCTGGTGCCCTCAGCACAGAAGCCGCCGCGCAGGTTCAAGTTGCGACTATTCCACGTCTTCCACCTCTTCATGTTCCAAGGCCACGGCTCGTCAACGCACTGCTTGAGGCTCGCTGTCGGCTGCGCCTGATCTGCGCGCCTGCAGGTTTTGGAAAAAGCGTGTTGATGAATGAATGCGCTCGACTGGTGCCTGGCGACACCCATCTCGTCTGGCTCGATTTGGGTGGGAGACCTATCACGGCTGAGTCGCTCTATGTTCAGCTCTGCAAGGTCCTTCACTGCGCGGCTTCGGCAAGTGGTGATGTCCAGCAGGATCTCGTGACGCTGCTGGATGAGTTCCCGCGCCCGTTGTGGATCATGCTGGACGATTATCCGCGGGAGACTAGCGTTCAATTCGATGCCTGCCTTGACCTGCTTCTTGAGCGGGGGCCTGAGTCCGTGAGCTGGTGGGTCAGCAGTCGACGACAACCCGCGTGGAAATTGCCCAGACTTTTACTTCAGGGCGATCTTTATGAGCTGGAAGCCGAGGCGCTGGCACTGACCGGCACAGAGCTAAGGCAGCTGCTACGCGCGCACCGTTTGGAGCTGGTGGAAGACACTTTTAAACAACTGTTGACCGGCACTGAGGGTTGGCTGGCCGGGGTTAGCTTGTTGTTGTTAAGCGCTGACGAACAGGCCGTCCGTGAGCGTCTGGTCGCTGGAACGCCACTACTACGCGATTACGTGCAGAAAGAGGTCTTGGAGGGGCAGAGCGAAGAGGTTCGCCGAGCGCTGTTCACCCTGGCGCGAATGCCTCGATTCTCGACCAAGCTGTGCGAGCACATCCTTGACGGCATCGGCGCCGACATTCTCGATGTTTTGAAAACTTTCCAACTATTCATTCGCCAGATCGACAACTGCGGAGAGTGGTTCCGCCTGTGGCGGCCGCTCGCACTTATGCTGCAGCGGATGCCTGAAGCTGTGTCGCCTACCCAGACGCACTTGCGCGCATGCCAATGGTTTGCCAATCGCGGTGAAATGAGAGAGGCGGTAGAGCACGCGCTTTGGGCCGGACAGCCGGAAGTGGCTGCGAACTTTCTGCAGCGTTACGGTCAGGAGCAGTTGCTCATCGGTGACAACGTCTCGCATTTCATGAAGTGGCGAAGCGAGCTGCCGCAGGATCTTTTCAACAGTACGACTCGGCTGATCGTCCTGCACGGCTGGGCATTGATCATTTCCGCTCGTCTCGACGAAGTGGATGATTGTCTCGCCGACCTGGCGAAGTTCTTTCCCCAGCCTGATGCCCGTCGTCAGGCACAGCTGCTGGCCCAGTGGCAGGCGCTGCGAGGCTTCCTTGCGCGGTTGCGTGGTGAGCCTGAGGCCAGGAGTTACTGTCTGCAGGCTCTTGAAGTTCTATCCGACCACGCCTGGGCACAGCGGGTGCTCTGCTACCAAGCCCTATCACAGCAGGCAATGGCCGAAAGCCAACTCGAATTGGCCCAGCAGTACAACAGCGAAGGGATGAAGCTTGCGCGCCTCAAAGGCAGCGTGCTGTATGAGGCGATGCTCAACGTTGATCGTATTCAGCTGCTCGAAATGACTGGCGAATTCGAAAGAGCCGTTGGGGTGCTGGAGGAATCGCTGCTGGTGCTGCGTGACAATGTTCGGCATAGCCCCATCATCGGGCGTTTGAAACTCCTCCAAGGACATCTTCTGGCCTATCAGGGGCTCGACGACGGCGCGCGGGAGGCCTACCAGCAGGGACGGATCGAGACAGAAACCTGTGGCGATTCCTATGTGTTCTTTGGCTATGTCGGGCTGGCGGAATTGGCGGCCCGTAATCAGGAAATCCCGACCGCTTATCACTGGCTGCGCGAAGCCGAGCGTCTGACCCAGTGGCGGCATGTTCCTGAAGCGCGATTCCGCGGCATCCTGCCATTGATTACGGCGGTAACCTGGCTCTATCAGGGGCAGCTCAAAAAAGCCAAGGCAGGTTTCCTGCAGATTCTGGACCTGTATGACGGCCATACCTTTCTGGCTCCGTCAGGATTCTATGAGCTACTACCGCGGGTGCAGCGTTATCTTTCTGTGATCGACATGTTCTCGGGGCGCTGCGTATTGGCGATCGATACGCTGCGTGAGCTGATCGAGCAGAATCTTCGCTCGCAGCGGCTTGGCCTTGCCTGTGAATGTCGGTTCACACTTGCCGAAGCGCTGCAGCTCGATGGGCAGCACGACGAGGCGGAGCTGGAATTACGCAAAGCGCTCGGTGAGGCTTCGAGGCAGCATCTGGTCAAGCCTCTGTATGAGTTACAGCACCGTCAATCGCACTGGTTGGGGAAAGTGTTGCCGACTGGCAAAGGGGAAAGTCTGCGGGATCGGCTGCTGCAGTTCGAGCGGGAACCCGATGAGCTGATCCCTTCAAGTGAAGAGATGATTTTGAGTAATCGCGAGCTTACGGTGCTGAGGCTGATAGCTCAGGGCTGCTCGAATCAGGAGATTGCCGAACAGCTCTTCATCTCCCTGCACACAGTCAAGACTCACGCGCGTCGCATCAATACCAAGCTGGGCGTGGCTCGGCGCACTCAGGCAGTGGCTCGAGCCAAGGCACTGGCTTGGCTTTGAGCGGAGCCTGTTCGCAAGCTGACAGACGCCCACGGCAGAGGCGCCACACATGGGCGTCACGTTCTAGCAGGCAACCGGATTTGTTGTTTTAGTTGGAAGGGCGGTGCGGATCTGACAGCAACAGCCTGCAGGCAGTCAGGCTGGTTTTTATTGAGTGGCAGTGAGCGAATGCTTGGTCAATCGATAAGCGCTGTTCTGATCGCCTCGCTCGATGGCCAGGCTGAACTGCAAGCTGGTGATAAGACGTTCCAGTTGCTGCTGATCCCGCCACTGACTCGAGCTTATGAATCGCTTGACTGCCACGCCGGTTGCGCCTGTCAACGTAAGCAAAATACTGCCGTCGGGCTTCTCGATGCTGAAGTTGACGTTGTAGTCGGGCTGAAACACATCGCTGATTTTCTTGAAGGGACTGTCCATGCCGGTTACCTGTTGGATGACTGCATCCAATGGACCGGTCAGGGATTAACTAGTTTCGCCCGCTGGGTAACTTGCCTGCGGCAAAAGGAAGCAGCCGCCAGGCTCCGAAAAGTCATTCAGTGCCATCCAGTGGCGGTATTTCAGCCAGCGCTTCGGGGTTGTTTTTGAATGCCCTGGCAAACAGTTCCCGGTGCCGGGCCATGAATATGCCAATGTCATCAGCCTGTTGTTCGCTCAGAGACGGCGTCGCCTTTTGCAGGGCTAACGCCAGGGCCTCAGCCAACTCAAGCATTTTATCGTGACGATCGGCTTCGGCTTTATCCATGAACAAGCGCTCCAGGTCCCGGCTGCTGCGGTACACCACTTCGACGGCCATCTACCACCTCGGCTCAATTAAATACTGTTTATTCATACAGCTTATGCTTGTTCGCACTCATTGGGAAAGCCGTACCGCTAAAAATGTGGATCAGTCTGCGAAGTGGCCCTGAAGCCGCTCTGCTCGAAACTCGAGGCTAGCGCTGCGATACCCAGCGCGTAAGGGTGGCAGTGGGGCGCAGGAAGTCCAATTCTGGCCCGGTTGCAGGTCGCCCGGGCCGCGGTACTGTGGCGAGTCATAATTTGAACTGACGAGGTTCAGGCTCGAGCCTGGCGAGTATGCGGCAACCTCCCAGCGCAGGCTTCGTAACGGCTCGGCGCTATGGTTATCGAGAGTAATCCGTAGCGGCCGGCCGGCCGGGCACTCGCCTGGCGCATAGGACATGCGTAGTTCCAGCTGTGCGAGAAGTCTTTCCTCACGTTGCTCTTGCCAGATCACCCATGCTGCAACCAATCCCAGGCCAAGAAGCGCGCCGAGCGAAATTGGAACCGCCCGAAGCGGGTAACGAATCAGCAGAATCACCCAGGTGACGACTAGTAGGGCCCCGATCAGCACGGCGAATGCCTCTTCGAATGGATGCGCATCGTTACCTCGTTAAAGATGAATTCTGAATGCATCCTAACGCGCAAGTCCGGGACGTGCACCGCAAGGTGCCCGCACCCTAGCTTCGAAGACGCGTGTCAATCATCCATGACAGGACGAGCGTGGCTGGCGAGCCGCTCAAGTGCGGCTCTGAGTTTGGGGTCAGAGATACCGCGAGCAGTCTCCTGAATGTTGTCGGCAGCGCGTACAGATAGCTCCGGCGCCGGGCCGGGCTTGTGTCGGGGCGCCTCGGGAGGTTGAACCTTGAATTGGATACGGTTCAGGTCTCTGAACGCCTCCATGCCCTGCAATTGACGCTGCAATCGACGTTGCTGGTATCGAAGGCGGGTGGCCCAATGTCCATCCGTGACAATCAACAACAGCGTTCCTTCACGCCATGAGGCTACCCGGCAGAATTCGCGTGCGGCGGGCTGCAGCTGGCTCTCGACCAACTTTTGCAGCTGGTCAAGTCGTCTCGTTTCTCCGAATAGCGCCTTGAGCGGTTTGGCCTCGCGTAGCAGCGATGCGGGCGCTCGGGCCGGCAATGGGCGGAACGAC
Source organism: Stutzerimonas stutzeri (assembly GCF_024448895.1). Classification (GTDB taxonomy): domain Bacteria; phylum Pseudomonadota; class Gammaproteobacteria; order Pseudomonadales; family Pseudomonadaceae; genus Stutzerimonas; species Stutzerimonas stutzeri_Q. Next base: position 28,778 of record NZ_JAMOIC010000030.1, read on the forward strand.
ATGGCGAGGTCTCGTGGATTGCAGAGCGTCATGTTAACAGATGCCTGCGCAGCCTCTGTGTTGCCATCGTCTAGTGCTTCAAAGGGCCGAAATCCCGACCTGCGGCAGATATGCAATACCGGCACATTGCCCACGGCGCTGTTATCTGGATCCTTTTATTACCGATCCAATGCTGCTCGCAGCAACCCTGGCTGCGCAGTGGGCACCTTTCCTCTGTGACGTTTCCGAGTAGAATGCCCCCTTTGCACGCAGCCGTGGTGGCCCTGCGGCCGTGCCTCCATCCCCAGCATGGAAGTCTTTGTCGATATGTTTGCGCCTTTAATGAAGAAGCTCTTTGGTAGCAAGAATGACCGCGAGGTCAAGCGCATGCTCAAGGCGGTCCAATCCGTCAATGCGCTCGAAGAGCAGATGCTGTCTCTCTCCGATGAGCAACTGCGGAGCAAGACCGAAGAGTTCAAGGCCCGCCTCGGCCAAGGCGAGACCCTCGATCAGATCCTGCCTGAAGCCTTCGCCGTGTGCCGTGAGGCGGGCAAGCGCGTCATGGGGATGCGTCACTTCGACGTACAGCTGATCGGCGGCATGACGCTGCACGAAGGCAAGATCGCCGAGATGCGTACCGGTGAAGGCAAGACCCTGGTCGCAACCTTGGCGGTCTACCTCAACGCCCTCGCTGGCAAGGGTGTCCACGTCGTCACTGTGAACGACTACCTGGCGCGCCGTGATGCTAACTGGATGCGTCCACTGTATGAGTTCCTCGGCCTTACGGTAGGCATCGTTACACCTTTTCAGCCCCCGGAAGAAAAGCGTGCGGCTTACGCCTCCGACATCACTTACGGCACCAACAACGAATTCGGCTTCGACTATCTGCGCGACAATATGGCGTTCAGTCTCGAAGAGAAGAACCAGCGCGAACTCAATTTCGCAGTCATCGACGAGGTGGACTCGATCCTGATCGACGAGGCGCGCACGCCGTTGATCATTTCCGGGCAGGCTGAAGACAGTTCCAAACTCTATCAGCAGATCAACCAGCTGATTCCGTTGCTCAAGCAGCACATCGAAGAAGAAGAGGGTGTCGTCACCCAGGAAGGCCACTTCAGCATCGATGAGAAGACCCGGCAGGTCGAACTGAACGAACAGGGCCACCAGTTCGTTGAGGACATGCTGACCAAGGCCGGACTGCTGGCTGAAGGCGAGAGCCTCTACTCCGCGCACAACCTGGGCCTGCTTACTCACGTTTACTCCAGCCTGCGCGCGCACAAGTTGTTTCATCGTAACGTCGAGTACATCGTGCAGAACAATCAGGTGCTGCTCATCGACGAGCACACCGGTCGTACCATGCCGGGCCGCCGCCTTTCCGAAGGTCTGCACCAGGCAATCGAGGCTAAGGAAGCGCTGCCGATCCAGCCGGAAAGCCAGACCCTCGCCTCGACGACGTTCCAGAATTATTTCCGCCTGTACAAGAAGCTTTCAGGTATGACCGGCACGGCCGACACCGAAGCGTTCGAGTTCATGCAGATCTACAGCCTGCCGGTGATGGTGATCCCGACCAACAAGCCGCTGGCGCGTAAGGACTATAACGACCTGGTCTATCTGACACAGGAAGAGAAGTTCGCCGCAATCATCACCGACATCAAGGATTGCCAGAACAACGGACGTCCGGTGTTGGTCGGTACCGCAACGATCGAGAGTTCCGAGTACGTGTCGCGCCTGCTGGAAACGGAAGGTATCGAACACAAGGTACTCAATGCCAAGCACCACGATAAGGAAGCTGAGATCATCGCCCAGGCCGGCCGTCCCGGTGCGGTCACCATTGCGACCAACATGGCGGGGCGCGGTACAGATATTCTGCTTGGCGGTAATTGGGAGGTGGAAGTCGCGGCGCTGGAAAATCCGTCTGACGAACAGGTCGCTCAGATCAAGGCCGATTGGCAGAAGCGCCACCAGGCTGTGCTCGAAGCCGGTGGTTTGCATGTGATCGCTTCCGAGCGCCACGAATCGCGTCGTATCGACAATCAGCTGCGTGGCCGCTCGGGTCGCCAGGGCGATGCCGGCTCGAGTCGTTTCTACCTGTCGCTGGAAGACAGCCTGATGCGCATCTTCGCCTCTGATCGGGTGAAGAACTTCATGAAGGCGCTGGGGATGGAATCGGGCGAGGCCATCGAGCACCGCATGGTCACCAATGCGATCGAGAAGGCTCAACGCAAGGTCGAGGGCCGTAACTTCGACATGCGTAAACAGCTGCTCGAATACGATGACGTCGCCAACGAACAGCGCAAGGTGATCTACCACATGCGCAACAGTCTTCTGGCTGCTGAGGAAATTGGCGAGACCATTAGTGAGTTCCGTCGTGAGGCGCTTGATCACGCCATCAACCAGCATATTCCGCCGCAATCGCTACCGGAGCAGTGGGATATCGCCGGTTTGGAAGCAGTGCTTTACAGCGATTTCGGTACGCGCTTGACGGTTCAGCAGTGGCTCGACGAAGACGAGAAGCTGTACGAGGAAACCCTTCGCGAACGTATCCTCGATGCCCTGGTATCAGCTTACAGCGAGAAAGAAGAACAGGCGGGCGCCGAGGCGCTGCGCACCTTCGAGAAGCAGATCGTTCTGCGAGTGCTGGATGACCTGTGGAAGGACCACCTGTCCACCATGGACCACTTGCGCCACGGCATTCATCTGCGTGGTTATGCGCAGAAGAATCCAAAACAGGAATATAAGCGGGAGTCTTTCACCCTGTTCCAGGAGTTGCTCGAGTCGATCAAGCGCGACAGCATCCGTGTGCTTTCCCATGTGCAGGTGCGTCGGGAAGACCCAGCCGAGGAAGAGCAGCGTCTGCGCCGCGAAGCCGAGGAGCTGGCGCAACGCATGCAGTTCCAGCATGAGGAAGTATCTGCGCTGGAGCCGTCCGAGGATGAATCCGAAGCCGAGGGTGGCGTTGCAACCGCAACCGCGCCCGTACGCACTGAGCAGAAGATAGGGCGCAACGAGCCATGCCCGTGTGGCTCCGGCAAAAAGTACAAGCATTGTCATGGACAGGTTCAGTAAGCGGACCTGCCTTTCGTGACTCCACGCCGCGACCGGCTTAGCCGCTCGCGGCGTTTTTCTCCCTGCTTTTCAAGGTGGCTGAAGGCCACCCAACCCGTCATGAGGAGTGCATCAATGGCTGTCGGTCTTGGTCCCTTACCTACCCTGCATCCGGTCCCCGGTTTCGAACTCGGCATTGCCTCGGCTGGCATCAAGCGGCCAGGGCGCAAGGACGTCGTCGTGATGCGCTGTGCCGAAGGCTCGACCGTTGCGGGCGTGTTCACCTTGAATGCTTTTTGTGCTGCACCGGTTATTCTGGCCAAGCAACGCGCTCAGGGAGGCGTTCGTTACCTTCTGACCAACACCGGCAACGCCAACGCAGGTACTGGCGAGCCAGGCATGCAGGCAGCGATCCGCAGCTGCGCCAGCCTCGCCAAACTGGCGGGCATCGATGAACAAGCCATTCTGCCGTTCTCGACTGGCGTCATCGGTGAGCCACTGCCTGTCGACAAGATCGAGTCAGCGCTACCGGCTGCACTGGCTGACCTGAGCGAAGATCACTGGGCTGAAGCGGCGACGGGCATCATGACCACTGATACCCTGCCGAAGGGTGCCAGCCGGCAGTTCGAACATCAGGGCGTAACCGTGACGGTCACCGGCATTTCCAAAGGCGCCGGGATGATCCGTCCGAACATGGCCACCATGCTTGGTTACATCGCGACGGATGCCAAGGTCGCCCAGACCGTCCTGCAGGACCTGCTGCGTGACGCTGCAAACAAGTCCTTCAACCGCATCACCATCGACGGTGACACATCCACCAACGATTGCTGCATGCTGGTGGCAACTGGCAAAGCGGCGCTACCGGAAGTCACCGAGGCCAATGGCGAGCTTTTCGCCAAGCTCAAGCAGGCCGTGTTCGAGGTAAGCATGGAAGTGGCGCAATCCATCGTCCGCGATGGTGAAGGCGCGACTAAGTTCGTCACCGTTGTGGTCAATGGCGGTGCGAACCATCAGGAATGCCTGGATGTAGGCTATGCCGTTGCCCATTCGCCGTTGATCAAGACTGCGCTGTTCGCCTCTGATCCCAACTGGGGGCGCATTCTGGCTGCTGTCGGCCGCGCCGGCGTGCCAGAGCTGGATGTAAGCAAGATCGATGTCTACCTCGGCGCGGTCTGCATCGCCAGCCAGGGTGGCCGCTCCCCCAGCTATACGGAAGAGCAGGGCGCCGCTGTCATGGCGGAGGAAGAAATCGAGATTCGCATCGAGCTCGGGCGTGGCGCCTGCAGCGAGACTATCTGGACCACCGATCTGTCCCATGAGTATGTGCGTATCAATGCCGAATACCGTACCTGATGCCGCAGCGATAATTCCCGCACTGACGGGGCGCTGTCTGCAGGCGCTGGCCAGGCAGGTGTCGAGCGGTGCCAGGAGATGAAGCGAGTCCATGTGGCTGCCGGTGTCATACGCAGCAGCGATGGTCATGTACTCATCGCCCGGCGCCCGCTGGACAAGCATCAGGGAGGCCTTTGGGAGTTTCCCGGAGGCAAGGTCGAGGCAGGCGAGACAGCCGAGACCGCACTCGCACGCGAGTTGGCTGAGGAGCTGGGCATTTCCGTGAAGGCGTCGCGACCGTTGATACAGGTCAGCCATGACTACCCGGACAAGCAGGTTCTGCTGGATGTATGGGAAGTGCTGGCTTTCTCCGGCGAGCCCCACGGTGCCGAGGGACAACCTTTGGCCTGGGTGGATCCAGAGGAACTGCTGGGTTTCAGCTTTCCAGCGGCCAATCGGCCGATAGTCACGGCAGCGCGATTGCCGGATCACTATCTCATCACACCGAATCACCTTTCTCCCTCTGAGTTGCTGAGCGGCCTGGCCCTAGCGCTGGATGCGGGTGTGCGACTCATCCAGTTGCGCTCGACTTTGCTTGATGCGGCGGACTATCGCGGTTTGGCTGGCGAGGTTCTGAGCATGAGCGCCGGCCGCGCTGCAGTGATGCTCAAGGGACCTCTGGAATGGGCTGGTGACTTTCCAACGGCCGGCTGGCATCTGACCGCGCAGCAACTGCGTCAGCATGCGCAGCTGGGCAGGCCTATAGCATCAGGCAGGTGGTTGGCGGCCTCGTGCCACGATTCGGTCGAAATGGACATGGCGTCGAGAGTGGGGGTTGATTTCATTACGGTCTCGCCGATACTGCCTACCGCGACACATCCTGAGGCGCAGCCATTGGGATGGCAGCGCGCCGCCGAGCTACTGGTCTACTTCGGCCAGCCCGCCTTTTTGCTGGGCGGCCTTGGGCCAGGCGATCTGGCACGAGCAGTGCGCGCGGGTGCGCAAGGTGTTGCAGGTATCCGGGCTTTCTGGCCGAATTGAGCGGGCTCGTTCAGTCATGGCCGGACGTCGCACTTAAGACGGGCTGCCGAATTGCCGGTCGAAACTGGTGTCGTACCGGATGCCGTTGCTCACGAGGTAGGTCGATAGCTATTAGCTATCGAAGTTATTTCCTCAATCAATTAACCTTATGCGGATGGCTGCGTTATCGTAGCGGCCGTTAAAGTTCTGAATCCCACAAGGAGTTAGCAGATGTCTCTGATCAACACCCAAGTCCAGCCGTTTAAAGTCAACGCTTTCCACAATGGCAAGTTCATCGAAGTCACCGAAGAGTCCCTCAAGGGCAAGTGGTCGGTACTGATCTTCATGCCGGCAGCCTTCACCTTCAACTGCCCGACCGAGATCGAAGACGCTGCCAACAGCTACGCCGAGTTCCAGAAGGCCGGTACCGAGGTGTACATCGTTACCACCGATACTCACTTCTCGCACAAGGTATGGCACGAAACTTCTCCTGCCGTCGGCAAGGCTCAGTTCCCGCTGATCGGCGACCCGACTCACCAGCTGACCAACGCTTTCGGCGTACACATCGCTGAAGAAGGTCTGGCACTGCGCGGCACCTTCCTGATCAACCCGGAAGGCGTGATCAAGACCGTTGAGATTCACTCCAACGAGATTGCTCGCGACGTTTCCGAGACCCTGCGTAAGCTGAAGGCTGCTCAGTACACTGCCGCTCATCCGGGCGAAGTCTGCCCAGCCAAGTGGAAAGAAGGCGAAGCCACTCTGGCCCCGTCGCTGGATCTGGTTGGCAAGATCTAAACGGCTGTCTGGCGCTGCGCCTTACGCAGCGCCTGCTAGGCTGTTTTTTCGGACGATTCGTCGGTCCGAGCTCCAACGCCTGGACGTGATCCGTCCGGGCGTTTTATTACCTGAATTTCGCAAGAAGGGGATCGCTGCTCATGTTGGACTCCAATCTCAAAGCGCAACTGAAAG
>NZ_JAMOIC010000031.1 GCF_024448895.1 Stutzerimonas stutzeri
GGCTCCACCCATCCTACGGCGCTGATAGACGAACGGGCTCGCTAGCTGCCGAATATAGGCCTAGCCTGCGGGAGCGTTCGTAGAAGCCTGCAACAGGCACGTTCGCGTAGCTGTACCCGCTCCCACCTCCCGCATTGACATGGCTCAATGCAATCACAGGTACCGGCCAAGCTTGATATCAATCAAGGAGAGCGCCAGGCCTGCTCCCTACCATCAGCTCATATTCGCAAACCTAAGTAGGTAGGCCATGACTTCCCGTTTCTGTTTCGCAGCTGGTACCAGAGGCGCGCGAGGGGTTGGCATCGTCCTGCTGCTGGCACTGATGTTCAGCGCATTCACCCTGCAGGCCAAAGAGTATGAGGTCGAGCAACAGCGCATCGACCAGTTCTTCGCCGGAGCAAGCGTCTCGGCTGCTGAGGGTGACTATCAAGTCCGCACGATCACCAAGGACGATGAGGTGCTGGGCTATGCCTTTCAGTCCATCAATGTGGTGGACATTCCGGCCTACTCGGGCAAACCCATCAACATGCAGGTGCTGCTCGATCCGCAGGGTGTGATCGTCGATGCCTACGTGCTCGAGCACCATGAACCGATCCTGCTGATCGGCATTCCCGAAGAAGAGCTGCACGCCTTCAACGCCAAATACCAGGGCATCAGGGTTGATCAGCGCGTCGTCGTCGGCCGCTCCCGGGACGAGAACGCGGTCACCATTGATGCGGTCACCGGTGCCACTGTCACGGTGATGGTGGTCAACGAGATCGTCATGCGCGCGGCCCACGATGTCGCGGTGTCGTTGGGGCTGGTGGAAGACAACGTCGGCATCGCGCAGAAGCCAGCAACCGTCCGCGAGGATTACTACGAAGAGGCTACCTGGAGCGACCTGACCGGCAACGGCGCGATCCGCCGCCTGCACCTGACCAAGGGCGACATCGACGAGGCCTTCAAGGGCACCGAGGCCGAAGGCATCGACGAAGCCACTGCTGACGAGGTGCAAGACACCTTCATCGACCTCTACGCCACCCATCTGAATCCGCCCACCATCGGCCGCGCCTTGCTGGGCGACAGGCATTACGACGATCTGATGGGTGAGCTCAAGCCGGGCGAGCACGCCGTCGCGGTGATGGGCAGCGGCGAATACTCGTTCAAAGGCTCTGGCTATGTGCGCGGCGGCATCTTCGATCGGGTGCAGCTGCGCCAGTTCGGCAACGTCATCAGCTTCCGCGACATGGACTTCCAGCGGCTGGACGACGTGTATGCCGACGGCATTCCGGATTTCAGCGAGATGGCGGTGTTCATCGTCCGTGAGCACGCCGCGTTCGATCCAGGTTCGCCCTGGACGCTGGAGCTGCTGGTGCGCCGCCAGATCGGTCCGATCAGCGGCATGTTCACCAGCTTCGAGCTGCCGTATCAGATGCCCGAGCAGTACATCGAGCGGCCACTGCCGACCGCCGAGGAGCTGGCCGCCATCGAGGAAGCCAACCGCCCGGTGTGGGTCAACATCTGGTATCAGAAGTCGTTCCAGATCGGCGTGATCCTCGCGGCGCTGGGCCTGCTGACGGTCATCCTGTTCCTGCAGGACAAGTTCACCCAGCGGCCGGAGTTCCTGCACTGGCTGCGCCGCGGCTATCTGGTGTTCACCGTGGTGTTCATCGGTTGGTACGCCCTTGGGCAGCTGTCAGTGGTTAACGTGCTGACCTTCGCCCATGCGCTGTTCCAGGACTTCCGCTGGGAGCTGTTCCTCTCCGATCCAGTGATTTTCATCATCTGGACCTTTACCGCCGCCAGCATCCTGCTCTGGGGACGCGGCGTGTTCTGTGGCTGGCTGTGCCCCTTCGGCGCCCTGCAGGAGCTGATCAACGAAGCCGCGCGCAAGCTCAAGGTGCCGCAGTACGAGCTGCCCTTCGCGGTGCACGAGCGGCTCTGGGCCATCAAGTACATCGTCCTGCTGGTGCTGTTCGGCCTCTCGCTCGAGTCGATGATGATGGCCGAGAAGGCCGCCGAGGTAGAGCCGTTCAAGACCGCCATCACCCTCAAGTTCGACCGCCAATGGTGGTTCGTCGCCTACGCCGTGATCCTGCTGGTCATCAACATCTTCACCCGCAAGGTGTACTGCCGCTACGTCTGCCCGCTGGGTGCGGCGCTGGCGGTTACCAGCAAGGTCCGCCTGTTCGACTGGCTCAAGCGCCGCAAGGAATGCGGTGACCCCTGCCAGCTGTGCGCCAAGGAATGCGAGATCCAGGCCATTCACCCGGACGGGCACATCAATCACAACGAGTGCCACTACTGCCTCGACTGCCAGATGACCTACCACAACGAGAACAAATGCCCACCACTGATCTTGAAGAACAAGCGCGCAAAGCGCGGCAAGAAGGCGCCGGCCGATCCGACGCTGATCCCTGTAGTGCAAGTAGTGGAACCCTGAATGTCCGTCGGCGTACGAGCTGCTCGAAACCGATCGTTGACCTGTCTGTAAGCGATAAGGAGCAACACCCATGAGTGACAAGATCAAGAACACCCCTGAAACACCGGAAAAGACTGGCTTCAGTCGGCGCGGCTTTCTGGGTGCTAGTGCCCTGACCGGCGCTGCTGTGGCGGCGACGGCATTCGGTGGCGCGGTGATGACGCGCGAAAGCTTTGCAGCGGCGGCCAAAGAAGCGCGCCAGAAGATTCACGTCGCGCCGGGCGAGCTGGATGATTACTACGGCTTTTGGAGCGGCGGTCACCAAGGCGAAGTGCGCGTGGTCGGCGTGCCATCGATGCGTGAGCTGATGCGCATCCCGGTTTTCAACGTTGATTCCGCTACCGGCTGGGGTCTGACCAACGAAAGCCGCCACATCATGGGCGAAAGCGCCAAGTTCCTGAACGGCGACTGCCACCACCCACACATTTCGATGACTGACGGCAAGTACGACGGCAAGTACCTGTTCATCAACGACAAGGCCAACAGCCGCGTCGCGCGTATCCGTCTGGACATCATGAAGTGCGACAAGATGCTCACCGTGCCGAACGTCCAGGCCATCCACGGCCTGCGCCTGCAGAAGGTGCCGCACACCAAGTACGTGTTCGCCAACGCTGAGTTCGTCATCCCGCACCCGAACGACGGCAAGGTCTTCGACCTGCAGGACGAGAACAGCTACACCATGTTCAACGTCATCGATGCCGAGAAGATGGAAATGGCCTTTCAGGTCATCGTCGACGGCAACCTCGACAACACCGACGCCGACTACACTGGCAAGTACGCCGCATCCACCTGCTACAACTCGGAGAAGGCCTACGACCTGGGCGGCATGATGCGCAACGAGCGCGACTGGGTGGTGGTTTACAACATCCCGCGGATCGAAGCTGCCATCAAGGCCGGTAAATTCACCACCCTTGGCAATTCAAAAGTGCCGGTAGTTGACGGTCGGGCTGGCTCCGAGCTGACCCGTTATATCCCGGTGCCGAAGAACCCGCATGGCTGCAACACCTCATCTGACGGCAAGTACTTCATCGCCGCCGGCAAGTTGTCGCCAACGGTCACCATGATCGAAATTGCCAAGCTCGATGACTTGTTCGACGACAAGCTGAACGATCCGCGCGATGTGGTCGCCGCCGAGCCCGAGCTGGGACTCGGCCCGCTGCACACCACCTTCGACGGTCGCGGTAATGCGTACACCACGCTGTTCATCGACAGCCAGGTGGTGAAGTGGAACATGGCCGAGGCGGTACGCGCCTACAACGGCGAGAAGGTCAACTACATCAAGCAGAAGCTGGATGTGCACTACCAGCCAGGCCACCTGCACGCATCCCTGTGCGAAACCAGTGAAGCCGACGGCAAATGGCTGGTCGCGCTCTCCAAGTTCTCGAAGGATCGCTTTCTGCCAACCGGCCCGCTGCACCCCGAGAACGATCAGCTGATCGACATCTCTGGCGATGAAATGAAGCTGGTTCACGACGGCCCGACATTCGCCGAGCCGCATGACTGCATCATGGCCCGCCGCGACCAGATCAAAACCAAGAAGATCTGGGACCGCAACGACCCCTTCTTTGCCGAGACCGTGAAGCGCGCCGAGAAGGATGGCATCAACCTGACTGCCGACAACAAGGTCATCCGCGATGGCAACAAGGTGCGGGTGTATATGACCTCGATGGCGCCCGCATTCGGCCTCAACGAGTTCAACGTCAAGCAGGGCGATGAAGTCACCGTAACCATCACCAACATCGACCAGATCGAGGATGTTTCCCACGGCTTCGTCATGGTCAATCACGGCGCGAGCATGGAGATCAGCCCGCAGCAGACCTCGTCCATCACCTTCGTAGCCGACAAGCCAGGCCTGCACTGGTACTACTGCAGCTGGTTCTGCCATGCGCTGCACATGGAGATGGTCGGCCGGATGCTGGTCGAGCCGGCCTGAGTTTGGCCTGATAAGGGAGCCGCAGTCTTTGGCTGCGGTACCCAAAGCTGCGTTTGCCAACCGAACCTGTAGGAGCCAGCTTGCTGGCGATCAGCTGGGCAAAGAGCATCGCCGGCAAGCCGGCTCCTACAATTGCTACAGGGGGCTGCGAAAGATGTGCATACGCAAGCCATCGGATAGAAAGAAGGTAATCGCAGTGCTCCAACTTTTAGGGCCTATTGCCGTTTCGGCGCGGTCGCGAACGAAATGGCAACAACCCCTGGCACTACTGGTGCTCCTGTTTTTCTGCGGTGCTGCCCAGGCGGCACTGCAACCGATCACCCGACTGCCGTTGCAGGCACAAGGGGATAACCACTGGCGGCTGCCTGCTGGCGAATACCACGGCCAGTTCAGCATTGATCAGTCCATGGTGCTGCAGTGCGAGCCGGGCGCCGTTTTCCAGGGAGAAGGGGAGGGCAACGGTCTGCTGATCGAGGCCTCAGATGTTACGGTCGACGGCTGCAGCGTGGTCGACTGGGGACGCAACCTCACCGAAATGAACGCCGGCATCTTCATCCAGCCCAAAGCGCAGCGCGTGGTGATCCGCAACAACCACTTGCGTGGCCCGGGCTTCGGCGTGTGGGTAGACAGTTCGCGGGATGTCAGCCTGATCGGCAACCGCGTCGAGGGTGACGCCAGCGTCCGCTCTCAGGACCGCGGCAACGGCATCCATCTGTTCGCGGTAAGTGGTGCACGAATCATCGACAACCACGTGAGCAACACCCGCGACGGCATCTACATCGACACCTCCAACGGCAATCATCTCGAAGGCAATGTGCTCGAAGACCTGCGCTACGGCGTGCACTACATGTTCGCAAACGACAACAGCGTGATCGGCAACATCACCCGCCGTACGCGCACCGGTTACGCGCTGATGCAGAGCCGCAAGCTGACGGTGATCGGCAACCGCTCCGAGCACGATCAGAACTACGGCATCCTGATGAACTACATCACCTACTCGACCCTCAAGGACAACGTCGTCACCGACGTCGAGCGGGGCGATACCGGAGGGGATGCCATGATCAGCGGCGGTGAAGGCAAGGCGTTGTTCATCTACAACTCGCTGTTCAACACCATCGAGAACAACCACTTCCAGCGCAGCGACATGGGCATCCATCTGACCGCTGGCTCGGAAGACAACCGCATCTCCGGCAACGCCTTCATCGGCAATCAGCAGCAGGTCAAATACGTCGCCACCCGCACTCAGGAGTGGTCGCAGGACGGGCGCGGCAACTACTGGAGCGACTACCTCGGCTGGGACCGCAACAGCGATGGGCTGGGCGACGTCCCCTACGAACCCAACGACAACGTCGACCGCTTGCTCTGGCTCTATCCGCAGGTGCGCCTGCTGATGAACAGCCCGAGCATCGAAGTGCTGCGCTGGGTTCAGCGCGCCTTTCCGGTGATCAAGTCTCCCGGCGTGCAGGACAGCCATCCGCTGATGAAGCCGCCAACCGAACCAACGATGCGCAAGCCGCAGGAGTCAACGCCATGAGCGCTGTAGAAATCCAGGGCGTGAACCAGCGTTACGGCAGCATGACCGTGCTGCATGATCTGAACCTGACCCTCGGCGAGGGCGAAGTACTGGGCCTGTTCGGCCACAACGGCGCGGGCAAGACCACCAGCATGAAGTTGATTCTTGGCCTGCTGGCGCCGAGCGAAGGGCAGGTGCGGGTTCTTGGGCGCGCGCCGAATGATCCGGAGGTTCGCCGCCAACTCGGCTACCTGCCGGAAAACGTGACCTTCTATCCACAGCTCAGCGGCCGCGAGACCCTGCGCCACTTCGCCCGACTCAAGAGCGCACCACTCAAGCAGGTCGATGAACTCCTCGAGCAGGTGGGCCTGGCCCATGCCGCCGAACGTCGGGTGAAGACCTACTCCAAGGGCATGCGCCAGCGCCTGGGCCTGGCCCAGGCACTGCTCGGCGAGCCCCGCCTGCTGTTGCTCGACGAGCCCACCGTGGGCCTGGACCCGATCGCCACCGGCGACCTCTATCAGCTCGTCGACCGCCTGCGGCAGCGCGGTACCAGCATCATTCTCTGCTCGCACGTGCTGCCGGGCGTCGAGGCGCACATCAACCGCGCGGCGATCCTCGCCAAGGGGCGGCTGCAGGCGGTCGGTAGCCTGGCGCAATTGCGCGCCGAGGCGGGCCTGCCGGTGCGCATCCGCGCCAGCGGCATAGATGACAGTGCCGGTTGGCTCAAGCGCTGGGGCGCTGCCGGGCACAGCGCGCGCTCGCTGGGAGAGTGCAGCGTCGAGGTTTCGGCCATCAACGGCCACAAGCTGCCGCTGCTGCGCGAATTGTTGGGCGAAGACCAGCCGGAAGACATCGAGATTCATCAGCCTTCGCTGGAGGATCTGTATCGCTACTACATGGAGCGCGCCGGCGATGTACGCACGGCGGAGGGCACGCTATGAACCAGATCTGGAATATCGCCCGCAAGGAATTCAGCGACGGTTTGCGCAATCGCTGGTTGCTTGCCATCAGTCTGCTCTTCGCGGTACTGGCGGTTGGCATCGCCTGGCTCGGCGCTGCCGCCTCCGGGCAGCTGGGCTTCACTTCGATTCCGGCGACCATCGCCAGCCTGGCCAGCCTGGCCACCTTTCTGATGCCGCTGATTGCGCTGTTGCTGGCCTACGACGCCATCGTCGGTGAGGACGAGGGCGGCACCCTGATGCTGCTGCTGACCTACCCGCTTGGGCGGGGGCAGATCCTGCTGGGCAAGTTCGTCGGTCACGGCCTGATCCTGGCGCTGGCGGTACTGATCGGCTTCGGCTGCGCCATGCTCGCCATTGCCGTGCTGGTGGAGGACATCGAGATCGGCTTGCTGGTCTGGGCGTTCGGCCGCTTCATGGTGTCCTCGACCTTGCTCGGCTGGGTGTTTCTGGCCATGGCCTACGTGCTGAGCAGCAAGGTTAACGAAAAGTCCAGCGCAGCCGGGTTGGCGCTAGGCGTCTGGTTTCTCTTCGTGCTGGTGTTCGACCTGGTGCTGCTGGCATTGCTGGTGCTCAGCGAAGGTACCTTCAGCCCCGAGCTGTTGCCCTGGCTGCTGCTGCTCAACCCGGCCGATATCTACCGCCTGATCAATCTGGCCGGCTTCGAGGGTGGCAACGCCATGGGGGTATTGTCGCTAGGCAGTGATCTGCCGATGCCGGCCGCCGCGCTCTGGCTGTGCCTGATGTTCTGGGTGGGCGCTGCCCTTTTGCTGGCCTACGGTGTGTTCCGCCGCCGCCTGGCGTGATCAACGAAAAGGAAAACTGTAACCATGAATGCGTTATATACCCATGCTTCACGCGTCATGATCGCCGCGGCGCTGCTCTTCGGCCTAGCCGGTTGCGGTGAGGCGGATCGGGATGAACAGCCGCTGGAACCGGTCGCCTTTCACAGCAGCGATGAATGCCACGTGTGCGGCATGGTGATAAGCGACTTTCCCGGCCCCAAAGGCCAGGCGGTGGAAAAGGGCGGGGTGCGGAAATTCTGCTCCACCGCGGAAATGCTCGGCTGGTGGCTGCAACCGGAAAACCGCATGCTCGACGCAAAACTCTATGTACACGACATGGGCCGCAGCACCTGGGAACAACCGGATGACGCCTACCTGATCGACGCGACCAGCGCCTACTATGTCACCGGCACCCAGTTGAAAGGCGCGATGGGCGCGGTGCTGGCGACCTTCTCGGACGAATCCGCCGCCAAGGGCCTGGCCGCGTTGCACGGCGGTAGGGTGCTGCGCTTTGAGGACATCGATCAGTCGGTACTGCAACAGGCGTCCGGCATGCAGCACGGCACGTCGAATCACCAACAAGCTCACGCCGGTCACTAGACCGCAACCTATAACTCGATGAGGTAACGCAAAATGATGGGCATAAGCATCTGGCAACTGGTGATCGTGCTGTTGATCGTGGTCATGCTGTTCGGCACCAAGCGTCTGCGCGGACTGGGCTCGGATTTGGGCGGCGCGATCAGTGGCTTCCGCAAATCCATGGGTGATGGCGAAAGCGCTGCCTCGACCGAAACGGTCAAGCACGAGCCGAAGTAGGCGCCCGCTTCACTCGCATCCTCGTTGCCTCAGGGCGGATGTGGCTGTTTCATATACGCCGTAACTCCGCTTGGTGGATCGATGAAGCGTGATCCACTCTACTGACCGGGTGGGCCCGATCACGCCTGCAGTTCTGGGCGAATAAATTCGCCCCTACGGTTGGCGTCGCGGTAATACGCCGTGCGCAGGCACGGACCCGCTTTGTAGGGTGGGACTTATCCCACCAGCGGTGCAAGGCAAATACATTCGTCCCCAAGGTGGCGTCGCGGTAATAACGCCGCGGCCCCGGACGGACCGCTTTTGCAGGGTGGGATTTATCCCACCAGCGGTGTCAGGCGAATAAATTCGCCCCTACGGTTGGTCTGGCGGTGATACGCCGCGTCCAGGCACGGACCGCTTTTGTAGGGTGGGATTTATCCCGCCAGCGGTACCAGGCGAACAAATTCGCCCCTACGGTTGGCCTCGTGGTAATAACGCCGCCCCATGCACGGACCGCTTTTGTAGGGGGGGATTTATCCCACCAGCGGTGCCAGACGAGTAGATTCGTCCTTACGGTTCGCCGAAGCGCCCCTACGGATTTGAGAGCGCCGGTTGAAACCGAAGACCGGCTGTTCCTTCCCGCGCCATCTCCCCGCCCGATCGTCGCTACTGCTCGCATCTCCCTGAAAAGCTGATCGCAATCAAGTCTGTAAACGCGTCCTAACCTGTAGAAAGTAATCCTGGCTCTGGAAATCTCCGAGCCGCGGTTCTTCGGCCCGCAGGCGAGTATTGTGAGTCGACGTAGAAGATCGTCAGGAGGCCTTTGTGCAAGTCATCGATCGGCGAAAAGCCTTGAGTATTCCGCCCTTGTGGCGGCTTGCCTTTCGCCCGTTTTTTCTCGCTGGCAGCTTGTTTGCGCTGTTCGCGATTCCTCTTTGGGTTGCGGTATGGACAGGCCTCTGGCCAGGTTTTCAGCCAACCGGGGGATGGTTGTCCTGGCATCGTCACGAAATGCTGTTCGGCTTTGCCATGGCAATCGTGGCGGGCTTTCTGTTGACCGCTGGGCAAACCTGGACCGGCCAGCCGGGTGTGTCCGGCAACAAGCTGATGGCGCTGGCCGCAGTCTGGCTACTGGCGCGACTGGGCTGGCTGTTTGGCCTGCCGCTGGCGTTGCTGATCCCCCTGGAATTGCTGTTCATGCTCGGCGTAACCGTCTTGATGGCGCGCATGCTCTGGGTCGTCCGGCAGAAGCGCAACTATCCGATCATTGTTGTGCTGACGCTGATGATCGGTGCCGACGTGCTGGTGCTGTGCGGCCTTGCCAAGGGCGACGATAGCCTCCAGCGCCAGGGCGTACTGGCCGGGCTTTGGCTGATCGCCGCGCTGATGGCGATCATCGGCGGGCGGGTCATCCCTTTCTTCACCCAGCGCGGCCTTGGTCATACCGAAGCGGTGAAGCCTTGGCTCTGGCTGGACGTCGCATTGCTGGTCGGCACCGGCCTGATCGCAGTGCTTTATGCCGCGGGCTTCGCGCTGCAACAAAACATTGTGCTTGCGGTGCTTTTTCTGGCCATTGCCGCCGGGCATCTGGTGCGGCTGGTGCGCTGGTACGACGCCGGAATCTGGCGTGTGCCGCTGCTCTGGTCGCTGCATCTGGCGATGCTCTGGCTGGTGGTAGCAGCGGCGGGTTTGGCGTTGTGGAATTTCGGCCTGCTGGCCAGCTCCAGCTCGTCATTGCATGCACTCTCGGTTGGCTCCATGAGCGGGCTGATCCTGGCGATGATCGCGAGGGTCACGCTCGGCCATACCGGGCGGCCGCTGCAGCTGCCGTCAGGCATTGTTGCCGCCTTCGTATTGTTCAACCTCGGCGCTGCGGCACGGGTTTTTCTGGCCGGCGAATGGCCAATGATCGGCCTGTGGATGGCTGCGATCTGCTGGGCGCTGGCGTTCGCGCTCTATGCCTTGCGCTATGCACCCATGCTGGTCGCCGCGCGGGTCGATGGCCATCCCGGCTGACCGCTGCCGCAACGTCTTACCTCGGCTTTACCCCTTGAAACCGCTGCCTGCCCATACCGGGACGGGCAGCTAGCGGCTCGGCGATTGCCGGCATCGGAGATGATGATGAAGAGTGAATTCAAAGACCGCCTGGCCGTGGTGACCGGCGCCAGTTCCGGAATCGGGTTGGCGTTGTGCACGGCGCTGCTGCAACGCGGCGCACGGGTGCTGGCTATGTCGCGCAGCCTGGGCGGGTTGTCACAGTTGCTCGAGACCTATCCGGAGCATCTGCACTGGGTGAGCGGCGACGTCACCTCGACAGACGATCTGCAACTGCTGGCGCGCCGGGCTGGCGAATTGGGGCCAGTGGACTATCTGGTGCCGAATGCGGGGATAGCGGAGTTGGGTGACAGCCTCGATACGGCCTGTTTTGATCGTCAGTGGGCCGTCAATGGCGCGGCGGCGCTGAACACGCTGGCCGCGTTGCGTGCCGAGCTGGCCAAGCCGGCCTCAGTGGTGTTCATTGGGACCTTCCTGACGCGCAGCACCTTCCCGGGGCTGGCCGCCTACATTGCCAGCAAGGCGGCGCTGGTCGCCCATGCCCGAACTCTGGCAGTGGAGTTCGCACCGCTGGACGTGCGCATCAACGTAGTTTCGCCCGGCCCTACCGCGACCGCGATCTGGGGCTCGCTCGGGCTTCCTGACGAACAGCTCGAACAGGTGGCCGAGGGCGTCACCAAGCGTTTATTGCCAGGCCATTTTCTCGAAGCCTCGGCCGTTTCCAATGTCGTTCTGTTCCAGCTCTCCCAAGGGGCTCGCGGCGTCTTCGGCCAGGACTGGGTAGTGGATAACGGCTACACCATTCAGTGATGCAGCAGGCGGTATAGCGGTAGCTGATGACTGGGTTAATTCACCGATATTGCTGCATCGGATGCTTTAGAGCAGGCATATTGCTGTAACGCTGCAAGATGAATCATTAGTCGACTTCAGGCGGCGCACCGATAATGTGCGCTCTTATCGAGCGACGCGACATTTTGGCGCGTTGCTCGATCCGCTGTGTTGCGCCGGCCTTCAGTGCCGCTGCGACATCTCGAAGCAACTGATGATCAAGCAGGACTCATGCAGGAACGCCTATTCGATTGGTGCCGATCCTTTGTGCCCGCGCCGTTGTCGGCGCGGCCCGTCGAGTGGCTGCGCGTCGCTGTGGGCGTTGCGCTGTCGATGCTGGTGGTATTGCCCGCCTGCGCATGGGTGTTTGGCACATCACTCACATTGCCCCTTGCCGCACCCGCTGCGGCGTCAGCTGTACTGGTGTTCGCCGCGCCTT
The DNA here is from genome assembly GCF_024448895.1 of Stutzerimonas stutzeri. Classification (GTDB taxonomy): domain Bacteria; phylum Pseudomonadota; class Gammaproteobacteria; order Pseudomonadales; family Pseudomonadaceae; genus Stutzerimonas; species Stutzerimonas stutzeri_Q. The sequence goes on from NZ_JAMOIC010000031.1 coordinate 11,772, forward strand.
CAAGCCCGTTCGCTCAGCCCTGGTCAGTGCTTGTCGGCAATCTGCTGGCAACCCTGATCGGTGTGTCACTCGGTGCCAGCAGCCTGCCGGTGGTGGCGGCAGCGGGGATGGCCGGTGCGCTGGTGATCATCTGCCTGCTGGGCGCGCGTTGCCTGCACCCGCCAGGCGCGGCGCTGGCGCTGGTCGCGGTGGTCGGCAGTCCCGAGATTCATGCAGTCAGTTACTCGCTGCTGTATCCCGTCGCGTTCAATTCGGCACTGCTGATCGCGGTGGCGCTGGTCTACAACAACCTCACCGGACACGCCTATCCGAAACCGCGCGGCGCTCGGGTCAACAGCCATCACACCTTCGATTCGCTGCCCAGCGAGCGCATGAGTTTCAGCGAGGACGATGTCGCCAAGGCGCTCGCCGACTTTGGTGAATACGTGGACGTCACCCGAGACGATCTTGCCCAACTGATCAAACAAACCGAGAAGCATGCCCTGCGCCGCACCATGGGTGAGGTGACCGCGGCCGACATCATGTCCCGTGATCTGTACTGGGCTACGCCCGAGTGCTCGACCCAAGCGGCCTGGAAAAGCCTGCGTGAACACCGGCTGCATTCGTTGCCGGTGGTCAAGGACGACGGGCGCGAGCTGATGGGCATCGTCACGCTGGTCGACCTGCTCAAGCACCTGCGCTCCACCCCTGCGCGGATCCGCCTCGGTCAGCTGAGGCGCCCCGGTGGCGCTCGCTTGCGCTCGATCATGACGTCGCCGGTGGTCACGGTGAATCAGGACACGCACATGGTCGATCTGGTGTTTCTGCTATCTGACCGAGGTTTGCACTGCCTGCCGGTGGTCGATGGTGAGCAGCGCCTGGTGGGGATGATTACCCAGACCGATTTGATCGCAGCCCTTTACCAGAACTGGTTGAAACACTTGCCGGACTGACGCAGCCAAGCGTTCACCGTGCAGCCGGCCAGGAGGCTTCGTCGGAACCAGTGGCTTGGGCCAGTGCCTCAAAGCAATAGCCCTCCCCAAGCCGAGCCCCCATGCAAGAGCGCCTCAAAGACTGGCTGCGTTCCTTCTTTCCAGCGCCCCTGAGCGTGGGGCCGAAGGAGTGGGGGCGCGCGGTGATCGGTGTGGGCCTCGTAGTGCTGCCGATGGTTTCCATCGGCCTGTGGCTGTTTGGTGGCCCGGTCACGCTGCATATCGTCGCGCCGGCTGGTGCGTCGGCGGTGATTCTGTTCAGTGCTTCGTCCAGCCCTTTCGCGCAACCCTGGTCTGTACTTGGCGGGAACCTTATTGCCACGACCATTGGGGTCGCCCTCGGTTTGAGTGCGTTGCCGACGGTGGCAGCAGCGGTGCTTGCCGTGTGCCTGGCCATCGGGTGTCTGTTCTTGCTGCGCTGCATGCATCCACCCAGCTGTGCTCTGGCGATGGTGGCGGCCATCGGTGGGCCAGGAATCAGTGAGCTGGGCTATGGTCTGCTTGTTCCGGTGGGTTTCAATTCACTTTTATTGATCGCTGCGGCGCTGGTCTATAACAACCTGACCCATCACCCCTATCCCAAGCCACGTACATCCAGCAGCGATGCAGAGCGCCCTAGCGTGCCTCTGGGCGAGGCCCAAATGAGCTTTACCGGCAATGATGTGGATCTCGCGTTGGAAGACTTTGGCGAAATCGTCGATATCACCCGCGACGACCTTGTCGAGCTGATCAAACGCACCGAGACACACGCAATACGTCGGAGCATGGGAAGGGTAACGGCGGGCGACATCATGTGCCGCGAGCTCCACTGGATCGGCCCCGCTGCCCAAATTCGCAAAGCCTGGCAGATCATCCGTCAGCATCGCCTGCACTCGTTGGCCGTGGTCGAGCCGGACAGCCGCGAGCTGGTCGGCATCATCACGTTGACCGATCTCTTGCAGCACTTCGAGCCCAGCCCCTCCCGGCTCAACGTTCGGCGGCTGACATTCAACCGCGATGCCCGGGTCGAGCGGCTCATGAGCGCGCCGGTGGTTTCGGTGCAGGAAGGCGCCCATCTCACTGATCTCGTTCATCTGCTGGCCGACCGTGGCATGTCCTGCCTGCCGGTGGTGGATGCCGAGCAGCGCCTGGTGGGGATGATCACGCAGAGCGATCTGGTTGGCGGCCTGTACCAGAACTGGATGAAGCGCCTCGGCGAATGAGCGATTTGGGCCTTGAAAACCTACTCAAGTGTCCCGCTCAAATCTCGTAGTTCCAGCGCGACCAATCGTATTCCTCTTCAGCGACTTCCCTGAGCAGGGCGATGGCCTTGGTCAGAGTTGGCGATTCGGCGGCGCGGGGATAGACCAGATAGACCGGATAGCTGAACTCCGGCGCCTGCTCGACCCGCTTGAGCAGACCTTCGTCGAGATAGCGCTGAACCACACGGGTGCGGAAGTAGCCCCGACCGCCGTGCTGAACGAGGTACTGCAGGGCCATGGGGCCCAGGCTAAAGGAGAGTGCGGAGCGGATGTGCTCGGGCAGCGCGCGGTCATGCTGGCTGCGAAACGCCGGGCCCCAATCGATGTACAGATAGGGTTCGGGGAGGTGGCTGTGTACCACCTGAATCAGCTTTTCTTCGAGCAGCTGCTCGACCTGCAGGCCCGCGCGGTATTCGGGTTGATGCACCAGGGCCGCGTCCAGCACGCCAAGGTCCAGTTTGTGCTGAAGCTCGCTGTCGGTGGCCACCTCGCTGCGCAAGGCGTGGTCGGGCAGCGCTTGGTGCAGGCGTTCGATCCAGGCAAGCATCAGTGGATTGCACAGGCTGACCTCGGCACCTAGCGAGAGCAGCTTGTCGTAGCCCCGCGGAAGGGGCAGGTCGCGGCGGGCTGCTTCCCAGGTCTGCACCAGTTGGTTGGCATAGGCGACGAAGCGCTCGCCATCGCTGGTGAGTCGCGCGCCGGACCGGCTGCGTATGAACAGGCGGCAGCCCAGCTGGGCTTCAAGGCTGCGAACCCGTGCAGTCACCGCGGTCTGGGTCAGGTGCAGGCGCTCTGAGGTGGCGATGAAGCTGCCGCTGCGGATGATCTCGAGAAAGGTACGGGCGAGATCAATGTCCATGTGCAGGCCTCTGCGGAGAAGGGGGCAGGGATTGTAGCGAAGCTGCACGAAAATGGGGCATGCCCGCTGAACGCCAGTGAAATGGCAAAGCAGGCGCGTTCCATCATCGGCGAGAGGCGGCTAGGCCCGGCCGCTGGAGGCGGCACTTACGCCAGGGCGCTTGGACCCTGGCGTGGTCGCCCGCTCAGTGCGAGGTGCCCTCGGCAAATTCGATCTTGTTGCCGACGTTGTACTTGCCGGACGGCTTGTTCATCGGGATGCGCTTAACCTCTTCCAGGGTGTTGGCGTCGTAGATGATCAAGGCACCGTCGTTATCCCAGACGCTCAGCAGGGCATAGCGACCATCATTGGTGAACTCCACGTGGGCGGCGTTCTTGCCCGGCATCGGTCGCAGGGTATGGGCGACTTCCAAGGTCTGCTTGTCGATCAGGTGCACGGCGTCGTTGTTCGGCCCGAAGAACACGTCCGTCCAGGCATAAGGCGAATTCTGCTGGCTGCGCATGAAGAAGCCGGGCCCTTCGGTAGGGATCTCCTTGATCAGCTTCCAGCTCTGCAGGTCCAGCACTGAGATCAGGCCCTTGCTCACGTTCGGTGTGGCGAAGACCCATTTCCCGTCGCGTTTCCAGTAGATGCCGGAGCCCAGATGCGGCATGCCGGGTAGCGGAATGTCGGTGACCGCCTTGCCGGTGTCCAGGTCGATCACCTGGCCGCCATGGGCCTTGCGCGATGTGGCCAGCAGGTGGCGGTAGTCCGGGGTGAAGGAGAAGTCGTCGAGGAAGTCTGCCGCTTCGATGCGCCGTGGCTCGAAGTCCGGCTCGCCCGCGTAGGACAGCTCCCAGGCTTCCTTCACGTCCTTGAGCGCCACCACGAAGCTGTCACGAGGCGGCGCGGTGTAGACAGCGCTGACCCGTGATGGCGTGCCATCCGCGCCAACCGCCGGGATGTGCTTGATCAGGGACAAATCTCTTGCGTCCAGCAGGACCAGATTGCCCGGCAGGTAATTGCCCACCAGCACCCAGCGACCATCGTTGCTGACGGCCAGATTGCGGGTGTTAATCCCGGCTCGGACCTCGGCAATCATGCGCAGGTTGTGCAGGTCGTAGACGCTGATCCAGCCGTCACGCGAGGCGAAGTAGACGAAGCGGCCGTCGGGCGAAAACTTCGGCCCACCGTGCAAGGCGAAGTGTGATTGGAAGTTGGCCAGCTCCTCGAAGCGATCGCCGTCGAGGATGCGCACATGATGATTGCCGGCTTCGACCACGACGAACAGATTGAGCGGATCGGCCCCGTGTTGCGGCGTGTCTGGTAGCGTGCTCACGTCTTCGATGATGCGGTGGCTGGCGCGAATGTCGGCGTCGGTCCAGGTCGGTGGCACGGCCGAGGGCTGATACAGATAATCGACCAGCGCGGAGATCTGCGATTCGTCCAGCACGCTGGAGTACGCGGCCATCTGGCTGGCCGGGCGGCCGTCGCGGATGACTGCGTGAGCTTCGGCCGGCTTGATGCGGCTGAGGCTTTCGGGTAGCAGCGCGGGGCCGGCGCCGCCAAGGCGATTGACGCCGTGGCAAGACTGGCAATGCTGTTCATACAGCGCCTGGCTGTTTGCAGGCGAGGTGGCTGCGGCCGCTTTAGGAATGGCCAGGTCGAGGGCAACGAAGGTGGCGGCTGGCAGCGCAGCGGCCAGCAGCAGGGCGGGCATCAGTTGCATAGGGCCTCCGTGGCAGGGAGCGGGTCGCCATGCAGGCGCGCCGGGTGTTCTACCTGGCGGTCCGCGAAGAGGCCGACCACCTTGCCGATGACGGTCAGGGTGGGTGGGGTGAGGTTCTGCTCATCGGCCATGCTCGGCAGTTGCCGCAGCGTGCAGCGCACCACCTGCTGATTTGGCCGGGTGCCGTTGCCGATCAGAGCGGCCGGCGTGTCCACGGGCAGGCCGGCGGCGATCAGGTTGCGGGAGATCTCGCCGAGGCTGGCCAGGCCCATGTAGAACACCAGCGTCTGGCCGCCCTTGGCGAGGGCATCCCAGGGCAGATGCAGGTCGCCATCAGCTTGCAGATGGCCGGTGATGAACTGGCACGAATGGGCCAGGTCACGGTGAGTCAGCGGAATGCCGGCGTAGGCGCTGCAGCCAGCCGCGGCGGTGATGCCCGGAACGACCTGACAGTCGATGCCCCGCTGCAACAGGAACTCCAGTTCTTCCGCACCACGGCCGAAGATGAACGGATCGCCACCTTTGAGGCGCACCACTCGCAGGTTCTGCAGCGCCAGATCGGCAAGCAGCTGGTTGATCTGCGGTTGCGGCAGGCTGTGGTAGCCACTGGTCTTGCCGACGTAGTGGCGAGCACAGCTGGCCGGCACCAGTTCCATCAGGCTGTCACTGACAAGGCGGTCGTACACCACAGCGTCCGCTTGTTGTAGCAGGCTCCAGGCACGGAGGGTGAGCAGTCCGGGGTCGCCGGGCCCGGCGCCGACCAGGGCAACCTCGCCAGCGGCCAGTGTCGCGCCGAGCGAAGCGGGAAGGGTATGTGGCTGATCCATGCGAACTCCTGAACTCTCATCGTGCTGCGGTATGTCGTGACGGCCTCTGGGCCGCTCTCGATGTCAAATGGCGACGCTGGGGATGCACTGCGGTTGGGGCAGGCCGATCTCCTGATCGCTGAGGTAACAACCGGGGTCTTCTCCCCAGAGGTTGCCCTCGGCCCAGGCGCGGGTGCGGGTGTTGCCGTTGCAGATCGACAGCCAGCGGCATTCGGCACAGCGTCCGGTCACTGCCCGCGGGTGCTGGCGCAACTCGGTTAGCAACGGCTCGGGCTTGTCCAGCCAGAGCTCGCGGAACGACTGTCGGCGAACGTTGCCGACGGTGTGCTGCCACCAGTAGGTGTCCGGGTGCACGTCGCCGATGTTGTCGATATTGGCGATACCGCCGCCGGACGCATTGCCGCCCCAGGCGCGCAGCATCCGCTCCAGGCGATCACGGTGCTCGGGCATCCTGTTCTCGACCCACTGCAGCAGCAGGACCGCGTCGGCATCGTTGTTACCGCTAACGAAATCGGTTTCGCGTCCGGTCTGTACGTCATCCCAGGCCTGATCGAACAGCTGGTGCATGGCGTCACGCGTCATCTGGTGATGAGCGTCGGCCTTGCGGCTGCGCTTGCCGCGCCCGCTGTAATTGAGGTGCGAGAGGTAGAACTTCTGTACGTCGTGCTCGCGCATCAGCGCCAGTAGCGCGGGGAGTTGGGGGTAGTTGTTCTGGGTCAGGGTGGTGCGCAGGCCAACACGGATGCCATGTTGGCGGCACAGGTCGATCGCGTGCATCGAAGCGGCGAAGCTGCCCTTGAGCTGGCGCCAGTCATCGTGAACGGCTTCCAGGCCGTCGATGCTGATGCCTACGTAGTCGTATCTGGCCGCAGCGATCTGCTCGATATTGCCGTCATTGATCAGGGTCCCGTTGGTCGAGAGTGCGACGAAGAAGCCTTTTTCCCGCGCGTACTCGGAGAGCAGGAAGATGTCATCGCGCAACAGCGGCTCGCCGCCCGACAGGATCAGGACGCGCACACCGGCGGCGTGCAGATCATCGATGACCTTGAGCGCTTCGCCAGTGTCCAGTTCGTCGCGAAAAACGCTGTCGGCAGAAGTCGCGTAGCAGTGCTTGCAGGTCAGGTTGCAGCGGCGCAGCAGGTTCCAGATCACTACCGGAGGCCGGCTGGCACCGGTGCTGCGCGCACCCAGCACCGGCATGGCTGGTCGGGCGAGGGCGCGCAGGTAATGGCTGATTCTCAACATGAGCGTGTCTCCTCGGGAGCTAGCTCTTCTTACGCTGGGTAGCGTGATTCGTTGAGCGCAGCATCTCCGAGCAGCCCAGGTCGATCCTTGATTGGAAACAATAAAAACCGTGTTACGGATAGGGGCATCCTGCCTCTGCAGCCGTCTCCGACGCGCGGCAGCCAGGGTGGGGCGCAGGCCGCATATCGCACCTGACATTTGTCACAAATGAAGGGGCTGAGAGGGTCTGATGATGGACGGAAGGCTATCTGTCTCGATAGTGTCGCGAACAGCCTGTATAAAGGCGGCCTGGCGGGCGAAAGGTCCGCGCTCACAAATGCCCCGTACGTTCAAAAGGACTTGAGCATGGAAGGTTCCGAAGCGGTAAAAGTGGATATCGATTATTCGCAGATACCCTTTTACCGGCGTCGCTGGTTCATCTTCGTTTCGCTGCTGTGCTTCATGCCGGCGGCCCTGATCATCGCCCTGACCGGCGATGTGTATCTGAAGAGCCGAGGTCGGGTCTACCGGCTGCCTAACTCGCGCTTCAACCATCTGCTTCTGTTCGTCTGCGTGCTGATCGTGATCGGTATGGTGCGGGCGGCGAATGTCTGAGGCGTCCAGCCCGCCAGCTGCTTTTCCACCGAATCTCAAGGATGAAACGGTTATGAATGAACTCGGCACTGCTTACGTTGGCTTCTGGGCGCGCTTCGGTGCAGCCATCATCGATACGCTGTTGACCGCTCTGGTCACTTATCCCGCATTGGTAGCCGTCTACGGCTGGGGTTATTTCGACGGGGACAACGCCAGCCTCATCGCCGGGCCGGTCGATCTGCTGATTTCCTGGATATTCCCGGTCGTGGTGGTGGTCGCATTCTGGATCTACAAACAGGCGACACCGGGCAAGATGGTGATTGCCGCCAAGATCGTCGATGCGCAAACGGGCGGTGTCGCCTCCAATGCTCAGCTCATCGGGCGGTATTTCGCTTACCTGATCGCCGGCCTGCCGCTGGGCCTCGGCTTCATCTGGATCGCCTTCGACAAACGCAAGCAGGGCTGGCACGACAAGCTGGCTGGCACGCTGGTCGTGCGTACCGGCAACCGCTCCGACTGACCGATGAGCATCGGAGAGTTCGCAGGTATCTACTTGCTGAACAGCCTGTTCTGGAAATGGATCATTAGCTGGGGTGGCGCCCAGTGGCTCGAAGGCTGGAAAAGTATGCTGTTTCTCGACTGGTTCGCCTGGCCCTGGAACGCCGAACAGATACGGCTCTACGCCGTGGTGATATGGGTCTTCACGACGATCTTCTTCCTGTTGGGCCTGTTCAAGCCCGAGTGGCGGTTTTGAGCAACACCTCTAACCCCGCCGCCCCACACGCAGGCCGGTCTTTTTCAGGATTCGGCTGCTGACCAGCATTTCTTCGGCTCGGCAGGCGCTGCCGAGTAATCGGCGGATCTGCGCACGATAAGCCTCGATTTCCTCGGCGCTGCGACCATGCACCATGGCGAACAGGTTGTAGTACCAGCCTTCGCGGCGTGGCCGCCGATAGCAATGGCTGACGAAAGGTTGCGAGCCGATCAGCGGGCCGAGCCGGGCAATTTCCGCGTCATCAACATCCCAGACTGTCATGCCGTTGTGGCGGTAACCCAGGCGATAGTGATTGGGGACCGCTGCGATGCGCCGGATCGCTCCTTCGGCCTGCAATTCCTGCAGCAGTTCGAGCGTGGCATCGACGCTGATGTCCAGCCGTTCGGCCAGCCAGGCCCAGGGATCGTCCACCAGCGGCAAGCCCGCCTCGGTGAGCGCGACCAGGCGGCGCGTCAGCTCTGCTGAGGTTGATTGGCCAGAAGGATCAGGGGATACAACGGGTTCAGACAGGGAAGTGCAGCCCGACATGGTAGGTCTCCTCCTTGGGCAGGTTGAGCACCGGCAGGCCGGTTTGTGTTTCGATCTGGGCGATGGTGTCGGCGATGCCCTGTGGTGTCGCGCAGCCAAGAACGAACCACATGTTCCAGGCGTGCTCGCGGCGGTAGTTGTGAGCCACCTCGGGCATCACGTCCAACTGGGCAGCGACCGCATCGAAGCGTTCTTCAGGTACCGATAAAGCCGCCAGGGTAAAGGCGCCGCCGAGGCGCTCGATGTCGAACATCGGGCCGAAGCGGGTCAGCGTGCCGTCGTCCAGCAGCGCCTGGACGCGCGTTCGCAACCGCTCGGGATCGGCGCCCAGCTCGTCGGCCAGTGCGCGCCACGGATGCCGAACCAGCGGCAATCCGTGCTGCAGGCGGTTGATCAGCTTACGGTCGAAGTCATCCATGGCCACGCTCCAGAGTAGCGGGAGGTGCGAAACGACCACCACACTGTTTGAAGGCGCGGGTACTGAACAGCAGCTGGTGCGGCACGTCACTCAGGCCGTGTGCGGCCAGTAACGCGTCGATCAGCTCGCAGACCTGCTGCCGTTCGCGGCCGTGAACCATGCAGAACAGGTTGTAGGGCCAGTCTGGCAGCCGGCGCGGACGCTGGTAGCAGAGGTTGACGCCAGTGGCCTCGCCGAGCTTGCGACCCACCTCGTCGACCTGCTCGTCGGGGATATCCATGACCAGCATGGCGTTGGCGCGAAAGCCCATGGCGCGGTGTTTGATCACCAGGCCGACGCGTCGGAAAAGCCCACTTTCGCTCCACAGGCGAACCTGCTCCAGCACGGCCGTCTCGCTGGCACCGAGCCGTTCAGCCAATACCTGATAGGGGCGTGCGGCAAGCGGCAAACCTGCTTCGAGCAAGCGCCGTAGCTGCATGGCTTGCAGATCGTCGAGCACGCTGTTCATGGGGCCTCTCCAATGGGAAAGCCGAGGTCGATGCGGTAGGCGGCCTGCATCGGCAGGTCGAGCGGTTCCAGTCCGGTTTCGGCGCTGATCTGCGCGAGGATGGCGTCAATGTGGGCGCGCGACGGGCCGGTGACCACGAACCACAGGTTGTAGCGATGCTCGCGCAGGTAGTTGTGGTTGACCTCGGGGTAACTGTTGATGTGCGCAGCCACCTGTTCCAGTCGCGCTTCGGGCACCGCGAGGGCGACCAGGGTGCTGGCGCCGGCGCGGCTGTGCTCGAAGACCGGGCCGATGCGCGACAGGCCGCCGCCGTGCTCCAGGCGTTCGAGACAGGCAAGTACATCGGTTTCACTGCAATCCAGTGCCTCGGCCATCGCCCGGTAGGGCTCAGCGCAAAGCGGCATGCCGTGCTGAAAACGATCGATCAGGCGACGGCTAAGGGTGTCGATTTGCATGTCACAACCCCGTCTCATGTGCGCGGCTGCTGAAGAAGATGCCGCTCGGGCTATCGGCCGGCAGGCGCTTGAGCAACTTCAGCTGGTACGGATCCCAGACCTGGATTTCGTTGCCGTCACGCACCGACAGCCAGAGTTGGTCCCCGCGCGCGGTGAATTCCATATGCAGCACGGCCGGGCCGGGTTCGAGGGTGGCGATGATTTCGTGGGTTTCGGTGTCGATCACCTGCACCTGATGATTGTCCGGGTGAGCGAAGTTGACCCAGATCTGCCGCGCATCCGGGCGCGCCATGACGAAGATCGGCTGACCGGCGACGTCGATGGCATCGGTCTGTTTCCAGCTATGCGAATCCATCACCAGCACGCGGTGCTGGCCGACTGCCGGAACAAAGGTCTGATTGCCGGCAACGGTCCAGCCTTCGAGATGAGGCATCTTGTACACCGGCAGCTTCTGCTCGCCGCGGCCGTAACCGTCGAGGATGCGCTCGACACCGCGGCGGGTATGCCAGAGGTCGATCTTGGCCATGCCGTCTTCACCGAACAGGCCGGCCACGTAGTAACGGCCGTCGGGCGTCAGCAGCGCGTCGTAGGGTTGTTTGCCGACATTCTCGAAGCGGGTGATCTTCGGCGTATTGCCCTGGCTGAAGTCCAACAGCCAGGTCTCGTCCGTGTCGAACAGGCTATAGATGAAACGACGCCCCGGCGCATCGATGACGCCGACTACCCGTGAATTGCGGCTGCCGTCGGCCAGGGGTGTGGCGGGGATATCGGCAACCAGCTCGAGCGTCTGCGAATCGAACACCTTGACGCCGCCGGGCTCGTAGTTGCCGACGGCAATCAGGGTGCCGTCCTGGCTGATCGCGCCGCCGATGCTGTTGCCGCCCTGAATCACCCGTTTATCGATACGTTGCTCGAGCAGATCGACCTTGGTCAGCCCGCCATCGCGGCCGAACACATAGGCGTAACGCTGATCGCGGGAAAAGACCACGGACGCGTGGGACAGGTCGCCCAGCCCTTCGACCCGCGCCAATCTTGTCTGGTGGCTGGTTTCGACGATTTGCACACTACCCGTGGCGCGCTCCACCACGACCCCAAGATCCCCGGTGCCTCGCAAGGGCTGTTGCGCGCAGCCAACCAGCAAGCTGGCCGCGGCCAGCAGCAATACAGGACGAATCATGGCTTTGGATATCCTTCGAGGAGTAGGTCGACCAGCCAGGCGATGTCGTGCTCATCGAGCAGGGCATTCCAGCCAGGCATGGCGGTACCGGGTCGGCCGTGGGTCACGGTTGCGATCAGGCTGTCACGGGGTTTGCCGGCGATGGCATCGAGCGTAAGTGCCGGGCCGAGGCCGCCGGTCATGCGCAGGCCGTGGCAGGAGCCGCAGTCCTGAACCAGCAGATGTTCGAGCTGAGCCTGGCGTTCGGCGCTGGGCGCCTGAGCCTGGGCAGCGGAAAGGGGAAGGAGGGACACCAGGCTGAGCCCCAAGCTTAAAACTGCATGTCGGGACCGGATCATGGTGTCCTCCTCAGGTATTACTTGAGACTAAGAACCCACTCGGCGAGGGTCTTGGCTTCTTCTTCGGTTACCGGGTTTGGCGGCATCGGGATGGGGCCCCAAATGCCCTGTACGCCGTTCTTGATGTGACCGGCGAGCAGGTCGGCGGCGCCTTCCTGACCGGCGTACTTGGCAGCGACTTCCTTCAGTGCCGGGCCGACCAGCTTGGCGTCGACGCTGTGGCAGGCAGCACAGGGCTTGCTCTTGAACAGCGCTTCACCGTCCTGAGCCATTGCAGGCTGCAGAATCAGTGCGCCGCCGAGGGCGAGCAGTGGGATGAGTACTTTCTTCATGAGTTACTTCCTCAAGGCTAAAAGGGGGATCTTGGCGTCCCCCCGGTTTTTACTCAGTACACATCGTGCTGAGTGTTATGGACGTTAAATTTACCGGTTGGGGTGATCAACCTTTTGTCCTTGATCACCTTTTTCAGTTTTAGCGTCTTGTCATCGACCACAACGATGGCTGATTGCTCCTCCTGGCCGCTCCAGACCGAGAACCAGACTTCGTCGCCTGCCTGGTTGTACTCGGGTTGAACGACCCGCTTGGCGCCGTCCGTCACTCCGGCCCATTCGGCGATCGGCAGCACGGTGAAGCCAGCGCCCAGATCGTCAATCTTGAACACCGCAGCCGACTGGCTGATCTTGGCGTCCGGGTTGAAGGTGGTGTCCAGGTAGATGTGGTTGGATTTCGGGTGGGTCTTGATGAACAGCGAACCGCCGCCCTGGCCCTTGAGTGTTTCGACCACTTTCCAGGCCTGGTCGGGATGCTTGTCCGGATCAGTGCCGATCAGCGAAATCGTCTCGTCGCCGAGGTGGCTAGTTGCCCAGACCGGACCGAACTTGGGATGCACGAAGTTGGCGCCGCGGCCCGGGTGCGGGATCTTGCCGACATCGACCAGTGCAGCCATCTTGCGCTCTTTCGAGTCGATCACTGCGACTTTGTTGGAGTTGTTCGCTGCCGTCATGAAGTAGCGGTGGCTGACGTCCCAGCCGCCGTCATGCAGGAACGGCGCGGTGCCGATCATGGTGGTGGTCAGGTTGTCGATGTCTTCGTAATTGACCAGCAGAACCTTGCCGGTTTCCTTGACGTTGACGATGAACTCCGGATGTTCGTGAGAGGCGATGATCGCCGCCACGCGAGGCTCGGGATGGTATTCCTGAGTGCCAACCGTCATGCCGCGGGTGGACACGATCTGCAGCGGCTCCAGGGTTTCACCGTCCATGATGGTGTACTGCGGCGGCCAGTAGTCGCCGGCGATCACGTACTTGTCTTCGTAGCCCTTGAACTTGGAGGTCTCAACCGAGCGCGCCTCGATGCCGACCTTGATCTCAGCAACCTTGATCGGCTCCTTACCCCAGAGGTCGATCATGTCGATCTTGGCGTCGCGACCGATCACCAGCAGGTAACGACCAGAAGCCGACATACGCGAGATGTGCACGGCGTAACCGGTGTCGATGGTCTTGATGATCTCTTTGCTCTTGCCGTCGATCAGCGCGATCTTGCCGTCGTCACGCAGGGTGACGGAGAACAGGTTGGGCAGATCCAGTTTGTTCATCTGCTTCTTCGGCCGGTCTTCGGGCTTGACCAGCACCTTCCAGGAATCCTTCATTTCAACCATGCCCCACTCGGGCGGGGTCGGTGGGGTGTGCTGGATGTACTTGGCCATCAGGGTGATTTCGTCAGCGGTCAGGCCGCCGGAGGTTCCCCAGTTCGGCATGCCGGCGGGTGATCCATAGGTGATCAGTGCTTCGAGAAACTGCTGGCCGCGCTGCTGGGTGATGTCTGGTGTCAGTGGCTTGCCGGTGGCGCCTTTGCGCAGTACGCCGTGGCAGCCCGCGCAACGTTGGAAGTAGATTTCCTTGGCGTGTTCGAATTCCGCAGCACTCAGATCTGGTGCGCCTGGGGAATGGACCACCTGAGCGCTGCTCGGGTCGACTGCAGAGGCCTGGCCCTTGTAGGCGGCGTCTGCGTTTTCCGGATTCACTGCGGCCTGGGCGACTGCCAGGCCAAGCAGTGAAAAGCCGGCGATGATTCCCGCCAGTAATGGTTTGCTCATACTCTTTTCTCCTCTGACCGCTTGGTGCGGTTCCTGCTAATGACGGCGATGTGGCAGTTCCCGGGTTTGCTGTCTGCGGCTTGCATCCTAGAGAGGGCTCTTGCGAAAGCGCTTGATGGCAATCAAGAGTCGATCCGTGATGCCCCAGGCGTGACGCCTTGTCGCGGGGGCGGTTGAATCAGGCGGGAAACGGCGAAGAAATGCGCGCCAGAAGGGGTTGTCGCGTGCAGGCATCGACTGATTTCGAGTCGGGCTTGACCGTAATCAAGCTTCGCTGGCGGACGGCTTGAGGGGCGGCGGGGCGGCGATTAGTTTGGCGTTAGTCAAATCCAACCGCTGCAGTGAGGTATTGCCAATGAACGCGCCCGAACATCTTGCCCGCATCAGTGGTGCTCCGTTCTACCAGTCGCTGGGCAATGAAGAGGTGCTCTTCGAACAGGCCTGGAAGCACGGCATGCCGGTGTTGATCAAGGGCCCGACTGGTTGTGGCAAGACCCGCTTCGTGCAGTACATGGCGCATCGTCTGAACCTTCCGCTGTACACCGTGGCCTGCCACGACGATCTCAGTGCGGCCGATCTGGTTGGTCGCCATCTGATCGGCGCTCAAGGCACCTGGTGGCAGGACGGCCCGCTGACCCGTGCGGTGCGCGAGGGCGGCATCTGCTATCTGGATGAGGTGGTCGAAGCCCGACAGGACACCGCCGTGGTGCTGCATCCGCTGGCCGATGATCGCCGTGAGCTGTTCATCGAGCGCACCGGCGAAGCCTTGAAAGCACCTCCTGGATTCATGCTGGTGGTCAGTTACAACCCCGGCTACCAGAACCTGCTCAAAGGCATGAAGCCCAGCACCCGCCAGCGCTTCGTCGCCATGCGTTTCGACTACCCGCCCGCGGCGGAAGAGCAGCGCATCGTGGCCAACGAGGCGCAGGTGGATGCCGCGCTGGCCGCGCAGGTGGTCAAGCTTGGACAGGCCCTGCGCCGGCTCGAACAGCATGATCTCGAAGAAGTCGCCTCGACCCGCCTGCTGATTTTCACCGCCCGGATGATCCGCTCCGGCATGAGCCCGCGCGAGGCCTGCATGGCCTGCCTGGCCGAGCCGCTGTCGGACGATCCGCAAACCGTCGCTGCCCTGATGGATGTTGTCGATGTCCATTTCGGTTGATCGCACCAGCCTTTCCCGGCGCTTGCCGGGTGATCTGGCGATGTGGTTTTTCATCCTCGCCGAACTGACGGTCTTCGCCATCCTGATCCTGGCCTTTGCCGTGACGCAGGTGCTCAACCCTGAGCTTTTCAGCCAGAGCCGCGCGGCGCTGGACAGCTCAATGGGCCTGGCGCTGACGCTCAGCCTGCTGACTTCCGGCCTGTTTGCCGCCCTGGCGGTGGAGCAGGTGCGTGCGGCGCGGCCAGGGCGAGGGGCGCTGTTGCTGGTCGCGGCGCTGGCGTCGTCCTGCGTCTATGTGGTGCTCAAACTCAACGAATACGGTCACCTGGCCTCGATGGGGTTGGGGATGGAGCACAACACCTTCTTTACCCTGTACTGGATTCTTACCGGATTTCACTTCCTGCACGTGCTGCTGGGGATGGTGATCCTCGGCTGGATGGCCTTGCGTTGTCAGCGCGGCCTGTACACACCCGCTGACTGCGCCGGGCTCGAGTCCGGGGTGCTTTATTGGCACATGGTAGACATGGTCTGGGTCCTGCTTTTCCCGCTGGTCTACGTCATCAACTGAGGAGGCCGTGATGTCCGCTTCAAAAGTGCTGATCGGTTGCTGGCTGGCGCTGGCCATCCTGTCCACTGCAACCGTCTTGCTGGGCAATGCCGGCTCGACGCTGCTGCTCGCCGGCTCGGTGCTTGCCATCGCGCTGGTCAAGGCCTGGGTGATCACCGAGGGCTTCATGGAGCTGCGCCATGCGCCGGCCATGTGGCGCCTGTTGTTGTTCGGCTGGCCATTGGCGATGGCTGGCGGGATTCTATTGGCGATGAGCCTCTGAAGGTTTCACAGGCGATCGGTTACGACCTGCGCAACTGCGCCCAACGCTTGCCCGCGCGCGACGACTGTTGGGCTGAAGCGGAGCGCCGTCCGGCCCACCCTACAAAACTGTTCGCGATGATCGTGAAGGTGACCAGCCTCGATCGCCAGCAAGCTGGCTCCTACATAGGACATCGATGCTCCTACAATCAGTCGCCAGGCTGGCGGGCTTCGCTTAAACGCCCTTGCGGCTAAACCTGCGGGCGCTCCACCCGCTGCCTTGCTCCGCTCCTTGTAGGAGCCAGCTTGCCGGCGATCGCTTTTGCAACTCGGCCCGCAGCGGATTCGAGGGTACCGCCTTGGCGTCCGTTCGCGCTCGACCAGACGCGCGCACCGTATCGCACGTCGTAGCAGCCAGCTTGCTGGCGATCGCTTTTGCATTTCAGGCTGCAGCTGACCCGCGCGCGCCCGGGGCGCTTCCTGGCGCCTGCGCCATAGGCGTCTCAACTGGCCCCGCTTCCTATCCATCATCGAAAGACGCGGCAGAGTAGGGTGGGCCGAGCGGCGCTCCGCTTCAGCCCGCCAACACAGGCACGCGCAGTCGCTCATCGTGCCGCACCGCTATCTGGCTCGGGTTCCGCCGCCGGCCCCGTTGCCAAGGCATTTATACCCCACATAAATCGCGGTTCAGCGCCTGGCCCTTGTCAGGGAACAGGGGGCTGCGAAAGACCCAGCACCGCGTTCAGGTTTTTCTTGATCGCTATCAAGCAGGTTTCGTTAGCTCGCTTCTTAAACTGGCCACGCCAACGCCATGAGGAGGCGACCATGTCCGAGACCTTTACCAAGGGAATGGCCAGAAATATTTACTTCGGGGGAAGCGTTTTCTTCCTCCTGGTGTTTCTGGGCCTTACCTATCACACAGAGCAGACCTTTCCAGAACGATCCAACGAATCGGAACTGACCGAAGCGGTGGTACGAGGCAAAGAGGTTTGGGAAAACAACAACTGCATCGGCTGCCACAGCCTGCTTGGTGAAGGTGCCTACTTCGCGCCGGAACTGGGAAATGTCTTCGTTCGTCGCGGTGAGGATGCGGCCTTCAAGCCCTTCCTGCAGGCGTGGATGAAAGCTCAGCCTCTAGGCGTACCCGGGCGCAGAGCGATGCCTCAGTTCAATCTTAGCGAGCAGGAAGTCGACGATATGGCCGAGTTCCTCAAGTGGACGTCGAAGATCGATACCAATAACTGGCCGCCAAACAAGGAGGGCTGAGAGATGAGCGTTATGAATCCACATCTCAAATTCCAATCGCAGGCCGTTGCAAAACCCTACTTCGTGTTTGCCCTGATTCTGTTCGTTGGTCAGATCCTGTTCGGTCTGATCATGGGGCTGCAATACGTCGTCGGTGACTTCCTGTTCCCGCTGCTGCCATTCAACGTGGCGCGGATGGTTCACACTAATCTACTGATCGTCTGGCTGCTGTTCGGCTTCATGGGTGCGGCTTACTACCTCATCCCCGAGGAAGCGGACCGAGAACTGCACAGTCCAAAACTGGCCATCATCCTGTTCTGGGTGTTTGCCGCCGCCGGTGTGCTGACTATTCTCGGTTACCTGTTCGTGCCTTACGCCGGCCTGGCGGAAATGACGCACAACGAGCTGCTGCCGACCATGGGGCGTGAGTTCCTCGAGCAACCCACGATCACCAAGATCGGCATCGCGGTGGTCGTCCTGGGCTTTCTCTACAACCTCGGCATGACGATGCTCAAGGGCCGCAAGACCGCCATCAGCATGGTCATGATGACCGGTCTGATCGGTCTCGCGGTGTTCTGGCTGTTCTCCTTCTACAACCCGGGAAACCTGGCACGCGACAAGTACTACTGGTGGTTCGTGGTGCACCTGTGGGTGGAAGGCGTGTGGGAACTGATCATGGGTTCGATGCTGGCCTTCGTCCTGATCAAGATCACCGGTGTCGACCGTGAAGTGATCGAGAAGTGGCTCTACGTGATCATCGCCATGGCACTGATCACCGGCATCATCGGTACCGGTCACCACTTCTTCTGGATTGGTGCCCCTGAGGTCTGGTTGTGGCTGGGCTCGATCTTCTCTGCCCTTGAACCGCTGCCTTTCTTCGCCATGGTGCTGTTCTCGCTGAACATGGTGAACCGTCGTCGTCGCCAGCATCCGAACAAGGCCGCTTCGCTATGGGCTATTGGCACTACCGTGACCGCGTTTCTGGGTGCTGGCGTGTGGGGCTTCCTTCATACCTTGGCTCCGGTGAACTACTACACCCACGGTTCGCAGCTGACCGCCGCCCACGGCCACCTGGCCTTCTACGGTGCCTATGCGATGATTGTGATGACCATGATCAGCTACGCCATGCCGCGCTTGCGTGGTCTGGGTGAAGCACCGGATGCCCGCGCTCAGCGCATCGAAATCTGGGGCTTCTGGCTGATGACCCTGTCGATGGTGGCGATCACTCTGTTCCTCACCGCAGCTGGCGTGGTTCAGGTCTGGTTGCAGCGGATTCCGGCCGACGGGGCTGCCATGTCCTTCATGAATACCGCTGACCAGCTGCGTGTGTTCTTCTGGCTGCGGCTGGTCGCAGGGGTGTTCTTCCTGATCGGGCTGCTGTTCTACCTCTACAGCTTCCGGCAGCGTGGCCGGGTTACCGCGGATGTGCCTGCAGCTGTCGCTGCGGCCTGAGTCGGATAGCAACTGGAGCAACGGCCCGGCTGACTCAGCGGGCCGTTTTTGTTTCAAATGGCGCTACGGAGTGATTGACCATGGGCTTTACCATCGAAGTTGAAGAGTGGGTCGGCAGTGTCTGGCACCGGTTCATCACCCGCCGCGCCAGCCCCGATTTTCCCGAAGCAAGCGTTACCCTGGAGAGCATGCATCGGCCGCTTTCGGTGCTGTTTCGTGCCATGGGCGGCGCCAGTGGCGTTGGCGTCGAGGCCGCCAGTGCGCGCGACCTGATGCTGCGCCGCAACCTGCTGCAACAGGTCGCCGGGACCTGCAAACAACTGCCGGTTGCCTGGTGCGACGCAAACAACCTGCGCCTGCCACTAAGCCTCGCGGTTTACCCGGAAGTCTCACTCAATCAGGATCTCTATCGCTGGCTGGCGCTGCTCGCAGCGCAGGCGGGCGAGATGCGCCATTGGGCGCGTGATAACCAGCGCTGGACTCAAGCCATTCTCGAGCGGTTCCCGGCCATGCGGCCGCGCTACGAGCGGCTGGTCGAAGCGCATCTGCAGCTGCGTCCGGACCCGGACACGCTGCCCCGTGCTGAAGGCGCGCTGGAGCGGGCGATCTGCCAGGCATTGCGTGAGCCGGGCAGTGTCGCGCAGTTCCCCCGCAGCGAGGTCGCGCCCTGGCCGCTGCCCATGTGGTTGTACCCGGCGGAAAACCTCGGTGTGCCTCAGGCAACCGAACTCGCCGAGGAAGATCAGGACAACAATCTGCAAGCGCCGCCTACCGAGCAGAAGGGCATGCGCAAGCGTGCCAAGCGCGTCGAGGACAGCACCGGCAAGGGCGGGCTCATGCTCTTCCGCCTGGAGAACCTGTTCAGCTGGTCCGAGCATGTCGAGCTGGACCGTCAGGGCGACGACAGCGAGAACGAAGACGCCTCACGCGTCGCCGAGGATCTCGATGAGATCGCCATGTCGCGCCAACGCATGCGCAAGGGTGGCGGCCTCAAGCTGCACCTTGATCTGCCCCCTGCGGATGTGGATGACATTCCGCTGGGTGAAGGCATCAAACTGCCGGAGTGGGACTACCGCAAGCAGCGCCTGCAACAGGACTTCGTCAGCCTGCAAATGATGCTGCCGCGCGGCTCTGAACCCATGGGATTGCCGCTGCGGCTGAGCCCGCTGGCGCGCAAGCTGCGTCGGCAGTTCGAACATTTGCGCAATGATCGCCAATGGCTGCGTGGGCAACCGCAGGGCTCGGAACTGGACATGCAGGCCTGGCTGGATTTTCACGTCGAGCGTCAGCACGGCCAGTGCGCCGAGCGCGGGCTGTTCATGGAACAGCGGCGGAATCGCCGCGATCTGGCGTGCCTGTTGCTGGCTGACCTGTCCATGTCCACCGACGCGCACCTGGATGATGAGCACAAGGTGATCGACGTGATCACCGACAGCTTGCTGTTATTCGGCGAAGCGCTGTCGGCCGTGGGCGATGATTTTGCGCTCTATGGCTTCTCCTCGTTGCGTCGGCAGCAGGTTCGCATGCAGGAACTCAAGAGTTTCCGCCAGCGCTACGGCGACGATACCCGCGGGCGCATCCAGGCGCTGAAGCCCGGCTACTACACCCGCATGGGCGCGGCCATTCGCCAGGCGACCGAACTGCTGGGCAAGTGCAAACAACGGCGCAAGCTGTTGTTGCTGGTCACCGACGGCAAGCCCAACGACCTGGATCTCTACGAAGGCCGTTATGGCGTCGAAGACACCCGCCAGGCGGTCATGGAGGCACGGCGTCAGGGGTTGTTGCCGTTCTGCATCACCATCGACCAGGAGGCGGGCGATTACCTGCCCTACATGTTCGGCGCCAACGGCTACACCCTGATCAAGGAGCCGCACCAACTGCCGTTCCGTCTGCCGCAGTTATACAAGCAGCTGACCCAGCCGTAGGGTGGATGTCGCTTTTTACATCCACCGTAGCGCTGCCCGGTGGATCGGTGGGGCGTGATCCACCCTACGGTCCTTCTGATCGCCAGCAAGCTGGCTCCTACAGTTACGTGGGTGAGTGCGGCCGAGCACCGCAAACCCTACCGCTGCGTTGCCTTTTGTAGGAGCGAGCTTGCTCGCGATCAGGCTGGTTCGGCCCGCTCAGAGGTTAGGTGCATCCCGCTACTTCTGATCGCCAGCAAGCTGGCTCCTACGGTTATGTGGGTGAGCGCGGCAGGGCGCCACAAACCCTACCGCTGCGTTGCCTTTTT
>NZ_JAMOIC010000032.1 GCF_024448895.1 Stutzerimonas stutzeri
GGCGATCCGTGCGTCAAACTCAACACTGCTGCAGCGCCTATCTCTGATCGCCAGCAAGCTGGCTCCTACGGGTGGGTGCCTTATTGATGCAAAGCAATCAGCCCTCCTTGCCTATCCCATGCTCGCGCAGCTTGTTGGCCACGGTGGTGTGTGACACGCCTAGCCGCTTGCCCAGCATTCGGCTGCTGGGGTGTCGGCCGTAGAGCTCCTGCAGGACCGCCTTCTCGAACCGCCCAACAATGCTGTCCAGATCGCCCTCCAGCGAAAAATCACCCAGCGGCTGCGGCGTGCCGTAATCAGGCAGTCGGATATGTTCAGGCTTGATCACGCCGCCATCGCACAGCGAAACCGCCTGGAACAGGGTGTTTTCCAGCTGCCGCACGTTGCCGGGCCAGTGATAGCCGGCCAAGCGCTCCAGTGCCGCCGGTGAAAGGTTCGGCAAGGGGCAGCCGATCTGCCGGCTGGCCTGATCGAGAAAATGCAGCACCAGCGGTTCTAGCCCATCCAGGCATTCGCGCAGCGGTGGAATGTGCAGGGACAACACATTGAGCCGGTGGTAAAGATCCTGGCGAAACTCGCCCTTCGCGCAGAGTTCGGACAGATCCAGCTGCGTGGCGCAGATCACCCGCACATCCAGATAGACCTCCTCGTCACTGCCGACCCGCCGAAAGCAGCCGTCCTGCAGAAAGCGCACGAGTTTGGCCTGTAACCGTGTGCTCATCTCGCCTACGCCGTCGAGGAACAGCGTGCCGCCCGAAGTCAGCTCCAGCAGCCCAAGCTTGCCTTCCGGTCGAGCGCCTTCGAAGGCACCGGGGCCGTAGCCAAACAGCTCGGTCTCGGCCATGGATTCCGGCAATGCCGCGCAGTTGAGCGCCATGAACGGCGACTGCCCGCGCGGGCTGGAAAGGTGACAGGCGCGCGCCAGCAGCTCCTTGCCGGTCCCGGTCTCGCCCTCGATCAGCAATGGCGCGTCCAGCGGCGCCATGCGTCGCGCCTCGCGGACCACCGCCGCCATTACTTTCGAGCTCTGGAAGATGCTGTCGAAGCCCCGCAGCTCCTGCTTGCGCACGTTGTAGATGCGCTCGCCGACACGGTCCGCGCGATGCAGGGTCAGCACCGCTCCAGCCAGCGCTTCGCTGTCGTCGTGCTCCGATTGCAGTGGTGCGATGTCGGCCAGAAAGATGTCGCCCTTGATGGTCACGCGCAGGCCATTGATGCGCGCCTTGTTCGCGCGCACCAGCTCAGGCAGGTCAAAGTCTTCTGCATAGCGCGACAGGCTCATGCCGGGCACTTCATCCACCCGTACCCCGAGCAGCTGAGCCGCGGCGCGGTTGGCGGCGACGATGGCACCCGCCATATCGATGGACAGCACGGGAAATTCCAGCGCACCGAGCAAGGCATTGAGCTCCAGCGAATGGCGCTCACTGGGCATCAAACCGACCTTGCGTACCTCGAACACGCCTTGCAGCGCCTCAATTTTTGGCCGCAGCGCCTGGAGCTGAAGGTTCATCAGATTTGGACAATGCAGGTAGACCGCATTGCCGTGTTCACCGCCGACTTCGCCACGGGCGACATTGATGCCGTAGTCCACCAGCAGTTCGAGCATGTCGCGCAGAATCCCTACGCGGTTCTGACAGAGGATCTTGATACGCATGCAGAGCCTTTGAGCTTGTTGTTATGGGCGGCAGCATTTTTCTGCATGTCACCGCGGATTTCCGTCAAGATTATTTTACAGATCAAGGGTGAAGCAAGACGATTCCCTAGCCAACTACCAGCTTCGTAAGCTTTTCGTTACGGATAGCTGAGGCGGATGGTCGCACCGACCCGTCTCTGGTGCTCGCCTTGAGCCACGCATGGCTGTCAGATGGAGGCATCCACAACAACAAGACTCACGCGGCCATCCCGCTCAAGGAGGTCAGATGAAAGCTACGAAATACGTCGCTCGCGAACCGGATGCCCAGGGCTGGATCCACTACGCCGACACCGAGCACGCGGTCTGGCAGACCCTCATCGAACGCCAGCTCAAGTTGCTGGACGGACGCGCCTGTCAGGAATATCTGGACGGCATCGAACAGCTCGCCCTGCCCCACGATCGCATCCCGCAACTTGGCGAGATCAACCGTGTGCTCGATGCGACCACCGGCTGGCAAGTCGCCCGGGTGCCGGCGCTGATTCCCTT
The DNA here is from genome assembly GCF_024448895.1 of Stutzerimonas stutzeri. Lineage (GTDB taxonomy): Bacteria > Pseudomonadota > Gammaproteobacteria > Pseudomonadales > Pseudomonadaceae > Stutzerimonas > Stutzerimonas stutzeri_Q. Next base: position 2,180 of record NZ_JAMOIC010000032.1, read on the forward strand.
CCAGACCTTTTTCGAACTGCTGGCGAGCAAGCGTTTCCCGGTTGCGACCTTCATCCGCACGCCCGAAGAGCTGGATTACTTGCAGGAGCCGGACGTCTTCCATGAGATTTTTGGCCACTGCCCGCTGCTGACCAACCCCTGGTTCGCCGAATTCACTCATACCTACGGCCAGCTTGGCCTCAAGGCCAGCAAGGAAGAGCGCGTCTACCTGGCGCGGCTGTATTGGATGACCATCGAGTTCGGCCTGGTGGAGACTTCAGCTGGCCAACGTATCTACGGCGGCGGCATCCTCTCCTCGCCGAAGGAAACGCTCTACAGTCTTTCCGACGAGCCCGAGCACCAGGTGTTCGATGTCATCGAAGCCATGCGCACGCCGTATCGCATCGACATCCTGCAGCCGGTGTATTTCGTCCTGCCGGAGCTCAAGCGCCTGTTCGACGTGGCCCACGAAGACATCATGGCCCACGTGCGCACCGCGATGCAGCTTGGCCTGCACCAGCCGAAGTTTCCGCCAAAAGCGGCGTAGGGTGGAAATCTGCGAAGCATTTTCCCGCGTTGGTTTCAGCCCCGACGACGTCTGGCGGCGCCGGTCGTTTCGGCCAAATCGGTGGATGCGCCCTCGTCAAAGCAGCGGACCGAGCCCGACGCGTGGACAAGCCTGCGGCGTTGTCCACCCTACGCTGCTTAACTCTGATCAACCCCATCACGTAGGGTGGGCTTTAACCCACCGACCCACTCAACCCACCGATCATCATAAGGACCCATCAATGACCGCTCTGACCCAAGCCCACTGCGAAGCCTGCCGCGCCGACGCACCCAAGGTTTCCGACGATGAACTGGCCGAGCTGATCAAGCAGATCCCGGACTGGAACATCGAAACCCGCGACGGCCACATGGAGCTGGAGAAGGTCTTCCTGTTCAAGAACTTCCGCCATGCGCTGGCTTTCACCAATGCCGTCGGCGAAATCGCCGAGGCCGAGGGTCATCATCCGGGCCTGCACACCGAATGGGGCAAGGTCACCGTCACCTGGTGGAGCCACTCGATCAAGGGCCTGCACCGCAACGACTTCATCATGGCTGCCCGTACCGACGAGGTCGCGAACACCGCAGAGGGCCGCAAGTGAAGCACTTCGGCGAAGTGGCGCGAGTCCCTGGCGACCCGATTCTCGGCCTGCTGGATGCCTATCGTGCCGATCCGAACCCGTCCAAGCTCGACCTTGGCGTGGGTGTCTACAAAGACGCCCTCGGCCTGACGCCGATCCCCAAGGCGGTGAAACTGGCCGAGCAGCGGCTGATCGACAGTGAGCAGACCAAGAGCTACATCGGCGGGCATGGTGATCCGCTGTTCGGCGAACAGCTGTTGCGGCTGGTACTCGGTGAAAGCTCGCCAGCCCTGGTCGAGAACCGCGCCGGCTGCACCCAGACGCCAGGCGGCACCGGTGCGCTGCGTCTAGTGGGAGATTTCATTGCCAAGTGCCTGCCGGGCCGCAGCCTCTGGCTCAGCGACCCGACCTGGCCGATCCACGAAACCCTGTTCGCGGCGTCGCGGCTGAAGGTCGAGCACTATCCGTACGTCGATGCGCAAAACAGGCTGGACGTACCGGCCATGCTCGCCGCACTGGAGCAAATTCCCAGCGGCGATGTGGTGCTGCTGCACGCCTGCTGCCACAACCCCACCGGCTACGACTTAACCCAGGACGACTGGCGTCAGGTGCTGGAAATAGTGCGCAGCCGCGAACTCTTGCCGCTGTTCGACTTCGCTTATCAAGGCTTTGGCGATGGACTGGACGAAGATGCCTGGGCGGTGCGGCTGTTCGTCGAAGCGCTGCCGGAAGTGCTGATCACCAGTTCCTGCTCGAAGAACTTCGGCCTCTATCGTGAACGCACCGGCGCGCTGATTGCGGTCACGGCCGATGGCAGTTCCCTGATCGACGTGCGCAGCCAGCTCGCCTCGGTGGCGCGCAATCTCTGGTCTACCCCACCGTCCCACGGCGCTGCGGTGGTCGCGACCATTCTGGCCAACAGCGAACTGCGCCAGCTCTGGCAGCAGGAAGTGGCAGCCAAGCGCGAACGCATCGCCGGTCTGCGTCAGGGGCTGGTCGACGCGCTCGCACCCCATGGCCTGGCCGAGCGTTTCGCACACATCGCACAGCAACGCGGGATGTTTTCCTATACCGGGCTGACCGCTGAGCAGGTGCTGCGTCTGCGCCGCGAGGACGCGGTCTATCTGGTCGAGAGTGGCCGCGCCAATATCGCGGGGCTGGATGCCGCACGGCTTGATCAGCTGGCAGCCGCCATCGCACGGGTCGTGGACTGACCGAGCCCGCCACCGGAGCTAAAAGGCCGGCTTACGCGATCCGGCCCTGAGAGCGTCTCAGATGACCCAGCGCCAATCTGTAGGGCCGAGTTTATTCGGCCAAACCATAGCCGTAAGCCTTAGGCCGTCAGCCGGTCGGAACTTGCCGTGGGAAACAGCGTCGTAGCATTTAGCCATCATCGCGTCGCCTTTCTGACCTACTATGGTGATAGATAGCTCATCAGACCGTGACCCATCGGTCCGGTGACGAGCGGGCTACAGGGCCGGCCAGCGCGGCCGCTACCTTCCAGCACAGGTTTTTCAAGACGAGCGCCGCCATGATCCAATGCAACACAGCCGGTAACCCTGCCTCAAGCGAATACGCCTGCCACTCCGCCAGCGAACACGGCGCCTGCCCCAGCTGTGCCAGCGGGGAACGCCTTGGGTTTCGCTTCAGCTACGCCTACCAGCCGATCGTCGACATCTCCAAGCGCGAGATCTTCGCCCACGAAGCTCTGATCCGCGGCGTCAATGGCGAGCCGGCGCCCAGCGTGCTGTCGCAGGTAACCGAGGACAATCGTTTCCGCTTCGACCAGGCCTGCCGGGTCAAAGCCATCATGACTGCCGCGAAGCTGAACATGCAGAGCAAGCTGTCGATCAACTTTCTGCCGAACGCCATCTACCGTCCCGAGCTGTGCATCCGCTCGACGCTCGAAGCGGCGCGCGCGCACAACTTTCCCATCGAGCAGATCATTTTCGAGACGGTCGAAGGCGAGCGCATCAGCGATGCCAAGTGGCTGACCGAAGTATTCCGCGAATACCAGCGCATCGGTTTCCTCACCGCCATCGACGACTTCGGTGCCGGCTTCGCCGGACTCAATCTGCTGGCCGACTTCCAACCCGACATCATCAAACTGGACATGGACCTGATCCGCGGGATCGACCAGAGTCACCCGCGCCAGGCCATCGTCCGGGGCACCGTCAGTATCTGCAACGAGCTGGGAATCAAGGTGATCGCCGAAGGCGTGGAAACCTCCGACGAATGCAGCGCCCTGCAGGATCTGGGGATCAGCCTGCTGCAGGGCTATCTGTTCAGCAAACCGCTGTTCGAAACCTGCAGCCAGACCGAGTCGCTGGTCTGGCCGGGCTGAACGGCCTCAGCGGGTCTTCAGCAGCTTGAGCAGCTCATGCGCGGCTTCCTCGGAAGAAGCCGGGTTCTGGCCTGTCACCAGCAGGCCATCGACCAGCACGTATGAGGACCAATCCGGGCCTTTACTGTAGTCGCCGCCGATTTCCTTGAGTTTGTCTTCCAGCAGGAAGGGCACCACATCGGTGAGCTGCACGCCCTCTTCCTCGGTGTTGGTAAAACCCGTCACGCGCTTGCCCTTGACCAGATACTCGCCGTCCACGCCGCGTACCTGTACCAGCGCTGCCGGCGCATGGCAGACCGCGCCCACTGGTTTGCGCGCCTTGATGAAGGACTCGATCAGGGCGATGGACGTGGCGTTGCCTGTCAGGTCCCACAGCGGGCCGTGGCCGCCGGGATAGAACACGGTATCGAAGTCTGCCGCCGAAACATCGTCCAGCTTGCGCGTGTTGGCCAGCAGCGCTTGGGACTCGGCATCCTTCTTGAAGCGCTGGGTCATCTCGGTCTGGGCGTCCGGTGCATCGCTTTTGGAGTCCAGCGGCGGTTGGCCGCCCTTGGGAGAGGCCAGCACGATCTCGGCGCCGGCGTCCTTGAACACGTAATACGGGGCGGCGAACTCTTCGAGCCAGAAGCCGGTGGGTTTGCCGGTATCGCCTAGCTTGTCGTGGGACGTGAGCACGATGAGAACTTTCATGGGGTCTCCTTTGAGCGGGGCCCGGATGCGGGCCGTGGTTCATCTCGACCACTGGAGTGGGGAATCGATCGATTGGGTGTCCCGGTAAGGCTTCCGTGCCGTATGCCCGCTCCGCCGCCTTCAGTAGGAGCGAGATTGCTCGCGAAGGCTTCTGGCTTGTGCTTCGTTGGTGCAGCTTATTTACGGAGTTGGCCGACGCATTGGTTTCGCCCTGCGGGGCGAGTCACTTTTTCCAAACGCCGAAAAAGTAACCAAAAAGTCTTGCCCCTGCATACGGGTCTCGCTGCGCTCGACTGCCCTCATTCCATCGCTGCTCCGAGGGTCGGCGTGCAAGGGCCATCCATGGCCCTCTACGCCTCTCGCGGCATCCATGCCGCTCGCCCCTCTACGCCCCGACTCCATTCGGCCTCCTGAAAGGGGCGTTCGGAGTCGTCTGCTGGTTCGTGTGTCAGCAAAGAAACAAAGCCCGTTTGTTACGCTCTTTGAGAGTTGCCACGCGACTAGGACTCGCCCCCCTTTAGCTTCGTAGGGTGGAAAACTGCGAAGCATTCTCCACCGCGCTCGATACCACGATTGATAACGGACCTCGCCCACCAAAAGCGGTGGGTAAGCTTCGCGTTACCCACCCTACACATCGCCGCAAGAACCGTTTCGTTGCACGTTATCTCAGACACCACCGGATCGCCCCTTTCAGGAGGCCGAGCGCAGTGTCGTGGAAGGGGTTGAGCGGCATGGATGCCGCGAGAGCCGCGATGGGCCAGGGATGGCCCTTCGCGGCGGCCCCCTGGAACGTCACCGGAGCGAGGGAACCCCGGCGCAGCCGGGGCCGGATGCAGGGGCAAGACTTTTTGGTTAATTTTTTGCCGGCCGGGCAGGTGCGTTTGAAAAAAGTGACTCGCCCAGCAGGGCGAAACCTGAGGTTAGGGCCTACGACAGAGCGGCGCCGTACCAAGTTGAGCGCGCCGCGACCACCTGATCATGCCTAGGCGTCTCCCTTCGCTTCTACATAAGTGGCAAATACAGACGCCCACAAAAAAGGGCGCCAAAGCGCCCTGCCCTTCAAACGGCCAATCAGATCCTGAAACTCCCCACCAACTGCTTCAACCTAGCAGCCTGCTGCTCCAGATCCCCACAGGCCCTAAGGGTCGAATGCAGGTTCTCGACCCCTTCCTGGTTGAGCGTATTGATCTCCGTGATATCCATATTCAGCGACTCGATCACCGAGGTCTGCTCCTCGGTGGCGGTGGCCACCGACTGGTTCATCGCGTCGATCTCGCCGATGCTGCGGGTCACGCTTCCAAGGCGTTCGCCAGCCTGGTTAGCGATGCCTACGCTGGCCTCGCTGCGTTTCTGACTTTCAGTCATGGTGCTCACCGAGTTACGAGCGCCGACCTGCAGCTTCTCGATCATCCCGTGGATCTCCTGCGCAGAAGTCTGGGTGCGATGGGCCAGGCTACGGACCTCATCAGCCACCACCGCGAAGCCCCGCCCGGCTTCGCCAGCGCGCGCCGCTTCGATGGCTGCGTTCAGCGCCAGCAAGTTGGTCTGTTCGGAGATCCCCTTGATCACGTCGAGGATCTGGCCGATCCCCACTGTCTGCGTGTTCAGCGCTTCGATCTGCGCGCAGGAGGCGCTGATGTTGGTCGAAAGCTGCTTCATCGCCTCAATGTTCTGCTCGACGACCTTGCGTCCGTCTTCAGCCTGGTGGCTCGCACCGCTGGCCTGTTGCGAAGCGTCAGCGGCGTTGCGAGCGATCTCTTGGGCGGCGGCGCCCAACTGGTTGATCGCGGCCGCCACACTGTTGGTGCGGCTGGCCTGCTCATCGGAATTGACCATCGAGGAGTTGGAAGCGGCCAGCACGCGTTGCGCTACTTCGTTGACCTGCTGGGTCGCCGAAGACACTTCTCGAATCGAGCCGTGGATACGCTCGACGAAACGGTTGAAGGCGGTGGCCAGCACGCCGAACTCATCCTGCGACTGCACGGTCAGACGGCGGGTGAGATCACCCTCGCCTTCAGCGATGTTGGTCATTGCCCGGCCCATGTCTGTGAGCGGACGCATCAGCACGCGGATGAGCATGCCTAGCAGCACCAGGATGAACACTACAGCAATGACCGTGGCCACCAGCGCCGAAGCACGGAAGCTGGCCAGGGCCGCGTAGGCCTTTTCCTTCTCAACCGAGACACCGACATACCAGGTCACCGACGGCAGACCGGGAACAGGACTGAAACTGAGGATGCGCGCCTGACCATCAAGCTCCGCTTCGCTCAGGCCTTTGGTCAGAGACGGGGTGTTTTGCGGATAGATCTCGGCCAGTGTTTTCATGACCTTGGTCTTGTCCGGATGGACCAACACCTTGCCATCGCCGCTGACCAGAAAGGCATAACCCATCCCGTCGAAGCTCAGGGCGTTGATGATATCGACCAGCGCCTGCAGGCCCAGGTCACCACCGACCACGCCAACCGTCTGGCTACCCTCGCGGGCAGGGGTGGCGATCGTGATGATCAGCTCACCGGTCGCGGCGTCGACATAAGGCTCGGTCAGGGTGGAGCCGCCGGCCGCCACTGCATCCTTGTACCAGGGACGGGTGCGCGGATCGTAATCAGCCGGCATTTCGTCTTCCGGTCGCATGGTGAAGCGGCCGCTTTGCTCACCTAGGTAGGTGAAACCAAAGGTCGAAGTCAGGGCCTTCTGTTCGAGCAGGCTGACCACGGCCTCGTCGGAGCTGTCATTGCCAATCGATTGCGCTGCGCTCTCGACCAGTAGGATGCGGCCAGATAGCCAGTTGTGAATGTTGTGGGCAGTCACTTCGCCCATCTCATCCAGATAGCTCTCAAGATTCTCGCGGATCGCGTTGCGCTGCAGATAATCGTTGAAGAGCGTAAACAGGGCGAAGGTCGCGATCACCACGAGTGAGGCGGCCAGCAAAATCTTGTGGCTGAACTTGAGGCGGCTAGGCATGGGCGCGTGTCCGAAAATTGATCTATGTCAAAACGGAAGTCCCTTTCCTATCCGAGCGTCCTTACGCTAATCGACTTATCGGCTTGGCCCGGAGGACCTTGAGAGTACCGCCCGTCGGCTCGCTGCCCTGCAGCGTCTAAAAAGGGCCGCATGGACGCGACCCGAATGTAAAAACGGCACCTCCGTTTCCAGAGGTGCCGTTCAGTCAGCCAGTGAGATTGGACTAGCGGATCAGGCGTTGCGCCCAGCCAGAGCCGGCAGCACCCGAGGGCGCAGGCCTTCACCGAGGATGGTCAGCACGCCGATGGCGCCGGCGATCCAGTACCAGCGTGCAAGCGGGTCGAAGCCAAGCCAGCCCAGCGCATGCAGGAACACCATCATGATCAGTACCGGGCAAACGTAGCGCACCATGAACAACCACAACGCGTAGCCCAGCGGCGGCAGGTCCAGCTCGTCGCGCATGATTTCGCTGCGCAGCGCGTAGCCGGCGAAGATCACGGTGAAGATCCCGCCCAGCGGCATCATCCAGCGCGAGGTGAGGTAATCGAGCCAGTCGAAGAAGTTCTTGCCCATGGGCGTCCAGCCCGCCATCAGATTGAACGACAGCATCGCCAGCATGCTGATGACCAGCAGCACAGCGCCTGCGGCCATGGCCGCCTTGAGACGGCTGATGCCATGTTTCTCATTGAGGTAGGCCACCGTGGCTTCGATCATCGAGATGGCCGACGTCATCGCAGCGAGCGAGACCATGGCAAAGAACAGAACGCCGAAAACGGTGCCGAATGGCATCTGCTGGAAGGCCAGCGGCAGGCTCATGAAAATCAGCCCCGGCCCGGCGGTTGGGTCCATGCCGTTGGCGAAGATGATCGGGAAGATCGCCAAGCCTGCCAGCAACGCAACGCAGGTATCGGCGATGGCCACTACAAAGGTGGTGCGGGCAATGGACTGTCCATCGGGGATGTAGGAGCCGTAGGTCATGATGGCCCCGGCCGCCAGGCTCAGGGTAAAGAAGGCATGACCCAGTGCGGTCAGCAGGGCCTCACCGGTGAGCTTGGATGTATCGAAGCTGAACAGGAATGCAAAACCCTGATCGAACCCGCCGCTGGTGAACGCATAGCCGACCAGAATCAACAGCATCACCGCCAGGCCCGGCATCATCCAGCTCACTGCGCGCTCGATGCCTGCCTGCACACCTTTGGCCACGATCCACAGAGTCAACGCGGTTACCAGCACGCTCCAGCCGCCCAGCTGCCAGGGGTTGGCGTTGTGCGCCTCGAATACCTGAGCCAACCCGTCTACGGAACTGGCGGCAAGTGAGCCATCGAGCATCTTCAAGGTGTAAGCAAAGGCCCAACCGGCTACCACTACATAGAAGCAAAGGATCAGAAAGCCGGCCACCATGGACATGAGGCCGATGCCTTTCCATAGCGGGCTGCTGCCGTTTTCCTGCGCCGTACGGCCGACCGCATCGATGGGGCTGCCGCGACCACGGCGGCCTATGGCGATCTCGGTCATCATCACCGGCACGCCGATGGCGAAAATGCACGCCAGGTACATTAATACGAACGCGCCGCCGCCGTACTCGCCAGTGATGTAGGGGAATTTCCAGATGTTGCCCAAGCCGACTGCGGAGCCGGTCGCGGCAAGAATGAAACCCCAGCGGGAGAGCCAGAGGTTCTTGGGTTTTTCACGGGTCATGCGTCACCTGTTTGTTGTTATCTGTGACGGGATCGAACCCGCCGCGCTCGTGACGCGACGGAGTGCAAGGCGGATCACTGAGCGTCTGGCTGCACCTCCGGAGCCGCTTTGGCAAAGGCTTCGAGGGATTCGCACTGCTCGGTCATCTGCAGAATGCGCGGGTACGCATTGAGGTCACAGGCAAAACGGCGCGCATTGTATACCTGCGGAATCAGGCACGCCTCCAGATAGCCCGGCCGTCTGCCGAGCGACAGCTTGCCGTCGAAAGCAGCCAGGCCCTGTTCGACGCCAGCCAGGCCGGTGGAGATCCAGTGCTGGATCCATTGCTGCTTCGCTTCATCAACGACACGCAGGGTGCCGCTCAAGTACTGGAGCACGCGCAGGTTGTTCAGCGGATGCAGATCACAGGCAATGTGCATTGACAGCGACCGCACCCGAGCACGATCGGCGGGGTCGTCAGGTAGCAGTGAAGGCAACGGGAAAATCTCGTCCAGATACTCGAGAATCGCCAGCGACTGACTGATGCGCTCTTCGCCATCGACCAGCAAGGGCACCAGCCCCTGGGGATTGAGTGCCGTGTAATCGGCCGAATGCTGCTGCCCTCCATCCTTCACCAGATGCACCGGCAGATGCTCGTAGGCCAGGCCCTTGAGATTCAGCGCGATGCGCACCCGGTAGGCAGCACTGGAACGCCAGTAGCCGTAGAGCTTGAGGGTGGGGGAACCGGTGGGTTCGTTGTTGTTGGTCATGACACTCCCTTGATATCTCTTTATTCGCGGCAGTCGACAGCTCTAGCGCTGGCATGCGGGCCTTGGCTACGGGCTTTGCACAGGCTGCGCCCATCACAAACCACCCAGCGGTGCCACACAAGCCCGACAACTTGCCCTTCCATCTGGCGACTCATTGCCCTGTGGCAGCTTTTCGTTACAGCGGTTCAATCGCACCGGCTACTGGGCGTCCAGCCTTACAGCTGTAATGAAAAGCTGACACAACGGTGCGGCAGCTTGCCGCACCTCAACACGTTTGCCCGGTCAGATCAGGCCGCTCAAGTTCAGGAACACCAGCACGATCGCCAGCGGCGTACCGAAGCGCAACAGCAGCCACCATGCCTTGAACAGTCCAGCGTGGTGAATGCCGATGGCATCGCGGACCGTCCGCTCCTTCAGCACCCAGCCGGTGAACAGCACGGTCACTAGCCCGCCCAACGGCATCAGCCAATTGGTAGTCAGGTAGTCGAGCGAGTCGAAGAACGTCTTGCCGAACAGCTGGTAGTCGGCCCACAAGTTGAACGAGAACACGCTGCCCAGGCTGAGCAGCCACAACAGCGCACCGCTTACCAGCACCGCCTTGAGGCGAGTCATGCCGAAGCGCTCGGTCATCCAGGCGATGCTTGGCTCGCTCAGCGAGATCGCAGAGGTCAGCGCCGCGATCACCAGCATGACGAAGAACAATCCGCCTACCACCTGCCCCAGCGGCATCTGGCCGAAGGCAATCGGCAGCGTGACGAAGATCAGCCCGGGGCCTGCCCCCGGCTCCAGGCCATTGGCAAACACCAGCGGGAAGATCGCCAGCCCGGCCAGCAGCGCGACGACCGTATCGGCAAGCGCCACGAGCACCGAGGTCTTTGCGATGGACGTGCCCTCCGGCAGGTAGGAGCCGTAAACCATCATCGCTCCGGCGCCGAGGCTCAGGGTAAAGAAGGCATGGCCCAGCGCGATCAGCACGCTGGTGGCGGTCAACGCGGAGAAATCAGGTACGAACAGAAATTGCAGCGCCTGCCTGAATTCGCCGGTCACTGCGGCATAACCCACCAGCCCCAGCAACAGCACGAACAGGCCCGGCATCAGAAAACGCAACGAGCGCTCCAGGCCACCGCGCACCCCAAAACCGACGATCAGCATGGTCGCCAACAGCACCAGCGTGCCGCAGACGGCCAGCCGCAACGGGCTGGCCAGCAGCGCACCGAAGATGTCACCGCTGGCCTCAGCACCGACACCGCTGAACGTTCCGCTCAGAGTGGTCGGGACGTAAGCAAGCGCCCAGCCGGCCACCACCAGATAGAAGCTGAGAATCAGAAACCCCGTGAGGCCGCCGAGCCAGCCCGCGACCCGCCAACGGCTGCTGGCGCCCGCCTCGCGAGCCAGCCGTGCGACGGCTCCATCGGGGTTCTGCCGCCCGCGGCGGCCGATCATCACTTCAGCCATCAGCAAGGGAATGCCGATCAGCAGGATGCAACCGAGATAGACGAGCACGAACGCTCCACCGCCGTTCTCGCCGGTGATGTAGGGGAATTTCCAGATATTGCCTAGGCCGACCGCCGAACCGGTGGCGGCGAGAAAGAACACCCAGCGCGAGGACCAGAGGCCACGTGCCGCGCTTTGCTGAGTACGAACGCCACCAAGAGCACCGGCGGCGAGGCTGTTTTTGTCAGTCATTGCGGATTCCTGCTTGTTGTTTTTGTCAGGCGTTTTTTATGCGGATGTACATCGGGAACAACTGCTGCGAGACACATCACTCGGCATGAAATTGGTCGTGACGAAAGAGACTCAGAGCCGGGATCAGCGCGCTTCGCAAATGCTTCCGTTCATGGTTCGGCATGGTCTACCGAACACGAAACGGGCGGCACGGGGCCGCCCTCAGGCTTGTCATGCCTGCAACAGCTGAGGCTGTGGCGCCAGTGCTGGCGTGCTGCCCAGTCGCTCCAACGCCAGCCGATCCGCGATGATCGATGTCGGTTCGCCGCTGGCCGCGGCGCGCTCGAAGATCTCGCGAAGGGTGTCGGCGATACCTTTGACATGCGTATCGGTCTGCGCCGCGCTGCCGCCAATGCGCTGGTAGTAGACGTCGATGATGCCGCCGGCGTTGATCGCGTAGTCCGGCGCGTAGAGATGGTTACGACGCTGCAACTCGACTCCGATCTCGGGGTTAGCCAGCTGATTGTTCGCGGCGCCGGCGATTATCGGCGCACGCAGGTGCTGCAAGGTTTCGGCATTGAGAATGCCGCCCATGGCACAGGGCGCAAATACGTCCACGTCGAGGCCATAGATGTCGTGCGGGCGCACCGCATTGGCGCCCAGCTCCTGCATCGCCTGCTGCACGTTGGCGTCGAAGATGTCGCAGACCCACAGCTCGGCACCGGCCGCCTTGAGATGACGCGCGAGACCGAGACCGACATGCCCGACGCCCTGGATTGCGACCTTCAGGCCGGTCAGGTCGTCCCGACCGAGACGTTGACGCACCGCTTCACGCAGCCCGACGTACACGCCGAGCGCGGTGGAGGGCGACGGGTCACCGCTGGCGATGCTGCCGTCGAGCGAGGTGCGTGGTGTTGCGCCGATCACATGACGGGTGCGCTGGGCGAAGGCCTGCATCTCCGGATCGCCGGTGCCCGAATCGGCTGCGGTGATGTAGCGCCCGCCAAGGCTATCGACGAAATCGCCCATGGCATGCAGCAGCGCCGGGCTCTTGCCGGTATGCGGATCGCCGATGATCACCGCTTTGCCACCGCCCAGCTTGAGTCCGGCCAGCGAGGATTTAAGCGTCATGCCACGGGACAGGCGCAGCACGTCGCGCAGCGCCTCGTCGTCGCTGGCATAGGGGAACATCCGGCAACCGCCCAGCGCCGGGCCGAGCGTGGTGTCATGGATGGCGATGATGGCGCGCAGACCCGATGCCTTGTCGTGGCAGAACACCACCTGTTCGTGGCCATCGAAATCGGGGTGGGTGAAAACGGACATTGCGAATTCCTCTGTTGTTGTTCTGTCGAGAGTCCTGCTCTGCAGGCTCCCTCAATGTGCTGTGCGGCGTATTGGGGAACGGTGGGCTAAGCGGAACGCCGCCCGGCCCACCTACGAATCTCGCAAGCGCTTAGAGACGCCTCAGGCTGCCGGCTCGAACAACCGTACGGTCTGCACCTCGTCGCCACGATTCAGCTGCTCCTTGAGCAACTTCTCCTGCTGACGAGCCTTGGCTATGGAGCGCTCCTTCACCGGGCCGTAGCCGCGGATCAGTTCCGGAAGTGCAGCAATGGCTACGGCCGTGCGGTAGTTGGTGGGCTTGAGTTGCGCCAGGAGCCCGTCGAGGTTGCGCTCGTACTCGGTGATCAGTTCGCGCTCGACACGGCGGTCATGGCCGTAACCGAACACGTCCAGCGGCGTCCCGCGCAGGAATTTCAGCTTCGCCAGCACGTTGAAGGCGTTCAACACCCATGGGCCGAGTTCTCGCTTGCGCGGTTCGCCAGTGGTGCTGTCGCGCTTGGCCAGCCAGGCCGGTGCCAGGTGGAACTGCAGCTTGTAGTCGCCTTCGAACTGCGCCTCGAGCTGCTGGCGGAACTCAGGCTCGCTGTACAGCCGCGCCACTTCGTACTCGTCCTTGTAAGCGAGCAATTTGAAGTAGTAGCGCGCCACGGCTTTCGAGAGCGCCAGGTCATCAGCGGTATCCACCGCACGCACCCGCTCGACCATCGAGCGATAGCGCCTGGCATAGGCCACGTTCTGGTACTTGGTAAGGAAGTCCACCCGCCAGTCGACGATCTCTTCCAGGGTCTGGCAGATTGGTCCGGCCAGGCTTGGCTCGGCCATTTCCACCGGACGCGCCAGCTTTTCCACCACCTCCCGCTCAAGCACCGCACGACGCCCCCAGCGGAACGCCTGCAGGTTAAGCTCAGCGGCGACGCCATTGATGGTAATAGCCTTTTCGATGGCCTCCGCCGACAGCGGCAACAACCCTTGCTGATAGGCAAAGCCCAGCAGGAACAGGTTGGTGGCAATGCTATCGCCCAGCAGTCGAGTGGCCAGGTAGCTCGCATCAATGAAGTGAGTCTTCTCAGCACCCACCGCATCGATCAGGGCTTCGCGCATGGCCTTGCCCGGCACCTGGGCGTCGGGGTTGCGGGTGAATTCCGCAGTAGCGGACTCGTGGCTATTGATGACCGCATGGCTGATCTGATCATTTAGGCGGGTCAGCGAATCGTCACCGGCGGCAACTATCAGGTCGCAGCCCAGCAGCAGATCGGTCTCACCGGCAGCGATTCGCACGGCGTAGATGTCGTCCTGCTTGGCAGCGATGCGGATATGCGTCACCACCGGGCCGAATTTCTGTGCCAGACCGGCCTGGTCGAGCACGGTGCAGCCTTTGCCTTCCAGATGCGCAGCCATGCCCAACAGCGCGCCGAGAGTGGTCACGCCGCTACCGCCGACACCGGGAATCAACACGTTCCATGGGCGCTCAAGAGTCGGATATTGCGGCTCCGGCAGCTGCGCCGGATCGAGACTCGCACCTACCGCTTCAGGCTTGCGCAGCCCGCCGCCATGCACAGTGACGAAGCTCGGGCAGAAGCCCTCGACGCAGGAAAAGTCCTTATTGCAGGCGTTCTGATCGATCTCGCGCTTGCGCCCCAGCTCGGTTTCCAGCGGCATGACCGCTAGGCAGTTGGACTTCTCGCCGCAGTCGCCACAGCCCTCGCACACCGCCGGGTTGATGAAGGCGCGCTTGGCCGGATCTTCCAGCTTGCCGCGCTTGCGCCGACGACGCTTCTCGGTGGCGCAGGTCTGGTCATAGATGATCACCGAAACGCCCTTGAACTCACGCAACTCCCGCTGCACGGCATCCAGATCGCGACGGTGATGGAAGCTGGTGATCTGCGCAAAGGTCTCGCGGGTCGGGTATTTGTCCGGTTCGTCACTGACCAGCGCGATGCGTTTCACGCCTTCATCGGCGATCTGCCGACTGAGCTGATCGACCCGCAGTTCACCGTCGATGGGCTGGCCACCGGTCATGGCCACCGCATCGTTGTAGAGGATCTTGAAGGTGATGTTCACCCCGGCGGCCACCGCGGCGCGCACGGCCAGACTGCCGGAGTGGAAGTAGGTGCCATCGCCCAGGTTCTGGAACATGTGCGGCGTTTCGGTGAATGGCGCCTGGCCGATCCAGTTGACGCCCTCCCCGCCCATCTGGGTAAACGTCTCGGTGCGCCGGTCCATCCACTGCACCATGTAATGGCAACCGATGCCGGCAGAGGCGCGGCTGCCTTCCGGTACTTTGGTGGAACTGTTGTGCGGGCAGCCGGAGCAGTAATGCGGTGTGCGTACGGTGTCGTAGCTGCGTGCGGCCAGTGCCTTTTCCTTCGCCGACAGAAATGCCAGACGCGACTGGATGCTGTCGCTGGTGTAGATCGGCGCGAGGCGCTTGGCGATCACCCGGGCGATCATCGCGGGCGTCAGTTCGGAGAGGTTCGGCAGCAGCGAATTACCCTCCTCGTCGAACTCGCCAACCACCCGCGGACGTTTGTCCAGCGGCCAGTTGTAGAGCTGCCCGGTGAGCTGGTCTTCGAGAATGCTGCGCTTTTCTTCGACCACCAAGATCTCGTCCAAACCCTGTGCGAACTCATGCACCGAGACCGGCTCCAGCGGCCAGCTCATGCCCACTTTGAGCACGCGCAAGCCGACCGAGGCGCACAGGGCTTCGTCCAACCCGAGGTCGTCCAGTGCCTGGCGCACGTCGAGATAGGATTTGCCGGTGGTGATAATGCCCATACGCGGGTTCGGTGAATCGAGCATTACCTGGTTCAGATTGTTGGCGCGGGCAAAGGCGCGCGCGGCGTAGATTTTGTAGAGGTTGAGGCGTTTTTCCTGCACCAGCGGCGGGTCCGGCCAGCGGATGTGCACGCCGTCTTCGGGCAGTTCGAAGTCGTCCGGGATACGCGTTTTCACCCGTAGCGGGTCGACCTCCACCACGGCGGATGAATCGACGTTCTCGGCGATGGTCTTGAGCGCTACCCAGCAGCCGGAATAGCGCGACAGCTCCCAGCCGATGATGCCGTAGTCGAGAATTTCCTGAACGTTGGCCGGGTTCAGCACCGGGATCGAAGCGGCGATGAAGGCGTGCTCGCTCTGGTGCGGCAGCGTTGAGGACTTGCAGCCATGATCGTCACCGGCCAGCAGCAACACGCCGCCATGGGGCGAGACGCCTGCCGCGTTACCGTGCTTGAAGACGTCGCCGGAACGGTCGACGCCTGGCCCCTTGCCGTACCACATGGCGAACACGCCGTCGTACTTGGCACCGGGAAACAGGTTGGTTTGCTGACTGCCCCAGACCGCCGTCGCCGCCAGTTCCTCGTTGAGGCCCGGCTGGAAATGGATGGCGTGCTCCTTGAGGTAGTCGCGCGCGTCCCAGAGGCTCTTGTCCAGATTGCCCAGCGGCGAGCCGCGGTAGCCGGAAATGAAGCAGCCGGTATTCAGGTTCTGCGCCTGATCGCGCTGATGCTGCAGCATGGGCAGGCGGGTCAGCGCCTGGGTGCCGGTGAGGTACAGATGTCCGGTTGCGAGCCGGTACTTGTCATCCAGGCGGATCTCGGCCAATGACATGTGGCGCTCCTGTTTGTTTTTATCGGAGTCTGGGATGTGTCTTTCACATCCCGCCTAACAGGTCGTGGGGAGCCGCACGGAAAGCTTTCCCACGCCAGCGAACGGCAGGGGATCACCCCACCGTTGCGCGTTGGATAAAAGTCTGGCCGTGACGAAGAGAGATTTTCTTTCTACTTTTGCGGTAGAAGCGCAATCGCGTGCATGATCCATCCACTAACAACAACAAAAAGAGCACAACCATGCAGACTCCGCTGAGCAGCATCGACCGCAAGATTTTGCTGCTGCTGCAACACAACGCCGACCTGTCCGCTGCTGAGATCGCGGAAAAGGTCGAGCTGTCGCAATCGCCGTGCTGGCGCCGCATCAACCGCATGCAGGAAGAAGGGCTGATCGAACGCAAGGTCGCCCTGCTCAATCCGAAGAAGCTCGGGCTGAACATGACGGTGTTCGTCAACATCAAGCTCTCAGCGCACGGGCGCAGCAACCTCGATGAGTTCGAGCGTGCCGTGGTCGGCTACCCCGAAGTGCTGGAATGCCACACCATGGCCGGCGAATCGGATTACCTGCTCAAGGTCGTGGCCAAGGACATCGACAGCTACGAGCGCTTCCTGCGTGACCATCTGTTGCAGCGGCCGCATGTGCAGGAAGCGCATTCCCATATCGCGATGAGTGAAGTGAAACGGACGACGGAGCTGCCGTTGGATTGATGCAGCGGGGGCGTAATGGCCATGGTGGATAAGGCAGAGCCGTTATCCACCCTACGACGCAGCGCCGCCCCAACGTAGGGTGAAAACCGCCACAGCATTTTCCATCGGCTCCACCGGCGGATGATGGAGTCACATGGCCCCGGCGGCACGATCAATTATTCGCCCGGTATTCCCTGCACACGCTCGCCCACCTCGATCCCCTTCGCCTCGAACCAGCCCTGGTTCATCTCCAGTGCGTAACGCGCCGGCCCTTGCGAGCAGCGGATTGCGGTGTTCAGCGGTTCCAGGTCGATGACGTCGACGATACGCCCCTCCTCGTCCATGAACGCGGCGGAAAGCGGCAGCGGCGTGTTCTTCATCCACAGGCAATGCCGGCGGAAATCATCGAAGCGAAACAGCATCGCGTGGTCGGGCGGCATTTCGGTGCGTTCCATGAGCCCGCGTTCGCGCTCGGCCGGGGTACGCGCGTATTCAGCCTTGAGCCGAGCATCGCCGACTTGCAGTTCGAGTAGCGGTTCACTTGCATTGGCCATGGACATCAAAGCCAAGGCAGCGAGTGGGAGCAACAAATTACGCATCGACGAGCTGGCCTCGATTCGGGACGTGGAAGTGAAAAAAGCGGCGTACAGCATATACCGCCGCCGGCGCTACTCTTCAGCGACGGGTGCATCGACCGAGACCTTCTCACTGTCGCCGTAGCGCTTCTGGCAGCGTTCGCAGTAGAAGGCGCGGCGCTTGCTGCGACCCAGCGACTTGGCTTTGACGAAGGGGATCTTGCAGCGCGGGCACGTCGTCTTGGTGTGCGCCAGCCAGTTCGCTTTGAGTTTGCCCTCGCGCTTCCACCGCAGGAAGTCGAAGCTATAAACGCGCACTTCCTTGGCCAGCTCCCGCAACTTGGCCGCGGGTAGTTCGCCTATCAGCGACAGCGGATGAATGCGCGTGCGAAACAGCACTTCGTTCTTGATGATATTGCCCGAGCCGGAAAACAGCGTCTGGTCCAGCAGCGCATCGCAGGCCAGCAGCCGGGGCCGTGCGCGCAGCTTCTTCAGCGCGGCGCGGTTGTCCCAGGCGTCACTCATCACATCAGCGCTCCAGTCGTAGGCCTCGTCCAGCGGGCCTTCGATGAACTGCACCGAGCAGCCATAGAAATTCAGCTCGCCATTGGCAAAGCCCAGGCTCAAGCGCGGCGCTGATTCCTTGCGTTCGTTGATCCGGTAACTGCCGAACAACAGCAGGTGGATACGCAGGGAGACGTCGTCCAGCTCGATCAGGAAGTGCTTGCCCCAGCTGCGAAACGACCGCACCGACTGGCCGACCAGGCTGGACTTGTCGAGCTTGCTATTCCCCTCCGCACGCTCGATGGTCTTGCCGGTGAACGCGGCAACTTCTTCGCGAAGGATGACGATGGATGGACCTTCAGGCATGGCGGCGCTGCTTCGGTGCGGGGACAGGAATATCGACTGGGACCTGACCAGAAGGTGCCGCGACGCTGCCCAGTTGTGCGAGGCGCGGAGTTCTTGCAGGCACCGCGACTGGCGCGGAAGCGGATCGCCAGCAAGCTGGCTCCTACAAAAGCAGTGCGGTGGTCGTACGCACCAGCTTGGGCACGCCGAGGCGGGCTTACGGGTCGCCAATTCCGCGATCTGCAATGCGGATTATTCCCGTAGGAGCCAGCTTGCTGGCGATCCGAAAGCCAACGCACCCCGCGAAAGCGGCGAAGAAACGCTGAAAACTACCAATCCAGCTGCAGGCGACTCTCAAACCGCCGCCGCTCGCCGGTCAGCGGATCGGTGAACTCCAGCCCACGTGCCAGCAGCTTGAGCGGTTTCGAATAGTCGTCCTGGTCACGCCGGCCGCGCTCGATCAGCTCGGGATAGAAAGGGTCATTACAGATGCCCGCGCCCAAAGTGGCCATCTGCAGGCGCAGCTGGTGCTTGCGTCCCGTAACCGGATAGAGCGCGTAACGCCACAGCTCGCCACGACGCTCGAGCACCTCGATGCGCGTCTCGCTGTTGGGTTCGCCGTCGCCGCGCTTCATCAGGAAGAACGGCTCGCCGTCGATCATGTGCAACCGCTCGATCCGCGGAAATTCCCTTTCAGGCAGCGCAGGACAGATCGCTTCATAACGTTTATCGATACGCCGCTCCCGGAACAGCGCCTGATAGCGCCCGCGACTCTCGGGATTGGTGGAAAACAGCACCAGCCCGGCGGTCAACCGGTCGATGCGATGGATCGGCACCAGATCGGGATTGCCCACACGCTTGCTCAGGCGCGCCAGCAAGGTCTCGTTGACGTACTCCCCTGCTGGCATCACGGGGAGGAAGTGGGGTTTGTCGGCGACCAGCAGGTGGTCGTCCAGATGTAGCACCTGCTCTTCGAAGGGAATCGGTTTCTCGTCCGGCACCTCGCGGAAGTAGTGGACCTTCAGGCCGACCTGATAGGGATGATCGGCGGCAAGCGGTTGACCATCGGCACCCAGTACACGGCCGCGGGCGAAACGGTCGAGCCAGGTGGTGCGATCGATCGACCGGAAATGCGCGCACAGGCAATCGAGCACGGTGGTCCAGTCGCCTTGAGGCAGGTGCAAGGTGCTGCGTGCGTTGGGTGCGGGCATGGCGGGAGCGCTGGGAGGAATCGGCCGTCGATGATACCCGACTGCACTACCTGCGCCTCGCTGTCGATTTGCGCGAAAGCCAATCGACCATTGCTTGAATGCATCGGAATTTTCGATGCGCGCCCCGCTCCCGGAGGATCACGATGAACACGCATGCAATCGTTTCCCGCCAGCAATGGCTGGCCACCCACAGCGAACATTTGCTCAAGGAAAAACAGGTCACGCGTCAGCGGGAAGCGCTGGCCGCCGCCCGCCGCGACTTGCCCTGGTCGCTGGTAGAGAAGGATTACCGGTTCCAGGACGCACACGGCCAGGTGGGCATGGACGCGCTTTTCGAAGGCCGCAGCCAACTGATCATCAAACACTTCATGTTCGGCCCGGACTGGCAGGAAGGCTGTGTCGGCTGCTCCTTCGAGATGGACCATCTGCAGGGGGCGCTGGTGCATCTGGCCAATCATGATGTCAGTGTCGTCGCCGTGTCGCGCGGGCTTTTCGCAGCGCTCGATGCATTTCGCCAGCGCATGGGCTGGAGCATTCGCTGGGTGTCTTCAGCGGGTAGTGATTTCAACCGGGACTTCCATATGTCTTTCGATCCGGAGGACATCGTCGACGGCAAGGTCTTCCACAACTTCGCCTGGGAGCCCTTCGTCTGCGAGGAGTTATCAGGGTTCAGCGTGTTCTATCGCGACGATGACGGGCGCATCTATCACACCTTTTCCGCCTACGGGCGGGGCGCCGAAGAACTGCTGGGCAGCTACGTGCTGCTCGACATGACACCCAACGGGCGCAACGAAAACGGTCCTGGCTACAACCTGACCGACTGGGTGCGGCATCACGATCGCTACGGCAGTGCAGACACGGTCGATGCCACCGGACGCGCCAAACGAGACGACTCCGACCCCGAGCAAGGCTGCTGCCATCGGGCGGAGACGCTGTCATCCAGCTGAAAGCGGCGAACCCTGCCGGCGCCGCCCGGTCCAGTCTAGTACCAGGCGCACGTTGACGGTCGCCTGGGCTGCTTCCAGTCCAGACCAGGCGAAAATCTCATGGCGATAACAGTTGGTGACTTCCTGATCGAGCGCCTTTACCAATGGGGCGTCCGGCGCATTTACGGCTATCCGGGCGATGGCATCAATGGCGTGTTCGGCGCGCTGAATCGGGCCAACGAAAAGATCCGCTTCATCCAGGCGCGACATGAGGAAATGGCCGCGTTCATGGCTTCGGCCGATGCCAAATTCAACGGTGGGCTTGGCGTGTGCATCGCCACGTCGGGCCCAGGCGCAACGCACCTGCTGACGGGCCTATACGATGCCCGGATGGACCACATGCCGGTACTGGCGATTGTCGGCCAGCAAGCCCGCACCGCCATGGGCGCGCACTATCAGCAGGAGGTCGATCTGGCCTCGATGTTCAAGGATGTCGCCGGCGCTTTCGTACAACAGGCCAGCACACCGGCGCAGGTTCGCCATCTGGTCGACCGTGCGATTCGAACTGCGCTGGGCCAGCGCACGGTGACGGCGATCATCCTGCCCAACGATTTGCAGGAAATGGAGTACAGCGACCCACCCCGCGCCCACGGCGCCGTGCTGTCCGGCATCGGTTACACGCGGCCGAAAGTGGTGCCCTATAACGCAGACCTGATACGTGCGGCTGAGGTGCTCAACGCCGGCCAGAAAGTCGCGATTCTGGTAGGCGCCGGCGCGCTGGACGCCACCGATGAAATCATCGCGGTGGCGCAGAAACTCGGTGCCGGAGTCGCCAAGGCGCTGCTGGGCAAGGCCGCCGTGCCGGATGACCTGCCGTGGGTAACCGGGGCGATCGGTCTGCTCGGCACAGAGCCGAGCTACAAGATGATGAACGAGTGCGACACCCTGCTGATGGTCGGGTCAGGCTTCCCCTATTCCGAGTTTCTCCCCGAGGAAGGCCAGGCGCGCGGCGTACAAATCGACCTCAAGGCGGACATGCTCAGCATCCGCTATCCGATGGAGGTGAACCTGCAAGGCGACTCGGCCGAAACCCTGCGCGCCCTGCTTCCGCTGTTGCTGCAAAAGCCTGATCGGGAATGGCGGGACCGCATCGAAAACTGGCGGGACGACTGGGACGAAACCCTGGTCGAGCGCGCCATGATGTCCGCCGAGCCGATCAATCCGCAGCGAGTGGCGCTGGAACTGTCGCCGCGGTTGCCGGACATGAGCATCGTCACCAGCGATTCGGGCTCTTGCGCCAACTGGTATGCGCGCGACATCCGCCTGCGCCGCGGCATGATGGGTTCACTGTCCGGTGGGCTGGCATGCATGGGCGCGGCGGTGCCCTACGCCATTGCAGCCAAGTTCTGCCATCCGGAGCGCACGGTGGTGGCGATGGTGGGCGACGGTGCGATGCAGATGAACAACATGGCCGAACTGATTACGGTCGCCAAGTATTGGCAGGAGTGGGAGAACCCGCAATGGATCTGCTGCGTGTTCAACAATGAGGATCTGAATCAGGTGACCTGGGAGCAACGGGTCATGGAGGGCGATCCGAAGTTCGAAGCGTCGCAGAACATTCCCAACGTGCCCTACCACCGCTTCGCCGAATCCATAGGGCTGATGGGCATCTACGTCGATCGGGAGGATCAGATCGTAGCCGCCTGGGAACAGGCGTTCGCCGCTGAGAGGCCTGTGCTGATCGAATTCAAGACCGACCCCAACGTGCCGCCGTTACCGCCGCATCTGAAGATCGACCAGATCAAGAAGTTCGCCTCGACATTGATGCAAGGGGATCCGGATCAGGCTGGCATCCTAGTGCAGTCGGCCAAACAGATCTTCGCCAGAGTGATGCCGAACCGGAACAAGGACAAAGACAAAGACGAGCAATAGTCAGGAAATACACATGCAAGCACGCTGGGCGGATCAGCAATGACCCGCCCCGCCTTGCAGCATGTAGGCCTTGCGGCACCTAATCAGTCCTCCTTATCGCGGGTCACATCGCCGGTCTTGCCGTCGATCCTGAATTCCCAGACTTTGCCATCGGCTTTCATGCCTTCGCCTTCCCAGTAATCGTCGTCGGCTTCGATGGAGTGAACGGCTGTATAACCGGCAGCCTTGGCCTTCTCCACCGCTTGCTCAAGGGTGATCCAGTCGGCGCCGGGCTTGTCGGCGAGGGCTGCGCCGCTGGTAGCGCCGAGGATGGCAATGGCAAGAGCGGCGGTCAGTTTCTTGTGATACATGATTGGATCCTTTCAGCTGTTGTCGGGACGGGGCGTTTCTCGCCCTTGTAGATACGAGCCCAACGGCAATGCGGAGGTTCACTCCGGACGCTCAAGCGCGGGCAATCAGCCTGTCACTGCTTGTCGATGGATACGATCGCAGCCTGCTCGCCTTCGCTCTGAAATCCGATCTGCACCTCATCACCCACCGCCAATCCTTCGAGCTGTTCCTGCCGGGCCTGGAAATCCATCGTCGAGGCTGGCCATTTCAGTGCTGGAACCGGGCCATGGGCGATGGTCACCACGCCTCGCTGGCGATCCAGCGCTTCGATGGTGCCGGTCGCACGCATGACTGGCTCGGAGACCATTTCAGTGGCGGGGCCACCATCGATCTCGGGCAAATCCGCCGGCGCCCCAGGTTTCAGCAGGTCCTCTGCCAGTACCGGCTGAACGCACAGCAGCAGACACGACATGACGCAATGCATCGGTTTCATAACGAACCTCCTGAAGCAGGTGGACGTACGCTGCATTTGACAATCGCGTGCTCACCTTTGCTGCGAGCGAGTACTTCAAGGCACAAAGCCCCGTTCAGTTTCGCGTAAGCCACGCCTCGTAACCTGTGAAGCGTCGAAACCCACACAGGAAAACGAAACCATGAAAACACTGACTACGCTGATCACTGCTGCCACCCTCGCCCTCGGTGCCAACCTGGCCATGGCCCGCGACCTCGGCCCGGATGAAGCCTTGAAACTGCGTGACGCCGGCACCATCCAATCCTTCGAGAAGCTCAACGAAGCGGCGCTGGCCAAGCACCCAGGCGCCAAGGTCGAGGAAACCGAGCTGGAAGAAGAATACGGTCGCCACATCTATCAGGTTGAATTGCGCGACGACAAAGGTGTGCAATGGGACATGGAGCTCGACGCCAAGACCGGCGAAGTGCTCAAGGATCATCAGGACGACTAATGCGACTGGCCACTCTTCTTACTGTTCCACTGGCGCTACTGCTCGCTGCCACCCCGGCGGCGAGCCGTGACCTCGATCAGGATGAAGCCCTGCGGCTGCGCCGCGAGGGCCTGATCCTGCCTTTGGAAAGCCTGTTGCAGAAGGCGATGGAACGCCATCCTGGCGCGCGGTTTCTTGAAGCCGAGCTGGAAGAAGAGGATGGCATCTATGTTTACGAAATCGAATTGATTACGGCCGACGGCGTTGCTCGCGAACTGGAACTGGACGCGCGCGATGGCCGCCTGCTCAAGGACGAAGAAGACTGATGCGCCTGTTATTGGTCGAAGACAATGTGCCGCTGGCTGACGAACTGGTCGCCAGCCTTTCACGTCAGGGCTATGCCACCGACTGGCTGGCCGACGGCCGCGATGCCGACTATCAAGGCAGCAGTGAACCCTATGACCTCATCGTTCTGGACCTCGGCCTGCCTGGCAAGCCCGGTCTCGACGTCTTGCGCGACTGGCGCGCCCGCGATCTGGCCACACCGGTACTCATACTCACCGCCCGAGATTCCTGGGCTGAGCGCATCGAAGGCTTGAAAGCCGGCGCAGACGATTACCTGACCAAACCCTTTCATCCTGAAGAGCTGCTGCTGCGTATCCAGGCGCTGCTGCGGCGCGCCCACGGCGTCGCCAATCAACCCCTGTTGCAGGTCGGCGGGCTGGCGCTCGACGAAGCACGCCAACACTGCCGCAAGGATGGCCAGGAGGTCGAACTGACCGCCGGCGAATTCCGCCTGCTGCGCTACTTCATGCTGCATCCCGGCCAACTCCTGTCGAAAACCCAGCTCGCCGAGCACCTGTATGACGGCGAAACCGAGCGCGACTCAAATGTCATCGAAGTGCACGTGAATCGACTGCGCGGCAAGCTCGGCCGCGAGCTGATCGAAACCCGCCGCGGCCAGGGCTATCGCTTCGGCGGCGCGACTTGAAGTCGATCCAGCGCAGCCTCAGCCTGGGGCTGATTTCCGTCCTGCTACTGGTCGGGCTGCTGCTGGTCCAGAGCAGCTTGTGGCTCTTCGAGTCCGGGCTGCGGCGCAACCTCGCCACCGATCTGCGCGAAGAGACTGAAGGGCTGTTGATAGCCGTGGTGAAGGGGCCGGAAGGCTTCAAGCTCGATTCGAGCCGGCTGAACCCTCGCTATCAACGGGCGTTCTCCGGGCATTACTTTCGTATCGACCTGCCTGAACGAAGCTGGCGCTCGCGCTCGCTATGGGACGCCGAGCCCGCCTGGCCCGAACGCAACGGGCTGGCAGATGACCTGCTGGATGGCCCGCAAGAGCAACGATTGCTGAGCTATCGCGCCGAATATCGACGCGACGGCCAGCCCATCATGATTACCGTCGCGCGGGACTACACGCCCATTCTCAAGAGTTTCGCCCAGGTTCGCCTGGGTGGTCTGGGGCTGGTCGGTCTGGCACTGCTGGTATTTCTGGTGCTGCAGCGCTACGCCGTGACGCTCGCCATGCGCCCACTTGAGCGCGCCCGTCAGCAGATCGCACAGCTGCAACAGGGCGAGCGCCAGCAGCTGGACATTCAGGCCCCCGTCGAACTGCAGCCGCTCGTGGAGCAGATCAATCACCTGCTCGCCCACACCGACGACACCCTCAAACGATCGCGCCATGCGCTGGGCAATCTCGGCCACGCGCTGAAAACACCGTTGGCGGTACTCGGCAGCCTGACGCTACGGGACGAGCTGAGCGGGCACCCGGCGCTGCAGGCAGGGCTACGCGAACAACTCGAGCAGATCCAGCAACGTGTCTCACGCGAACTCGGTCGGGCCCGGCTGGCTGGCGAGGTGTTGCCAGGTGCCTACTTCGATTGCGCCGAAGAACTCGCTCCGCTATTCGAGACCCTGCAGATGATTCATCGCCGCAACCTCGACCTGAGTTGGCGGACCCACGAAGGCTGCCGACTGCCCTGGGACCGGGAGGACATGCTCGAACTGCTCGGCAATCTGCTGGACAACGCCTGCAAGTTCGCTCGCGCCAAGGTGCTGCTGAACATTGATCAGGAGTCGAACGGCTTCGTCATTCAGGTCGAGGACGACGGGCCCGGCATTCCCGAGGATCGTCGCGAAGCCGTACTCGAACGTGGCACGCGTCTCGATGAGCGGGCCGAGGGTCACGGCTTGGGGCTGGGCATCGTGCGGGACATTCTGGCGGCCTGGAACGGCGAGCTGAGGCTCGAGCAAAGCTCACTTGGTGGCTTGCGGGCACGCATTCATCTCCCGATGCACAAGCGCCGGGCGGAATGATCAATGGATGGATGCTGCGGATGACGCGAGGGACTTACTGAGAACGAGCCAGTTCGTTGCGCATGTCTTCCAGAATGGTTTCGACCAGTAGACCGTTCTGCACATGCTGGCCTGACACCATGCGGGTGGCCTCGGTGCCGTTGATCGGGTAGCCGACGCGGACGACCAGATAGCCGTCATCTTGCGGTTCCACTCGGGTTTTGTAGTCCGCCGGGAAGTTATCGGCGAGGTGACGGGACAGGGTTTTCATAGGTGCCTCTTGTACATGGTCTGTCACAAAGACCAGGCAAAGCACTGGGAGATTCCAACCACTCATCGGATGACTGTTCTCAGCACTGCAAACTGTCATCTCCCGAGCGGTGACCTTGTCCTATTTTCCTTCGGTTTTTCCATACGCCAGCCAGGCGAGCAAGCCCATTCCGGCGAAGGCCGTAGCCGAAAAAATCAGCGCATTCAGTAACAGGCTCATGGTGTTTATCCTCGTTCTGTTCGCTTGAAGTACACCCCGAATATATGTAGCTTCTGGCGACACGTCGAGCCACCCGATAGTCGCGTGTAAAGTTTTCCAGCAGATGAGGCGCACATGAAACGCAAGCAATCGATCAGTCACATCCGTTGGGATCTGGCCCTGCGCTACCGCCTGATCGAGACGATTGCATGGTGGGAAGGCCGCTTGACCACGGGCCATCTGATGCAGAGCTTTGGCATCAGCCGGCAGCAGGCCTCTAAGGACATCAACACCTACCTCAACGAACATGCGCCGAAAAACCTTACATATGATCGTCAGCTGAAGGGTTACAAGCCTGGCAAGGGATTCGAGCCGCTGTTCATCGATGGCAGCGCCAGCGCCTATCTGCACCTGCTGGACCAGAACCGCGAGCGCGCCCCGCATATCGAAGGCCTGGCCCTGGCCTACGCGCACACCGAAGTGCTGCACATGCCCGACCGGAGTATTCGCCCGGAAGTTTTGCGCCCAATCCTTAAAGCCTGCCGGGAGGGGCTACGCCTGGAAACCGAGTACGTCTCGCTCGCGCATCCTGAGGTGGAAATTCGCGTGATGGCCCCGCACACCCTGGTGTTCACCGGCACGCGCTGGCATGTGCGGTCCTACTGCGAGAAGAACCGTGGCTTTCGAGACTTCGTCCTCAGCCGGTTTCGCGGCGAGCCGGACCTGATGGATGAAAGCGACAATACCCAAGAAGCCGACGAGGCCTGGAACACGCCGGTGGACGTGATCATCGAGCCTGATGTGCGGCTGACATCGGAGCAGAAAGCGATTATCGAAAGCGATTACGGGATGCAGGATGGCGAGCTGCGCATCGCCACTCGTGGCGCGCTGGTCCAGTACGTGTTGCAGCGTTATCAGATCGATCCGAATACGGTGCTGGCCAATCCGGCAGCGCAGCAGATTCAGGTGAGGAATCTGCAGGGGTTGAAGGGGTGGTTGTATTGATGATGCTTCCGCAAAGACGCCTCCCCTCTCGGGGCGAATTTATTCGCCCATCTTCATCCGCCAGGCCGATTGCGAGCGGAGCGCCTACAAGCTTGGCAACGCACTGGCCCGTCGCTTTTCGTAGGAGCGAGCTTGCTCGCGATCAGGCGGTAGGGGCATCGATAGGACTCAAAGGGGGTGCACTTAAGGCGACCCGCACCCCAGGTTTCGCCCTGCTGGGCGAGTCACTTTTTCCAAACGCCGGACGGCCGGCCCCCAAAAAAGTAACCAAAAACGCTTGCCCCTGCATCCGGGTCTCGCTTCGCTCGACTCCCCTCATTCCATCCGCGCTCCGGGGGCCGGCGTACAAGGGCCATCCATACCGATGGCGGCCCCGACCCTTTACGCCTCTCGCGGCATCCATGCCGCTCGCTCCCCTCCGCGCGGATTCCATTCGGCCTCCTGAAAGGGTCGTCCGGCGGCGCCTGGCAGGCCGTGCAATGGAAAAGCCAGAAGCCATGTCGAGCCAAGGTGGATTGACTGATAGCTGTGGGAAATTCGTAGGGTGGAAAACTGCAAAGCATTTTCTACCGCAATCGATCCCACAATTGCTATCGGACCTTGCCCACCAAAAGCGGTGGGTAAGCTTCGCGTTACCCACCCTACATTCAGCTCCTATTACCGCTTCCCTGCACGGCCCATCACGCACCACCGAACCGCCCCTTCC
>NZ_JAMOIC010000033.1 GCF_024448895.1 Stutzerimonas stutzeri
GAACAAATGCATTCACGTCATAGCCGCGGCCGAAAAAGAATCGTGTTGCAGTCACTGCGAGTTAGCTGTTTCGGATGGTCGGGACTACCTACGCAAGGCGTATCTCGGCGCCCCTTTCTATGTGGCTAACGCTGTGCCAACCGTTTTGGAGTTCTGCCCAGATCCAGACAAAGAAGACTGTGATGGCAAGTCACCTGAAGAGCTGCCTGGCCGTGGCCGTAAGCTAATCACCTTCACTGACAGCCGTCAGGGTACTGCTCGAATGGCTGTACGCATGCAGCAAGAGGCCGAACGCTCACGGCTGCGGGGTCTGGTATTCGAAATTTTGCGTAATGCACAGGCAAAGATAGAGTCAGCACCACAAGATATTCCTACCGGTAACTACGAGGAACTCATTAGGCAGGCTGAAACGCTTGAAAAAATGGGAATGGCCGGAGTTGCAGCCGATATTCGAGCCAAAGCTGTTCAGGTGAAAACTGGCGTTGGTAGTTGGAGTAGAGCTGCG
The DNA here is from genome assembly GCF_024448895.1 of Stutzerimonas stutzeri. Taxonomy (GTDB): domain Bacteria; phylum Pseudomonadota; class Gammaproteobacteria; order Pseudomonadales; family Pseudomonadaceae; genus Stutzerimonas; species Stutzerimonas stutzeri_Q. The sequence continues at coordinate 506 of NZ_JAMOIC010000033.1, forward strand.
GTATTGAGCTGGGATGAAATGGTTCATGAGTTGGCGAGTTCGAAGGATGTCGACGGATCAATTCTCGAATACAACAAGTACGCAAACCCCATGCTATTTGAGGGAAACAAAGCAGCTGGCACCATGGCGCGTTTACTACTTGCACGCGAATATGCGCGCAGACCAAAAAATCAGAACAGCACTGAAACCTTAGGACTGGTTAAAGTCGGCTACGCAGGTCTAGAAAAAATTCAAACAGCTCCTAACTTTTGGTTAGAAGCGAAGGCGTGCCCTGCTACAGGTAATCCAGCTGACGCCAAAACTAACCTGACGTTAGCCGACTGGAAGGACTTCCTCAAGGTTGCTCTGGATTTTTATGTGAGGGAGAACACTTTCATTAATCTAGATCGCGCTATGCAGTCTTGGATGGGGAGCCGCTTTACCGCAAAAACACTGTTTCCCCCAAACCGTGACATCGTAGAGAGCACGACCAGCAAAAAATGGCCGCAGATAAAACCCGGTGCGGGCAGCCGACTGGTCAAGCTGCTCGCGCTAGGTACGGGGCTGAGCCGAACCATTTCTGTAGACCGCGACAAGATCAATCTTTGGTTAGAGTCGGCATGGAAAGATTTGATCCTAGCTAACATCCTTGAGTCGTCCGGAGAGGGGTATGCACTTAATGTCAATACATTGACGTTCGCTTTGCCAAGTGATGCTTGGGTTTGCCCACTGACACAGCGTCTGTTCGATACTACCTTCCGCGGTCTGACCCCGTATCTACCGATCAACCTCATGGCGCGCGACTACCGCTGCACCCCGGTAAAACTACCTGCGTTGTTCAAGCTGCGTACTGATGGCAGCGCTACGCCTAAATTGACTCAAATTCGCAGTTTGGTTGATCAAGACTTAGAGATAAAAAAACTTCGCGATGAAAACCTCTGGACGGATGTGTCCGATCGCACGGTTGAAGGCGGCTTCTACTACCGCACCGCTGAGCACTCCGCCCAGCAATCCTCAGTCAAGCTGGATAACTATGTCGAACTGTTCAAACGCGGAAAAATTAACGTACTGAACTGCTCAACTACAATGGAAATGGGTGTGGATATTGGTGGTATTTCAGCCGTTGTAATGAATAACGTTCCTCCACACCCGGCTAATTACTTGCAGCGGGCCGGCCGTGCGGGACGGCGCAGCGAAGCCCGCGCGTTTGCCTACACCTTATGCAAGGCAGACCCGCACAATCAACGTGCGTTCAGCCAGCCAAAATGGCCTTTTGTTACCGCTATACCCGCGCCGAGTATTACGCTGAGTTCCGACCGTATCGTTCAGCGCCATGTGAACTCCCTATTGCTGTCCATATTCCTGCGCTCGCAGACCAGCTCTGACGGCGATCGGACAAAACTGACGGTTAAGTGGTTCTTTGGTGGCGATGAGTCGCCGTGCAGCAACTTTGTAGATTGGCTGCAAAGTCAGCCAGCCGAGATCGTTGATCCGATACAAATGCTTGTTAAGCGTACCGGGCTGAGCGGCCGCTCATTAGTTTCAATATGCGCTGATGCGTTAGAAATTCTTGAAGTTATTCAGGCATGTTGGATCAATGAATATCGCAAGCTCAATGAAAGATTACTGACTGCCACTGACCAGGCTTACAAGAAGGCACTAAGCCTTGAGCTGAAGCGTCATGAAAATGAGTATCTACTTCGCGACCTTGCCTCCCGTGCTTTCCTCCCTGGCTATGGTTTCCCCACAGATGTTGTCAGTCTTAACACCTACAACATCGAGGACTTCATAAACCAAAATCAGCAGAAGGCTGATAACAGTCGCGAAGACAATATTTTCAATGCCAAAGAACAGCCGTCTCGTGGTCTCAACATTGCCATTCGCGAATATGCTCCAGGTTCCCAAGTCGTTATTGACGGTCGTGTATACCGCTCCGCCGGTGTCAGCATGCAATTTAACCAAACCCAAAAGTTCGATATGGCTTGGCGCTGCGGCGAATGTGGCGCTGGGGGGGTGGCAGAAAATGCTTACAGCAATAGCAATGAGCTTAAGTGCTCACACTGTCAGGCTGAGATTAAAATCGATGAGCGGAAAATGGTGCTCAGACCCGCTGGCTTTGTAACGGACTTCTTCGAGCCCACCAGCAACGATATTAACTCACAAAAATTCATTCGGGTTGAACGGCCTCGTATACAACTGGTTGGCGAGTCACAAGCACTACCCGACAGCCGCTGCGGTCACATACGGTTTGGTCATGATGGCAAGGTTTTCTATCACTCATCAGGTGAACACGAAAAAGGTTATGCGGTGTGCATGGCCTGCGGTCGGGCTGAGTCGATGAATATCTCCGGTGATATTCCAATCGCGCTTCAAGCAGATAAATACCACCGTCCTGTTGGTGGTATTACCGGTAGCCGTAAGGAAAAAGACTGCTCGGGGGCAACTGTTAAAGCTAATGTTTTTCTAGGCTATCAAATTCAAACGGACGTGTTAGAGCTGTGCCTGAAAAGCCCAAAAACAGGCCTGTGGTTATCGGATACTGACCAGGACCAAATCATTGCAACTACTATGGCCGTAGCTTTGCGTGAGGTGATTGCGGATCAGTTGGGTATTAGTAGCACCGAAATGGGCTTTAGCTTTCGACTGGATAAAGATTTGCACACGGGCAACGGGCGCTCGGTGATTCAGATCTTTGACCAGGTCAGTGGCGGCGCAGGCTTTGCCTTGGCTGGGCTTAACGATGTAGTGAGTCTATTGAATAAGGCTGCTAGAAAATTAGAGTGTCGAGCTGACTGCGAAAACATCTGCTCATGCTGCCTAGCGAGCAAAGACAGTCGTGTCGAAGTAGAAGAGTTGGATCGCAGAGCTGCCAAACAATGGCTTGAGGTTAATGAATTTTTAAGTCACCTTAGTTTGCCAGAAATATTTGCGGGTATTGCAGGAGCTGCCTATTGCTCAGTAGGGCCGCAGCGCTATATTCGCTCAGCGATAAATAGGGCCGACAACAGCAATGGCGACACTGTTATCCAGCTGGCCTTGCGTGGAGAAGTTAAGGACTGGGATCTCAATCTACCGTCGTTTCGGGACAAAATTTTGACCTGGCAATTGGTCGATAAACTTCAAGTGCGTATAGGTGTACAAGCCTCGGATACGCTAACCCAGGAGACCAAACAGAGCTTGGCTGTTTTGGGCAAGCTCGGGATCAAAGTGTATGAAATGGATGAACAGTGGAACCAATATGGTGTGCCGATGGTAGCCCAAATTTGCTGTTCGAGTCGTACTCAAAGTCTATTCAGCTCTGTCGAAGAAGCTTGCCTACCAAGTGAACACTGGTTAGATGCGGATGACACCAGCACGTGGGTAACATCCAGTGTTTTACCAAGAATCCTCACCCAAGAAATCGACACTGCAGCATGGAATGTTGTCGAGGCAGGCGCGAAGGTGGTTGAAATCACTGGCCAATTGAATGGTCCTATTAGCAGTTTGAAAATGCGCGTGGAAAAGCTGTTCTCAAATGAAGTGCCTGAGCTCATGCAGCGCATCAAGAGCGACGAAGCGGTGTCTATTAGCTACTCAGATCGTTATCTGAAATCTCCGTGGTCGGTGATGCTGCTCGGCAGCTTCCTTTCATTGTTCAAAAGCGACCGGCTAGCGACTCTAAAAATTCAAACGTTAGAGCCCGCTAATACTCAAATTCCAAACTCGCTCAACCATGACTGGAAGGAGACTGAGGATCTCGTCGCAGTGATGAAGCTCTGGCTCGGTAGCATCCTGAACACGACCCTCGAACTCCAGATCAAACAAAGATCGCGCGATTTACAACACGGAAGGGTGATCACTGTGGATTGGGCGTCTGGGCTACAGAGTAAGATATTCCTTGATCAAGGTATGGGCTACTGGCTGGCCCGCACGCACTATAAAGACCAACTGGGTTTTGATTTCTATCAAAGCTATGAAGGCCAAGCCAAAGCGATGCTTGATAGCTTCAGCATCACCAACATGGCCGCTGCTGGTGAGTGGCCGACCTACATCACAGTCCTAACCAAGTAGATAGGCATGACATGCGGGTCAGCAGACCCGCAACTTGGCAATGACTCAGAACGGCCTTCGCAGAATATGCTGAGCGTCTACCGGACGCTGACCGACAGCAACGGGTTTACTTCAGCCGGTCACGACGGGCAGCTATTGGCCGGTTTCTGCCTGTCACGACCTACAGCAACCGACCCAGAGCTGCCTTTGCTTTACGCCATCATAAAGTCATCAATGTCAGCGATCGAACAAAGCAATTGAGACTGCGCGACACCGTAGGCTAGAGCCAGATCCACGCTGCTACTTAGCATCAAGGCCTGATTGCGGTCTAGGTCGAAGGCAGCTGTAGTCAGGTCTCCGAGCTTGTCGAACTCTGCGTTAATCTCAGCAATGACGCGACGATAGGTTTCGTCCAGGGAGTCAACGTAGGCTGCCATTTCCGCTCGCACTTGATCAGCGCACTTCTCTGAAAGGCCTTCGGCGAACTGCACCATCATTTTGCCTGAGATCGATCCGATTACTCCGCCCAGGATCGGGATTGGGATCAACGTTTGGCCTGCAGCCGTAGCCAGCAAGACAATAGCGGATTCCGCACAGACGATTAAACCAAGATCGACAAACTCATCGCCGCTGATCCTACCTGCAGCCAAATCGGTCGACAGCGAGGCCATCCCTTTAGCTGCACTCACTATGGCGCCGGCAAAGGGGGCAGACAGTCCTGCGTAATTAGTAAGTGCGTATATTGCTCCACCGGCAACGGCACCACCAACAAAGCCCTTCCCCGATGCGAGCCCGACATCCTTCCAGTCTTCGCTGGTGAAGTCACCTCTAAAAACGTTTTTTCCTTCCTTTGCTTTGCCATAGAGCGCGGTGCCAAGCGTGATAGCGGCGCTCACACCACCAGCGATTGCCGCGGCCTGGGCCATTCCAGCCAGGGATGGGGCATGCTCACTGGTGATCTCTTCGGCGCGCTCCTCGTTGCGCTGCTGAAAGTCTTCTTCATTACCATCAAGCGTCTCTTGTACCTTTCCCTGCTGTACGTCTGCATAGTTCGATACGCTGGGTTGGACGGCTTCCTGAAACGATCGACCTGTTTGGGCTTCAATCTGGGCGATCTTGTCCTTGATGGCATCGACGGTCGAACTCTTGAGTCCCTCAACATGCTCACCATTGATAATCTTGATAATTACGTCGAATTGGTCTTTGGGTAGTACATAGCCTCCTGTCGTACCAAACTCAGGGTATTTATCCAAATGCTCAAGGGTATGTGCGAGCGCATTGTTAATACCGTTAATGAACTTTGATTGGATTGCCTGCCCATCGAGAAAGTAATCCTCCATCGCGGTACGGGCTACGCCCTCGAACGTAGCCGGCGGCTGCATGCCTTCCAAAATTGCACGTCCATTCCTTATTCCAACATCCAAGAACTCGGCGATCTCACCGTGCTTAGTCAGCTCACTGCCAAGGATGTGCTCTGGGGTCGAAATAGTCTCCCTAACCCACCGAATCTGATCCATGGCTCGCGCCAAGGCCGCATCGTTTTGCAGCAGGAAGTCAGCGCAGGCCTGCTCCCGTGTTTTATTCAATGCCCCTACGACGATGCCGCTTAGCTGGTCTCGTAGGATGTGAGCTGTCGGTGCCTCGCTCATTTCACGTCAACCTTCTTGTTGAGCAGAGCGGACAGCGATTTGACGTGGTTTACTAGGCTACCGATGCATTCACGTTGATTCGCAGAGAAGTCGGAGTAGTCGTCTGGAGCTGTGGACACTAAGCGTTCCAATAGCACTTTCACGCCATTAACGTGTTGTTGGGTGAGATCGAGCACTCTCCTTATTTCCTGAAGTGCTGCATTGAGGCGGCGGATGTGCACCTCAAGCTCTTTCCGACGGTGATTCGCTTCATCTGCGATCTTGCTGTTCTTGCTGCGAGCAAATAGGCCTCCACCAACCAATGCTGCGCCGCCTATGGCCCAGCCTACAGGGCCAGCCAGAGCAAGAAGTGCAGATCCCCCTGACATCCCACCTCCCCCTGCAACCAATGCCCCACCTCCCAACCAAGCGAGCGCAGCGTTCGTCGCAGCGGCGCCGGATAGGGCGGAGATAGCAGTACCTGTCGACGCAGTTCCGAATGTAGTCGCAATAGCCATCGCAGCGGTTGGCGCGAAAGCGGCTGTGCCGACGCCGGCTGCTATGCCCGCGGCAGCAGTGCCGCCGGCCTTGAAATTGGCAGCCTGGGCTTCGAGTTCTAAGTCATGGAGCAGGTTCGAGAACACTGTAAATTCGGCACGGTATTCAGCGAACGTTTTGTCGAACTCCTTAGGCGTGTTGGCCAAAGAGTTGATGTAACCTTCCACCTCAGGGATCACTTTATCGCTGCTAGATTTTCGAGCTTTGAAAAGTGTTTCCGCTGCCTTCTGCGCGTCACTGCAAATTGATGCATAGGTCTTCTGAGCAGTATCAAGCGCTGTCAGCGCATCCTTTTTGAGTCCACCGTTCAGCATTGTTTGTGTCCTTTCATTATAGAGAGGGGCGCCACGTGATTCACTGTTGCCATGTCTTTTCTCACTACCGACTGCTCGCGCCGGCGGTTGTCACGGCGCGTGCCGTCTCATCGCCGTTATGCGAAGGTTCATTGATTCACGAATCAGACGAGGCCTGGTGACTACCGAAATGACGTCAGTAAAAACCCAGGTGCTCGACTTTCTATCGGCACGCTCATAAAAACTTTGAGACGATCTGACAGACAGTCACGCTGGCGCTCTTAGCGTTATGCCGAAGCTTATGCCCGGAATCTGTAGCCCCGCTGTGCTCGAAGTAGCAGCAGAAAATCCAACGAGGGCATTGCATCGGCAGTTTTCTTTTCTGCGTCGACGGTGCGTTCAAAACAGAGCCCCGAGCCGGTGATCTCGTTTCCGCTTCGATGCTACTGAGTTGGCAGCGGCCCGATACTCAGCGGATGGCTCTAATGGAACCCCGCCGTCATACCGTCTATTCGAGGGCTTTGCGGTTCGTTTCCTTCAGATCTAAGCAAGGCGTACCGAACTTACCTGGCGCTCGCCTAGCGTTGCGAAAACGGTCGAGAGGATTCGATTCGAAAAAATTTCAGTCCTACATCACTGCAACGACATCACCACCAGGAGGTTTCCCCCATGTCTTTGCAGTGCCCTCAATGCCAGTCATCCAAAGTCGTTTCGTTTCATCACGCCATGAAAATCGCCGCTGCAGTAGGCACCGTCGGTGGTGCAGCCCGTGGCGTCAGCGCGGCACTGGCTGGCGGTCAGGCCGGTGCGTCTATCGGCGCTATCGCTGGGCCTATCGGAATCACCATAGGAGCCGCCTCGGGCGCGATCCTCGGCGGTTTGGTCGGTGGTGTGGGCGGCTGTGCGCTAGGCGCTCAGCTAGGTGAAAGGCTCGACCGACACGTCTTGGCCCACAACCTCTGCCTCGATTGCACTAACAGCTTCAACCTGCCGGCCTGATCCGGCTCCAGTTCACCCATTCGAAAACAAGTCTTCCGGACGGTGCTGCGCTTGGCGCAGCGCTTATGCCGGCTTGCACCCAAAGGAATTGCTCACATGGCACATCTCATCGAAACCATGGCTTATGCAGGTGCTACCCCCTGGCATGGTCTAGGCAACCATCTAACCCGGAAGCAACCCATCGAGGTCTGGCAGCGCGAAGCTGGTATGGACTGGGATATCCAGGAAAGCCCGGTGCATTTCAAGTCAGGTGCGGTCGGGCACCTAGGCGCGATCCATTCATTTCCCGAACAAAAGGTGCTCTTCCGCTCTGATACCAAGGCACCGCTTTCGGTAGTTTCCAACCGTTACCACACGGTTCAGCCACGCGAGGTGCTGGAGTTCTATCGAGACCTCACCGAGGTTTCTGGCTATGAGCTAGAGACTGCGGGCGTGCTCAAAGGCGGCCGCAAGTTCTGGGCGCTGGCACGCACAGGCCAGAACGCTGCGCTTAAGGGTAACGACCAGGTGAACGGTTATCTGCTGCTGGCCACGTCCTGTGACGGCACGCTGGCTACGACCGCAACGCCTACCACGGTGCGCGTGGTGTGCAACAACACGCTTACCATTGCCTTGGATGGCACCGCTCGGGGTATCAAGGTGCCGCACAACACTCGATTCGATCCTAAGGCGGTGAAGAAGCAGTTGGGCGTCGCCGTCTCGCAATGGGACGAATTTATGTACCGCATGCGCCATCTGGCCGAGCGCAAGGTGCAATGGCATGAAGCGATGGGCTTCTTCATGAACGTCATGTGCGAAGTCAGCCCTAACAAACCCATGCCTGAAGCGCTCCCAAATGAACGAGCATTGCGCAAGGTTCAGGAGCTATATGAAGGGCGCGGCCGTGGAAGCCAGCTGGAGTCGTCTCGCGGCACCGCTTGGGGTCTGCTCAACGCGGTGACTGAATATGTCGACCACGAGCGTCGTGCCCGCAGCAACGAGTACCGCATGGATTCGGCCTGGTTCGGCCAGGGCGCTCAGATCAAACAAAGAGCTTTGGACACAGCCCTGCAGCTAGTGGCCTGACCACTCTTCCCTCCCTCGTCCCTTTAACGCCCGGTCAGCCGCATAGCTGATCGGGCGTTTTTATTTCCGCTAGGTGAACGCTATGAAAGCGACTCCATTGAGCAACTTACGCAAAACAAGGCCGGCGCTGCGCCTGATCAGTACCAAGGAGCTACTCCGCGAAGACTGGCTGCAGATTCGAAAACGAGGCATCGGGAGTTCGGATGCCGCAGCGGCAGTCGGTCTGAATCCTTACAAATCGCAGCTGGAACTGTGGTTGGAGAAGACTGGACGCGACGCCATGTTGCCGAAGGCCGATCCTGATGATGAGGAAAGCCCGATGTACTGGGGCAATGTCCTGGAGCCCATCGTGGCCTGGCATTACAGCAAACGTACCAAGAACAAGGTCCGCCGCATCAATGCCGTTCTGCAGCATCCGGATCCAGAGCTGTCCTGGATGCTGGCCAATATAGATCGCGAGGTGATCGGCGCCGAGGATGTGCAGATCCTCGAATGCAAGACAGCCGGCATAAACGGCGCACGCCTCTGGAAAGAAGGCGTGCCTGAGTATGTGCAACTGCAGGTGATGCATCAGCTTGCCGTGACAGGCAAGCAGGCGGCGGATGTGGCGGTTGTGCTCGGCGGTCAGCATTTGGAGATCCATCGCATCGAGCGCGACGAGCAAATGATTGCCCGCTTGATCGAGCTGGAGCGAAAGTTCTGGCAGTACGTCGAATCTAATACGCCGCCACCAGCAGATGGCACTGCCTCTGCTGAAGCTGCCCTGCGGTGCTTGTTCCCAACGGATTCGGGCGAGACCGTGGATTTAAGCGGGCATGCTGGCTTGTCGGCCGCCTACATCGAGCTTAAGGCCCTGCGCCAGTCGATAGCCGATAAGCAAACGCGCGAAGCCCAGCTCAAGCAAATGCTGCAGCAAGCCATGGGCGATGCCAGTCGAGCGAAGTTCACCAACGGCTACATCAGTTGGCGAAAGGCCAAAGACAGTGTCGGCTTTGACGTGTCCCGATTACTCAAGGAACGGCCGCATCTACAAGCCAAGTACTCACTGACCAAGCCCGGGGCGCGGCGCTTCTTGGTCGGCTGATTCTCACCCCTTTCACCCTTCCCTCCCCTTGGTCAGTCCAAGCAGTTCGCGCTGCGTGGCTGGCCTTTTTTTATTCAGGAGAACCACCATGCTCAAAGGCTTGGCTATAACCCCGCCTGTACTCGGCCGCATTTCCATCGGCAAGGTCATCGAGAAGAACGGCAAGCGTCTGCCGGAGAAGGACGACCAGTTCACCATCACCTCACAGGTACAGAGTCGAGACGGCTGGCTGGTGCATCCGCTCAACGATGAGCTGCGCGAAGGCAAGGACAACAAACTGCGCAGCATCCCGGTTCGTTTGCTGTTCAACGAACCGGAACTGAACTTCCGCGCAGACTATTCGCTGTTCAATCGCCAGACCGGACGCCCGATGTGCGTGGGTAATGGTGAAACCTGCAAGCGCATCACCCCGGAGGGCATGCAGTCCCTCCCCTGCCCCTCGCCAGATGCCTGCTCGTTAGCCAAAGGTGGTGCCTGCAAACCATACGGTCGGCTGAACGTGCTCATCGGTGACGACGATCCGTTGGGCAGCTTTGTGTTCCGCACCACCGGCTTTAACAGCATCCGCACCCTCGCCGCTCGACTGCACTATTTCCAAGCCATTTCCGGTAATCGCCTCGCTTGTTTGCCGCTGGAGCTTCGGCTGCGTGGCAAATCAACCCGGCAAAGCCATGGCACACCGATCTTCTACACCGACCTGACCGTGCGCAGCGGGATGGACATGAGCGAGGCGCTTCAAGCAGTGAATGAGCTTGATACGCAGCGACAAGCGACTGGTTTCGACCAGGCTGCGCTGGATGATGCGGCGCGACGCGGTTTCAGTAACGGCGCCTTCGAGGACAGTGAGGAAGACGCCGGGGCCGTCGTTGAGGAATTCTTTCCTGCCGACAGCAACGTAGAGCCAGGTCCAAAACCCGCACCACACCTAACAGCCAAATCCAGTTTGGCTGACAAGCTTGAAGCCCAATACCAGCATCAATCACTGAACGCCTAACGCCGGCAGACTACCCATGGAGCAAAACATGAAACTGCACAAACTCAGGGCCGGCGAAACTACCGGGACCTACCTCGTCGAGTCACCTCTAACTGAGGCCGACATCCTGCTCATGGCCCAGCAACTGGCCAGCCAAAGACTGAGCCGTGGCCGCAAGCTCACCGAGCCCAAGCAAGTCTTCACCCATCTGCAAACCTTGCTCGCTGGGTATGAACATGAAGTCTTTGCGCTGCTCCTGCTGGACAGCAAACACCGAGTGATCGCCTTTCGCGAGCTGTTTCGCGGCACCCTCGACAGTGCCAGCGTCTACCCGCGTGAAGTCGTCAAGCTAGCGCTGCAATGCAACGCTGCAGCTGTAATCTTGGTACACAATCACCCGTCTGGCGACCCCGAGCCAAGCCAGGCCGACCGCGTGTTGACTGGCAAGTTGAAGGCGGCTTTGGATTTAGTCGGCGTCCGGACGCTCGACCATATCGTGGTTGGCAGTGAAGGCTGTGTGTCATTGGCTGAGCTGGGACATTTATGATGGCGATGCTTAAAGCCCTTGCAGCTCTGTTCACGTTCATCGGAATCCTCGCCGGATGCCTAGCGGCTTTGCTGGTCGTGTTACTGCTGGTTCGCTGTCCCCTGCTAGTGCTTCCGGTTCTGCTGGCCTGTTGTATCTTCAGCACTATCCAGCGAAGCACAGACAAAAGCCCTTCAACATCGGCCTAAACGGGCGGGGGCAGCTTAACGGCTGCCCACGCTGCGGTTATTTTTTTGTTCCAGCTAACTGACTGGCGGCTATCGGCCCAATAGCTGCCATTCAAACTTCAGCTGCAAATGGAGCGGTAGCCGATAAGAACAGGAATTTGGTCAATGTTACGTGCAAAGCGAGTAGCGAGTCGTTGCACGTAACAAGACCACGTATCAACTCTTAGTCGTGAGAATGACCGTGGCTTTCGACTTCGGACTGGGTTTCCGGCTCGCCACCGCCACATGCCGACAGTAGCCCAATCAGGCAAACCAAAAGCAGGGAGCGGGTCAGGGTAGTCGTGGTTTTCATCGTCTATTCCTTCTAATTTCGATCATGGATGTTGAGGCCCAGCGCCTGATGACGCTGGGATTTTCACCTTACATAGCGCGTTTGACGCTCAGGTACTCGCCCTTGGTCTTGAGTGTTATGGTCACGTCTCTATTGCTGCGGTTGCGCCAGAACCAACCATGGGTGCCATCGAAGATGGCGGTGAACTCGCCTTTGTCCCCCGTGATCTGCTTCGCCTTGCTGTAGCTGTGGTAGTAGCCCTTGGGGCCGTTGTAGGGCTCGCCATGGGTGTCGTGGTTGACCGGTACGCCATTGGTCGTCCACTCGTAGCTGACAGTGGCCTTGTCCAGCATCTCCAGCTTGATTTCACTGGCCTCGCCCGGCTTCAGCGTGACGGTCACTTCATCCGACTTCAGGGCTGGCTCAGGCTCAGCTACGGGTTCGGCCACAGGTCCTGCTGCAACAGGTTCTTCAACTACCGGCTGAACAGGCACGGGAGCTTGAGCAACTGGAGCCGCAGCTGGCTGAACCGCTGCATCCGCTATAGCTTCTTCGGCCAAGGTTTTCTTCATTTCTCCCATCTGGGTCAGGCCGAGTACCCGGCCGACACCCGTTGGGTCGATGGCATATTCAGAAGGCATCACCACAGTAACCAGCAAGGCAGCAGCAACACCCACTGCGATCACAGTGGAGCGCAGCAGTTGGCGGCTGGTCGGTAATTCGCTTTGGGTCGGAAGCTTGGTATTGAACATGCTGAGAATTCCTTATTAAGACACGATGAGGCCGGTGAGCTGGTAACCCATCAACAGGAAACCGGCGCTCATCATGGCGACGTTGGCGGTATAGGCATGACGCCAGAAGCTGGCGGTGCGTCGCCAGTAGCCCATGAGAATCAGGATGGCGCTCAAGGCCAGCAGCTGACCAATTTCGACGCCGACGTTGAAGGCGATCAGATTGGCAATCAGGCCGTCTGCCGAAATCTCGTATTCCTGGATCTTGGTTGCCAGACCGAAGCCATGCAGCAAACCAAAGATCAGCGTGGCCGCCTTGGTATTGGGCTGATGGCCGAACCAGCGCTGAAATGCGCCCAGGTTATCCAGCGCCTTGTACACCACCGAGAAACCGATAATGGCGTCGATCACATAGGAGCTGATGCTGATTTCCGCCAGTACGCCCAGCAGCAGGGTCACGGTGTGGCCCACGGCAAACAGGGTGACGTAGAGCCCCACGTCTTTCAGGCGGTAGAGAAAGAAGATCACCCCGAACAGGAACAAAAGGTGGTCGTACCCCGTGATCATGTGCTTTGCGCCCATGTAGATGAATGGCAGCACCATCACCCCTGAGCTTTCCTGGATAAAGCCCTTGTCGCCCTCGGCCACAGCGTGAGCCAGCGCGTCAGGTATGCCGAGAAACAGCAATGCGGTGAATAACAGCAGCAGTATTAGCGAGCGGTTTGGGCGCACGGAAAATGCGCCCATACCGAGCATGGATTGCGAATGCATGGTTGAGTCCTAAGTTGCAGTGGTCTTGGCCGCATAGCGGCCTGTGTCAGAGCGCAAATCTGGGCCGTGGTGGCCGCTCGATCAGAAAGATCGGACTAGGAGGAATGGAGTAGCGACGGGCTTCTATCGGCCGCGCACGCTCTGGCAGCGTGCTGATGCTCGGCAGTGCGGTCAGGTGCGGTGTTTCATGCAGATGGTCGGCGGTCAGCGGCGAGTGGCAGTGATCTCCGTACGCAGCACAGGCCAGCGTCTCGTCACCATGGGTATGCGCATGACCGGTGTCATCACCATCCCAAGCCTGCTGGCTCGACCCCATAAACAGCGCAGAGGTATGCCCAGCCCAAGCCATCAATATGGCGAGAGCAAGGGCATAAATCACCTTGGTGCTGATGGGATTGCTGAGCATGTTGTGGTTCTTTCGATGCCTAAGCGGGTGGCTTTTCTGGAGGGGTGGTCGGTTTGACCATATCCCCCCCAGGGGGATAGCATGCGAGCGTAATTCATCGATGCACGAGACTCAAGGCATGAGCGATCACGAACACGGACATCAGCACCAAAGCCATAGCGATATCGTCAAAAGGTTGAAGCGTGCGGAGGGCCATCTGCGCAGCATCGTCACCATGATCGAAGACAGCCGTGCCTGCGTCGACATCGCTCAGCAGCTGCATGCCGTGGAAAAAGCCGTCTGCCAGGCCAAGCGTGTGCTGATCCAGGATCATATCGACCACTGCCTGGAACACACGGTCGAAGCACTTGCGACAGGCGAGCGCGCATCACTCGAAGACTTCAAGCAAATAACCAAGTACCTCTAGGCCCCTCCCATGTCAAGTTTCGCCGAACTGCTGCAACAAGGGGCCTCGCAGGCTTGGCTGTATTTCCCCAGCGCCATCCTGCTAGGTGCCCTGCACGGCCTGGAGCCCGGGCACTCGAAGACCATGATGGCGGCGTTTATCGTGGCCATTCGTGGCACGGTGAAGCAGGCCATTCTGCTGGGTCTTGCCGCAACACTTTCGCACACCGTGGTGGTCTGGCTAGTGGCAATGGCCGGCATGTACCTAGGACAGAACCTGGATGCTGAAACCACCGAGCCTTACTTCCAACTCGCGTCCGCCGCCATCATTATTACCATCGCCCTATGGATGCTTTGGCGCACCTGGCGGGGCGAGCAGATGTGGCGTTTCGAGGAGGGCGATGAGCATCAGCACGATCATTACCACCACGACGTAACGCACCGTATCGATACCGGGCATGGGCGTATCGAGCTGTCGATCTTCGAAGAAGGCGTCCCTCCGCACTGGCGACTGAAGACCTTGAGTGGTCAAGCCTGGCCAGCGGCTGAGGTGAGTTTGCTGACTACTCGCCCCGATGAACTGGCCCAACAGTTTCGCTTCGTCGACCGCGGGGACTACCTGGAGTCAGTGGACGAGATTCCCGAGCCCCACGAATTCATTGCGCGCCTGAGCCTGGGCCATGCCGGTCATTCGCACGACTATGACCTGGAGTTTCGCGAGCATGGCTATGAACATGATCACGCCGAGCTGGAGGGGCTTGAGCTGTCATTGGAGGGCTACCAGGACGCCCATGAGCGGGCGCATGCCAACGACATCCGCAAGCGCTTCAGCAACCGCAACGTTACCACCGGCCAGATCATCTTGTTCGGCCTAACGGGCGGGCTGATTCCCTGCCCGGCAGCGATCACCGTTCTGTTGCTCTGCCTACAAGTGAAGGAAGTCGCCCTGGGTGCCGTCCTGGTGTTGTGCTTCAGTATTGGTCTGGCCATCACCTTGGTCAGCGTGGGCGCAGCCGCTGCTATCGGCGCCCGCCAAGCCTCCAATCGCTGGCCCTGGTTGGGTGTTGTGGCGCGTCGTGCGCCTTACCTGTCCAGCGTGCTTATTATTGGCGTGGGGATTTACGTCGGCGTCCACGGCTGGGTCGGCCTGAACGCTTAGTCGATGTGGGAGTTATCCGGCTACTTCGGCCTTTTCCTCGCCTCCTTCGGTGCCGCCACGCTGTTTCTCATGCAGTCGGAGGCGGTACTGGTCGGGTTGCTGCTGACTGACCGCTATGCGGCCTGGTCGCTGCTGGCGGTGGCCACTACAGGTAATGTGCTGGGCTCGGTGCTGAACTGGCTGCTGAGCCGCTCTATCGAGCACTACCGGCACAAGCGCTGGTTTCCCGTCAGCGAAGGCAAACTGGAGGAGCCCAGCAGGCTTATCATCGCTTCGGGCGCTGTTCGCTGCTGCTCAGTTGGTTGTCGATAATTGGTGATCCACTCACAGTCGTCGCGGGCGTCATGCGAAAACCCTTCTGGAGCTTCCTGCTCATCGGACACTGGCCAAGGCCATCCGCTATCTGCTGCGTGCGCTGACACTGGGGTGGCTCGGGTGAACCTGCAGGCGCGATGCCAGCTGGATTTAACCAAGTGGTTGGCCATCTTGCTGCACTGAAAATGATCCGCTCGTTCAGCTAGCGCAGGCGCTTTTCTTCATAACTCTGTCCAATGAAGGCCTTTTGCCATATCTTACAGGGGTGATCTGTGTCACACACAACAAGAAGCTGAAAAGGAGTTCCTCATGAAGAAGTTTACTGCTGTCCTTATTGCTGCTGTTCTCGCCCTAACCTCTGTAGCGGCCCTCGCGCACAGCGGTGGTACGGACTCGAAAGGCTGTCACCGCAACCACAAAACGGGCGATTACCACTGCCATTAAGCATTCGCCAGTAGCGGCCGGCCGTCTCACATTTGTGGCGGCCAGCTACCTGGATAGGCACCGGGTGGGCCGGCCAGCGCCGTGCCATCCAGCAAAGCCATCGATCAAGTAACGCGCGTCCAAGCCCATAGCCTCCAGGGTGGCGGCAATGCCCTGGCTGATTTCATGGCCCTTGGCGCAATACAGAATAACTGGTCTGTCACGCAAAACCTGATCCTTCCAGGTGAAGACATCCTCGGGATCACGCCACTGTGCGCCGGGAATTTCTACACCGTCGGCAAGCCGCACGCCGTTACGGCGCAAATCCAGAAAAGTGAACGTTCGATCTGCTGCCTGCCATTCCGCCAGTTCGCATATCGAGATTCTGCTCATCCTCCATCTCTCAGTTTTGCAGTAGGTGTACCACCAGTCCGACCAACGCACTGGCCATCAGTACTTGGATGACGCCACGCTTGTAGCGGAACAAGGCCATTGCTGCCGCCAGGGCAATTAACGCCGAAGGCCAGTCGAAACTCCCCTCGAAGCCCTGTGGCCAGAGCACGTGATAGCCGAAGAACAACGCCAGGTTGAGGATCACTCCGACAACGGCGGCGGTGATGGCCGTCAGCGGTGCGGTGAACTTCAGTTCGTTGTGTGTTGACTCCACCAGCGGGCCGCCCGCGAGGATAAATAGGAAGGACGGCAGGAAAGTGAACCAGGTCACCAGGCTGGCGGCCACGGCTCCAACTAGGAAGGCTTGTTCAGCACCGTACACCTGCGGCACATAGGCGCCAACGAAACCGACGAAGGCTACGACCATGATCAGCGGCCCGGGCGTGGTTTCACCCAGGGCCAGGCCGTCGATCATCTGCGTCGGGGTCAGCCAGCCATAGTGTCCGACTGCGCCCTGATAGACATAGGGCAGCACCGCGTAGGCGCCGCCGAAGGTCAGTAGCGCAGCCTTAGTGAAGAACCAGCCCATCTGAGTCAGCGTGCCTTCCCAGCCGAACAGCGCGATCAACAGGCCCATGGGCAACGCCCACAGCGCCGCGCCTATCGCCGCCAGCGAGACCAGGCGCTGCCAGCGGAAGCGTGCATGTTCAGGTGTCGGGGTGTCGTCATCGATCAGCGCCGGGCCGAAGGACTGCTTGGTCGCACCGTGGCCGCCGCCGACGCTAAATTTCTCTGGGGCGAAACGCCCACCAAAATAACCGATCACGGCGGCACCCAGCACGATCAGCGGGAACGGCAGACTGAGGGCGAAGATGGCCACGAACGAGGCGGCGGCTATCGCCCATAGCCAGTTGTTCTTCAGCGCGCGGGAGCCGATGCGGTGAGCAGCCTGCACCACGATGGCGGTTACGGCGGGCTTGATCCCATAGAACAGTCCGGCCACCACCGGTACATCGCCGAAGGCGATATAGACCCATGACAGCGCGATCAGGATAAACAGTGAGGGCAGGACGAACAGTACTCCGGCAATCACCCCGCCCCAGGTGCGGTGCATCAACCAGCCGATATAGGTGGCCAGCTGTTGGGCCTCCGGGCCGGGCAGCAGCATGCAGTAGTTAAGGGCATGCAGAAAACGCCGCTCAGAGATCCAGCGCCGACGCTCCACCAGTTCCCGGTGCATGATCGAGATCTGTCCGGCAGGGCCGCCGAAGCTGATGAAACCGAGCTTGAGCCAGAACAGAAAAGCTTGAAGTAAACTTACAGGTTCGGCACGTTGCAGATCCTGTTCTACAGGCGGAAGTGGGATCTCATTCATCAGAGGTCTCTTCTTTCACGAATGCCGCCTGCAACCCATCGAAGATGGCGCAAGCAGCCGTTAGCAGCTGGTCGTCATTGAGGATGGTTTCGCGCAGCCCGGCCAATACACGCTCGATGCCGGCAGCCTCGGCGGGCTGAGCGCCACCGACATCAAGGTAATGCACCAGCGCAGCAACGCGGCTTAGGCCTGGCTCGGCCAGCGAAAAGCTGGCTTGTAGAGTGTCGAAGGTGACGCGACTGCCGGCATGGCTAAAGGTCGCGCCGTCGAAATCGAAACCCAGCGCCTCAGCAGGGCAATCACTTGGCGTGTCCAGCCAGAGAATGCGGGCGCTCGGATCAATGTGGCGCCGGATCAGCCAGGCGCTGGCCAGGCGGTCAACCCATGGCCGCTTTCGCGTAGCCCAGAGGCGGCCTTGGTAGTCGCGACGATCAAGCTGCTCGATAGGCTGCTCGTGGCTGCTCGGCTCATCCTGCGACAGCGCCCGACTGATGGCTGTTTCCAGGGCGTTGAGTGCTGTATCGGTCTGTTGCCGCTCAGCCGCAGGGAAAAAGTCGATAGTCGCCAGTTGCGCAAATCCTTTGCGCAGTTTGCGTACTTGCTTGGTGCTGGTGAGGGCGTTATCCGGAGTCAGCTGGGCCTGGCACGCCTCGATATCGACACGCAGCTTGGCGTAGTCCTCTCTACGGTCGAACAGCTCGATAAAGCGCTCGCCATGGGGATCATTGATGGGCAACAGAAAGGCTGTGCCATTGCTACTCCGGATGTCGCGCTCAACAGCCTCCAATGCTTCTCGGCAAGCGGGAGTGTCTGGCATCAAATAGGCCCCGTCGCGCAGTACCGCCGCGCCACTGCTCTTGAGGGCACGCCAAGCGCGCATACGCTCTGTGGCGTTAGCGGTCGGCAAGGCGATGATCAGGGATAGCCAGTTTTTCATGTAGAGCAAGATACTGTTTAGGTAATAAACTCTACTCTATTCCTGCTCTGAGCGATTGTGAAGCACCATAATAGGCCAATAATCACCTATTACGACTAGCCGCTTTTGGCCGGTTGCCGCCGTTCAACTCGTTACCTCCCGGTGTCTACCCCACAATGCTCCGAAAACTCGCCCGATAGTCAGTAGGCTTCAGATGCACATGCTGGGCTAGGTCACCTGACAGTATGAACAGACGCGGCCCGTCCCTGAATTGAAACACCCGGTAGAGATGGAATTGCTCATCCACTTCGTTGGAAAACATCAGCTCGTTGTGGCTGACCAGAAATGACGAACCCAATCCAGCATTGGTGGTTTTCACCTCAATGAAGCGTTCACGGGCGTCATCTTCGAACGAAAGAATGTCAAAGCCGGTGCCATCCCCCTGGGTGTCCGATATCCAGTCCAGTCGCTGAAACAATTCTGGATGGCCCTGTTCGGTAAGGCGATGCTGCTCATAGCCAATCACCCAGTGCTCCCCTGCCCGGCCCAGCTTACGGTTGGCCTCATCACGCGCGGCATAATCGAACTTGCGGGGCAAGCGTTGCCGAGTGAATGCCGGTGTGTGTACGAGTACTTCTCGGGCGGGCGCTTCGACCAAAGCTGCCAGGTAGGTTTTGTCGCCGGGCATCTTCACTTCTTCCAGCGCGTCGACGATGGTGCCGACCGACTGTTGATGTTTCAGTACATAAGCGTGTACGGATTTACGCAGCAGCAGTTGACTGTTGCCCCTGGGCTTGTAGCCGTTGATGTACGGCAGCCCGAGAGCATCGAGTACGGCACTGATGTTCTGATGCTTGAGCTCGACTGAGGATTTGCTCCGGCCGTTGAGAAATCGGCGGAGTGTTAGGTTGTGCTCGGACTTGTTGTATGGCTCTCCGGCGGCTTCGGCGCGCAGCATGTCGAAGTAGTCGTTGACCGTAGCTGTTACCTCGGTCTCGGACCAATCTTCACCGATGCGAACGATGGTGAACCCCAGCTTGGTCAGCGCGGGTACCACCGTGGCTTCGCCCCCCGAAAAGCTGTCTGCTGCGAGCGGCCCTTGGTCGGGAAATTGCTTGCCGAAAGCGACGCCAGCAATGGCCTTGGAATCGCAATCAGTGGCTGTCTTAGGATCGCGAACGAGAAAGTCTCGCGACTTGCCATAGCCATAGCGAGCCAGGAATTTGGTTCGGCCAAGCTGCACGAACTCATCGATCGCGGCCTGTACGACAGCGGGGCTTCGCAGTTGGGAAACCTGAGACACGTTATCGGTCCTTCCATGATGGTGCGGGCTCAGCGTCAACCAACTTGGCTTCTGGGGTTGTATTTTACGGGAGTCCTGGCCTCCCACATCCTCGGAACCGCCAACTCGCACCTTTCACACTTGTGCCAGGCCTCGTTCAGTATCGCTCGATAAACTCAACCGGATTCAACACTGTCCAGCCATCAATCATCGGCGCGTCTGCAACATACATAGCAATGCGCTGCTCGGGCCATGCTACCTCCACCTCGGCTATCACCAAACCCTTGGCATTGACGAATTCATAACCAATCACCGGCACACCAAAGCCCTTATGACGGCCATGCAAAAGTCCACCATGCACTGCGAGATCCGCAAGCTTCATAACCTGAGTCCAATCGTCAGCAGTGATGCTCTGCTCACGACGTAACCGGTTTAATAGCTGCATATTTGCCGTCGAGATAAACATATGGTCGTGGAGTGGCTGCTTACGATGACAGTCGATACAGAGAGGACGCAGGTTCACCGAACTGTTGTCTTGCTTTACACCATTGACATGATGAACATGCAGCAGATGACGATGCTCGCTAAGGTTCACTGCACACGCATCGCATGAGAATCCGCAACGCCGCCGCACATCGGCAGAGATTTCCGACCAGTCATTCGTATAGTCATTGCCAAGAGTGCGTTGCGCCAGGCTGCGAGGCAGGTGGCGAAAGCTCGTACTGTAGGTTTCAAAGAACTTACCAATCTCAAAGCCATGCCAAATCGCCGGACGTGTCCCCTCATGGCAATAGTTTTGGTAATTGAGTTTTTCCAGGCAGTTCTTGCATACGAGCAAGCGAGAATCTAGCTCCTCGCGCGCCCCCCGGCTGTTCTTGCCACTGATTGGGAAAATCCCGCTCAGGTTATTGGTCACCACATAGCGTTCGAAACGCCCTTTACTGCGCATATCATTAAGCGTTTTACAGTCCGCCACATGAAAGCGCTTACCTTTATCTGGTGAGGCTTGCACCACATCCACGGGAGAATATTGGTCGGGGATGTACAGCAATACCTGACGACCATCGACACTCAGCAAGCCATTGATGACATTCAAGTCATCAAGCTGAACCTCGCGCCCCTCAAGCAGCGCAATATCAATAGGGTCTAGCTGCGCGGCCGCCGTCCAATCGAAATCAACCTTCTCCGTACCCAGTCGTTTGACCTGCTCCCACAGCCCGGAAAAATCAACCTTGATCTCCATCGAACCTCTCAATGATCGTGCGGATCTGCAGCTCTGAGTTGGTGATCACGCGGAAGTTAACCCGCCGCGAACGCGCAGCATCTTCAGCACCGGTATCGTCATCCAGGATGCGTCTGGACGATGAGTACCCGACAGCAGAAAAGCGCGAGCGCACCCACTCTTTGTCATCCTGCGACGACAGCTGCGACAACGCATATTGAAGCACTGATCGACTGCGGTCCTGGGACAAGGCCATATTAGGGAAGTAGGCCTGCTCACCACGTAATGCTCCCCAGTCACTGCTGGTATGGCCCTCGATACGAATCTCCTCGATTGCCCCCCTATAGCGCGACAGCACCTTCATGTACCGCGGGAAAAAATCAGGGAGGATTGCCTGAAACTGTGCATTCAGCTCTGGTGAGCCGGAGCGGAAGAGCACCTCGGGATTGTTAAACGTAAACTCCAGCGTATTACGCTCTATCGCCGCATTCCAACGCGGCAGGTCGTCCTTAAACTCATTATTCAAGTCGTTGTAGATAGCGACCTGGGTGTCCTTGTAGGCAACCGCAATTTCCTTAATGTTCTCTCGCTCAACCTGCACGTAGTACATGTAGGCCACCGCGATGAACAGGAACATCATCATCAGCCCTGACATCAAATCGGAAATGCCAATCCAGTGCTCGGCATCATCTTTTTTTGAATGCCGACTGCGGAATAGATTGTCCAGCGCACTCATTGCGCACGCATCCTACTGGCGAATTCCGCATGGTCATCCGCAATTCGGCGGGAGATAGTAGCCAGCGCCGAGCCCATTTCCCTGAATACCTTCTCAAGCTCACGACCGATGGCCTGATCCATCGCATTAAGCTGCGCCTGCAGAGAAGCATTAGCCCGCTCAGTAGCCTCCCGTACCTGAGCTTCCACCGAGCCCATAGTGCGGTTAGCAGAACCTTGAATCAGCGACTCAGTCTGGCTGAGGTTGCCCTCAACCGTTGTGCGCAACGTATTCATCGCGGCATCAACAGTCGATGCCAGGCTGTCTTGGATCTTCCCGGTCGCATGCTTGAATGCTTCAGTCAGCGAGCCCGACGCCTGCTCGACCGCCTGCCCCATCTGCTGCTCCAGCGACTTCGAATTGGTCAGCATGCTCTCCAACGTACCGCGCACTGAAGAGCCGAACTCCTGCGCGGCATCCTTCATGTTCTCGCTGATCTGTTCCGTCTGGCTGCTGATGACATGCGAGGCCTCTGTCAAGGCTGCATTGGTTAGGTCAACCGAGCGCCCGAACTCCTGCGATCCTTCATGCATGGTAGAGATAACGCCCTGCATACCCTCGGAAAGCGCCTTGGACAGCGTATCCATATGCTGCTGCAATTCCGGCACCGCGCTGGTGGCTTTATCACGCATAGCCACGAATGCATCCAGGTGACGTTGCAGCTCCTGAATCTGATGTTGGTTAACCTGCAACACCGGCTCTAGCTGGCCAATAGCGTTTGGAATGCTCTGGCAGTGGTTATCGATTGAGCCAATGGATTGCTCCGAGGTCTCCAACGCGCGACTGATCGCCTCATTGGCCGTAGCAGTCCGCTCAAGCTCGCGCACTGCAGTTTCAATACGTACTTCCAACGCCTCGACATGCTGCTTGTACTGCTCCTGCCAGTCGACCATCTTGCCGACGGACTCGTTAAGCGCCTTGAAGTTGTCGCCAAACTGTTCAACCAGATGCTTGTTGAAATCCTGAATCACCTGGCGCAGTGCATTGATGACTGTCTCCGTGGCAGACTGCGCCAGCATCTCGCTAAACGAGACCAAATGTTTAAACAGCTTGTCGTGAAACTCACGCTGACCACGATCCAGGCCATCTCGGAAATCGCGCACATCCGAACGCATCAGCTTTAACTGACCGGCCACAGAACCCTCTTCGTTACCAGCAAGGGATTGGTTCAGCACCTCCAAAAGTTTTTCCTGCCGGCTCATTACGCCGTAGATATGCTCAGGGGTAATCGAGTCCGGCTGTTCTGCCTTACCCCGTGCAGGGGCGAACCACCAGGTATCCAATGCCTTGAGCGCAATAGATAGCGTCATCCCCACCAGGCTGGTAATAAACGCGGTTCTCAGACCATTGAGCAGCCCTTCGATACTGTTCTTGATGTCGTGTGCATTGAAGTCCAACAGGCCGATCACGATACCGGCGAAGGTCCCCAGGATGCCCAGTGACACCAACACAGCAGGAGCATGCTCAAGAAACAGGTCATGCCGACCTTTGCGCCCCTGCCAAATGGACAAAGCGAAAATCGCCAGCATTAAAATGCAGAACGCCTCGGTAACGTTCGTTGCCGATACTGACTTCAGGGTCCCTTCGATATAACTGCCAATCATCGTGTAACTCCAGCATCGGACAAACCGTATAAGGTTGTAAGACAATAGTGTGTTTGTGGCAAAACCAGCCGCACGCTAGCTTCAAATATGCGATCACGCCTAGACGGCAGTGATATTTTCCATGCCTGTTCGTCTCTTTCCTTTGCAAAGACGCCCATGCCCTTCTTCTGCAATTCTCGTTGCTATCCGGTGAAGGTGGACACGCGGTATACCGTATCGATGTATAAGGCAAGCTCAATCTAACTGGCCTGCGAATTGTGCGAACTCCAATCAGTTGCAGTAGCTGTAATGCCCCAGACAAAGCCGCATATGACTGTCCAGCCACTAGCTTTTGCGGCGGTGAAAGCTGCTGGTTCGCATACTCCGTTCGGGTTGGAGAGGTTACGCTCGATAGTGGCGATTGAATAGCAGACTGAAGAGATCGCACGGCGCTTGGCGAACAGGCATGTACAGTGCGGCCTTGCCGATGGCGCACTAACGATTACTAACAAGCGCAGGAGAGTGCGTCTGTAATGTGCGGAATGACTACAACTGCAACGAGTGCTCGAGGCATCCAGAAACATCAAAATGAGCGGGAGGTACGGTCGTCTACTCGGTTTGTCGTTGATAAAAGCTACAGAGGCTGAAGTCAGCCAAATACAGGACCACTTCAAACCATACTAATGTTCGCCTAGCTGCCATCCTTCAAGGTCATAAGCTTTTTCTGTCAGCAGCAAACTTAGCCTTGTGCCATCACAAATTGTAACTAGCTCACCCCCACAGCCCGGGTGGGTGAAACCAGTGGGAGCCGGCTCAGAATCGATGTCGAAGTATTCCGCTTCATGCGGAGGGAGGGGCGCGCAATCTTCAGAGCTGCACCGCAGACAGCGTGCTTGGTTTGTCCGAGTGGACAGTGCAGCACGGCGCAATCGGTATTCGGTTAAGCGCTCGTCGGCGGATTCGATTTCGCGTTCCAGTCTCGCTTGCGTCGAATTGTTTGTTGCGCGGAGCTGCCACCAGCGTCTTCGGAGCGGCGAGGCGCTGAGTTCTTTATCAAGCTCTTTACGCAGTGCAGCCAGCCGCTGATGAAGCTCTGCCTCGCGCCTCGCTGTAGGCAATACCTCAATCGCAACCAGGTCACTGCACGGTAAACACCAGCCTATGGTTACCCTCATCTGGACCTTGACACTGCCGTATAGGTAGTAGCGATACCCCCATGTCATAGAGTCCCATCGACTGAAATTGCAGGCGGTGCATTTATAAGTCGCAACGGGCATGGACACGGGGCGTTCCTTGGGGCCGGGCTAAGATCGATTTATCATATCCGGCATAGATAGCGATACATTCAGCTCGAGGTGAGGGCCGAGGCGCGCCGGGTTTCCGACCATCGAGCTAACCCAGGATTAATGCAGAATCTTCCATCGGCTTGAAAAAAAGAAACCCTGCATGCCGGTACAACCGGTCGAGTAGCAGCGCACGCCGACCCCTCTCGCTCGACACCCTCCGCTACGACCCGTATGCCTGGATTGGTACCAAGCCGTGCCAGTCCCTCAATAATGGCGGCCGAACCGCCCGCATCGGGGCGAACTGGTCGAACGACCTGTCGATCTTGGCCCATGTCCAGGTCAAGCTCTGGTAGACGTAAACTCCAGCTGAGGCTGAAGCGAGGCGGATTAACTCTTGCGTGAGCATTTATCAATAAATAGGTGCATATGCCTGCTCCAATGAAAGCCCAACAATCTTTGCTCCGAAAGAAAAAGGAAAACAACAATGTTCTCGCGCTCCCTTCTTGCAGCCGCTGTGTCACTGGTTTTGATAGGGCAGGCACAGGCTGCCGATAGCACGGCCAGCGTCAATCAAACGGGCACTAAAAATAACGCAGAACTCGCACAATCGGCCGGTACAAGCAACGCTTCGACGATTGGCCAGAACGGCGACCTGAACGTTGCTACCTCTTTTCAGGAAGGGAGCTCTCTGTCCCTCACGGCTGATCAAGCCGGCACCTCTAACGACATGATCGTACTGCAAGACGGGGCAAGGTGCTGAGGCGCTTGTGTCTCAAGCAGGGGCAGACAACACGACGCGCGTGTTACAGCATTCTCAAGAAGGACATCACATTGAAGTCGGCCAGGTCGGCACAGCCAACGTAGCCCTAGTTACGCAACTGGATGGTCGATACAGCTATGGCAAAATCTACCAAGAAGGCCAAGCCAACGTGGTGGACCTGGTGCAAAGCTGGGAAAACAGCGGCCTAAACGCTGAGCAGTATGGAGATGCGAACGTACTCCGTGCCACTCAGGGTGGCGGTTTTGTCTCGGCCGACACCTATCAATCAGGCACTGCCAACACCATTGATCTCAGGCAGTCGGCTTCTGGGGGCCAGGGCGCTTCGACCCGAGTCTCCCAGACAGGCACTGACAACCAAGCCAGCGTCTATCAATCTGGCGGCGGTCGCTACTCGGGTGGCTATATCAATCTGGCGCAGGAGGGTGATCGCAATCTGGCCGAGATTGATGACAACTCAGCAATGGGTTCGATTAACTTTACTCAGTCCGGTGCTGACAACCAGCTGAATGTAGACCAGGCAGGCCGCTCCAATAGCGTTACCGGTGTCTCAACCGGTGAGCGCAACCAAGTTAATATCCAGCAGGATGGTGATGGGAGCTCGCTCGACATTGCCCAAAGCGGCGCTGACAACATCATCGAAGTGGCTCAGAACGGGGCTCCTTACGGCGATGTAGGTATCATCGACCAGACTGGCACTGCCAACTATGCCTCGCTCACCCAGGGCGTGTATGGCTCGAGCTTTAGCGTCGACACTGCGACGATCACTCAGAACGGCATGAGCAATAGCGCGACTGTTACTCAGCGCTAATCCAATCGTTGTAAAAAAGCCTGCTCGAAAGCAGGCTGTTCCATTTTTAGCATGGATTCAAAGCGAATGGACATAGGAAAGTTCGAAACTGAGCTGCGAGACCTGATGGGCTCGCCCTATTATGACCGTCCGTTTGTGTGCGACGGGTCTCCGCTGGATTGCCAAGTATTCATTGTCGGTATCAACGCAGCTTCCAGCATGACGGAGGACTTCTGGGACTGCTGGCGTTCAGGTTATGGATTCGACAAGTCTGCATGGTATAGCGCGTATCAAGCCATCCGCGCTAAACCGAGCCGAACGCGAACTGTCATGCAGATCGTGATGGACGAGGCCGTTGCTGCCAGCAGTGATGTCAGGTTTTTGGAGACCAACATCTATTCGTTCCCTACTGCCCGGGAGAGCATGCTTCGGAGCCATCAAAAGTCGACGAAAATCTTCGACTTCTTGCTTGAAACGATAAAGCCTAGAGCCATGCTGGTGCATGGCACAAAGCCCAACAAGTACCTGAGAGATCACGGGCATGGGGACGCCAGGGTCATTGAGAGTCCGCACTTCATCTATCTCAGTCACGAGCGTGCCCGAGAGCATGGTAGAGAGATCGCTCAGCTGGTCCAATAATCGGTACTCGATTCCCCGCAAGATCTGGCCCATTCGCAGCGACCGTCCACCCTCAGGATTGATACGCAGATGCTGGCTGTCCTTGGTCAGGTAGGCCATGGCCTTGATGACGTTGCTGCGAGCATCCTGATCGGCGCGGTAAATCGTACCGATCCCAAGCTCCTCGCCATACGACTCCTTATCGTCATTGCAGCTATGGAAATGGCCCTTTCCTTTAGTGATGCTAACCATAGCTCACCGATATCCCTGCTCTACTTCCAGTATCTGCGCACATGAGCGCGGCCGAAGAAGAACGCTAGGTGAACGAGCAAACCCTCTCCCAGAGTACTTCTCCCACAACTCCTTGATCGCTTCGGCTTTATAGATATCGCCTCGCAATTCGTTACCATGAAAAAGCACGCCACTGGCGTGACAGCCTAGTCGTAGCCGTGCACAACCTAGGTGCCAGAAGCCAGCGAAAAGACCACTCAAGCGGAGTTCGTACCTGACTCCGCGGGTGAAGCGCACGCCACTTTCAGGCTAAGCATGCGACAGCGACGTTGCCAGCTGAGTAGGAGACGCTACATGTGGTGCGACGCTACCGACGCCCTCGTCCATTTTGATGCTTCACCCGTGCGATTTGACCGCTGACGCCGCTCTGCTAGGCTTCGGTCGAAACTCGTCCAAAGGTGAGCATATGTCCGACTATGGTGAAGATGAAGAGTTAAGCGGTTGGGATGTCGCATATAGCGAAGCTTATGCGGAAGAGCAGGAGAAAAGAGGCCTATTTGGCCTTTCGGCTGAAAAGATACCGCCCGAAATGGACAAGGAAATTCATAAGGCCGTGATTGAGCAGGTAGGCGAGCGCCCTGACGACTGAGTAGGCCACCCCGCGTTAGTGGTTAAACATTTTGCTACGGC
>NZ_JAMOIC010000034.1 GCF_024448895.1 Stutzerimonas stutzeri
GCCGGTACTGGGTGATAGATATCGTGTCCTCACGATCACCCTTTCAACGAAAGCAGCATGGCTGCACCCAGCTCAACGTCAGGCCGCTCCACCACGCTTTTCGTAGGAGCCAGCTCGCTGGCGATCCGGGCCTCCGCGGCGTGGCGAAAAGATCGCCAGCAAGCTGGCTCCTACAGACGGTACTGGGCCGATACTGGGTGATAGATATCGTTGGCCATTTACGAGGCGTTGAGTAGACCGAGCAGGGAACCGTGACGACCCGAACGCCTCGAAAAGACCAGACGGCCGCCGTCGTCATCTCAATCATTGTCGAAGCTTGGGAGTTCCGATGAGGCTTCGCGCTTCGTTATCCGCCTGGCGCACGCTATCGGGCTTCGGCCTATTGTTGGGCACGCTGTTTTTCTGTGCAGCGCTGATGCCGTCGCTTCTGCCGCGCTCCACGTTGAGCCAGGGCGTTCTCGCTGGCGCGGCGCTGGCTGCCGGTTATGGCTTGGGAGTGTTCTTCCGCTGGGTCTGGCATTACATGGGGCTGACGGACCCACCAGAGCGGCTGCGTGGCACGGTCAACATTGGCATCGCCATCGTCTGTACGGCACTGGCGGGCTATTTTCTCAGTCAGGTAACGGGCTGGCAGAACTCAGTACGCGTGCTGATGGGCATGCCGCCGGTTACCAGCGGGCATCTCCTTGAAGTCGCCCTGACCGCACTGGCGACCTTTCTGATTCTGCTACTGCTGGCACGGATCTATCGCTTCCTGTCGCGCTTCATCACCCGTCGTGCCGATCGCTTTCTGCCGCGTCGCATCGCCAACGTTATTGGCGTGCTGCTGGCCCTGGCGCTGGTCTGGTCGTTGGTGACCGATGTGCTGGTGACCCAGGCTCTGCGCGCCCTCGACGCCTCGTTTGCCCAATACGACGCGCTGATCGAGCCTGAGTCGGCCCAGCCCGAGTCACCGCTCAAGAGTGGCAGTCAGGACTCATTGCTGCGCTGGGACGAACTGGGTCGCACGGGCCGGGAGTTCATCGCCACAGGCCCGACAGCAGAGGACATTGCCGCCATCAGTGGCCGCGCTGCACAGGAGCCGATTCGCGTCTATGTCGGCCTGCGTGCGGCTGAAGCTCCGGCTGACCGCGCCCGGCTGGCCCTGCGCGAGCTGATACGCACCGGCGCCTTCGAGCGTTCCGTGCTGGTGCTGGTGACGCCGACCGGCACCGGATGGATCGATCCCGCTGCGATGAACACCGTCGAATACCTGCACCACGGCGACATTGCCAGTGTTGCGCTGCAGTATTCCTATCTCAACAGCC
Source organism: Stutzerimonas stutzeri (assembly GCF_024448895.1). Classification (GTDB taxonomy): domain Bacteria; phylum Pseudomonadota; class Gammaproteobacteria; order Pseudomonadales; family Pseudomonadaceae; genus Stutzerimonas; species Stutzerimonas stutzeri_Q. Next base: position 1,308 of record NZ_JAMOIC010000034.1, read on the forward strand.
CGCTCTCGCTATTGGTCGAAGCCGAATACGGTGCGGATGTGGCGCGGGCGCTCTTCGCCGAGGTGTACCAATACTGGAGCGCGCTGACACCGGAGCAGCGGCCGCGACTGTATCTGCACGGGCTGAGCCTCGGCGCGCTGCATTCGCAACGCTCATGGGAACTGCATGAGTTGCTCGGCGACCCTTTCCAGGGTGCCTTGTGGAGCGGGCCGCCGTTCAAGAGCGAACTGTGGCGCAGGATCACGGCTGACCGTACACCGCAGAGCCCGGAATGGCGGCCACAGTTTCGTGATGGCCGCTTCGTGCGGTTCATGAATCAACAGGGAACACCCGAGCCGGCTAACGCGCCCTGGGGGCCTATGCGGCTGCTTTATCTGCAGTACGCCAGTGATCCGATCACCTTTTTCGACTACCGCTACGCCTGGCGCCGGCCGGACTGGTTAAGCGCGCCGCGCGGCCCGGACGTCGCGCCCGCGCTGCGCTGGTTTCCATTGGTGACCATGCTGCAGCTGGCCGTGGACATGGCGGTGACGACGCCCACTCCGCTCGGATTTGGCCACGTCTATGCACCGGCTGATTACGCCGATGCCTGGTTGCTGGTGACTACGCCCGAAGGCTGGGACGCCGCGTCGCTGGCCCGACTCAAACGTCATCTGCACGAAGAATTGGCCGCTGCCGCCGAGCAGGACGACAACGAAGCCGCCTATGGCAATCGTGGCGGCTGAGCAGGCCGGGCCGGCGCACACGGAGCGTTCCGATTCAAGGAACGCTCCCTCGAATAGCGATAACGTCGACTGGCATGCGCCGGCAGAGACTTCGATGATGCCGCTGTTACGACAGGCTGTGGCAGATCAGCGTGTACCGATAACCGCGGCCGCTGCGTCAGCCGGCTGACCGGCCAGTTGGCGTTCGGCCATTTTCTGCTGCTTGTAGGCCAGGGCCGCTGGTGCCACCGGGGTCACCTTTCCGGTCTCCATCCACTTCTTCAGGCGGTTGGCATCCGCCATGTGGGTGTACTTGCCGAATGCGTCGAGCACCACGAAGGCCACGGGGCGCTTGTTCATCACGGTGCGCATGACCAGGCAATGGCCGGCGGCGTTGGTGAAGCCGGTCTTGGTCAGCTGGATGCTCCAGTCAGGCTTGCGTACCAGCGCGTTGGTGTTGCGAAAGCCCAGGGTGTAGTTGGGCTTGTGGAAGGCAACCGTCTTTTCCGAGGTGGTGCTGAACTGCTCGATCAGCGGATAGGCCTGACTGGCCTTGAGCAGCTTGACCAGGTCATTGGCGCTGGACACGTTCTGTTCGGACAAACCCGTCGGCTCGACGTAGCGCGTGCGCGTCATGCCCAGCGCGGCGGCCTTGGCGTTCATCGCCTTGATGAAGGCGCCATAACCACCGGGGTAGTGATGAGCAAGGCTGGCCGCGGCGCGGTTCTCGGATGACATCAGCGTCAGCAGCAGCATTTCCCGGCGGCTGATTTCGCTGCCGATGCGCACTCGGGAAAACACACCCTGCATTTCGCGCGCATCGCGGATGGTCACGGGCAGGCGCTGATCGAGGGGGAGCTTGGCATCCAGCGTGACCATGGCGGTCATCAGCTTGGTCACCGAAGCGATGGGCACGACGAAATCAGGATTGCTGGAATAAAGCACTTCGTTGGTTTTCAGGTCGATGACCAGCGCACTGCCTGAAGCAAGTTCCTGCTGCATGGCAGTTTGTGATGCAGCGGTGACGGAGGGCGACAACATGGCACCGCCGCACGCGAGCAGCAGGCCGAGGAGGGTTTGACGTACTTTCAAGATAGACACCGATGAATTGGCAATTGGATATGAAGCGCCGCTGAACAACAGACGCGGCGCGCATTATAGGTAAACCCCGTTCACAAATAAGGGGGTTGCAGCTTTATATTTCGGCGCGTTCAGCGCCAATCCCGTCTCGTTCATGACACGCCGCTTCGCTTGTTCGCCGCAGGGCGGGTTTAATCACACTCGAACCGCAGCGACATATCAGCGCAACGCCAAGGGGGCATTCGGAGTGTAGAAGAACATCACAGACCGCGCTCTGAAGCCCTTTCTGCCGCCCTTTCCGGCTCAGAAGCAGCATTTTCTGGCTATCGGCAGCGAAGACCGCCGCCGCAATCGAGCCGATCAACGGGAACCCCAGGGTGCAGAGCGGGTCCGCTACCTATCAGGACCCGATGTCGCTGCACCTTCCAACGATCATGGGGTCAAACCTGCACACTCATTGGGGAGAAACACCATGTCCCGCTTCAGCCGCAAGCCCACCACCCGCGACGAAATTGAAAATGAAATCCACAACCTGATGACTGCGCTCGACGAGCTGAAGGACGACGCGACCCGCAACTCGCGGCATCGCTTTGATTCGCTGCGCTCGCGCGCCGAATCGCTGTGGAATGACGCAGACTTCGACTCGCACCGCCGTGACCTGTCCAGGCGCAGCCGCGAAGCCAGCCGCATGGCCAAGGACTGCGCCCGTGAACATCCAATGAGCACCGTGGCACTGGCCGCCGGCGCCGTGGCGCTGATCGGCTACCTGGTCACCCGCCGCTAAGGCTGCACCGCGCATGCTCAATGCCGAGACGCCCCGGCTCAAATTCGCGCTCTTCGGAGCGCATTCGAGCCTGGGCAACGCGTTGTTATGCGAATTGCTGACCCGTCAGCACGAGGCCGTGGCCCTGGTCGACGAACTCAACTCCATGACCGTGCGCCCCGGCTTGAGAGCTAAACCCGGCGATCTATTCGATGCCATCAGTGTGTCGCAAAGTGTCGCCGGTATGGACGCGGTCATCTGCCTGTTCGACAGCCCGTCGGTGCCAACGAACGACAGCGCTGCTGACCATCCGCATGATTTCCATCAGGCGATGGATGCCTTGCTCGTCGGCTTGCCAAAAGTAGGCGTTGAACGGCTGCTGTTGGTCGCAGACCTCAGCACCCACGGTGACGAACCGCCTGTTGCCGCCGCCCTGCAGCGATTGTCCGAACACCCGCTCAGATGGACCCTGGTGGATGCCGAAACCGACGGCGAAGATCTCTCCATCGAAGACTTCAGCAACCTCGAAGGCCTCGCCGCCAATGATCGTCGCGTGCAGCTAAGACGCATCGCCGCCGGCATGGTCGATGAGCTGGAAAGCCCGCAGCACCTGCATCAGCAGATTCACTTCCGCTTTTGAACAAACCTCTACGGTCGGTCGATCAGCCAGACAGCTGACGGCGCAACTGCGCCAGCACCGCCGCCGACTCGGGCCGCACCCCCCGCCATAATTCGAATGCCGCTGCCGCCTGCTCGACCAGCATGCCCAGACCATCACGCGCCTGCGCGTCGTGGCTGGCAGCCCAGGCGCAGAAAGGCGTTGGCTCGGCGCCGTACATCATGTCGTAGCAGAAGGTTTCACCGGCACGGACCAGGCTTTCGCTCAACGGCGGCAGCGCGCCGCCAAGACTGGCCGAGGTGCCGTTGATGATCACATCGAAGTCGCCGGTAAGCTCATCGAAGGCGGCGGCACTCACCAGGCCCAGCTCCGCGAATTCGCCCGCCAGCTGCTGCGCCTTGCTCAACGTGCGATTGGCGATCACCAGTTCAGCCGGGCGTTGCGCCAGTAACGGTTCCAGCACGCCACGCACGGCGCCACCTGCACCCAGCAGCAGGATGCGCTTGCCCTGCAGCACCACGCCGGCGTTATCCAGCAGATCACGTACCAGGCCGATGCCATCGGTGTTGTCGCCGAGCAGCGTGCCGTCTTCGAGCCTCTTCAGGGTGTTCACGGCCCCAGCCCGCTGCGCTCGCTCGCTCAACTGGTCGGCGAGACGAAAAGCCTGCTCCTTGAACGGCACGGTGACATTCGCGCCATGGCCTTGGGCGAAGAAGTCACGGGCAAAGCCCGGAAAGTCCTCGAGCGGGGCTAGCAAAGGCTCGTAGCTGAGGTCCTGACCGGTTTGCTCGGCAAACAGACGATGGATCTGCGGTGATTTGCTGTGGCCGATGGGATTGCCGAAGACGCCGTAGCGGTCCATTGAAGCTCCTGATGTCGTAGCGATTACGGGCGAAACGCGCTCAGGGCTGCTCGCCGAGCCAGTCGCGATCCTGCAGGAAATAGTCGGTGAGTCGCGCTTCCGGCGTGCCGGGCTCGGGATGTTTGTCGTACCCCCAGCGCACCAGCGGCGGCAGCGACATCAGAATCGATTCGGTGCGCCCACCGGATTGCAGGCCGAACAGGGTGCCGCGGTCGTAGACCAAGTTGTACTCCACGTAGCGACCGCGACGCAGCTCCTGGAATTCGCGCTCGCGCTCGCTGAAAGCCATCGCCTTGCGGCGCTGGACAATGGGCAGATAGGCATCGAGGTAGGCATCACCTACGGCACGCATGAAGGCGAAGCTGGTGTCGAAATCCCAGTCGTTGAGATCATCGAAGAACAATCCACCAACGCCGCGCGGCTCGTTGCGGTGCTTGATGTGAAAGTAACGGTCGCACCATTCCTTGTAGCGCGGATAGACATCGGCCCCGAAGGGCACGCAGGCGTCCCGAGCGACGCGGTGCCAGTGAATGCAGTCTTCCTCATTGCCGTAATAGGGTGTCAGGTCGAAGCCGCCGCCAAACCACCAGACGGCTTCTTCGCCTTCCTTTTCCGCGATGAAGAAGCGCACGTTGGCGTGGGATGTGGGCACGTAGGGGTTTTCCGGATGGATCACCAGCGACACGCCCAGCGCCTCGAAGCCGCGGCCGGCCAGCTCAGGGCGATGGGCACTGGCCGAGGGTGGCAAACCGGTGCCGTGGACATGGGAGAAGTTCACGCCGCCCTTTTCGATCAGTGCGCCGTTTTCGATCACCCGGGTCCGGCCACCGCCGCCTGCGGGGCGTGTCCAGGCATCTTCAACGAAGCGAGCACCGCCGTCTTCGGCTTCAAGGGCGACGCAGATTCGGTCCTGCAGATCGAGCAGGTAGGCTTTGACGGCTTCGGTACGCTCGTTCACGAATTCACCTTGGCAATGTGGCCGCGAGTAGGCCTCGAAAGGACAGACTCGGCCATGCGGGAACAGAAGGGCCGGCAAGCATATCACCCGTCTAATTGACGAACGCAGCCTGGAAGCGTTGGATAGGCTCCTTTGCATTTGCCAGGAGTCGACATGTCGCAGCGCATCCAATTCAGCCAGCACGGTGGTCCCGAGGTTCTCGAACAGGTCGATGCGCCGGTCGTCGCGCCAGGAGACGGTGAGGTCCGCGTGCGCAACCACGCGGTCGGTCTGAATTTCATCGATACCTACTTTCGAGGGGGCCTTTATGTGCCGCCGAGCCTGCCCTCAGGGCTGGGCACCGAAGGGGCCGGTGAGGTCGAAGCAGTCGGCGAAGGCGTAACAGATTTCAAAGTGGGCGACCGCGTGGCTTATGCAACCGGACCGCTGGGTGCGTACGGCGAGCACCACAGCTTGCCGGCGCGGCATCTGGTCAAGCTGCCGGACAGCATCAGCTATGAGCAGGCGGCGGCGGTTATGCTCAAGGGCCTGACCACGCAGTATCTGCTGCGGCAGGTCCACGACCTTCAGGCGGGCGAAACCGTGCTGTTCCATGCCGCCGCGGGCGGCGTCGGCTCGATCGCCTGCCAGTGGGCCAAGGCCATCGGCGCGCAACTGATCGGCGTGGTGGGTTCGGCAGATAAGGCCGATCGGGCCAAGGCGCTGGGTGCCTGGGCAACCATCGACCGCAGCCAGGAAGACATCGTCCAGCGGGTGCTGGAGCTGACCGATGGTAAGAAATGCCCGGTGGTCTACGACTCGGTGGGCAAGAGCAGCTGGGACGTCTCGCTGGATTGCGTGGCGCCGCGCGGGCTGCTGGTGAGTTTCGGCAATGCCTCAGGCGCCGTCACAGGAGTCAATCTGGGCGTGCTGGCTCAGAAGGGTTCGCTGTTCGTGACTCGCCCGGTGCTGGCCGGCTACGCGGACAGCGCCGAGCGCCTGCGTGCCATGGCGGCTGAACTGTTCGAGATGATCGCCAGCGGCAAGATCAAGGTCGAAATCGGTCAGCGCTACCCACTGGCCGAGGCCGCCGAGGCGCAGCGTCAGCTCGCGGCCGGCAAGACCACCGGCTCGACGATCCTGCTGCCCTGATCCCGGGGTTTGTTCGTCTGGTCTGAGCCATCCCAAGGCTCAGGACGGACGGATCACCTCGCCACTGCGAAGATCCCGGATGGTGCTGGGATTACGCCGCCCACCGAGGGAGCCGCCCAGGACGCCATCGAGCTGGGCCGGAAAGTACTGCTCGACCCGCAAACGCGAGCGCGCCGAAGGCCGGCCAGCAGGGTTTGCCGACGTGGAAACCAGCGGGCCGGTAAGGGCACAGAGCCGCGCCACCAGCGGATGATCGCTGACACGCAGCGCTACGCTGTCGTGCTTGCCAGTGATCCAGTCCGGCAGTCGCTCGCGGTGCGGTACCAGCCAGGTATTCGGGCCGGGCCAGGTGCCGGCCAGGCGATCAAGCCAGCGCTCTGGCAGATCCTCCAGCAGAAAGTCGAATTGCTCGATGCAGTCGGCCACCAGAATCAGGCCTTTTTCCACCGGACGTTCTTTCAGCGCCAGCAGCCGATGCACCGCGTCGCTGTCCCATGGATCGCAACCCAACCCCCATACGGCCTCGGTCGGATAGGCGATCACCCCGCCGCGCCTGACTACCCGGGCTGCCTGCTGTATACGCCAATTGCCGACCATTGCGACCTCCGCAGAATTAGTCGGCGCAGTGTACCCAAGCGCATGTTGCCGTCCAGCCAGCCTCAACCTGCCCGCGCGATCCAGAGGCCATTCTCGCAGGCGACCAGTCCTTCGATCTCCAGCTCGGTCAATTCCGCTAGCACCTGTGATAACGGTTGCGCAACTGCGCCTGCCAGGGTCTCGCTGGTCATTGGTGCCGCGTGCAGCTGGTCGAGCAACGGGTGGGCCGGACGCGTTTGCGGCTGGGAATGGGCCGGCGCTTGCTGCCAACCACGCAGCGCCTGGAGGACGTCTTCGACACTCTCGACGAGCGCTGCGCCCTGACGAATCAGCTGATGACAGCCCCGAGCACCGGGGTGATGAATCGAACCTGGGATTGCATAGACCTCCCGGCCCTGTTCGGCGGCGAGCCGCGCCGTGATCAGTGAGCCGCTGGACGGGCTGGCCTCCACCACCAGTACACCCAGCGAAAGGCCACTTATGATGCGATTGCGACGGGGGAAGTTGGCCGCCTGCGGAGGGCAGTCCAACGGCAGTTCGGAAACCAACGCGCCACCGTTTTCGACGATACGGGCGGCCAGACCCAAATGACGGCGCGGATAAAGGCATTGCAGCCCCGTACCCAGCACGGCAACCGTCTTGCCACCGACATCCAGCGCACCTTGATGCGCGGCGCCGTCGATGCCCAGCGCAAGCCCGCTGGTGACCACGAAACCGCCACCCGCCAGGCTCCGCGCGAACGCCGTGGCGTTGTCCAGTCCGGGCCGGGAAGCACGACGGCTGCCAACCATGGCCAGCTGTGGGCGCTCCAGCAGACTCGGGTCTCCATCAACAAAGAGCAGTGGCGGCGCGTCTGGCAACTCTGCCAGCAATCCCGGATAGCGTGGATCATCCCACATCATCAGCTCATGACCGGGCTGCTCGAGCCAGCGCAGCGCCAGTGCGGCTCGCTCGCGAATGGCAGGGCTACGTCTGGGCTCGGCACAACTAGCAGGTAAGCCCAGCGCGCGCCAGGCGGCGGCAGGTGCGCTGAGTGCAGATGAGGCATCAGGGAATGCGCTGAACAGCTTCTGCAGCCGGCGCGGGCCTACGTCCGGCAGCAGATGCAGGCGAAGTCGGGCTTCCAGTTCGGCAGGGGAAATCGAGGGCATCAGAGAGCGTCCTTGTCTCGTCGCACCGCATCCATGCGGTGGTGATCAGCAGAAAAAAAGCCCCGCTTGTGCGGGGCTCGGGTAACTCAGGGGTTGCGGACCTTGTCCATCACCGCCAGCGAGCGAGTTGCCTGCAGCACCAACCCGTAGCTCAGCTTGTCGTAGGTACGGAAGACCATCAGCAGGCCGGAGCGCTCGTCCGGAATCTTCACGTTTTCGCCGGTTACCCGGTCGCGAACGGTTTCGCCGGTCTTGTATACCGCCAATACGTTGCCGATGCTCAGCCCGTCACGCTCGCCCTTGTTCAGGGTCACCACGTCGAACTGGCCGATCTGGGTTACGCCGCGAGGCACATCCAAAATCACACCGCTGACCTGCTCCTTTGGCTCGCTCGGCATGAAGGTCGAATTCACCGCACGCTCTTCGCTCGGGAACATCCGATCACCGATGCGTGCTTCCTGGGTGACGCGAGTAAGCATCATGGTGGCGATGTCGCCTTCCATCTCAAGCAGCTCAGCGGTGCCTACATCATCGGCGTTGATGCCCAGCATCTCCTGAGTCTCGGGGTCCACGTAGGTTTTGCCCTGGCGGAAGATGCCGTAAACACCGATCCCGTCCTGGAATTCGCCTCTCCCATAAATGCGATCACCGGTGCCGCTGACGACGCGCTCGGCGTTTCCGGCAACGATGTAAGGCGCCCCGTCGAACTCCACAGCACTGTCGACGATTCGGTTTTTCAGCAGGAAGCTGTTGATGGCTTCCAGCGGAATGGTGCTGATCGCTTCAGCCATGGGCGTGCTGCGAACGGATGGGGAGAGTTTGATGGTGCCGCGCGATGCGCCGCGGTTGAGCATGACCCGCGGCTGGCCGTCGACATAGACCAGGCTCAGGCTGTCGCCTGGGTAGATCAGGTGCGGGTTTTCTACCTGCGGGTTGGCATGCCAGAGCTCCGGCCACTTCCAAGGTTCGCTGAGAAAGCGAGCGGATATGTCCCAGAGTGTGTCGCCTTTCACTACGGTGTATTGCTCAGGATGGCCATCCTTCAGCTCCACAGCGGCCTGCGCCATGCCGCCAACCGCCACCAGCAGCAGGGCGAGTAGTGATTTCCTCATGTGGTGAATCCCTTTATGATGTGCCTTCACGTAAAGCGCCCTAGCGCCGCAGAAACCCTTGTGGAAAGCGGCGTTAAGCCGTTTACAAGCTGCCCGGCATCTTAGCAGCGGCTTTTGACTTTATTCCATAAGTGCATCACAAACGCATATGGCAATCCTGAACATCCTTGAATTTCCTGATCCGCGCCTGCGTACCATCGCCAAACCGGTGGATGTGGTCGACGACGGCATTCGTCAGCTCATCGACGACATGTTCGAGACCATGTACGACGCGCCGGGCATCGGGCTGGCCGCTACCCAGGTCAACGTACACAAGCGGGTCGTGGTGATGGATCTGTCCGAAGACAAGTCCGAGCCGCGGGTTTTCATTAATCCCGAGTTCGAATTCCTGACCGACGAGATGGAGCAGTACCAGGAAGGTTGCCTTTCGGTTCCTGGCTTCTATGAAAACGTCGATCGACCACAGAAGGTCAAGATCAGGGCGCTGGGTCGCGATGGCCAGCCCTACGAACTGATTGCCGAGGGCCTGCTGGCCGTGTGTATCCAGCACGAATGCGATCACCTGAACGGCAAGCTGTTCGTTGACTACCTTTCCAATCTCAAGCGCGACCGGATCAAAAAGAAGCTGGAAAAGCTTCACCGTCAGCAGGCTTGATTCCCGACCCAAAGGCTTGCAGCGCAGGCTGTTTGAAAACGTAGCGAGCGAAGGTCAGGCTAGGCAAAAACAGGCGAAAAAGCGCAGTTTACGCGTTGTAAATGAGCATTTTGAGGCTGTTTTTAACGCAGCATGACCGAGCGCAGTAGTTTTCACGCAGCCTGCAGCAAGCCTTTTTTATTGACGAGTTCTTCCATGCGCATCGTTTTTGCCGGTACTCCGGAATTTGCCGCCCAGCACCTGCAGGCACTGATCGACGCCGGTCGCGAAGTGATCGCGGTCTACACACAGCCGGATCGCCCGGCCGGTCGCGGCCAGAAGCTGATGCCTAGCCCGGTCAAACAACTCGCTCTGCAGCATGACATTCCCGTACATCAGCCGCAGACGCTGCGTGATCCCGCTGCCCAGACCGAGCTGGCTTCGCTGCAGGCCGACCTGATGGTGGTGGTGGCGTACGGATTAATTCTGCCGCAGCTGGTCCTGGACATGCCGCGTCTCGGCTGCATCAACAGTCACGCCTCGCTGCTGCCCCGCTGGCGAGGCGCTGCGCCCATCCAGCGGGCGATCGAAGCCGGCGATGCCGAGTCGGGTGTGACGGTGATGCAGATGGAAGCGGGACTGGATACCGGACCGATGCTGCTCAAGGTTCGCACGCCGATAACGGCTGACGACACCGCCGGAAGCCTGCATGACAGGCTTGCGGAGCTCGGCTCGAATGCCGTGATCAAGGCCGTCGCCGCGCTTGAAGCCGGTACGCTTGTCAGCGAGGTTCAGGACGATAGCCTGGCGACCTATGCGCACAAACTGAACAAAGACGAAGCGCGCCTTGACTGGACACGTGCCGCGGACGAGCTGGAGCGCCTGGTGCGTGCGTTCCATCCATGGCCGATCTGCCACAGCAGTCTCGATGGTGCAGCCGTGAAAATACACGCAGCCGAATCGGGCACCGGGCGCGGCACACCAGGCCAGCTCATTGGCGCCGACAAGAACGGCTTGGAAGTCGCCTGCGGGAAGGGCTCCTTGCGGCTGACACGTCTGCAGCTGGCAGGCGGTAAACCCTTGGCGTTCAGCGATCTGTTCAATAGCCGCCGGGAGCAATTCGCCCCCGGCAAGGCGTTCGAATAATGTCGATGAACCCGCGTCTGGCCGCGGCTCGTGCCTTGGGGGTGGTGTTGTCGGGCAAGGCTTCGCTGGGCAGCAGCCTGCCGGATGTAATGGGCAAGGTAGACGCCCGTGATCGAGGCCTCACACAAGAGCTGGCGTTCGGTACCGCGCGCTGGCAACCGCGCCTCTCAGGGCTCGCCGAGCGCTTGCTGCAGAAACCGTTCAAGGCTGCCGATCGCGACGTCGAGGCGTTATTGCTGGTCGGTCTTTACCAGCTGTTCTACACCCGCATCCCGCCGCACGCTGCCATTGGCGAGACCGTCGGCTGTGCGGAAAAGCTGAAAAAGCCCTGGGCCAAGGGGCTGCTCAACGCGGTGCTGCGCAATGCCCAGCGCGAAGGCGAGGCGATATTTGCCGAGCTTGAGCGTGACCCGGTCATTCGTTTTGCCCACCCGCGTTGGCTGCAAAAGTCACTCAAGGCCCACTGGCCCGATTATTGGGAGGCGATCTGCACGGCCAACAACGCGCATCCTCCAATGATGCTGCGCATCAATCGTCGCCAGGTCGAACGTGACACCTATCTCGCCGAGCTGCAGGAAGCAGGTATTGAAGCCTTCGCCTGCACTCACAGCGAGGATGGTATCCGCCTGGCCGTGGCCTGCGATGTCAACCTGCTGCCGGGTTTTGCCGAAGGCCAGGTAAGCGTTCAGGACGAGGCTGCGCAACTGGCCGCGGGCCTGCTTGATCTCGCACCCGGGCAACGGGTGCTGGATGCCTGCTGTGCGCCGGGCGGCAAGACGTGCCATATCCTCGAACGCGAGCCGCAGCTGACCGAGGTAGTGGCACTGGACCTAGAACCCAAACGGCTCCAGCGCGTGCAGGAAAACCTCGACCGCCTGCAGCTGCAGGCTACGCTGGTGGCTGCCGATGCCAGGGCAACCGATCAATGGTGGGATGGCCAGCCGTTCCAGCGCATCCTTCTCGACGCACCCTGTTCAGCCACTGGCGTGATTCGCCGCCATCCGGACATCAAGCTGGCCCGTCAGGCTGATGACATCGCGCCGCTGGCCAGTTTGCAGGGCGAAATGCTCGATGCACTCTGGCCGACGCTCGCGGTCGGAGGCGTGCTGCTCTACGCCACCTGTTCGGTACTGCCAACCGAGAACCGCGAGGTGATCGAGGCGTTTCTGGCGCGCATGCCAGGGGCGCGCGAACTCGATCTGCCGAGCGGATTCGGCGTCGCGCAGTCCCATGGGCGTCAGCTGCTGCCACAGGAAGATGGCCACGACGGCTTCTATTACGCCAAGCTGATAAAAATCGCGGCCCAACCCAACGGCCAGAACCAGTAAATGTGCCAGGCAGAAGCCTCGGCCATCATGGAAGCGGCGGCTAACAGCCGCCTTTCAGGAGCGATCGCGTGAAGATCATCATTCTCGGTGCAGGGCAGGTAGGCGGCACGCTCGCGGAGAACCTGGCCAGTGAAGCCAACGACATTACCGTGGTGGACACCGATGCAGATCGTTTGCGGGATCTTGGCGATCGCCTCGACATCCGCACCGTGGTCGGCCGCGGGTCGTTTCCCACCGTACTGCGTCAGGCAGGCGCAGACGACGCCGACATGCTGGTGGCCGTGACCAACAGCGACGAGACCAACATGGTCGCCTGCCAGGTCGCCTACACCCTGTTTCACACGCCGACCAAAATCGCCCGAGTGCGCGAATCGGTCTACCTGACCCGCTCCGGTCTGTTCAGCAACGAAGCGATTCCGGTCGACGTGCTCATCAGCCCCGAACAGGTGGTGACCAACTACATCAAGCGACTGATCGAGCATCCCGGTTCGCTGCAGGTGATCGACTTTGCCGGCGGCAAGGCGCAATTGGTAGCGGTACGGGCCTATTACGGCGGGCCGCTGGTTGGACAGGAACTACGCCAACTGCGCAACCACATGCCCAATGTCGACACCCGTGTGGCCGCCATCTTCCGCCGTAACCAAGCGATTCTGCCTCAGGGTGATACGGTCATCGAAGCGGACGATGAGGTGTTCTTCATCGCCGCGCGTGGGCATATCCGCGCCGTGATGAGCGAGATGCGCCGCCTCGATGACAACTACAAACGCATCGTGATCGCTGGCGGCGGGCACATCGGCGAGCGTCTGGCCGAGGCCATCGAGAGCCGCTATCAGGTCAAGATCATCGAGATGAATCCGGCGCGTTGCCGCTACCTCTCGGACACCCTCGACAGCACCATTATCCTGCAGGGCAGCGCGTCGGATCGCGATCTGCTGGTGGAAGAAAACATCAATGACGCCGACGTCTTCCTCGCCCTGACCAATGACGACGAGGCCAACATCATGTCGTCGTTGCTGGCCAAGCGGCTGGGCGCGCGCAAAGTGATGTGCATCATCAACAACCCGGCGTACGTCGATCTGGTCCAGGGCGGCGAGATCGACATCGCCATCAGCCCGCAGCTGGCCACCATCGGCACATTGCTGACCCACGTCCGCCGTGGCGACATCGTCAGTGCCCACTCGCTGCGTCGAGGTGCTGCCGAGGCCATCGAGGTGATTGCCCATGGCGACTCACGCTCGAGCAAGGTGGTCGGTCGCGCCATCGGCAAGATCGCCTTGCCGCCGGGTACCACCATCGGCGCCGTGATCCGCGATGAGGAAGTGCTGATCGCCCACGACAACACGGTCATCGCATCAGGCGATCACGTGATCCTGTTCCTGGTGGATAAACGCCACATCCGTGATGTGGAACGGCTGTTCCAGGCCGGCCTGACGTTCTTCTGATCACGCGGCCGATAAGTCAGCGGCCGCGTGATCGTCAGCCAAGAAAGTGGCCGCTCTCAGGCCGATATGGCTGTTCACGCGCCTGCATGGCAGAAGCGGCTACTACGCCGTCGCCGCTTTCTGCCCCGGCAGCATCCGCACGATGGCATTGAGCAGCATGCCGTAGAGCGGCACGAACAACGCCAGGCTGATGATCAGCTTGATGACGTAGTCGACGCTGGCGATCTCCACCCAGTTCGCTGCCATGAAGGGATCGTCGCTGTGCCAGAAGGCGATGGAGAAGAACAGGAAGGTGTCCAGCAGGTTGCCGAAAATGGTCGAAGCGCTCGGCGCTATCCACCACTGGCGCAGGCCGCGCAGGCGGTTGAATACCTGGATGTCGAGAATCTGGCCTAGCGCGTAGGCAAGGAAGCTGGCGACCGCGATACGGAACACGAACAGATTGAACTCACCCAGCGACGCGAGGCCGGCGAATGCGCCTTGGTGAAACAGCACCGATACCACGTACGACGCCACAAGCGCAGGCAGCATGACCTGAGCGATGACCCGCCGCGCTGGACCCTTGCCGAGCAGACGTACAGTCAGATCGGTGGCCAGAAAAATGAATGGGAAGCTGAACGCGCCCCAGGTGGTGTGCCACCCGAACAGAGTGATCGGCAGCTGCACCAGGTAGTTGCTGGCGATGATGATGATGATGTGAAACGCGATCAGACCGGCCAGCGTGGCACGGCGGACCGTTGAGGGGATCTGCAACATGGCATGTCCTTTTTGGAATGATGGGGTTAGGGAACCCATTGCCCGGCCGACATGGCCGGAGCGGCGCGCATTCTAGTGGCATTTCGATGCTGACGGTAGCGCGCCGGTCGGAATGTGATCCGGGAAGGTACCGAACAAACCAACTGAAGGGACGCGCTCCGGCCAACTTTGCGGCCCGTAGGGTAGGCTTTAGTCCACCAACGGATGTTCGTGCCCGGACTAAAAATTTATCTAGCCTCACCGGCTAACGGCGGCTGCGCATCGGTCGGATCAACGCGCGCCGCGGAATTCGTGAATTTCCGGATACTGCTCGAAGACGTCGCGAATACTTGCCAGCCCCTTTCGTAGCCGTTGCTCCCCGCACTCGGCCCCAATGCACAGACGCATCGCCCTGGGGCGTTGACTGCCCGGCGGCAAAAAGGGATCGGGCAGCGTCAAGGCGATTCCACGTTCACGCAATTCATGCTGCAGGGCGTCTAGCTCCCAATGCTCGGGCACCTCCAGCCAGGCACTGAGCGAAGCCGGATGGCTGCCTCGCAGGTAGTCGCCAAGCTCTGCAGTCACAGCAGCCTGGCGACTGGCGATCAGTTCGCGCTGCAGTTTCACCAGCTCTGCGGCACGGCCATGCTCTATCCACCGGGTGGCTATCTCGCCGAGCAGGGGAGCGGCCATCCAGCTGTTGACCCGGAAAATGCTTTCCGTGCGCAGCGCCAGCCGCCGAGGCATGGCCAGGTAACCGAGGCGCAGGCCGGTCAACACCGATTTGGTCAGGCTGGTGCAGTAGAACGAGAGTTCGGGCAGATACTGGCTGATGGGCGGCGCTTCTCGGGCATCGCCAAGCAGCGGCCCATAGACGTCATCCTCAATGATGAAAACCCCGTAGCGGCGGGCAATCTCGGCGATTTCGCGGCGACGCCTGTCGGGCATCAGGCTGCTGGTGGGGTTGTTGAGATTCGGCGTGCAGACCAGAGCGGTCACGCGCTCGTTGCCACAGAGATCCTCGAAATGCTCGGGATCAAGGCCGTGGCGGTCGGCATCCACACCTTGGAGCTTGAAACCAAGCACTTGAGCGGTACCGATCACCCCGTGGTCAGTGCAGTTCTCGCAGAGGACCAGATCATCAGGTCCCGCCAACGACGCAAGCGCAAGGAAAACGGCCTGGGAGGTGCCGTTGGTCAGCAGCAAATCACGAGGCTCTACCGTGAGCCCCAGCCCGGCGAGCCATTTCGCGCCAATCTCTCGATGGTGCTCGAAACCGGCGATGGGGCGACAGGCATGGATCCATGGCTGTTCATGCTCGGCCGCCAGCTCCGCGCAGGTCTGCCGCCAGTAACGATCATGCAGCTCGGTGTGAACGATGCGCACCGTGGAAAAATCCAGCAGCGCATGCTCGCCGCGGTCGAGCATGGAGGTCGCCACGCGCTCACTGATGCGCCGACTGACGAAGCTGCCGCGTCCGACCTCGCATCGCACCCAGCCCTGGCGTTCCAGCTCCTTGTAGGCATTGGTCACCGTCTGCACGCTGATACCGAGTTCAGCGGCGAGCAAGCGCTGCGGCGGCAGACGCTGCCCATCCTTCAACTCACCTTGTTCAATATCGCTCGCGATGGCGGTGACCAACAGCTTGTATTTCGACCCTCCGCCGTGGACGGCAAGCAAGGCCTCTTTCCAGTTGCGCATGACGTTCACCCTTGTCGAGACGACAGGATCAGTCGAAGCGCAATGTCATGCAATTGTCCTAGTGCAATCCTATGGAGAAAACTGCCTTTGCTATCCTCGGTCAGCGAAACGCGGCGCACTCCAAACAATAGACAAAGCCGCGCCGAGGCAGGGAGCGACCTGTCCTGATGCTCTTGAAACTGCCCTCCGAATAGCAGGCTCATCTGCGGACCATAAAAAAGCACAGGAGAATTCATGATGAATCGCGCACGACCTTTCCATTTCGGCAAGCTATTGCTGGCCTCCGCCATATTGACCGGCTTCTCCATCGGCGGTCTGGCACAGGCCGATACGCTCGATAAGATCAAGTCGGACAGCAGCGTCCGCATTGGCTATGCCAACGAGACGCCCTTCGCGTACACCGCCACCGACGGCAGCGTGACAGGAGAGTCGCCTGAAATCGTCGAGAAGATTTTCCAGAAGATGGGCATCGAAACCATCAACCCCGTGCTTACCGAGTGGGGCTCGCTGATCCCGGGATTGCGCGCCAGCCGTTTCGATCTGATCGCCGCCGGCATGTACATCACGCCCGAGCGCTGCAAGCAGGTGCTGTTCACCGACCCGCACTATCAGCTTCAGGACACGCTGCTGGTAAAGGCGGGCAACCCCAAGCAACTGGGCAGCTATGAGGACATCGCCAAGGACGAGTCGATCAAGCTCGCGATCATGTCCGGCACCGTCAACCTCAATTACGCGCGCAAGGCAGGGATCAAGGATTCGCAGATCGTCCAGGTGCCCGACACCACGTCCCAGTTGCAAGCCGTACGCACCGGGCGCGCCGACGCAGCGGTTGGCACACAGCTGACCATGCGAGGGCTGGCTGAGAAGGCGGGCGATCAGGTCGAGGCGACCGACGATTTCAAGGACGACCCGGCCAACACCGGTTACGGCGCCCTTGCGTTCCGGCCGGAAGATAAAGAGCTGCGCGATGCGGTGAACGCCGAGCTGAAGAAGTGGCTAGGCAGCGACGATCATCTGAAGACCGTCGAACCTTTCGGCTTCGATCGCTCGAACGTCACCGACAAGACCGCCGAGGAGCTCTGCAGCGCCTGATACTGTGGCGCATGAACCAAGGAACCGGCTCGGGCTTTTTTGAGCCCCTGCCGGGCTCCAAGTGAATAGTCTTCAGATCGCTCTTCTTCCTCTCTCCGGCCCCGTCGCAACACCGCGACGCGACCGCTTTCGACTGGCCTCTCGCCAGCCGCAGAACGCTACCCGGCGCCGGGTCATTTCCCTCACGCAGCAAAGCCTGACGGGCGATTTGCTCGCGTTGCCGCGCCGCCAACCGGATATCCAAGATGAACGAACTACTCCCCCTCATGCTGCAAGGGGCCTGGGTGACCGTGCAGATCACCTTCTGGGGCTCGCTGCTGGCAATCGTCGCGGCGCTAATCGGCGCCCTCGGCCGCCTTTCACCCATTGCGCCGCTACGCTGGCTGGCCATCGCTTACATCGAAGTGTTCCGTGGCAGTTCCTTGCTGGTGCAGCTGTTCTGGCTCTACTTCGTTCTGCCGATGCCGCCGTTCAACATCGCCATGAGCGCTTTCAATGTGGCGGTGATCGGCTTGGGGCTGAATATCGGCTCCTACGGGGCTGAGGTGCTGCGCGGCGCCATCCGGTCTGTCCATGAAGGGCAATACGAGGCGTGCCAGGCGCTGAATATGACCGCTTGGCAGCGTTTGCGTCGGGTCATCCTGCCGCAGGCGATGCTGGCGGCGATCCCGCCGGGCACCAACCTGCTCATCGAACTGCTGAAGAATACGTCACTGGTTTCCCTGATCACCCTGTCGGATCTGGCCTTCCGCGCGCGGCAGCTGGACCAGGCCACACTGATGACCCTGGAAATATTCGGCCTCGCGCTGGTGATGTATTTCATCCTGGCGCAGATCATCAACTTCTCCATGCGCACCCTGGAGAAACGCCTGGCGCGCGGACGCATGCGGGGGGGTATGTCATGAATTTCTTCGACTGGCAGTTCGCCTGGGAGATTCTTCCAAGATTGCTCGACGCGTCGCTGAAAACCATCGGCATCACCATCGCCGGGTTCTCCATCGCCATCGTCCTCGGCTTGTTCCTGGCGGTGGGACGCCGCAGCCGATACCGCTGGCTGTCCTGGCCCATGACCGGCCTGATCGAGTTCATCCGCAGCACGCCATTGCTGATCCAGGTGTATTTCCTGTTTTTCGTGCTGCCCAACTACGGCTTCAATCTCACTGCGCTGCAGGCCGGCATCATCGGCATTGCGCTGCATTACGCCTGCTATACCGCCGAGGTCTACCGAGCCGGGCTCGATGCCGTGCCGCGCGCGCAGTGGGAAGCAGTGACGGCGCTGAACATGAAGCCGCTCAATGCCTATCGCAAGGTGATCCTGCCGCAGGCGCTGCGACCGATCCTGCCGGCGCTGGGCAACTACATGATTTCGATGCTCAAGGACACGCCCGTGCTCTCGGCCATTACCGTGGTGGAGATCATGCAGCGGGCCAAGAACATCGGCTCGGAACACTTCCGTTATCTAGAACCGATCACCATGGTCGGCCTGTTCTTCCTCATTCTCAGCCTCGGCCTCGCCTGGTTCGTGCGCCGACTGGAAAACCGTATGGAGCTAGCCCGATGAACGCACCGATGCCTGCCAGCGACATCCAGAATCCGAACAGCACGGCCAGCGAGCCAGAGCTGATGGTGCAGTTTCGCGATGTAAGCAAACATTTTGGCGATCTGACGGTACTCAACCATCTCGACCTGGATGTCCGGACGGGTGAGAAGGTCGCCATTATCGGCCCCAGCGGCTCCGGAAAATCCACACTGCTGCGCGCTCTGATGACCCTCGAAGACATCGACGAAGGTGTGATCATGGTCGACGACGAACCGCTGACCCACATGCCTGGCGCCAATGGTGAATTGGTTCGCGCCAACGCGCGGCATCTTCGCCGTGTCAGGGGAAAGGTCGGCATGGTGTTCCAGAGCTTCAACCTGTTTCCGCACATGAGCACCCGGCAGAATGTGATGGAAGCGCCGGTGCAGGTGCTTGGACTGTCGAAAAAGGAAGCCCGCGAGCGCGCCGAGGAATTGCTCGCCATGGTGGGACTGGATGACAAGCTCGACCACTACCCGTCGCAGCTTTCCGGGGGCCAGCAACAACGGGTAGCCATCGCCCGTGCACTGGCCATGCGACCCA
Organism: Stutzerimonas stutzeri; assembly: GCF_024448895.1. Taxonomy (GTDB): domain Bacteria; phylum Pseudomonadota; class Gammaproteobacteria; order Pseudomonadales; family Pseudomonadaceae; genus Stutzerimonas; species Stutzerimonas stutzeri_Q. Next base: position 20,485 of record NZ_JAMOIC010000034.1, read on the forward strand.
AGGTCATGCTGTTCGACGAGGTGACTTCAGCCCTCGATCCCGAGCTGTGTGGTGAAGTGCTCAACGTCATTCGCCGCCTGGGCGAGGCGCACAGTCTGACCATGCTGATGGTGACGCATCAAATGGGGTTCGCCCGTGAATTTGCCGACCGCGTATGCTTCTTCAACGAAGGCCGAATTCATGAACAGGGCACACCGGATGAGCTGTTCGGCAACCCGCAGGAAACCCGTACGCAGGAATTTCTCAGTGCGGTGACCCAGGCGAGCTAGGCTTAGAGCGGGGCGTGTCATTCAAGATGGACGCAGACACGCCATAGGCTTTTTCAGGGGAACACAATGCTCGAATCACTGCAGAAAATGCTGGCCCAGGGCATGGACAATCCCATGCTGCGCTTCGGCCTTGGCAAGGGATATCTGGACGCGGGCGAGGCCTCCCAGGCCGCTACGCACCTGCAGCGCTGCGTTGAACAGAATCCAAAATACTCGGCCGCCTGGAAGTTGCTTGGCAAGGCCCTTCAGGCCAACGAGGACGAGGAGGGCGCCCGCCGCGCCTGGGAGCAGGGTCTTGCAACCGCGCAAGCCCAGGGCGACAAGCAGGCCGAAAAGGAAATGACGGTCTTTCTACGCAAGCTGAACAAGCAGGCTGGGCTGCAAACCCCGGAGTGAGGTTCAGCCTTCGCTAGTCTTCCTGAATAAACCGCAGGCCAACGCCTTCGCCATCGACCCGCATGACCTCCATCTGCAGCACCGGCGCCGGTATCGGCAGATCCTGCACCTGACCGCTAACAATCATGCCAAGCTGCAGTTCGGTCAGCTGCGGATGTTTCACGTAAACACCGCCATCAGAGAGATCGCGGGTGTGCGCGAACACCTCGCCGAACGACTCGTGCGCGATGCGAATGCGGCACTTCATCGGTGCGCGTGGGTGTTGTCGCTGATTCGGATTTCCCATGACTGTCCCTGTGGCTGCATTAACTGTGGTCAGTACCAACGCTTTTCGCCGGGCGGACGCTTCTTGAAGCGCTTCATCGTCCACATGTACTGGCTTGGCCAAGTGCGCACGTAGCGCTCGACGACTCCACTCATGGCCGCAACCGCGACCTCGACGTCCTCGTCATACATAGCCGGCGGTGCCGCTTCGAGTATCACCTTGTAGCCCGAACCGTCATCCAGACGCAACGCGTGAAGAAAGACGCCAACCGCCTTACCGCCTGTCAACATGCCGGGCACGAACTTACTGGTCAGCGCCTGAGTGCCGAGGAAAGGCACGAAAACGCCTGCGCCCTCGCTGGGCTCCGGATCAGCCGGAATCCCCACGGCGCCACCTTTACGCACTTCCTTGATCACGCTGATGATACCCTCGCGAGTCGAGGGCGCGACCTTGTTGCCGAGTTGTACACGCTGACGCTGCAGAAGATCGTCCACAGCCTTGAGCTTTGGCGGCCGGTAAAAAATGATCGGCTTGCACTGCGCGCAGTAGAAATGATTGAGCACTTCCCAGTTGCCAAGATGGCTGGTGATTCCGACGACCCCCTTGCCGGATGCCAGGGCCTGTTCCAGTACCTCGAGCCCTTCCACTTCCTTGACCAGGCGTAACGTCTTGTCCGCCGGCCATATCCAGGCACAGGCGCTCTCAGTGAAGGTCTTGCCGATCTGCCGCAAACTCGTCCCGAGCAGCCGATCCACCTCTTCAGCATTCAGCTCCGGAAAGCATTTGGTCAGATTGGTACGGGCCACCTCGCGAGAGCGATTGGGCAGCTTCCACATCAACCATCCAATGAGACCACCCAGGGTCTGCACTGCGCGCCAGGGCAGCAGGGCGAACAGCCGGAGAAAGCCGACCACCAGGGCACCTTTGAACTTGTCCAAGGATCTCTCCCGAAAAATCAAAGGCGCTAGTGTAACTGCTTAGCGGGCTGAGCTACTCGTCCCGGTCATGGCACGGGGCTGGCTTCGCTGCGGGCAAGGACCTGATACCGCTCACAATCGATGGTGTGGTCCATGACCATGCCGCACGCCTGCATGAAGGCGTAGCAGATGGTCGGGCCGACAAAGCCAAAGCCGGCCTTTTTCAAGGCACGGCTCATGGCTTGTGCTTCGACCGTAACGGCCGGAACCTGAGCGATCGACTCGAAGTGATTGATCTTCGGCTCGCCCCCTACGAACGACCACAACCAGCCGGCCGGGTCTTCCAGTTCAAGCCATAGCTGGGCGTTGCGGCGGGCGGCCTCGAGCTTACGACGGTTGCGGATGATGCCCGGATCGAGCATGCGTTCTTCGATCTCGACATCGGTCATCCGCGCCAGACGCGCGGGATCGAACCCGAACAGCACCTGGCGATAACGCTCGCGCTTGCGCAGCACGGTGATCCAGGACAGGCCAGCCTGGGCGCCTTCGAGAATCAGGAATTCGAACAGGACCCCGGGATCGCGAACAGGTACGCCCCACTCGGTATCGTGATAATCGACATACAACGGGTCCTCACTGCACCAGGCGCAACGCGGCATTTGGTTTAATCCTTGAGCGGGCGAAGGGGGATCGGAACCGACGCGGTGCCACTGCTGCAGAGCACGGGCAGCCACGGGTTGCAGCCGTTATCGGGTATACTCCGGGGCTTTCTGTCGAAGCCAGCACAGGTGAAATTTTGACCCAGCCTACGCCTGCCGTGCGCACCTTCCAAGACCTGATCCTCGCCCTGCAAAACTACTGGGCAGAGCAGGGGTGCGTCGTTCTGCAACCCTATGACATGGAGGTGGGTGCCGGTACGTTCCACACGGCCACGTTTTTGCGTTCCATTGGTCCGGAGACCTGGAACGCTGCCTATGTGCAGCCTTCACGCCGTCCAACCGATGGCCGCTATGGCGAGAACCCTAACCGCCTGCAGCACTACTATCAGTTCCAGGTGGTACTCAAGCCCAACCCGGAAAACTTCCAGGAGCTTTACCTCGAGTCGCTGCGCCGCATTGGCGTGGATCCCCTGGTGCATGACGTCCGTTTCGTCGAGGACAACTGGGAATCGCCCACACTGGGCGCCTGGGGTCTGGGCTGGGAAGTCTGGCTGAATGGGATGGAAGTCACCCAGTTCACCTACTTCCAGCAGGTAGGCGGCATCGAGTGCTATCCGGTTACGGGTGAGATCACCTATGGCCTCGAGCGTCTGGCCATGTACCTGCAGGGTGTGGATTCGGTTTATGACCTGATCTGGACCGATGGCCCGTTTGGCAAAGTTACCTATGGCGACGTGTTTCACCAGAACGAAGTCGAGCAGTCCACGTACAACTTCGAGCATGCCAACGTCGAAAAGCTTTTCGAGCTGTTCGATTTCTATGAGTCCGAGGCCAACCGCCTGATCGAGCTGGAGCTGCCCCTGCCCACCTACGAAATGGTGTTGAAGGCCTCGCACACCTTCAACCTGCTCGATGCGCGCCGCGCCATATCGGTCACGGCCCGTCAGCAGTACATCCTGCGCGTACGCGCACTGGCTCGCTCCGTCGCACAGAGTTACCTGCAGGCGCGCGCCAAGCTGGGCTTCCCGATGGCGACACCCGACCTGCGTGACGAAGTACTGGCCAAGCTGGAGGCTGCGGAATGAGTGCATTGGATTTTCTGGTTGAGCTCGGCACCGAAGAGCTGCCACCCAAAGCGCTGGGCAAGCTTTCCGACGCGTTTCGTTCCGGCATCGAAAAGGGCTTGAAGGAAGCCGGCCTCGCGCATGGTCGGGTACAGGCATTTGCTGCGCCGCGGCGCCTAGCGGTGCTGATCGAGCAGCTCGATACTGAGCAGCCTGATCGCAGCATCAACCTCGATGGCCCGCCCCTGCAGGCCGCGTTCGACGCCGAAGGCGAACCTACTCAAGCAGCGCTGGGCTTTGCCCGCAAGTGCGGTGTGGATCTGGCGGAGATCGATCGCAGCGGCCCGAAACTGCGCTACAGCCGTTCGATTCCCGGCCAGCTGACTGCCACGCTGTTGCCGACCATCGTCGAGACCTCCCTCAATGACCTGCCGATCCCCAAACGCATGCGTTGGGCGGCGCGCAAAGAAGAGTTCGTTCGGCCGACCCAGTGGCTTGTCATGCTGTTCGGCGACCAGGTCATCGATTGCACCATCCTCACTCAGCGCGCCGGTCGCGAATCCCGCGGCCATCGTTTCCACAGCCCGAGCGCAGTGCGGATTTCCAAGCCAGCCAGCTATCTGGAAGACCTGCGTGGCGCCCACGTGATTGCCGACTTCGCCGAGCGCCGCGAACTGATCGCCAAGCGTGTCGAGCAGCTGGCCGGCGAGCAGAACGGCAGCGCCATCGTCCCTCCAGCATTGTTGGATGAGGTCACTGCGCTGGTCGAATGGCCAGTGCCACTGGTGTGCTCCTTCGAGGAACGCTTTCTGGAAGTCCCTCAGGAAGCGCTCATCATCACCATGCAGGACAATCAGAAGTACTTCTGCCTGCTCGACAGTAACGGCAAGCTGCTGCCGCGCTTCATCACCGTTGCCAACATCGAATCACGGGATCCGTCTCAGATCGTTGCGGGTAACGAGAAAGTGGTGCGCCCACGCCTGACTGACGCGGAATTCTTCTTCAAGCAGGACAAGAAGCAGGCGCTCGAAAGCTTCAACGATCGATTGAAAAATGTCATATTCCAGGCGCAGCTGGGCACCGTTTATGACAAAGCGGTGCGCGTATCCAGGGTTGCGTCCTTCATCGCCGAGCGCACCGGAGGCAACGCACAGTGGGCCGCACGCGCCGGCCTCTTGAGCAAATGCGATCTGGCCACCGAAATGGTCGGCGAGTTTCCTGAGATGCAAGGCGTCGCCGGTTACTACTATGCCTTGAACGACGGCGAGCCCGCTGATGTGGCATCGGCGCTCAACGAGCAGTACATGCCGCGTGGTGCAGGCGCAGAGCTGCCCGCCACCAACACCGGAGCGATCCTCGCGGTCGCCGACAAGCTCGACACCCTGGTCGGCATCTTCGGCATCGGCATGTTGCCGACCGGCAGCAAGGACCCCTACGCACTTCGCCGTGCTGCGCTGGGCATCCTGCGCATTCTTATCGAGAAGCAGCTGGATCTGGATCTGGTGGAAGCGGTGCGCTTCTCCATTAGCCAGTTCGGTAATCAGGTCAAGACTCAGGGCCTGGCTGATCAGGTGTTGGAATTCATCTTTGATCGCCTTCGCGCGCGCTATGAAGATGAAGGCGTCGAAGTAGCGGCCTATCTCGCTGTCCGTGCGGTCCAGCCTGGATCTGCACTGGACTTCGATCAGCGCGTTCAAGCCGTGCAGGCGTTCCGCAAGCTGCCGGAGGCCGAGGCACTGGCGGCGGCGAACAAGCGTGTGTCCAACCTGTTGAGCAAGTTCGAGGCAAAGCTGCCCGAGGCTATCGAACCACGCTATTTCGACAATGCTACCGAGTTCTCGCTGTACTCGGCCTTGCAACAGGCCGAACAGGCTGTCCAGCCGCTGGCAGCCTCGCGTCAGTATCGCGAAGCGCTTGAGCGCCTCGCGCATCTACGCGGCCCGGTGGATGCCTTTTTCGAGGCGGTAATGGTCAATGCCGAAGACGCTTCGGTACGTGCCAACCGCTATGCCTTGCTTGCCCGGTTGAGAGGACTGTTCCTTGGCGTTGCCGATATTTCCGCACTTGGCTAAGCCGGTGAAACTGATAGTGCTCGACCGCGACGGCGTCATCAACGAAGACTCCGACGCCTTCGTGAAGACCCCGGATGAATGGATTCCGATCCCGGGGTCGCTCGGAGCGGTAGCGCGTCTGTGCGAGGCGGGCTGGACGGTGGCGGTTGCCACCAACCAGTCCGGACTGGCGCGCGGGCTGTTCGATCCCATGACGCTCGACGACATGCATTTCAAGATGCAGCGATTGGCAATGGAAGAGGGCGGCCGCTTCGATCTGATCGTGCACTGCCCGCATGGTCCGGATGACGGCTGTGGCTGCCGTAAGCCGCTGCCCGGGCTGTTTCGGCAGATCGCCAACCACTTTCATCTGGAACACCTCCAGGGCGTGCCAGTAGTAGGGGACAGCCTTCGCGATCTGGAAGCCGGCATACAGCTCGGTGCAGTGCCTCTTCTGGTGCGTACCGGCAAAGGTCTGAAGACCGAGAAAGGCGCGCTACCCCCGGGTACGCTGGTGTTCGATGACCTTGCTGCGGTGGCCGAACACCTGTTGGGAGCGGTGGAATGAAGGCGTTGTTGCCAGTACGTGTCCTGCTGTTCTACCTATTGCTGGCATTCACGGCCTTTGCCTGGTGCCTGATCAGCCTGATCTTTGCGCCGTTCATGTCATTTCGTAAGCGCTACCGCTTCGTTGTCCAGACCTGGTGCAAGAGTGCAATCTGGCTGGCCAAGACGGTGGTCGGTCTGCGCTATGAAGTTAGAGGGCAAGAGAACATTCCCGACAAGCCCTGCGTGATTCTGTCCAAACACCAGAGCACGTGGGAGACATTCTTCCTCTCTGCGTACTTTGAACCGCTGAGTCAGGTCCTCAAGCGAGAGTTGCTCTATGTGCCGTTCTTCGGCTGGGCAATCATGCTCCTCAAGCCCATCGCCATCGACCGTGAAAACCCGAAGGCAGCGCTGCGTCAAGTTGCCAAACAGGGTCAGGAGCGGTTGGAGCAGGGCGCCTGGGTGCTGATATTTCCAGAGGGTACACGTGTGCCGGTCGGCCAGACTGGAAAGTTCTCACGTAGCGGTGCCTCGCTCGCGGCGAATGCCAAGCTGCCGGTGCTGCCCATCGCTCACAATGCCGGGATGTATTGGCCGAAGTCTGGCTGGGGTAAAAAGCCTGGGACGATCAAGGTCGTGATTGGCCCACCCATGCACGCCGAAACCGAAGGACCTCGTGCGGTAGCCGAGCTCAATCAGCGCGCCGAGGACTGGGTGAACGCGCAGGTTAAACAATTGGAAATAAGCGGCTAACATGTAGGCAGAGTTCATCGATTACAGGCCGCAAAAAAGGGGAGCAGACTAAGTCTGCTCCCCTTTTTCATTACCGCCTCGCTCAATCTTCTACTGAGCTGCGGATCAGGTGGTCGAACGCGCTCAGCGAGGCCTTGGCACCCTCCCCGAC
>NZ_JAMOIC010000035.1 GCF_024448895.1 Stutzerimonas stutzeri
AGCTATTCAATAAGAAGGCAAAAATTAGTAGCAGCTCTCCGCTTGATGAGGACTGGAGCGGAAACGAAGATTATCGAGAATTTGTTGAAGCGGTTAAGGATCAAAAGATAAACGATTTGTATGGTCTTCCAGATGCAAAAGTTCAGAGACTATCGTCTGACGAGGTGTTTGAAGTAATTAAGTTTTTGCTTGATTCGTTATTTAAAGATGGCAGAATTATTTCCGGAGACGAGTACCAGGGTTTAACAAAAGCTACTAAATTACACATCAAAGATGCCTTTCAGAATGTGTATGTAGCCTCCCTGGGGCGCGCTCTCACTAGGGCGGAAAAAGGAGTAATGTCCACCTCGCTAGCCATTTTTCTATGGCATATTCAAGGCAAGTCGTTTAGCTCACTTCTGGGCTTACGCTACAGCTATCTAACTCGGCTCGATGAGCAACGAGCGCTATATAAGTTGTTCTCTGGTGGCGATCTTGATTATCGAACCTACATCGCGTCACTTAAGAGCTTGCAAGTTCGTTATTCTGAAGTGCCGTTCCCTTTACCTGACTCTGCACAACCTGCGCACAACAGATTTAGCGGAATTGCTGCAGATGATTTGCGCTACGATCTGCTGGTCTACGATAGCTATGATTATTTGGATAAAGTGGTCTCGTTTTCATTGGCAGATATATTTTTTGCCGCTTTCGAGGAATACTTCTCTTGGTCGGGAGACCCAAGAGCAAAAATATTCTCGGAGTACATGCGCTACGGAACGAACGATCCAACATCAATATTGCTAATTAGATATGGTTTTCCCGCAGAGGAAGTTAATTCTCTATCAAAGGTCATTGATTTTATTGACGAGGAAAGAATAGTTTTTTCAGACAACGCTTTTGAGATAGGAACCCCATTTAGCCGTTATTTAATTGAACACTACAGCTAGCGTTTTTGGGGAAAATTTTCATAGCGTTTCCCTGGCAGGCTAATTCGTTCTATAAAGCAAAGACTTGCTCATTCTTTGAAGAACTCACCACTCCTTTAGGAAAAAGGGGACAACGGGAAAAGGGGACAGATTTATTTTTCCTCGGCCTAGGCTTTCTCTGCTGAATCGCGGAAACCATATCATCCCTGATGTTCGCTCGCCCACGGCATAACAATTTGCAAATCCCCAACAAGCATCTGTGCAGCAACCATCCAGACTACCGCCCCAATCAACCCCAGCGACATGTGCCCGACCACGATGCCGATGGCGATCTGTTTCCAGAGCCCGGCATATTGGTTGGATGGGGTAGCGGCGGCGGAGCGGAAGGGCGTTTCGCGCTCGGCGCGGATGTTGTCGAAGCTGTCTCTCATGGTGCGCTCTCGGTGATGCTTGGCTAAACGACGGGCACAAAAAAAGGGTTCAGCTTTCGCTGAACCCTTTTTGAATTTGGTGGCTACGCAGGGACTTGAACCCCGGACCCCAGCATTATGAATGCTATGCTCTAACCAACTGAGCTACGTAGCCAAGTGGCGCGCATTATTCGCGTCGCGCCTGTGGCTGTCAACCCTCCTTCCGTGATTTTTCGCCCGTCTATCAAACGCTTATGCGGCGCCATCGTTTTGCTGCAAAAGACAGCTCGGTGGCACCTCTATTTTTGTGCCGATCAATCCCACGCTGGCGCGAAACCAGGGTTGGCCAGGCGCTCGTTGCGGTCCAGCGCGGCGATCTGTTGCATCTCCTCGTCGGTCAAGCGCAGCTCCTGCGCTGCCAGGTTGGCGGCGAGGTTTTCGCGCTTGGTGGAGGAGGGGATCACGGCGAAGCCCTGTTGCAGCAGCCAGGCGAGGGCGATCTGTGCCGGGCTGGCGTTGTGGGCCTTGGCGATGCGCTGCAATACGTCATCCTGCATCACCTTGCCATAGGCCAGCGGCATATAGGCGGTGATGTGGATGCCCTGGCTGCGGGCGAAATCGATCACCTTGCGGTTCTGCAGGAAGGGATGCACCTCGACCTGGTTGGTAGCGATGTTCTCGGCGCCGATGGCGTCGATGGCTTGCTGCATATGGGCGATGGTGAAGTTGGAGATGCCGATGGCGCGGGTCAGGCCGCGCTCCTTGGCTTCCATCATCCGGGGCAGGTAGTCGGCGACTGCTAGCTCGTCGTTGGGCGATGGCCTATGCACCAGCGTGAGATCAACTTGCTGCAAGCGCAGCTTGCTCAGGCTTTCCTCAAGGCTGGGGATTAGCCGATCGGCGCCGAGGTTGCTGGTCCAGACCTTGGTGGTGACGAATAGATCTTCCCGGGGCACGTCACTCTCGGCTATTGCCTGGCCGACTTCCGCTTCGTTGTCGTAGATCTGCGCGGTGTCGATGTGGCGATAGCCGAGTTCGAGGCCCATCTTCACCGAGTCGATGACTTGCTGGCCCTTGAGGCGAAAGGTGCCGAGGCCGAAAGCGGGAATGGTCATTGAAGGTCTCCTGTGCGGTTAAAGGTTTCGAAGCCGCAGTTGATGAATTTGCTGGGGCCGAATGCGGGGCGCGGCGCCGGCCGATGCGCCGACGAAGAACGCGAGCCGATCCAGGTGTTTGAGATCTAGATGCCCGAGATCTGACCTATGTGCACACCACTTAAGCCATGCGTTCCCGATGGGCCGGGTGTGCACTCTTCGGCCGAGCCTGGGTGATGGGCGCGTCGAGGTGCGACCGTGAACGGACGCTGTGATCGCGCTTGTTGGATTGCTTGCGTGCAGTCTGTCCCGCAGACTTCTGCGGAAAACCGGGCCACAGGCCATACACAATTGACTGCGAGTCACAGATGAAAACCACGCTCGACGAGTTGCAGGCCTTCACGGCGGTGGTCGATACCGGCTCGCTCTCAAGCGCGGCGGTACAACTCGGGCAGACCGCTTCGGGTGTCAGCCGTGCATTGAGCCGGCTGGAAACGAAGCTCGCCACCACGTTGCTGCGTCGGACAACGCGCCGTCTCGAGCTGACGGAGGAGGGCGCAGCCTTTCTGATTCAGGCGCGGCGGATTCTCGAAGCGGTAGAAGAGGCTGAAGAACAGATGTCGCGCCGGTTGCAGCAGCCGGCCGGGCGGTTGCGGGTCAATGCCTCTGCGCCGTTTATGCTGCATGTCCTGGTGCCATTGACGGGCGGGTTTCGCGAACGCTATCCGGATATCGAGCTGGAGCTGCACAGCAGTGATCAGATCATCGATCTGTTGGAACATCGCACTGACCTCGCGCTGCGCCACGGCCCGCTGCGTGATTCGACTTTGCACGCCAGGCCGCTGGGTCGGAGTCGACTGCGAGCGGTCGCAAGCCCGGCTTATCTGGCTAGACGCGGCACGCCGCAGCAGGTGGAAAACCTGGCGAGGCATAGCCTGATCGGGTTTACCCAGCCTGAAAGTCTCAATCACTGGCCGCTGCGCCATTCGCTCGGCGAATCCTGGCCCATCGTGCCGAGCGTCTGGGCCTCGAGCGGAGAGACCGTGCGGCAGCTTGCGCTGGCAGGAGAGGGTATTGCGTGTCTGTCCGATTTCATGACCGCGCGTGATCGAGCGGACGGCTCGTTGGTCGAGGTACTGGCCGACGCGAACGTGAATGTACTGCAGCCGATCCACGCCGTGTATTACCGCAATACCACCCTCGCCACGCGCATCACCTGCTTTCTTGACTACCTGAGCGAGCGCCTGGAGGAGCAAGCCTGGACGCGACACGGATAACCGGGGCGAACGATGGGGAGTTGGGCTTGCCTAACAAGTCTACGGCCACACCTGCGAGGACTTCCCATGCTTAGCATTGCCTTACCCAGCGAGACGCCACGCTATCCCTGGCTGGCTGATGAATCGCCCCTGAACGATCTCGACGATGCCGAGAGCGATACCGAGCTGGATGACGGCGACACGCTGCCCGACGAAGTGGTCGAGCAGCTCGAGAAGCAGCCACCGCCACCGGACCCGATGCCCGATCCCGGCGTTATGTAGCGCTCGGATTGGGCTGATCCGACACTGCGGAGAGCGTAAGCTGAGCGGCCCAGAGGTGCTTTGGCACGACGTTGCGGGCAATGCGGTGGGCGAATCATTCGCCTCTAACGCGGCGGGCTGTGGCTTCTGCTGGCCGGTTTGAGCGTTGCGGTGCTTGAGGATCGGTTAGCTTGGAGCGGTGGGCGAATAAATTCGCCCCTACGGTTTGACGCGCTGGCTGTGAGCGAGTGTTGGCACATCACGTTGCAGTTTCTAGTGGCAGAGACATCACCCGGTCGCGATGCGGCAAGGACATGCTCCCTCACGGCGGGTGTCGCCCGTTGCGTAGACAGTGGTTCGTTTCTCCTCGATGTGAGACAGGCTGCCGGCAGGCAGTACTGCTACCTCCCCCTTTCCAAAGAGACCTCGTGCATGAACAGGCGGTTGTTGGTTGGAGTGCTGCTGATCGGCCTGCATGTATTCGTCGGCGTTACGCTGATTGCGGATCTCTCGCTCGGGTTGTTTGGAAGTGTTTTGGCGTGGGCCTATCTCGCCCTTTCAGCGGTTCTGATGCGCTATGGCGTGCTGGTGCGGGGCGCGGACAGTGCGCTGCTGGCGTGGTCCGGGCTGTTGGCGATGGGCATATTTTCAAGCCTGGCGGTGTTCGCCCTGCTGCGCGCGTTCGTGCTGGCGCTAGGGTCGTTGTCGGGTTGGGAGCCGGAGGGTTTGGCACAGGGCTCCGCGCTGGCGGTCATCGTCGCTGTCGTTGCGGTGACGTTGTTCGGCTTGCTCAATGCACGCCGCACCGCCCGGGTGGTGGAGCGCGACATCGTGCTGCGCGATCTGCCTGCGGGGCTGGAAGGCTTCAATATCGTTCAGTTAAGCGATATTCATGTCGGGCCAACCATCAAGCACGGCTACATCGATGCAATCGTCAGTCGGGTCAATGAGCTCTCGCCTGATCTGATCGTCATTACGGGTGATCTGGTGGATGGCAGTGTGGCTGACCTGGCCCACGACATCGCCCCACTGGCGCAGCTCAAGGCCCGTCACGGCGTGTACGTTGTCACGGGCAACCACGAGTATTACTCAGGCGCGGATAGCTGGATTACCGAGTTCGAGCGTCTTGGTATGCGCGTGCTGCTCAACCGTCATGTTCAGCTCGAGCATGGCGACGCAAAACTGGTATTGGCGGGCATTGCCGACTACTCGGCTGAACTGTTCCGGCCTAGTCACAAGAGCGATCCGGTCGCGGCGTTCGCCGGTGCGCCCAGCGACGTGCCGCGCATCCTACTGGCGCACCAACCGCGGTCGGCAAAAGCGGCAACGGAGGTGGGCTGTGATTTGCAGCTTTCCGGGCATACCCACGGTGGCCAGTTCTGGCCCTGGATGCACTTCGTGCGTTGGCAGCAGCCCTGGGTCGCGGGGCTACAGCGTGTTGGCGACATGCAGATCTACATCAGTAGGGGCACCGGTTACTGGGGGCCACCGCTGCGTTTCGGTGCTCCATCGGAAATCGCCCGAATTCGGCTGGTCAGCGCCGCCTAGTAAAGTTCGCACGTTATTTCAGCTGGCCAGTAGCTCGCGGCGCATCAGTACGTAGTCCTGGCCTTCCTGCTGGCCACGGCGCAAGGGGTTACGGGTGCAGTGCGCGGCAAACCCCGCGTCGACGAAACGGTATGGCAGGTGCCCATCGCGGCCAGTTGGAATGCCCAGGCGCGTCGTCTGGACGATGTCCGGGCGCGCGCCAATATCGTCGACGCGCAAGCGGGTCGGGTCCATGCGCTGAGCGTTCCATTGCGTGACAGTCAGGCCCAGCGCTTTGCAGAGCAATGTCTGGCCGGAACAGAGGCGGGTGAGCGGGCGAGGGCCACCGGCGGCGGCGGGGCTATTGGTGCGCATACGCTCGATGGACTCTTCGCAGGACAGCAGATCAACCCACGGATAGCCGGCCTTGATGCACACGGCGTTGCCGTCGCCCTGCACGCTGAAGTTCAGCGAATCGCCGCCACGCGAGTAGTAGAGGTACAGATGACCGGCCGGCATAAACATCGCTCGTCTCGAAGGGCTAAAGCCCAGCGATGAATGGCTGGCTTTTTCGTCAACGTAATACGCCTCGGTCTCGATGATGCGTGCCGATAGCCAGAGCCCGTCAACGCAGTGGCGGATAACGGTCCCCAGCAATTCCTGGGCTACGATCTGCGCGTCACGATCAAAAAAACTGTCGTCGAGGTTTTGCTGTGGCGGTTCGGTGAGGCTGTTCATCAGGGCTCCGGCTTCGGCAGGTCTGCCTTTTCGGACCGATAAGCGCAGCGAATATTCCGCGATTGATGGACGGATTTCGTGCCGGTCGTCAGACAGATGCCGTGGTTGGACCCTGCATGGGCTTTCCAGAGTGACGCGTCTTATCCTTTAAATGCCGGACGCCCTTAGTGTATTAGGCTTCTGGCGGGCGTCCTGAATTGCGAGGGCTTAACTGGCAGATCGCGGTAAAAGCACGCTTACTCAGGCCATCTCCGCCGTTGCGCTCGTTACGAGTACGGCAGCAATGAGTACAGGAACGACGCTAACGGAACGCCTATATCCGGTTGCGATTGGTGCATGGCGAACGTTTTGGGCCTGATATCTCTGGGGCAGTACGACGACTGATGCGCATACAAGCTTAGCGCTGCGCCACCCGCGCCGTGTTTGTAGAGCCACTCTGGATGACGCTTGCACTATTGCTGGCGCCATACTGCGAGATGTCTGCAACATTTGCTGTGCCGCTTTGGCTGACAAGCGCGTAGTGGCCTTCGTTGAGTTGCGAGGCCTGGATGATGTTGCGGTCACCGTCTTGCTCAAGGTCCAGCTGGTTTTCATTGCCCGCTCCAACCTGAACGGTCACGATGCTGTTGTCGTTTCCAGTCATCACTGCTTTCAGTTCGTTGCCGACCGCGTTCTGCGTAAGGTTGGCAGTATTGCGCTCGCCAGACAGCAATACGGCAACAAGGCCGTTTCTGCCCGTTTGTACAAGGTTGATGGTGTTGTCATCGCCAGTCTCGGAGGAAATCGCCGTATTCTGCCGGCCACTTTGGGTGGCTGTGACCTGATTGCGGTCGCCGTTCTGCTCACCTGAAAACGTCATGAGGATGCCGGATTGGCTTACCGTAACGAGGTTATGGTTGCCAACGCTTTCAACCTCAGCGTTCGAGGCGATCGCTGAGGACTGACTCACGCTCGCCATGTTGCCAACACCGAAAGACATAACCGTGGCGTCGGAGACGCTGCCGTAAATTTGCGTCACGGTGGTGTCGTTTTCGCTGCCATTCTGCCAAATAAAGGCTGTGCCGCCCAAAGTGTTGTCTTGGTAGGAATTGCTGACATTGTCGCTGCCGTACTGATTGCTGCTGGATTGCGATTCGGCGAAGGATTGGTTCGTGGTAGCCGCGTTTCTATCGCCTATCTGCAGCTGGTAGAGCTCTGCACCGATCGAGTCCGACTGGGCGCCTTGCGCAGAGTTCGAGCTGCCGTGCTGGCCCTGAGAGATGACACTCTCGGTTGAATGGGCTTGGGTGGCGCCCGTCACGTTCTCAGATCCCACTGCCTGATACTGCAGGATCATGCTGCTGGAGGCCTGTCCTGCCACAGTATTGTCCAGCTGACGCGCCTCACTGTAATTGGAGCTGCCTTGCTGAAACTGCGATATCGAGTCGCCTATACCGCCTTGCTGGAACGAAACCGCTTCGTTCGAAACCCCGCCTTGGGTGATTGATGTCGAGTTCTCGAATCCAGCCGTCTGCGTGACAGTGGCTTCCAGGGATGAGCCCGATTGATCGATGTCGGCGGAGTGTTGGGCGGCGAATGCCTGTGAGGACATTGCAACAATCAGAGCAAGGGCAAGCGGCTCGAGTGTGCGCATGGCGTATCTCCGATGAGGACACCTGACTACGCACCCACTTCTGATCCTGCTGCGCCAGGGCTATGAGGTGCGTTCAGAACGGACTCAGAGACGGGAACGTTCTTGGTTTGTCCGGGTTGTAGCGCACCATCATGCTCGCGCTGACGCAGCCAGGAGTATCCACTGTTCGATTGATAAAGCAGGGGGGAGGCTTGCGAGGGGGCGGCGGATGAGCGCGACACATCTAGCCGTCTCTGGGCGTGCTACGGCCAACAGAGGCCGGGGCGCGGGATACGTTAGGTGGGGTACGAAAACGAAAAGGCCGCGCTAATGCACGGCCTTTTCGTTCTTGTCAGGTTAGCAAACCTTACGGAACATGCTGAAGTTGCTGCTTAGACGTTAAGTCGTGATTTATCAAGCAACTAGCTAATGTTGAACGCTTTTTGTCTCTGGTCTGTCAGGTTGTACTCGATTTTATACTCATTAATATCGCCGGCAAGCATGTGAATGCTGTGGACCTTGATCACGGACTCGTTTCGCGGTCACTCATTCAGCCGTTGGTGACAGGCATTGACCGTTGACGCTATCTCTTGCGCCGTTTCGCGGCGAACTGGAAGATCCGCAAGTTTCTGTCCAAGTCCGGAGCCCTGCTGAAGCATACGCTCAATCACTTCTTCGGCGATTCTCAGCGATACCCCTCCCTCTTTAGCCAGGCGTAGCAAGTGACTACGTTTGATGACCGAGCCCTCTCCACATACATCCATGTGATGTTGGCCCATTGGGCCGTGGCTGAACGTCAGGTCGAACGCGGGGGCTAAACGCCAGCGGCGGTCTTTGCCGAGGCGCCATGCAAAATTTTTCGGGTGGTCGTCGCGGTTATGGAAAAGCACATTGAAAATGGTACGTGCATAGGCTTTCTCCACTTCGCGCTCATCACGTGTAAACATTCGAGTAGCGCGCAGTAACGTAGTGTAATCGCAGGCTGACGGAATTCGAAAATCCACTTGCAATAGCCCGGCAAGGCTGTGAACGGGCACTCGGCTTCCCTGTTCCCGGTCGAAGCGTTCAACGCCAAAGGCTGCCAGGTTTTCAGAAAGATCAAACCAGCGACTATCGGGAACATCTAGCCCGCAGTCACGGGCGAGTTCAGCGTAGAGCTGCTCGATGGCGCACACTTCCTTGTGTTCATTTTGGGCTGGAAACTTTACCAGCCATGGATCCCCGGGGGCGCCTGCACGGGTGCTGACCCTGCCACTGACTAAGTCGTATTGCACAAGCGCTTTAGGTCTAGCGCCTTGCGGCGAGCCGCCAGTCAACGCCAGTTCGCGAAGTGCCGCTCCTGCTTCGCCGGCCAAAGCCCGAACGCTTTCTTCTGCTAGAGCCAGCAGGTTCCAGTCTGGTTCATCGAGACTGTCGTTGTCGGCGGGCACGAAACGCAGTGCTCCCATCGCTCTAGCGCCAATAAAGGCGAGCCGATCCAGAGGGCCTGGATGACGCAGGCCTTTCTGGCGAAAAAGTCGATCCATCAGCAGAAGGCCCCAGCCGTCTGGCAAGCTATCGGCGACTAGTCCGGGGAGGCGGTGCAAGTAGGGCGGAAAGTCACCGTACGCTGAAGCACGCAACTTCAGGTGCAGCGGAGATAGCTCGAGTCCGTTGCTCAGCGCTTCTGATGCATACTCAAAAAGGAGCGTTCGGCCATCGTCGGCCAGTCGGCCAAGAGGCCAGTCTTCGCCCCAGCCGCAATAATGAACAGTTATTTGTTTCATGCTGGTTTCCGACGTGGTGCGCGTTGGCGTTGGCTGGCAGCTTCGGCCTGCTTCATCTGTGCAATTGACTGGCGTTTGAGAAGGAACAAGTCTTCCAGCTCGGCAGTAACTCCCAGCGCATGAGCTGCCCGGATCAGCGTCTCCATGGAGCATTGCCCATCACGCTCTAGCTTGCGCACTGCACCAAGAGACAAGCCTGCCATCTGGGAGAGGTCGAGCTGTGATAAAGCCTGAGCGAGGCGCTGCTCCCGTAGTCTAGCGCCCAAGGCGCACATAATGTCTTCAGGAGTCGCTAGCGTAAATGTCATTAGGAAAACCATTAACCTATGGATACCAAGCTAAGGACCATTATAGTGGTTTTTAGCTGGCTTTGGAGCCATTGGCGCGGCGAATGTTGAGGTCGAGCGTGAGGAGCGTGAGGAGCGTGAGGAGCGTGAGGAGCTGTTATCAAATCGTCTTTTTCCCGATAGAAGCAAACCGCCTCGATCATCCTGGGCCAGCACCGAGGCCCTGGCCTTTGTAATGTTAAAGCGACGCAGCGTTCACAGGATTACAGCCTTAAGGCGCTAGGAAGCTGTCGCTGAAGTAACAGCACCGACCACGCTGAAGTAACAGACAATTTACGCTGATGTAACAGACCGCCAGCGCTGAAGTAACAGACAACCTACGCTGATGTAACAGACGAACCACGCTGAAGTAACAGACCGATTACTTTCAGTATTTGCCTGTAGCCCTTTCTGGGCGCGGGTTGCAGAGGGAGGCGTCGACTCTACCTAGTAGCTCTGCTAGTAGCTTTTGCTCCTATCTCAATTAGCTATCTCAAGTAGAAGGTGATCGCTCTATAGATTTGGCAGACAGAATGCCCCCGCGAGCAGAGACAGGGCGGCCGCTGATGCCGGGCTCGCGCAGCTTCTGGTTTGGTAGCATTCGCCTGATATCTGCCGGTTTTTAGCCTGGCATAGCGAATCTACAGACAGAGCGAGGCCATGACTGCCGCTCTAGTCTGCGCTGATGTAACAGAATGCCCGCGCCGATTGCTACGCTGGCGTCACGTCTAAGACTGTGTGGTGTTGTGGCGGCCAAGTCCTTTTTCGTGTGACTAGTTGCCGAATAGCTGGGGGGATGCTTTTGAACGTGGTAAAGCCGATTCCAGAGACAACGATGCGCCACTATCTTGGGGGTATTGCCGCACTGAATCTTCCCTCAGTGACAGGCTCAGGGGACTGGCACCTTGAGCAAACGTTTGTCCGTGGTAGGCGTCGTACAAAGGGCTTTCTTTCAGGTGATGGCTGCGACGTTGATACAATGAGCCTTCTTGGTGAGCGTGGCATATATGAGTGTTCTACTGCATTGCAGGGGTTGGGCATTCCGTACCGGGGAGAGGTTGCGTATGCAGCTTCCCACGCGCGTGCGATTGTCGATCTTTTAATCGCTGCCGTGCGACACGCCGGAAGAACGGATCACATTCGATTAGACGACTGGATGCCGACTCCTGAGGGCAAATCAGAAGTTTTCGAGATGCTCCTTATTGCTTTACCAAAACTCCCACAAAACCATCAGGTAAAATTGCGCGACTGGCATTCCCGCAATGTCGGAGCCTGTGACTAGTCGCTTTACTCCAGCGCAGATCCCGAATCCGGACGGGATTGCATATCTAGGGATCCTCTGAAGTAGCCATGCATTTCTGGCTGACTTCAGCCTCCGCTGATTTTGAAAGCGGAAAATCACTGTTCAACTACTCGATGCGAAAGAGTAAACCTGGTTTGTTGCAGACCGGGAGCTACCGGCTGAGTACATGCTGGAGGTACGCATACGGCGTCACCCGGGTCCAGGCGCAGGAAAGGCTCGGCAGGATCATCAAGCGCCTGCGGGCTGGAGAGAATGCATAATCGCGAAGCGGCAACCCTCCGAGAGGGGCGGAATCTTCTCAGGCTTAATCGATTCGTTTTGGGTGCAGGTGTGCAAGCGGGCCAAAAGAACACGTATGACTCGATTGCTGCGCTCTAAGCAACCGACTTCCGCAGCGATTTGGCCAGGGCATGCCCGCTTTGCTACGCAAGCTTGATCATAATGACGCGAGATACCGAGAACCGATGGCATTCACTGCATAGCGCTGGATACGTAGGTGCGCCAGCGCTCGCGAATTCGCTTTCGTAGGTAAGCGCATCCGCTACTGGACGGCCGGCGAAGGCGATCCGTGCTGCTCATCCAGGGTTTTCCCACGGCCAGATGGGACTTGGTACGTACAAATCTCGATTGTAAAAATTGAGCGGAAGTAGCGGATCTGTCGGAGCCAGTGCGCCTGGCCATTTACTGTGGCACATCGCAAATCACCGACCGTTTGAATCGGGGCTGTACGATCTACGGCGCATCCGACTCTGCATTACCAAGCTTCGCTGCAGACGTAACTTGGCACTGAGTGGTAAAAGGGGAAATAATTAGTACCACTGGCCGGATATGGAAAGCATGGAATCGACTAAAAGGAATGCCCTCGCGTCACTACTGCTTGCTGGCGTGGTGTTAACTGCGCAGGCACAGCACCCGAGCGAAATGTATGAAGATTGTAGTAAATACAGGCCAGGTCCTGGGCAGGCAATTCCGCAAGAAATGATGGCATGTAGTCGGCGGGTACAGTCAGCAAAAGCGGCATACCAGCTGGAGCAGCAGAAGGCTGAGAGCGCAGTCGCACAACAAAGGCTGTATGAGGCCAGTCCATCGCACGGCTCGATGTCCTACCAACGCTGCATCCTGGAAGAAGCGCCAGACGTGCAGAACGATCTATCAGCCAGAACCGTAGCAATCAACTGCCGCAAGCATCCGACTTACGCCAGGGGTCCAGAAGCGGATCTTATTTTCGGGTATGACTCGGCTAAAGAATGCTTCGCAGATAATGGTGGGCAAACGCAAAGCACGATCGCGTCGAAGCTGATTGCTAAAGCCTGCCTTGACCTGTATCCGGGCACAATTTACTAACCTTGATGCGCTAAGTTGATCGAGTAAAACACCTAGAAGGATGTTTGAATGATTTTACTTATGAATCTCTTCCTAATCTTAGGCACAGGCTTCGCTACCTTCGTTGCCTTCGGCGTGGCGGAAGGAGCAAAGAATAAGATCATCTCTGTTTGCCTGGGAGCTGCCGCCTTTGTGCTCCTTGTTTCGGTCCTACCAAGCGCAAATGAAGCTACACCAAGTATTGATGCAAGCGCCTCACGCTCGACGAAAGCCTTACAAGATAAAGCCGCGGTGGCCGTTACGCTACGCAACTACAAAGAAAAGGGCGACAGCGTGAAACTGGAGTGTTCAGGCACTACAGGCAATATCACTTGCAAGGCGAAAAAATAGGAAAGCTATGAACAGCCTCAAAACCACACTCGCCCAGCGCAAAGATGAATTGGTTGCTGAGGTGCTGGAAGCCGCACAGCTTTAGCGATTTGATTGCCGTTTCGATGAGCGGTTAGGCGCGATCCAGATCGCTAATCTCGCAATCAAGCTTGGCAGCACTCGTAGCGGCAGCCACCACCTACAGCGATTTCCAGCATTGACCGAGGTTTACTGCGATTCGGTCGGTGATTGCATGGTCAACGTGTTCATTCGCGACGGTGGAGCCGAACGAACGCAAAACCGGTTGTGGTGTACTGCATGGATGCTGGATTTGCTTGCGTGTAGGTACCGATCGCAGCATGGAAAATATGCTGACCGAGGAAACTGGCAAGCACAACTGGATGCAGCCCCTGAACGATTTCCGCAATTAGAGCTGAAGGCACGCCACTACGACCCAAAGGCGCGCAACTGGCTCGCCCGATCTATCAACGAGGAAACCGGGACGATAAAAATCGCTGCGAATGCCAATTCACCCGAGCTTTGCAAGCCGGCTAGGGATGGTCTGAAGTAGTCAGGTATTTCTGGCTGACTCCAGCCCTTGCCGATTTCAAAACGGTGATTCGGCTAAAAAACGATCAAATCATCCCCTCTTTCCGGATTTATAGCCGGCGCGAGCACCTCGCGCCGGCCATTTCCCGCATTACAGACGCACCTCTCCTGCATTCGTCAGCAAATGTCGGCGCGCCATCCACAGGTTCGACAGCGCGAACAGTGTCACCAACTGCGCGGTGTTCTTCGCCAGGCCACGGAAGCGTGTCTTCACGTAGCCGAATTGGCGCTTGATCACCCGGAACGGGTGCTCGACTTTGGCGCGCACCTGGGCCTTGGATTTCTCGATCTTGCGCTTGGCTTTGTACAGCGCACTGCGCTTACTCAGCTTCTTGTACGTACTGCGGCGGGCCGCAATCTGCCAGATCACCTCCCGGCTTTCATGTTCCGGGCGTTTCTCTACGCCGGTGTAACCCGCGTCGGCGCCGACCATGTTTTCCTTTCCATGCAGCAGTTTGTCGACCTGGGCAACGTCAGCAACGTTGGCTGCCGTCCCCACCACGCTGTGCACCAGACCTGACTCGGCATCCGCGCCGATGTGAGCCTTCATGCCGAAGTAATACTGGGTGCCCTTCTTGGTCTGGTGCATTTCCGGGTCACGCTTACCGTCCTTGTTCTTGGTCGAACTCGGCGCATGGATCAGCGTGGCATCGACGATGGTGCCCTGGCGCAGCGACAGGCCCCGATCGCCCAGGTAACCATTGATCACCGCCAGAATCCCGGCCGCCAACTCGTGCTTCTCCAGCAGGCGACGGAAATTGAGGATGGTGGTTTCGTCGGGAATACGCTCTAGGTTCAGCCCGGCAAACTGGCGCAAGATTGTGGTCTCGTACAGCGCCTCCTCCATCGCTGGATCGCTGTAGCCGAACCAGTTCTGCATCAAATGTACGCGCAGCATCGCCATCAGCTGATACGCCGGACGACCACCTTCACCCTTGGGGTAGTGCGGCTCGATCAGGGCAATCAAACCCTTCCACGGCACCACCTGATCCATCTCGATCAGGAACAACTCTTTGCGGGTCTGCTTGCGCTTGCCGGCGTACTCGGCGTCGGCGAAGGTCATTTGCTTCATCGGGAAACTCGGGCAACGGGATCGGCGTATTTCACCAGATTCGGGAAGTCTTTTTCAGACCATCCCTAGCTCATGTTGAAATTCTAACGGTCCGAACACTCATCACCGGAACAACATTATGCGAAATGACGGCACAGACCCATCAAACCCTAGACAGGCTAAGGCTGCCCAGCAGAACTATTTTTGCCGGATGTGGGGTCGCGTTACGTCCTGGGCTGATCGGCGTGTGAAGCCGAAAGTTAGGGAAGCCGCGTGGTACGTAACCGGCATAGTTGCACTCACTTCACTAGCGCTATGGTGGCTGCACGGGCCGATGATCGCTCTCACCCTTGCGGTGACAGCGCTAGGCCTTCTACTAGTGGCGTTCTCCGAGCTGACGGACAGTAAATGGCTGCGGGGAACGCTCACTCTCGCGGGTGTCATTCTCGTGGCCTGGTGGTACCTGAAAACACTGCCAGGTTTGTTTTTCCCCTTCGCCAATGTGTTGCTTCCAACCGATCCGCAAGAGCATCCAGGCGCGGCATATACCGTCATAGTGAAAGTCGACAAGCGCCGGGGCAGACCCGACTGCACCATCGATCATGACAGCAGCACGCTTACCTGTCAGGTCCGAGTGGTAGTTGGTAATACGCAACGCTAATGGTAGCACTGCCGCTCAGGCGGCCCTGCGGCGATGGGGCCGCAATAGGGGATCCATGCAAGCCAGCATCGGACGCATTCCAGCTGCTACACATTGTCCCCATTGCCGCTGAGGCCAATTTCTTGCGAAATCGGCCCCAGCGGCCACATTCTTTGTGTTTCTTCGAACAGCACAAAGAATGTGCAATTGTCGCCGGGGACATTGAAAATTTAGGCTGCGTCCATTAATAGCCAGAGCGTTATCCGCTGTTGTTATGAGATGAGTGTGGCGAAGATGTGGTGTTAACGTGGCGAAAAGGTGGTGAAAGTGTGGTTAAAACCTGCACTTGAACTGCGGTGGGCTTGTTCAAGTGCACGTGATATACATGTTCAGCGCGTTTCAAGCTGTACCAAATACAGAACCAACGACTCGGCGATGGTTTACCATCAAAGCGGTGAACCAGAGCTAATTGATGCTGATGGTAGCGGGTAGTCGGGGGGACAGGGATGGTGGCAAGAAAGCAGAATGTGTTGGCCTGCTGGATTGGCGGCAACGATCTGAAGGCGATTGCAGGCGGAGAGGCAGGTCCCATTCTGTCTACGCTTAGATCGGTGCCTATCGATAGCGTCGAGCTACTCTCTTCGTATCCCGCTGAACTTGTTGAACCGTACCTATCCTGGCTTCGCCAGAAAATTGCTCTGCCGATAGCGGCGCACTACGCGAAATTATCTTCCCCCGTTCATTTCGGGGAGATCTACCAGGCAGCCAGCCAGCACCTGAAGCGTCTTAGCACCCACGGTAAACAGCTCTCCATTCTGCTCAGCCCCGGCACACCGGCCATGCAAGCGGTGTGGATTCTGCTGGGCAAAACGCGCTACCCGACGACCTTCTACCAGTCCTCCCTTCAGCAAGGCGTTCAGCGGGTCGAAGTGCCGTTTGAAATCGCGGCCGAGTATGTACCGGCGGCCAATGCCATTAGCACCGACAAGCTGGTTCAGCTCGCCGGGCTGGATGCGCCTGTGGATGCAGCCTTCGACAGCATCGTGACGCAGAGCGAGCGTATGATGGCCCTCAAGGCGCAGGCGCAGATACTTTCGGCGAAGCAGGTGCCGGTGCTCATTTACGGTGAAACCGGCACCGGCAAAGAGCTGTTTGCCCGCGCCATTCACAATGCGGGCCCACGTTCTGCTGCACCCTT
The DNA here is from genome assembly GCF_024448895.1 of Stutzerimonas stutzeri. Taxonomy (GTDB): domain Bacteria; phylum Pseudomonadota; class Gammaproteobacteria; order Pseudomonadales; family Pseudomonadaceae; genus Stutzerimonas; species Stutzerimonas stutzeri_Q. The sequence goes on from NZ_JAMOIC010000035.1 coordinate 16,389, forward strand.
TGTTGCGGTGAACTGCGGTGCCATCGTGCCGGAGCTGATCGACTCCACCTTGTTTGGCCACAAGAAGGGCGCATTCACCGGCGCAATTGCGGATCGGCCCGGGGTGTTCCAACAGGCCCATGGCGGCACGCTATTTCTGGATGAGTTTGGCGAGCTGACCCCAGATGTACAGGTGCGACTGCTGCGCGTACTGCAGGAAGGCGCCTTCACCCCAGTAGGCTCCAACCAAGAGCTCACAGTCGATGTGCGGCTGATCACCGCCACTCACCGTAATCTGATGCAGGAAGTAGCTCACGGGCGCTTCCGTGAAGACCTGTTCTATCGCATCGCCGTGGGTGTGCTGCACCTCCCGCCGCTCAGAGAGCGCGAAGGTGATCTGCTATTGCTCTCCGAAAAGCTGCTGGCAGGCATTGCCAGCCAGGACGCCAATCTCGGTGATAAGAAAATTTCCGCAGAAGCAAAAAACCTTATTCTTCAGCACCCATGGCGTGGCAATGTCCGTGAACTACAGTCCACCTTGTTGCGCGCAGCGCTCTGGTGTCGGGGCGATCTGATAGCGGCTCATGATATCGAGCAAGCACTGTTTAAGTTGCCGCAAGTGCAGGCCGATATATTGGCTATGGATGTTACGCAAGGTATTGATCTACAACAGGTAATTGCTGAAGTGGCAGGGCATTATCTGCGTAAGGCGCTCACACTTACCGGCAACAATAAAACCCGGGCGGCCAGCCTGCTAGGCCTTAAAAGCCAGCAAACGCTGAGCAACTGGATGGACAAATACGGCATCGAATAAAACTGGCACGGTCCTCGCTATAGGACCGACATGGACAGAATCGCCTTTATGAAATCAGTCAACTTCGAGTTCCTCCGCCCCGGCAACGAGCTGCTGGCCAACCTCGCCGGTCTTGCCGAGGCGGTACTGCACATCGATCCGGGCAGCGCGCTCACTCGCCTGCGTAGCTTCGCCGAAGAGCTGACCAAGGCTATCTACAAGGAAGAACTGCTGCCGCGCATGCCGCAGTCGAGTTTCTACGAACTGGTTAAAAACCCTGTGTTTGTTGATTGCGTCAGCAAGCCCCTGGTACACCAGATCAACTTCCTGCGCATCCAGGGCAATGACACCGCTCACGGTGCGGAAGGCGACCTGCGCAACGCACAGCTGGCGCTGAATACGGCCTATCAGTTGGCCATGTATATGGCCATCAAGTACTACGGCACCGCACAGGCCGATATTCCGCCCTTTGCCGAGGTCAAAGACCCAACGGCGATGTTGGCCAGCCTGCAGAAAACCGTCTCCAGCTACGAGAAGGAACTCAACCAGCAGCAGGAAGAACTGCAGCGCGTTATGGACAAGCTCGAGCAGGAGCGCACCCGTCATCTCGACAAGGTCGACGCACCTGCCAAGCCTGACCAGCAAAAGCGCCAACAGCAGAGCCAACAGGTTGCAGACAGCCTACAGTGGAATGAAGCCAAAACCCGCGCATTGCTGATCGACGCCATGCTGCTGCAGGCCGGCTGGGATGTCAGCAACCCTGCGCAGGTCGGTCAGGAAGTCGAAGTTGATTTCCCCGGCAACGTCTCCGGCAAGGGCCGCGCGGATTACGTGCTATGGGGCGACAACGGTCAGCCCCTGGCCGTGATCGAGGCCAAGAAATCCGGCAATGTCAGCCTGCAAGCCGGGCGCGAACAAGCCCGCATGTACGCCGACGGCTTCGAGCGCATGGGCATGCAGCGCCCGGTGATTTTCTATAGCAACGGCTACGAAACCTTCATCTGGGACGACAAGCAGTACAACACCTATCGCCCGGTATACGGGATCTACAGCAAGGACAGCCTCGAATACCTCGCCTATCAGCGCCAGTACCGCGTCCCCGCCCTGGAGAAACACAACCCCGAGCTGAGCATCGCCGATCGCCCCTACCAGATCGAAGCGATCAAAACCGCCGCTGCGCACTTCCAGCAGCAGCGCCGCAAGGCCCTGATCATCCAGGCCACCGGCACCGGCAAAACCCGCGTGGCCATCGCCCTGGCCGAATTGCTGCTGCGCACCGGCTGGGCCAAGCGCGTGCTGTTCCTCTGCGACCGCAAAGAGCTGCGCGTGCAGGCCGATGAAGCCTTCAAGCAAAACCTGCCCAGCGAGCCGCGCTGTGTGATTGGTGAAACCGGTCAGGTTGATCAGACCGCCCGCATCTACATTGCCACCTACCCGGGCATGATGAACCGCTTCGCCCAGCTCGATGTGGGCTTCTTCGACCTGATCATCGCCGACGAAAGCCACCGCAGCATCTACAACAAGTACCGCGACCTGTTCGATTACTTCGACGCGCTGCAGGTCGGCCTTACCGCCACCCCGGTGAAGTTCATCAGCCGCAACACCTTCGATATTTTCGACTGCGAAACCACCGACCCCACCTTCGAGTTCGGTCTGGATGCCGCCATCAATAACGAGCCGCCGTATCTGACGCCGTTTCGCGTGCGTGACCTCACCACCGATTTTCTGCGTGATGGCATTCACTACAACGACCTCAGCGACGATCAGAAGCGCCAGCTCGAAGAAGACCTCGGCGAGGAAGAAGCCAAGCGCACCACCATTGCCGGCAAGGACATCGGTCGCAAAATCTTCAGCGAAGACACCGACCGCATCATCCTCGAAAACCTGATCAACAACGGCATCAAGGATGAGACCGGCTCACTGGTCGGCAAAACCATCGTCTTCGCCCAGCGACAGGACCACGCCGAACATCTGGAAAAGCTCTTCTGCAAGCTCTACCCGCAATACGGCACCAAGGTCTGCAAGGTCATCCACAACGCCATCCCGCACGTGGACACCCTGATCAAGGAATTCAAAAAGCCGGACAACGACTTCCGCATCGCCATCTCGGTCGACATGCTCGACACCGGTATTGACGTGCCGGAAGTGGTCAACCTGGTGTTCGCCAAACCGGTCAAATCCTGGGTCAAGTTCTGGCAGATGATTGGCCGCGGCACGCGCCTGCGCCCCAACCTGTTTGGCCCCGGTAAAGACAAAACCGAGTTTCTGATCTTCGACCACTACGGCAACTTCGATTTCTTCGAGCAGGAGTATCAGGAGCCGGAAGACACCGGCAGCAAATCCCTGCTGCAAACCACCTTCGAAGCCCGCTTGGCCCTGGCCCAGGCTGCCCTGCGGCATAACCATGCCGCCGCCTTCGATGCCGCCATTGCCCTGCTGCGCGCCGACATCAACGACTTGCCCGATACCAGCGTGGCGGTAAAGCGTGAGCTGCGCGCCGTGCACCAGTTGCAACAAACCCAACAGCTGCAGCAGTTCGATGGCAAAACCCAACACCTGCTGGCCAACACCATTGCCCCGTTGATGTCGGCCCGCGTGCTGCGCGACAAACACGCCACTGCGCTGGATAAACTCATCGCCGGCATTCAGTGCTGCTTGGTCGAGCAGGCCACCTGCTTCGAGGACGGCAAAATTACCCTGCTGGCCGAGCTGGATAAGCTCGCTGTGAATATTCAGGCCGTACGCCAGAAGGATGCCCTAATCGCCGAAGTACGCAGTGCCGACTTCTGGCTGCAGCCGCGCATCGACAAGCTGGAAAATGCCCGGCAGGAACTACGCGGCATCATGAAATACCGGCAAACCGGCAGCACGGGCGGCTATGCCATGCCCAGCACACGTACCGGCGACGATGGCGTGCAAGTGAATGAACGCAAGGTAGTGATTGCCGGTGCCAGCGAGGCGATGATCTACCGCCGCCGTCTCAAGGACATCCTCGCCGGCATGCTCGCGGCCAACCCGACCCTGCAGAAAATCCACAAGGGCGAACCCATTGCCGAGAGCGAGCTGAAAACCCTGACCTCGACCATCCTCACCAGCCACCCCGGCGTCAGCCTGGAGGTGCTCAACGAGTTCTACGGTCGCACAGCCGATCAACTGCACCTCACCGTACGCGAGATCATCGGCCTGGATGCACACGCCATTGAGGAACACTTCAAACAGTTCCTCCATGCCCATCCCAGCCTGACCGCCCAGCAGGTGCGCTTTATGAATCTGCTGAAAAACTACATCGCCCAGCACGGCAGCATCGTGATTGAAACACTCTACGACGCGCCGTTTTCCAGCATCTCCCACGAGGGCATCGACGGCGTGTTCGCCCCCGCCGATGTCACCGAGCTGGTGGCCGTGCTCAAACCCTTTTTGAAGAACCCCGGCCAGCCCGGCACACCCGCCTGATGGCCGCTCAACCTACAGATCGAGACCACTGAATGCTCACCGGCAAAATCCGCAACGATATCGACAAGCTCTGGGAAAAATTCTGGACTGGCGGCATCACCAACCCGCTGACTGTGATCGAACAGATCAGCTACCTGATGTTCGCCCGCATGCTCGACATGCAGGAAGACGTGGCCGAGCGCAAAGCCAACCGCACCGGCAAGCCCTTCGACCGTCTGTTCCCCAATACGCCGGAAGGCCAACTGCTGCGCTGGAAGAACTTCCGCAACATGAGCGGCAAGGAGCTGCACAGCCACCTCAAGCAGAAGGTCTACCCGTTCTTCGCCAAGCTGGGCAGCGCCGAAGGCGAGGGTGGTGAGCGTGAAGGCCTCGGCCATATCAGCGAATACATGCAGGACGCCGATCTGGAGATCAAGAACGAGTCCGTGCTCACTTCCGCCGTGGAGATGGTCAACGACCTGCCGCTGACCCAAAGCGATGTGAAGGGCGATATCTACGAATACCTGCTGAGCAAGCTCACCACCGCCGGCATCAACGGCCAGTTCCGTACGCCGCGCCATATCATCGACGCCATGATCGAACTGATCGCCCCGCAACCCACCGAAGTGATCTGCGACCCGGCCTGCGGCACGGCGGGCTTTCTCGCCCGCACCATGGAGTATCTCAACCGCGTGCATTCCAGCCCGGAAGGCACCTTCAGCGACGAAGACGGCAACCTGCATTACTCCGGCGACCTGCTCGAACCCTACCGCCAGCACATCAACAGCCAGATGTTCTGGGGCTTCGACTTCGACACCACCATGCTGCGCGTCTCCAGCATGAACATGATGCTCCACGGCGTGAACGGCGCGAACATCCGCTACCAGGACTCCTTGAGCAAATCCATCAAGGAGCACTACCCGCGTCAGGAACAAGACTTCTTCGACGTGGTGCTGGCCAACCCGCCGTTCAAAGGCAGCCTCGACGAAACCAACACCAACCCCGACGTGCTCGGTCTGGTGAAAACCAAGAAGACCGAGCTGCTGTTCGTTGCCCATATCCTCCGCTCGCTCAAGCTCGGCGGCCGCGCCGCCGTGATCGTGCCGGACGGCGTGCTGTTCGGCTCGTCCAAAGCCCACCAGCAACTGCGCCAGGAGCTGCTCGACAACAACCAGCTCGAAGGCATCGTCAGCCTGCCCAGCGGTGTGTTCAAACCCTACGCCGGCGTCAGCACTGCCATCCTGATTTTTACCAAGGGCGGTACCACCGAACGTGTGTGGTTCTATGACCTGCAGGCCGACGGCTACTCGCTGGACGACAAGCGCACCGAGCTGAAAGGAGAGGGCAGCAACGACCTGCCCGATGCTATAGCCCAGTGGCATAAGTACCGGCAGATGATTGAGGGCAACCTCAGCGCCAGCACCATCAATACCCTGTTCGGCGACAAGCGCAAAAAGGCCTTTGTCGTGCCCGCAGAGGATATTGCTGCCAACAAGTACGACCTCTCCATCAACCGCTACAAGGAAGTGGAGTACCAGCAGGAGGAGTACGAAGACCCGAAAGTGATTCTGCAGCGGCTTAAAGGGCTGGAGCAGGAAATCATGGCGGATCTGGATGAGCTGGAGGGGATGCTGTGAGTTGGCCTATATCTAGATTGGGCGAAGTTATTTCCTTTATTCGAGGCGTCACCTTTACGCCCGAGGATCAAGTAGAGCCCTTCTCGGAGGGCTCTACAGTTGTTATGCGTACAAAGAATGTTCAGGTGGCGGGGCTGGATCAGAGTGATCTAATTGCTGTGCCTTCTGGATTTGTAAGAAGAAAAGAGCAGGCGCTTCGGGAGGGGGATATTTTAGTTTCTTCAGCAAATAGCTGGGAGCTTGTAGGAAAAGCTAGCTATGTGCCAAAGCTAGCCTATGAGGCGACTGCTGGTGGCTTCATTTCAATCGTAAGAGCGAAAGAATCCCGCGTTGACTCTAGATACTTGTATCACTGGGTGGCTTGTCCAGCCACTCAGCATAAGATCAGGCACTGTGGTCGCCAAACGACAAATATTTCAAACTTGGATGTTGGTAGGTTTCAGGATTTGGAAATCCCCCTCCCACCCCTGCCCGAACAAAAGCGCATCGCCGCCATCCTCGACAAGGCCGACGCCATCCGCCGCAAACGCCAGCAAGCCATCCAGCTCGCCGACGACTTCCTCCGCGCCGTGTTTCTGGACATGTTCGGCGATGTGATTGAGGGGGTAGAAAATGTCGTTAGGTTTGCTGATATTGCCGTGCTGGATGCGCCAATGGTTGATCCACGAGTCGACGAATATATAGATTTAATACATATCGGCCCGGATCGGATAGAGAAAAAAAATGGCAAGCTGCTTCCTGCGCTAACTGCGCGAGAGGAAGGACTTATTAGTAAGAAATTTCTTTTTGATGACCGCTATGTGTTGTATTCAAAAATACGACCATACCTTAGGAAGTGCGCAATAGCAGAAGGGGTGGGGCTGTGCTCAGCTGACATGTATCCGGTCAGACCTGTGGAAGGTTTTGCAACTAAGGAGTTTCTATGGATGTTGCTCCTCTCTGATTACTTCACCGCATATACCGAGTCGTTGCCAGCCCGTGCAAATATTCCAAAGCTCAATCGCGAGGAGCTTGAGGCATTCACTCTTTCGTTGCCGGACTATAGTCAGCAACTTAAATTTTCCTCAATTGTGAGAACAACCAACATTGCCAGTCAGCGTGTGGTGGAGAGCGCTGCTTATGTTGATGGTGCATTTGAGTCCTTGAGCCAAAAAGCCTTCTCCGGCCAGCTGTAGATAAGGAAATCCCCATGCACCTCAAGTCCGTCAAGCTCACCCATTTTCGCGGCTACCGCGCCACCACGGTTATTCCCATCGACGAAGCCATGACCGGCATCGTCGGCCGCAATGATTATGGCAAATCGACCATCCTCGAAGCCTTGGCCATCTTCTTCGAGAGCGGAGACGTCAAGGCGGACAAGAGTGATATGAACTGCTTCAGCCTGGCCGAGGGCGCTGAGCAGTTCGAGATTGCCTGTGAGTTTGACGGCCTGCCTGAGGCGCTGGTGCTGGATGAGAATGCCGAAACGTCCTTGGCGCAGGAATACCTGCTTAACGCCGAGGGTGCGCTGGAAATCGTCAAAACCTTCAAGGCCAGCACCACCGGTAAGCCTGAACGTACGGCTATCCGCTGTCAGCACCCAGCAGATGAAGCGCTGGCTGGGCTGCTGAGCCTGAAGATGACCGATCTGAAAAAGCTCGGTGAGCAGCAAGGCGTTGCCGAGCATGTGGCAGACAAGCGCGTGGCCTCACAGTGGCGGCAGGCTATCCGTGCCGCAGCACAGCCCATCGCCTGTCAGGAGATGCTGCTCGACGTCAGCAAAGGCCTTTCGACGGACAGCAAATCCATCTGGGAAAGAATCGAGGCCCAGCTGCCCACCTTCGCCCTGTTCAAGGCGGATCGTGAAAGCAGCGATGGTGACGCCGAAGCTAAGAACCCGCTGCAGCAGGCGGTCAAGGAAGCTCAGGCTGTATTGCAGGATCAGATCAACGCACTGGAGCAGCAGATTGAGGCCAGCGTGCTGGATGTCGCTACCCGTACCCTCGACAAGTTGCGGGAAATGGCTCCCGAGCTGGCCAACGAGCTGACCCCGCGCTTCAAGGAAAAGCCCAAGTGGAGCTTCAGCTTCACCCTGGATGGTGAGAGCGGTATCCCCATCAACAAGCGCGGCAGCGGCGTGCGCCGCCTGATCCTGCTCAATTTCTTCCGCGCCGAGGCGGAGAAGGCGGTCGCGGGCTCCCAGCGTAATGTGATTTACGCCATCGAGGAGCCGGAGACCTCCCAGCATCCGAACTACCAGATGATGCTGATGAAGGCGTTGCTGGAGCTTTCCAACCAACCCAACCGGCAGATCATCGTTACCACCCACGTCCCCGCCCTGGCCGGCCTGATGCCCATCGATGGCGTCCGCTATGTCACCAAGGATGAGAACGGTATCCCTATAGTCAAAATGCCCAATGACGATGTTCTCAAGGAGGCCGCCGAGAGTCTGGGTGTGCTCCCCGAAACAGGGATGGAGCGGGCTAAAGGCGTCGTGCTGGTAGAGGGTAAGTCAGACGTTACCTTTCTCCGCCATGTCGCTAACACCCTGAAGGCTAGCGGACATCTCCAATCCAGTCTGGAAGATGCCGGCATCGTCCCAATCCTGATCGGCGGCTGCGGTAGCGTAAAACACTGGGTCACCCTGAATCTTGCCGATGACCTCGGGCTACCCTGGTGTGTGTTTCTCGACTCCGACATCGGTGGTACCCCGGAGCAAGTAGCTTCGATTGCAAAGCGTAAGCAAGAAGTAGAAGGGAGCGGCAGAGCTTTCTATTCAACCCACAAGCGGGAAATCGAAAACTACCTGTGCCCGGACATGATTCACGCTCATACCGGAGTAAGGGTGACCTTCACCGACACCTGCGATGCCAAGAAACTCGTCGGTCAAGCTCTGCGCGTCAAAGCGGATGATGTGATCGACAAGCTCTGGCCGCTCATGACTGCTGAGCAGATCATCCAGCGCTCGATGTACCGGAAAGGTGATGAACATCGCTCGGAGCTAAAAGAGCTGATCGAGAACCTGCTGACGTTGGTCGCATGACCCTAGAACGGTGTGCTGCTCCGCAGGTAGCGGTTATACCTTCACTCGCACCGGATGGTGCTAGGCGGCAAAAGGACCGGTTTTATGGCGCTTGATTTGAGCAATACTCTGGTGGTGGGGATTTCCGCTACCGCGCTGTTCGATATGAGCGAGTCCGACAAGATGTTCAAGGCGGCATTAGAAGCCGACCCAGAAAGCGTGATCGACAACTACCGCCGCTATATGCAGGAGCATGAGGCTAAGCCGCTGGCGCCGGGCACCGGTTATCACTTAGTCAAGGCGCTGCTCGGCCTCAACCGGCATATGAAAAGCGGTGACGTATCTCCTCTCGTAGAGGTGGTGGTGATGTCGCGCAACAGTCCGGATACCGGCATTCGTGTGCTCAAGACCATTCGCAGCGACCGGTTGGCAATCACCCGTTCCGCTTTCACTGGTGGGGAGTCAGTGGCCGACTACATGGATGCGTTCGATGTTGACCTATTCCTGACCACCAATGTGGAAGATGCGCAAAAAGTCATCGACTCCCGGCAATGTGCTGCGGCGATCCTTAGGGCGCCCCCAGCCAATGCCCCGCAGATTCCGGATGGGCAGGTGCGCATTGCTTTTGACGGTGACGCAGTACTGTTCTCGGATGCAAGTGAATTGGTCTACAAAACCCAGGGGCTGGACGCTTTTCTCGCCCAGGAAGATGCACTGCAACACACGCCCATGGAAGAAGGGCCGTACGCCAGCCTGCTTATAAAACTGGCAAGGTTGCAGGAGCGTTTGCCTACAGGGGCCAAGGATTCACCTATCAGAATTGCCATTGTCACTGCGCGAAACTCCCCTTCGGAAATGCGCGTGATCAACACCTTGCGCTTCTGGGGCGTGTACGTTGATGAGGCTTTTTTCCTGGGTGGCGTCGGTAAGGCCAAAGTGCTCAGCGCTTTCAACCCCCACATTTTCTTTGATGATCAAGATGTGCACCTTGAAGCGGCGGCCACTTTGGTGCCGTCTGCCAAAGTGCCTTATCTAACTAAACCTGGCCTGTCCGGCTTACTAACTGCTCCAGTCAAGTAGCTCACCGCCTATGGGTGCGGTTGTGGTAGGCACTGCTGCCCTGTGACGGACCGGATAGGGCGTGCTGCCGAAATATCTATAGGGCTTAAAGCAGTTTTCCAATTAGCCTGCTGAGCTTGGCCATAGTTGCGCCGGGTTTTAGCGCACGCATGGCCTAGCCCACGGCTGACCGAGTCGGCATCTTGCGTTCGCTTGGCGTCAGCAGCCCATTGGTGGCGAAGGCAGTAGGCGGG
>NZ_JAMOIC010000036.1 GCF_024448895.1 Stutzerimonas stutzeri
GCTTCCGCCTGCCGTGACCGGCAGTAAGCGACCCAAAGCGGTCCGTCGTATCTGGTGGTTTCCGGCCAATAGGGGATATCCAAGCGCTGCTAAAACTAGTCACTGCCCCATGGCTACCTGATTCTTTCTCGGAAAATTCCGAGAAAGTGTTTTCTTGTCTCCGCGTTGTGATTAAAGGGCTCTTAGATCCATTTCGGCCTGGGCCTTTCTGTTGAAGGCCACTTGCAGGCGATCATGGTGGCGCTGCTTGGTGTTGTCGACCCGCGATTTGACGCTCTGGAGCTTGTGCAGACCGTCTCGCATCTTGCGCTCGATGTCCTGTCGGATCGAAACGTACTTCTGCTGGACCTTGCACCGGTCCACATCGGTCACGCCGCGGGCCGGATTGAACTTAAAGATCCGCTCTTTCTCCTTGCGCCAGTCGACCAGAGTGCGGGTGAGCACTTCGCCGAAGCCGCGAATCTTAATAATCCGGTTCCACTCGATGTCGGCAGCCGTCTCGATGCCGAAGCTGCGCAGGGTCGCCAGTTTCGTCGGCCCTATGCCGCTGAGCTTGGCCTGGTCAACGTAGTACTTATCGAGAAATTCATTGAGCTGGCGTTGGTGTGCTTGCTTCGGCAAGTCCACCAATGCTCTTTGCTCTTCGGCGGCCAGGCCATCGAAGCGGTTCTTCAGCTTGCTCACCTCACCTACGCATTTGCTAAGCCCAACTGAATCACAACGAACACCGTTGTTTAGTTGCGCCCGGCGGTCACACCGCCATCGACCGGCAGTATGGCGCCAGTAATCCAGGAGGCCTCGGTCGAAGCCAGAAACAGGATGGCCGCAGCTATGTCACCGGGTTGTCCGTTACGCCCCAACGGGTGGAACGCATTGAAGGTCGGAAGCACTTCCTTGACCTGCTCAGCATCCATGAAGGTGTTGTATATACGGTCGGTTGGACCATCTGCAAACGAGCGAAGGGCTACGTTGAGGAGATTCTCAGGAGGATCGGAACGAACCCAACCTTCCTCTTGGCAGAGGGTTTCGAACTGCTGGCGCGTAAACTGGTACAGGCCTTTGCTCTTGAGGGACCTTGCAGCAGCGTCGAAACGGAATTCGGAACTGTCATGGCAACTGATCAGGCCAACTACTCGGAAGCGAAGGTTCACTTCTTCGCGCAGCTGAGTCAGAGACCGCTGGGCGGTTGCAATATGAAGTCCCTCCAGCACCTTCTTCAGTTCGTCGTCCGATGCGAGCTTGAGATGTTCGCGCCACAGCTTGCGAACCTTGCCCATTTTACTGGTGTCCGTTTTGCCAACCGATAGCTTGTCAAGGCGCAGGGAATAGTCCACGGCTGAAATGATCTCACCCAGTGGATCGCCATCTTTAACGCTGTCGATCGTAACAAGGTGATAAGCAGAGTTCTGAGGTGCGCTCTTTTTTGCCTGCTTCAATCTTTCCAGGAGAGACACCGATTCGGCGCCGATGAAGGCTGGATTGATGAGATCTGCGTAGCCGAATCGACCTGCGCCAGTGACATGAAACTTGATCTGGTGGTAGTCAACCGAGATGCGCACCGGCCCAGTGCTCGCCCGCGGCGGGTCATAGCGAATAATCACGTCGTCGAACGCTTTAGGACCGTCAGCCTCGTAGGAGACTTCAATGACATGTGACTGATCAGGGTCCCTTAATGCAGATGCATGAATCCAGAAAAATCGGGCTTGATAATCATGCCCGTGCCATCCGGCCGAAACCGCGTTTGCCATGCTCAATTCCTTATGCAGCGTTATGGCGAAACGCTATCGCCTCTTCAATCTGGATTCAAGCCGAAACGCTGGTTACGTGATCTCTCGATCGGCAGGCGGGAGGATGCGAAACAATCAGGGGGGGCTACGAAATGATGTTGGCGCGAGAAATATAGCCTCGTTCGGTTGGCTGTAACTGACTGCTTTTGGCCAAAAGCGGACGTTGGCTCGTTTGCCGAGATACATCCCTAGCTCGTTCCTAGTTCGTTTTTCGTATTGGCGAAGTGGTACGTGCGCGGGGGCTGGCGAGACCAAAGCTCTCGTCGCAAGGGATTTGTGCTAAGCCGCGTTCACTAGGGGCGTCGGAGGCCCTACCGCTCCGACTTGGCGCCGGGCTTCTGCTCACCGGTATCGTGCGCGCTGGAAGACGCCTCGACTGGCGATGGGTTTTCTTCATCCAGCTGGCAAATCGTGCAGTTCTGGCTATCTGGGCGGTTGGTTTCGACATAGCGAACGCGGCGGCTTCCCGATTGCCGGTCTGCGCTCACGCCGAAACGGGGTCGATCTGGGCTCTTCATATTCAATTCCTCACGTAGCGAAATGGATTCTTGGTAACGTCGCCTGGAGGCTGCGAACGGTGATCGATTCCCCGGGCCTCACGGGGGCTGGCATGACGTGCTCAACCCTGAGGACTGTGCTCAACCTGTTCGCAATAGCGGCGGAAATTATCCGTCAGGTCGGGTGGGCAGACACCGCACTGGCGATTCCCCGGCACGGCATGATCGATGAACGCGGGATAGGGCAAGTTCAGTTCCGCCATGATGTCGCGGAAGCGCTCCAACGTTATCGCTTCACCGAGTCGGGGGTTGCGCTGCTTTTCCTGGGCGATGGTCGAGACTCGTCGACCGCTGTAGTCATGGCCGGGATAGACCAGGGTGTCGTCTGGCAGCGTGAACAGCTTGTTTCTAACGCTGTGAAACAGGTCGTCGGCGCTGCCGTTCTGAAAGTCAGTCCTACCGCAGCCGTCGATGAGCAACGCATCACCGCTGAACAGGCGATCACCGAGGAGATAGGCAAAATGCCCGTCGGTGTGTCCGGGGGTATGCAAGGGTGTGAACTGCAGGCTGCCGACGATGAAAGGAACACCTTCTTCAATGCCCACATCCGTGCAGGGCAACTTATCGATAGCCGGCCCCGCGATACGGCAGCCGGTCTGCTTCTTCAGCTCCAGCGCGGCGGTGATGTGGTCGGCATGTATATGGGTGTCCAAGGTGAACGCCAGCTGCAGGTCCAGCCTGGCCAGCTCGGCCAGGTCGCGGTCCGTTGCGGAAATGACCGGGTCGATGAGCACGGCCTGGCCGGTGTCCTCGCATCCGAGTACGTAGGTATAGGTGGACGACACGGGCTCGAACAGCTGGCGAAATATCATGATGGTCTCGGCGAGTGGTGAGTGTTCAGCGGTGCCTGTTCCAGCGCACTGAGCAGTGCATACTTTTCCTGATCGATCTCGCCCCGCGTGCGGATACCCAGCCGGCGCAAGATCGCCAGCGGCGGGCACCAGCCCTGCAAGCCGTGTTGCAGAAGAAACGGCAGCACGACGCCAGGCAGCAGAAACCACTTTCGGTTCGCTGTCAGGCCAAGTAGCAAGCCAGACAGCGCGAGCGAGGAGGCATTGACCTCGAGCACGCGTTCCACGTCCCACTCGCGATCCAGGGCGTCGATACGCTGAAGGATTGCGCTTCGCCCCATCCCGCTGAATCGACGAATGTTCTCGTCCGTTTGCCGATCGATTTCCTGGTTCACAGGTTGGGACGTTGAGCGGCGAACCCTGTCCGCCTGGTCATGATTGGTACTGTTTTGCTGTATCGATGACATGTTGATCTCCAGGTTCGCGCCGACGGGGTGGGCGCGGCGAGGTGAAAGTCACAGCGATGCCGCATAATTGTAGGGCGTGTGCGGGAGGTCGAGTTCCGACCGGGCGTCCGCTGCCGTGTTGATACGATCTATTGAAATATATATTGATAAATCGTATTGTCAAATCCACCTGACCCACCTGAACAAAATGGCCCACATGGCAGAAATCGATATCGAAACGCTTCGTCGCAGTGCCGCGGACGCCTGCGGCTTGCTGAAAGTGCTCGGCAACCCCGACCGCCTGTTGTTGCTCTGCCAGCTGACCCAGGGCGAGCACTGCGTGGGTGACCTCGCCAGTGCGACGGGCATTGTGCAGCCGACCCTGTCGCAGCAGCTCACGGTGCTGCGCCATAACGGCTTGGTCAGCACCCGACGCGAGGGCAAGCAAGTGCATTACAGCATCGCCAGCCCTCAAGCGATGGAGGTTATGCAGGTGCTTTACCGGCTTTACTGTCAGCATCCCGAACGCGAGGAACCCTCGGCATGACGATTGACTGGGCACATTTCACACCGTGGTCCTCGCTCGCAGGGGGCGCGCTGATCGGTCTTGCTGCGACCTTATTTATCCTGTTGAGCGGGAGAATCGCGGGCATCAGCGGCGTGATCGGCGGCTTGCTGCGGCCAGGCAAAGGCGATGTGCTCTGGCGTGTTGCATTCATTGCCGGGCTGGTGATCGCGCCGGTGCTGTTTCAGGCCGCGTTCGAGCAACCAGACATCGAAGTAGAGGCGAGCACCTTGACGCTGATCGCGGCTGGTGTGTTGGTCGGGATCGGCACGCGGTATGGCTCCGGTTGTACGAGCGGGCATGGCGTCTGCGGGTTGTCGCGACGGTCGCCGCGCTCGCTGGTCGCGACGGCCGCGTTCATGGCCAGCGGCTTTCTAACCGTGTTCGTCATCCGCCACCTGCTGGGCTGAGGAGTTGCCATGAAATTGCTGAGCGCCTTTGTAGCGGGGCTGGTTTTCGGCCTTGGCCTGATCCTGTCAGGGATGGCCGATCCGTCCAAAGTGATCGCCTTTCTCGATCTGGCCGGGCCGTGGGACCCCTCGCTCGCGTTCGTTATGGGCGGTGCGATTGCGGTCGCCAGTGTCGGGTTCTATTTCGCCTCCAAACGGTCCCGGGCGGTGCTGGGAGATATCATGCGAATGCCCACCGCCACCCGGATCGATCGCCCTCTTGTACTGGGCAGCCTGGCATTCGGAGCGGGATGGGGGCTGGCTGGCTATTGTCCGGGTCCGGCGGTCGCGACGCTTTTGAGTGGTCGGAGCGAACCCTTGATCTTTGTCCTCGCCATGTTGGCGGGTATGGCGCTCTACGAGTTGCAGACACGCTTCTCAGGGAAGCCGCAGTGATAGGTTGCAGTCGCTCTAAATCGAAAGGTGATCCAAGGCTTCCGGAGCGCAACGATGGTTGAGATCGGGCTTGGGCTATTGGTCGGCCTCGTCCTGGCGCTGACCGGTGCCGGCGGCGGCATCCTCACCGTGCCGTTGCTGATCTTCGTGGTCGGGCTCGAGCTGCATCAGGCCGCGCCAATCGGGTTGATGGCGGTCGGATTCGCGGCCTGGGTCGGGGCAGTGATTGGTCTGAGGGACGGCATTGTCCGGTACAAGGCGGCGGCCCTGATGGCCTGCTGTGGCGTGTTGCTCGCGCCCGTCGGCCTCTGGGTGGCCGCGCGGGTAGCGCACGATGTGCTTGCCGTGGTGTTTGCGCTGGTGATGTTCTGGGTCGCCTTCAGGGCATTCAGGCGCCCGCCGAGCGATGACACGACCCCGAGAGCCGTGCCCTGTCGGCTGAACCCGCAGACGGGCCGCTTTCACTGGACCTCACGCTGTGCAGCGACCGTCGCCGCCTCCGGCACCTTGGCCGGTTTCCTCTCCGGCTTGCTGGGGGTCGGCGGCGGGTTCGTGCTGGTGCCGGCGCTCAGTCGCTTCAGTGATCTGCCGATGCGTTCGATTGCCGCCACGTCGTTGGCGGTCATCGGCCTGGTGTCGGTCAGCGGCGTGTTGTCCGCCGCGCTGACGGGTGGCATCCAGTGGGCAGTGGCGCTGCCATTCTCGGCCGGTGCCGTGCTCGGGATGTTCGCCGGCCGCACGGTTTCCTCTCGCCTGGACGGGCGCCTGCTGCAGCGGGGCTTCGGATTGGTCGCGGCTGTTGCCGCGTCGGCCTTGCTGCTTCAAGTCGCCTTCTGATCGCGCACCCGCAGGTGGCAAGCCAGACACCTGCGCCGCGCGACCGGATAAGACCTTAGCCTTCCTGGACCGGCAGGTTTGCCGCCTTCCAGGCCATCCAGGAACCGGGGACATTGGCCACATCACGAAAGCCGGCTTTCTTGAGGATGCTGGCAGCGATGGAGGCGCGATAGCCGGATCCGCAGTAGGTGACGGTGGTCTTGTCCGGATCCAGCTCGTTGAGCCGGTCGGCGAGGTGCGCGACGAAGATGTGCCTGGCGCCAGGCACCCGACCCGCCGCAACCTCTTGGGGGCTGCGTACATCCAGCACCTGTACATCGGGCGCTTCACGACGTGCATTCAGTTCATGAACCGTCCATTCCTGAAGCCTGTTCAGCGGTAGCGCCGCGTTCTGCCAGTCCGTCATGCCGTTGCGCAGATAGCCGCGAATATCGTCCAGGCCTATCCGGTAGAGCTGGGTGACAGCCTGGTGGACATCGTCGGCCGATTCGCCCACCAGCAGGATCGGGCGAGCGTCGTCGAGCATCCGGCCCGCCCAGTTCACGAACTCGTTGCGCAGGGCGATGTTGACCGCCCCGGGCACGTGCCCGCCGCCAAACGCGAGGATCGAGCGGACGTCCACAACCTGCATGTCGTGCGCGGCCAGTGCCTCGAAGTCGGACGGGGCGAGGGGCGGCGGCAGGGCAGGGCCTTCTATCTGCACCGCTGGGCGCAAGTTCAGTTTTTTCAGGCGCGCGTAGTGACGGGGTGGTTCCGGCATGTCCGCCAGTAGCCAATCGATGAACGCGTCCTCGCTCCGCTGCTCGCGCAACGCGGGGTTGAAGAGACGCTCGCTGCCGAGCGTGGAGTGGCGACGGTCGCCGATAGACTTGCCGCAGGCCGAGCCGGCGCCGTGGCAGGGGTAGATTTCAATCCTGTCGCCAAGGGGCAGGTAGTGATCGAAAAGTGTGTGGTACAGCGCGCCGGCCAGCTTTCGTTCGCTGCCTTCGCCCAGCAGGTCGGGGCGCCCGACGTCCAGGTTGAACAGGGTATCGCCGGTAAACAGCGCGATCGGCTGGTCGCCCTGCTGGGCGTCGAACAGCTGCAGGGAGATATGTTCAGGCGTATGCCCGGGCGTGTGCATGACCTGCAGCGTGGCCTGCCCGAGCTCTATCGTCTCGCCACCGCTGACCTGGCGAAGCTCGAACTCGTAGTTATCCGCGCGACCGCCGATGATCTGTGCCCCGGTGCGCTTCGCCAGCGCCTGGGCGCCGGACACGAAGTCGGCATGGATATGTGTTTCGATGGCGTAGGCGATTCGCAGGCCTCGCGCCTTGGCCATTTGCAGGTAGATATCGATGTCGCGGCGTGGGTCGATGACCGCGGCTACCGCGGCCTTGCTGTCGCCGACCAGATAGGAAATCTGCGCCAGGCCGTCTGTATAAACAGGTTCGAAAACAAGCATTGCCACCTCCGACGATGGTTAACGGATTGCTCAGTCAGCTATTCGGACGGTGTGCGTGGCTGGACGTTCAGGTTATCGAGGTGCCGTCTTCAGGGAGCGGGAGCCTGCAGGCTGACCACCAACTCGACGATGAGGCCGTCCGCCTGCGGCTCGAAACGCAGATCGCAGGCACAGCGCTCGGCGATCGCCTTGACGATGGACAGGCCCAGACCACTGCCTTCACCTTCGCCGCTGCGCCAGAAGCGCTCCGTCAGACGCTCGAGCATTTCCGGCGGGATGGCCGGGCCGTGATCCTGCACGCTGAAGCGAACCCGGCGTTCATCCAGCTGTGAGAGCGTCAAGCGGATGGCTGTGCCGTGCCGGGTATGGCGGCGGGCATTGTCGAGCAGGTTGCGCAACGCCGCGACCGCCAGGGTGGGCGGCATCGCCAGTGGGTGAGGGCAGACATCTTGCGCCCCGCACAGCTCGATGTGCGGCCCGGGCTGCTGACTGGCGTCAGCGATCGCCAGCTGCGCGACGTCGAGGGCCGTGCAGCTGAGGCCGTCATTGAAGGACACGCGACCTTCGACCCGCGCCAGCATGAGCAGCTGTTCGAGGATCCGGTGCAGGCGATCCGTGCCGACCTCGGCCTGGGCCAATGCCCGTTTCGCGGTATCGCCCTCGGTCATGGCCGCGACCTGCAGGTGGGTCTTGATGGCGGTCAGCGGGCTGCGCAGTTCATGGGCGGCGTCATCGGTGAGCCGACGTTCGCGTTCGAGCATGTGCGCGATCCGCGCGAACAGCTGGTTCTGGGTTTCGACCAGGGGCGTCAGCTCTCGCGGCAGTCGCTCGATGTGCAACGGCTCTACCGAGTCGGCGCTGCGCTGCGCCAGGGCCGTGCGGATGCGTCTGAGTGGCGCAAGGCCGTTGCCGATTCCGATCCACAACACGATCAGGCTGCCCAGCAACGCGACGAACACCGGCAGTGCCGCGGCCAGGAGCACCGAGCGCTGGAGTGCGGTGCGCTCGTCAAGGCGATCGGCCGTGGTGATGCGCATGCCGTTCTGGATGAAGGTGAAACTACGCCAGGCGGTATCGCCAATCATCTGGTCGTGAAAGCCGGTGCGCTGAGCGTCGAGCGTGCTGTCTGGCGCCGCATGGCTGCGCGCCAGGATTTCACCCCGCAAGGAGCTGATCTGGCAGGCCAGGCCGTTTTCGATGCCAAGCTGTTCCGCACTCAGCCGGGTGATACCGCCTTCGCCCAGTTGCGGTTGCGGCAGTTGCACCAACAGACCCGCAACCATCCGCGCCGACGCAGCAAGGCGCTGATCGAGGGACTGCATCAACTGATTGCGAACATCGAAGAGCATCCAGGTCGCGGCCAGCGCCCAGAGCAGCACGAAGGCCGAGCCGAGGGTAAGGGTCAGGCGCAGGCGCAAGCTCATGGGTCGGGTGCCTCGGTGGACGCCGACGCATGGCCGGCCGGGCCCAGGCGATAACCGATCCCTCTGACGGTTTCGACGATGCCGTTACCCAGCTTGCGGCGAAGATGGTGGATATGGACATTCAGGGCGTTGCTTTCGACGTCATCGCCCAGTCCGTACACGGCGTCCTTGAGCTGCTCGGCCGATAGCACGCGGCCGGGGTTCTGCAGTAGCGCCTGGAGCAGCGCCTGTTCACGGCGCGACAGGTCCACGGGTTCGCCTGCCATGAAGGCCGCACAGGCGGCGGGATCGTAGCTTAGCGGGCCGTGTTCGATCATCTGCGTTGCCCGCCCGGCAGCGCGGCGCAGTAGGGCATGCAGGCGGGCAGCGAGCTCACGCAGGTCGAAGGGTTTGACGAGGTAGTCGTCAGCGCCCGCCTGAAGCCCGGAGACCCGCTCGGTTACCGCATCCCGGGCGGTCAGGATCAGCACAGGCAGCTCGAGGCCGCGGCGGCGCAGGCGCTGCAGAAAGCGCAGGCCGTCTTCGTCAGGCAGACCCAGATCGAGAACCATCAGGTCGAAGCTGGCTGTGCGCAGCAGCGAGTCGGCCTGCCCGGCCGTAGCGGCATGGGCCACGCTGAAGCCCTGGGCTTCTAGCCCGGCGACGATGCCACTGGCGATCAGTGCGTTGTCTTCTGTCAGCAGTACGTGCATGTGGGAATCGCTTGATAGGCAGCAGTCAGTATCGTCCGCCTGGATTAACGGCGCGTTAGCAGATGGTACGCCGAGTTGCTCGCGCCTCAACGTCGCTCGGCCTTACAGGTTGTGTCCATGCCTCGTTAATCGCCTCTTAATCCCGAGTCGGCAAGCTCGCCGTCGAATCTGGTAATCGGGTGTTGTGCATGCGAGCGCTTTTTATCTTTCTGGCCTGCTGCCTATGGTCTGTGCAGCTGGCGAACGCTTCGCCGTTCACCTTCGGTCAGAAGCAGCAGGACTTTCTGCCCGTGGATGAAGCGTTCACGCTGCACGTCGAGCAGCCTGACGCTGGCGGCGCCGTGCTGCGCTGGGATATTGCGCCCGGCTATTACCTCTACAAGGAGCGCCTGCGATTCGCAGGGCTGCCACCGGGGAACGAGCCCCAGTTGCCGCCTGGCGAGCCGTACCATGACGAGTATTTTGGTGATTCGCGAATCTATCGCGACAGCCTGGAAGTGCAGCTCCCCGATGCGGATCTCGCGTCGCTTGAACTCGGCTGGCAAGGCTGCGCCGATGCCGGCCTGTGCTATCCGCCGCAAAGCCGCACGGTAGAGCTGGGCGGCAGCAGCACCCCTCCGTCCATGCCGGTTCAGGCCGACGACCAGGCCCTGGCCAGCGGGCTACAGCAGCAGTCGCTGGGCTGGAGCCTGCTGATCTTCTTCGGACTCGGCCTGCTGCTTGCCTTTGCACCCTGTTCGCTGCCGATGCTGCCCATCCTGGCCGGCATCGTCGTGGGTAGCCAGGCCGGGCCTCGCCGCGGCATGGCGCTGGCTGGGGCCTACGTATTCAGCATGGCGCTGGTTTACGCCGCCCTCGGAGTGGTGGCGGCGCTACTGGGTGCGAATCTGCAGGGATGGCTGATGCAGCCGTGGCTGATCGCAAGTTTCGCTGGCCTGTTCGTGCTGCTGTCCTTACCTATGTTCGGCTTCTTCGAACTGCAACTGCCGGCGGGCCTGCGTGATCGGCTGGAGCAGGCCGGCCGCAAGCGCCGGGGCGGCAGCCTCGCCGGGGCCAGCGCGTTGGGCGTGTTGTCCGGGCTGCTGGTGGGCCCCTGCATGACTGCACCGCTGGCCGCGGCGCTGCTGTACATCGCCCAAAGCGGCGACGCCGTGAACGGTGGCCTGGTGCTGTTCGCGCTGGGCCTGGGGATCGGTACGCCACTGGTGCTGCTGGTGACGGTGGGCAATCGCTTCCTGCCCAAGCCTGGGCCGTGGATGGATCGCGTCAAGGTTTCCTTCGGTTTCCTATTTCTGGTCGCCGCCCTCTACGTGCTTCGTCCGCTGTTGTCCGACCCGCTCTGGGTAGGGCTGTGGGGCGCGCTGCTGGTTGTGGGTGCCAGCGGGCTGCTGCACCTGTCGCGGGAACTGGTGCGGCATCAGGCGCTCAGCCGCGCGGTGGCGTCGCTGGCCGGCGTCTGGGGCGTAGCGCTGCTGCTCGGAGCGGCTGGCGGCGCACAGGATGTCATGCGGCCGCTCGGTGTATTCACAGGCGGCGTTGCGTCCTCGCAAGGTGCTGAGCCTGCCCACGGATTTGTCGGCTTCAGCGAGCCGGCCGACCTTGATCGTGAGCTTGCTGCCGCCAGGGCCGCGGGC
Source organism: Stutzerimonas stutzeri (assembly GCF_024448895.1). Classification (GTDB taxonomy): domain Bacteria; phylum Pseudomonadota; class Gammaproteobacteria; order Pseudomonadales; family Pseudomonadaceae; genus Stutzerimonas; species Stutzerimonas stutzeri_Q. The sequence continues at coordinate 11,023 of NZ_JAMOIC010000036.1, forward strand.
CAGTGGGTGCTGGTGGACTACTACGCCGACTGGTGCGTGTCCTGCAAGGTCATGGAAAAGGAGGTGTTCGGTGACGCCCAGGTGCAGGCAGCGCTCACCGGCGTGCGGATTCTGCGGCCGGACGTGACGCAGACCGATCCCGCCAGTCGCGAGCTGCTGAACCGCTATCAGGTCATGGGGCCGCCGACGCTGCTCTTCATCGGCCCGGACGGGGAAGAGCGGCGAACCCAGCGCATCACCGGCGAGGTCGATGCGAATCAGTTTCTGAACAGATGGAACCAGACAATGGAGCGTGGCTGATGCTGACGATCAACCTGGGGCCATTGGCGCTTGCCGTCCCACATGTGCTGATGCTGGTGAGCCTGTTTATAGCGATGCTGACCGGCTGGTGGGTTGGGCGGCGCAGCGAGCGGAATCCGGAACAACAGCTCTTCAGGCTGCTGCTGGTGGCGCTACTGGTCGCGCGGCTGGCCTTCGTGCTGGTGTACGTCGAGCATTTCCGAGATGAGCCCTGGCGCGTGATCGACATACGTGACGGCGGTTTTATTGCCTGGCCGGGCTTGCTGGTGGCCGTTCTGTTGGGTTCCTGGCTGGCCTGGCGCGACAGCGGGCTGCGCCGACCGCTGGGCGCAGCGGTGCTGGTGGGTGTGCTCAGCTGGGGGTTCGGGACCTTTGCGTTGCACGCGTTCGAGCAGGGCACGCGACTGCCTGAGATGGGCCTGCGGGACAACCGGGGTAAACCCGTCGCCTTGCAGGATTACGTTGGCAAGCCGCTGGTGGTCAACCTGTGGGCCACTTGGTGCCCGCCCTGCCGGCGTGAAATGCCGGTCCTTGCGCAGGCGCAACAAGAAAACACCGACGTGACCTTTCTTTTCGTCAACCAGGGCGAGGGCGAGCGATTGATCGCCGACTTCCTCGAAGCCGAAGGGCTCGGTCTGGAAAACGTTCTGCTCGACACCGGCGGTCGTCTGGGCCAGCACGTAGGGTCTGCGTCGCTGCCCACCACGCTTTTTTATGACGCCGAGGGACGCCAAGTTGGCAGCCATCTCGGTGAACTGTCCCGTGCCAGCCTGGCGCGCGCCCTTGAGCAACTAGAGGTCAAAACCCAGCCATGAAACCGGTACGTTCACTTTCGTTTTTTATCTCAACGCTCGCCTTACTGCCGACGCCCTGGGCGCTGGCCGAAACGCTGCCTCCCGCGGTTCAGGCCATTGAAGCGCGCGGAGCCAAAGTGGTCGGCAGTTTCGACGCGCCGGGAGGATTAAAGGGCTACGCAGCGCGTTACAACGGACAGGGCATTGCGCTGTATCTGACACCGGACGGTGATCATGTCGTGGTCGGCAGTTTGCTGGATTCCGCTGGCGAAGACCTGACCAAGGCACCGCTGGAAAAGCTTGTGTATGAGCCGATGAGCAGCGAGATGTGGCAGCGGCTCGAAAGCAGCACCTGGATTGCTGACGGCGCGGCTGAGGCGCCACGGGTTATCTACATGTTTTCCGACCCGAACTGCCCGTTCTGCAATATGTTCTGGAAACAGGCGCGGCCCTGGGTCGAAGCGGGTGACGTTCAGCTTCGCCACGTGATGGTCGGCATGCTGCGCCCGGACAGCGCCGGTAAATCCGCGGCACTGCTGGCCGCGAAGGACCCTGAGGCGGCGCTCAATGAGCACGAGGCCGCGGGCAAGGCCAGCACGCTCAAGGCCATCAAGCGTATCGCGCCCGAGGTGAATGAACAGCTTGAGGCGAACCTCACCCTGATGGGCGAAATGGGCGCCTCGGCCACCCCGGCTATCTATTACCTAGATGAGCAAGGGCGTCTGCAGCAGCATCAGGGCGCGCCTCGTCCCGAGGCGTTGAATGGCATCATGGGGCCGTTGTCCAAACGCTAGCAACACGACACGGTCAGTCAGCACCGGCACCTATAACAAGAATGATCTGGAGGCTACATGAACGTCCCCCTCTGGCCCTTGGCCGGGCTCTTCCTTGCGATTTCGGTGTCCGCGCACGCCGCGGATGCCGCTGCGGTGTACAGCAAAGGCGGGGCCAACACCGCCGCGATGGCGTGCGCTACCTGCCACGGCGCCGAGGGCGAAGGCATGGCCGCTGCGGGATTCCCCCGTCTGGCCGGCTTGTCGGCGAATTACATGCGCAAGCAACTGGCTGATTTCGCATCCGGTGCGCGGGCGAATCCAATCATGCAGCCCATTGCGGCAGCCTTAAGCCGTGAGGAAGCCGAGGCCGTCTCGACGATGCTGGCTGACAAGCCGCAACCGCAGGTCGAGCGAATCGACCGCACCGCGTTGGTCGACGGGCCTGGCGAAACCCTTGCGCTGCGCGGCGCCTGGGAACGCAACATCCCCGAGTGCGTTGCCTGCCACGGCCCCAGCGGAACGGGCGTCGGCGACGCCTTCCCACCGCTGGCCGGGCAGTCGGCACAGTACCTGTCGTCTCAGTTGACCGCCTGGCGTCAGGGCACCCGCAAGAACGACCCCAACGACTTGATGGGCCACATCGCGCGTAGCTTGACCGAGGACGAGGTAATGGCGGTCTCGACATACTTCGCAGGCCTGACCGACAAAGGAGCAGCCAAATGAAGCCCCATACAAGCGCACTGCTGTTGATGTCATTGGCCTTCCCGGTGCTCGCGGACGACATCGCGATGGAAGATCAGTCGCAGATCCTGACCGGGGCCGGTGATCCCGCCAGCAGCAAGTACTTCCAACCGCCCAAGGAAAGCGAACTGCCTGACAACGCCTACGGGCAGTTGGTACAGCAAGGGCGCGCCATATTCGTCGATACCAAGACGCATGCGCCCGACTATGTGGGCAACGGCCTGGCCTGTGCGAACTGCCACCTCGAACAAGGCCGGAAAGCCAACTCTGCGCCGCTCTGGGCTGCCTACACCATGTACCCGGCGTACCGAAAGAAGAACGACAAGGTGAACAGCTATGCCGAGCGCCTTCAGGGCTGTTTCCAGTTCAGTATGAACGGCAAGGCACCCGAGGCTGACGGCCCCGTTATCGCCGCGCTTTCAGCCTATTCCTACTGGCTTGCAACCGGAGCACCCACGGGGCAAGAGCTGCCCGGTCGGGCCTATCCGGAAGTGCCACAACCCGAAGGCGGCTACGACCTGGCGAAGGGAGAACAGGTCTACGACGCACAGTGCGCCGTCTGTCATGGGCCAAACGGGGAAGGGCAGAAGTCTGGTGACCTTTATGTATTCCCGCCACTCTGGGGGGCGGACTCGTTCAACTGGGGTGCTGGCATGCATCGAATCAACACGGCTGCGGCGTTCATCAAGGAAAACATGCCACTGGGCAAAGGCGGCACCCTGTCAGATGAAGACGCCTGGAACGTGGCGGCCTTCATGAACAGCCACGAGCGACCGCAAGACCCGCGCTTGATTGATGGCTCAGTCGAGAAAACTCGAGATAAGTACCACGCCAATGACGGCGTGAACCTTTACGGCAAGACCGTTAACGGCAAGATGTTGGGTAAGGGTATCTGACAGCCAAGGCGCTGGTGTCGCTACCTGCGTTTTGCGGTCGATTATCTCAACTCATGGCTTAGGTGGGCAGCTTACCGGGCTGTCCGCTTTTGGCCGGTTGCAGCCGGTCAGACGTCTAGCTCGGTCTGTTACATCAGCGTAGGTTCTGAACCCTTTCGAGATGAAACGCATGGTAAAGATAGCCGGTGCAGGCAGCAGATCTACGATCTGCCTTCCACCGCGCGGAAGGTCAGCTTGCGAAGTATTTATTCCTTTACCTCACCACCCGAGGTGCGTAGTAATCGCTTAGTGCGGCCTCGTACCGCCCTAAGCAAATTTCGCAAATTTATTTAGGTAAATTACTCAGAACCCAGACGTTGAGAGCTTGCCGCAGTTCTTCATTCATATTTGAGTATGCCTGCTGCAGCATAGCTATTAGTCTTTCTTTATCAGACATTTTGGGTAGCCAATCATCAATGCATAGATGATCCACATTACGCCCAATGCGGATTGCAGCGATAACTAGGTCCGCTACAGCTCGTGTGTGGTTTGCAGAGTATGCCGCATCGCCTACGAATTCTATATCCAAGCTCTTTAACAGCTTAGAGCATTCGAACACACCGACATCACCTAGAAAGGCTGTCGTATCTATTTCGCAACCCAAGCCACATATGAAGCCAGTTGAACGTCTAGACCTCTGTACAAAGAAAGTTTGTAGGAAGTGCCAGTCCCCAGTTCCTGCGGCAGACGGAAGGTTTAGAGCGGCAATCCCACTGAGATACCTGTTCCGCGTGGTTTGAGGGATAACAATGCTAGACATAAGATCGAATCCATCACTAGCGTCATGTTCTGATCAATGAAGCCTTGCGCAGCATAAGACTATGATTGGTATACGCCTCACTGCATCCGGCGAGAGTGAGTACACGACGATTTCATAAGCCCCGCATATTGCTCTTATCATTCACTGAGCTAATAGGAGCAGAGTCATCTAGAAAGATTATTTTGCCAATAAATTCATGCATTTTCTCAAAGCTCCCAAAGAGAAGATGTAACACCCTCAAACTAACAGAAAGCTCATCTTCTAATGAATTGAATTTGGTACCAATTAAGCTTCGCTGGATATCCGAAATAGCTCGTTTTTTTAATTCTAGTAGATAATTCTTGTCATATCCAAGCTGTGATGTGGTGTAGTCCGCGAGCCCTTCGAAACCGATGCCTAGCCATCTTTTCTCGCTTTGATAAATACCCGCTATAAAACTTGAGTAACGGTGCTCATTAATATCAAAATTTTCAAATTCTTCCCAATCATTAAAACTCAGACCACACTTGCAGTTATGCCAAAAACCGTCATCGGTTTCATTAAAAATTGAAAAACTTTTCGCACATGCTTGGCATTTATCTACCAAACGTACATTACAGTGTGAGCAAACAGTTACACGATGAAACTGATGCACTTTTCTCCAATAGCTAAATCCGTTTTGTTCCATGTCGTGCTTAGAGCATCTAAGGCAGATTTTAATGCTATGGTGAGCTATGTAGGAGTTTCTAACGGATCTGGTGGCTGAACTGTAATTGGACAAATATTCTACGTTTTTACCTGTAGTTAAATAAGCATGGACATCGTACCCAGTGCAAGAGCTTAGCAACAATTCTAAGCTATTAGCTGTGGTTCCAGTATTTAGTTCGGATAGTTTGGCAATGCTTTGCTTATTTATATGCCACTGGTTTATGCCGAATTTGGCATCGTGAAAATGTCTACTAACCGAACCGCTGACAATTCTGTCTCTAGCTAGAAGCGAATTTATCGTCTCGCCTGCCTGAGGTCTTACGACCAAACTGGATAACATCTATCACATCCGAAATAGCGATGGCCGAACGAGCTAGCCTTCGTGACCAGACCTTGAAACAGGTTTTATCCCCCAGAGACAGTTTTTATCCCTGAGGAACACTTGGTGGTTTACAAATAATTCTGACAATTTCAGCCCCTTGGATCAGGGGCTGGGCCCGCTTTGAAGTTAGCATTGAGATAATAATATTTCGACAATTCGCATGGTGAGAACGATTAGATGCAGGATTTTTGCCAAAATATTCTGACAAATCTCAACACCCAAAGAGCGTAAACGGTTGGCTACCAGAATTTCCCGCCAGAGTAAGCTCACTACGGTAAGCAGTTTCGCGGGATTCGGATGCACCCGCTCTGAGGCCAGCGAGTGTTTACGATCAGCTCGCAAATCGTCTGCTGGGTCTGTTCTTCGGAATCGCGCCGGATGATAAACCTTCCACCGTTGCAGATTTTGTCATCGTAGGGCCACGCTTCGAAGGCTGCTTCCTCGCATCACTTGAATATTCTAGCGTCTGTTACTCCACAGGCCTTCGCTGTACACATACCGACCCATGTCATGGCGATTTGCTGGTCACTTAGGAGCTCGGGCTTCGACCTGCGGACCTCCTTCATTCCTCCCGCAGCCTCGGGGTACGCAAACATCCCACCGAATTTCGTCACGCCATGCTTGAAGTTGAAAGTATTGATATCATATGGACCAAAATGTCTAAACACTGACCTTAGAGGTAATGATAAATGTCCCGACTGGCAGAGTACCGTAAACTGGAAGAGCAATTGAAGTCGCAAATGGCCGAACTTGAGGCCATGAGAAACGACAAGAGCCTTAAAAAGGATATGGAATTTGAAGATAAGCTTCGCTCGCTGATGGGTGAATACAGCATTACTCTACCTAGTTTGATCAATATTCTTGACCCGCAGTTTGGGACTCGTCGCGCTCCGGTTCAGCAAGGCCCGACACCACGCCGTGCTCGTCAGGTCAAGACATACAAGAACCCTCACAGCGGTGAAATAGTTGCGACCAAAGGTGGCAATCACAAGGTCCTGAAAGGCTGGAAAGCAGAATATGGAACGGATGAGGTCGAAAGCTGGATCCAGTGATAGCTTAGATCCCTCTGGTTTCAATAAGAGGTCTAATTAAGGCCTCTTAAGTTACGCATGAATATGCATTGGCCGATCCGCCGAGCAGCACAAAGCAGTACGCCACGGATTAGCAGAGGTGGCCCGCTAGTTATATTGGCCATATCGCAAATCGCTAAATAGCGTGATTTTTAAAAGCCTGGCGCCTCGATCAGATAGCCCATTCCGCGAGCAGTTTGTATCAGCTTCGGCTCGAACTCATCATCAATCTTTGCCCTTAACCGGCGTACCGCCACCTCGATTACATTGGTATCGCTATCGAAGTTCATGTCCCATACTTGGGAGGCGATAAGTGACTTTGAGAGCACTTCCCCGCGACGCCTAAGCAATAGCTCAAGAAGTGCGAATTCCTTTGCAGTTAGGTCTATGCGTTTCCCCGATCGCGTAACCCGTCGTCTCAGCAAGTCCATCTCAAGGTCGAGGAGCTTGAGTATCGTTTGGTTGGGAGCATGGCTGCCGCGGCGAAGCAGCGTGCGTATCCTGGCAAGCAGTTCGGAGAAAGCAAACGGCTTGATGAGATAATCATCAGCGCCCAACTCCAATCCCTTTACTCGATCCTGAACCCCGTCTCGGGCGGTAAGGAATAGCACTGGAACGTCATTACCGGCAGCGCGGACATTCTTTAAAACCTGCCACCCATCCAAGCCAGGCATCATCACATCTAAGATGAGCAGGTCGTATTCCCCGTGAAGCGCGTGCTGAGCAGCATCAGTCCCGTTCTCTACTCGATCGACAGTGAAGCCGGCCTCCGTGAGCCCCTGCTGTAGGTAGGTGCCTGTTTTCGGCTCGTCTTCAGCAACAAGAAGCTTCATAAGGTACTCCTGCAAGCATTTAGAACAGTGTGGCGGTTGTCGGTCCTTGCATCCAGTACCTTACAGAAACGTAATGCTCGCATCATCTGTCTGACAGCTTCTAGCGTTAACGTCTACACCAGCAGTTGCCTCCACACTCTGCTTTTTGGCCATTTCCATGCTCCTTTGGCCTATTGGCGCCTTGATGGCGCCTTTTTTTTTGCATGCTGGAACAGAACCTATTTACAGCAGGTAAAGATGCCATACACGCAACCTGCGCTTTCGCTTGTACTCACTTCTTCTGCGTTACTGACGAAACCGTAATGTTTCGATCAGGTTTCTGACAGGGACACTCGGTTAGCTTACACACAAGCCCAAGCCTCTGTTAATGGAGCTGCGCTGGGTCTCCCGTATCTTCGTAAACAAAGGTAAAAAGTCATGAAACTTTTCAAATCCCTTTCTGTACTGCTCGCCATCGCAGCAAGCTCTTCCTATGCAATGGCAGAAGGTGGTGGTGATCGTACCTTTGCTCGTATGGAGCAGGCTCGCCAAGTAGCGATCGCTAGTTATCAGGCTGACCAGAACGACCAAGCCCAGGAGCTAGCCGCGAAGGAAACTTCAGCGAAGCACGCTCATGCTAATTGCTGAAGCGAAACCGTACGCAGATTTGACTGCGCAGCTCTTAACTGTGGCAGCTTCTGCGATGTTATAGCTGCCACGGTGCTGGTATAGGCAGAAATGTTTGTAGAACCGGCGAAGCCGTTATAGCTACTTCGAACCATGGCTCGTCAAAAACCTAACCTAATATCTTCGCACCGAGCAGACCAAGTTTATACTGGCTAGTAGGTTACAACCCTCTTGAGCGGCTAAGATTTGATAATTATCCAATCTCATGAGGCCTTCTAGACTGCCCGCAAAGCCTGGAAAGATCCGCTGAAAAGCAGTGAATGAGCAACAAACTGCTAATGAACTGCTAGATTATGGCCGGACCTTTTTAGCGGCTCTTATCCAGCCCGCGGTTTAAGTAAAGCCAGCTAAAGTGACCGGAACTCTGATCGCAGACGTTTTCGGGGCGCTTTAAACTTACAAAAATGTAATCACGCGTTTTTCTTCGGCATGCCATATTTACGAATAATGGCGAGTCGCTTGATAAGACAGACCGTGCGCGAGCTTCTAAGATCGATTAACGCTGGCAACACCAACCCTAAAGGCTGGTTTCGGCTTGGCTCCTTAGCTTGATTGGAACGTACACATGCAACGTAAAACCTCTAGGCGAACCTTTGTTAAAGGCTTGACTGCCGCAGGCCTCCTTGGCGGTCTTGGCTTGTGGCGAGCTCCGGTCTGGGCAGTGAGTAGCCCAGGCCAGCCCAGCGTACTAACCGGCACGGAGTTCGATCTGCTGATTGGGGAGACGCCGGTCAATATCACCGGCGCGGCCCGGACAGCGATGACTATCAATGGGACCATCCCAGGGCCGCTTCTACGTTGGCGTGAAGGGGATACCGTCACGCTGCGCGTCAGGAATAAGTTGAGCGAAGATACATCGATTCACTGGCACGGCATGATCCTGCCGGCCAACATGGATGGCGTGCCTGGATTGAGCTTCCACGGCATCGCTCCCGATGGCATGTATGTCTACAAGTTTCAGGTTAAACAGAACGGTACCTATTGGTACCACAGTCATTCAGGCCTACAAGAGCAGCTTGGTGTCTATGGTCCCTTGGTCATCGATGCGAAGGATCCCGAACCGTTCAGCTATGACCGCGACTATGTGGTGATGTTGACTGATTGGTCCGATGAGGATCCCGCTCGAATCCTTTCTAAGCTCAAGAAGCAGTCCGATTATTACAACTTCCACAAGCGCACTGTCGGAGACTTCATTAACGACGTGAGCGAAGACGGCTGGGCCGCTACGATTGCGAATCGGAAAATGTGGGCTCAGATGAAAATGAGTCCCACCGACCTCGCCGACGTAAGCGGCTACACCTATACCTATCTAATGAACGGCCAAGCACCCGACGGGAACTGGACCGGCATCTTTAAGCCCGGCGAGAAGCTTCGTCTGCGGTTCATCAACGGCTCGGCCATGAGCTATTTCGATGTCCGCATTCCAGGGCTGAAGATGACTGTAGTCGCAGCCGATGGCCAATACGTCAACCCAGTTAGCGTCGACGAATTCCGCATTGCCGTGGCAGAAACCTACGATGTGATTGTCGAGCCTGCGACCGAGGAGGCTTACACGATCTTCGCCCAATCGATGGATCGCACAGGATACGCCCGTGGCACGCTAGCGGTTGCCGAAGGGCTGAGCGCTCCTGTTCCAGAAACCGATCCTCGACCACTAATCACCATGGACGACATGGGGATGGATCACGGCAGCATGGGCGGTATGGCGGGCATGGACCATGGCGGCGACATGGGCGCGATGGACCATAGCAACATGTCCGGCATGAACCACGGTGACATGCAAGGGATGGGCGACATGGGCGCAATGGCCGGCATGGATCACAGCAAAATGGGTGGGATGTCCGGGATGGACCACTCTGGAATGGCTGGGATGAGCGCAGGTATGCAATCGCACCCGCCCTCAGAGTCCAATAACCCACTGGTGGACATGCAGACCATGAGCCCAACTCATAGGCTGAACGATCCCGGTATTGGCTTACGAGACAACGGCCGCCGAGTCCTGACCTATAGCGACTTGAGAAGCACTTTCCCCGATCCGGACGGCCGTGAGCCCAGTCGGACGATCGAACTCCATCTCACCGGCCACATGGAGAAGTTCTCTTGGTCATTTGACGGTATAGAGTTCTCTGATTCGGAGCCCCTGCGGCTCAAATATGGCGAGCGGGTACGCATCACTTTGGTCAACGACACCATGATGACCCATCCGATTCATCTGCATGGTATGTGGAGCGATCTTGAGGATGAGAATGGAAAGTTCATGGTTCGCAAGCACACGATCGACATGCCTCCAGGTTCGAAGCGCAGCTACCGCGTGACAGCCGATGCACTCGGGCGTTGGGCTTATCACTGTCACCTACTGCTTCACATGGAAATGGGCATGTTTCGTGAAGTCCGAGTGGACGAGTAAGAGGAACTTTATATGGGAAATTTTATGAAGCGTAAAACTCTTATCGGCAGCGCGTTAATGTTCAGTCTGCTGGGCGTAATGAATATATCAGCTGCGTTTGCAGAGCAAACGCATGATCAGCACAAGCAACCATCGGCTTCGTCGCAAAATTCAGGCAACAAGCCGGCATCTCAGACACAAGGCTCCTCTAACTCAGAAATGGACCACGGCGACATGGGTCATGGCTCGATGGACCATGGTGAAATGGACCATGGCAAGATGGATCATGACCCGAAGGCTACTGGTACTGAGGTGGATTCGCACCATGACCACTAGATCTTCTCGCTTTGCTCTTATTGCGCTCGGAGTTTCGTTGAGCGCAGCGGCTGGACGGATAGCCAACGCCGCCGAGATGATGGATCACTCGATGCATCAAACCCCTCCTATTCCGGCAGCTCAAGCCCCTGCATCTTCTGCCAAGCCCGCGGCAATGAATCATGGCTCCGGTGGGCAAATGGACCATTCTGCAATGGGTCATGGTGCGATGGACCATAGCAAGATGAACCATGGCCAAATGAAGCATGACGATACGCTCGAAATGCCCGGCGTGGTTCATCCCTCGTTCATTCCAGTATTGACCGATGCGGATAGAGAAGCGGCTTTCCCTGGTCTTCAAGGTCATACGGTCCATGACAAGTATCTGGCCTGGTTCCTTCTGCTAGATCAACTTGAGTACCAGGACGCAAATGAAGGTAGCACCCTCAGTTGGGAAGCTACTGCCTGGGTTGGTGGCGATATCAATCGGTTCTGGTTTCGCTCGGAAGGTGAGCGAACGAATGGCGTTACTGAAGACGCGGAAATTCAGGCGCTTTACGGGCGTGCAATCAGTCCCTGGTGGGATGTAGTAGCAGGTGTTCGCCAGGACTTTAAGCCCGAGTCGCCGCAGACGTGGGCGGCTTTAGGCGTCCAGGGGATGGCGCTGTATGGGTTTGAGGCGGAAGCCACCGCCTTCGTCGGTGAAGGTGGGCAGACAGCAGCACGTTTTGAAGGCGAGTACGACATTCTCCTAACTAACCGGCTCATCCTCCAACCGACTGCCGAGCTCAATTTCTATGGCAAGGACGATCCTGCACACGGAGTGGGCGCTGGTCTCGCAAATACAGAGGTGGGGCTCCGCCTCCGATACGAAATCGTTCGTGAGTTCGCACCGTACATCGGCGTCACGTGGAGCCGGGCATACGGTAATACCGCTGATATGGCGAGAGATGACGGCGAAGACCTAGATGAGGCGCGGTTCGTTGCTGGCATCAGGCTTTGGTTTTAAGGTCCCTCGATGAAAAGAATAATTATTAGCTTCGCTGCCTTCTGTGCTCTAGGCCTGTTGGTAGTGGCCGGAGTTGTTTTCTCAGGACTGATTAGCGTTGCCGCGGATGATCCTCATACGGGAGTCGTGCACGCATTCCTGGAAACTGCTCGCAATCGCTCGATTGAGGCTCGCTCCGAAGACATAGCCGTGCCATCTCTCGACGATGAAGACCAAATCCGCGCCGGGGCGGGGAACTACGACTCGATGTGTGTGGGTTGTCATTTGGCGCCAGGCATGGCTGAGACCGAGCTAAGCAATGGCCTTTATCCCGCTCCTCCCAGCCTGGCTGAGGCGGGGCTATACGATGACCCAGCAAAAACATTTTGGGTCATCAAGCATGGCATTAAGGCCACTGGGATGCCCGCGTGGGGTAAAAGCATGGCTGACCCGTACATCTGGGGAATGGTGGCTTTTCTGCAGAAGCTTCCTGAGTTAGATGAAGGAGCGTATCGAGCACTCGTTGCGTCTAGCGGTGGTCACCAGCATGGTGGTGGGGAGACCCCAGCTGGGCATAGTGAGCAACACGGCGAGATGGCCTCGGGCGACCACCATCAGGGCGACAGTGGCGGCTCGGATCACCATGGCTCCAGCAGCACAGGTGGAGCATCCGGCCAATCAGGCTCCGGTCATCATGGTAATAACGAAAGCGATGACCATCATGCGTCCGAGGAGCCCCAGGCGGTTGAGCACAGCAATGGCAGTGACAGTGCCGATGCGGAAGGCAAATCCCCTTCAAAAAACCATGTGCACGCAGACGGGAAGCAACACGAGCACTAACATCCGGTATATGTGTGCCTATGCGGTTCTGATCGAGGCTCTAAGAAAGGCGGTTCAGCAAGCAGAGGATCGGCCCTAGGCCATCCTAGTCGACGCAACGGTACCGGAGGGCTTTGCAATTGCTTCCTTCCTAAAAGTTAGGCCGCAAGGCCAGTAACTTACCTAGTTAAGCGGCTTGCGCTCCGGCCGTTCCCCAACGAATACTCCCAGTCGTGGCGACAGGGAGCTCCCTCATTTTCAACTCAATCATCTCGAACAGACTAGCGAAGCCGTACAGGCAATCTGACGGCCACATCGCCACCAACTGCGCCCGCAGATCCCCGGTGCGGTTGGACTTACCTTACAACATTGTAATGAGGTTTTTCGAAACGGGCTCGGTAGGAGCGTGTCGTAATTCAGTGTCTGCTAACAGGCTGATGAGCCATATCGGCCAGTAAGCAAACGACGAAATACAACTATCGAACCCTGGAGAACGTAAATGACAAACTCAATGTTCGCATCCTGTATCCAAGCTTGTTCGAACTGTGCCCTAGTGTGCGAAATGTGCGCCTCTGCTTGCCTACGCGAGGATGATGTAAAAATGATGGCTCGCTGCATCGAGCTTGACCGCGACTGCGCGGACATTTGCAGGTTGGCTGCCACACTGATGAGCCGCGAAAGTGAATATGCTAAGGAGTTCTGCGCCCTTTGCGCCAAGATCTGCCGTGCATGCGGAGAGGAATGCGCGAAGCATGAAATGGATCATTGCCAAGAGTGTGCGAAGGCGTGCATGAACTGCGCTGAGGAATGTGAGCGAATGGCAGGATAACATCCGTAACTCACTGCTCTGGCACTACTAAATTGGGAGTGTCAGAGCCCCTCGAAGAATAAGAAAAGCCATGGTGCGCTTAATGTTCGCGCCTCCATGACATATCGAAAAAGTGCGTACGATACCCGCAACTGCCAAGAGCGAATCAATCCCTGTCCAGCAGCATTTCATTCCAAAGCGAAATACGAATAGTTACGCGCTAGCAACTCTTACTTAGCCACCGATGATCGCCACCGTAACGGTCTATTCTCTTGCCACTGTCTCCCGATTGAGCGCTGAAAACTAATTGAGTGAATTAGCATGAAAGCTCCTGGCAAAAAGGCGGTCCAACAACAACCAAGCGGGCCATGCGACCTTATTTTGCTGGGAGAAAACGAAAATGGTTTTGCGAATATTCCCATCGCAGCGATTGGCTTTGCTGCTAGTACTGCTCGCCGTTCTGCAACTCAGTGGCTGCGCCGTTTCCCCGCGCCTGAAACCAAGCGACCAGCCAAGCGTTGCTCGCAAAACCTTTGTCATCACTGGTGCCTCCAGTGGCTTCGGCCGCGGCGTGGCGCTCAAGCTTGCCGCTCTGCAAGGCGACGTGGTGCTAGCGGCCCGCCGGACCGACGTGCTCGAAGAACTGGCCGCGCAGATACGCATGGCTGGAGGATCGGCACTGGTGGTGACCACCGACGTGAGCAACCCGAACGAGATGCAGGACTTGGCACGAGCCGCCATCGAGCGTTTCGGCAGGATCGACGTTTGGATTAACAACGCTGCGGTCGGAGCGCTGGGTCGTTTCGAGGACGTTCCCGTCGAGGACCATGCGCGGATCGTGGATGTCAATCTTAAGGGCATGATCTATGGCAGCCACGCAGCCATGCGCCAGTTCAGAGCTCAAGGCTTCGGCACGCTTGTCAACGTGGGCTCAGTCGAGAGCGAGATACCGCTGGCTTATCATGCCTCCTCCGCAGCGACCAAAGGTGGTGTCATAAATCTCGGCGCGGCAATCGCTGAGGAGATTCGCCTGAGCGGTAGCGAGACCATCAATGTCGCCACCGTCATGCCCTGGGCTGTGGACACACCGTTTCTGGTAATCAATTTGCCCTTTCTAGTTCATTGATCAGGGACTTCATTTCTGCGATTTCTCGGCGCTGAGCGTCGATGATTTCGTCAGCTAACTTGCGGACGCGAGGATCTGAAATCTGAGCTCGTTCACTTGTTAGGATTGCTATGGAATGGTGGGGGATCATGGCCTTCATGTAGTCCGTGTCGTCTACCGTCGCTTGCCCACGTACAAGCCATAGTGCAATGGTAAAAGCTACTGCACTTCCTGCCAATATCGCTAGGTTTATTGACTTACGCTTATACATGTTGAGCATGAATGCGAGCATGACTACTGCCATTACCGCGCCCATCACTAATGCCATCCAAGCGCGAGTCTCGCTCCAAAAAACATGCTCGAACGAGTAAGTATTTAAGTACATCACGCCATACATAATGATCGTAGACGTGGCTACCATCGCTGCAAAGCGCCAGTAAGACATTTGCATAGTTAGACCTCTTTAATGATTGCTGCTGGATCGGCGACTCAACGTGTTCGCGCAGCCCTGCTTAGAAGTGGCTTTCGAATGCTCTCCTAAAAACGGACAAGCCGAAGATGATGAGGTTTCGATTTTTTGAGAAGCTTACAAAAATGTAATCATCGACCGCTTTAAGACC
>NZ_JAMOIC010000037.1 GCF_024448895.1 Stutzerimonas stutzeri
CATCTATGAGCATTTGGAGCGTCTACATGACGTCACTATCGCAGCTATGGCGCGATACCCGAGGGTGTTTGCTTTTCGGTTTGATCTGCACTTACCTAAAGGCATATCCATGCCTGCTGAGGCTTACACCAACGAAGTGGTGTCTCGCTTTAATGCCGCAATCAAGCTAATGGTTAGAAGTGCTCGTCAATCTGCTAGGGCCGTTAATCGCTACGCGCCTGAAACTGACCTATATTGGATGTGGACGCGAGAGGAGGGTGACGACAGCCAGCATTATCACTTCGTTATGCTCGTAAACAAGGACGCTTTTCATACCCTCGGGAGATTTAACTCTAAGCGTGACAATCTATACACGCGAATTGCTCGAGCCTGGAGCGGCGCCTTACGGATACCGTATGGTGAATATAAGGGGTTGGTACATGTGCCTACAGGGGCTGTCTACTATTTATCTCGAGAGGAAGATAGCGAGCTGAAAGAGTTCTTTTATCGGGCCAGTTATATGTGTAAAGCACGTTCTAAAGTGTTCGGGCATGGTTTTCAAGTCATGAATTCCAGCCGGTTTGGGCGTTCCCTATAGGGTGTTTTTCATAGGCGCATCTCTTAGTAGCCCATCTACAGGGCTGTGGCTGCAGCATTGAGCAGGGGGAGGGGAAGGGCTTTCACGCTCACGTCGCGTTCTTCTTCAACGGCGCCCATGTGCGCAGCGACTGGAAAAAGGGCAGGGATATCGGTGAGCTATGGGCTTGCATCACTAAAGGAAAAGGACATTTCCATAGCTGCAATGACGATAAGGAGTCGTATGGCAAAGAACTGGGATCGGAACGATTTACCGCTCCGATCAGGATGCTCGCTGCAATATCATGAAGGTCATGACCTACCTGACCAAAGACAGCCAGCCTCTGCGTATCAAGCCAGAGGGCGGACGAGCACTACGAATGGGGCACCGCCTAAACCTTGCTCGGATGTGATACTCGCACCATTTGAGCGTTATTGGCTCGGGCAGAGATGTTGCGGTTATCGGCCGAGAAGATGCGAGCCTAGCTGCCGATACCGAAGCGCACTGAATACCGAGTCGACCATAAGGTCCGTCGTGGCGAGGTTGATGAGCTGCCAGAACCGTCTTCGATTTCAGCTAGCTCTGCGGGAAGGTTACGAAGTCCTTGCGGTGTCTGCCATCAGATGTCGCAACCCGCGGAGGGCAACAGAGGCCGTTAGCTGGTGCTGGTGGTTACTGTCGCCAGTAGTACCCCGAGCACTCGTGCTGAAGCGCCTCGGGAAAGTCCCAGTTTCTTATTAGGAACCGCTCGGCACCCGCCATCGCGCAGTCAATGTGCTTGCGGTTCAACGCCGGTTTGTGAGCTGCGATCAGAATCGATTCAATAAGGCAGATGTCCTGGGGCTGCAGCATCAGGCTAGCGTCTGGAGTGCCAAGCGTTACAGACAGGTTGGCGTGGTACCAGAACCGTCCTTTTACGTGTTCACCGAGCCTATCTCGGAAGGAGCGGCGACTCTCCGCTTCTTTGGTTTCACCGATATATAGAAGTACATCAGGGCCATAAACGGGGTGGCGGCCATAAATGCAATAGAGCCCATTTCCTAGCGCCGAGGGCGTGCTAGGAAGCATGTATTCCTGCTTCTCAGCGTCATACACGAGCTTGGTTCGTTCGGTCCAGCAGATGTCGACAACGGTCAGATCAGTCATGGGCTACCTGTTTGATTGCAATTGAAGGGCTTGTTTGAGTCTATAAGCTACTTCCCCTGCTAGCGTAGCGGGCTTTCGAATCTGGATCGAGCCAGCATGCGAAAGGATCCACCAGCGCAGCTCCCAGCTGTCGTTGACCGTCGCCGTTACAACGGCGCCGTCGTCCTCCGGTGCCAAGAGCATGTCGTTTGATAGGGGCGTCTCTGCAAGGAGTCGGCTCAGGCCTTCGTTGACCCAAGCTTCGATCTTTATTGTGGCTGCGGTGCCGAACTGCATGGCGCCGCTTGCGAGATAGGCTTTCAGGCTAAAGCCTTCTGGCATGGTTGAGGCGGATGCGGTCTGCTGCACGGTACCGAATCGGTGCAATGCAAACTGGCGTACATCTTCAAATGGATCCACTGTTGCCAGCAGGTAGGTCACCTGACCGCGCTGAACGAGCGCTAGTGGGTTGAGGGTGAAGTGGCGCTGGCGATCTTTGTGGGCTGCGTAATAGCTGCAATCAAGCTGTCTGTTGTGCAGCAGGGCTTCTTGTATTGTCTCCAGATGCTGCACATCGACGATCGGTGGGAGCAATGAAAGCTCGGGGTGCACCGTGGCGACCTTGTCGAGCCAGCCGGCTGTAGGGACTTCCTCTTTCAAAGCTTGCAGTTTCAGGCGGGCCTGCTCAAACCTTGGCTCCAGCGTTTTCAGCATGTAGCGCGGGATCAGGAGGCGCACGCTGCCTTCCAGCAACTGCAACGTCAGGGCATCGCTCAGCGACAGACCGGGAAGCTCGGTTGGGCTGCCTGGCATCCAATGCCAGCCATAAGGCGCACCTTTGTCATTGCACTCCAGAGGAAATAACTGCGACAACTCGTTCAGATCTCGCTCCACTGTCCGTTTGCTCGTTTCGTGACCGGAATCTTGGAGTCGGCGCTGCAGGTCGGACGCGGATAGGCCCGGGGGCTTAGTCGGCAAGAGCTTGAGCAATTCCCACTGACGAGCCAGCGTGCGACGAGAAGAGTTAGTGGGCACCGGTGAGATCCCTTCAGCTGTTAGTTTGGCGATTATCGCTTTTGCCAAATCGCCTGTGTGCAATTGGTGCATGCGCGCTGCATGCAAAAGCGGCACTCAAAGCACCAGGCTAGCCGAGGTTTCGCCCAAGAACATTACCCTCGCGGGCATGTTCGGCTGGATGGCTGTACTGAATAGCATCGTTTCCAAGCGGGGGTTCATTTCTTCGACCGCCTCTGCAAGCTCGGAGAGGGTATATAGATCCGGTATCTCGTTGTCGATTAGTAGTAGGTAAAGCGTGCGGAAGTCTTTGCTGGGGGGGGCCAGCAAGGGCAGTGGAAACGCGTAGTCGATGTCCGAAAGCGAGAAATGGAGCTGCCGGCCCTTGCTATAGGTTAGGAACTGGCGGAAGTCGGCGTAGTTGCGTCCGGGCCACTCACAGCCTAATGCCGCGATACGAACGTAGCGAACGACTTGTTCGGACCAGGCTTGAAATTCCGTCGCGGCAATGTGCGGCTCTGCCACGATCTGGTAACCGCCACGCCCCAGATCTCTCGAGCGAGGAGTTGTTTCGACAAAGAATACATAGTTGGCCCCATCGTCGTCGGCTAGATAGTCCAGTGGGGCGTTGATAGCAAAGGCGATGTCACTGGCTCCCAGCAGGGTGCGCTGATTTTTCCACTTGATCTGTGTGTGTATGGACTCGTAACCCGAGTTGAAGTCCATGATGCGCATGCGCAGTGGAAGCGGTGGGATGAGGTTGCTCAGGTCGGCCATCGTCACGCTCCAGACGCTGGGTTCTTCAGGCGAAGGATTCGGCGCGACTGGGCCTGGCCTACAAGCCAGGTGATGAGCTCCGCGTAATTGATCGTGCCCGTGTCCGCGATGGCTTGGCGGGATGCCTCTAGGCTGGAAATCATTGCTACAAGTGCTTGGGTGTCGAGCATGCGCGACACGTCAGCGCGTGACAGTAGCGTGATGGGTTCCAGCAGAGCATCGAACGCGTCATGAAGGATCAGAAGACGTGATAACTCGTTGAGCTGGATTTGGATTCCAGCAGGGATTTCTGCGGTGCCGAGGAAGCCGGCGAGATTGATAATTCGTCGCCCAAGGCGCTTGGTTCCGGCTGCTTCCTTCAGTAAGGCTTCGAGATTTTCTTTGATCAAGCGATCCATGTATATGCTCCTGACTGTCGTGCCGGGAGCATGTCGCATGTGCACGACGGAATGCGTCGCATGGCTGTGTTGCCGTATGATTTTCTTGGAAGTTGTTCTAGGTTCGTGAAGACTAGGAGATTCTTTACGTGCGGGACCTCCGTGGACCGCGGGGGGGTCTGTTGCGCTTCCACGGTCCCATAATGCTAATAAACGAACCTAAAATACTGGAGCCCGCCATGCCGTCAGAGCTATTCGATCTTCGCCCTCATGAGAACCGCTGGTTTCCCTGGACAGACGTGGAAGGGTGTTTCTGGCCAGGAACAGGAGGTCGTTCGCACAAGATCAATCCGGGCCTGGCCAGTATCACGAATGCGGCAGGTATTTACTGTATTGCTTGGTCACCTACTGGCGCGATGCCCACGCCAGATGAACCGGGGGTGCAATATATCGGGCAGACAAAGAACTTTAAGGCCCGCATAGCACAATTCGCATCCTCAGCAGGCATATTTTGGGAGGAACGTTACGATGGCCATTCGGCAGCATGGCGATGGCCTCAAGGAAAGACGGAAAAAATGATGATTGCTTTTTTTCCCTTATCAAAACTTGGGTCAGACCATATGCTGACTGGACGATTGTTTTGGTATGAAGCTTTGGCGATCGACTCGTATTTCCTAGAGCATGGCAATACTCTGCCCCCGCTCAATGTGGTGAAAAACCCTGTCGCAGTTGAACTTGCATAAGACGTCAGGCTGCGTTTGGCAGTGTTAGCCTGCCTTTTTGCCGGGTCGTGACGCTGTCCTACATGGCTTTGTCTGAAGCGATGGCTGTGCAAAGTATCACCACTGGCTAATATGTATTGAGCGGCGTTTTGCAACCCATCTGGGCCAGGCTGGTTAATATCTCGCTCAACCTGTGCTCGTGGGCTGGGTATGCGTTGACTACGTGCTTTATTCCGCTCCCGATGGGCTTGCTCGCTTGGCCTTCACGCTAATGTGCGGGCGCCATCCGTTGAGCTGAGCCAATGTTCGCGAGGCTTGTTGTGATAGCCACGATCAGCCCAGAAGTCTCGGCTGCTGTTTCCTCGATCCAACACGGCGACCAGATGCAGCGTGTCCGCCTCGCTCACCTGCACGTTGGGACCAGCTTGTGCCGACGATCCACGCTGACCCCGCTCATGCGGTCGAGGAGCTGAAACTCCGAGTTTGAACAACTGCCGCAAGACCAGCAGGCGCGTCATGAGCACTGTAGTGTACGGAGGCCTACCGGCATTGGCTCGAGCCAGCCGGGCTAGGAACCCAGCAATCGATTGCATACGCCTGGCTATAGGCTACCTCCCAAGCGTGCACCGAGCCTGACGGCGGTCGCCAGATAGGCGGCCATTTCGCTCCATTCAAGTTTACTGTTTATGTGCCGTTAATCAGAGGGCACCGGCCGTGCCTTTAGCCGCGTCCGGTCTAGTTGTAGTTCAGACCACACTCTGATGGACGGCAAACGCCGGTCAGATAAGTAGGGCTGGCTGGCAATCAACTCATTGTCCGGCTTCAGCATAACTTCATGGAATCGCGACGCTAGTAGCTTACGTCGCGATGCGCCACCCGCTGGCGCGACGTTGGAATACATAGGCCAAATGATGATCTTCCGAAGCGTGTTAGCGCTGTTCCTAATGTTATTGACCATAAGCGTCGAAGCGGTGAGCTTCGATTGCTCGAGGGCCGCCAGTTTTGCCGAGAAAGAAATCTGTCGCGATGGCTACTTATCTGGTCTCGACGATATCTTGAGCAAGCTTTACCACGAGGCTCGTGGAGTAGCGGGAGACCCCATTGCGTTGCGCGACGCCCAAAGAGCTTGGGTCGCTTCTAGAGACGTCTGCTCTGTGCAGAAGTGTGTCGACGAGAGCATGTCGGACCGCATCACCGAACTCGGTCACTTCATTCGTGACGAAAAGCACAGGGCCTCAATCGCCATTTGGGAAGCAGAGCAAGCGAGGCTGCAGGTGGTTGAAGCGCAGCGACAGCAGGCGCAAGAGGCTGAGCTGTTACGCAGAGAAGGCGAAAACCTAGCCCGTATCAATTCGGATGCCCTCGCTGAGCAGCAGGAAAGCGCAGCGCGGTCAAGCGAAGCCCGTCCCGTATCGAGTCCGCGATATTCGGCTGTCTCGCAGGCAGCGAGTACTGGCCGCCAGGTTCAACCAGTTATCGCCCCTGCCGCTCAAAAAGGTCTGTGGGAGCGGTTTGTTGATGGACCGGCTTGGAAATATGCTGCTATCGCGATGCTCTGCGTGTTGGGTGCGGCCGTTGCGCTGCATCGTTCCGGCGAGCTGACCGTCTACGCTAACTATACCGATGCGCTCGTCACCAATGCTCTGCCCGTAGGCGGGTTTTTCGCCTGGTTACTGCTCTCGTGGCTAGAGTTTCCATCGCCACTACCTGAGCTTGTGGGAATGCTTGCTGTCCTGCTCGCTATTGCGTTCGCATTATTCATGGCATTTGTAGCGAATGACGCTATCTGGAAAATCGGCTTGTCCTTCCTTGCAAAGCTCTTGCTCGTAAGCTTGTTCTACGTACTGATGGCACTGCTAATCGTTTCCTTGCTTCAGACTAAATACAAGGACGAGACCCGTGCCCAAGCAGCTGCGCGCAACCGCCGAAGCGATAGGGCCACCAGGGCACATATTGCCGGGCTGGCAGTCGGGTATACGTTCTTAAGCCGCTGGCTCTGCCGTGACGGTGAATTTACTTCAGTTTCCGAGTGCTACACCACCTTCCCCAGCAGGGAGGAGGCGTAGCGTTGAAGTGGTCTGACCGCGGAAAAATGGGTGTGGATCGCTCCGCGCAGTTCTGTCGTGAGATTAGAAGCCTGCTTGGGCACGGAGTAAAAGCGCCCGTGTACGCTGGGCTTCTGACTTCAGTCATCCGGATCAGGACGCTCACCTACTTGCTCAATGACGGCCTTATGAATGTGTGGGGGACGGATTCTTCGCCACTCAAAAGGGAATTAGTATGAGCCAAACGGTTGGGTTTTAGGCTCCAAGATAGGCGGGGTTTCGACTCGCGTCAGTCTTTACTGTCCCTGCACCACAACAGCACTGTTACCTACGCCGTTCTGGATGATGGTAGCGGTGTCTGTCATTGTCCTTCGATACCTGACAGCTTCTGACCCAGCGAGGCGGAGTTAGAAGAGCCTGTTTGGCTGATTACACCTACATCGCCTTCGACCCACCAGCCGCCCTGGGTAGCAACAATCATATTGCCGGAGCCGTTTTAGACGAGATCCAGCGAATGATTATCCCCGTCCTGAGTTGCATCAACTCGGTTGCGGTCGCCGGTGCTTGAACCTCTATCACGCTTTCTTCTGATCATCGGCTGCAACGAAGTAGGCCAGAAGAGGCTTAGAGGTGCATGGTGGGCAGCCCATCAGAATCCAATCTCCAGGGTGATGCAATAAGGGGTGCCCCTGGCGCTGAGCTCGTCCGTCCAGAATTCGTCTATTGCCAGGCGTTCGGCCTCTTTTGCTTCTCTCGTTTCGTAACGTCCAGTCGCCACATACTCGCCTGTGGCTTCAGTAGAACCAGTTGGTATGAGCGTTACGATTACGCCTATGCCATCGAGGATGGGTCTCGGCTGGGCTGGGAGCGTTGTTTGACCCTCATCATCGAGCCAATCCTCAGCCTCATCTTGAGTGAAAAACTGACGGTATTTGGCGTTCGGGTAGTTGTTGACCTGCTCAAAAGCGCCACCAATACCGAACCACCCCTCGTAGACGCCAGGCCTGAGACCGATTTTGACAGCATAGAAACTACCCACATAAACCCCTAGCTCAACGGCGTTTTTCAATCTTGTAGAAGCTGCCTTCGATCATCAGGCGCTTTCGATCTGACTGCACGGCATCAGTAATGGTATTGTCGATCAGAACATAGTGCCGGCAGTTCTGTTGCTTGGACAATGCGAAGATTTGTCGCACTGAGCTTATGAATTCAGGATACCCAACCTCTGGTTTGGAAAGGATCTGCTTTATGTTCGGCAGTACAGCCGCATCCTGTTCGCGGCTGGCCGGCCAGGCGGGGGAGACCAGTAGAGTTTCATCGCGCAGCACCAACGAAAACAGCAATTGAGTTTTACCGGTTACCTCATCTGCCCAACAAGGTGGAAAGTCCATTCCGCCTCGTGCATCCAGCCTGTTCTGCAGGTACACCATTTGTCCTCGAAGGTTGGCATTTTCTCGCTTGAGCTCGACGGGGTTGAGTTTGTTGCTCTTAATCTCCTGATAAGCTTGGGCATCAGCCACGACAGCCGTTGCCTTCTCTACAATCGTCAACTCGTCATCTTTCGGCGCCTGGCCGGCTACAAGCTCTGTCGCTGAAATGAGACGATCAAGCTCAGCGGACCGATCACCTGCTGACGACTCAGGCCCCAGCCTCTCACCTAGCTTTGACATGACGACCAGAGAGGTCTGAATTTGCGCAGCAGTGGCCTCGGTTTTCTGACTCATCTGAGCCAGCACCTTCTCAAGCTCAACCATCGCAGTCAGCTGCTGCTCTTTCTCATTGAGCAGCACCTTTAGGCGTTCTGACTCTGCATGGGCGTGAGATTCCTTAACCAGCTGTGAAATCACCTCGTCAGGGTCTTTGAAACCAATAGTCTCAAGCGTTTGCCGCATGAAATCACGCGCACTTGTCATCGCTGAATGCTGCTGCTCGAGGGTGGACTCTGATTGAAGTTGATCAAGCAGATCTCGATTCTTGTTCTGCAGACCAACCAGCATGAGGCCCAGCACAAGCATCAGGAGAAAGGTGAGCATGAAGGCGATTTCAGTCAGCGAAAGCTGAAAGACCTGATCATTCTTAGCAGACATCCATGTACCTTCGATTACGTTGAGCTAGAGGTGTCTGCGGTCGGACGAAGGGGCGCGGGGGAGGACACGGCCTTGATTGCTCCAATGGCAGCGTCCACTCTCTCAAGCAGATTTTCGTGTTGGGCCGCATCGTGAGCCGTCGGCGCCGCAACGCTAGTGGACACACGCCCATCTACAATGCGGGGTGTCGTGAGTGCTTTGCTGGATGCAGCTTCAAAGCGTTCAAGAGCTGCTGTGATTTGCTCTTGATTCTTGATGGACTCGTCCTGGAAGAACCTCATCTCGCCAACCAGAGCCTCTGACAGTGTACGAGACTCCTTTACCAGCATGGGTAGCGACTCCATGGTGACCTTGATCGCATTAATCAGCGACTGCTGATCGGCATGGCTTCGCTCTACGGTCTGAGACAGGTTTACAGTCGCCTGTTGGCCCTGGCTGATCTGCTCAACTAGCGTTGCGACTGATCCACTCATATCCTTTGCTGACTTGGACATGACGTTTAGGCTGGTGATTTGGGCATCGAGGCGCTCGTTGACTCGATCTTGTTGTTGCGCAAGTCTTTCCAGCGCCTGGTTGTGGTGCTCGGCCTGGGCCAGGGTCATCGCATGGGTCGATGATGCCAGCTCCACCATGCGCGATTGCTCTTGAGCTATGAGTGCAGCAGACTCGAGCACAGTGCTGATGCTTTCGCTCTGGGTGTTGATCTTTGAAACGGAGCGCTCAACAGACTTGGCCGCGCTGTTCACGTCTTTGGTAACAGCGCGAACGCCTGCGGTTACCTGTTCGGTAGAGCCCCTGAGCTCATCGATAGGCCCGGCGAGCTTCTGAGAAAACAAATCATCGGGAAACGCTACACTGTCGAGCTTCGCCACCACGTTGTTGGTGAAGTCTTCGACGTTTTGATTGAGCTTGCCCAGTGACGCGCCGGTCTCACGCGCATATTTCTCGACTACAAGGCCCAGGCTCATCGATGATTTTTTGATCTCTCGAACATTTTCAATAAATGCATAGTTGATGCGGTTGCTCAGATCCTCGAAATGAGCCTTGTTGCGCTCAGAGAGCTCTACGTAATGCGCATCCATCTGAGCAGCATTGTGCTTGGCAATTTCTTCGAAGCTGTCGCGCACAGATTTGACAGCTTCAGTGGTCGCCTCCAAAACCTCCCCCCGAAAATGCACCAGCGCCATCAAAGCCCGCGAGTATTCGTCTGTCAGCCGGCGCGAGGCGTCAATCGCACTCTGCTCGTTATTGCGCAGTGCGTCATCCATGTTCGGCCGGAAGCTAACCAGCACGACGCGTACTGTCAGGCCCACAATTGTGGTGATCATCGCAGCGCCGAAGCGAGCGGCAATGGTGAGCATGTCGCCCTGTATGTTAGGCAGGTCGATCAGGCTTGCAATGATCGATGCGACCGTGAAGATGAAGCCGAGGTAGTAGCAAGAGTCGGCAAACTTCTCATCAGAGACGTCTGATGTGCGGTATTTACCACCAATCACCAGATACGCGACCATCACTGTGATTGGAAGCAGCACACCTGTGATCCACAGATCGCCGATCACAAAGCTGATGATTAGGCACAAAATCTTGGCTGCGCACGCTACGGCAAAAAGCGCCGGCAGCTTGATCTGTTTTTGGCTGTTCATGCTTATCCCTCAAAGGCCTTGACGCTGACCAGGTGCGCACCGCTGTTATCAAAATACTGCTCCCAAAAAGACGCCTGCTTGTTCGTTTGCAGTTTCGGGTGGTTGAGCAAATAATTCAGGTGCACTTCAACACCCTCCAGGCGAGCCTGAGATTTGCGGCCGTATGTGCTTTCTCGGAAAGCTTTGAACTCGGGCAGAGCCTTGAACATGCTGAATTCAGGCATGTGCTGGAGCATGTCCGAGAAAATGATGAGCGTGCGAGGGCCTTGTGCATCGATACGGCTGAAGCCATTGATCGACAAAAGGTGCAGCATCTCGAAGATTGGTGAGCGGTCAGATGGTGTATCAAGCACTACCTGATCCCTCAGGCGAACCAGTGGGCCCTGAAACTCATCTACGAACCGTTTTTTGATGCGCTTGGGATTGGAGTTTAGTGAATTTTTGCCCTCACCAGTGCCAGGGTTGCACTTCTCGAAAATCGGCATGGCGTTGTCAGTAAATGACTCGCCAAGCACAAAGACAGACACCATGTGGCCCTCAGGGACGAGCTTATCGGCAGCTTCCTTGAGTCGCTGAGTCATTGCCTGGCGCTGGATAAAGTTCATTGGATCTGTATTGTCCACCAGCAGGACAGTGTGACCTTCTGGGCCTGGTGCCGGGCACAAGGTAACCGAGTCAACGGGCTCATCACGACCCATGTAGAGATACGCAATGGCACCGCCAATTGCGATCATTGTGATTACTGCGGCGACCATCATTGCAATGGCGATATTGTGCTTTTTCTGAGCTAATTTACTGCGTCGAGCCATGACTATTGCGCCGATTTCAAATGATCACGAAGCGGGGTTACCTGGTCATAGCACAGCACGAACGCTGACTGAATTTGACCACGTATGATTTCTGCCTGTGCGATGACGCCGTCTAGCAAGGCTTCCTGCCTATCTACATCGCGCTGATCCGGTTCGACATTTACTTCGGGCGGTGTGATCGAGCGCAGGGTGGCCGGAACATTGAAGTAAGCAGGTGTATCCAGCTTGCGGTGCATTCCATTCTCGGTTCGAAACAGTTCGATCAGTGCGCCAAGGGTGTGCTCGGATTTGTCGAGGTAGTTGCTCATTCGCCGGCCGGTGATAGCCTTGCGCTCAACGTGCTCCTTGAGGCGCACTACCTCACTGGCGGAGTCATTCAGGATCTTGTCTAGCCGTTCTTCAAACTCTTCCTTGGATGCCTTCAACTCTTCACGCACCAGATCAACCTTGCTGTCATGCATGGCTCGAGTTTCGGCGAGTCTTTCTGCATGTCGGCTATAGCCTGGATAAATGTCGCCCCAGGTCAAACCCTTCGCCAATGAGCAGATGGAGAAGAAAACGCTAGCGCCAAACAGCAGGACAGACTGTATGCCTTGGAACTGGAAAGGAGCCGGCCACAAACGATCCCAGGCGATAGCCATCGCATCACCATCTAATGAAACGATGGTAAATGCGTCTCTTAAATGCGTTGTGATCAGTGCGATGACCAACATGACGGCCATTGCTATAAGAAGAGAGGCATACCCCCAAAGCTTTCCAGCGGGCTTGATGTGCCAGAGGTACTTCAAGCCGATATAACCGATGAAGAAGCTAACGATAACGTTCAGGGCGGCCAGAACACCGGCGTAGGTGAACCCTTCAATCAAGCCCCCATCAAGGCCTGCAGAAAAGAAATTTGAGTTAATGAGGCCCTCAATCAGAATCAGGCTGATCAAAATCAGAATCCAAAAACTCTTCTTGATCCCGCCCATTGGCTCTTTAGGCTGGCGATAGAGGTTGTTACTGGCCTTAAAATTGTCCAGATCCACGGCCACCCGACGCGCTTCATCGTCAAGCTGCCTTAGCTCATGGTCATGACTTGAGATGATGTCGTTCGCAACGCGCTTAAATTCTTCTGCAAGCTCTCGTGCACGATTTACGTTCTTGGTGATGTCGAGCTCTGACATGCGCCGCTGTAGGTAGATAAGGTGCTCGTGCGACCACCTGACAACTTTGGATCGATACTCTTCGATCCTGTCGACTATGCGCATCTCCACAGAACTCAATGTTGTTTTATCAGGGGAGGGGCTATTGAGCACAGCCAGCCGCCGGGCCTCCTGCTCAACATCGATTTCTTTCTTGAGCTCGTCGTAGTCGAGCGGATAGAGGTCTGGGTTGTCACCCTTGGCTGGCTTGGCCTGAATCCAGCCGAACATGGAGCTCAAAATTCCCATACGTCCCTGTCCGAATATGGAGGATTAATCGGATCGCGATCAGACGCTTTTTTTCAAAAGATATCAAGCGTGAACCGCTGACTGACGACGCTTATCGGCAGTTGAGCTATAGGCATGAATCGACCACTGGCGAAGCCTGAGCTACAAAACTCAAGTTCAGAAGGGTGCGATAGCAGCGATGAGGAGGGCGGAAGCGCTGACAGGGGCCTAAGCTTGATTTTCAGCGCGTTTTGCCGAGTTCACTCGTTGTCCGTCTCAAGGATCATAATAGGTGTTTTGCGTAGTGCTAATGCTGTGATGGGGACGGTCGGCTTGGAGATCCTTCATGTCTCGGTGTGACGCATCGAACGTCGCGGAGGTGTGGCGCAGCCAATGCAGTGAGGATGACCGAATTTGGGCAACTTTGTCGTCGCTCCAGCCTTCTTAGGCCATTCTTGTCAGCTACCGATCAAAAACGCCTTCTTAAAGAAGCATGCGTATGACTGTTCGAAGAACCAAAGCGA
Organism: Stutzerimonas stutzeri; assembly: GCF_024448895.1. GTDB lineage: Bacteria > Pseudomonadota > Gammaproteobacteria > Pseudomonadales > Pseudomonadaceae > Stutzerimonas > Stutzerimonas stutzeri_Q. The sequence goes on from NZ_JAMOIC010000037.1 coordinate 13,092, forward strand.
CCGTTGAGAGGGACTCTAATAGGGCCGGTGACCCAAAGTCTGCTGGGGCTGGGTTCCACCTATAACGCACCAACCAGCCTACATTGGCCCGCCGGTAGGCCGGTACGTGCCTTGCCCCTGTGGCTCAGAGAAGAAATACAAGCACTGCTGCCGCTAACAACTTTCTTAAAAGCGGTGCCTCCTTGCAGCGCGACTTAACTCTGCATCTGACCCACTTCGAGATCGAAGCTGCGTGAAGGGAATGGCTGCTACTGGCCGACTCCAGCCGGTTGGCCACAGGCGGAAACCGGCCAGTAGCAGCCACTCGTATCCAGCCCAACGAGGTTATTGAATGACTACGAAACCAGGGGCGATTTACTTTAGTCCGAGGCTAACCCTGAAGCTATTCGCCTCCAGGGCTTCTGAGCACGCATCTAAGCTGCTCACTACTTAGCAGCCGGCACTCGGTCGCCAAGCTCTGGCTTCATGATGACGCGAATGTCATACAGCAAGCTGCTCACGTCATGTAGCTTGCTGATGAACTCCTCCAGCATCTCGTTGGTGACCTCGAAGTAGCGATTTTTCTTGTCCAACCGACGGTGCAGAATTTGCTGCCTGGCTTGGTTGGTGATCGGGTAGGCATGCATGATGTCCGAGCGCCGGGTGTTTAGTGCTTGGAACATGTCAGCGGCGGCGCGGCCGATAGGCCCGACCGCAGGTTTTGTTGCCTTAGCTTTCTTTACGCACTTGCGGAATTCGCTGAGGATCTCGCCGCCCGTTCGTGCCTGAAGCTCAGTGCGGTTCACGAGCGGATCCATATGGTGAGCGAGCTCGGCCATGAAGCTGCTGAGGGAAGCAAAGCCGTACAGCGCGACTCCAAGCCGGTAGATGTAACTATCGTCAGCTGGAAGCGCGAGACGGGTGAGCCCTCTGATGGCTGTGGTGTTTAGCTCGATGGTCATGACGTGTACTCCAACATCCTTATCGTGTACCGAAGATGCCGGGCTCTGTGCTGCGAAGCCGGACTGTACTTTACAGGGGAAAAATGACTGAGTTACTTGAGCTTACCGCGCAGCCAGCTCATTACTCGGTTCAAGACTTTCAGCTTGCAATATGAAGTCATCTGCATCGACCAAGAAGCCCAATTGCTTGCGGAGCTGGGCCATCTCGCTCATCACGGCCCCATGCGCATCGGTGCCAGCCAGGCCAGCTGCAACCATTTCCTGATCAACCTCGCGCAGTCGACGGTACCAGGCAATATCGACTGCGTGGTGCTCGAGATAACGCTGGTTGAACACGCGGTGCTTACCGAGCAGAAACAGGTAGGCTCCAAAGCCCGCCAGAAAGACCTGCAGCATGCTGATCTCAACCCCCCGAGCGTTCAGAAACTGGGCGATTTGTGGCGTTTGCCAGCAGCCGATCGCGAATAGCACAGGCCACAGGGCAATGGCGAACAGAGCTTCGTTCGTCTGTGGAAAGCGTTTCAGTTGAAAGGGGATGAAACGGAGACGGGTCATGGCAACTCCTGTTGGAAGGATTTCCAGGCACGAGGACCTGGACTTACTCAAGCTTCCGGTTTTGCCAAGGTTCGATGCAACTCAGGTGGATGCATTTGGTATCCATCGCCAATAAGAGCGACGCATTCAACAGCTCGTCAGAGCGACACTTCACCCTTGAGAGGCCAGCCCTCGGGCACCAACGCCGGAGGCTTGCTCCAAGGTGCCTCGACCAGCGACTTCTGAAACCAGTCATCCCGTAGATTTGCGTGCTCCGTGATGATGATCTGGAAGCCTGGTACGTCTTCGACCGTGAACTGGTAAAGCAGGTTGAACAGCTTGCGTACCGAGTCCATGTCGGCATCAGATTGCTCAGTGTTCAATACCGTACCGTCGACCGCCTTGTAGGACTCCTCTGAGGGAAAATACACTTGAGTCGGCTGATCGATCACCAAGAAACGCGGCATGGGTCGATTGCTCTTAACGCAGTACCAATGCAGGGCGAGCAGCGCTGAGAGATGATACGCCAGATAGTTTTCGCCACCACCTGTCCGAGCCATGGGCACGGAGCGCTCAAGGCGGTCGAAAATGATGGTCAGCTTTTTCAGATCGAATCGGGCCGGGTAGGCACTGAATTCGGACTCGAAGCGTTTGTTGTACAGATTGAATTGTGCCGAGATGCTATTCAGGATCGACGCCAGGCGGTCTTCTACATCGACATCTGCCAGTGCTTTTTCAAGCTCCTGTACGCGCATTTCCCTACGGCGATAGTCAGCCTCTTGCTGTTTCAGCGAATTGTCAGGGATGAAGCCTTCTAGGAAAAAGCTGATGCGCCCCACCACATACTTGGCTGCGTCGCTTTGCTTCTGGGCGTTGGCCAGCACAGTACTGGCGGCGATGGCAGCTGTCAGCTCCGCTTCCTTCTCGACAATCGATTTGGTGTTGTCCTGAAGGCGTCGATTTTCCTCCGCCAGGTAGCCCTGGATCTGCGGACGTTGCCCCATCACCGTCTGCATTTCTGCTTCCAAGGATTCCAGTTCGCCGATGAGCGCTTGGGCTATGGGAGTTTCCATGGCCAGGTTCTTTTCGGCGAAAGGCCACTGCCATTCGCCTGTGGCTGCATTCTTCGGAAGCGACTTGATGGATAAGAGGCGGTCGATGTGTTCCGATGCCTCGCTCTGGAAGCCGCCGGCACGCCGTTCGAATATCTGGCCGGCCTCAATTTTGGATTTGATCTCGCGCTTGGTTTTCCTCAGCTTGGCCAGCTCAGTCTCCAACTTGGGTACCCTGTCCTCAGGCTGGGCATGCGGTTTGGCGGAAGTCCACTGCGCTGCTGTTTTGAGGGCAGCAATGATCTCCTCGACCTCCCCAATGGGGGGCTCTTGAGGGAGTATTCCTACCGCCTTGGCTTCAGTCAGCAGTGTGATGGCCTGGTTTCGGTTGTTGCCCACCGCTTGCTTTGCCTGCTCCAGCAGCTTTGCCTGGGCTCTCAGGTCTCGCTGAGCCGTCCCCAGCAGAGCCGCTGCGCGTTGGCACGCCACTGATTCCTCGGTGCCCTCGATGTCTGCTTTAACCCTCTTGGCTTTCGGAAGGAGTCGTCCCTGCGGGGTGACCTCGAAGCAATCGGTGTAATGTGCCAATGCAAATGCCTCGAACGTGAATGGCAGCATCTCGGTTACCCGCTCGGCCAGCCCGATCTGCATCTGGGGGTACGTTTCCACTGTCTTGAGCAGGTAGCCCTTGTAGTGCTTGAGCAGCGCGCTTCGAGATTCTTGGTGCAGACTCAGCGGCAATACAAGCAGTGAAATCGAAAAGGGCATGCCCTTGGGATCTATCACTGCATAGGCCTTGAGCGCGCGCATCAGGACTACCCCGCAGAAGGCAGGGTTGAAGAGATTCTTGGTCTCAAAAGGACGCTCATCCCAGCGAATCATTCGGTCTCTCCAGCAGCCTTGGCCAGGCGATCCAGCAGCTGTGGATGCCAATAAACGGTGGGATAGGGGCGTTTGTTGGCTAGAATCTGAAAGCTGCCGCGAAGTACGTAAGGCTCCGTTACGCGTGCCCGGATATTCAGGTGAGCAAGCTTCTGTGCTTCTGTCTCAGCCCAGGTATAGAGTTTCTTGCCAACGGCAATCAGTTCCGGCTCAGAACAGTCCTCGATCGGGGTGTCGAACGCATCATCGAATAGGACGTCTTTGGTGCGCTCCCACTCATTCGTCAGCCGGCGTTCATACTTCATGATTTCTTCAGAGCCCACCAAGCGCTGCCTTGCCCAGGCGGAGCGCTGCTCAAATGCGCGGTAGTAGTCCAGGATCGCATTGCGGATGCGGCTGGGGCTCAGGTTCAGATCACGGAGTTGGCTTACGAACAGCCGGTTATCGGTGCTCGCATCGATGGGGGCTTTGGGCGTCGCGTCCTCAAAGGTAATGGGGAGATTGTCATCCTTGTACTCCTCACTGAAACTGAACAACTTCTCCGAAACATCCCGGGCATATACGGGCTCGCTCTGCGGGTCGCAGAGCATCTGGATAGTTAGATCATTCCACCATCCCTCCAGGCGCTCAAAGACTGCGTCCCTGTGCTCAGGGCGGATTGGCCGCATTTTCTGGGCCTTGATGAGGGCTGGGAGATCGCCAATCCGAGGCGTGCTGTCAATAATCGTGATTCTCGTTACGAAGTCCTCTTTCTCCAGCGCTGTCAGCTTCGAGAGCAACTCCTTGATCTTGGTGAACGATTTCGCCTTGCTGGTGGCGAGCGTGTTTTCTGTCAGTTGCCAAAGGCTGGGCTCAGCCTTGGTTGTATCAGCGCCGTACAGGAAGAATTTTAAGAATGAATCCGGCGCGACGGACGAAGTGGTGAACAGGAAAAACTGATAGTCAGACTCAACCCGTCCATTGGCCAGGTAACGAGTTAGCCAGATATTAACCGACTTCCAGAAGTCGACAGACAGGTCAGTCAGGCGTTCACCAGCAGCCTTGTGCTTGAGAGAGGCCAGTGTCTTCTTTCCGGAGGACTCCAAGAAATCGAGGTCATCTTCCTTCTCGATGAGGATCGCGGTGTCCTCTGGAAGCTCCAATGCCTGGTACAGCGCAAAGCGGGGTTGAAAGATGTAGCCGAGCCCCTGTTCTCCGGCGCTGTAAGGATCGTTTTCTTTCTTTTGATCTGCGGAATCGTTGCTTGCTACAAAACTCATAATTCAGCCCAAGTTCCAGGTCGTTCATCCCAAGTCTGTTGTGCCAGGAATGGGGGCGAGCCGAGTCTATCGACCGCCTTCTGTTGTGGTCGTACACGCCGCAAGCAACGCCTAATGTGTGGTGGTTGGCTAGCCGTTTGCGCCCGCAACCGTGATTCGGCTAGGCGAGATCTCAACACATGAATCGCCCCTGTTTCTATGAAGGCCTGCAAGCTTTAAGGAAGGACTGCTGACCCTGCGTAACTGTCCGCTTTTGGGCCGATAGCCGCCAGTCAGTTAGCTGGAGCAAAAAAAATGCTAACCGCAGCGTGGGCCGCCGTTAAGCTGCCCGCGCCCGTTTATGCCGATATTGAAGGGTTTTTGTCAGTGCTTCCCTGGATAGTGCTGAAGATACAACAGGCCAGCAGAACCGGAAGCACTAGCAGGGGAAAGCGAACCAGCAATATCACCAACAGCAACGCCGCTACGCACCCCGCGAGAATCCCTACGAATACGAACAGAGCTGCAAGTACTTTGAGTATCGCCATCATAAGTACCCAAACTCAGCCAGTGATATACAGCCTTCACTGCCAACCACGGCGCGGTCGAGCGCCCGAACGCCGACGAGATCCAAAGCCGCTTTCAACTTACCGGTTAGCACGCGGTCTGCATGGCTTGGCTCGGGGTCGCCAGAGGGATGGTTGTGCACCAGGATCACTGCTGCAGCGTTGCATTGCAGCGCTAACTTGACGACTTCACGCGGGTAGACGCTGGCACTGTCGAGGGTGCCCCGGAACAGCTCGCGGAATGCGATCACTCGGTGCTTGCTGTCGAGCAGCAGGAGCGCGAAAACTTCATGTTCGTACCCAGCGAGCAAGGTTTGCAGATGGGTGAAGACTTGCTTGGGGTCGGTAAGCTTGCGTCCACGGCTCAATCTTTGGCTAGCCAGTTGCTGGGCCATGAGCAAGATGTCGGCCTCGGTTAGAGGCGACTCGACGAGGTAGGTCCCGGTAGTTTCGCCGGCCCTGAGTTTGTGCAGTTTCATGTTTCGCTCCATGGGTTGTCTGGCCGGCGTTAGGCATTCAGTGATTGAGGCTGGTATTGGGCTTCCAGCTTGTCAGCCAAACTGGGTTTACCCGTTAAGTGTGGTGCGGGTTTTGGACTTGGCTCTACGTTGTTGTCGACAGGGAAGAATTCCTCAACGACGGCCCCGGCGTCTTCCTCACTGTCCTCGAAGGCACCGTTGCTGAAGCCGCGTCGCGCCGCTTCATCCAGCCCAGCCTGGTCGAAGCCAGTGGCCTGCCGCTGTGCATCCAGCTCATTGGCGGTTCGGAGCGCCTCGGTCATGTCGATTCCGCTCCGCACCGTCAGGTCTACGTAGAAGATCGGTGTGCCATGGCTTTGCCGGGTGGACTTGCCACGCAGCCGCAGTTCCAGCGGCAGGCAGGCCAGGCGTTTGCCCGAGATGGCCTGGAAGTAGTGCAGGCGAGCAGCGAGGGTACGAATGCTGTTGAAGCCGGTGGTGCGGAACACGAAGCTGCCCAGAGGATCGTCATCGCCGACAAGAACGTTTAGCCTTCCATAGGGCTTGCACGCGCCGCCCTTGGCCAGCTGACAGGCATCCGGTGAAGGGCAGGGCAGGGACTGCATGCCTTCTTGGGTGACGCGCTTGCAGGTCTCTCCGTTACCGACGCACACCGGACGTCCAGTCTGTCGGTCAAATAAGGAGTAATCGGCGCGGAAATTCAGCTCCGGTTCGTTAAACAGCAGACGTACCGGGATGCTGCGCAGCTTGTCGTCCTTGCTTTGGCGCAGCTCATCGTTAAGCGGGTGCACCAGCCAGCCGTCTCGGCTCTGCACCTGAGAGGTAATGGTGAATTGATCATCCTTTTCAGGCAGGCGCTTGCCGTTCCTCTCGATGACCTTGCCGATGGAAATCCGCCCGAGCACCGGCGGGGTGATAGTCAGACCTTTGAGCATGATGATACTCCTGAAAACAAAAAGGCCAGCCACGCAGCTTGAACGGCGTGGTCTGGCCAAGGGGAGGGAAGGGGTTGAATGAAATAGAAATCAGCTGACCAAGAAGCGTCGTGCTCCGGGCTTGGTCAGCGAGTACCTGGCTTGCAGGTGCGGCCGCTCCTTGAGCAACCGAGCCACGTCGAAGCCAACGCTGTCCTTGGCTTTTCGCCACGTGATGTAGCCGTTGCTGAACTCTGCGCGACTGGCGTCGCCGATGGCCTGCTGCAGCATTTGCTTGAGCTCGGCTTCGCGCTTCTCCTTATCAGCGATTAACTGACGCAGCGCTTTAAGCTCGATGTACGCTGCCGTCAGCCCGGCATGGCGACTGAAGTCCACGGTTTGGCCGTCGTCCTGAGGGAACAGGCAGCGCAAAGCCGTTTCAGCCGAAGCCGAGCCATCGGCGGGTGGTGGCGTGTCGGTCTCGACGTACTCCCAAAACGCGCGCTCCAGTTCAATCAAGCGAGCAATCATCTGCTCGTCCCGTTCGATGCGGTGGATCTCCAAATGCTGACCGCCTAGCATCACCGCTACATCAGCCGCCTGCTTGCCGGTGACAGCGAGCTGGTGCATCACTTGTAACTGCACATACTCAGGCACGCCATCTTTCCAGAGGCGTGCCCCGTTTATGCCGGCTGTCTTGCACTCGAGGATCTGCACGTCATCGGCACCGATTACCTCGCGGTCGATATTGGCCAGCATCCAGGGCAACTCAGGATCGGGGTGCTGCAGCACGGCATTGACGCGGCGGACCTTATTCTTGGTGCGCTTGCTGTAATGCCAGGCCACGACCGGCTCCAGCACATTGCCCCAGTACATCGGACTTTCTTCATCGTGCGGATCTGCCTTGGGCAATGTGGTGTCACGCCCGGTCTTCTCCATCCACAGCTCCAGCTGTGATTTGTAGGGATTCAGGCCTACCGCAGCCGCGGCGTCCGAACTGCCGATGCCCTGCTTGCGGATCTGTAGCCAGTCTTCGCGGGGTAATTCCTTGGTACTGATCAGGCGCAGCGCCGGCCTTGTTTTGCGCGTGTTGCTCAATGGAGTCGCTTTCATAGCGGTCACCTTGCGGACATAGAAACGCCCGGTCAGCTATGAGGCTGACCGGGCGTTATAGGAAAAGGAGAGGGAGAGGGAAGAGCGGTTAGGCCACCAGTTGCAGGGCAGTATCTAACGCCCGCTGTTTGATCTGAGCACCCTGGCCGAACCAGGCCGAGTCCATGCGGTACTCGTTGCTGCGGGCACGACGCTCGTGGTCGACGTATTCAGTCACGGCGTTGAGCAGACCCCAAGCGGTGCCACGAGACGACTCCAGCTGGCTTCCACGCCCGCGCCCTTCATATAGCTCCTGGACTTTGCGCAGTGCTCGTTCATTGGGAAGCGCTTCAGGCATGGGTTTGTTAGGGCTGACCTCACACATGACATTCATGAAAAAGCCCATCGCTTCATGCCACTGGACTTTACGTTCGGCCAGATGGCGCATGCGGTACATAAAGTCGTCCCATTGCGAGACAGCGATGCCCAGCTGCTTCTTCACCATTTTTGGATCGAAGCGGGTGTTGTGCGGCACCTTGATTGCTCGAGTGGTGCCGTCCAAGGCGATGGTCAGTGTGTTATTGCAGACCACACGCACCGTAGTCGGCGTCGCGGTGGTGGCAAGAGTGCCGTCACAGGACGTGGCCAGCAGCAGGTAACCGTTCACCTGGTCGTTGCCCTTGAGCGCAGCGTTCTGCCCTGTACGGGCAAGTGCCCAAAATTTGCGACCTCCCTTTAGCACGCCAGCCGTTTCAAGCTCATAGCCAGAAACCTCGGTGAGGTCTCGATAGAACTCCAGCACCTCGCGTGGCTGAACCGTGTGGTACCGGTTTGAAACCACGGAAAGCGGTGCCTTGGTATCGGAGCGGAAGAGTACCTTCTGTTCGGGAAATGAATGGATCGCGCCAAGATGGCCGACGGCACCTGACTTGAAATAGACAGGGCTTTCCTGGATGTCCCAGTCCATACCGGCTTCACGCTGCCAGACTTCGATGGGTTGTTTCTGAGATAAGCGATTACCCAGGCCATGCCACGGGGTGGCGCCCGCGTAGGCCATGGTTTCGATGAGATGTGCCATATGAGCGTCTCCTTTGGGTGCGAGTCGGCATAAAGCGCTGCGCAACGCGCAGCACACCGATCGGGAAAAGTTGGGTTGAGATGGGACGAGCGGAGCCGGATCAGACCGGAAGGTTGAAGCGGTTAGCGCAAGCGAGACAGAGGTTGTTGGACAAGACGTGACGGTCCAGCTTGTCGCCTAGCTGAGCGCCTAACGCACAGCCGCCAACCCCACCAACCAAACCACCGAGGATCGCTCCCGATGCGGCTCCGATAGTGATGCCAACAGGCCCGGCGAGTGCGCCGATAGCTGCGCCAGCCTGACCGCCAGCCAGAGCAGCACTGACGCCACGAGCTGCACCGCCGATGGCGCCTACTGCAGCTGCAATCTTCATGGCGTGATGAAAAGAAGCGACTTTGGAAGAGTGACAGTGAGGGCATTGCAATGACATGAGGCGAGGCTCCTAGATACTGAAGTCATTGCAGTGATGTAGGACTGAGATTCTTTCGAATCCAGTTTAGCGGAGGGTGTCTTTGCACGTAGCGACCGGCAGCAACCGGCCAGAAGCGGCCACTAATTTCTTGGCAATCAACAGCAGAAAAAGCATTATGGAAACAACTGCTCACGCGCAGTCCCATCTTCGGCGGCATGGATGCCTTGCTTATCTCACACAAGCATTCATTCCTGCTAGCTTTGGCGACATGCTGTGAAGCGCGGGCTTATGCCGCATTCGGCTATAACTGGCTTATACCGCGTTCGATATAACGTCGCAGCAGAAGGGAGTGAAAGATGCATAAAACACTGATCCGCAAGAGAAAAGTCAACATTGTTAGCGAAATGTTAGGCTGCGTATTAGTCGAGCGTTCGGTCTAATCACTGTTAGTGGCTTTTCTCCAGGTCATGTCAGGGTCACGAACGTTTGAAGTAATCCAGCAGTAATCCGACAGCTCCAGTGTTCGGCTAACGCCGTAGAAAGCACAATCTAGAGGTTGATTAACGAGATAGTAGATGGTCCGGTGAAACCGACTAAGAGAAAATTGTGAGTCTGTAACTGACGTTGTGACGCGGCCCGGAGAAATTATGATCGAGAGAGTTTTCAGAAGTAGTCGGTTTATGGTGTGGGTGGCAGTCGTTATCTGTGCGGTGTCATCTTTGCTCTTGTATGGTGCCTCGGTTAACATAATCTGGAATACCGCACTGGATGTAGTACGTGATATACCTGTCTCTGCTGACGACGGCAAGAGCCTCGCGGTTCGCCTCCTGAAGCTGTTGGATCTCCTGCTGATCGCTATTACTTTTCAGATCATGGCGGTTAACCTGTATCGTCTGTTCATCCGTCCGGTGTCTGATGATGACAGAGAATCCCAAAACCCTCCGGACATTAAGAGCTTCCATGATTTGAAGATAACAGTAAGCCAAGTGGCTGTTGTGATACTGGTGGTTCTGTTCCTTGAGCAGGCGGTAGAGATTGGCGCTACGATCGCTACGTTATACTTTGGTGCTGCCATCGGTATCATTATTTTGGCCTCGGTATTCGCGTGGAAGAATATGAAAGACTGATGCACAGCACGCGGTTAGACGTCACCTGCTGGTTGCCTGAACTAGAGAGGCAACCACTCCGCAGAGAATGTAGGCGGCCAACGCTTCATGGGAGCCTGCTTTGGGCAAGAGCCAACGTCACGGGCGTCTGCCACTAACCAATCCAAGCATAGCGACACCATTTCGGTTGCGGCTTCGCCTTCACTACAAAGCTGCGCGTGTTGGCGGCGTTATGCGCATCCATAGAGAGGGTACTCTTATTATTGAAATCAGGAAGGCAGAAAAAGCGGACGTTCCTGCGATACTCGACCTTGTTCGAGGAAAAGCGGAATTCGATGGGTGTTTGAATTCGCTTCAATCTACGGAAGCTGACATTGAGGAAGCTTTCTTCTCCGAACAACCCAAGGCGTTTGCGCTCTTGGCCATGAAGTCAGGCGAGGCCGTGGGTATCGCGACGTACTACAGTATCTATTCCACGTTCATTGCCAAGCCTGGCATCTGGCTAGACGATCTGTTTGTCTATCCGCAGTTCCGGGGAAGCGGTGTGGGCGAAGCTCTACTCTCAGAGCTGTGTATCCTCGCTCAGAATACTGGCTGCGGGCGTATTGACTGGATCGTGGCTACCGACAATGATCGAGGAAGGAGCTTCTACGAGCGCTCGGGCGCTCGGATATTCGAAGAGGTACGGCGTGCCCGGTTAGATGAATGTGCGATCAACGCACTTGCAGAGAAAGCGCATAACAAAGCAATGCACCCGACAAGCGGGTGATTGCGGCGTTAGGCAAACACATGAAGATTTCAGCTGCAGCAAATACTCTCATTCCTGCCTTGCTAGTGCTAGAGCGAAACGGATATAAAATCACATCCTCAGAAGATGGCGAAACCTGGCCCTGCCTTTCGTAACCGCCGCTGTTTTTCCGGGCGGCGGTGACGGCCAGGCGGGGCGGCTTCGGTGGTTTTTTGTCCGTGGCGGCTTCACGTTTCGCGGTGTAAAGTGGCGCTGGGGTTGGTCGCTGTTTCGCCTGTGCGCCCATTCTCCGGCCTAACCCTACATTCGAGAGGGACTGGCCGATAAGCGTTCTTTTACGGCCTGCGGTTTCTTGAACTTTCGGGGCTCCGTTCACGTTTCGTGGCGGCCAGCCCCTCAATTTGAACGTTAGGCACAGTCAAACACGCAACAATCCAATTCTTTCAACCCAGAGGTCTCCCAACTATGAAAGTCAAACTTGTAGCATTAACAGCATTAGTCGCACTTACCTCAAATATTGCGAACGCAAACGAGCCCATCGTTGTAAATCAGGCAGTAACAGAGAAGGAAGCATTAACAGCTCAGCAAGCATGGTGTGCTGCTCTTCTTGATATCAACGCCGCATACGAAAAGGATGGAAAAGTAGCAGCGTG
>NZ_JAMOIC010000038.1 GCF_024448895.1 Stutzerimonas stutzeri
ACGGGACTTTGGAAGGTGACTTGGCTGGACGCTTACCTGTAGCTATCGCAAATAGCAGATAGTGCCGGTTCTGGCTTTCGGAGGGCGCTGATGCCCAGGGTTCAGCAAGCGAACGCAGACCTGCCCTTATGCTTTTAAGCCGCTCGGCAATGTGGAGTAGATCGGACATTGACCGAGCCAGACGATCCAGTTCGGGGCGGTCTCGCTTGGTCCCAGTGACCTTCTCTTCGAAATCTCCCAACAGGATCATATATTGATGGTTTCTAAGCCGCGATGGGGGTGCGCAGGAAAGCCTGCAATGTACTCGTCCGGGTTGTCCGAACCGAACTCGTCGAGCATCGGAAAGGGGTCATATCGCTCTGCGACTGCACCGCCGAACAATCGGGTCAGCCTGACGTCGTCTAAATCGTCATGCCCCTGTAGAAAAATTTTGCGGTGGGCATCGCGCTGTTTGGCTACGACGGAGCGCGAAGGGTCGGCCTTGACTCGTTTCGCGTAGCGCATCACGTAGGCGGCACAGATCACCAGCCCACCTACCAGCAGCACTAGACGCAGCAGCATGCCGTCCGTAAAGGGAATGCTCGCCGCATTGGAGGCGATGACGGTGGCGAATGGATTGATGGTCGAGCCCAGCACGCCGACTCCGGCGCCGATCAGAATCACCGCTACCCCGGTCACCGCATCGTAGCCGGCGGCAATGACGATCGGAATCAGAATGCCGTAGAACGCAAGGGTTTCCTCGGCCATGCCGTAAGTCGTGCCGCCAAGCGCGAACAGCGTCATCAGGATCGGAATCATCCATATCTCTCGGCCTTCCAGATGTTGCATGACGCTGCGTATACCGGTGTCGATCGCACCGGTGGCATTTATCACCCCGAGAAAGCCGCCCAGAAACAGCACGAACAGCGCCACGTCGATGGCGTTGGCGACATAGCTTTCTGGATCATAAAAACCCGCAATGGGAGCCAGCATGACGTCCATAAAGCCCTGGGGGATGGGCTCGACCACTTGGTAAGTACCTGGCACAGCCACTTCACGACCGACCTCTTCATTCATCACCCGCTCATACTTTCCGGCGGGAATAACCCAGCTCAGCGCAGCAACTAGAACGATCAGTAGCAGCAGGATGGTATAGGCCGTTGGAAAGCGGCTTGTCAGATCCTCTTCCGGGTTTTGCGCGGTAGTGTTTTCTTCAGCCATGGTGGCTCTCCTTCTCTGTGGCCTCACTGAAGACTGCGATAGCGCAGCTAGTGGTGCCGGTAGATTGGCAGTGATCCTTCGATCAACGGTAGCGGGGCAATAAAAAACCGTCCAGTCGTTTGTTTTTGTGAGCGATTTAAATGCGTTGGAGTTGATTAAGATCTATCTATTGAGCAACAAATGCGGGAGTAGCATTCCTTTATGCATCCCCAGCTTTACTGTGAGCATTGGGGCGCCTAGCCAATGGCGATTGATAGCAGAGGTGAGGACAACCGCACCATCGCCGTCGGCGTGCCTAGCTCTCCGCCAGAGGTACTAAGGGGAGAGGTGTATACCGTTGACGTTGAGGTGACCGCATCGGTTTGAATTCAGCGGCAAGGGCTGGAGGGTTAACCTGGAAGGTCGACGTTTTTCGGAACTGGATCTGGAGCGCACACGACAGCGTTATTGAATGCCCCGCAGAAACTGGCGAGCCAAGTTCTGATCGGGGCGATCAGATCCTATCAGTCAACACTTGCTTCGCACGATACGAGCATTTGTTTACGAGTACACGCGGCAGCCAGTCACGCCATCTGGCCGATGGTTTTGCGAAAGCGTGCCAACGACAGGAAAAACAGCACCGTGCCGATCAGGGCCAGCGCCAGGAACGGCTGCCATACCGTCTCCAGGCCCGCACCCCGGTAGAGAATGGCCTGGCTCAATTCCACGAAATGGGTGGTGGGCGTGATCAGCATGATGTTCTGCACGATCTCGGGCATGCTTTCGCGCGGCGTGGTGCCACCCGAGAGCATCTGCAGCGGCATGATGGTCAGCATCATCAACATACCGAACTGCGGCATGTTGCGCGCCAGGGTGGCGATGAAGATGCCCATCGACGTGGTGGCGAACAGACTGAGCGCCGCGCCAGCGAAGAACAGTGCAATGGAACCCTCGACTGGAACGCCCAGAACGCCGCGCACCATGAGATTGAGGGACAGAAATGAGGCAATCAGCACGATCAGGGCCATCGACCAGACCTTGGAGAGCATGATCTGCGCGGGTGTAACCGGCATCACCAGCAGGTGCTCGATGGTGCCGTGCTCGCGCTCCCGGATGAGCGCCGCGCCAGTCAGGATGATAGACAGCAGCGTGATGTGGTTGATGATCTGCACCACGGAGCCGAACCAGGCCTTGTCCAGCGCGGGGTTGAAGCGCGCGCGCATCGCCAGATCCACGGGTGGCGCGTCGGTGCCGCGGTAACGCTTGACGAACTCATTGACTTCACCGGTGAAGATCTGCTGGATATAGCCACTGCCGGTGAAGGCCTGGCTCATGCGGGTGGCGTCGACATTGAGCTGCGCGGCGGGCGATCGCCCCGCCAGCACGTCACGCTGGAAGTTGGGCGGAATGACCAGGGCGAAGGTGTACAGCCCCGCATCCATGCCCGGGTCCACGTCCCCATAGTCGATCATGGCCGGTGGCGTGAACTGCGGCGGGTAGAAGGCCGAGGCAATCCGCTGGGACAGCGCCGAATTATCCTCGTCGACGATGGCGATGGGCGCGTTGTGCAGCGTCTCCGGCATGGACGTGGCCGAGGTGTAGACCGACGCGGTGAACACATAGACGATGAGTACGAGCATCATCGGATCACGCCAAAGGCTCCACAGCTCCTTGACACCGAGGTCGTAGATGTTGGCAACGTTTCTTCCGCTCATCTCAGCGCTCCTGCTTCTTGAGTAGCAAAACGGCCGCACCGAGAATCACCGGAACCGACAGCAGCATCGACCACAACGGCCCCGCCAGATCGGCCAGGCCGAGCGCTTTGCTGAACACGCCACGGCTGATGGAGATCATGTGCGTGGCGGGGTAGATCTCGCCGATGAACTTGCTGGAGCCTTCAAGCGAGGACACGGGATCGATCAGGCCGGCGAACTGGGTGGCCGGAATGATGGTGCCGATCATGGCAAAGAACATGGCGGCGATCTGGCTGCGCGTGACGGCCGAGGCCAGCAGCCCCATGCCTGTCGCGGCGAAGGAGAAGATCAGCGCGGCCAGCGACAGGGTGAAGAAGCTGCCCGTGACCGGCACACCGAAGACGGTGACCGCGAGCAGGCTCATCAGCAGGAAGTTCACCATGGCCAGACCGACATAGGGCAGTTGCTTGCCAAGCAGAAACTCGATGCGCGTGACCGGCGTCACGTACAGATTGGTGATCGAGCCCGTCTCCTTCTCGCGCACCACCGCGAGCGCGGTCAGCATCGCAGGCAGCATGAGCAGCAACAGCGGAATCACCGCCGGCACCATGGCCGGCAGGCTCTTGACATCGGGGTTGTAGCGAAAGCGCGTCTCGACGCTGGCATTGCCGGCTGCGCTGGCGCCGCCGCGTTCGCTAGCCTGAGCTAGCAGCCAGTGCTGGTGCATGCCCTGGACGTAGCCTTGGACGGTCTCCGCGCGTTGCGGCATAGCGCCGTCGATCCAGGCACCTATCTGTACGTTCTGGCCCCGCAACACATCGCGGCTGAAGCCAGGGGGGATTTCGATGGCCAGCGACAGCTCCCCGCTGCGCATACGCCGGTCGAGGTCCTCGTAGTCGACGATCGGTGCGTGCTCGGTGAAGTAGCGCGAGCCGGCGAGGTTCAGCGTGTAGCTTTGGCTTAGGGTGGTCTGGTCGCGATCGAGTACCGCATAGCTCAGGTCCTCTACGTCCATGGTGATGCCGAAGCCAATCACAAACATCAGCAGCAGTGAACCGCCCAACGCCAGTGTGGCACGTACAGGGTCCCGCTGCAGTTCGAGCGTCTCACGCCACAGATAGCTAAACATGCGCTGCAGACTGAAACCGCCGGCGCCGTTCCCGCCGTGCTCAGCAGGCGCCGCAGAGGGTTGATTCTCGTGATTAGCGGCCTCCGGCTGGCTGAGCGGGGTGACTGGGCCGCCGCCCTCGGCTTCGAGGAGGTAGCCGATGAAGGCCTCTTCAAGGGATTTGGCGCCGCGCTTCTCGACCAGTCTTGCGGGCACGTCGCTGTCCAGCACCTTACCCGCATGCATCATCGACATGCGGTCGCAGCGTTCGGCCTCGTTCATGAAGTGTGTGGAAATGAAGACCGTTACCCGGTCGCGCCGCGACAGCTCGATAAGCAGCCGCCAGAACGCATCGCGCGCCACCGGATCGACGCCGGAGGTCGGTTCATCCAAGATCAGCAGCTCGGGCTTGTGCACCATGGCAACGGCCAGCGATAAACGCTGCCGTATGCCCAAAGGCAGGCTGGCCGGCAGGCTGTCGAGGACGTCCACCAGCCCGAAGCGCTCCACCATCTCATCCACGCGGCCGGGAATGTCCTTCGGGGGCACGCTGAAGAGCTTGGCGTGCAATTCCAGGTTTTGCCGTACCGTGATTTCGCTATAGAGCGAGAACGCTTGCGACATGTAGCCGACGCGGCGACGGGTGTCCAGATCATGCGGATCGACTTCGTGACCGAACAGCCAGGCCCGACCCGCGCTCGCCGGCAGCAGGCCGGTGAGCATCTTCATGGTGGTGGACTTGCCACAACCGTTGGAGCCGAGGAAGCCGAAGATTTCGCCGCGCCGGATGCGAAAGGAGACGCTATCGACGGCGATGAAGTCGCCAAAGCGCATGGTCAGCTCCTCGGCTTCGATGGCGATATCGTCCGCGCCGTCATCCGGCAAAGGGGGAATGACTACCGCTTGGTGTCCGCGCTTTTTCTCTTCCGGGAGCAGGCGGATGAATGCCTCTTCCAGGTTCAGGCTGCTTGTTCTTTCGAGCAACTCCTGCGGTGTGCCGGTGGCGAGGACATTGCCGTCGTCGATGGCCGCCAGCCAGTCGAAGCGCTGGGCCTCATCCATGTAGGCGGTGGCCACAATCACGCTCATGCCGGGACGATCAGCGC
The DNA here is from genome assembly GCF_024448895.1 of Stutzerimonas stutzeri. Lineage (GTDB taxonomy): Bacteria > Pseudomonadota > Gammaproteobacteria > Pseudomonadales > Pseudomonadaceae > Stutzerimonas > Stutzerimonas stutzeri_Q. The sequence goes on from NZ_JAMOIC010000038.1 coordinate 5,088, forward strand.
GGATCCGGTCAATTAGATCCCAGAACTGCGCGCGCGCCAGCGGGTCCACGCCGGTCGTCGGCTCATCGAGAATCAGGAAGTCCGGGTCGTGAATCAGCGCGCAGCACAGGCCGAGTTTTTGCTTCATGCCCCCTGAGAGCTTGCCTGCCGGGCGCGACAGGAATTTGAACAGGCCGGTGGCCTGGGTCAGCTCATTGATGCGCTGGCGGCGCTCTGCGGCACCATGACCGAACAGGCGCGCAAAGAATTGCAGATTTTCCTCGACCGAGAGCGTCGGATACAGGTTCTTGCCCAGTCCCTGCGGCATGTAGGCGATGCGAGGGCACACTTGCTTGCGATGGGCCTTGCTGGCCATGTCGCCACCCAGTACCTCGACCGTGCCCTTCTGGATGATACGTACGCCAGCCAGCAATGAGAGCAGACTGGATTTACCGACGCCGTCGGGGCCGATCAGGCCAACCATCCTCCCGGCGGGAATGTCCAGATCGATGCCATCCAGGGCGATGACATCGCCGTAACGCAAGCGCACCTGACGGACGCTTGCAACGGTCGTGAGCTGCGCGCTCCCACTGTGGCTCATACCTTACTCCGGCACGCGAAGGGACAGGTTTTGAGGCCATTCGGCATTTGCGTCGAGCTTGATCCAGGCCACGCCGGGCAGCCCGGTCTTGACCTGATTCAGGTGTTCACGCAGCAACTCCGGCGAAATCTGCGCGCGCACACGAAACATCAGTTTTTGCCGTTCGCTGGCGGTTTCGACCGTTTTGGGGGTGAACTGTGCCGCGCTGGCGACGAAGGAAACGGTGGCTGGTATCACGTACTCCGGCGCGGCATCCAGAACGATGCGCACCTCTGAGCCGAGCCCGACGCGCCCGGCCACGGTCTCGGGCAGGAAGAAGGTGAGGTATACGTCCGACAGGTCGATCAGGTTCAGGACGCGTCCGCCCGACCCAAGCACCTCGCCAGGTTGCGCCACGCGCACCTGAACCCGCCCGTCACGCGGCGCGCGCAGTTCACTGTCGCGGATGTCGGCTTCGATGCGAATGATGCTGGCCGTGGCGGCGGTCACGCTGGAGCGGGCGCCGACCAGTTGTGCTTTGGCTGCCTCGACTGCGGCGCGGGCAGCGGCAGTCTGCGCTTTGCTGGCCGCGAGCGTCGCCTGTGCGCCCCGTACGCGCGCCCGGTCATCGTCCAGCTCCTGTATCGAGGCGGCGCCCTCTCGGGACAGTGTCTCCGAACGTGCCAGACGCCGCTGTGCGGCGTCGAGCTCCGACTCGCGCTGACCGACGAGTGCCTGCGCCGCAGCAACGTCGGCTTCGCGCAATGCGACCTGTGCCTGCGCTGCGGTCACCGCGTGCTCGGCCTGTTGACGCATGGCGAAGGCTTCGTCGCGCTGTGCCTCAAGCGTTTCCAGTTGCATCCTGGCCAATGGCTGGCCAGCTGTGACGAAATCGCCTTCACGTACCAGTATGTCTTCGATACGTCCGGGCAGCTTGGTGGCGATGTCGATTTCGGTGGCTTCGATGCGGCCATTGCCGTTGGCGAACCCTTCGCCGGGTCCGCTGTCGGCAAGCTCCGTCCAGCCCCACCAGGCCAGCGCGATAACAACCGCTGCAGCGGCAGCGACCAGGAGTTTTTTCTTGAGAGAGGGGGAGACAGTCATGGGTTCGGCGTGCCTTAACGGGTTGATGGGGTGGAAGCGGGGGTCGAGGCCGCACCCTGTGCCTCGCCGGTTGCGGCGAGGGTGCCGCCGCCGAGCGCGGCATACAGCGCCACCTGGCTGGACAGCAGCGCGCGGCGCGCCTGTACCAGTTGTTGCTGGGCACCCAGCAGATCGCGTTGGGCATCCAGCACCTCCAGGAAGGCGGCCGAGCCGTTGTCGTAGCGCAACTGGGCCAGCCGTGCGCGTTCGCTTTGCGCTTCCAGGTTGGCTCTCTGGATCGTCAACTGCTCAGCCAGCCAGTGCTTTGCGCTCAGCGCATCGGCCACCTCGCGGAAGGCTGTTTGAATGGTTTTTTCGTATCCGGCGACGGCGATGTCGCGGCGCACTTCGCTCAGTTCCAGATTGGCGCGTCGGCGCCCGCCATCGAAGATGGGCAGTGACAGGGTGGGCATGAAGGTCCAGGCGCGACTGCCGGAATCGAACAAGCCATTCAAGTCGGAGCTGGCCGTGCCGAAGCTGCCAGTCAGCGCAATGCGCGGCAAGAACGCTGCGCGGGCCGCGCCGATGTGGGCATCGCTGGCACGCAATTGGTGTTCGGCGGAAATGATGTCCGGGCGACTGACCAGCAGCTCCGAAGGCAGACCGGCCCGCAGCTCAGCCAGCACCGTCGTTTCATCGAAGGGCACCTTGGTGGGCAGCGGGCCAGGATCGGCGCCCACCAGCATCGCCAGCGCATGCCGTTGCGTGGCGCGGGCTTGCTCAAGCTGGGCGAGCAGCGCCTGAGCCTGGTTCAACAACGTCTGGACTTGGGTGAGATCCAGCTTGGAGGTCGAGCCGACTTCAACGCGGCGCCGGAAAATGCGATAGGACTCCTCGCGGGTCGCGACGGTTTGACGGGCGATAGCCACGCGTTCGTCTATCTCGCGCAAGCCAAGATAACCGTCGGCCACCTGGGCGATCAGCGCCAGGTGGACGGCCTGGCGGGCCGCGTCGGAAGCCAGCCAGCTTTGCAGGGCGGCGTCTTCCAGGTTGCGGACCCGGCCCCACAGATCCAGCTCCCAGGTGCTCAAACCCACCTCGGCCCGATATTCGCCGCCCACCTGCGACCGGCCCGACATGTTCAGATCGCCAGGGACGCGGGCGCGTCCACCCTGGGCACCCACGCCCACGGCAGGAAATCGATCCGAGCGCTGAATGCGGAATGCGGCGCTGGCTTCCTCGACACGCAGCGCGGCCAGGCGCAGATCGCGGTTGTTCTCCAGCGCAGTCTCGATAAGGCGTTGCAGCAAGGGATCCGTGAAGTACGCCTGCCAGGCCAGTTCTCCCGCATGGGCGCCGTCTGTGCTCGATTCAAGATGACTAGGCCAAACCTCGGGTGCTGGCAGCGGTGGCGTATTAGGAGTGGGAGCGAGCGACATGCAGCCGGTTAGTGCGACAGCGCTCAGTGCAAGCGAGGCAGTGCGCAATCTAAGCTCAGGAAACAAGAGAGAAGCTGAAGGCATGGTCACGTTCCGTACGGGTATCGGGCCTAATGGGGTCTGGTTGTAGAGCGGTAGGCGTCCATGTGCAGCGACGTGCTGGTGGCGGCGCTCGCTTTGGCACCGATGAGCGCGCATGCAGTAATTCGGCACTTCGATGGTCTGCCGCAATCGAGCGGGGCCTTGATGGCTGTGCGCACCTCGTATTACGCCTGTCGACACCAACGTTTAGAACACGCTGCAGAAGAGGTTTGTTGGTGTTTCGATTCGCCGAAGGGCCAGTGCAGCCTGTTGCATGGCATGTGCGTTCACCCTTGCACTGGGTATGTGGCTCACGCCCGCCATCAGCTTTCTTTCTCGCAAGTTTGATAAAACCCACGGCATCTCCGTTAATCGTGTATGCATCCGGGTCTTAGCGGCTGGTCGACGAGGTGTTCTTGCGATCGTATTCCTTATCATTATAGGTTTTTTTAAAACAAACGACCAGGCGGTTGTTTCTGGCGGTGCGTTACAATTCCGCCTCCGCAACCCCTGGGGCGGCTCGTTGATACCGGTTGACGGAAATTGTTTGGGCGGGATCAAAGTTGTTTTTCGGTGGAGTCGGTGGCCATCCCGTGAGAACATTTTTCAAATTTGGAAAGGGGCTTTGAATGCCAGCCAGGAAAGAAGACGTCGTCACAGAGAAGCGCCGCTACTTGTCCTCGGCAGCTAGGAAAGAGGAAATATTGGACGCGGCTCTGGTTGAATTCTCGGATCGGACATACAACGCCGTGTCGATGGAGCGTCTAGCGGAATGCGCGGGAATGTCAAAGGCAGGAATTTACGCGCACTTTAAAAGCAAGGAAGAGATCTTTCATGCCTTGCTCGAACGTATGACCAAGCAGCTTTGCGATTTCCAAGGCTGGCTCCCGGACGAAGATTTGACTTTGCCGGAGCTAGTAGACGTGTACCTTGATCGCCTGTACGCGACGTTTGACTCCCCCGCTACCATATCGGTCTACCGACTGCTCCTAGCCGAAAGTGCCAGAGCACCTGCACTGGTCCGGCATTGGCGAGAGGAAGTTGCGGGCGGATTACGGGAGCGGGCGCAGCTCATCATCCAGCGCAACATAGAACGCGGGGTCATTCGCCCAGGTGTCTTGACCGAGCACTTTTTCCCGCTGGCGCTCGCTCCCGCATTGCTATGGCTGAACTCTTCAATGTTATCCAGAGGCGACCCGTCAATATCGCTTGTACAGTTGCGGGAGGCGCATAGGCAACTGCTGCTTGAGCTTCTGCAGCCAGAGGTGAGTAGGGGCAGCGGGCTGAATTAGATGTCGGTTTGCCATAGTATTGCCATTACCATCGTCGGGACCGCACTGGCATGCCATACAACCGAAGCGACTGGAGGCTGCATAGCGCAACGGCGATCAAAGCGAACAAGCGGCTGCCTCGCTAAATTGAATGAAACATGCTGACGGCGTCCAGACATTGCTAATCGCGGCATCCCCAAAGTTAGAGCAGCCTCGACCTCGTTCTGAATACACAAACCGCCCGATGCGCTGCACCGGGCGTCTTAAAGATTGGGGCTGGGGGAAACGCTGCAGCCATTAAGTGCTACATCGCGCCAGAGTCTCAGGGCCGCAAATCAAAACACAAAATGTGTCAGGGCAGGGTGAACAGCACCTTCACTGAATCATTGACCGCGGCGCTGTCGACATAGCCGATAGCGTCGGCTTCGGCGGCGACTTTGGCCACAACCGCCGAGTCGCCGGCTTCGGCCGGCAGGGGCTGGCCCTTACCGGTGAATACCAGGCCCGACCAGTAGGACTTCAGCTGGGCTTCGTTCTTGCTGGTGACGGCGGAGTAGAATTTTTCCTTGGTGGGATTCCAGTCTTTCTGGTCGATGCCGCTTAAGGTTTTGTCCCTGCCGAGAAAGATATTTGCCACTTCTGCCTGTGAGGGCGCTTTGGTTGCGCCCGGATTGACGATCACGGCCACCTCGGCGTGCGCCATGGCAGAAGCCAGGCTTAGCAGAGCGGCGGCGAGAGTCTTTTGAGTGAAACGATTCATGTTGGCTCCTCTTAGAATACGAAGTCAGCGCCGATGCTGAAGATGTCGCCGTCGAACGTTGGCTCGGCAGTGTTATACGCCGGCACAAAGTTGCCGTTGTAGTTCCGGGTGGATTCGACGCGTTTGTATTCGCTCTTCAGCGTAACGTTGGCGTTCAGGCTGTAGTTCAGGCCAAACGCCCATGACGAGTCGCGGCCAGCGTCGCTTTCGTCATGCTGGGCATAGGTAACGTGAGGCAAAAGGTCACCGAAGCGGTGACCGGCCATGATGTAGAACGCGTCGTGCTCGCCCAGCGGGCTGCGGCGGTTGATGATTTCTGCGTTAGTGACCCAGCTGCCGTTGTCGTACTGATGGCCAAAGGACATGAATTTGCCCTTGAACTCGTCGCTTTGATCCACGATCAGAGTGGACTCGGTATAACTGTATCGGAACGTCCCGATGTCGTTGGTCGCCAGGCTCACGCTGCCGGTCAGCAGCTTTTTGTAATCCACGTCTAGACGGGCATCGAGACCATGAATGAAGATATTGCGGTTTACTGCTTGGCCGTAACTGGCTTGAAAATTCAGCGTACCGAAGGAAAGCGGAAGGCTGTATAGGGCATCTGCGCCTTCGTAATTGGTAATCGGCATCTGGCTGTAAACTTCGTCCGGCAGGCGCAGCCATGGGTAGGTGTAACCGACGTCCAGCGTCTCGGAAAACATGAACGCGCCCGGGCGCAAGCGGCCAGCACGAACGGTGAATTGATCGTTGACGGCGTACGCCAGATACGCCCATTCCAGCTGTAGACGCCAGTCGTCCTGCTCAGGCTTGGCGACGGTCTGAATAGTAGCGCTCAGCTGGTCGGTTAGGCCGTAGGAAAATTGTCCGCCGAGCTTTGACAGCTGGTCGCCGCGCCAAGAGTCGGTGGTCTGGCCGGAAACGCCATAGCCCTTCGCATCGTCTGCCCCACCGATGCGGCTGATGGCTGCAGTGCCAAAGCCGTTGAATCGGTATTCACCTTGATCCAAGGCGAACGCTGAGGTACTGGCCAGGCAGATGGCCACGCCGAGGATATTGAGTTTATTCATTGTTCGTACTGCTCCAGGATTATAAATTTAAACGCGGAATTGGGCGGTTGCCTGGCGTAGGTGATCTCCCGTACCTACCAGTTGTTCGCCGAGACGAGCCGTGGCTTCGGCCCCGTTTGCGGTTGCTTGTGCATCCTGCTGCAACACTTCTGTTTCTTTTTGAATCGATTCGGACAGACCGATCTGCTCTTGTGTATGGCGAGCAATGCCTGCGTTGAGCTCGTCGATCTTGCTGACCGTCTGCGCGATGGTTTCGAGTAGCTGAGTCGCCTCGATCGAATGCTCAATGCTTTCGCGGGATTTATTACCGTTGACTGTCATAACGTTAAGCACGGTATTGGCGCTGTTCTGTAACCGCTGGATGATTTGCTGGATCTCCGCGGTCGAGGCGGCGGTTTTTTGCGCTAGGTTGCGTACTTCGTCGGCGACCACCGCAAAGCCACGTCCCTGCTCGCCGGCTCGGGCGGCCTCGATGGCAGCGTTCAATGCGAGCAGATTGGTTTGTTCGGCGATACTGCGGATCACCGTCAACACCGAGCCGACTTCCTGGGTTTCTTCTTCGAGCTGTTGCATTGCACGAACGGCACCCATCACGCTGTCGCCCAAATCACTGATACTGCTTGAAAGGTTGCCGATGTTCTTGCGGGCCGTGACGGCCTGGCGCGAAGCGGAGCCGGCCTCATCGGAGGCTTGGCGCGAACGCTGCGCTACCTCATGAATGCTGCTGGTCATGGTATGGATGTCACGGCTGATCGAGTCCGTGTGATGTTGTTGGGACTTTGCGTTTTCCTCGGAGCCTTGGGTCAGGCGGTACAGCTCTTTCGAGCAATCGCCGATGGGACTGGCGGCTTCGATGATTTGTCGGATAGTGGTTTGCAATTTGTCGAGGAAGCCGTTGAACAGACGGATCATCGCGCCGATTTCGTCGTTGGACTGGACGTTGACGCGACGGGTCAGGTCGCCGTCGCCCTTGGCAATGCCTTGTAATGAGTCGATCACGCCACGGACGTTAGCCATGATGCTGCGCGTGACGGCCCAGGCACATAAGGTGACCAGGATCAACAGCGCCAGGCTGAGGATGATTCCCAGGCGAGTGGTGGTTGCGTTGACCTCACGGGTTTCGGCAAGCGTTTGCTCGAAGTCCTCATAAGCGGCACTGCGGAACTCCGCGGCAAGTTTTTGGGCCTGAGCCAGGTCATTGGCCATGCGATCGAGACTCGGACGCAAGTCATCAAAGGACGCGCTGCCGGTGACGAGCTTACCGGACGCGGAGATCGCATTTTCAGCGTAACGATCCACGGCGAGACGCCAGTCGTTGAGTTGCTCACGGCGATTGGGTACCTGTACGAGCTTCTCCAGCTCCTGCTGGTGTGTGTTGATAGCCTGCAGAACTTCGCCAGCTTCGGTGAGCAGGTTCTGTTCGCCAGCCGCAACAGCGCTATTGAGCAGTCCGGGGATACGGGAGAACTGGAAAATGGCTGCATCGGCCCGTTCCAATACTGGATAGCGGCGGGTTTCCAATGCTTGCAGCCGCGAATCGGTCGCCGAGAGCTGAAACGACGTGTAGCCCACGTACAAGACAAGGCCAAGTATCGCAACGGCAGGGGCGAGGGACAGTTTTAGAGTCAGCGGTAGATTTTTAAGCATAATTTTGGCTCTAGGCAGAACGCATCGGATTGCACACTGAGTGATGGCTAGATGATGTTGGGCGCGACCGTTGATCATCGACCGCCGTCATACGTATCGACTTAAGTTGGCTTAACTTGAACAGAAAATAGAAAATTGTAGAATTTAGAAGGCTGCTTATCACAGACCTTCTCGATGATCTCTGCACCAAACTAGTTATGCTTGCCTGAGGTCGAATCCTCGATGCATCGGTGTACCGAATACCCCCTCTGCCGTTTCGCTGTGGTAATCCGGGGCGCTCCGCTCCGCCAGCACTAATAAAAACAACAGGTATTTCATGGGTGTTAGCCAGATAATCCTTCGCCGCTCGCTTCCTTTGCTGCTCGCCGTGCTCCTGGTTGTATCGTCTGTTATCTCCTATTCCGTTAAGCGAATGACCGATACGCTTGACCGTAACGTGATCGAGCACAGCCATTTCTTGATAGAGAAGGCGTTAAGTCACAGACAGGCCATGCTTCGGCAGGGAATGGCCGCATTCGTCACGCTCAATAACGCCTCAACCGATCCGCAATCGCGAGCTAAGATGGCGGCTCCAGACGTGCTTTTTTACAGCCTCGATTTCGATGCCCTTATGGTGTTTGGCTCCGGCGTCGAAAAAACTCGGGCGCTCACTTCCGAGGCAATGCGGGACAGCGATCTGCTTCAGCGGCTCGGCGTTGGGTTGGATGGGCTGTTAGAGCAAGCCCGGCGGGGTGGCCCCGATGCGTTGACAGGTGGAATTCTGCGGCTCGATGACACGCTGGTTCTCGCTGCTGCGGCAAATGCTTTGCCTGAGGATCAGGTCGCCCTGAGGCGGGCTTCCGGCACCACCTTGGTTCTGATTGATTTGCTGGATCCGGACGAACTGCTGCGGCTCGGCTTCCAATACGGACTGATCGATTTACATTTAATTGGCCAAGGTGAGGGTGGTGCGATATCAGAAGATGGCAGCCTAGCGCTCACCGACTTGGCGGGCGCCTCGGTAATCTTCGGCTGGTCGGCTCCTGAGTTCGGTCATGAGATGCTTGAAGGGCTGCTACCGATAGTCGGCTCCTCTGCGGTATTAATGCTTCTTCTAATAGGGTTGATCGCCCTTGATGCGGTGAGGGCATCGCGACGCCTTGAAGATAGTCACTCGGCGCTTACGGTCAGCCAGGCAAGCCTTGCTAGTAGTGAGAAGCGCTTTCGTGATATCGCCGAGGCTGCATCGGACTGGTTGTGGGAAACCGATGAGCGCTTGAGGTTGATATACCTCTCCGAACGGTTTGAACGGGTCACCGAATTCAAAGCCAGCCAATGGCTGGGACGTCCGCTAGATGAGCTGCTTCAGGCTGATACGCAGGGCATCGCGCTGTGGTTACAGAAACAGAGCGGCAAACCCTTGCGTTGCAAGTACTCGGACCGTAACGGTGACGTTCGGATCTGTCGCGTGGCGTCGCGGCCGATCATGGCGGACGGGAAATGTGTCGGTTACAGAGGTACTGCCAGCGACATCACCGAGGAGGTCAAAGCGCAGACGCAGGTGGAGCATCTATCCATGCACGACGCTTTGACTGGCCTGCCCAACCGTAACAACTTGAATGGTTTTCTGGCCGGTAAGCTGGGAGCCAACAGGCCGTTGGCAATGATCAGTCTGGACCTGGATCGATTTAAGCCAGTGAACGACACCCTTGGGCATGCTGCAGGCGATCTGGTGCTCCAGGAAATGTCGCTCCGTTTGCTTAACTGTACGCGCAATGAAGACCTCGTCGCTCGGCTTGGCGGCGACGAATTCATCATGGTTCTTGATGGCATAAGCTCCCAGGAAAGCATTGAGACGCTTTGTGCACGCCTTATCGATCAGATCAAACAACCGATCGTGTATGAAGGGCAGAACATCTTCGTCGGCGGAAGCATCGGTATTGCGCTTGCGCCGCAGGACGCTACCGAGGCGAGCGAGCTGTTGCGCTGTGCGGACATTGCGCTCTATCAGGCCAAGGAAGACGGACGTGCCACGTGGCGGTTCTACGCCAGCGAAATGAACCAGCGGTTGTTACAAAGACGGCAGCTTGAGATGGACCTGCGGCAAGCCATGGCTATGGGAGAAATGGCGCTTCAGTATCAGCCGCGCTATCGAACAAATGGTATGCACATCATCGGAGCTGAGGCACTGGTGCGCTGGCAGCATCCACAAAAGGGGCTGCTCGGACCGGCACACTTCATTGACCTAGCGGAGGAAACTGGGCTCATCGTCCCGCTTGGACGATGGGTTTTAACTGAGGCCTGCAACGAAGCAGCACGCTGGCCGGAGGATATCTGCGTGTCAGTTAACCTGTCCGTGGTCCAGTTCCGTCAGAGCGACCTCCGACTGGATGTTCAGCGGGCACTGACGGAAGCCGGTCTGGCTGCCTCGCGGCTTGAGCTGGAGGTTACCGAGAGCATCTTACTGGATGAGTCTGCGGGAGCGTTAAAAACACTCAATGCGCTCAAAGAGTTAGGCGTACGCCTGACCATGGACCACTTCGGTACGGGCTATTCTTCGCTCAATTACCTACGAAGTTATCCATTCGACGGGTTGAAGATAGATCGCAGCTTCATTGGCAACGCGCTAAGTTCCGCTAATGACCGTTTGATCATCAAGGCAATCGTTGGGCTCGCCGAGGCCTTGGAGCTCACGGTTACCGCCGAAGGCGTGGAGACTTATGAGCAGCTTGAGTGGTTGGACGAAGCAGACTGCGCGGTGGTGCAAGGTTTTCACATGTGCCAGCCTCAACCCGCTGAGGAAATGAAGCGTCTGGTTCAGAAAATGGGCTGATGCAGCTCGCCGCCCTCAGAGAGTCAGGCACCAGCAGCTAGTTAACTTGAGGTCCGTGTCAGGCGAGAAACCTTGAGAGCTAACGATACGATTGTAGTAGCTAACAAGGCAATCAATGGCAAGTTTTGTGACCGAGTATTCAGCCCTTACCCAAGGAGTTCTCCAGTCGAATGCTAGCTAGCATCGATATCACCCCCGGCCTAATTAGGCTGCGGTACTACGGTTGCTGACCGCCTAGCGCTCGTTTTGGAGCAGTTTCACTTGGCGGTGTAATGCCGAATCCACGAGGCCAGGCGAAAGACAGGCCTCGACATGACTTCTAGCGTTGTTCTAGTACCAAGGCGGCTACGACATCGGCGCGGCCTGGGAGAAGTTCAATCATGCCGAGCGGTCCTGCAGTTGGTTAATACGAAATCTCCTATGTCCGTGACGATCTGCCAATACCGCTTTTTCGCTTGCTTGGGCGATGTGAGCAAACGGTGGTATTGGCTGAGCTTGCGGCTATGTTCAAGCCGAGCAGATCGCCAAGGCGTGCGACAGGTAACCAAAACCTAGCCAGCTTGTCCGTCCGATGTGTCGACAATCTTCGTTGACGATGACATTTATTTGGAATAAATTCACTGGCCGCTACGTTATGTGTCAACAATATGCTAAATCCAGCTTAAGGCGGGAACACGTATTCCGTCACATTTAAACTGCCATCGTGAAAGGCGAGATAACCCTCGGCAGCAAATCTCTGAGCCCGAGCTTGCGCGCACATATGGCATAAGCCAGGGACCGTTGCGTGAGGCTGCTGGTTCGCATGTCGCACGTGGGAGCTCGTGTTGTTTCACTCAGCCATGCCGAGCTGATCGAGCTCTACGAGATCCGTGAGTCACTGGAAGGCATGGCCTGTCGCCTGGCGGCCGAGCGTATGAGCGAGGCGGAAATTCAAGACCTGCGCAAGGTACTAAGCACCCATGAACGCGATGAGGCCTTCCAGGCCGGCGTCGGCTATTACCAGCAGGAAGGCGACTTCGACTTCCATTACCGGATTATCCAGGGCAGCGGTAACCGCACGCTGGCCAAGTTGCTGTGCGACGAGCTGTATCAACTTGTCCGTATGTACCGCATCCAGTTTTCCGCAACGCCCAACCGCCCGCGTCAGGCGTTCGCCGAACACCACCGGATTCTCGATGCCATTGCCGACCGTGACGGCGAGCTGGCGGAGCTGCTGATGCGGCGCCACATCTGCGCTTCCAAGCGCAATATCGAGCGGCACTACCTGGCTGCTCAACAACAGACATCACAACCAAGAGGTGAGGCATGACACTTCCTACCCCCGGTCAGCGTTTCCGTGACGCGGTGGCCAGCGAGCATCCGCTGCAGGTCGTTGGCGCCATCAACGCCAACCACGCCTTGCTGGCCAAGCGCGCCGGCTTCAAGGCCATCTACTTGTCCGGCGGCGGCGTTGCCGCGGGCTCGCTGGGGCTGCCGGACCTCGGTATCACCGGTCTCGACGATGTGCTGACCGATGTGCGTCGCATCACCGATGTCTGCGACCTGCCGCTACTGGTAGATGTCGACACCGGTTTTGGCTCCTCGGCGTTCAACGTGGCGCGTACCGTCAAGTCGATGATCAAGTTCGGCGCGGCGGCGATCCATATCGAGGATCAGGTTGGGGCTAAGCGCTGCGGCCATCGCCCGAACAAGGAAATTGTCACCCAGCAGGAAATGGTCGACCGCATCAAAGCGGCTGTTGATGCACGTACCGACGACAGTTTCGTGATCATGGCGCGTACCGATGCGCTGGCGGTGGAAGGATTGAATGCCGCACTGGACCGCGCCGCGGCCTGCATCGAAGCGGGTGCCGACATGATCTTCCCCGAGGCCATCACCGAGCTGGTGATGTACAAGACCTTCGCCGACCGCGTGAAGGCGCCAATTCTGGCCAACATCACCGAGTTTGGTGCAACGCCCCTGTACACCACCGAAGAGCTGGCCGGCGTCGATGTGTCCTTGGTGCTCTACCCATTGTCGGCGTTCCGCGCCATGAACAAGGCGGCCGAGAATGTCTACACCGCGCTGCGTCGTGACGGTACTCAGAAAAATGTGATCGACACCATGCAGACGCGCATGGAGCTCTACGATCGCATCAACTACCACGCATTCGAGCAGCACCTCGACTCACTGTTCGCTCAGAAGAAGAGCTGACAGAAAGCCCCCGCTGCGAGCCAGCGGGGGCTGTGTGGTTCATTTTTCAACGTGATTTGCAGTATCCAGAACAAATCCAAGAAGGAGATAGCAATGGCTGAAGCAAAAGTTTTGAGTGGCGCAGGCCTGCGTGGCCAGATCGCCGGCCAGACTGCCCTGTGTACCGTGGGCAAGACCGGTGCCGGGTTGACCTACCGCGGTTACGACGTACGTGAGCTGGCGGCCGAGTGCGATTTCGAAGAGGTGGCCTACTTGCTGTTCTACGGCGAGTTGCCAAACACACAGCAGCTGACCGATTACAAAAGTCGCCTGAAGACCATGCGGGACCTGCCGCAGGCGCTAAAGGAAGTGCTCGAGCGCATCCCAGCCAGTGCGCATCCGATGGACGTCATGCGTACCGGTTCGTCGGTGCTCGGCACGCTGGAGCCGGAGCTCAGCTTCGACCAGCAGCGCGATGTGGCCGAGCGGCTGATGGCTGCTTTCCCGGCGATCATGTGCTACTGGTATCGCTTCACCCACGACGGTGTTCGCATCAACTGCACCAGCGACGAAGAGACCCTGGGCGGCCATTTCCTCGCGCTGTTGCATGACCAGAAGCCTAGCGACTTGCACGTCAGGGTGATGAACGTCTCGCTGATTCTTTATGCCGAGCACGAGTTCAACGCCTCGACCTTTACCGCCCGTGTCTGTGCTTCGACGCTGTCCGACCTCTATTCCTGCGTGACCGGCGCTATCGGTTCGCTGCGTGGCCCACTGCATGGCGGCGCCAACGAAGCGGCCATGGACATGATTGAGCAGTGGAAGAGCCCGCAAGAAGCGCGTGAAGCCATCCTCGGCATGCTTGAGCGCAAGGACAAGATCATGGGTTTCGGTCACGCGATCTACAGCGTTTCCGACCCGCGCAACGAGGTGATCAAGGTCTGGGCCGAAAAGCTCGCCGATGAAGTGGGCGACACCGTGCTCTATCCGGTCTCGGTCGCCGTCGACGAAACCATGTGGGAGCAGAAGAAGCTCTTTCCGAACGCCGACTTCTACCATGCGTCCGCCTATCACTTCATGGGCATCCCGACCAAGCTGTTCACGCCGATCTTCGTCTGCTCGCGCGTTACCGGTTGGGCATCCCATGTGTTCGAACAACGCAGCAACAACCGGATCATTCGGCCGAGCGCCGAGTACATCGGTCCGGAGCAGCGCAAGGTTGTCCCGATCGCCCAGCGTTGATCGGAGCGAGGGAGCTCGTCGCCGAGCTCCCCGCACCTTGCCCCACAGAACATTACTGAATTGAGTTCTTCCGGCATGAATACAGAACACCGCAAACCTTTGCCAGGCACTGGGCTTGACTACTTTGACACCCGTGAGGCGATCGAAGCTATTCAACCGGGTTCCTATGAAAAGCTGCCCTATACGTCCCGCGTCCTGGCCGAACAGCTGGTGCGTCGCTGTGAGCCCGAAGCGCTGACCGATTCGCTGAAGCAGATCATCGAGCGCAAGCGCGACCTCGACTTTCCCTGGTATCCGGCACGCGTCGTCTGCCATGACATTCTTGGCCAGACCGCGCTCGTCGACCTCGCCGGTCTGCGCGATGCGATCGCGGAGCAGGGCGGCGACCCGGCGAAGGTCAACCCGGTTGTTCCGACTCAGTTGATCGTAGACCACTCGCTGGCGGTGGAATTTGCCGGTTTCGATGCCGATGCGTTCGAAAAGAACCGAGCCGTCGAGGAGCGACGCAACGAGGACCGCTTCCACTTCATTGAGTGGACCAAGACCGCGTTCAAGAACGTCGACGTGATCCCGGCCGGCAACGGAATCATGCACCAGATCAACCTGGAGAAGATGTCGCCGGTGATTCAGGCACGCGGTGGCGTGGCCTTTCCGGATACCTGCGTAGGTACCGACTCGCACACTCCTCACGTCGATGCGCTGGGTGTGATCGCCATCGGCGTCGGCGGTCTTGAAGCCGAAACCGTGATGCTCGGCCTGCCGTCGATGATGCGACTGCCCGACATCGTCGGCGTACGTCTGACCGGCAAGCGTCAGCCTGGCATCACCGCCACCGATATCGTCCTCGCGCTGACTGAGTTCCTGCGCAAGGAACGTGTGGTCGGGGCCTGGGTCGAGTTCTTCGGCGAAGGTGCCGACAGCCTGACGATTGGCGATCGCGCGACCATCTCCAACATGTGCCCGGAATACGGCGCGACCGCATCGATGTTCTACATCGACCAGCAAACCATCGATTACCTCAAGCTGACCGGCCGCGAGCCGGAGCAAGTTGCGCTGGTCGAGCAGTACGCCAAGGAAACGGGCCTGTGGGCAACCGCGTTGGAAGGTGCCGAATACGAGCGCGTGCTCGAATTCGACCTGTCCAGCGTGGTGCGCAACATGGCTGGTCCTTCCAACCCGCACAAGCGTCTGCCGACCTCGGCGCTGCACGAGCGTGGCATCGCCGACGAAGACATGCTGGCTGCGGCCAGGGCGGAGGAGGCCGAAGGCCTGTTGCCGGACGGTGCGGTGATCATTGCTGCCATCACCAGCTGCACCAACACCTCCAACCCGCGCAACGTGGTTGCGGCCGGCCTGCTGGCCAAGAAGGCGAACGAGCTGGGGCTGGTGCGCAAACCTTGGGTGAAGACGTCCTTCGCGCCAGGCTCCAAGGTCGCCAAGCTGTACCTGGAAGAAGCCGGGCTGCTGAGCGAGCTGGAAAAGCTCGGTTTCGGCATCGTCGCTTACGCCTGCACCACCTGTAACGGCATGTCCGGTGCGCTGGATCCGGTGATTCAGCAGGAAATCATCGAGCGCGACCTGTATGCCACCGCAGTCCTCTCTGGCAACCGCAACTTCGACGGCCGTATCCATCCGTACGCCAAGCAGGCCTTCCTTGCCTCGCCGCCGCTGGTAGTCGCTTATGCCATCGCCGGTACCGTACGTTTCGATATCGAACAGGATGTGCTGGGTACCGACAAGAACGGCAATCCGATCACCCTGAAGGACCTCTGGCCGTCCGACGAGGAGATCGACGCCATCGTCGCGTCCTCGGTCAAGCCGGAGCAGTTCAAGCAGATCTACATTCCGATGTTCGATCTGGGCACCATCGAGGAAGCCAAGAGCCCGCTCTACGACTGGCGTCCGATGTCCACTTACATCCGTCGTCCGCCGTACTGGGAAGGTGCGCTGGCCGGCGAGCGTACGCTCAAGGGTATGCGTCCGCTGGCGATCCTGCCGGACAACATCACCACCGATCACCTGTCGCCGTCCAATGCCATTCTGCTGAACTCGGCCGCCGGCGAGTACCTGGCGAAAATGGGCCTGCCGGAGGAAGACTTCAATTCATACGCGACCCATCGTGGCGACCACCTCACGGCGCAGCGGGCGACGTTCGCCAACCCGCAGCTGGTCAATGAGATGGCCGTGGTTGACGGTAAGGTGCAGAAGGGGTCGCTGGCGCGCGTCGAGCCGGAAGGCAAGGTGATGCGCATGTGGGAAGCCATCGAGAGCTACATGACTCGTAAGCAGAACCTCATCATTGTGGCTGGCGCTGACTACGGGCAGGGGTCCTCACGTGACTGGGCTGCCAAGGGCGTGCGCCTGGCGGGTGTCGAGGTAATCGTCGCCGAAGGCTTCGAGCGCATTCACCGTACCAACCTGGTGGGCATGGGCGTGCTGCCGGTCGAGTTCAAACCGGGCACTACGCGCCTGACCCTTGGCCTCGATGGCACCGAAACCTTCGATATCGAAGGCGAGCTGTCGCCGCGCTGCGACCTGACGCTGGTCATTCGGCACAAGAGCGGTGAAGAGACCCGTGTCCCAGTCACCTGCCGCCTCGACACCGCGGCCGAAGTCGGCGTTTATGAGGCCGGCGGCGTGCTTCAGCGTTTCGCCAAGGACTTCCTCGGACAGGCGTGACCGTCCGACCACGTAGGGTGGATGGCGTTTTTCCATCCACCGCACCGGCTCTAGCGGTGGGTCGGTGAAGCGCGATCCACCCCTACGGTCCATTCATTTTTCAGCCAGGAGTCACTCATGGCTCATCAGCCCCAGATCAAGATTCCCGCGACCTACATGCGCGGTGGCACCAGCAAGGGGGTATTCTTCCGGCTGTAGGACCTGCCGGAAAGCTGCCAAGTGCCGGGCGCTGCGCGCGACAAGCTATTCATGCGTGTAATCGGCAGCCCTGACCTGTATTCGGCGCACATAGACGGTATGGGCGGGGCCACGTCGAGCACCAGCAAATGCGTCATCCTGTCGAAGAGCAGTCGGCCTGAGCACGACGTCGAGTACCTCTATGGCCAGGTCTCGATCGACAGCGCTTTTGTCGGTTGGAGCGGCAATTGCGGCAACCTCTCCACGGCTGCTGGTGCCTTCGCCTTGCACGCTGGGTTGGTCGATCCGGCGCGGATACCGCGCGCGTCTGGCGCCTTCGAAAATCGGCTGCTGACCGAAATTACCTCTGATGATCGATTACCCGAAGCATGTGACAGTGGCGAATCGAAGAGTCTAAACTACCCGCCGATTGATGACGGTGTCGCTAAAGTCGTTACCCTTGAAATGGCTCCATTCCGCGCTTAATACAAGGCCTCGACGGTGTGACGGTTAAAGCGACGGTAAAGCCTGCATTAATTAGGTTATAGGTTCAACAACTATGCGGGCTCAGGCGACTTGTTGATGATT
>NZ_JAMOIC010000039.1 GCF_024448895.1 Stutzerimonas stutzeri
GGGTTTATGAACTACGGCCGCCGCCGTGACTGTTCTGTCCACCCTTCTGACCCGCTTCTGAAGCCTTCTCACGGTCGTTGGCAAAGTTGCAGCCGCCGCTCTGGCTTGTCTGCCCGGACTGCGAGGCTTTCTGCAGATCGCTGGCAGCATTGCCACCCGTGTTCTGCCCGCCTTTTTGACCTGCATCAGATGCGCGCTGCGGATCGTTTGCGAAATTTCCACCGCTTTTATTACCGCCTGACTGGCCCGCTTGCGATGCTTTCTCCCGATCGTTTGCAAAGTTACCCGGATTTCCACTCTTATCGTTCGACATGAGATATCTCCAGTTACTTGTAAAAACAAAGAATGGGGCGATTGCAATACAACCGCCTCACTTTATGTGAGATCTAAATCAGGACGTAGTTCGCCAGACGACGCGACGTACGATGAGCGGTTATATATATATACCTCTTTCATAACGCTTACATCCCAGACGAATAAGATAGTTGCACTTTGGTGGCAACGAAACGGCAAAGGCAGCAACTGCGCGCTGCTAGCAAACATGCCGGTTTGCCGACCTTGATTAAACCTGAATCACAGCTCAGCCGTTCGTCCGCAAAGTTTGGCCCATGACGTTGTGTCAACAAGCTGTAACGCGCCCTGGTCACTCTCTGATCTACGGAAAGCCGCGACGGCTGGCGCAAGGATGCGACTCTCTAGCCACTACCCGAACGAACTACTGGAGGCGGTATGAGCAGCAAGACGTTGGAGAAACTCGTGAAGCATTCCGATCAAAGCGCCAAGCAGCCGCTAGAGTTCTGGAAGGAGCTGCAGCGCGGCAAGTCTGACTACCGGCCAAGCGCTGCGGCCCTGGCAAAGCGAGCCGCGATGGACATTGAGATGTATTCAGCTGCGCGATAGCAAGAGATCGAACGGGCCGCCCGAATACCCGAACGACGACGCTGCTCATCGCGAAGCAGCGTCACTCGATCATTGCTGCGTTGCCCGCTCTTGCCGGAGTAGCAACCACACAATGCCCAGGCCGCCTAGAGCGACTATCGCCGCGCCGAGGAAGATGCTCTGCATGCCGATGTAAGCCGCCAGCACGCCCATGATTGCGCCGGACAGGCCCAGCGACAGATCGAAGAACATAGCAAAGACGCTGAGGCCCGAGCTGCGGTTGGCGACCCCTACGCGGGATACCACGCCCACGCCCAATGCTGGGTAGAGCAAGGAGAGACCGCAGCCGGTCAAGGCTGAACCAGCGAGGGCAAAACTTGGCGCCTCGGCCAGCCAGAGCAGGACCAAACCGAATATTTCAACCACCAGACACACCATCGCCACTGAGTAGCCGCCGACGCGGTTGATCAAATTGGGTAACAGCAGACGTGTCCCGATGAAAGCAAAGGCGAAAGCGGTCAGGCACCAGGCGGCGCCCTCCCATCCACGCGCGTTGTAGTACAGCGCAATGAACGCAGTCAGCGTGCCGTAACCAATGGTTGCCAAGGCCAGACTGATGCCTGGCGGAGCGACTTTCCACAACACCTTGCCAAACGGCAGTCGCTTACCCGGATTGAGCGGAGCATCACCACGACGCCAGGCCAATGCGAGGCCGGTCGTGGCCAGTCCCATCGTCACGACGCCCAGACTCCATAGGCCCAGCGACTGAGCCAGAAAAACGCCAAGCGGTGCGCCAATCCCGACCCCGCCATAGGCAGCCACACCGTTCCAGGAAATCATCCGCGCGGTGCTTTCGGCGCCCAACCGGCTGATGCCCCAAGTGATCGCCGATATGCCGACCAGGCTCTGAGCAAATCCAAGGATCAGTCGGCTGGCAACCATCACACCGATGCTCGCCAGCGGCCAAGATTCGAGCAGCGCCGAGGCCAGCAGAAATGCGCCGCTTATCAGGCCTGACGCCATGCCGATCAGTACTGTCTTCTTCGCGCCCCGCTCGTCCGCCAATCGCCCGGCCAGGGGCCGACAAAGCAAGGTGGTCAGGTACTGCGCACCGATAACGATGCCGGCGACGGCGGTACTGAACCCCAGGTTTTCATGGATATAGCCCGGCAATGACGCCAGGGGAATACCTATGGAAATGAATGAAATGAAGTTGAATATGACCAGCGACAGGATGAAAAAGGTGTCGTTGGTAGCCGGTTGTTTCGCAGCGGGCATCGGGTCGCCTGTCGGTGGGGTGATGCGATGGGAGTGCGCCAGCCGCAATCAGCGTTGGTCTATCGAGCCGGCATGCTAAGCGTTCTGACCGTGATCCGAACGGTTCGATCCTCGGTCACGGCAAGTCATCATACAACCTCAGCCAGATATTTCAGAGCCCGTTCAGGCTGGCTTCACTGCTACTTCCGCCTTTTGCCGTCGCCATTGCGGTAGCCCGATAAGCACAACGGCGCTGACGATTACCGTCATCGCCAGCCATTCCTCGGCGCCGATACGCTCGCCGGCAAAGCTGATACCCAACAGCACAGCCACTACCGGGTTTACGTAAGCGTAGCTGGTGGCCGCGGCGGGACGTACGTGCTTGAGCAGGTAGAGGTAGGCGCTGAAGGCTACGATGGAGCCGAGGAACGTCACGTAGATCAGTGCGAGCCAGCCGGCCATGTCCGGCATTTGCTGCAGGCGTTCCCCGCTAACCATGCTGCCGAACAGCAATACCGCGCCGCCGATCAGCATCTGCGCTGCGCTGGCCATCGCTCCGCTCGGCAAACTGAGATGACGGCTCCACATCGAACCGAACGCCCAGCTCGCTGCGGCAAGCAGGACAATCACGGCACCCAGCGGGCTGGCCTGCAGGTTATGACCCAGATTGAGCAGACCGATACCGATCAGCCCCAGCATGATCCCGCCCCACTCGAGCCCTGTAGTTCGCTGACCCCAGATCAAGCCGAACAGCAATGCGAATAGCGGCACCGTTGCGATTGCGAGCGCCGCCACCGCCGATGCGACACCAAGATGCTCGGCGACGGTCACACCGCCATTCCCGCAACTGAGCAGAAGAACGCCGACGATTGCGCACGAGCGCCACTCCTTTGCCGTCGGCAGCGGTACGCCGCGCCAGCGCAACCAGACGAACATGAGACTGCCGGCAATCACGAAACGCAGCCCGGCCAGGAGCATTGGCGGCCATGACTGGACGCCGATACGAATCACGAAATAGGTAGATCCCCAGATCAGATACAGGGCGAGAAACGCGCCCACGAGCAGCAAAGGGAAGCGGCGCGACGACATGTGTCTGCCCCAGATGGGTAATGAAGAACCATCATTCTAGGTAGGCCGCGAGCGTCTGGATAAGCACAGTCGAGGATTTGTTTGGCAGTGCAGTTCGGCGCCTGACGTCTAGCAGTTCAGACCGAAAGGATCGTCGATGCTGTGGCTCGGCTCCGTAAACCAGCGCGGACCGTTCTCAGTCATGTAGAAGTGGTCTTCTAGACGCACGCCAAATTCGCCGGGCACGCAGATCATCGGCTCGTTGCTGAAACACATGCCCACGTCGAGCGGCGTTTGATCGCCTCGTACCAGATACGGACTCTCGTGGATCTCCAGACCGATGCCATGCCCAGTGCGATGCGGTAAGCCCGGCAGCTGATAATTGGGCCCCAAGCCACAGGCTTCCAGCGAACTGCGCGCCGCTTCGTCCACCGCTTCGCAGCGAACGCCCAGTTGAGCGGCGACAAATGCTGCCAGTTGAGCCTCTTTCTCGAAGCCCCAAATGGCTCGCTGGTGCTCATTAGGTTCGCCGAACACGTAGCTGCGGGTGATGTCCGACAGGTAGCTGTGAACGCGGCAGCCTGTATCGATCAAGACCATGTCGCCGCGCTTGAGCGTCTGCGGGTATTTCACGCCATGGGGGAACGCGCTGGCCTGACCAAACAGCACGATGCAGAACGTCGATCCTGGCGCGCCTACCGCCCGATGCGCCTGCTCGATGAACTGCACCACCTCGGTCGTGCTGATGCCCTCGCGCAGGATGCTCGCCGCCGCTTTGTGCACTTCCAGCGTCATATCCTTCGCCCGTTGCATCAGTGCGATCTCAGCACTGGATTTACGCTGCCGGCAATACCCGGTAATTACGCTTGCATCGGTAAAGGCATAGCCGGCGTCGAGCAAGCGAAGGCCATCAAACATGAAGAACGGTAGCGACGGGCACAGGCCAATACAGGGACGCAGACTGGTGTTCGGCCTGATGCCCATGTTGCGCAGGCAATCCAACAGCAAACGATAGGGGCTTTCGTGCTCCTGCCAGCCGTTGACAGGCCCCTCCACCACCATGAAATCGCGAATGGTGCCTTCCTCGAACGCGGGTGCTAGGTATTCGAGTGCACCTTTTGTGGGCAGGATCGCACCAACCATGCGCTCGCTCGGGCTCCAACGCACCCCGGTGAAGTACTCGAGATTGGCGCCAGCACTCAGGAATATCGCATCGAGCCCGAGCTGCTCCATCCGCTGCTGGGCCTTGGCGATACGCATCTGGTATTCGGCAAGCGCGATCGGCTGGACACCATCCAGCATATTGCGCAGGCGTCCTAGTGCCTGCTCTTGCGTACTGCCGCTAACACCGATGGTCATGCCTGTTTCCTCAGTCGCGCTGAAATGTAGCCGGATTTAAGTACAGCTTAATTTTTCAAGCAAAGCTTTTTTTCAAGGTCACCGTGAAAAAGCCAGAAACGGGGCTGGCGTGACGTCGTGGAGCTGGCCGTATACTGGCCCTCATTTGACAAGGCGGGCCTCCATGACAGTTGATCGAATCGGCGAACGTTTGCGCCGCCACAGACGGGCTGCCAACAAGACACTGAATCAGGTGGCAAAGGAATCCGGGCTTACGGCGAGCTTCCTCTCCCAAGCGGAACGCAACCTCACGGGCATCTCGATTTCGTCTCTGGCGAACATCGCGAAATCCCTTGGCGTCCCGCTCAACTCACTGTTCGATCAACCCAGCCAGGCCCAGCCCGACTCCCATCAAGGCGAGCGCGTGCGCTACACGATCGAGGGCCAGCCACTGGCCTACGAGCGCCTGTCTACAAGCTTTCCGGGGAATCTGCTCAACGCCGTCAAGGTGAGCATGCCCGTTGGCTACCAGTCCGAACTCATCGCCCATGATGGCGCTGAATTCGCCTATGTACTCTCCGGCAGAATCGTCTACACCGTGGACGCTCGCGACTATCCGCTGGCGAGCGGAGACTCCATTCACTTCGACGCGGGCAAACCGCACCATTTGGCCAATGTCGGCGATCAGCCGGCCGAAGTGCTGACGGTGACGACTATGGGTTTGTTTGACGATTTGACTACGCGATAACTGGCACCGCTATTGCTTGGCTTCGACGACTGAAGCGCTGCCAACGAAATTCAGCACAGCTTAATTTCGGTTGACCGGGTTTTCAGCATGACTTAATTTCGAGGCAGGCTAGGCTGTCCTGAACGGACCAGCCGCCAACAGTGTTCTGCGCCGAGCGGGCGACACCCAACGGCGACACCGGCGTGCAGTGAGCCACTGTTCGGTCCACGAGACCAACCCTCGATGAACATAAAAAAGAATGAGGTTTGCATGCGAAACAACATCTCCATCCGAGCTCTGCTCGCCGCCGGATTGATCTTCGGCTCGCCCCTCAGCTTCGCCGCCAGCAACCTGGTGTATTGCTCCGAAGGTAGCCCGGCAGGCTTCGATCCCGGCCAGTACACCACCGGCACAGACTTCGACGCCGCCTCGGAAACCGTATTCAACCGTCTCGCCCAATTTGAACGTGGCGGCACCCGCGCCCTTCCCGCACTGGCAACCAAGTGGGAAGTCAGTGAAGACGGCCTCACCTACACCTTTCATTTGCGGCCGGGGGTCAAGTTTCACACCACCGATTACTTCAAGCCCAGCCGCGAATTCAATGCCGACGATGTCGTATTCACTTTCGAACGCATGCTCGACAAGGAGCATCCGTTCCGCAAGGCGTACGCCAGCGAATTTCCCTACTTCGTTGACATGGGCATGGACAAGAACATCACCAAGGTCGAGAAGCTCGACGACCTGACAGTCCGCTTTACCCTCGACAAAGTAGATGCCGCCTTCATACAGAACCTCGCGATGAACTTCGCCGCGATCCATTCAGCTGAATACGCCGATCAGTTGCTCAAAGCCGGCAATAGCGAACAGATCAACCAGAAGCCGATTGGCACCGGGCCGTTCGTGTTCAACCGCTACCAGAAAGACGCTCAGATCCGTTTCAAGGGCAACAAGGAATACTGGAAACCCGAAGACGTGAAGATCGATAACTTGATTTTCGCCATCACTACCGACGCCTCGGTCCGTGCGCAGAAGCTTCGTGCCGGGGAATGCCAGATCACGCTCAACCCTCGCCCGGCGGACATCGAAGCGTTGCAGAAAGATCCCAACATCGAGGTACCGAGCCAACCCGGATTTAACCTCGGATACATAGCCTACAACGTCGAGCACGAGCCACTCGGCAAGCTTGAGGTGCGTAAGGCGTTGGACATGGCGATCGACAAGAAATCCATTATCGAGGCCGTCTATCAGGGAGCCGGCCAATTGGCAGTAAACGCCCTTCCTCCCACGCAGTGGTCCTACGACGAGAGCATCAAGGGCACCGAATACAACCCTGATAAAGCACGTGAGCTGCTCAAGCAGGCCGGCATCGCCAAAGGCACCGAGATCACGCTGTGGGCTATGCCGGTGCAGCGCCCCTACAACCCCAACGCCAAGCTGATGGCGCAGATGATCCAGGCGGACTGGGCGAAGATCGGAATAAAGGCGCGAATCGTCAGCTACGAATGGGGCGAATACATCAAGCGCGGGCACGCGGGTGAGCATGACGCCATGCTGATCGGCTGGACCGGCGACAACGGCGATCCGGATAACTGGATGAACACGCTGTATGGCTGTGATGCGGTAAATGGCAACAATTGGTCGAGATGGTGCGATGCGGAGTACGACAAAGTGGTCAAAGATGCCAAGCGCATCACCGATCAGGGTGAGCGCACCGAGCTCTACAAGAAGGCTCAGGCGATCATCCAGGAGCAGCTGCCGATCACGCCGATTGCTCACTCAACCGTCTACCAGCCGATGCGCAACAGCGTCGAGGGCTTTGAGATCAGCCCGTTCGGCCGCAACTCCTTCTATGGCGTAGAAAACAAGCGCTGATGCTGGCAACGGACAGGCGAGCCAGCCGGCTTGCCTGTCACGTTGGTTTCACGTGCTCTGTCATTCCAACAATATTGAGCCCGACGGCCGTCACAGCCGACTAAGTCGCAGGGTTGCACACGCCGTTCCAATGGCTGCGCCGACGTAAGGCGTAGGCTGACCAGGAGTTTTGCAACGATGTTCAGCTTCATTGCCCGCCGATTGGGCCTGCTGATTCCGACCTTTTTCGGCATCACGCTTCTCACCTTCGCCCTGATTCGCATGATCCCTGGCGACCCGGTAGAAGTGATGATGGGTGAGCGAAAGGTCGACCCGGAAATGCATGCCCAGGCCATGGAGCGTCTGGGCCTGAACAAACCGCTCTATCTCCAGTATTTCGATTACATCGGCGATCTGGCCCAGGGCAACCTCGGCGAGTCGCTCCGTACCCGCACCAGCGTGTGGACAGAATTCACCACGCTGTTCCCCGCCACGCTCGAACTGGCGCTCGCAGCGCTGATCATTGCCGGAACCCTCGGCGTGCTGGCGGGCGTGATCGCTGCCCTGAAGCGTGGATCTTTGTTCGATCATGGTGTCATGGGCATCTCGCTGGTTGGCTACTCGATGCCGATCTTCTGGTGGGGATTGATCCTCATCATGTTCTTCTCCGTCGGCCTGGGCTGGACGCCCGTTTCGGGCCGGATCGATCTGCTCTACGACATCCCGCCGGTCACCGGCTTCATGCTCATCGATACGCTGCTCAGTGACGAAAAAGGCGCCTTCCTGGACGCGCTTCACCATATGGTGCTGCCAGCGATCGTCCTTGCGACCATTCCACTGGCGGTGATCGCCCGCATGACGCGCTCGGCAATGCTCGAGGTGTTGCGCGAAGACTACGTACGCACAGCGCGGGCAAAGGGGCTGTCGCCCAATCGCGTGGTATTCGTGCATGGCCTGCGCAACGCGCTGATTCCCGTGCTGACGGTGTTCGGTCTGCAAATCGGCACCTTGCTGGCAGGCGCAGTCCTGACCGAGACGATCTTCTCCTGGCCGGGCATCGGCAAGTGGCTGATCGAATCCATCGGGGCACGCGATTACCCAGTGGTGCAGAACGGCATCCTGCTGGTCGCCTGCCTGGTCATCCTGGTCAATTTCACCGTGGACATCCTCTACGGCCTGGCCAATCCCCGTATTCGCCACCAGCGCTAAAAGGCCGAAGCATGAACAGCATCGAGACCCTGCCGGCCGCTGAGCCAGCAACCTATTACCCGTCGCCGCTAGGTGAATTCTGGACAGCCTTTCGCCGCAATAAAGGCGCTCTGGGCGGCCTGATTTTCATGCTGCTACTAGTCGTCTGTGCGGTGTTCGCCCCGGCGCTCGCCCCGTACAACCCCACCGAGCAATTCCGAGAGTTTCTGCTCACGCCCCCGGCCTGGCAGGACGGCGGAACACCGCAGTTCCTGCTGGGCACCGATGAACTGGGCAGGGACATGCTGTCGCGCCTGATTCACGGTGCCCGCCTTTCCCTGCTGATCGGTCTTGCCTCGGTGGTCTTTTCACTGGTGCCGGGGATCCTGCTTGGCCTCCTTGCGGGTTTTTCCCCGACCCGGTTTGGCCCGTTCATCATGCGTCTGATGGACGTCATGCTGGCGCTGCCTTCGTTGCTTTTGGCCGTCGCGATCGTTGCGATTCTTGGCCCGGGCCTGATCAACACCATCTTCGCGATTGCCATCGTGTCCCTGCCCTCCTACGTGCGACTGACCCGAGCAGCGGTGATGACGGAGCTCAATCGTGATTACGTGACAGCCTCGAAACTGGCGGGCGCCGGCACCTTGCGGCTGATGTTCATCAGCGTCTTGCCGAACTGCATGGCGCCGCTGATCGTCCAGGCCACGCTGAGCTTTTCCTCCGCGATTCTCGATGCCGCCGCGCTGGGTTTTCTTGGCCTTGGCGTCCAGCCGCCTACACCCGAGTGGGGCACGATGCTGGCCTCGGCACGCGATTACATCGAGCGCGCCTGGTGGGTCGTATCCCTTCCAGGCTTGGCGATTCTGCTCAGCGTTCTGGCGATCAACCTGTTCGGCGACGGCCTGCGCGACGCGCTTGACCCGAAACTGAAGAACGCCGCATGAGGAACCCATCGATGCCTGATCAAAGAGTTACGCAGACGAGGGACATGCGCTCATGAGCCTCCTCGAAATTCAGAATCTATCGGTACGTTTCGGAGACGATGGCGCACCGCCCGTGGTCGACGGACTCGACCTCAATGTCGACAAAGGTGAAGTGCTGGCAATCGTCGGTGAGTCGGGCTCCGGCAAGTCAGTCACCATGATGGCGCTGATGGGGCTGGTCGATGCTCCGGGAAAAGTGACGGCCAACCGCCTTCAGTTTGCCGGCCAGGACTTGCTGACGCTCAAGGGTCGCCAACGGCGGCGCCTGATCGGCAAGGACTTGGCCATGGTCTTCCAGGACCCGATGACGGCGCTCAATCCCAGCTACACCGTGGGCTTTCAGATCGAGGAAGTGCTGCGCCAGCATCTCGGCCTCAAGGGCAAGGCCGCTCGGCAGCGAGCGCTTGAGTTGCTGGAACGGGTTGAGATCCCTGGCGCCGCCAGTCGCCTGGACGCCTTTCCCCATCAGCTATCTGGTGGCATGAGCCAACGAGTGGCCATCGCCATGGCCATCGCAGGCGAGCCCCAGCTGTTGATCGCGGACGAGCCGACCACAGCGCTCGATGTGACCATTCAGGCGCAGATCATGGATCTGCTGCTGAGTTTGCAACGCGATCAGAACATGGCGCTGATCCTGATCACCCACGACCTCGCGGTGGTTGCCGAAACCGCTCAGCGCGTGTGTGTGATGTATGCCGGGCAGGCGGTGGAAACCGGACGCGTGCCGCAGCTGTTCGATGCGCCCGCACATCCCTATACCGAAGCGCTGCTCGCCTCCATTCCGGAACATTCCAACAGCCGTCGGCTTGCGACCTTGCCAGGCATCGTGCCGGGCCGTTACGACCGGCCGGCCGGGTGTCTGCTATCGCCGCGCTGCCCTTATGCGCAGCCTCGATGCGGCGAGCGTCCGGCGCTCGAGCCCTACGATCGCGGCGAGGTCCGCTGTTTTTATCCGCGCAACATGGCGCCAGGCGAGACACCCGAGGTGCTCCCAGAAGCGCAACGCTCTAGCCAGCCGCCGGGAGACCTGCATGTCCGTTGAATCGACAGGAAGCGTGCTGTCGGCACGTGAACTGACCCGCCACTATGAAATCTCCCGCGGGCTGTTCAAACCCAGCGCCACGGTGCGCGCCCTCAACGGCGTCTCGTTCGAACTGGCAGCAGGCGAAACGCTGGCCGTGGTAGGCGAATCCGGCTGCGGCAAGTCCACCCTTGCACGCGCATTGACGCTCATAGAACAGCCAACCTCCGGCTCACTGCAGATTGCGGGTCAGGAAGTGGCTGGCGCCGACAAGGCCCAACGCAAGCAGCTCCGGCGCGACGTGCAGATGGTTTTCCAGAACCCCTACGCCTCGTTGAACCCGAGGCAGAAGATTGGTGATCAGTTGGCCGAGCCCTTGGTCATCAACACCGGGCTTTCGCGCAGCGAACGCCGTGAGCGAGTCCAGGCGATGATGCAGCAGGTCGGCTTGCGGCCTGAGCATTATCAGCGCTATCCCCACATGTTTTCCGGCGGGCAGCGTCAACGTATCGCGCTGGCTCGGGCGATGATGCTCAACCCCAAGGTACTGATCGCCGATGAACCCACTTCGGCACTGGACGTGTCTATCCAGGCGCAGGTCCTGAACCTGTTCATGGATCTTCAAGAGCAGTTCAACGCCGGCTATGTATTCATCTCCCACGACCTGGCCGTGGTTCGTCATGTCGCGGACAAGGTGTTGGTGATGTACTTCGGCAGCCCAATGGAAATGGGACCGGCCGAGTTGATCTACACCCGACCGCTGCATCCCTACACCCAGGTGCTGCTCGCAGCGACGCCCAGCATTCGGCCTGATGCAGGCCGCCCGAAGATCAAGGTCAGCGGCGAGCTCCCCAACCCGCTCGATCCACCAACCGGCTGCGTTTTCCACACGCGTTGCCCACACGCCACCGAGCGTTGCAGCGCCGAAGTGCCGGCATTCCGGCCTCTGGACGGGCGGCGCGTCGCCTGCCACTACGCGGAACAAGTCGGCGACACGTCGAAAGGAGCCGATGCAAGGCTCGCGTAATCACGACCGAACCGATCGCGCATCAACAGGTTGTTAAACCCCAGAAACGCAAAAGGCCCCGGGGTACGGGGCCTTTTGCTTGATATGGCGGAGGAGGTGTCCGCCAAACTATCGTCCACTGAAGTACACGACGGTGTGGCGATCCCTATGCCAGATGGGGTCTCCAGCGTATTATTCGTTCCTTTACATCCATAAAGGTCCACCAGAATCCAGCACCAAAGTGTGGACCAAAGTGTGGACTCAGGAAATAGGGTCATGGGTAAGCTAACCGCAAAAACTACAGAAAAACTCATTCGTGCTGGTGTCCCCGGTCTCACCGGTGACGGCGACGGCCTTTACCTGAAAATCAATTCAGGGGGAGCGGGAGCCAGCTGGGTGTTCCGATACAAGGTCCAGGGAAAAAGCCGTTATATGGGGCTGGGAAAATATCCCGAGACGAGCCTAAGCGAGGCTCGAGAAAAAGCCCTCGAACCGCGAAAATTATCCAAATCGGGCGTGGATCCGCTTGAAGCTCGGGACAAAAGTCGGGAAGCGAAGCGCCAGTTGCAGCAAGCGGAGCTCGCTAAGGCAACTCCGTTTAAAGACGTTGCCGGCTCTTACATTGAGGCCCACCGAAGCGGCTGGAAGAATGCCAAGCATGCTCAACAGTGGGAAAACACACTCGCTACCTATGCCGAGCCGATCATCGGGCACCTACCGGCTGCGGATGTCACCACATCGCATATCTTAAAAATTCTTCAGCCTATATGGACGCATAAACCTGAGACAGCCAGTCGCCTTCGCAACCGCATCGAGCTGGTTTTAGATGCTGCTAAGGCACGTGGCCTACGTGAAGGTGAGAACCCAGCGCGATGGCGCGGGCATTTGGACAAATTACTTCCTAAGCGATCAAAAGTACGCGCTACCTCGCACCACAACGCGCTGCCTTGGCCTGAGCTTCCTGTTTTTTTCGGTGAGCTGACGAAGCATGACGAGCTAACGCATAAGGCCATACGGCTTACCATCCTGACGGCTTGCCGTACGTCTGAAGTACTAGGCGCAATGTGGACTGAGATTGACCTTGACGCGAGTAGCTGGGTAATTCCTGCATCACGGATGAAAGGCGGTAAGGCGCACAGAATCCCCCTGTCCGAGGCTGCGAAGGAAACGCTACGCAGTTTGCCGAAAATTGCAGGCAACGCACACCTTTTCCCTGGCGCTCGCACCGGCAAACATCTGTCGAACATGGCGATGTTAATGGGGCTGCGGCGGATGGGACGCGGTGATCTCACCATGCATGGCTTCCGCAGTACCTTCCGCGACTGGGCTGCAGAGCAGACCAACTATCCGCGAGAAGTGTGCGAGATGGCACTAGCTCACAGCACGGCAGGAAATGTCGAGGCGGCTTACTGGCGGGGGGATATTTTGGAGAAACGGCGAGCCCTGATGACTGACTGGGCGCTGTATGCGACAGGGCGACTAGGTTAACGCCAGGAGACCCGCTGCGGTGATTCGGCTTGCTGACCAGATATGTAAAGAGTCATGACAGCAAGCTGCAAAGCTTCGCTATCCCCTTTACCGTAACCGCGCCAAAGGCGGAGCACAGCTGTACGTCACGCGTAAAATGCCAGACAAAACCTGCTGCCTTTGTTTACCTGTTTATGCGAACAATATCGACCTGTCGCAAATGACGACATATGTTCAAGTTGTCGGCCGTACTCACGGCAAGTGAACAGAGGGAATTGGCGATGGATGCGATGAGCATAGCGTGGGTGGTGATGGGCGGTTCGTTTGGCTTGGTACTAGTACTGACAATCGGGCTCTGGCTGCAATGGCTGCATACACAGCAATACCAGGCGGAGCTCAGTGTGCTGCGCGGCCTCGTACAGAGCCTCGGCGAAATCATCCGGCGGTTGGAGAGCGAGAAGGCTGAACTGGCCGCTGGCCTGAGGGCTGAGAAGGGACAAGTAGAGCATTTGAAGGGACAGCTCTTCCGAGCAAGTCGGTAAGGATCCGAGCTGCTCCCAATTGAGAAAGCTAACGCAGCAACCTTCGCTATCCGGGGCCGAATTACTCACGCTCTAAATGTCGAGCATCAGAACTGACCGCTTCCATGATCGAAACCAGCTCTTCCAGCAAATCGGCATGATGATGATGCAGGTATCCTGAGATCGCTTCGTTTCTAAGCATTCGAAGGAGGTATCCTTTAGCGACCACTAGCACCAGCATAGTTTCACCCAATGTATCCTCCACTTGCTTGTAGTCGTGCTGAAGGTTCTCCATCTCGCGTTCCATGCGGGCAATGTCGAGGGCATTGTCGTCGCCGCTAGGCTTTTTCTTTCTCTCGGTGAGCATTTCCGGTCGCGTCGCCGCCAGGACCATCTGGGCATAGCTCAGCGTGAAGCAATTAGCTGACATCATCATTTCGACGGTTTCGATCTGCCGCATCGGTTTCATTTTTCGCAGGACTCGAAAGACATCCTGGGCAACCATCTTGACCTTGAGCATCTCAGCGACCTCAGGTGCAATGCCGTCCAACAAGCTGCGCCGGTGATGGATTCGATCAACATTGACGCCAAGCACCCGTGCAATCCGTGCAGGGTCAATTCCTTTATTTAGTGCAGCAAGAATCATCTTGTGCTCTTGTATCGGGGTTAATCGATTGATTTGACGGTTGTAGGTGAAGCCTTCGTCATCCGTGGATATCAGGCATAGAGCGTCTACCCCACCTAGCTCCTTCAGGGCCTCCAACCGAAGATGTCCATCGAGCAGGATGTAGGAAGCGACACCTTGATCCACGGCCGGTTGGGGATGCACTGCCAACGGCTCGACCACCCCGAGCTCTCGAATTGAGCTGAGAATGGATGCGTATTTCTTGCTGCCTTGGATGCCCTTGTCCACTTGGCGTGTCGGTAGGATGCGATCCAAAGGGATCGCAACGACCTGTTGTTCAAATGCCTGCTTTACCTGTCCCATCATGTCGCCTCGCCGTTGATACGGTCCGCTAGAGGCCGCGGCATATCTTGAATATCTTGATTGCGTAGCAGCGCGGCGAAATAGTCGTCGGCCAGCAGCTTTCTCACTGCAGTAACGATGATCAGCAAGCGCTGCTCGCTGATGTCTGCTTTTTTGATCATCACCTTCTGGCGTCGAACTTCGGCCTGGTAGGTATTGAGCAATTTCTGGGGAGTGGTGGGACGATCGGAATGGGCTCGTTGCCCATAGCGTTTGCCGATCGCGTTGCGCCTGTCGATCAGCCGTCGCACCTTAATTAGCTGCTCGCCCTTGAGCACACCGGTTTCGTAAGCCTCGATCATGGCTTGCTGGATTTCACCGTCGTCAGATCGGGCGATTTCCGTGGCGATTTTCATTGGTAGCCAGCCTTTTTCAACCGCCGAAATCAAACGCTCCTCCCCCTGCCGTAGTAAAAGCAGAATGCAATTGATGTAGGTCGGGTCTAGGCTCGTTTTGCTCGCGATCTCTTTAACGGAATAGCCCCGTTCCGAAAGAATCTGGATAGACATGAGCAGGTCACGATTGGAGTGTTTTCTGCGAGCGAGATTTTCCACGAGACTAATCAGAAATCGATCCGCCTCGCTGGCACTGACAACGATGCAGGGAATGCTCGCTTCTCCAAGCGCTTGAAACGCCTCGAAACGTCCCTGGCCGCAGACAACCTCGAAACGTTCGCCGCCGCCGTCGGTGGTGCAGGTCACTGTGATCGGCCGTTTGAGCCCTATCGTTGCGATGTTTTCTACTAGTTTGGCAAATACCTGCTTGTTGCGTACCCGAGGATTGAGCACCCTGATCCGATCAAGTGGGATGAGCCTGATGGTTGAGGCATCTGAAATATGAAGCGCAGCCTTTTTCGCCGACATGGAGGTCGTCATGCTGTCCTCCTGTACGCACTGCGGCGTGACAGTTGCGAAATGACTTCCAGTGAATCGAAGCGATAGATTTCAACGTCGGCCTGGTTGTTGTCGGCCACGCGTAGCTGGGACGCGGTCATGTCGACGGTTGGAAGCACGTAGTAATCGAGGGCGCGCTCTTCGCCCTCGCACATGCGCACTGCAACCGTTAGGTCCGGATTCAAACCCAGATCGAAGCGAATCTTCCAACGTCTGGCACCTGCAGCCGTAAACTGGCACCTGCACAGAACCACCGAGAGCCTTATCTCTTGATTGATAGACAGCATCCCGGTGTCATCTTCGATATCGACCCGTCCACCTACGGCTCTGATCTGATTGATCGTTTGTTGAAGGAGCCCCGGATGCAACAGGCGCAGCCGACGATTTGCCTCTAAATACTGATAGTCCCGACCAGGCGTATAGCCAATCAGCGAATAGCACCGCAGCAGACTGCCAAATCGATACTGGTAGGCACTGCTCGACGGGCAGCCCTCTGCTTCATCAATAACCAGCCCTGATAAACATCCACAGCGCTCATGGATGGTCCTGAGCAAGCGAAGCATCTCCTCGTCCGGCATACGGTACGAGCGTGCGTCAATGATTGCTCTGGCGGCTTTGAAAAGAAGTTCGCTCACAATTGGCCGATAGGCCCCATCTGCCCTCACCCAGTGCTCTGGCCCGTTTCGCCTCCGTGCCTGCTTCAGCTTAAAAGACGTTCGGTTCCATACATTGTTGCCAATGTACTTCTCGTTGATTAGAACTTGGTGGACGGCACCACGGGACCAGGGCCGGGATAGATCGGTCAGGATGCCGCGAGCGTTCAACCAGTGCGCGATCTCACGCTCGCTTCTGCCCTCGTCTACGAATAGCCTGTAAATACGTTGAACGAGCTCGACCTCTTCACTGGGACCGGGCACGAGCACCACTCTGTCAGTCTGAATGCTCTTGTGCTCGCCAACGCCCAGTTCGTACTTCGGCAACCCCGACGCGTCTAGCAACTGGCGGCGCAGGCCATACCCTGCGGCACCACCTTGCCGATACCCCATTTCGATCAATCGGGACTGCCCCGCAAAGACTTTGACGGACAGCTCCCGGCTGTACTCGCCCGCCATCATTCGCTTAACGCTTTTGATGATGTTGGAGACGGGTGAGCCGTCGTTAGTGAACTGCTCAGCACAATACTGAACAGAAACCCCCATCTGCCGACAGCGTACTTCGTAGCTTGCGCTTATATCTGGATCCTGAAATCGTCCCCACCGACTAACGTCATAGACCAAGATGGTCGAATAGTTAGCGTGGCCGCTTTCGACATCTTGAAACAGTTGCTTGAGCGCATCTCGCCCTTCAAGCAGAAGACCACTCTTCCCCGCATCGGTATACACCTGCACGATTTCAAGGGAATGGGCTGCTGCGTATAGCCGGATGGTGTCGAGCTGATTTTCCGTCGAGTACTGCTGATGCTCAGTGGACATTCGGACATATGCCGCTGCCAGCGAAGAGCTGGAAGAGGTATGTGCATAGTTTCCGACATTCGTTTGCATCGGCAGTTAGCCCTCAGCAGGGCCATCGTTTCGGCAGAGGTTTACCGCGAGGCCATTTCAAGATTTGGAAAAGATAGAAGATGGAGACCCGAAAAATGATGACGAAAACGGGCAATTCTTTTCTCAGTCACGAGCAGTACGCGGAGGATTTAGCCAAGGCGCTGCGTTTGGAGCTGGGAACAACTCACCAGGCGGCGAAAACATTAATGCGTTGGACGAACGCTAACGAAAGGACTGTAAAAAACTGGATGGCGGGCTCCAGCGGGCCTAGAGGCGAACATCTCATTGCCTTGATCAAAAATTCTGACGTGACGCTAGCTGCAATAATGGCCATGGCGGACAGGCCGTTTGCCGGAACGGTCCTTGAGCTCCCGTTGCTACGGAAAAGACTTCAGGCAGCAGTCGAAGGAATCGACGCCTTTCTCTATCTGGGCGGTGTGCAGATAACGTGACACGGACGCCTTTGGCCAAAGCAATGGATAACGCTCAGAATCGCTCGAATGGGTCACGTTTCAAGCTAACCGATGTTTACCGTTAGCTCCTTACTAGCTACCGTGCCGCACTTGGACAACAAGGAGGTTCTCCAATGATCACGAAGCGCCAATCCCTAAGCGCTCGCGTAGAACTCGAGCGCGCATTCAAACCCCTCTCATGCAGTTTTCGGCACGACCAGTTCAGTGTCCGGCTCCACGTATATGAGCGGGAAACAGGTCAGACCCACCTCATCGTTTCAGGCATACCCATTTCACAGGTCGCAACCAGCCAAGGTATCGCTAAGCTGGTATATGAATTGCGCGACGAGCTTGAGGGTTTCGCTCTCAGACGCGCCTAGGTCGGGACGACTATTTTCGATGAAAGCCTAACAGAGCTGCGATGTGGCATCTCGGCCTTGCTGCCAGCACTGCGCGCGGTAAAAGGCTTCCCTACCTCTCCGCTTATTTACACTGCACCAGCCAAAGCTGATCGATGCGCGTCGTAAAGCTTTGACTCATCATGTCCCGCCGCATGCCCCAATCGGGCTCGGTGGGTACGCGACCCGGCCTTAGCGTATTGCGCCCCCACTTCGCATTGATAGCATCGAGCACGCCCATGACCCGCTCAGAAGCGGCGGGCTGGGTTTCGGCAAAGAGATCATCGGTGTACTCGCCGCGCTGTCGAAGATCCATCAGCAGCACCTCGGCCTTGCTGAACGAAAAGCCCTCACGATATACGTGCTCCAGGCCAGCGATGGCCGCACGGGTGATGTATCTGGTGTCGTCCGTTGGATAGGGCAGCTCACAGACCACTCCCTTAGCAAACTTGGGTTCATCTGGATTGAACATCCCGGTGCGGATACTCACCCGCACGCGTTTGCACATGGACTGTTGAGCCCGTAGTTTCTCAGCGGCTCGAGCGGTATACGCTGCCACTGCCTCCCGGATCGGCGCGAGTTCGGTGAGGCGCTTGCCGAACATCCTTGAGCAGCAAATCTCCTGCTTGGCCGGTGCTGCTTCTTCCAGATCGAGGCACTGCGTACCACGGAGTTCACGTGCTGTTTTCTCTACCACAACGCTGAACTGCTTGCGCAACGTCCAAGCGTCCGCGCAGGCAAGATCCCAAGCGGTGCGGATCCCGATGCTATTTAAGTGCTCGGTCATACGCCGGCCGATGCCCCAAACGTCGCTCACATCCGTTACGCGCAAAACCTTGTCGCGCCGCACTGGATCAAGCAGGTCCACTACCCCGCCGGTTTGCTTTTGCCAGCGCTTCGCCGAATGGTTCGCCAGCTTCGCCAGCGTCTTTGTACCAGCGATACCTACCCCGACCGGAATGCCTGTGCATGCGAGGACCTGCGCGCGAATGCGCCTGCCGAGCGTTTCCACATCAGGCACGCCAGTCAGATCGGCGAAGGCTTCGTCGATCGAATAGACCTCGACAGCCGGGACCAGCCCCTCGATAACCGTCATCACCCGTTCGCTTATATCGCCATACAGTGCGTAGTTGCTGGAGAACACCACCACACCCCATCTCTCCAGGTCGCGACGAATCTGAAAGTACGGTGCGCCCATTTTGATGCCCAGTGCTTTGGCCTCGGCTGAGCGAGCAATCACGCAGCCGTCGTTGTTCGAGAGCACTACGATCGGGGTGCGTCGCAGGTCCGGTCGGAAGACTCGCTCACAGCTGGCGTAGAACGAGTTGCAGTCGATGAGGGCAATCACCCGCTCAGTATTTGCCATGGATTCTGATGCTGTAAGGCACCACCCCCCAAACATAGAGCTCCTCGCTTTCTAGCAGATAGCGCGGTGGGTATTTTGGGTTGGCCGAGCGCAGGATGACCTGACCGCCGTCTCGATCAAAGATCTTAACCAGGGGCTCATTGTTAAGCGCCGCGATGATGACCTCGCCTTTCTCCGCATTGCGCCCTCGTTCGACGACCAGTATGTCCCGGTCGAAAATACCGACGTGAATCATGCTGTCGCCACCCGCACGCGCCAGGTAGGTATGAGGCGCTCGGATGTTCATCAACTCATCGAGCGAAATACTGCCCTCCAAATGATCCTGTGCCGGGCTGGGAAACCCGGCCGGCACGACGAAACTGAAGAACGGCAGCGCAATTGTGGAAGGAGTGGTGGGTCCCAAGATATGAACGGGCATGGCGAAGACCTTGATACTGTACATCTGTACAGTACGCTTAGCATCAGGTCCGGGTCAATCGAAGTAGACGTGGAGGCAGTATGTGTGGACGATTCGCTCAGTACAGAGAAGCGTATGAGTACTTGGACAAGCTCGGCATACAGCTGCCCCTGCTTTCAGGGGTGAGTCCTGAGCCAATCGGCCGCTACAACGTACCGCCACAATCAAAGGTCCAGCTGCTGCATCAGGACGAGGACGGGCTTCGCATGGAGCCGGTCAAGTGGGGGTATGCCCCGTTCTGGGCGCAGGGAAAAAGGCCTCAAGCGATCAACGCCAGGGTAGAGACGGCAGCCACATCGAAGTTCTTCCGAGACGTTTGGAAGACTGGCAGAGCAGTCGTGCCAGCAGATGGCTGGTATGAATGGAAGAAGCACGAAGTCAATCCGAAGCTCAAGCAGCCCTATCTGATCCAGCTGAAAACTGGCGAGCCGTGCTTCTTCGCAGCGATTGGCCAGTTCCAGCGCCACGGTATGCTTGAGCCGAAAGACGACGATGGGTTCGTGATCATCACCTCGTCCAGCGACGCTGGGATGCTGGACATTCACGACCGCAGGCCGCTTGTGCTGTCACCTGCGTGTGCCGCTCATTGGCTGAATCCGGAACTGCCGCCAGATGAAGCCGAAGAGATCGCCATCAAGCATGGTCTATCGGTCGATGAATTTGACTGGTACCCCGTGTCGGCTGCGGTCGGCAATGTGCGAAACGAGGGCGACCACCTTATAAAGCGGATCAGCGATCCGGTGCTGTAGCTGATGAGACTCGGCTCTCTGTTCGGCAAGTGGTCGGCCTGATAACCTCCCGCGCCTCTACTCGCTCGGACCCCATCATGCTTCGACTCCTACTTGCCGCCTTGCTCGTCACCGCCTTTCCAGTTGCAGCCGAAACGGTTGATTGCCGTGTTGTCGGGATTAGCGACGGTGACACGTTCACCTGCCTAACCTCAGCAAAACAGCAAGTGAAAGTTCGGATGGCCGAAATCGATACGCCGGAGAAGGCGCAGCCATATGGGACCCGAGCTCGTCAGGCGTTAGCTGAATACATCTTCGGCAAGGACGTGACGCTGACTGTCCAGGATCGCGACCGGTACGGCCGGACGGTTGCACGAGTCAAGGTCGGCAGCACTGACGTGAACGCCGAAATGGTCCGCACTGGCTCCGCCTGGGTGTACCGCGACTATCTGAAGGACCGGTCTTTGCTAGACCTAGAAACCACGGCCAAACATTTCAAGCGCGGCATCTGGTCCTTGCCCAAATCTGAACAGCAGGCCCCCTGGGACTGGCGGAAAGAGCGCAGGAACGGTAGGTCGGCACAGCAGGTCACTGCTCGCGCACCAACCCAAGCTGCCGGCGCTTTCACCTGTAGCGTAATCAAGTCATGCAAAATGATGAGTGGGTGCGCAGAGGCACGCTATCAGCTGCCGCAGTGCGGCAACCCTCGCATCGATGGGGATAACGACGGCACACCATGCGAGGCCATTTGCCGGTAAACCTCAGCGCGCTGCGCAGCTGATCGCAGCTTCAAGATGAAATTTGTTGCTTGCGATTAGCGTTGGCAGGATATAAAGCCCCGCCGAAGCGGGGCTCGATTGAACGTGTTTACAACCTATGATCCCAGATCGCGCGCTTTACACAGCGGTCCATCAGCCATCCAGGCTCGGTGCGCATCCTACGCCACTGCGAACCAGCAACATGCGGCTGCGGCCACTCTTGGATTCTAAGCTGCGCCTCGCAAGCCCTTAGATCCGATAGCGCTTCGGTCTGATCTCGGCGAAGCAGCCTAAAAATGCCCCCGCCGTGGCCGTGATCCATTAAGCAGTAGCCGTGGTTGCGTATGGATCCGCTTGCCGGAGCTGATTGTGTCCACTGAATTGATAGAGATCATTTTGTCCTTTGCGCAGAGGCCAAGAGGGCTACCTCGCAGTACGCTGAGCTTCAGCTTGGCCAGCGATGCCCTTCGGTAAACACCAGTTGCGATGCCAGCGCATCTCTGCTTTGATGCGCGCCCATAAACCACGGTGGTTCAAGCATAAAACTAACCCACCGTAGTCCCCATCACCAAAACCACCGTGGTGCAACATCAGCAATGAGTAGAGAAGACCCCCAATTCAAGTTGCGTTTGCCAACGAGCCTCAAAACGCGCGTCGAGGAAGCAGCTGTCCTGAATCGGCGCTCTATCAATGCCGAAATTCTTGCTCGCCTAGAGCAATCGTTCTCGCCTGCAGACGTACCGGTAGCCTCATCCGCTCCACTGACGCCCGCTGAAGAGTGCCGCATAATCGATAGCCAGGTGGCGAGAATCCTGCGCGATAAGATATTACGGGCAGTAGACGAAGCCATTGCTGAAGCAACGCTGATAACGGAAGAACCCGTGTCGAAAGAAGCTTACGAGTCTGATGGCAAGAGCAATTCGCACGAACCGAGCCGCAAGACCATCGCCACAATGAAAGTCGGCAGCAGGTCGATTGAGGTCGAAGTTCGAAAGAAAAAGCACTTTGTAAAGCGCAGCACCTGACAGCAGCCTTTAACAAATCGTGCCTGCGACGGTGACCGAAACCATTCGTTTTGCATAAACCTCCTGAGAGCGTCTCGCCGACAGGTGCAAATGCATGGCAGGAACTCTACGGGATGCCTTCGGCCAATTGCGCCGACACCGTCGCCTAGTCAGGGTAGCTTGCGAGTTGCACCTAAGCGGCCTGACAGCGCGACTGACATGCTCGCTTCCTCATCAGAACCTCCGTCCCGTTAAGCGCTCTACAGCTTTACAACCTCAGAGGATGCAACGATGGACAACTATCACATTGTTTCGACGGATTCTGGCTGGGAGCTACGCAAGGAAGGTGCAGCGAGAGCATCAAAGACAGCCGGCACGAAAGATGAATTTCTCAACATGACGGGCACGCTTATGGAGGGCAAAACTGCATCAGTAAAGATTCATAAAAAGGATGGCGTCATCCAGGAAGAGCGAACCTATCCCCGAGCAGCGGACCCACGCGAGACGAAAGGTTAACGAAGCGCGCTCCGTTTAGGAGCACTTGACCTCTATGCTTTCTGCGATCGTCGTGAATGGACGCGACCACAGTGGAGGTTGAGAACTGAGAACTGGTCTAACGGTTAAGCTGACGGGACCGTCTGACTAGTGGGGCTGCTATCGGCCCAGAGC
>NZ_JAMOIC010000040.1 GCF_024448895.1 Stutzerimonas stutzeri
AGGGTCGATACCAGTGCGACCAGCCAGGTTAGCAGCAGCAGGTTCCAGGTCATGCCTGAACGTTGAGGATTCATTGCGGTTAGGGGGCACCTCAGAAAACGGAAAATAAAGCACGCTAAGGCATAGCTGACCTTGCCAGGCCTGCTTCGCCCTGTAGTGACGCGATCAACGGGCAGGAAACATTCCCCTTTCGTGCATGGCAGGCGCACACGAGTTCAGACAGCACGGTTTCCATGCGCGCCAAGTCGGCCATCTTCTCGCGCACGTCCTTGAGCTTGTGTTCGGCCAGGCTGCTGGCCTCCTCGCAGTGGGTGCCATCGTCGAGCCGCAACAGCTCGGCAATCTCGTCCAGACTGAACCCCAGCCGCTGTGCCGATTTCACGAATTTCACCCGAACCACGTCCGCCTCCCCATAGCGGCGGATGCTGCCGTAAGGCTTGTCCGGTTCCGGCAACAGGCCCTTGCGCTGATAGAAGCGGATTGTCTCCACGTTGACCCCGGCCGCCTTGGCAAAAACGCCAATGGTCAGGTTTTCCAAATTATTTTCCATATCGCTTGACTCCGTACATGAGTACGGAAGTAAGGTTACGCTATCCAATCCAAATTCAAAAGGGCCAACGTATGTCTGAACCACAAAACGGGCGCGGTGCGCTCTTCGCCGGCGGGCTGGCCGCCATTCTTGCATCGACCTGCTGCCTGGGGCCGCTAGTACTGGTCGCCCTGGGCTTCTCCGGTGCTTGGATCGGCAACCTGACGGTGCTGGAACCCTATCGACCGTTGTTCATCGGCGCGGCGCTAGTGGCGCTGTTCTTCGCCTGGAAGCGGATTTACCGGCCCGTGCAGGCATGCAAGCCAGGTGAGGTCTGCGCGATTCCGCAGGTGCGCGCCACCTACAAGCTGATTTTCTGGATCGTGGCCGTGCTGGTCCTGGTCGCGCTTGGATTTCCCTATGTCGTTCCATTTTTCTATTAACCAGGAGTTCATCATGAAGAAACTGTTTGCCTCCCTTGCCCTCGCCGCCGCTGTTGCCCCGGTGTGGGCCGCTACCCAGACCGTCACGCTAGCGGTTCCCGGCATGACTTGCGCCGCCTGCCCGATCACAGTCAAGAAAGCGCTCTCCAAGGTCGAAGGCGTGAGCAAGGTCGATGTGGGCTTCGAGAAGCGCGAGGCCGTCGTCACTTTTGACGACACCAAGGCCAGCGTACAGAAGCTGACCAAGGCCACCGCAGACGCCGGCTATCCGTCCAGCGTCAAGCAGTGAGCCAGCAAGCCAACGACAACAGCGAGAGCCGCTTCATGGGACTGATGACACGCATTGCCGATAAAACCGGCGCGCTCGGCAGCGTCGTTTCCGCGATGGGCTGCGCCGCCTGCTTTCCAGCCCTCGCCAGCTTCGGCGCGGCCATCGGGCTGGGCTTCTTGAGCCAGTACGAGGGACTGTTCATCAGCCGCCTGCTGCCGCTGTTTGCCGCGCTGGCCTTCCTGGCGAACGCGCTGGGTTGGTTCAGTCATCGGCAATGGCTGCGCAGTCTGCTCGGCATGATCGGCCCGGCCATCGTGTTTGCGGCCACGGTCTGGCTGCTCGGCAACTGGTGGACGGCGAACCTGATGTACGTCGGCCTGGCCTTGATGATTGGGGTGTCGATCTGGGACTTCGTGTCGCCGGCGCATCGCCGTTGCGGACCGGACGGCTGCGAACTCCCCGCCAAGCGCTTGTGAAAGACGGCTGACCGTGCGACACGGCGGCCCACACGAATAAGGAACGATGGTATGAGCACTCTCAAAATCACCGGCATGACTTGCGACTCGTGCGCAGTGCATGTCAAGGACGCCCTGGAGAAAGTGCCCGGCGTGCAATCAGCGGATGTCTCCTACGCCAAGGGCAGCGCCAAGCTCGCCATTGAGGTCGGCACGTCACCCGACGCGCTGACGGCCGCTGTAGCTGGACTCGGTTATCGGGCCACGCTGGCCGATGCCCCCTCAGTTTCGACGCCGGGCGGATTGCTCGACAAGATGCGCGATCTGCTGGGCAGAAACGACAAGACGGGTAGCAGCGGCGCATTGCATATCGCCGTCATCGGCAGCGGCGGGGCCGCGATGGCAGCGGCGCTGAAGGCCGTCGAGCAAGGCGCACGTGTCACGCTGATCGAGCGCGGCACCATCGGCGGCACCTGCGTCAATGTCGGTTGTGTGCCGTCCAAGATCATGATCCGCGCCGCCCATATCGCCCATCTGCGCCGGGAAAGCCCGTTCGATGGCGGCATCGCCGCTACCACGCCGACCATCCAGCGCACGGCGCTGCTGGCCCAGCAGCAGGCCCGCGTCGATGAACTGCGCCACGCCAAGTACGAAGGCATCTTGGAGGGCAATCCGGCGATCACTGTGCTGCACGGCTCCGCCCGCTTTAAGGACAATCGCAACCTGATCGTGCAACTCAACGACGGCGGCGAGCGCGTGGTGGCATTCGACCGCTGCCTGATCGCCACCGGCGCGAGCCCGGCCGTGCCGCCGATTCCCGGCCTGAAAGACACTCCGTACTGGACTTCCACTGAAGCGCTGGTCAGCGAGACGATTCCTAAGCGCCTGGCCGTGATTGGCTCATCAGTGGTGGCGCTGGAGCTGGCGCAGGCGTTCGCCCGACTCGGAGCGAAGGTGACGATCCTGGCTCGCAGCACGCTGTTCTTCCGCGAAGACCCAGCTATAGGCGAAGCCGTCACGGCCGCATTCCGCATGGAGGGCATCGAGGTGAGGGAACACACCCAGGCCAGCCAGGTCGCGTATATCAATGGTGAAGGGGACGGCGAATTCGTGCTCACCACGGCGCACGGCGAACTGCGCGCCGACAAGCTGCTGGTCGCCACCGGCCGCGCGCCCAACACACGCAAGCTGGCACTGGATGCGACGGGCGTCACGCTCACCCCGCAAGGCGCTATCGTCATCGACCCCGGCATGCGTACAAGCGTGGAACACATCTACGCCGCAGGCGACTGCACCGACCAGCCGCAGTTCGTCTATGTGGCGGCAGCGGCCGGCACTCGCGCCGCGATCAACATGACCGGCGGTGACGCGGCCCTGAACCTGACCGCGATGCCGGCCGTGGTGTTCACCGACCCGCAAGTGGCGACCGTAGGCTACAGCGAGGCGGAAGCGCACCATGACGGCATCAAAACTGATAGTCGCACGCTAACGCTGGACAACGTGCCGCGCGCGCTCGCCAACTTCGACACGCGCGGCTTCATCAAACTGGTGGTTGAAGAAGGCAGCGGACGACTGATCGGCGTGCAGGCAGTGGCCCCGGAAGCGGGCGAACTGATCCAGACGGCCGCACTGGCGATTCGCAACCGGATGACGGTGCAGGAACTGGCCGACCAGTTGTTCCCCTACCTGACGATGGTCGAAGGGTTGAAGCTCGCGGCGCAGACCTTCAACAAGGATGTGAAGCAGCTTTCCTGCTGCGCCGGGTGAGGACAAGGAGGTGTGCGATGAGCGCCTACACGGTATCGCAACTGGCCCATAACGCTGGGGTGAGCGTACATATCGTGCGCGACTACCTGGTGCGCGGCTTGTTACGGCCGGTGGCCTGCACCACGGGCGGCTACGGCGTGTTCGACGATGCGGCCTTGCAACGGCTGTGCTTCGTGCGCGCGGCCTTCGAGGCGGGTATCGGCCTGGATGCCCTGGCGCGGCTGTGCCGTGCGCTCGACGCAGCGGACGGCGCACAAGCCGCAGCGCAGCTTGCCGTGCTGCGCCAGTTGGTCGAGCGGCGGCGCGCGGCGTTGGCCCATCTGGACGCGCAACTGGCCTCCATGCCAGCCGAGCGGGCGCACGAGGAGGCATTGCCGTGAACGCCCCTGACAAACTGCCGCCCGAGACGCGCCAACCCGTTTCCGGCTACCTGTGGGGTGCGCTGGCCGTGTTGACCTGCCCCTGCCATCTGCCGATTCTCGCCGCCGTGCTGGCCGGGACGACCGCCGGTGCCTTCCTTGGCGAGCATTGGGGTGTTGCCGCGCTCGCGCTGACCGGCTTGTTCGTTCTGGCCGTAACGCGGCTGCTGCGCGCCTTCCGGGGCGGATCATGACGAGTTCGCAGCCCGCCGGATGGACGGCGGCCGAGTTGGCGCAGGCGGCGGCGCGCGGACAGCTTGACCTGCATTACCAGCCGCTGGTCGATCTGCGCGATCACCGGATCGCTGGCGCGGAAGCGTTGATGCGCTGGCGGCATCCGAGGCTTGGCCTGTTGCCGCCCGGCCAGTTCCTGCCGCTGGCCGAGTCGTTCGGCCTGATGCCGGAAATAGGCGCGTGGGTGCTGGGCGAGGCCTGTCGCCAGATGCACAAGTGGCAAGGACCGGCATGGCAACCGTTCCGTCTTGCCGTCAATGTGTCCGCCAGCCAGGTTGGGCCAACGTTCGACGACGAGGTAAAGCGGGTGCTGGCCGATATGGCCCTGCCCGCCGAGCT
This sequence comes from Stutzerimonas stutzeri, assembly GCF_024448895.1. Taxonomy (GTDB): domain Bacteria; phylum Pseudomonadota; class Gammaproteobacteria; order Pseudomonadales; family Pseudomonadaceae; genus Stutzerimonas; species Stutzerimonas stutzeri_Q. Next base: position 4,458 of record NZ_JAMOIC010000040.1, read on the forward strand.
TCTGGAGATCGAACTGACCGAATCGGTCGCATTCGGCAATCCAGCCCTGTTCGCCAGTTTCGACGCCTTGCGCGCCATCGGCGTGCGCTTCGCCGCCGACGACTTCGGCACCGGCTATTCCTGCCTGCAACATCTGAAATGCTGCCCCATCACCACATTGAAAATCGACCAATCCTTTGTCGCCAGGCTCCCGGATGATGCCCGTGACCAAACTATCGTGCGGGCGGTGATCCAGCTCGCGCACGGGCTGGGCATGGAGGTGGTAGCCGAGGGTGTGGAAACACCCGACTGCCTTGCGTGGTTGCGGCAGGCGGGTTGCGACACGGTGCAGGGTTTCCTGTTCGCCAGGCCGATGCCGGCGGCGGCCTTCGTCGGCTTCGTCAACCAATGGAGGAACACCACCATGAACGCCAATGAACCGAGCACCAGTTGCTGCGTGTGCTGCAAGGAAATCCCGCTCGATGCCGCCTTCACGCCGGAAGGGGCCGAGTACGTGGAGCATTTCTGCGGGCTGGAGTGCTATCAGCGCTTCCAGGCGCGGGCCAGCACTGCGACCGAAACCAGCGTCAAACCGGACGCTTGTGATTCGCCGCCGTCAGGTTGAGGCATACCCTAACCTGATGTCAGATGCCATGTGTAAATTGCGTCAGGATAGGATTGAATTTTGAATTTATTGACATATCTCGTTGAAGGTCATAGAGTCTTCCCTGACATTTTGCAGGGAATTCCATGACTGGACAGCGCATTGGGTATATCAGGGTCAGCACCTTCGACCAGAACCCGGAACGGCAACTGGAAGGCGTCAAGGTTGATCGCGCTTTTAGCGACAAGGCATCCGGCAAGGATGTCAAGCGTCCGCAACTGGAAGCGCTGATAAGCTTCGCCCGCACCGGCGACACCGTGGTGGTGCATAGCATGGATCGCCTGGCGCGCAATCTCGATGATTTGCGCCGGATCGTGCAAACGCTGACACAACGCGGCGTGCATATCGAATTCGTCAAGGAACACCTCAGTTTTACTGGCGAAGACTCTCCGATGGCGAACCTGATGCTCTCGGTGATGGGCGCGTTCGCCGAGTTCGAGCGCGCCCTGATCCGCGAGCGTCAGCGCGAGGGTATTGCGCTCGCCAAGCAACGCGGGGCTTACCGTGGCAGGAAGAAATCCCTGTCGTCTGAGCGTATTGCCGAACTGCGCCAACGTGTCGAGGCTGGCGAGCAAAAGACCAAGCTTGCTCGTGAATTCGGAATCAGTCGCGAAACCCTGTATCAATACTTGAGAACGGATCAGTAAATATGCCACGTCGTTCCATCCTGTCCGCCGCCGAGCGGGAAAGCCTGCTGGCGTTGCCGGACTCCAAGGACGACCTGATCCGACATTACACATTCAACGATACCGACCTCTCGATCATCCGACAGCGGCGCGGGCCAGCCAATCGGCTGGGCTTCGCGGTGCAGCTCTGTTACCTGCGCTTTCCCGGCGTCATCCTGGGCGTCGATGAACTACCGTTCCCGCCCTTGTTGAAGCTGGTCGCCGACCAGCTCAAGGTCGGCGTCGAAAGCTGGAACGAGTACGGCCAGCGGGAGCAGACCCGGCGCGAGCACCTGAGCGAGCTGCAAACCGTGTTCGGTTTCCGGCCCTTCACCATGAGCCATTACCGGCAGGCCGTCCAGATGCTGACCGAGCTGGCGATGCAAACCGACAAAGGCATCGTGCTGGCCAGCGCCTTGATCGGGCACCTGCGGCGGCAGTCGGTCATTCTGCCCGCCCTCAACGCCGTCGAGCGGGCGAGTGCCGAGGCGATCACCCGTGCTAACCGGCGCATCTACGACGCCTTGGCCGAACCACTGGCGGACGCGCATCGCCGCCGCCTCGACGATCTGCTCAAGCGCCGGGACAACGGCAAGACGACCTGGTTGGCTTGGTTGCGCCAGTCTCCGGCCAAGCCAAATTCGCGGCATATGCTGGAACACATCGAACGCCTCAAGGCATGGCAGGCACTCGATCTGCCTACCGGCATCGAGCGGCTGGTTCACCAGAACCGCCTGCTCAAGATTGCCCGCGAGGGCGGCCAGATGACACCCGCCGACCTGGCCAAATTCGAGCCGCAACGGCGCTACGCCACTCTCGTGGCGCTGGCCACCGAGGGCATGGCCACCGTCACCGACGAAATCATCGACCTGCACGACCGCATCCTGGGTAAGCTGTTTAACGCTGCCAAGAATAAGCATCAGCAGCAGTTCCAGGCGTCAGGCAAGGCCATCAACGCCAAGGTACGTCTGTACGGGCGCATCGGTCAGGCGCTGATCGACGCCAAGCAATCAGGCCGCGATGCGTTTGCCGCCATCGAGGCCGTCATGTCCTGGGATTCCTTTGCCGAGAGCGTCACCGAGGCGCAGAAGCTCGCGCAACCCGATGACTTCGATTTCCTGCATCGCATCGGCGAGAGCTACGCCACCCTGCGCCGCTATGCACCGGAATTCCTTGCCGTGCTCAAGCTGCGGGCCGCGCCCGCCGCCAAAAACGTGCTTGATGCCATTGAGGTGCTGCGCGGCATGAACACCGACAACGCCCGCAAGCTGCCAGCCGATGCACCGACCGGCTTCATCAAGCCGCGCTGGCAGAAACTGGTGATGACCGACGCGGGCATCGACCGGCGCTACTACGAACTGTGCGCGCTGTCCGAGTTGAAGAACTCCCTGCGCTCGGGCGACATCTGGGTGCAGGGTTCACGCCAGTTCAAGGACTTCGAGGACTACCTGGTACCGCCCGAGAAGTTCACCAGCCTCAAGCAGTCCAGCGAATTGCCGCTGGCCGTGGCCACCGACTGCGAACAATATCTGCATGAGCGGCTGACGCTGCTGGAAGCACAACTTGCCACCGTCAACCGCATGGCGGCAGCCAACGACCTGCCGGATGCCATCATCACCGAGTCGGGCTTGAAGATCACGCCGCTGGATGCGGCGGTGCCCGACACCGCGCAGGCGCTGATAGACCAGACAGCCATGGTCCTGCCGCACGTCAAGATCACCGAACTGCTGCTCGAAGTCGATGAGTGGACGGGCTTCACCCGGCACTTCACGCACTTGAAATCGGGCGATCTGGCCAAGGACAAGAACCTGTTGTTGACCACGATCCTGGCCGACGCGATCAACCTGGGCCTGACCAAGATGGCCGAGTCCTGCCCCGGCACGACCTACGCGAAGCTCGCTTGGCTGCAAGCCTGGCATACCCGCGACGAAACGTACTCGACAGCGTTGGCTGAACTGGTCAACGCTCAGTTTCGGCATCCCTTTGCCGGGCACTGGGGCGATGGCACCACATCATCATCGGACGGACAGAATTTCCGAACCGCTAGCAAGGCAAAGAGCACGGGGCACATCAACCCAAAATATGGCAGCAGCCCAGGACGGACTTTCTACACCCACATCTCCGACCAATACGCGCCATTCCACACCAAGGTGGTCAATGTCGGCCTGCGCGACTCAACCTACGTGCTCGACGGCCTGCTGTACCACGAATCCGACCTGCGGATCGAGGAGCACTACACCGACACGGCGGGCTTCACCGATCACGTCTTCGCCCTGATGCACCTCTTGGGCTTCCGCTTCGCGCCGCGCATCCGCGACCTGGGCGACACCAAGCTCTACATCCCGAAGGGCGATGCCGCCTATGACGCGCTCAAGCCGATGATCGGCGGCACGCTCAACATCAAGCACGTCCGCGCCCATTGGGACGAAATCCTGCGGCTGGCCACCTCGATCAAGCAGGGCACGGTGACGGCCTCGCTGATGCTCAGGAAACTCGGCAGCTACCCGCGCCAGAACGGCTTGGCCGTCGCGCTGCGCGAGTTGGGCCGCATCGAGCGCACGCTGTTCATCCTCGACTGGCTGCAAAGCGTCGAGCTACGCCGCCGCGTGCATGCCGGGCTGAACAAGGGCGAGGCGCGCAATGCGCTGGCCCGTGCCGTGTTCTTCAACCGCCTTGGTGAAATCCGTGACCGCAGTTTCGAGCAGCAGCGCTACCGGGCCAGCGGCCTCAACCTGGTGACGGCGGCCATCGTGCTGTGGAACACGGTCTACCTGGAGCGTGCGGCGCATGCGTTGCGCGGCAATGGTCATGCCGTCGATGACTCGCTATTGCAGTACCTGTCGCCACTCGGCTGGGAGCACATCAACCTGACCGGTGATTACCTATGGCGCAGCAGCGCCAAGATCGGCGCGGGGAAGTTCAGGCCGCTACGGCCTCTGCAACCGGCTTAGCGTGCTTTATTTTCCGTTTTCTGAGACGACCCCCACTTCACCAAGGTCGCCGACGAGGATGTGAGGGCACTCTATGCCTTCCTCATGACGCGTGAGCCGGTGAGCGCGCCGGCGCAGCGCAATACCCTGCCGTTCCCCTTCAACATCCGCGTCCTGCAAGCCGGCTGGAAGCTGCTGTTTATGGACCAGGGCCGCTATCGGCCGGTCGCCGGCAAGAGCAAAGCATGGAACCGCGGCGCCTATCTCGCCGAGGGCTTGAGCCATTGCGCCGCCTGCCACACGCCACGCAACGTGCTGGGCGCCGAGAAAGCCGCTGACGACAGCTACGCGGGCGCGATGATCGAAGGCTGGTTCGCGCCGGCACTGACGGCTGCCAATACCACACCGCTACCCTGGACCCAAGACGAGCTGTTCACCTACCTGCGCAGCGGAGCGACTGCCCTGCACGGCGTTGCCGCGGGCAAGATGTCGGACGTCGTGCACGACCTGGGCAGGCTTCCCGACGCCGATATCCAGGCAATAGCCGTCTATTTTGCCGACCTCAACGGCTCCTCCGCACTGAAGACAGGCAGCGATGAAGCGCTGGCCAAAGCGCTGGCGACCTCCGCTCTCGGCAGCCGCCTGGAACCCGACGCCGGAGCCGTCCTGTACTGGGCAGCCTGCGGGTCATGCCACTACAAAAGCGCAACGACGCCTCTCAGCGTGCGACCGGAGCTTGCCCTCAACAGTGCGCTCACCGCGGCCACCCCCGACACGTTCATCCATATCGTGATGGCTGGAATAGGTCTGGAAGAAGGCATCCCCAACGTGCTCATGCCGGCTTTCTCGCAGGCGCTGAACGATGGCGCTGGATTACTGTGCGATCCGCCATGGCAGCATTTTCTACCGGTACCAGTGTGGACAACGGATGCTCCGAAATAACGAACCCCCCAGGGTGCTGAGACAGATGACGAGGAAACCCAACAAGGAGGTCAGTTAGGATGAGCACCATCCGGATGGTCTGATTGTCTGGGTCAAAGCCCGCTTCTCGAAGCCTTTCCGGTGGCGGCATCTGATCGCTCCAGGCACCGCAGCATTTTGCTAACGCATCCACCTGGTCAGGCGGAAGGCCAATCGCCTTGCCGATATCTCTGATAGCGCCCGCAAAATGGTAGGTCGAGGCTACGCAGGTCAGCGCTGCACGCTCCCGTCCGTAGCGATTCCTGATAATTTTTTCTAGCGCTCGACGTCAGGCGCACGCGCCCTTTTTCGAAAATCCGCACTGCCTCAGGTCGACTAGCTGAAGCCAATAGAAAGGCCAGCCTCACCAGGGCCCCGGTATTCCAAAAAATCGTATGGACGGTCGGCGATCAGCAGGCCAGAGCCGGCATTGCATCGAGCATCTGGTTCGAAGGCCTTCGTTCCGGATTACTCCGGCGGTAGTAAGACCAATCGCCACGGGGTCGGGAAAAATTCCCGGCAGCACCGGGAATTTTTCCCTATCGGCGGTGCGCGGAAGCTCTCGATAATCAGTTCTGGCAGTTTGCCAGCCGACATCGGCCAGCATGGAGAGTCGCCCGCAAACCCGCCCCGGCACGATCCGCCAAACAAGAACAAGGAATGCCCATGCAATATCAGATCTGCCGCAGCTGGACGCCCCGTCGCACGCTGCTTTCGCTCGCCGTTGCCGGCTTGTTGCCTGGTTTCGCCCAGGCTGAGGAGCCACTCGAGCTCAAGAGTGATGAGGTTGTCGCCACGACTCCGCTGCCCGGCATCGATCTGCCGAAGGATCGGGTTCCGGCCAACATTCAAACCCTGGACGACGAGCGCCTGCGCAAGCTGGGAGGGCAGTCTCTGGCAGAAAAACTGCAGCGCGGTCTGCCGAGCGTCAACCTCAACGAGACCCAGGGCAACCCCTATCAGGCAGACCTGAATTACCGGGGCTTCACCGCTTCGCCGCTACTGGGCACGGCCCAAGGCCTATCGGTGTTTCTCGACGGCGTGCGCATCAATGAAGCGTTCGGCGACGTGGTGCACTGGGACCTTATTCCCCAGACCGCCATCGCTGGGGCGGCTCTGGTGCCTGGCTCCAACCCACTGTACGGCCTCAACACACTCGGCGGCGCCCTGGCGCTGGAAACCAAGCGGGGCGACACTCATCCTGGCGGCGCGGCGCAACTCTACGGCGGCTCCTTTGGCCGCTACGGTGGCTCAGTGGAGCATGGCGGCCAACATGAGGAGTTTTCCTGGTACTTGGCGGCCGAAGGGATGGATGAAGACGGCTGGCGCGACCATTCGCCGTCTGAGGTAGGCCAGCTGTTCGGCAAATTCGCCTGGACCACAGACAGCACGGACCTGGCCCTGACGCTGGCTCATGCTGACAACGATCTGATTGGTAACGGACTGATCCCCGAAAGCATGCATGAGCAGGACCGCGACGCGATTTTTACCTATCCCGACCAGACTGAGAACCGTAGCCACCTAATGGCGTTTTCCGGCAGTCACTGGCTGAGCGATAGCGACCGGCTGTCCGGCACCGTCTATTTGCGGCGCACCCGCACAGCGACCCTTAACGGTGACGGAAACGATGAGTACGAAGACGAATATGAAGAGTGGGAAGACGACGGCTTCCTGGCCGGCGAGGGTCCGGAAACCGGCGTGCTGAACCGCACCCGTACTAGCCAGCGCGCCTACGGCCTGGCCCTGCAGTGGTCCCGTCATGCCGGGGCCCACCAGTTCGCCTTTGGCCTGTCCCACGACAACACCCGCGCCAGCTTTCACCAGAGCGAGCAAGGCGGTGAGCTGACCGATAAGCGCGGCATTCTTGCCACCGAGGCCGAAGACCCAGCCAATAGCCTGTTGGGTCGCACCCGCACTTCCAGTCTCTACGCCACCGACACATGGTCGCTAACCGACGCGCTGCAGCTGACCGGCTCGCTACGCTACAACCGCACCCGGGTAGTCAACACCGATCGCATGGGAGATGACCTCAATGGCGATTTCACCTATCGCAAGCTGAACCCGGCGCTGGGGTTCGCCTGGCAGTTACAGCCCGCGGTGACCCTCTACGGAGGTTACTCCCAAGGCAATCGGGCGCCGACGCCGATCGAACTGGGTTGTGCCGATCCGGAAAATCCCTGCAGCCTGCCCAACGCCATGGCCGCCGATCCATTCCTGGAACAGGTCGTCACTCGCACCCTGGAATTTGGCGTGCGCGGCCAGCTGGCCAGCGGCACCGAATGGAACGTCACGGCCTTCCGCAGCCTTAACCACGATGATCTGCTGTTCGTCGGAACCGGTGGTAGCAAGGGTTACTTCACCAACTTCGGCCGCACAAGGCGCCAAGGTATCGAGCTGGGCCTGGCCGGCGAGCAAGGGCCGGTCGATTGGCGGGTGGATTACACCTACTTGCACGCCACGTTACAGTCCTCTGCATGCATCCTGGCCGAGAACAACAGCACCGAGGGCGAGGGCGGCTGCCCGGATGACGAGATTCACATCTCCCGTGGCGACTACCTGCCAGGGTTGCCGAAACACAACCTCAAGCTCGGCTTGGACTGGAATCTGAACGATCGGCTTCGTATCGGTACAACTGTGCTGGCGTATTCCGAGCAGTATGTGCGGGGCAATGAGAACAATCGTCATCAGTCCAACGACGAGGTCGAGGGCAGCGGCACACTGCCGGGTTATGCGGTGGTCAATCTGAGTGCCGATTACCGCTTCGCTCGTGACTGGACTCTGTTCGGTCGGGTCGACAACCTGTTCGACAAGCGCTATGCCACGAGCGGCGCCTTGGCCGAAAACCCTTTCGTAGGCGCTGGCAATGCCTTCGAAACCGACCCGGAGGAGTGGCGCCACGAGCAGTTCATCGCGCCCGGTGCGCCGCGTGCTGGCTGGTTGGGCGTACGTTACGTTTGGGATGCGTTGTAAGCGTAAAAAACGACGGCACAGGGAGGTGCGTGTCGACGATAAAATCATTGGCCGGACCTCTCAGCAGTCGCGGAGAGGTCAGCCAGATCTCGGTTCAAGCTGCAACACAACGTGCGAAAGGACATCCAGCGCCGGATAGACGTTGGGGCAGGGATGGCGAAAGGAACCCGGCAATCCTTCGTTGAGTATGCATTTCAGGCCGGACGGTCCGTCGTCCAGGCCGAGCCTCATATCACTCGATCCAGTAGCAACGCTCGCGACTGCGCATCCAATGCAAGAAATACCATCAGCGCGGCATAGGCATCGTTGGCGGCATAACGCTGCTGCGCTTCGGCCAGATTTTTGTTAGCCCAGTTGGAAGTCGACACGCTGCGTGACTTGCTTATACCGGCACCCAGTACCGCCGCCACCGCACCGCGAAGCCCGACCTGACCCTTCTTGCCGTGATATCTCAGCGCCGAACCAAGATCGACGCTGTGCCGCAATTCGATCCCCAACCGGGTGCGTAGACGGCTGCGATCGGACGCCAGACCGAATCCGACTTTCAATACTTGGTCCGTCTCCAGCACCCGCTTAGCGGCCTCGACGCAACCGGGTATTCCGATCTGAAAAAGATAGGCTTTTGTTGGCGTTGCGAACTGAATGAGGTGAGGCCCGCTGGACAGCTCGCCTACTGTGAAGGTGGGTTTGGATTCGGTATCGAACCCGATCTGTGCAAAGGTCAGGATGTCGTCGACGGCCTGGGCGAATTCCTCGGGCGTCGACGGCGTGACGATACGGTCGAGGGCGAGACCGTCGAAGCGGGGCAGGCGCTCGAGGTCGGTCAACTGGGGAATGCGGATATCGATAGGGCCTCCACTTCAAGCCGCTGAATCGTCGCCCCTGGGAACGGGCGCGCACCTGCCATTAAAGCGCATGGCGCGCTGGTTCGATGCACCCGTCGTATTACTTCTCCCAGTCCACTGGGCAATCGAAGCAACCGTCCATATTGCTGCCTTGAAAGGTTGCATAGTGTCGGCGTGCGCCAGTCAGGGTCGCGTTGCCGAGATTGGCATCGTTGAGCTTGCCTTCCTGCAAATTAGCGTCGGTCAGATTCGCATGGTCGAGGTCGGCCTTGCTTAGCCAGGTCATTTCCAGGTTGGCGGCGGTGAGGTTGGCACCATGCAACTTCGCACCGCTCAAACGAGCGAATTCGAGATTGGCCGCAGTCAGGTTGGCCCCATTGAATCGCGCGGCCTGCGCGAACAGTCCCCAACCCTGAATGGCCACCAATTGCGCATCGGTGAAGTTCGCCAGACGCAGGTTGGCTTGTTGAAGACTGGCGCGGGTGAGGGTGGCGCCGGTCAAGTTGGCCTTCTCCAGATTGGCCAGGTCGAGATTGGCATGCCTCAGGTTGGCCCCGGTGAGATCGGCGCCGGTCAGATCCATCTTGCGCATGTCCTGGTTGCTCAGGTCGGCGCCGCGAAGATCGGCGTTGGCACATTTGCTTTCTGGCTGGATGACACAGCCATTGATGGTGGGCGGCTGGTCGTCAGCGTGCAGCGGCGCGCTGAGGATCACTGCGATGGGCAGCAGATAGCGGGATATGTTCATGGCGGTTCCCATGTTCGATAGGTGAAGAAAGAGCAGCCGGCTCAGGCGAGGACCGTCAGGCCAGGAGAGCGCCAACTCTGTAGGCCAATCCAGTTCATGTCCCGCCAGCTGTTCCGTGTGCGGCTGTGCTCGCTCATCGAGCACAGCCGGCGTCTTATCGTTTGGCGGTCTGGTTTTCCCAACTAGGGATTCGAAACGCCCAGAACGAGCCGCCTTGAGCAACCGGCTTGGTCAGCACAGCCATGTCGCCGCCCCACAGCGGCACAGCGCCGCCGTAGCCAACGGTCACGCCAATGAACTGCTCGCCGTCCTGTTCCCAGGTGATCGGCGGCGCGATGATTCCGCTACCGGTCTGGAATTTCCAGAGCTCCTCGCCGGTTTTCGCGTTGAAGGCCTTCAGGTAGCCATCACCTGTACCGGTGAACACTAGGTTGCCCTTGGTGGCGAGGACGCCGGCCCAGAGCGGCAGCGGTTCCTTGTGCTCCCAGGCGACCTTGCCGGTGGTGGGGTCCATGGCACGCAGAATCCCGACGTGATCGTCATACATGCGCTTGATGCGGAAGCCTTGGCCGAGGTAAGCGTTGCCTTTCTTGTAGCTGACCTCCTCGGTCCAGTAGTCCTCTTTCCAATGGTTGGCGGGAACGTAGAACAGGCCAGTATCCTGGCTGTAAGCCATGGGGTTCCAGTTCTTGCCGCCGAGGAAGGGCGGTGAGACTTCCACTGATTTGCCGTGCGCCTCGCCGGGCTCAGGCTTCGGCGGGCGCTGGCCCTCGTTCTCCACCGGCCGCCCGGTCTTCAGGTCGATGTGGCTGGCCCAGGTGATGTTGTCGACGAAGGGGAAGGCGTTCTGCAGTTTGCCGTCCTCGCGGTTGACCACATAGAAAAAGCCGTTGCGGTCGGCGTGGGCCGTGGCTTTGACGGTCTTGCCATCTTTGTTCTTGTAATCGAACAGGACCAGCTCATTGTTGCCGGAGAAGTCCCAGGCATCGTTCGGTGTGTGCTGGTAGAACCACTTCACTTCGCCAGTGGTGGCGTCGACGCCAACCTGCCCAGAGGTATAGAGGCTGTCGTAATCCTTCGGATCTCCGCCATCGGCGGTGCGTGCCCAGCCGTTCCAGGGCGCCGGATTGCCCGCGCCGACGATGATGGTATTGGTTTCGGCGTCGAAGCTCGCGCTCTGCCACGGAGCGCCGCCGCCCTGGCTCCAGGCTTCCTTCTTGCCGGTGGGTGAGTTCGGGTCATCCGGCCAGGAGGGCGCCTTGATGTCGCCGGTCGGCGTGCTCTCCTTGCCGTTCAGTCGGCCAACGTGACCTTCGACGAAGGGCCGCATCCAGACTTCTTCACCCGTGTCCGGATCGCGTGCGAACAACTTGCCGACAACGCCGAATTCATCGCCGGAGCTGCCGTGGATTAGCAAAACCTTCCCGCTCTTCTGATCCTTGATCAGGGTGGGCGCGCCGGTCATCGTGTAACCCGCGCCGTGCTCGCCGAATTTCTTCTTCCAGACGACCTTGCCGGTGTCCTTGTTCAGCGCCACCACCTGAGCGTCGAGGGTGCCGAAGTAAATCTTGTCGCCGTAGATAGCAGCGCCGCGGTTGACCACGTCGCAGCAAGGGCGTTCTGCTTTATCCCGAAGGCATGATCAAGCTCAACGAAAGTGCCGCGGCGGTACTGGCTGAAGTTGATGGGGCTCGCACCGTCGGCGCCATCGTCGCCGATCTGCAGGCGCGCTTCCCGGATGCAGAAGGGATTGAGGAAGATATCGTCGCGTTTCTGGAGGTGGCCGTTGAACGGTTCTGGATCGAGCTTCGCTAAGCCCGGCTTTGAGCCCGGTCCGCCGCTGTGGCTGCTGGCGGAGCTGACTTATCGTTGCCCGCTGCAATGCCCGTACTGCTCGAACCCGCTGGATTTCGCCCGCAGCAAGGACGAGCTGAGCACTGCCGAGTGGATCGAGGTGTTCCGACAGGCCCGCGAGATGGGCGCGGCGCAACTGGGCTTTTCCGGCGGTGAGCCGCTGGTCCGGCAAGATCTGGCCGAGCTGATCAAAGCGGCGCGAGACCTCGGCTATTACACCAATCTGATCACCTCGGGCATCGGCCTGACCGAAGAGAAGATCGCTTCGTTCGCCGACGCCGGGCTCGACCACATCCAGATCAGCTTTCAGGCCGCCGATGAGGAGGTGAACAACCTGCTCGCCGGCTCGAAGAAGGCTTTCGCGCAGAAGCTCGCCATGGCACGAGCGGTAAAAGCGCATGGCTATCCGATGGTGCTGAACTTCGTTACCCACCGGCACAACATCGACAACATCGAGCGCATCATCCAGCTGTGTCTGGAATTGGAAGCCGACTTCGTGGAGCTCGCCATCTGTCAGTTCTATGGCTGGGCCGAACTCAATCGCGCCGGGCTGCTACCAAGCAAGGATCAGTTGGTGCGTGCCGAGCGCATCACCAACCAGTGGCGCGACAAACTCGCCGCCGAAAACCATCCCTGCAAGCTGATCTTCGTCACGCCCGATTATTACGAAGAGCGTCCCAAGGGCTGCATGAACGGCTGGGGCAACCTGTTTCTCGACATCACACCGGACGGCACAGCGCTACCTTGTCACAGCGCGCGTCAACTGCCGATCAGCTTCCCTAACGTTCGCGAGCAGAGCATCGAGCAGATCTGGAAGCATTCTTTTGGCTTCAACAAGTTTCGCGGTTTCGATTGGATGCCCGAGCCTTGCCAATCCTGCGGCGAGAAGGAAAAGGACTTCGGCGGCTGCCGCTGCCAGGCTTTCATGCTCACTGGCGATGCGGCCAATGCCGATCCGGTGTGCAGCAAGTCTGCGCACCACGACAAGATTCTTGCCGCCCGCACCGAGGCCGAAGAAGCGCCACGCGGGCTTGATGAGCTGACCTTTCGTAACGAGAAGGCATCGAAGCTGATCCTCAGGGTATAAGGTCATCGATCGACGCCTAACCGACTGGAACCGTTTGGATGACCAAGACCGCAATCCCCTATGGCTTCTGGCCCAGCGACTGGACTGCCGAAGATGCCGCCTCTGCAAGTTGTGACTTTGCCGAGCTTCGCGCTGGCCATGGGGGCGTGTTCTGGGTTCAGTACGATCCGGCCGATGTGCGTTCCACGTTGTGGTATTGGCACGCTCGCGGCTTGCGTAGCCTCACGCCGCCCGGGTTCTCGCTTCGCAGCCGTGTATACGAATACGGCGGCGGTGCCTTCTGCCTGACCGACGCCGGGGTTGCGTTCGTCAACGAGCAGGATCAGCAAATCTACCTGCAGGGCCTATCTACGGACGCAGCGACGCCGCCCATCGCGCTGACCGATGACGACGCTTGCCGGTACGGTGATCTGCAGTTCGACACGCGCCAGCGGGCCATTCTCGCCGTGGAAGAAACCGCCGAAGAAGCTCGCTCAGAGCATCGTCTGGTCAGCGTTTCGCTGGTTGATGGCAGCCGAAGCGTACTTATCGAGGGGAGCGACTTTTACTCGTCACCGACCTTGGATGCGACAGGCCAACGTCTTGCCTGGATCGAGTGGCAACGCCCCGAACAACCTTGGACGTCCACCAGCCTCTGGATTGCCGAACGTACCGAAAATGATCGCTGGGGAGCGCCGCGGTGCCTGGCCGGCGCAGCGGGAAATGAGTCGCTGCAACAGCCGCGCTTCGCTCCGGATGGCGCCTTGTATTGCCTGACTGACCGCGAAGGCTGGTGGCAGCCTTGGAGAATGCAGGACGACAGCCTTGTTCCGGTAACCGGCGCGGCTGCGGCTGGGTGTGATCATGCCCCGGCGCCCTGGCAGCTGGGAACGGTGAGCTATCTACCCTCGGCGGACGGCGCTTTGCTGTTGACACGCATAATGGATGGCTACGGACTGTTGTTCGAACAAGACAGCCAAGGTAATGAACGCCAGCTGGCGATGGAATTCAGCCGTTGCCGCCAACTTGCTGCCGGCGAGCGACACTTTTACTGCATAGCAGGCTCGTCGGGCCTGACGCCTGCCGTGTTAGCAATCGACAGGGTTACCAGCTGCATCGAAATGCTCGCCGGAGGCGAACAGCCTTTGGCGGCCGATCAGTTGTCGTGCCCCCAGGCGTTCAGTTTCGCTACCGGGCAAGGCGAGGTGGCGCACGCATTTTTCTACCCGCCGAGCAATGCACAGTGCCAAGGTCCTTCACAAGAACAGCCATCGCTCGTGGTGTTCATGCATGGCGGGCCTACGTCCGCCAGCTACCCGGTCTTCGATCCGCGCATCCAATATTGGACTCAGCGCGGTTTCGCCGTGGCTGATATCAACTACCGCGGCAGCAGCGGTTTCGGGCGTGCTTATCGTCAGCAGTTGCGAGGCGAATGGGGTGTGATCGAAGTGGAAGACGCCTGCGCCGCGGTACAGGCGCTCGCCACGAACGGCCAGATCGATCCGACGCGAACGTTCATCCGGGGTTCGAGCGCGGGCGGTTACAGCGCGCTCTGCGCACTGGCTGCTAATGCTGATTTTAGCGGCGGTGCCAGCCTCTACGGCGTCAGTGATCCGTTGGCGTTGCGCCGGGTTACGCACAAGTTTGAAGCCGATTATCTGGATTGGCTGATAGGCGATCCAGAGCTCTACGCCGAGCGCTACCGGCAGCGGACGCCGTTACTCAATGCGGGGCTGATTCGGGTGCCGGTGGTCTTCTTTCAAGGCGGGCAAGACGCGGTGGTGCTACCCGAGCAGACCGAGTCCATGGTTGCCGCTCTGCGCGAACGAGGCGTGACAGTCGAATATTGTTTTTATCCAGAAGAGCGCCACGGCTTCCGGCAGGCGACCAACCTGGCCGATGCGCTGGAGCGGGAATGTCGCTTCTATCCGGAGCTTCTTCGCTGAGCCGGCTGGCATTCATGGCCGTATGCACCGTTGTGGATTGCTTTGATCGTAGAAAACAGTAGGCTTGGCGAACGTAACAAAATAATAACTATAGGCCGTTGTATGAGCCCCAATCTTAGTCTGCAGCGCAAATTCGTTTCCCCCGAGATCGTGTTTGGTGCGGGTTGTCGGCACAGTGCTGGCAACTACGCGAAGAACTTTGGCGCACGCAAGGTGCTGCTGGTTTCCGACCCAGGTGTGGTTGCCGCAGGGTGGATCGGCGACGTCCAGGCAAGCCTGACCCGCCAGGACATTGACTACCATCTGTTTACCCAGGTCTCGGCCAATCCTCGTTCCGAGGAAGTGATGCTGGGCGCTGAGGTCTATCGCAACGAAGGCTGCAACGTCATCGTCGCGGTAGGCGGTGGCAGCCCGATGGACTGCGCCAAGGGCATCGGTATTGCGGTCGCACATGGTCGCAACATCATTGAATTCGAAGGCGTCGACACGCTGCGCGTGCCGAGCCCGCCGCTGATTCTGATCCCAACCACGGCCGGCACCTCCGCAGATGTTTCGCAGTTCGTGATCATCTCCAACCAGACCGAGCGGATGAAGTTTTCCATCGTCAGCAAGGGCGCCGTACCCGATGTGTCGCTGATCGATCCGGAAACGACCCTCAGCATGGATCCGTTCCTCTCGGCCTGTACCGGCATTGATGCGCTGGTGCATGCCATCGAAGCCTTCGTCTCGACCGGCAACGGGCCGCTGACCGACCCGCACGCATTGGAAGCGATGCGCCTCATCAATGGTCATCTAGTGCAGATGATCGCCAATCCGGCAGATATCGAGCTGCGCGAGAAAATCATGCTCGGCAGCATGCAGGCCGGGCTGGCGTTTTCCAATGCGATTCTCGGTGCAGTGCATGCGATGTCCCATAGCCTTGGCGGCTATCTCGACCTCCCGCATGGCTTGTGCAACGCAGTGTTGGTCGAGCATGTAGTGGCGTTCAATTACAGCGCTGCGCCCGAGCGTTTCAAAATTGTGGCGCAAACATTCGGCATCGATACGCGCGGCATGACCCATGCGCAGATTCGCGATGGTCTGGTCGCTCATCTGGTTCAGCTCAAGCAAGCCATTGGTTTCAACGAAACGCTGGGGTTGCATGGCGTGAATCTTTCGGACATCCCTTTCCTGTCGCGGCACGCTATGCAGGACCCCTGCATCCTGACCAATCCTCGCTCGTCGACCCAGCGCGACGTCGAAGTGGTATATGCCGAAGCACTCTGAGCAGGACGACGCTCTCGCTGGCCTGCTTGGGCTTGGCACGCATTCGGCTCGTAAAAGTCACTATCCAGAACTGGTTGCGCGCCTCGAAGAGCTGGAAGCCGAGCGCAATCGCAACAAATGGCTGTTCGAACATGCAGTGCATCGCATCTTTCAAGCCAGCCTGCAGGAAGGCATCCGCGCGGCCAATCCCGCATTGGCAGGTATGCTCGGCTACGACAGCCCCTCGGACGCGCTCTGGGGGCTAACCGATCTATCGCATCATCTATTCGTCGGCGGTGAGGAAGAGCTGAACCGCATCCGCCGCATTCTTAGTGATCAACGGGGCCTGTTTGGCTATGAGACCCGCTTGCGTCGCAAGGACGGTAGCGCGATCGACGTAATAATGAACTTGCTGCTCAAACCGGATGAAGATGGTTTGGTCGAGGGTTTCGTTGCCGATATCACCGAGCGCAAATTGGCTCAGCTGCGGTTGCTGCAGCTCAACGAGCAGTTGGAACAGCGCGTCGCCGAACGAACTGTCGAACTGCGCAAGGCCCGTGATGCAGCCGAGGCGGCCAACCAAAGCAAGGACAAGTATCTAGCGGCGGCCAGCCACGATCTGTTGCAGCCGCTCAACGCGGCGCGCCTGTTGATATCGACCTTGCGCGAGCGGAGTTTGCCCGGCGCGGAACGGAATCTCGTCGAGCGAGCGCATCAGGCGCTGGAAGGTGCGGAAGATTTACTCACCGACTTGCTGGACATTTCCAAGCTCGATCAACGAGCGATCAAGCCGGACATCGAGGTGTACCGTCTGGATGAAGTGCTGCTGCCGCTGGTTTCCGAATTCCAATCGGTGGCGGAATCGGAAGGTCTTGGCTTCGACCATTACATCCCGGCGTATGCGCTGCGCACCGGCTGCGGCATCGAGGCGGATCAGATGCAGTCAATCTTTCTGGAATTCAACCAACTGGGCGTTCAGCGCGCCGCTGAACGCGCGGGGGTCGGCCTGGGACTAGCCATCGTCGACCGGATCGCCACCATGCTCGACTACCACATACATGTTCGCTCGCAGCCGGGTCGCGGCTCGGTATTCAGCATTGACGTGCCCCTGGTCGCGGTGCCGTGGGAATCAGTCAGCGAAGCGCCTTTGATGATGCCAATGATGGGCGATCCGCTGCCAGGGCGCCGATTGTTGGTACTGGATAACGATCTGAGCATTTTGCACAGCATGGCCGCGCTACTCGGGCAATGGGGTTGCGAGGTGCTAGTCGCCTCCGACGAGGCGGCTGCTCTGGCGGCTCTGAATGAGCTGCCGCCCGAGTTGATTCTTGCCGACTACCATTTGGATCAGGGTGCGACCGGCTGGAACGTGGCGCAGGCCTTGCGGGTACATTTCGGCGTCCCGATCCCGGTGGTGATGATTACCGCTGACCGCAGCGACCAGTGCCGCCGTCAACTGCAAGGCGTCGGAGTCCCGGTGCTGAACAAACCGGTCAAAGCTGGAAAGCTGCGGTCGATCCTAAGCTACCTGCTGTATCGTAATGAGCAATCACGCTAAACGGCGTAAGCCAGTTTTGAGCGCCGTTGACCTATTCAGTTGTGGTCATCGTCCTTGAAGCGGGAGATCGAATGGGTTCATGGCTGAGTAATCTACCAACCTGAGCGCCACGCGAAGGTGATCTGTGCAGTCGCTAGAAAAGATCTTAGACGTCATGACAGAACTTAGTGGCTTTATCGGCCGGCATAGCGCCAATCCGGTCATTTGTCATCCTCCCGTAGGCTGCAAACAATCCTATCGATCGAACGCAGTGGTCCAGTGCGGTATGGTGCAATCGGGCGACCGCTATCGTTTCGACCAGTTTCAGGGCTACGACCGCAACCGCACCCCGGGGCGACTATTTCGACACTCACGCCGAGCGCCTCTCCTGGTCACATCAATTACACAAGAACCTTTCCGTCTTCTTTTTTCGGTACCGCGTACCGATTCTTCGTCGCTCCCGATACTGCTCGCATAGTCATGGATGAGCCTTTAGTGAAGTGATCCTGCTCGCGCAGCTATGGTGGTGGTGCCTCGTTCGTGTATAGCAGCCCGCGATCGCGTGTGACTAATCGTTAGGCCACTTTCGGGCCAGAAGCGGACGCTCTCATGGCCTGGCTATTGCGCCTTAGGAG
>NZ_JAMOIC010000041.1 GCF_024448895.1 Stutzerimonas stutzeri
CACCGTCATATATGAATTTCTTACTTACAAATATCAATACTGAACCACCTGCTAGGAGCACCTCCTTCACAGGATCGAAATCTACCTCGAATTTATTTTTCTTCTTGTAACCATCAGGCAAAAAAGGGGAGAAATAGCTGTAACTACCCGTTAGCGAATCTCGTTCGATGTATATTTTACCTACAGCGTTTTGGCGATATACGTGTGACTCGGAGCACTCACCTTCGAAGCCGTGCTTAATCAACTGCGCACCGGGATTCTCAACAAAGGGGTGAACGAAGATTTTCTTTGCATCCTTGAATACTTTATCCGAACGGCGAACCAGCGCGTCAAAAGTCACCCCTCTGATGCTTTCTTCGGATATCTGCGCTTCATCAAATATGAACATTCCTATATTAAAACGACCACTCAGCCTAAAAAGATCCGCGCAACGCTCGGGGGTGACAATAAACACCCGCTTAGCAACTCTTGCCCTATTTACATCATCAATAAATTGAAGGACTAATATGTCTTTTCGACCTTGGACGATATTGCGCACAGTGATTAGATATTCAGAAATCAAAGCCCTGGAGGGAAGCACTATGACTATATCGCAGTTGTAGCCCAACACTAACTCTCTGAGGAGGTGAGACTTTCCAGCACTAGTAGGGGCTGAGAACGAAAAATATTTGTTGGCATCGATTTTCTTGCGAATGCTCGCCTGAATAGGTGTCAGAGTCTGCCCGTATTCATTTTCGATTGACTCCTTAAACACCGAGAACACAAAGCTTATTAAGTCCTGCGGCTCCTCCACTTTATAAAATAGCCCAAGAACGTACATTAGCTTGGGTTCTTCCTCAGCAAATGTATCCGGGAAGTACTCTTTCAGATACGCAAGCGTCTCCAGAAGCTCTTGGTCGACTGGCCCATCCTTGCTTATAGACGATATTATTTCCCTTAGAACGCTTTTAGGGTCGCGTATACTTAATATCTCAGCCGGGGTCATATGACTACACCAATTATATACAGCTCGTCACACAGGCTAGCCAAGGCTTCGATATTAACGTTATCCAAAGCGTTATCTAAGATGGCCATCGGATTGGCGGAGGAGACGGAGAAAGCCAATGCGATGCCCCGCGAACCTTGATAAATAAACGCTTCCAGAGCAGGCGTCGATACAAAATGTTGAAGAAATAAGCAATCACCTTTATCTTTCCCAAGACTAAGGAAGCTTATCACTTGCTTGGCAGCTTCATCATATGGATTAGCGCTAGATTTATACTTGGCTTCGCCGAATGAGATTACGTTACCCAGACTTTCTGAATGAAAATCGAAGCCATGATTCCCTGTTATTTTCTCTTTCCATAGTTCAGAAATAGGCACAATCTCATGCCCAAACGCTTCAGCGAGCCCTTTCGAGGCGGAGCAAGAGACGAGATATTCTCCAACATCACTGGTCAATTCGTCGTTAATCGCTCCAAACTTAGCCACCAGCTTCGCCACAGTCCTTAACGCTGTTTGCTCAAAACTTAGCCTGGGCACTATATCGAGCTTGTCAATCCAAATGACATCCTGAACCGCATCTATCAACTCGAGTACAGCCACCGAAATATTTGAAGCATCTACCAACATTACTTTAACAGAGGCTATAGGTTCAACTTCGAAATCCTCGGAAAGCAGCTCTTTATAAAATAAGATATTCAAGGCTTCACCGCCGACCAAACATTCTTAACCCGCATTAACCCAACTACGAATGCTGCCAAGTATATTGAAGAAGCCGGCGTGCATCTGCCATAAACCGATTCGAGGGGACACACAAGCGTGAAAGGATACGGGCGAATAGTTCGAATAATGCTTGCCCGCTGACAACTGTGGCTAATTAGACCAATAGCCTTTTTGAAAAACATATTTCTTTGGCGAGCCATCGACTGCGCATCCGTGCATTGGCATATTGCCATTAAGACGTAAAGCTAGCGCGTGGTAGCAGCCAAGTAAACAGTGGCGTGACTACATTCGCAGCTTTTCCAGCAAGATACTGGATTAGCCTGGTGACGAGTTGGCTGGAGGCCCTTCAATATGGCATTTTCTGGCCTTGCGGGGCATCGCGCAGGTGATTCATATTGCTGGGGTCCGGGGTTCAAGTCCCTGCGTAGCCACCAAATTCAAGAAAGGGTTCAGTGAAAGCTGAGCCCTTTTTTTGTGGGCCGTCGTTTAGCCAAACATCATCAAGAGCAGACCCATGAGAGATATCTTCGACAACATCCGCGCTGAACGCGCGCGCCCTTCCGCTCCGCCGTCGCTACTCCATCCAGTCAATACGCTGGACTCTGGAAACAGATGGCCATCGGCATCGTGGTCGGGCACCTGTCGCTGGGGTTGAGTTTGGTGCAGTGATCTGGATGGCTGTTGCGCAGGTGCTTGTTGGGGATTTGCAGATCGTTATGCCGTGGTCCGGGAAGCAGGAGTAAGACTGCGGCCACGTCTCCATTGAAAACTGAAAGTCCTCACACCCATACAAGGCTTAATCGAATAAACCTTCCAGTAGCCGGGTGCGAGTTACGCTCACGTGAATAAGCGCGAACGCCTGCTCTTGTGCTGGCTGATATGAACGGCCAGATGAACACCTTCCCTAGAAAAACCGCCAGAGCTAGCAGAGTCGATAATGGGCTGCGCCGCTAACTTGCACCCGATAACTCATCTCAGACAAAGCCGATCCACCGGCCAGCTACAAGGATCGAAAGCCAAAGAATGGCGGAAGCGGCGGCCAGGACGCGGACCTGCACAGTTGGCTGGCCGCTGCGCAGCGCGGTGTCGAAGCGCTCGCCGCGATGCTGGAGTGCGATGTTGCAGACCGCCAGCACCAGCAGTGCCGCCTTGCATAGGAAGGCCGGATTCTCCGCATACTCCACTGGCTTCACTGAGAACAACCAAAGCCCTGTTAAAACCGCAAGTGTGGCGCCGGCTGCGGCTGCACGCACAAGAAATGGTCCAAGGACCACCAGATCTCGGCCGCGCGTTGAGCGCAAAAGGAGCAAATCGAGCGGCAGAATCGCGCCTAAGAGTAGCCCTGTGCCAAGGATGTGAGCGGCATTGACGACGAGATAGGCGATCCAATATTCCTGCAGCAATACGGTACCGGGCCAGCCAGCAATCGACTGCAGGAAATCTGTCATCGCCGTGTCGTCATTCCTTGATGCGCTCCGGATACATGTCGTATTGCTTGCCGCCGACCGTAATGCGCACGGCTTTCATACGCGCTTCGTTCGGCTCCTTGGTTCGGTTGCCGAGTACGGTGATGCCATCCCCCACCTCGGCGGCATCGCCGGTGAAACCGGAGCGTTGCGTCTGGTTTGGATTACCCAGATCGACCTGCCATGAACGTCCGTCTTGAGCCTCTACGCGCAGGGCTGGGTGAGGTGGCGCCATCGAGATCTCGGTAATCGTCCCTTTTAACTCCGATTGTTCTTCTTCCGCCCAGGCCCAGCCGTGGTGAGCGAAGGACTGTGATGTAAACAGCACCATCGCTGTGGCGAAAAACACTATGGCCATTCGATTCACAACATCGCGCGCCGTGTTGATGATTGCTCGGGTGGCGATTTGGCGTTCGCTTGATACCGGCACGAGCATGCTCCTACGGGGGAATAAAAGAGAATGGGCACATCAAAGTGGCTTCCGCATTTATGGGTGCTAGAAATGCCTGGGCCACCGTCCTTAAGTGTGATGCTGCTTCTTCAAACTTCCGCATTGGCCAATTCGAAAAGTGATGCCGCAGGCTCGCTGGCTGTTCCCACCCGACGCTGGCGCGGCCTTTTAAGCAAAGGACAATATATGGGCGAGCGGTAGCTGAGCCGATTACTGGTATAGGCCCTTCCAGAGAAGCCGCCCTATCCAGGTTCAACTTTGGTAATGGGCCGTGTCAGCTCCTAATGCGCAACCCGTCAGTGGCGCGGCCGGCCCCACCAATACGGCATCAGACGACGCTGTCTCAGTGAATGCCAAGGTGGACGCAGGCGCAGCCATGCTCATTCGTCAGCATAGGCTCGCCTCGACGGCGACAAGTAGCCGCCAGGCAGGCACGCAGTAAATTGGCGTATCCCCGGCGTGCCAGGGCGCCGCGCTAGAAGGAAGGATCATGTCGTAGCGCTATGACTTGCCGCGCGACGACTTTAATCGTGTATACGAGAACCAAAAATGGTAACAACCACTAGCGAACCGCGCTGCGCACCGTCGTTCGGGTTGCCAGCAGCAGACCGGCAAAGATCAACCCGCCACCAATCCAGTGGAAGACTTGCAAGCCCTCCCCCAGCAGCAGCCAACCGAGGATCGCGGTGAACACCGGCATCAGGTAAGTCGCCATCGATGCTTTGGCAGCGCCGACGATTTTGACGCCGTGGTTCCAGGACAGATAAGCCACCAGCGAGGCGAAAACGGCGGTGTAGGCAATTACCGAAAGGTTGGTAGGAGTGGGAGCGAAGCCGCCGACGTTACTGAGTTCAACCAGATAGAACGGCAGGATCAGCGGCGTGCCCAACAGCATCAATACACCCAACAAGGTCAGAGGCGGCACTTGCAGAAAGCCCACCCAGCGCCGCAGTGACAGCGTGTACAGCGCCCAGACCAACACCGCCACGAGCATGATCAGATCGCCCGACTTGAAGGCGAGACTGGTAAAGGCGTCCCAGCTGCCGCGGCTGATCAGGTAGACCAGTCCCACCGCAGCGATGCCGAGGCCAAACCAGGCCCGGCGCGCCGGCCACTCACCCAGCAGCAGCCCGCCGCCGATAAAGGTGAACAGCGGCAGGCAGGTGTTGACCAGCGTGAGATTGATCGCCTCGGTGCTTTGCGCAGCGGTGTACAGCAACGAGTTATAACTGCTGACGCCCAACGCGGCGACGACGGGCAGCCGCCAGCCAGCAGCGCGCAGCGTCGCACGGTGTGTCCAGATGGAGCGCGCAACGAAGGGCAGTAGCAAGCAGGTTGCAAGGGTCCAGCGCCAGAACGCGAGGCCCAGTGGCGGAATCTCGTCATGAAACGCGCGTGCCACCAGTGCGTTGCCTGCCCAGCAGAGCACCGCGAGCAGCAGACCGGCGAAGGCCCATCCTTGACGCGTACCCATCAGACCGGCCGACGCGTGCGCAGACGGTACTGCGGCGGCAGCTGATCGAGTCCGCTGATGGTGACGTTGAGATTCTTCCAGATGCCATCTTTGATGCCGTAAATGCAGCCGTGCACGGACAGCGGCTGGTCGCGGTGCCAGGCGTTCTGGACGATGTTGGTGTGGCTGACGTTGGCGACCTGCTGAATCACGTTGAGCTCGCAGAGGCGATCGACCTGTGCTTCCTCTGTAGGGAAACTCGCGATGTGCTCGCGGTGCTCGTAATAGAGGTCGCGAATGGTGCGCAGCCAGCCGTCGATGAGGCCCAGCTGATCGTCGCGCATGGACGCCCGCACGCCGCCACAGCCGTAATGGCCGGTGACGAGGATGTGTTTGACCTTGAGTACATCGACCGCGTATTGAATCACCGAAAGGCAATTGAGATCAGTGTGCAGCACCACGTTGGCGACATTACGGTGGACGAACAAATCGCCCGGTAACAGGCCGACAATCTCATTGGCGGGAACACGAGCATCGGAGCAACCGATCCAGAGATATTCCGGCACCTGTTGCTGGGCGAGCTTGGTGAAGAACGTCGGGTCTTCCTCGATGATCGCTTCAGCCCAGCGCGCGTTGTTCTCGAATAACTGTTGAAGCTCGTTCATCGCCTGCCCCTTCCATTCCGACACGCACGTTACGAACCGGTTGGCGTTTTGACAAGCACGCCAACCGGCACGTCACGTCTAAACGGCGAATAGGGGGTTTGACGGCACTTCGGCTCTGGGGCGCGAAGAGAACGCGCGCAGGTCACGCAGGAAGTTGTCGCGCCAGGCATCCAGATCTGCGGCGCGAATGGCACGCATCATGTGTTCGTAGCGGTCCTTGCGTTCGGTGAGCGACATACGCATGGCCCGGTCGAGGGCTTCGGCCATGCCAATGCAATCGTAGGGATTGATGATCAGCGCGGAAGTCAGTTCACGAGCGGCGCCGGCGAAGCGCGACAATACCAGCACGCCAGGGTCTTCCGGGTCCTGCGAGGCGACGAACTCCTTGGCGACGAGGTTCATCCCGTCCCGCAGAGGCGTGACGAAGCCAATGTCGGACTGGCGGAACAGCCCCATCAACGAACGGCGATCATGGCTCTTGTTGAGGTAATGCAGCGGCGTCCAGTCGAGATCCGACAGCCAGCCGTTGATATGACCGGCAGCACTTTCAAGCTGCTGACGGATGTTCTGATAGGTCTTTACGTCCGATCGTGACGTGGGCGCGATCTGGATGAACTCAACGGCGCGACGGTGCTCCGGATAGCGATCAAGAAATGCCTCGTACGCCTTGAAGCGCTCGACCAGCCCTTTCGAATAATCCAGCCGATCTACGCTGATGATCTTCTTGCGGTCGACGTCGGTGGTCCGCCGCATGGGCTTGCTGCGTCCCTTGTAGGACTCAGCCAATTTCTGGATCTCGTCCGGCACCACGCCAATGGGGTAAACCCCGGCACGGAAGTTTTGCCCGTATGCCGTCAGGCTGCCGTCCGATTCGAGAATGCCGCGGACCTCGCGCGTCATGTAGTCCTGAAATGCCAAGCGATCGGTTTCGGTCTGGAAGCCAATGAGGTCATAGAAACACAACGTTTTCAGCAGCTCGTTGTGCGGCGGAATGACCGTGAGGATTTCCGGCGGCGGGAAAGGGATGTGCAGGAAGAAACCAATGCGGTTGCGGATCCCTAGCTGACGGCAGGCTTCGGCAAAGGGAATCAGATGGTAATCATGAATCCAGATGATGTCGTCCGGCTCGAGCAGCGGCTTGAGCTTCTCCGCTAGCATGGCGTTGACCCGCCTGTAGCCTTCGTACTCCTGACGGTTGTATCGCGCAAGATCGATTCGGTAGTGAAAGATCGGCCAGAGCGTGGCGTTGGAGAAGCCGCGGTAATACTGGTCGTAGTCCTGCTTGGTCAGCCCCATGGTCACGTAGGTGATGTTGCCGATGGTTTCGCTATTGGTCTGCGGCGTGCTGCTTACGTCACCGCTCCAGCCGAACCAGATGCCACCGGCCTGACGCAACGCGTCATAAACGCCGACTGCAAGCCCGCCAGCAGCGACCTTCCCCGGTTTGATCGGCGCTACCCGGTTGGAAACCACTACTAGTCGGCTCATCGCTCATTCTCACTTCATTCTGGATTCAGTTGATTGTTGCGGCTGCTCGGCCAACACGGCGAGCAAGCTTTCCAGCCAGTCGCCGACAGCTTCTACCGAGTCCAAACGCTGCGTGGCCTCGGTCGGGCCGGTGCCCACTTTGATGGTCAATCCGCCCAACTCGTTGACGACCTTGAAGCCTGCCTCATCAGTGAGGTCGTCCCCCACGAACACGGGCATAAGTCCTCTGAACGGCGGTTCTTGCATGAAGGTGCGGATTACCTCGCCCTTACTGGCGCCACGGGGTTTGAGTTCGAACACACATTTGCCCGGCTGCAGGGCCAGCACGTCGCCGTAACGCTCGACAAAGGTTTCTGCCAGCTCGCGCGCGACGTCCTCCAGCTCGGGAGCGAGGCGGAAATGGAGGGCGAAGGCAACGGTCTTGTTCTCCAGCGATAGGCCCGGATGCCTAGCGCAGGCCTGCTCCAGATCACGGTGGATGGCGTTGAAGACTTCGTCGTCCAGGGCGAGGTTGCGCATGTCACCGTCGGCCGTACGGCGTTCAGCGCCGTGCACGCCGGCTGCAGGTAGGCGCAAGGGCGAAAGCAGTGCATCGAGCTGGCTGAGCGGACGCCCGGAAATTACGGCTACGGGCACCTCACTGAGATGCAGCTGCTCCAGTGCGACCAGCGAGCGAGGCGGGATGGAAACGAGTTCGGGACGAGGCTGAATTTCCGCCAGCGTGCCGTCGACATCGAAGAAAAAAGCGCAGCGCCGGACCTCTAGTCCGGGTCGTTCATTGGGTTCGTTCATGCTCCTTCAGACTCCGAATCGTCGATGGTGGTTCGCACTAATTTGAAGCGCCACAAGCGCTTAGGCGCAAACGCGGCTCCTTGCAGCTTGGTTCATAAACCCCGAGCCGGCCAGCGGTATCGCTGAATCTTCCCAGTGACGCCGGGTCACAAACTGCAAGACCGCAGCTCACGCAGGAGGTTGTCATGAACGATCAGAAGCCCTACACCCCCACTGAAATCGACGACACCGAGGACCGAATGGGCTCCATCGAGCAGCTCGATTTCAATCAGCGCCGCGACGACCGCACGGGCCGCATCGGTGATGAAGTACCTGCCGGAGAAGCCGAAAATGACTTCCCACCGGAGCGTGTCGCCGAGGCGGGTATGACCGCTGGTGAGGTGCCCGATGGCGATACGACAATGGATGACATGTCACCAGAGACGCTGATTCCTGAAGACGGTGCGCGTTCGCCCAATGAGCGCGGTCACGGCGGGCCCGCCGATCAGGAACTCAGCGAAGTTTCCGGTCATAGCATCGGAGCCGACGTGGATCTGGACGAAGCAGAAGAGGGTCGCGTCCATCCTCTGGACGGCAAACCCTGGGACGGCCCTGCGGATGGCGATACGGACACTGGCCTCAGCAGCGGTGATGCCGTGCTGCACGAGAACGATGACGTGATGGACGATGAGGAACTCGAAGGGGACGCCCCGCTCGATTCCGGACGGGACAAGCTGCCACGGTAGTGCCAGCTCTGAAGCTGCGCCCTGGCCGAGCGCCCACATGCTCCGCATATAAAAGAAAGCCCGACTCATGCGAGTCGGGCTTTCCGGTTTCAAGGCCTCGTCAGTCGAGCAGTGTGCAGGCCATCACCAGCGCATCCTCACGCCCATCGGCGGACGGATAGTAGCCGCGGCGGCGCCCTATCTCGTTGAAACCGTAGCGCTCATAGAGCCGGTAAGCCGATGTATTACTTGCGCGCACTTCGAGAAAGCATTCGCGTCCACCGCGCGCCTGCGCGCGCTGCATCAGGTGTTCGAGCAGGCGCAAGCCAAGCCCGTGCCCCTGGCTCTGCGGCTTGACGGTAATGTTGAGCAGATGCGCTTCGTCGAGAATGACGTTGATGACGCCATGACCCACCTGCTGGTCCCCTTCCGACATGATCCAGCATTCGTACGCACTCAGGGCGTCAGTAAAGACTCCGCGGGTCCACGGATGGCTGAAGGCGGCATATTCTATTTTCAGGACGGTCTCGAGATCCGCCTCAGTCATTGGGCGGAAGCTTACTGCATCACTCATGAACACTACTCGTGGATCCACTCAGACCAATCACCCATCGCGGCATGCTACGGCGCATGGCTTTCCATAGTTGCGCCTTGCTTGCTGGCTGCTCCATCAGCTGTTCGAGACCAGGCATCGTCAGCGCTACGCCCAAGCCTTCAACGGTGAGTTCGCGATAGCAAGCATCAGGCTCGACTTCCCCGGCGAACCGCAATGCCGGTGAGCCAATCAACCAGAGACAGGCACAGCCCATTTCTTCCAGTTCAGCCGCCACCACGCCTTGCACGTAGTCGCGCGCGGCCTCAGCACCCTGATCAAGGCTACCGCGGTGGAGCAGCGGCCAGCGAATCGGTTCGCCATCGCCGACCTGCTGCGGTTTGTCCGGCAGTTTGGCGGCGCGCAACAGGTCCTTTAGGAGAATGTAGGCAGGGTCCCGGCTCTGAAACGACTCCCCGGTCGGCAACTCGACCAGCAGCATCACGTTTCCGGCTCGCATCAACTGCAATGCGAAGCGAGGTGGCGGCACGGCAGCCTTCTGCTCAACTATCGACGCCTGCTCCTCGCTGACAACCGGCTTCTTGGGTTCTGGCATGGCGATACGTGGCATGACGGCGCGTACCGCATCCGCTGCCGGGCTTGCCGTTGCGGGGGCAACTGCCTTGGCCGCTGGCGGGGCCGGCTGAGCAGCAGGTTGCTCAAGCTCAATAATTGGCGACGGCTCGGTTTCGGTTGCGACGAACTGAAGCAGTTCCGGCCGCGACGGGGCGGCGAATGGCAATTCGGTCCGCGGCAGCCACGTGGTGATCTGCATCGCGTCGAGAAAAGCCCGACGCCGACTCTCGGTAATCAAACCCCTGCCACCTGCGGATGCGCCTTGGCGCCGACCTGCATCAGGTTGAGTGCGTTCAGGTAGGCCTTGGCTGAGGCTACGACGATATCCGTATCGGCGCCGTTGCCGTTGACGATGCGCCCGCCCTTCTCCAGCCGTACCGTAACCTCGCCCTGCGAGTCGGTGCCCTTGGTGATGGCGTTGACTGAGTAGAGCTGCAAGGTAGCGCCGGAATTGGCCACCGACTCGATGGCCTTGAAGGTCGCATCTACCGGGCCCGAGCCTTGCCCAGAGGCTGGCAGCTCAGCGCCGTCAACGCTGAGGACGAGCTTGGCATCCGGTATTTCGCCGGTCTTGCTCGCAACCTCGAGCGTCACCAGCTTGAAGTGTTCCTGAACGTCTTCGGCGAGCGTATCGGACACAAGCGCCTGAAGATCTTCGTCGAAGATTTCGTGTTTCTTGTCGGCCAGCTCCTTGAAGCGGGCAAATGCGGCATTCAGTTCGCCCTCGCCAGAAAGGACGATGCCCAGCTCTTCGAGACGTGACCGAAACGCGGCGCGCCCAGAGTGCTTGCCCATGACCATCTTGTTTGCGTTCCAACCCACCGATTGAGCGGACATGATCTCGTAGGTCTCACGATGCTTGAGCACGCCGTCCTGATGGATACCGGATTCGTGGGCGAAAGCATTGGCGCCGACGATGGCCTTGTTTGGCTGCACCGGGAAGCCGGTTATCCCCGAAACCAGGCGCGACGCACTGAGAATGTGCTCGGTCTCTATTCGAGTGTGCACATCGAGCAGATCCTGGCGAGTCTTGATAGCCATGACGATTTCTTCAAGCGCAGCGTTACCTGCACGCTCACCGAGACCGTTGATGGTGCACTCGACTTGTCGAGCGCCGGCCACTACCGCTGCCAGCGAGTTGGCGACGGCGAGGCCAAGATCGTTGTGGCAATGAACGGAGAAAACCGCCTTGTCCGCGTTGGGAATACGCACCAGCAGTTGGCAGATCATGTCGGCGTATTGATGCGGAATGGCATAACCGACCGTATCGGGAATGTTGATGGTGCGCGCTCCGGCATCGATGGCGGCCTCGATGATCCGGCACAGGAAGTCGATCTCGGAGCGCCCGGCGTCTTCGCAGGAGAACTCCACATCGGCGCAGAGGTTGCGTGCTTTGGTCACCGCCCGCACGGCCTGCTCGACAACCTGATCCGGCTGCATGCGCAGCTTGTACTGCATGTGGATGGGGCTGGTGGCGATGAAGGTGTGGATGCGGCCCGAATTGGCACCAGCGAGGGCTTCGGCCGCGCGCTCGATATCGGCATCGACCGCGCGGGCAAGGCTGCACACAGTACTGTCCTTGATGTGGTCGGCAACCGCTTTGACCGCAGCGAAGTCGCCAGGGCTGGCAATGGCGAATCCGGCTTCGATCACGTCGACCTTGAGCCGCTCAAGCGCCTTGGCGATGCGCAGCTTTTCTTCGCCTGTCATGGAGGCACCGGGGCTCTGCTCGCCGTCTCGCAGGGTGGTATCGAAGATGATGACGCGGTCGTTGCTGCTCATGTCGAACTCCTCTCGGCCAGCCGTGCGGACTCAGGTGGCGCCTCAGATGTGAATTGTGGCCGGAAACCAGCAAAGCGGGAAGGCCGCGCGCCTCATTGGTCTGCCCCAGCGATCAGTTTGGGCTGATTTGCATTGGGCCGAGGCAGTACAATTGCGACCCATTTTTCCAGCCGACAGAACCGATTCAGATGATCGAACCCAAGCGCGTACTGCGTGCCCTTGCCGAACACTGGTCGTTGCTCGAGCCGCTTTGCGAGCGTTTCGACGCCGGCACCCTGAGCCTGATCGAGCTTCGACATCAGCTCGCCGCGCAATTACCGGAAGGCACACCTACCAACGTCACCGCCCTGCTCGATCAGTGGATCCGGCTGGACATCCTCGTCCCGGTGGCCAAGAGCCCCAATCGATTCGAGCTGAATGCTCAGATTCACGACTTTCTCGCCTATCTGCGCCGCGAGCACAGGCTCGGCCTCTGTCTGGAAATCGAAGCCTATCTGCGCCACCTGGAACGACTGGCCGGGCATATTCAAGATGCTTTCGAGATCCGCGATGGCCAGGACCTCGCCCGCCAGCTGCGCTTGCTCGACATGCGCGTGCGCGACGTGCTGAAAAAGCTCGCCAATGACGAGCAGGCTCTGATCGGCGTGGCAGACCGGGCCAAAACCAGTGATCGCCAGATACCGTTGCGTCAACGCTACGCCGAGGTCCTCGCGACCTGGGATGAATACGTGGAGCCGATGATTCAACTGGTCGCGGCCGATGGCGCATTTGAAAAGGGCGTGTACCGCGTCGAGCAGGTACTGATGAAGCTGCTCGGTGAACAGCAACGGCTTGGTCAACTGGTCGATGACGATCTGCTGTTGCGCACCCATGCGCGGATTCTGGAGATGCAGAGCACGGCTCAACTTACGCTGCGCCATGCCCGCGAACTGCTGTTGCCATTGCGTGAAGAGGCGCGCCGACATAACGCAGTGACGCGTGGCGCCGCCCTGGCCCTGTCTGCAATCCGCAAGAAAGGCCTGGACGCGGTGCCGCAAGCCTCTTTGCCACTGTTCACGCGACCTCAAAGCACCTTTCTCGGTTCTGCCAGCCAGGTTGAGGCGTACGTCTATGCACTGGCGCGCTTCGAACCGAAGCCGGCGCAGTTCCCACGAGCCACTAGCAAGCGCAAGGCGGATGCCCCTCGCTCGCCACTGACTGCCCGAGAAATGCTCGAGCGCTGCGAACAGGCGTTGCCTCTGCCTGACTTGATGCAATGGCTGCTGGACCAGGAGCCGGAGGGTGCTACCGATGAGCTGCTTTACTGGTTTTCGCGCCTATCCCGTGATGCACGCTTCCAGCGCGACCGTCTTGAGCGGCGCCAATACCTGACGCGCGAGCATCAGGTCAGCCTCAGCTCCTTCGCCCTGCTGGCCCCCCAAGATGGCTGAGCCCGACGTAGGGTCGACAACGCGAAGCTTGTCCGCCGCACCGGGTATCGCCCGCCTGGATTCAAACCCCTTTCGTGGAAAGCGCTTTGCGGTTTTCACCCGATGATTGGCAGAGTTGCGTATGAACATTGATCTGAAAGAAATGACCCAGCTGGCGCCGATCTTCCGCGAGCTGTTCAAGGGCTATCATCTGTCCCGGAGCGAGCCGGAGTGCTATGCGCAACTGTCCAACATGCAGGACCAGTACCGCGCATTGTTCAAGGCGCTCGGGTTCGAACTGGTATGCGACCCACGTGGGTTCTATTACTTCGTCCCTGAGCAGATGGGCGCCCAGGTAAACAAGACAGCCCAGCGCCTGGCACTCTTCACCTTCATTCTGGTGGAGCATTTGGCCGATCAGGGCCGCGACCCTCTCGCGGTACTAGACGGCGGCACTCTGGGTCGAGACGAACTGCCCGCGCTGCTCGATAAATATCGCGACCTGTTTCTTCAGGCCGAAGTCACTACGCAGGACGAGCTGGAAGAGAAGATCATCCGCCGCCTGACGCAGCTCGGCTTCGCTGAAGACAGCAACGGTGTCTATCGCTTTCTACCGCCGATGCACCGATTCCTTGATGTCTGTCTGTCGGTTCAGCAGGACCGTGATCTGGCAGCAAGCCTGCACAGCAGCGACCTGCCGCTGCCGGCACCTCAGCTAATCGCCGAGGAAGAAGAGGACGACATCATCCTCCTCGACCGGGACTCGAACGACTCTGATGAAGACGCTCTCGCACGCGCTATCGCTGAAGAAAAGGAGCTTGAAGCATGAGCCAGGAACGCTACGGCATTCGCCGCTTCGCCCTTCTGAACACTGCTGGCTACAGCCTTGGCATCTTCCCGCTGGAAACACCGTTATCGGTCTACGGTGCAAACAATCTGGGCAAGTCAGCCTCAATCAATGCGCTGCAGTTTCCAATCCTGGCGCGTATGACGGATATGAGTTTTGGCAAGTACAGCCTCGAGCAGTCGCGAAAGTTCTACTTTGCCAGTGACACCAGCTACATCCTGGTCGAGGTTGCCCTCCCTCACGGCCCGCATGTGATCGGCGTTGCGGGACGCGGTCCGGGCGGCGGATTTGGTCATCAATTCTTCGTCTATCAGGGCTCGCTGGACCTCGATCACTATCAGCAAAACGGCACCTGCCTGCGTCAACGCGAGCTGTTCGCCAATCTCGAGCGCGCCGGGATCAAGGCCTATGAAGCCAAGCCGGACGAACTGCGACGGCTGCTCGTCGGCGGCCATACCGCAATTCCTCTGGACATGACGCTAATTCCGCTGCGCTCTACCAGTGAGCAGAGCCTTAAAACCTTCCGCGCGCTGTTCATCAACCTGCTGCACATGCGGGAAATCACGGCAGCCAAACTCAAGCAGCTGTTCCTCGATGCCTTCGAGCACAGCCTGCGCTCTGGCAGCGTCGACTACATCGCCGCCACCGAGGAGGCCTTCCGCGACGTACGCCGCATGGAGCAGGATTATCAGGCGTTGGTTGCAGCCGGCCCGCTGGTCGAAGCGCTCGCAGCGGGCGTGGCGCAACGTGAGTTGTTACGCGGCAAGCTGCATCGCCTTTCCCCGCTGCTCGATTCGCTGCTCGGCACTTGGCAGGACTATGCGGGAGCACGCAAGGAAGAGCTGGTGATCCAGGCTGAGCACTATCGCCGTGAACAAGACGGTTTGCAGAACGAACAGCGCGGCGGCACGGCCGAGCTAATGCGATTGGAGCGTGAGATCAGCGAAATCCAGCATTGGCTGGGCGAGCTAGCTGCGCTGAACAACCGCTTTGCGTTGATTGATGACGCTCATGTGCTGGAGCAACAGCTGCTCTCGGCCAAGGACGCCCATGACGAACTGGCCGGAGCGCTGTCGCAATCGCGCCAATTTTCCAGCGAGGACCTTGATGAGCGTCTGCGTGATCTGGAGAAGCGGCTGAAGTCAGTTCGTCAGCAGCTCGATCATGCCGACAACAACAGCTATTCCCGTCTTCGTGAGGAGTTCGCACAGGCCGATGTCGATCGCCTGATGCGTCTGTTCAATAGCCAGCTCTTCAGCCTTCCGCTTAGTGAAAAAGGCATCGCAGTGGACGATGGGGATAACTGGGTGAAAACGCTCGAAGCAATACTCAACGGATTCAAAGGAGAGCGCTTCGAAGCACCCGGGCTATCCATCGACCTTTCACATATTGAGCCACCGGCACTTCAGGCGCTGGCTGATCGTGCGGCACTGCGTGACCAGAAAGATCGCCTAGAGCGTGAGCTCAAACAACTGAAAGCACAGCACTCGGTGGCGGTGGACCGTGCCGCGAGCAAGGCACAAGCCGAGCAGCTTTATCAACGTGTACTGGATGACCAGAAGGCACTTGAAGATTTCCGACGCTGTCAGACGCTAGCGGCCGAAGAAAAGAGCAAGCTGGAACTATTGGCTCAGGCCGAGGCCGCTCAAGACGAGCTCAAGCGAACCAGCGACGCCTTTACCGAACGCGTTCAGCACCTGTCGGCGAAACTGCAACTGGTAGGCCGTCAACTTGCGGATCTGGAAGCCAAAGAGCGCACGCTCGACGACGCGCTACGTCGCCGCCAGCTGCTGCCTGCAGACCTGCCCTTCGGTACGCCGTTCATGGACCCTGTGGACGACTCGCTCGATAACATCCAGCCGCTGCTCAACGACTATCAGGACAGCTGGCAGGGATTGCAGCGCGTTGATGGTCAGATCGAAGCGCTATATGCACAGGTGCGCCTCAAGGGCGTCGCCAAATTCGACAGTGAGGACGATCCTGAGCGTCGACTTCAACTGCTGGTGAATGCCTATGCACATCGTCAGGACGAGGCGCTTACGCTTGCCAAAGCCCGGCGCGCAGCCGTCACGGACATTGCGCGCACGCTTCGAAACATCCGCAGCGACTATGACAGCCTCGAGCATCAGCTTGCGCTGTTCAACCGTGAGATCAATAAGCGGCAGGTTTCGAACCTCGAGAGCTTCCGTATCGTGCTAGCTCCCAACAAGGATGCGCTGAAGCATATCGACCAGATTATTCATAGTGCAGGCCAGTACGAGCAAGGCGAGACCCTGTCCGTGTTCGACCTGCAGCAGAGCAGTGAACAGGACAGCAAGAATGAGGAAGCCAAGGAGTACCTGGCGCGCCTGGTTGCTGCGAATAACAACCAGCTCGGACTGAAGGATCTTTTTGAACTGTCTTTCGAGATCACCAAGGTCGGTGGCCAACCGGTAATCCATACCGATATCGACGGCGCCGCATCCAATGGTACGACGATGACCATCAAGGCGCTGACCAACATGTACCTGTTACTACACCTGATGGACCGCGAGCAGGCCGGTCGTATCCGCCTCCCCTACTACCTGGACGAAGCTGCCGACATCGACGAGCGAAACCAGCAGGCACTGATTGAAACCAGCCTGCAGTTGGGCTTCGTACCGATTCTGGCTTCAGTCAAACCGCAGGTATCGGCACACGTCGCTATTGACCTGGAAGGTGGTAGCAGCCCAAGTGGGATCTACATTGACGAAGCCGACTGGAAGTATATTCAGAAACGCGAGCAACCAAAGCCAAGCGATGCGGTTGCAAAAGAAGCAGCGCAGTCAGAGGTGGAGACTCTTTGAGTTGAAGTGAGCTTGGGCCGTCGCGCTTAGCTAAGCTGAGCCTAGGCTCGAGGGTTGTGCTTCAGGTCGGGCGGGCGCCATCTTGGACTGAGAGCTGCCAAGGGTGGACTCGTTGCGGCGGACTTAGGAGCACTTGGAAAGGAGGACATTTCGGTCGCCGGTTTCGATGACATCCCGTTCGCGGCCTTCTGTGACCCGCCGCTGACGACCATTGCTCAGCCCGCAGAAGCATTCAGGCGACATGCAGTCGAAATGCTCGTCGCGCAATTCGCGCATAGACCCTTCGGGTTGGACTGCCGAGGGTGCGACGTGACGGGCATGGTGAATGTTGCCCTGGGTCTGGGCGACGCCATGCATGAGCTGCACGATGAAGGCGGCGCCAGCCTGATGCACAGTCTCGACCAGGGGGACCCAGCTGTCGCGCTGAACATCGGTCGCCAGGCTTGGCGCCGGCCCCTGAAGAGCCTCCCGGCTTACTAACGCATTAGTTGATCCCTTCGGACGCTGCCTAACCTTAGGCTCGCAAGCGGGACTTGGCATGTGCGATCAGCTATTTCAACCAGGCGCAGGTAACGAATCCAATCCTTCAAATCAAATTTCTCAACGCTTTCCTGCTGGTCGTTAGTTCATAGGACGACTCACCCGGTCACACAGCGTGACATTCGGACTATTCCCTCTACCCAATAAGCCGTCGCCCATCCGCCTAGGCAGGAGGTTCACAGTTCGAATCGGATGGAAGTGCGCCCGGAGCTAGCAAGTGAGGATACATTTCTGAGCGCTGGGACTTGAAAGCCGTTCGGATAATTGGAGCCATTGGCACTTTTCAATACCTCAAGAAAACGCTGCTACCTAGAGCTCGTAAACAGCTGCCTTGATGCACTTAACCAATTTTACTTCTCGAAGGCCGCAGGCTAAGCCTACGCCGGCAGCCTGCCGCTTATCACGGCCACCAAACACCGTGCGGTGAGAGGCTGAGTGTTGAATAGGTCAGTCACAGGGCATAGGTCAGTCACAGGCACTTACGTCGCAGATGCTGCGTTGCCCAACCCTCTTAGCCGAGACGTTATCAACTGCGAACTTCCCAGCGCATCTCTTGCGTCTGCTCGCTGAGTTCAGCGATTCCGCTTGCCTAGCGGCCCAGCAGACTAATCCCTTTCTCAGGGCGGAATTGAGAAACGAGAAT
>NZ_JAMOIC010000042.1 GCF_024448895.1 Stutzerimonas stutzeri
TGTGCATCGCTACGGCTCCCAACGACCGCGGTAGCACGCACCTGTAGGAGGCAGCTTGCTGGCGATCAGAGGTGGGCGCTGCAGAGGTGTTGCGTTTGACGCTCCAATCGCCAGCAAGCTGAGCAAGCACATGCGCGTTTGGGCTAATGCACGGCTTGCGTCACCGCGTCGATCAATGCTTGCAGGTCGATCGGCTTGCGCAGGTGCAGGGTAAAGCCGGCGGCCTTGGCCTTTTCCACGTCGCGCAGCGTGCCATAACCAGTCAGGGCGATGCTTGGCGTGTTGCTGTTAACGCCTTTGGCGCGAATCGAGGCCATCATCTTGTGGCCGTCAATTTCCGGCATGCCTATGTCGGACACGATCACGTCATACGCGCTCTGCTCGGCCAGCGCGATACCCTGCGCGCCGCCGTCAGCTGTTGTTACGATGGCGCCTTCGCTTTCCAGCAGCTCGCACATGGTTTCAAGAATGTCGGGCGAGTCATCCACCAGCAGGATCTTGATGCCGGATAGCCCACCCGCTTCCCCATCGTTGGCCAAGTCACTCAGTTCAATTTCGGTTTGCAGGTGAATCGGCAGCCAGATGCTGAACCGCGCACCCCGCCCAAGGCCTTCGGAGAAGGCTTCAATACGGCCGTTGTGGGCCTCGATCAACTGCTTGACCAAGGCTAGCCCGATGCCCAGGCCGTGTTTGGAGCGCTGTGCGTGCTGCATCTCGGCCTGGCCAAACATGTCGAACACCTTGGGCAGGAACTCAGGTGATATTCCCTCTCCCGTGTCGATGACGTCCAAGCGGGCCTGGTCGCCTTCGCGCTCGAGTTGAAGGCAGATGCGCTCACCGCCCTTGGT
The DNA here is from genome assembly GCF_024448895.1 of Stutzerimonas stutzeri. Lineage (GTDB taxonomy): Bacteria > Pseudomonadota > Gammaproteobacteria > Pseudomonadales > Pseudomonadaceae > Stutzerimonas > Stutzerimonas stutzeri_Q. The sequence continues at coordinate 849 of NZ_JAMOIC010000042.1, forward strand.
GAATTTCCAGGCGTTGTTCAACAGATTCCAGATGATCTGATCCAGCCGCGTCGCGTCGGCACGGATGTAAATCGGCTGCTCAGGCTTGAATGCTTCAAACGTGACGTTCTCTGCCTGTGTCAGTGGAGCAAACACCGCCTCGATACCGCGCACTACTTCCTGGTATTGCAATGTGGAGAACTGCAGCTTCAGCTTGCCGGTACGAATCCGCGAGACGTCCATCAGGTCGTCAATGATCCGCGACTGGCTGCGAACGGCGTTTTGGATCGACTGTGCTGCTTTACGCAAGCTAGGCGAGTTCTTGGCTGCTTGGGATCGCGCAACCAGGTCGGTGTTGAGCTGGATCAGGTTCAATGGATGCTTGAGCTCATGCGAAAGCACGGCGAAGAACTGATCCTTCTGCATGTTGGCAGCCTGGATGTTTTCCAGCTCGTTACGCTGCTGAGTGTCCTTCTCTCGTTCCTTTGTGAGGTCGCGGGCTATCTTGGCAAAGCCGATGACCTTTCCGTGGCTATCCACGAGAGGGTTGACCAGACCGCTGATAAAACGCTGACTGCCATCTTGACGCAAATGCCAGCGCTCATCGGCAGCTTGACCTTGTTCGACTGCACGCTGGCGTTCGGCGCTGGGCACACCCTTGTTGCGGTCTTCTTCCGTATAGAGCATGTCAACGCTCTGGCCGATCACTTCCTGCTCGCCGTAGTCGAATATCTTTTCCGCACCACGGTTCCAGGTGGTGATGAGGCCGTCGCAGTCCAGCGTGATGATGGCGTAGCCCTTGGTGCTCTGTGCCAGGACCTTCAAATGGGCTTCACCGGCGCGCAACTCTTCTTCGGCACGGCGTCGGTCGGTGATGTCGATGAAGGTCAATACGGCGCCCTGAATGCGGTCGTCCAGGGTGCGGTAGGGTAGGAACCTCGCCAGATACCAGCGATTGTCGTCTCTGGACCCGATCTCTCGCTCGACCAGATGAAGCTCCTCGAATGCCTTGGCTGCATCGGCATGCAGCTGCGGATAGTTGAGGCGATGGGTAATGTCGAGTAGCGATCGGCCCGCATCATTGCCGATGACGTTGAAGATGTCCCTGGCGCGAGGGGTGAACCACTTGATGCTCATCTTGCGGTCGACAAAGACCGTGGCGATGTCCGTAGAGGAGATCAGGTTCTGCAGGTCATCGTTGATCTTGCTCGTTTCGTCGACCTTGGCCTTGAGCTCGAAGTTGACCGTGGTCAGCTCTTCGTTGATCGACTGCAGCTCTTCCTTGCTGGTCTCAAGCTCCTCGGTGGCCGAGCGCAGCTCCTCGTTGATCGCCTGCAATTCTTCGTTGGACGCTCGCAACTCTTCAGTCGAGGTTTCCGAGTGCTCCATGGTGATCTGCAGCTGTTCCTTGGTCTGCTGCAGTTCGGCCTCGAGTTGGGTCAGCACGCTGTCCTTGGTGTCGGAATGTTCCGGGCTGCTGCTGTCCATGCAGGCTTCGACCTCGTCGAAGATCACCAGCATGTAGTCGCTGCCGGTCTCGCTGTCGCGGAACGGGCGGACCACCATGTTCACGTAGAAGCTACGGTCGTCGCGCTCCAGCCGAACCCGTCGCGCCTCGACGCTCTTGCCGGTGTGAGCCGCCTGATACAGCGCGGTGCGCAGCTCGAGCCGCAGTTGCGGGTGTATCAGCGTCGTCAAGTTCAGCGAAGGCTCGCCGCCGACATAGCGCAGGAAGTTCCCGGCACGATCGGACATGTGCACGATCTCGGCGTCATGGTTAACGATGACGCTGGGTGGGGCGTACTGCTCGAGCGCACGTTGGTGCACGTCGGCGTAGGAAAATTTGCGGTGGCGTTTTGAGGGTTCACTGAAGGGCGGGCGACTCGGTGCGCTCAGCGTAAAGCCGTGGTACGGGCCGGTGGGTGCGCGACGCAGCGCGGATGACACCTCCTTGGCGCGATAGATGCGGTTCTTCTTATCCACCGGTGTGAACAGCTGACTGCAGGCATCGGCGGTCTCGGAGCTGCCAAGGAAGAGGTAGCCGCCTGGATTGAGGGCGAAGTGAAACATGCGCAGCACTTCGAGCTGAATGTCCCTGTCCAGGCAGATCATCAGGTTGCGGCAGGAGATCAGGTCGAGTCTGGAAAACGGCGGGTCACGCAGGATGTTGTGGCGGGCAAACAGGATCCGCTCGCGCAGCTCCTTCTGCATGCGGTAATGATCCTGTTCCTTGATGAAGTACTGTCGCAGCCGAGTGGGCGGCACGTCGGTCACGATGGCTTCCGGATAGATACCGGCTCGCGCGGTTTCCAAGGCCCGATCATCGATATCGGTCGCAAATACCTGCAAGTTAATTTCACCTTGGGCATTGCTGATTTCCGCTTGGTCAGTCAGCAGCATAGCTAGCGAGTACGCCTCTTCGCCGGTCGAGCAGGCGGCTGCCCAGACGCGAATCGATTTGTCGTCGCGATGCTGTTTGCGCTCGAACAAGGATGGAATGATTTCGCGTTCCAGCGCCTCGAACGCCTCGCGGTCGCGGAAGAAGTTGGTCACACCGATCAGCATGTCGGCCAGCAGGGCCGGCGTTTCTTCCGGGTGGCTTTGTAGGTGCTTAGCGTAGCTGGGCATGTCGCGTACAGCATTTACCTGCATCCGCCGCTCGATGCGGCGCAACACCGTGGCCTGTTTGTAATGGCGGAAGTCGTGACCGGTGCGGGCTCGGAGTGCGGCGAGAATTTCCCGCAGGGCCAGTTCGTTCGGCTTGGACTGGGTATGAGCCTGGGCGGACTCCAGTTCGCCCTGGTCCTCGTTGGCCTGTTCGGTGTCGCCCTGCGACGCGATCGGGTCCTCACGTTTCAGCAGCACTTCCTGATTGCGGCGCAGCTCGACCAGCCGCTCGGGCATGTCGGCAACCGGCAGCACGATATCTACCATCCCGGTTTCGATGGCGTTGCGTGGCATCGAATCGTATTCGGCATCTTCCGGTGTCTGCGCCAGGGTCACACCGCCTTGCTCCTTGATGCGGGCTAGCCCGACCGAACCGTCTGCCCCGGTGCCGGACAACACGATGCCCATGGAGTGGGTGTGATGCACATCGGCCAGGGTGCGGAAGAACAGGTCGATGGCCACCTGAGCACCACGTTCGCGCTCGGGCTTCACCAAACGTAAATAGCCGTCATTCATCGACAGGTCCATCGCCGGGGGAATCACGTAGACGTGGTTGCGCTCGATGGGTACCGGCTGAGTGACCTGCAGCACCGGCATCCGGGTGGACTTCTGCAAAATCTTGTCGGCATTACTCTCGTGCTTGGGCGAGAGGTGCATGATCACCACGAATGCCATGCCGCAATCGCTGGGCATGTGTTCGAACAGGGTCAGCAACGCCTTGAGGCCGCCTGCCGACGCCCCGATCCCGACTACCGGAAATTTCAGCGTGCTGCGAGTGAGCTGGCTATTTTTCGGCGTGGACGCTTCAGGGCTGGTGGTCATTAAATCCTCGGCATTATTCCGGTTGTTTCCGGGGCGGGCGACATAAAGGGAAGACAGCGAGACCTCGGGTGGATTCCTTTTCCGCCCCAGGCACTGCCGAAAGGATGATAAAGCTTCGCGGTGCGGAATACTGTCCATGAACGGGGCGTTGATGAGTCGCAAGCGGTGTCAGCATTCGATGATGTTCACCGCGAGGCCGCCGCGGGCGGTTTCCTTGTACTTGCTCTTCATATCGGCGCCCGTCTGGCGCATGGTGCGGATCACCTTGTCCAGCGAGATGAAGTGCTTGCCATTACCGCGCAGAGCCATGCGCGCCGCATTGATCGCTTTCACCGAGCCCATGGCGTTGCGCTCGATGCACGGCACCTGAACCAGCCCGCCAACGGGATCACAGGTCAGCCCGAGGTTGTGCTCCATGCCGATTTCAGCAGCGTTTTCGACCTGTTGCGGCGTGCCGCCGAGTACTTCGCAAAGGGCGCCCGCCGCCATTGAACAGGCCACGCCCACTTCCCCCTGACAGCCGACCTCGGCGCCGGAAATCGAGGCGTTTTCCTTATAGAGGAGGCCAATGGCGGCCGCGGTCAGGAGGAAACGCACCACGCCGTCTTCATTGGCGCCGCGGATGAAGCGCATGTAGTAGTGCAGCAGCGCCGGGACAATTCCAGCAGCGCCATTGGTAGGGGCGGTCACCACCCGGCCGCCGGCCGCGTTTTCCTCGTTGACCGCCAGGGCATACAGGTCGACCCAGTCGAGTACCGTCAGCGCATCGCGCAGAGTGGCTTCGGGGTGTTCGTTGAGTTGCCGGTACAGCCCGGCAGCGCGGCGCTGGACCTTCAGGCCGCCGGGCATGACCCCTTCGGTATTGCAGCCTGCCTTCACACAGGCCTGCATCACCCGCCAGATCTTCAGCAGGCCGGCGCGGGTTTCCGCTTCCGGGCGCCAGGCGGCCTCGTTCGCCAGCATCAGCTGGCTAATGGATAAGCCATGCTCGTCGCACAACGCGAGCAGTTCGTCGGCGCTGTGAAAGGGATAGGGCAGGACAGTCTGGTCCTCGACGATGCGGTCGTTGCCAGCGGCTTGCTCGTCGACCACGAAGCCGCCGCCGACCGAGTAGTACTCGCGACTGCGCAACTGCAGCCCGGCCGCATCGAAGGCGCGAAAGATCATGCCGTTGGGGTGGAAAGCCAGCGGCTTACGGATGAATTGCAGGTCATTACTGACATCGAAACGAAGCGTCTTGTCACCCAGCAGGCGCAGCTCGCGAGACTCGCGCATCGCGGCCATGCGCTGGGGAATGCCGGCGGTGTCGACCGTTTCCGGCAGCTCGCCCTCGAGACCGAGCAGCACCGCCTTGTCGCTGCCATGTCCCTTGCCGGTGGCGCCGAGCGAGCCGTACAGCTCTACCTTCAGGTGCTCGGTGGCCGACAGCAGTTCGTCATTCCTGAGGCCTTCGGCAAACCGCAAAGCCGCACGCATCGGCCCCACGGTATGTGAGCTAGATGGGCCAATACCGATCTTGAACAGATCGAAAACGCTGAGTGACATGCGCAACTCCAGGATGACGAAACGTCTACTCATCCTAGACCGGGAGGAACGAGTGGGTGCTGCGATAAGCAGGTCAGGAGCGTGAAAAGGTCGACTCCGCTTTCAGCGCGTTGCCGCTGAAGCGCCCCATGGATTGGCTTCCAGGCTGTTATGCACGGCAGTTGCCGCTTGCGCGGCGTGACCGATGGCGACGCTGATCTGCTTCAGTGCCATGGTCACGTCACCAATCGCATAGATGCCGTGCTGGGACGTCTGCCGGTGCTCGTCGACCTCCACGCCACCACACTCGTCGCAGGTGAGGCCCAGCTGCTGGGCAAGTTCGGAGCGGAAACGCGCGCCGAGGCTGGGATAGATGATGTCGAAATGGTGACGTTCGCCCTTGCATGTCAGCAGCTCGATACCTTTCTCGCAGGGGTGCAGCGATTCGACCCGATCACTGATCAGCCGAATGTCGTAATGCTCGGCCAGCGCGATGGCCTGAGTGCACGCGTCCTGCTCGCCATGCACGACCACGGTCACCCTGTCAGTAAAGGTGCGCAGAAATACGGCGTGGGTGATGGCGGTTTCCGCCTCGCCATAGACCGCGACGTTGTCGCCGTCGACTTCGTAACCATCACAGATTGCGCACAGCCGCACCTTGCCTTCGGCAATCGCTTCTTCGACATCGGGCATGTCCGGCAGGGTGTCCTCGATGCCGGTGGCCAGAATGATTCGCCGCGCGACACAGGTGCGCTCGCCATAGCGCACGCAGAATCCGTCGGCATGGGGTTCGATGTGTTCGACACGGCCATGTTCGAGACGCGCGCCGTAGCCGCTTGCCTGTTCCCTCAATCTGGCGAGCAGCTCATTGCCATTGATGCCCGGCGGAAATCCCGGGTAGTTGCGTGAGCGCGGAATCCAGGACGCCCGGCTGGAGCCTGCGTCCACCACCAGGCAACTGCGGCGGAAGCGGGCCAGGTAAAGCGCGGCGGTGAGGCCGCCGGGCCCACCACCGATGACCAGGCAATCGATCAGGGTGGGCTGGGGATCCGGCTGGAGCTGATTCATGGCGGGACCGTCTGCTGTTTGGTTGCCAGTAGAAGCCCCAGGTGGCGAGAAAGTTCGGCCGGCCCGATGGGTGCAATGTCTCGTTTTGAGAGCTGGTTGGTTCTTCAACCCTTGTGTCGGTAACGGTGATGTCCAACACTGCGCGGCTCGGTGACCGGGCGGATCAAACCCGTACTTATCAGTCACCGCCATTCCAATAAAGACCAGCCAGCGACCTGTTCGCCAAGCGCTGGTCGCCTCGCTGCAAACGTCGGACACGCCTAACCAGGCGTCGACCGAAGCATATCGAATAGCAAACACACTCGAACGGTGCTCACGAGGCGCCGCGGCGAGTTTATTTCCCGTGGGGGTAGAAGTGTTCAAGTCTCTGGTTGTTGCGCCCTGTGCGGCGCTTTTTCTGATGTTGTCTCCGATGGCTGCCAACGCCGCAGAACCCATCGTCATCAAGTTCGCACACGTAGTAGGGGACGACACCCCGAAGGGCAAAGGCGCACTGCTTTTCCAGAAGCTGGTTCGCGAGCGTCTGGCAGGCGCGGTTGAAGTGGAGGTCTATCCGAATTCGACCCTGGTCGGTGACGCTGACGAAATGCAGGCCCTGCTGGATAACAAGGTGCAGATGCTGGCGCCGTCGCTGTCCAAGTTCACCGAGTACTCGCCAAAACTGGAAGTGTTCGACCTGCCGTTCCTCTTCGATGACGAGGCCGCTGTAGCCCGCTTCCAGAAGCGCGAAACGAGCCGCGAACTGCTGCGCTCCATGGCTGGCCGTGGCATCTATGGCCTGGCCTACTGGAATAACGGGCTCAAGCAGCTATCGGCCAACCAGCCGCTGCGGGAACCGACCGATGCGGCGGGCCTGGCATTTCGCATCCAGCCCTCGCCAGTGCTCGAGGCGCAGTTTGCCGCCGTTGATGCCAAGGCTGTGCGTCTGGCGTTCTCGGATGTATCCAAAGCCATGCAAGCCGGTACGGTGCAGGGCACCGAAGGCCCCTGGTCGAACATTCGTGGCCAGAACGCGGGTATCAAGCAGAACTACGTCACGGAGACCAACCATGGCGTTCTCAACTACATGCTGGTGACCAACTCGAAGTTCTGGACCAGCATTCCCTTCGCTGTGCGCTCCGAGCTGGACAACATCCTGCTCGAGGTTACCCAAACGGTGAACGCCGAGGCTGCTGCGATCAATCTGCGTGAGCGCGAGCAGCTCCTGGCCAGCGGCAGCGCCACTCTTGTTACTCTCACACCGGAACAGCGTCAGGCCTGGCGCGCAAAAATGCAGCCGGTGTGGAAGACGTTTGAAGCGCACATTGGCAGCGACGTGTTGCGTGCAGCACTGACCGTTAACCGTCGTTGAGTCATCCGGCTCCGGCCCAGCTCTGCCGGAGCCTTCTACTACAGGCCTTTTCGCAAGGCCTTGCCCCACTTCGCGACGCGTCCGACATCTCAGGCCAATGTCTCGTTTTGAGAGCTGGTTGGACTTCCCAAGCTTGTGCCAGCTGCAGCTATGACGAAGACTTCACACCTTCGTGCAGTGCTGCCCTGGCGCCGCTATCTGCATGGTTTTGCATTCCAATAAAGGCCAGCCGCCGACAGCCGCAGTCGAGAAGATCTGGCCAGCCAAAACCAAAAAAATGGACCGACCCCGTTACGCGCGGGTCCGGCCTGGTCGTACTTGATTAACCACTCGAATGGCGCTCACGAGGCGTTTTCGGGCTTTTTCCGTTGGGGGTCAGATGTTCAAGTCTTGTGTTGCAGTGTGGGTTGCAGCCCTGTGTTGGTTGAGTGCTCCGGCCATGGCGGCTGAGGGTGAGCCTTTCGTCATCAAGTTCGCCCACGTGGTGGCGGACGACACGCCCAAGGGCAAGGGCGCTTTGCTGTTCCAGAAACTGGTTCACGAGCGTCTCGCCGGCAAGGTGAAGGTCGAGGTGTATCCAAACTCGACGCTGGTTGGTGACGCCGAAGAGATGCAGGCGCTGATGAACAACGAGGTGCAGATGCTGGCCCCCTCGCTGTCCAAGTTCGGCAAGTACACGAAGAAGCTGCAGGTGTTCGACCTCCCGTTTCTGTTCGACGACCAGGCCGCCGTGCAGCGCTTCCAGAAACGCGAGGCGAGCCGGGACCTGCTGCGCTCTATGGCTGATTCGGGCATCTACGGTCTGGCCTACTGGAACAACGGTTTGAAGCAGCTTTCCGCCACTCAGGCATTGCGCATGCCGGAAGACGCGGCCGGGCTTGCGTTCCGTATTCAGCCGTCAGCCGTGCTGGAAGCTCAGTTCAATGCCGTCGGGGCCAAGCCGGTCGTGTTGCCCTTCGCTGACGTGTTCAAGTCCCTGCAGTCGGGCGTCGTCCAGGGCGCGGAAAACCCCTGGTCGAACATCGCCAGCCAGAATATGCACAAGGTCCAGCCGTTCATCACCGAGAGCGATCACGGCGTGCTTAACTACATGTTGGTTACCACCTCCAAGTTCTGGATGAGCATGCCTTTCGCGGTGCGCTCCGAGCTCGAAGGGATCGTGCTTGAAGTAACCCAGGCGGTGAATCAGGAAGCGGCAACCCTGAACCAGCGGGACCGCGACCGTATTCTCGCGAGCGGCACCAGCAAGCTCATCACCCTGACGCCGGAGCAGCGCAAGGCTTGGCGCGAGAAGATGATGCCGGTTTGGCAGTCCTACGAGTCGGAGATCGGTGCAGACGTGATCCGTGCTGCGCTGACCGTCAACCGCAAGCGCTAATCACTAGGCCCCGTTCGCTGCTTACAGCTGACCGGGGCCGCTCCTTTCAGAATCCACCCGTCAGCTGGCTTTTCTAGCCGGCTAGCCTGGGCTGTTTTACGCCCGCCTCGTTCAGGCCGTCAGGCCAGTAATGACCCTCCAGCACCGCACAAGTGTTTGAACGGCTGGCCGTTCTTGTGGGCGCGTCGCAACGTGTCGACTACGTCCGTTCCCGTCCTTCGAAATTTCCCCGCTTGGCTTGGCCGTAAGGCTTGTTGTTATTCCTGTCGTTAGAAAAACATCCAGGGTGGGCTGCGCATCAATGGGTGCGCACGCCGTCAAGTCGCGCGGCGCGCCGATGACGGTTCTGAGCCTGTTGATGCCGGTCCCTGACCTGCGCGCCTGCAAACTCGACTGTTAGGATCGCCCAGCAGAACGGATCAGCCGGTTCATCAACTGGATTATCCGCCCGTGGTGCCGGTGCTTAGATCCGACAAGCGAACAGGAGAACAACAGGTGGCAAACAATCATGGACAAGACGCGCCCAAGCCCGTCGAAAGCATTCCGGCCCCGACCGGGGCTGCCAATCTGATCGACACCGATTACGTCATTGGTCAGGACAATATCAAGCGGAAGTTTTTCGACGTTCACGGCAAGGTTTTCAGTATTTCGGCACTGACCATCGTTATCTTCGTGGTCGGCACGCTCGCGCTCCGCAGCGATGTAGAGCCGCTCTTCACTGCTATTCGTGACTGGCTGACCGGCAATCTGACGTGGTTCTTCCTCGGTTCGGCGAATATTTTCGTTTTGTTGTGCCTGGGGCTGATTCTCTCGCCGCTGGGCAAGGTGCGACTGGGCGGCATGGACGCAACTCCGGACTATTCCTACACGGGGTGGTTCTCCATGCTGTTCGCCGCGGGCATGGGCATCGGACTGATGTTCTACGGCGTCGCCGAACCCATGACGCACTTCTCTACGGCCATGGGTGGCACCACCGTAGAGAATGGCGTGCGCTCCGACTGGGCGCCCCTAGGCGCGGCTGCTGGCGATGCCCAGGCTGCTGCCAGCCTTAGCATGGCAGCGACTATCTACCACTGGGGACTGCATCCCTGGGCGATCTACGCCATCGTGGCCTTGGCGCTGGCGCTGTTCTCTTTCAATAAGGGCCTGCCGTTAAGCATTCGCTCGATCTTCTATCCGATTTTGGGGGAGCGGGTGTGGGGTTGGCCTGGGCATATCATCGATATTCTCGCGGTATTCGCCACGCTGTCCGGTTTGGCCACCTCACTGGGCCTGGGGGCTCAGCAAGCGGCAGCGGGCCTTGAGTTCCTGTTCGGTATCCCCGACAGCAACACCAGCAAGGTGCTCCTGGTCGTGGGTATCACTCTGATCGCGCTGATGTCGGTGCTGGCGGGGCTGGACAAGGGGGTCAAGCGCCTGTCGGAAATCAATATGGTACTGGCGCTGTTGCTGCTGCTGTTCATCATCATCGTCGGCCCGACCCTGGCGATACTTACCGGTTTCTTCAGCAATCTGGGCAGCTATCTGACCTACCTGCCGGCGTTGTCCAACCCGATCGGCCGCGACGATGCGAACTTCAGCCAGGGCTGGACCGCGTTTTACTGGGCCTGGTGGATCAGCTGGTCACCGTTCGTTGGCATGTTCATCGCCCGGGTCAGCCGCGGCCGCTCCGTACGTGAGTTCCTGATTGCCGTGCTGCTTGTACCCTCACTGGTTTCGGTGCTGTGGATGACAGCCTTCGGCGGCACCGCCCTGGATCAGTTCGTCAGCAGTGGCTTCACCGGAGTGCAGGATGCGGCGCTGGAACTGAAGCTGTTCGCCATGCTCGGCGAGTTGCCGCTGACGCAGATCAGCTCCTTTGTCGGCCTGTTGTTGGTCGTGGTGTTCTTCGTGACCTCATCGGATTCGGGTTCTCTGGTGATCGACACCATCACCGCCGGTGGCAAGGTCAACGCGCCCGTCCCGCAGCGGGCGTTCTGGGCGGTCTTGCAGGGCGTGGTAGCCATTGCTCTGCTTCTCGGAGGGGGGCTGGTCGCGTTGCAGGCCATGGCGGTCTCTACTGGCCTGCCGTTCACCATCGTGCTGCTGGTGGGCTGTGTGTCCATCATCAAGGGTCTGATGAGTGAGCCCCGCTAGCAAGCTGGCGTAACTATCCGGGGTGCATGCCGATCGTGTATGTACCCCGGCCTAAAGCCTTAATAACGCGCGGCCCTTGTGGCTGCGTTTTTTTAGTTCCAGAGATCGCCCACCGCTGTCGTCGGTGGATAGTGCTTGGCCGTCTGCGCTTGCAGCAGTTCAGCCGTGGCCAAGGCGTCGGTCAGGGCATGGTGGGCCTGGTACAGCGGCAAGCCATAGCGAAGACGGCTGTCGGCCAGGCGAATGGACACCGGCTGCTGCCAGGCGAGCAGCTGGCACAGCCACTGGGACCGGCGTTTGCGCGGATGCAGGCGCGCCTCCAGCTGCATGGTGTCGATCACCGGGAATTGCAGCCCTTCTCCGAGCAGATGCCGCACCGCCTGGTCAAGAAAACCCCGTTCGATGTTGCGGTAATGCACCACTACAATCTTGCCTGCCATGGCCATGAGCAGATCGTCGAGCACGCTGGCCAATCGCGGCGCGGCGCTGACATCCGAATGTGTAATGTGGTGGAAGGTGACCGATTGGCTGCTCAGCTCGCATACCGGCTTGACCACCCAGTAACTGGCCTCGCGACAGCGGATGCGATTGAGGTCGAAGGGCACCAGTCCAAGGCTGACGATCGAATCTTTGCGACTGTCCAGGCCGGTGGTTTCGACGTCGAGCGCCATCAGCGGCACCTGCTCCAGGGGCGTATCGGCACTGACCGTGCCCGCCTGGTAGAACCTAACCAGGCGCGGGTCGCGGGCCGTCTGCGCCAGCTGGGCGAAGAGACTTGGCCAATCCGGCGCGGCCGATGATCGGTTACTGCTCATAGCGGACGGTGCTGCAGTTGACCCGGATAGCGGAAGCGCAGGAACTGCTGCGCGTTGCTCAGTACCTGGAATGCCGACTTGAGGTTATGCCGCTCGTTGGAGGAAATCTGTTCCGGCTCGATATAGTTGTCCGGTTCGCGTCCTTCCAGAAGATCCATCGCCTGGTGGCGGACGCGCACAATGGAGAGAAACTCAAAGGCACTGCGCAGCTGGTTGATGGCCTCTTCGGTGAGCAGCTTGGTGGCGGCGATGGCATCCAGACGGTCCAGCGAATTCTGCGCCTTGGAGCCGGCAGCCAGGGCGTGAACCCGGATCAGGTCGGTCAGCGGTGCGGTGCCGCGACCCTTGAGGTTGATGATGTTGTTCTGCTGTCCGTCCTTCTCCATCACGAAAGTACGGAAGAAGCCCAGCGGCGGCGTGCGGTTGAGCGCGTTGCGCGCCAGGCTTGCCAGGAACAGCGGGTTGCTGCTGGCTTTTTGCGCGATCAGATCCTTGAGGTTTTCAACCAGCTCGGACTCGCCGTAGGCGCTGTCGAGGTCGAAGAATATGGAGCTGTTGAGCAGGGTTTCCGGGTTCGGTTGCTCGATCCATTGAGTGAAATAGCTTCTCCATACCCGCAACGGCTGCCGCCATTTGGAGTTGCTGGCCATGATCCCGCCCTTGCAGTAGCTGTAGCCACATGCGGCCAGGCCGTCGCTGACGAAGCTTGCCAGCTGACGGAAATACTCGTCATGGATCCGCGGGTCGAAGCGGTTGTCGATCACCAGCGCGTTGTCCTGGTCGGTGACGATCAGCTGCTCATCGCGCGCCATCGACCCCAGCACCATGTAGCAGTAGGGGACCGGGGGTGGCCCTAGCTGCTGCTCGGCGAGTTCCAGTAAACGGTGAGACAGGCTGCGGCCGATTCCAGACATGGCACTGCCGATCATGTGAGCAGTGGCTTCTTCGTTGACCATGCGCAGGAAAGTGGCGCGCAGATCCGGCAGCAGCGCCTGCAACTCGGCCACCGACTGCTTGTTGAAGATGCTGTTGACCAGATACAGGCTGCTCTGCGACTCGTACTTGATGATGTCGGACAGGTTGATCACGCCCACCGGGCGCTGGCGATGCATCACCGGTAGATGATGAATGTTGTTGCGCAGCATGCAGAGCATTGCCTCGAATACCGAGGCGTCGGCCTGGATGGTGATCGGGTTGGGCGACATTATCCGATCCACCGGGGTATCCAGAGGCAAACCCTCGGCCAATACCCTGATGCGAAGGTCGCGGTCAGTGGTGATGCCGGCCATGACCTGGGTCTGCGGGGCTTGGGCACCTTCGGCAGGTGGGCCGTAAATCACCAGCGAGGAGACGCCATGCTCACTCATCACTTGAGCGGCCGCCTGCACGCTGGTGCCCAGTGGCACGCTGACGGTGCGCCGAGTGACCAGCTTGCGCACCTTGATCTTCATCAGTTCGCTGGCTTTGCCTTGAGGTTGTTCGGCCTTCAGGCGCGATTGGCCTTCGGCTTCGACAAAGTCGGCGAAAGCGTCATTCGCCTCGCACAGCTGTTCGAACAGCGCGCCAGGAATGAAATAAATCAGGCTGTCCTCGATCGCGCGCGCCGGCAGACGCACCTTGTGTCCGCGCAGCAGGCCGAACTGGCCGAACACTTCGCCCTCGGACAAGCGGTTGTACAGCTCGCCATTGCGGCGATGGATATCCACTGCGCCGCTGCGGATGTAGTGCAGGTCTTCGATCGGCTCACCATAGCGGAGGATTTCGCTACCGGCCTTGAAATAGCCGACTTCGATCTGTCGGGCAATCTCATCGAGGGTGTCATCCGGCAGACCGTCGAAAGGGGCGAAGTGACTCAGGTGGTCGCGTATCTCGATCAACTCGACCTGCATTCGGGGGCTCCTGGCCGGTGTCTGTTTTTCTATTGAATCACAGCCCGGTTTCCGGCGTCCGCGGGAGTGCAAGGCGAGTCGTTAGCAGGTAGCGGTGTGTCGTTTGCGGACGTCCCAGTTCGCTCGCGTCCGAGCAAGCACGGGATTCTGCAGCGTCATGCCATTCGCTCATTGGCGTAGCAGGTCGGTGAGCTTGGCCCCGCCTTCCGCTCCAGTTCTTCCTCCAACCATTCGGCCAGCACCTGTGCATTGTTCTGCTGCTCGTCACGGGCGGCATAGAGCAGCGTCAGCGGGCATCGTATGGCGATGTCCAGCAGCGGCCACCAATGCTCCGGGTGACCAGCCAGTTCCCCGCGATAGCCCTCGCGAAATGCTTCGTAGCCTAGCGAGCCGCTCTTGAATGCACGGCGAAGCGCAGTCGAGGGCGCGACTTCCTTGAGCCAGGCGTCCAGCGCAAGGTCTTCCTTGTGCAGGTTACGCGGCCAGATGCGATCTACCAGTACACGCTGACCGTCTGTGTTTTCACTGGGTGCGTAGGCCCGTTTGCAGCGGATCATGACTTATCCTGTTAAGGGGTAATTTTTACTCGAGGCTAGGTTAATTAAACCCATATCATTTTGGTATTAAAAACCAACTGCCGTTTAAGTTATTGATAAAAATGAAATAAAAAGCGGCACGATTCGTGACTCTTTCAAATGACCAACACACATTCGAAGGAGCATCACATGAAGAATCTAGTCGCTTTGGTTACATCGGCAATGCTGCTTGGCAGCGCTCTGGTCGGCGCAGACGAAGTCGTGAGCGCACAGGAGGATCGCGCGGTCGGCGGCGGCTTTGGCGGGCTCAGTGGTTTCATGCTCGGGGCGGCAGCGGGCGGGCCCATCGGAGCTCTGATCGGCGGCGGCTTGGGCTACTTAGCGGGCCAGGGTGTGCAGGAAGCCGCCGGGCTGGAGCAGACGCTGTACGTCATCACCAACGAGGACGGCAGTCAGTCAAGGGTGCGGTCCTATCAAGAGGGGCTTGTTGCCGGACAGCAGGTGCAACGGAACGGCGCAGAGTTGACCGCGCTCAATCCTTGATCTGAGCAGTCCATCGCTCGCCAGTCGCTCTGCTAGGCTGGCCCGCATCACCAACCAGAGGAGCCGAGATGAGCTATTCCCTGTTGCATGTCACTCACCTGCTGGCGGCCATCTTCTTCATCGGGGCCTTGTTCATCGAGGTGGCCGTACTCAGCCGGGTGCGCCAGCAGATCGAGCCGGACCTGATGCAGAGGGTCGATAAAGCGGTCGGTGCCAGGCTGCGGGTGGTGCTGCATTGGGTTGTGCTGTTCGTCTACGGAGCGGGGATAGGACTGGCCTGGTACCACCGCCAGACGCTGGCCGATCCGTTTGGCAGCA
Organism: Stutzerimonas stutzeri; assembly: GCF_024448895.1. Lineage (GTDB taxonomy): Bacteria > Pseudomonadota > Gammaproteobacteria > Pseudomonadales > Pseudomonadaceae > Stutzerimonas > Stutzerimonas stutzeri_Q. The sequence continues at coordinate 15,875 of NZ_JAMOIC010000042.1, forward strand.
GCTTCGCCACATTGCTTTCCCTGAAGATTCTGTTGGCGGTGGGCGTGTTCTTCACCTTCGGCATGGTGGCGATGTTGCTGCGCAGCGGGCGCATGACGCCGGCACGTTATCGGCGCATTCACTGGGCGATCTTTGCGCAGATGGTGGGCATCGTGTTGCTGGCGAAGGGCATGTTCTACGTGCATTGGTGATGGGCTTGAACATGCTTGCGTAGTGCATCGGTGCAATCTCGGCGATGACCTGAGTCAATGCCGGGCGCTCATCAGCGGTTGTGATTGGCAGCAGATTCACCCGCATGAGACTCGTTTGTTTTCGGCTGTTGCGGACCTATGGTGAGGCCATCAAGCCCAGTCCGATACCGAGGTAGCCCATGCATTTCGCTTATAGCCCACCCGCCGAAGCGCTGCGCCAACAACTGCGTGCCTTCATGGATGAGTACATCGTGCCGCGGATCGGCGCGTGGCATGAGGAGGTGGCCGCGGGGCGGTATCCGGTGTCTTTCATGGACGATCTGAAAGCGCTGGCGCGCTCCGAAGGGCTGTGGAACCTGTTCCTGCCGTCCCTGGGCAAGGACGAGCCGGGCATGGGCCTCACCAACCTGGAATATGCGCCGCTGGCCGAGATCATGGGGCGTGTGCCTTGGGCCTCCGAAGTCTTCAACTGCAATGCGCCAGACACCGGCAACATGGAGCTACTGCACATGTTCGCCAGCCCTGAGCAGCGCGAGCGCTGGCTCAAGCCATTGCTCGATGGCGAGATTCGGTCGGCCTTCGCCATGACCGAGCCGGACGTGCCGTCCTCCGACGCCACCAACATCCAGACGCTGATCCGTCGCGAGGGCGACAGCTACGTGATCAACGGGCGCAAATGGTTCATCACCAACGCGTCACATCCCAACTGCAAGCTGCTGATCGTCATGGGCAAGACTGATCCGGGCGCCGACACGCATCACCAGCAGAGCATGATCCTGGTGCCGTTCGACACGCCCGGCGTTGAGCTGGTGCGCAACATTCCGGTGATGAACCACATCGCCCCGGAAGGCCACAGCGAAGTCTTGCTGCGTAACGTGCGTGTGCCGGTGAGCAACCTGCTGGGCGAGGAGGGCGACGGTTTCATGATGGCTCAGGCGCGGCTTGGGCCGGGGCGCATTCACCACTGTATGCGGTCGATCGGCATGGCCGAGCTGGCGCTGGAGCTGATGGTCGAGCGATGCCAGGAGCGCAAGGCGTTCGGCAAGTATCTGCAGCAGTATTCGAATATTGGCGACTGGATTGCAGAGTCGCGGATCGAGATCGAACAGGCGCGACTGCTGGTGCTCAAGACCGCCTGGATGATCGACGAGGTGGGCGCGAAGGCAGCGCGCAAGGAGATCGCGATGATCAAGGCGCTGGTGCCGCGCATGCTGACCAATGTCGCCGATCGGGCCATGCAGACATACGGCGCCATGGGGCTGACGCCCGACACGCCGCTGGCCGACATGTGGACCGCCGGCCGCGCCCTGCGCTTTGCCGATGGGCCGGATCAGGTACACCTGCGAAGCATCGCGAAGATGGAAATCAAGGCCAGCGAAACCAATCGTGGGGCAACCGCGGCTTACCTGACACCACCTGTACCACCCGCAGGACGGCGTTGAGCGAAGCGATACCCATCAAGTCCGGGGCTTACCGATGTGTATCGCCGGCTCCACCCATCCTACGGCGCGGCGCCACACCACGGATCTCACACGTAGGATGGCGTTGAGCAAAGCGATACCCATCAAGTCCGGGGCTTACCGATGTGTATCGCC
>NZ_JAMOIC010000043.1 GCF_024448895.1 Stutzerimonas stutzeri
CCGGCTTAAAGCGCTGCCAGCGCTGTACTACGCGTAATGTTCCCCTGAACTAATCAATCGCTAATAGCTTATAAGCAGACAATACCAACGTCGCGCTATGGACCACTGCGCGAAAGAGCGGGCCCACTAAGATGGCCTTCAAACCTTGAGACCCGACTACTCGGCTTAGCAAGCCCAAAGAGTTATCGTGAGCAATAGAACACTCGGAGAGAACAATTCAGCACCCAGCATATGCCACGTTCTTGTCGAGTGTGACCGCAGGGTTAGTATTCGCACATTAGATGTGTGGCGGCTAAGACGGCTGGGTGTAGCTGGCTCCAAAACTGAGCGGCGAGGTTATTCTGTCCCAAGCCGCGCCTTTCGTGGCGCGCGGGACCTCACTCACTTTGAAACAACAGACCTTCGATTCGATCATGTTCTTCCGGTGTTGGCAGGGCAGATGAGTCAACATTGCCAATACTATTTGGCTGACCATTTTCTGGTGGGCCAACTTCAGGGTGGTAGGCGCCATCTGCGTCGAAAGCAACCCAGCCGTACAATTCTCGGATGACTTCGGAAGGATGGCCATCTTCCATTGCCACATACCAGTCCGCCAATCGGAAACGCTTACCGGCAAGCTTAGAAGTAGCCATTTCGGCTCGAACCAGCGCCAGATATAGCGGGTGCGGCAGTTCCTCTACGGCGCCGGTTTCGTCGAGCAAGAACGTGAACGAGGCGTGCGACCGTTGCTCTGTAGAACCGGCTCGCTCCTCTTCCTCGCCTAAGGTAAAAACGGGAGCAAAACCGCCCCCCTCTGTTCTGAAGTTGGTCGTCTGGCCTTGGTAGACCCTGGCAGCGTTCCACTGCACCTCGCCAGCATAAGCGTAAGCGCGCAGATCAAACTTCATCGATCGTACCTGAGGGTCGGCGACGATTCTACGCTCGCCAGGAGCTACAAGGGACTGGGCCACGTAGTTTCCGCCAACGATTTCTTCCCAAACGCGCTTGGTGAGCTTGTCTCCTCGGTATGCACCGCGACTACCATACCCGCTGACAGGCTTGAAAAAGAGGCTACGGCGGTTTTGCCACAGGTGCTCTGCATTACCATGCCCGACAGGAACGGTAAGCGGGACGTATTGGGCCAATACGGTTCGGATTTGCTGATCAACGCCAATCTCTTCCAAAAAACGTGCGTTGGTTAGGTCAACCAACCTGCGTTTGTCGGCGTAAAGGGCATAGGCCTGAGGGTGTGGCGTTACCGTCACGACATCAGCCAAATAAGCGCTGCGCAGCGCGCTGCAATTGTCGCCTTCCAGATAGAAATCGGTGAGTCGGTTGTAGACGAGATCCACAGGCTTTCCGTCGACCAAGAGGGACTCGTTGTGAAAGGCCAGATCGGCTGGGTCTGCGATTAGGCAGTCGATTCCTGCTGACTCGAATAACCGCTGAAAAAGAAGGAACTCCGGATACAGATATTGGGCTTGTGGGCTTTCATCCAAGATCACCACGCGCGTGAGCGGACGTTGCTCGCCGCTCGTAGACCATTCCTGGGCGAACATATCCAGAATCGAACGCTCGAAGCCGCCGGGTCCATCCTGACCTGGCGAAAGCCCGACTACGCCGCTGCAACAACTACGCTGCGCGCGGGCGAGCAATACGTTTAGCATCGCTCCGCCCGCATTTGTGTTTATTTCGATGAGCCCAAGCTTGTCATCATCCAGATGGAAGTCGTAGCCAAAGAAGACGCCGCGCGCACCCCGAGGATCATGTCGTGCAATAGGAGGTGCAGAATCCAGAGCATGCTCACGCCAACCGGGCGAACTCACGGTCTGCTCGATGGCCTGAATAACCTCATTAACCTGGCGCAGCCGCAAGGATGAAACAAAGACCGGTCGTGCTGCAAACACATGGGGGCAACGTGACTTCAATAGCTCCGACAGCTCTGAATTCCCAAGCTGTTCGGTCAATGAGTTTACGAGCGCAGCTTGATCTAGGCTTACGCAGAAGCACGCTTCGTTGAGCGCTGCGGCTGTCGAACCGCATTTTCTTGATGAGGACGCTTGCACGTGAAACCTCCAGAACCAAATATACAGGTACGAAAGCCTTGGCCTCCTCCGGTTCAGCCGGGCATTTGTATAAGCGTAGATCAGCGTCGTTGCCAGCACTTTGCCATTAACTAGACATCAGCCTTGGAAGCGTCATTGTGAAAGTCGTGTGCCCCTCAGCTGATTCGCAAGCGATGCGCCCCTTGTGGGCCTCAACAATCGACCGTGTGATAGCCATGCCGAGGCCCGCATTAAGGGTAGTACCTTCGCGCCTTGCGGTATCCACCCTGTAAAATCTGTCGAATATTCGAGTGTGAAGCTCGGCTGGAATAGTAATGCCGCGGTTGGTTATAGCTGTCGAAACCGAGTTACCACTCTCGCTTATTTCAACCCTGATAATGCTGCCTTCCTCTGCATACCGAACTGCGTTCGAGACTATGTTTGAGATGGCCCGTCTTAGCATTGATTTATCGCCATGTACCGACCCATCGCCTGAAAGCGCGATTTCGACCTTCTTGTCCTCGGCTGCGAGCTCGTAATATTCGATAACACTCGTGGTCATCTCAGCCATGCTGGCCCCTTCGGCACTGGGCGTAATCTTCCCATTGTCCGCTTTGGCGAGGAACAGCATGTCATCGACCATCTTTGACATGCGCCTAAGTTCTTCGAGGGCGGAATACAAGATATCCTTGTAGTCGGTATTTTCGCGGTCGCGCAAGAGCGCGACCTCCATTTGGGTCAGCATGCTGTTCAGCGGCGTTCTTAGCTCATGCGCGATGTCCGCTGAGAAACCTGACAACCTGAGGAATGAGTCATCCAAGCGCGAGAGCATTTCATTGAAGTTGTCTACGAGTTCATGAAGCTCGCCTGGCACTGACTCGGTTGGAATTCTGGTATCCAAACAATTGGCAGTTACTGTAGAGGAAGTCTTAGAGAGTTCATCGATCGGTTTTAAACCCTTCCTGATCAGAACCACACCTAAAGCGCCACTCAAAAGTGCACTGACCACCAGCGTATAAGCGAACCATTGCTGAATCATTTCGAAGAAGTGGACTCGATGCGTTACATCCAAAGCCAGATAGATGACTGTGTCTTGCCCTTCGACCCACTGGTTTACTTTTCTGGTAATGCCACTGTACTGATGCCCAGCGAAATTTACTGTCCAACGTTCCTCTTGGATGTCCGTGACAAGTGGTAGCAAGCTCTCAGAGAGATTGTGATGTGAGTAGACTGTCTTGCCGTCTACTACAACTGCAGTTGCGAAGCCAAAGGAGTGCTCAATAACGGCATCGATCCTTGAAGCGGTCTCAGGCCCAAATGCTGAGCTGTTGAGCAGCGTACGCTCTACTGCAGCGGCCTTTTCATTCAGCACTTGTTCATCTTTGCGTTCGAAATGGAGCTGGCAAAAATAATTGAAGCTGATTGCGGCCGCCATCAGCACAACCGTAACCACAAGCATGAAAGCTATCGCCATTCTGCTCGTCAGTGACACTTTTCCCATCAGTACGGTCCTAGTTAGGCCATCACTCACAAGAAAGCAGGCGGGCACCCAGAAAAGGTGCCCGGCCTGCTTCGATCATGTTTGCTCGCACTCTCGTATCCTAAGCAGCGTCTGAATTTTCGCCAGTTTGCGAGTGGCCGGCTTTGGCCCCCTCCATCATTTCACGACACTCTTTCATCATTCCATGCATGTCGCCCATCATTTCCATATGCTTGTCGCCGCTCATCATGCCGGTTTCTGAATGGCTTTGGTCCGATTTATCTACCGCTGCGAAACTCAGTCCGCTCGCCAGGGTGATTGCGATTGCTGTAACGGTGATGGCCTTTCGCATGTTAAATCTCAAAGTTCAGTGGGTTATTCGCTTTTGCTTAATAAGGTGTTTTCGCCAACGTTGGGCTCCTCGGGCTTGTCGCATTTACCGCTAGACATATGCTTCATGCATACGACCATCATCAACAAGCAGGGCAAGAGAAAGAGCAGGCTTGGCAGCGTTGTTGCCAACGCCGCAGTGCTTTGGTTCAGTAGCATGTAGCCAACCACAGCTGCGGTTAACCCCGTTACGACCGGATTGCGCTGCAGTACGCTTTTAATCTTGGATATTATGCCCCTCATCTAACTATCCCTCGGATATTAAGCTTGGCAGATTAGCCATTGTTCACGCCAACTGGGGTGCTCAGAAACTCTACCGTATGGATCTTCCCGTCAGGGGTCTTGACCGTCATCTCATACGTCTGGACTTGGGCGCTTGTTCTATAGTTTTGAATCATTCGAGTCGTGCCGGTCGCGCCAGCAGGTGCGATGCTCAGCACTTGGCCTTCTTTTACAAGCTCCTTAAGGGTGGGCTTTGCTCCTGCCGAGTCATTTAAGCGATTCAGCGTACGTTCGCTTCCGCCTTCGGCCATTGCAAGCGAGGAAGCAACGGTCAGAATAAAAGGAACGATTACTTTGGTTATGCGGTTCATGGTTTGCACCTCTTGGTTAGTTGATGCCTGTAGATTAAAGGCTTGCTACTTACAAGAAGCTGTTGCCAAGGTTACAAAGCTGTAATCCCTCATTTTCGTGTTGGTACGACCGCCGCGCCTGCGGCAGTCGTTTTCAACTTCTACTGCTTTTCGATGCGGGTAATGGTGGAATCCATGCCCTTCGAGGAGAACTCGAATTCGACCTGGTCCCCTTCTTTCAACTTTTGGAGCTGATCAGGCTTCGCTTTGAAGCCCATCGTCATAGAAGGCCAACCCAGCGCTTCGACCGGGCCGTGTGCAATGGTCACGGTGCCGCTCTCGGTGTTCACTTCCTTGACCGTGCCGATGGCTGTAGCGGTCTGTCCCGCCGACTTCTGGTCCATTGGCATGTTCATGCCTTTGTGATCCATCGGCATGCCGTCCATTGGCTCCTTGTCGGCGGCATAGGCGACTGGCACCAGGAAGAGTGAGGCAAGGGTGATGTGCTTAATGTTCATGGATGTTCTCCAGTGGGTTGGTTGCTTGCTGGGTGGTAACTCGCAATTGCCGGCGGCGCATCAGCAGGTAAGCTGCCGGCAGAACGAACAGGGAGAGCAAAGGGGCGGTGATCATCCCGCCCACCATGGGCGCGGCGATGCGGCTCATGATTTCGCTGCCGGTTCCGCTACCCCAGAGGATGGGCAGCAGACCGGCGATAATCACTGCTACGGTCATGGCCTTGGGGCGCACTCGCTGGACAGCACCTTCACGAATGGCGTCGAGCAGGACGCCTTCGCCATGGGCTCCAGCGTTAACCCGATCCGTCCAGGCGTTCTTCAAATACAGCAGCATAATGACGCCGAACTCAGCAGAAACGCCTGCCAGTGCGATGAATCCGATTCCTGTCGCTACGGATAGGTTGTACCCGAGCAGATATAGGAACCAGACGCCCCCGGTCAGAGCGAATGGCAGCGTAGCCATGATGAGCAGCGCCTCGCCAAAGCGGGCAAACGTTAGGTAGAGCAATACAAAAATGATCAGCAAGGTAGCCGGAACGACGAGCTTCAGCTTCGCGTTAGCGCGCTCCATGAATTCGAATTGGCCGGAATAGCTGATGCTCATGCCGGATTCGAGCTGGACCCCTTTGCTGATCTTTTCCCTCAGATCGCCCACCACAGCCGCCATGTCGCGGCCACGAACATCGACGTAAACCCAGCCCGACAGCCTTGCGTTTTCGCTTTTAAGCATGGGCGGTCCGTCTGTCACCTGTACTTTGGCCACGGTCCCCAACGTGATCTGGCTGCCTTGCGGCGTGTAGATCGGTAGGTTGCGCAGATCGGATATCGAGTCGCGCCACTCGCGGCCATAGCGGAGGTTGATCGGATACCTGGCGAGCCCTTCCACGGTTTCACCAATGGTTTGACCACCGATGGCACCGGCCACGATCGATTGCACGTCCGCGATATTCAGGCCGTAGCGTGCGGCAGCGACACGATCGATATCCACATCGATATACCTGCCGCCGGTCAGTCTCTCAGCAAGCGCCGAACTGACCCCAGGCACCGTTTTGGCGATTTTTTCCACTGCCTGGGTGGCTTTGTCGATCTGTGCCAAGTCAGTGCCATACACTTTCACCCCGATCGGGCTCTTGATACCCGTCGCCAGCATATCGATACGGTTTCGAATCGGCGGGATCCACAGATTGGCTAATCCAGGTACCTGTACGGTGCGATCCAACTCCTCAACCAGCTTGTCAGGCGTCATCCCAGGGCGCCATTGATCCTTCGGCTTGAACTGAATGGTCGTCTCGAACATTTCCAGCGGGGCGGGATCTGTAGCGGTGTCGGCTCGACCAGCCTTACCGAACACGTGTGCAACTTCTGGAACCGTTTTTATGAGCCGGTCCGTCTGCTGCAGTAGCTCAGAAGCCTTCTGAGCGGAGAGGCCTGGAAGCGCAGTGGGCATATAAAGGAGGTCACCTTCATCCAGCGGGGGCAAGAACTCCCCACCAAGGCGAGAGGCCGGCCACAAGCCTGTCAGGAAGACCAGAACAGCCACCAGCAGAGTCATCTTGGGCCAGCGCAGTACCGCGTCCAGGGCCGGCTTGTAGATCCAGATGAGGCCACGGTTGAGTGGATTACGGTGTTCGTCAGGGATTTTGCCCCTGATCCAATACCCCATGAGCACCGGAACCAGCGTGACAGACAGGCCCGCGGCGGCTGCCATTGCATAGGTTTTGGTGAACGCCAGTGGACCGAACAGCCGGCCTTCCTGCGCCTCCAGGGTGAACACTGGAATGAACGACAGCGTAATGATCAGCAGGCTGAAGAACAATGCCGGCCCCACTTCAACAGCCGCGTCAGTAATGACCTTCCAGTGCTCCTGGCCCTTCAAGGTGGAGTCAGGATGCCGCTTGTGCCAGGCCTCAATGTGCTTGTGGGCGTTTTCGATCATGACGATTGCTGCATCGACCATCGCTCCGATGGCGATCGCGATGCCACCCAACGACATGATGTTGGCGTTGATGCCTTGCCGCTGCATGATCACAAAAGCAATCAGGATGCCGATCGGCAACGACACGATGGCGACCAACGACGAGCGCAGATGCCACAGAAAAATCGCGCAAACCAACGCAACGACAATGAACTCCTCGATGAGCTTGTGCGTGAGGTTTTCAACGGCACTGTCGATCAGCTTGCTACGGTCGTACGTCGTGACGATTTCGACGCCTTGGGGCAGGCTCGCTTTCAGCTCATCCAGTTTGGTCTGAACGGCAGCGATGGTTTCCCGAGCGTTCTTGCCGCTCCGCAGGATCACCACGCCGCCGACTACCTCACCTTCACCGTCAAGCTCGCTGATGCCCCGGCGCATTTCCGGGCCGAGCTGGATATGCGCAACGTCCCCTAGCGTCACTGGCACGCCGCCGTCGAGACGCAAAGGAATGGCTCGAAAGTCTTTGAGTGTCTTGAGATACCCGGTCGCACGGACCATGAACTCGGTTTCTGCGAGTTCCAGAACACTCCCGCCGGTTTCACGGTTGGCTTCATCGATCGCCTTTGCAATCTGCTGCTGCGTCACGCCCCTGCTTGCCATGCGCACGGGATCCAGTACGACCTGATACTGCTTGACCATCCCGCCTATGGGCGCGACTTCCGCCACGTTGGGCAGTGTCTTGAGCTCATAGCGCAGGAACCAATCTTGCAAAGAGCGCAGCTGCGAGAGGTCATGTTTGCCCGTTCGGTCTACCAAAGCATATTGGTAGATCCAGCCGACACCTGTGGCGTCAGGGCCCAAAGCGGGTTTGGCGGCGGCGGGAAGCCGACTCTGCACCTGACTCAGGTACTCCAGCACCCGAGAACGGGCCCAATAGAGGTCGGTGCCGTCCTCAAACAGGACGTACACGTAGCTATCCCCGAAGAAGGAGTAGCCGCGGACCGTCTTTGCGCCGGGGACAGACAGCATGGTCGTCGTCAGTGGGTAGGTGACCTGATTCTCAACGATCTGGGGCGCCTGCCCGGGGTATGGCGTGCGGATGATGACCTGAACGTCGGAAAGGTCTGGCAATGCATCAACAGCGGTGTTTTTGACCGACCAGACACCCCAAGCCACCGCGAACACAGTAGCCAGCAGGATCAGAAAGCGGTTGGCCACTGACCACCGAATTATGGCTGCGATCATGGCTGGCCCCCCAGCTTCTCGATGTGCTCAATGACCAGGCCCTCTTCGCTTTCACGCGCGCCGACACGAACGCGATCGCCGGTCTGCAAACTTGTTAGGAGCGATTGATCGGCAACCGGAAAGGACATGGTCATGCCGGGCATGTTCAGCGTCTTGAACGGCCCATGCGAGAGGCCAACCATGCCATCTTCCAGGCTGACGATCGTACCTTCAGCCTCGTGCAGCGCAGGTTCTGTAGAAGTTGCAGGCTTCTCCAAGCCCTGAGCGGTCAGCCCGCGTAGGCTCGCCTCTGAATCGAGGAGAAACTGACCGGACGCCACGACCTTCTGACCGGCTTCCAGCCCTTCAAGCACCTCTGTCTGGTCATTGAACTCTCGGCCGATGCGGACCTCAACGGGGCGGTAACGGCCTTCATTCTCAGCCAACATCACCAATGCTCGCCGGCCGGTGCGAATGACCGCCTCGGATGGGATGACCAAGACATCTTCAACGTTGCGACTCAACGTCACCTCGGCCGTCATGCCGGGGCGAAGCCGCTGCTGCGGGTTAGGTAGTTCGACCCGGACACGCACAGTGCGGCTATTCAGGTTGGCTTGCGATAGTACGGCCTGGATCGTGCCTTCCAGAGATTCACCTGCAAAGGCGGGGAGGCGCGCGGTGACTGAGTGCCCTGGCGCCAGATTGGTGATCTGCGCCTCAGGCACAGCTATCTCTAGCCATACCGTCTCCAGTCCATTGACGCGTGCGAGAGATGCGCCGGCGGGTACGGTCATGCCCTCGCGAACGTCGAGGCTGTTCAGCACGCCGCCGATTGGGCTCGTTACGGTCCAAACGGGGCGCGCTTTACCGGTTCGTTCCAGTTGGGCAATGACATCCGACGGCATGCCGGCGAGGCGTAACCGCTGTCGGGCCGCTGCGAGCAGTTGGGGTTGGCCGACCCCTTTGAGCGCCAGGTACTCTTCCTGTGCGGCAGCCCATTCGGGAACCAAAAGATCGGCTAACGGCGCGCCTTTTTCGATGACATCCTCCGGTGCTCGGTCGTAAACGCGCTCGACAAAGCCACCGGCACGCGCCTGCACAACCGCCACGTCTCGCTCGTCAAACATCAACGCGCCTGTCGCTTCGAGCGACTGGCTGATCGATTCACGCGTTACGGTTGCCAAGCGCACGCCGAGATTCTGCGTCACGCTCGGGTCGATACTGATCGATGCCCCGTCGCTTCCCTCATCTGCATAGCGTGGAATCAATTCCATATCCATGAATGGCGACTTGCCCGGCTTATCGAACTTTTGCTGGGGTACCATAGGGTCATACCAATAGAGCACTTCCTTGTCTTCTTCTGCAGGCGATTGTCCGAAGGCTGCGGTAGGCAGACCGATTAGCGCTGCAGCGCTAATCATCAGAGGCAGACTGAAGGCGAGTACCAGCCGCTTGTGTTGGAATGTCATGGTCGGGTATCTCCAAAGGCGAAATGCAGGCGGGCATTGCTCAACGATCGATCGCGGGCGACGTCAATACGCCGTAGCCGGGTCTCCACAAGCTGTCGTCGCGCTTCGATCACAGCGGTCAGCTCACCGCTTCCGGAGCGGTAATCGGCCATGGCAAGGCGGACCTTCTCTTCAGCGAGGGGTAGTAAGGTTTTGTCGAGGCGGATGAGTGCGCGGTCCAGACGCTGATACTCAGCGAGGTCAGTACTCAGCTCTTGGTTGTACAGGCGCAAGGTCGCTTGGCGCTGAGCCTCGATCTGGGCAAGGCGAGCTCGTTCGGCCGCGATCTTCGGATCCTGCCGAGAGCTGGTAAACAGCGGCAGGTCGAAGCTGACGCTGAGGTTCACCATGTCGCCGTACTCACGGCCACGTCGCAGGTAGTCGACCCCCCAACTCCAATCCGGTGTTTTCTCTGCGATGGCCTGGTGAACCTTTGCCTCCGCTTCACGAGTCATCGGGTCGAAGGCGAGTAACGCCGGGTGCCGGTTCAGGTTGTGCTGATAGTTATCAACGGCGGCAAGCCATTGCGGCCAGTCACCTGTAAGCGGCTGGCCTGCTAGCTCGCCTATCCAGCGCCGGAGGCCGGCCCGCGCAACAGCCTGGTTACGCAGCAGCTCATCCTCTTGTTCAGCCAGCAATGCTGCCTCTTGCCTCGGAAGTACGCTGTCTGCGGTTTGTCCGCTGCCGCCAGCAATGCGGGCCTGAACAGCCCGCGAAAGGAGCTGATTCTCGCTGTAAAGCTGCTTGAAAAGGCTTAGCTTCTGCTCGACCGCGAAGCTAGCGATCCATGCCTCGGCGGTTGCTTGGCGCACACCGAGACGTTCAACCGTTTGCTGGGCGTTTGCGAGCGCAACACTAGCCTGCGCGGCCTCGACACGAGCGCGCCTTTTCGCTCGGTTTGGCACATCTTGCATGACCCCAACCATTTGCATGGTCATGGCCTCTTGCTCCAACTGCCAGCGAGCGTCACCTTCGATGGGCACGCTTTGCAGTCCAAGCTTAAGTTTAGGGTCAGGAAGCTCGCCGGCAGGGATTGCAGCGCTGCGTGCGGCCACCAGGTTGGCGGCTTGCGCATGCAGCGAAGGCGCGTCTTGCTCGGCCACGCTCAGAGCTTGTTCTAAGGTCAAAGCGGACGCTAACCCTGGAAACGAGAGCGCGCCCATGATCAAGGCGGCCACGTACGGCGGCGCCCAATAAATACGGGGTTTCATTTGCGAAGGATTCCTGATCTTTCATGCGAGCCAAAGGCGCGCGGTAGCCGGCCCGAATGCTCACTCGGGCGGTTCCTATAATTTGATCGGAATTAGACGCGGGGTGGATGCCAGACGGCGTCTAAAAGGCTAGAGGGGATCAGGCCGTTATAGGGAGTGGTCACGGGTTTAGCAGCAGGCATCAGCTGGGCTTTTATTGAGACAAGCTGAAGGATACTTGCAGTTTTGCATTCTTGGCCCGTCTTGCAGACGGTCGCCGTTCCATGCTCATTCGCTTCACAGCACTCGTGTTCAGCACCGTCATCGGCGCCAACCATCGAAGCGTGGTCGGTCGTCATGGCGCCCACACCTTCCATATCGGACATCACGTGATGCCCGGACGATCCAACCGGCATGAGCATTTCCGCTATCCCATTGATCGGAAGCGCAAGCACTAGCAGCAGGATAAGGAAGGAGCGCATGTAGGACTTCATATTTCCAGCTTACGGGGCAATTCATGAGCAATCAATGAGGCTTCGGTCGCTTCGCAACCGAAGCCTAAGCCTAAGCCGACAGGCTTCAAACTACACGCGTTTGACGGAGCCGGAGTGCGTTGAACACAACCGATGCTGAGCTGAGGCTCATGGCCAGGGCAGCAATCATCGGAGACAGCAACAGTCCGAAGAACGGATAGAGCAGACCTGCGGCAATCGGGATGCTCAACCCGTTGTACATAAAGGCAAACAGAAGGTTCTGACGCATATTGCGAACCGTCGCCACCGAAAGCGTGCGCGCGCGCAGTATCCCCATCAGGTCACCTTTAACGAGCGTAACTTGGGCGCTGTTCATGGCGACGTCAGTGCCCGTGCCCATCGCTATGCCGACATCAGCCCTGGCGAGCGCCGGCGCATCATTTATTCCGTCGCCTGCCATGGCGACTACTTTACCTAGGGCTTGTAGCTTAACCACCAGCGCCTCCTTGTCCTGCGGCTTCACTTCGCCATGCACCTCATCGATCGATAGCTCACGAGCCACCGCGCGGGCAGTGGTAAGCCCGTCGCCGGTGGCCATGATGACTTGCACGCCCTCCGCTTGGAGCCGCGCTACAGCTTCCTTGGAAGTCGGTTTGATTGGGTCCGATACGGCCAGCAAGCCGGCAAGTGCCCCATCAACAGCCAGGTACACAATGCTGGTACCGCTCTCGCGCATTTTTTCTGCCTGATCTCTCAACGGCTCGACGCTCACACCCGTATCTTCCATAAGCGCGGTGTTGCCTAGTTGTAGCTGCTTGCCTTCCACCAGACCACGGACTCCGATACCTGACCCTGACTCGAAGGTCTCTGGCTTCGCCAGCTGGATACCTTCGCTTCTGGCATGGTCTACGATCGCGTGGGCTAGGGGATGCTCACTACCTTGATCCAAGCTGGCAGACAAACGGATGACTTCCTGCGAGTCAAACGGCGTGACGCCTATGGCCCGATCGAAGACAGGTCGGCCCTCGGTCAAGGTTCCTGTTTTATCGACAATCAGCGTGTCTACCTTACGGACGTTCTCGATGGCGCCTGCGTCTCTGAAAAGCACTCCGCTTCCAGCCGCTTTGCCTGTGGCAACCATGATCGACATAGGCGTTGCAAGGCCAAGTGCGCAAGGGCAAGCAATGATCAGAACCGCAACTGCATTGATCAGGCCGAATACCCAGCCCTGCTCGGGTCCAAACAGGCCCCATGCAAAGAATGTCAGCAAGGCGATACCAATGACCGTCAGCACGAAATAACCCGCAACCGTGTCCGCCATTCGCTGCATGGGTGCTTTGGAGCGTTGCGCATTCGCAACCATCTGGACGATTTGTGAAAGCATAGTCCCGGAGCCAACCCTGGTGGCTCGCATGACAAGCGAGCCGCTCGTGTTCATCGTCGCGCCGATAAGCGAATCGCCTGTCCGCTTCGTCACCGGGACGGGCTCGCCCGTTAGCATGGATTCGTCGACGGCGCTCTCGCCCTCCAATACTTCTCCATCCACCGGTACCTTTTCACCAGGACGAACGCGCAGATGGTCACCCTCGTGAACATGTGTAAGCGGAATGTCCTCCTCGGAACCATCCTTGGCGATACGGCGAGCTGTTTTGGGCGATAGGCCAAGCAAGGACTTGATTGCCGAGGACGTCTGGGAGCGGGCCTTCAATTCGAGCAGCTGCCCTAAAAGCGTCAGGGAAATGATGACCGCGGCGGCTTCGTAATAAACGCCTATCCGGCCGCCCACAGTGAATGACTCTGGAAATATGCTCGGTAAGACGGTTGCTACGATGCTGTAAATATACGCAGCCCCTGTGCCAAGCCCGATCAACGTCCACATGTTTGGGCTGCGATGCTTAACTGATGCGAAACCGCGCACGAAAAATGGCCAACCTGCCCACAAGACAACCGGGGTCGTAAGGGCTAGTTCAACCCAGTTCTGGCTAGCGCCGTGAAACAGCGGTATCGCATGTCCCGCCATTGCCAACAGGGTTACTGCTACGGTCAGGGGCAGAGACCACCAGAATCGCTTCGAGAAGTCCTTGAGTTCGGGATTCTCCTCCTCGTCGAGTTCAGGGATCAGAGGTTCCAATGACATCCCGCAGATAGGGCAATCACCTGGACCCATTTGGCGGATCTCAGGGTGCATCGGGCAGGTGTACTCGGTCGTTGCATCACCGGCGGACGCCTTCTGTGCGGGCGGCGTGGATGCCTGAGGCGATGACCCATGAGCCTGCTGTGCAGCAAGATATCTAGCAGGATCAGAACGGAACTTGGTCCGGCACCCCTGGCTGCAGAAGCGGTAAGTGGTTCCTTGGTAATCCTGCTCATGCTCGCTGTTCTCTTTCACCTTCATCCCGCAGACCGGGTCTGTGAGCGGTGCTGATCCTTTCGTTTGGTCAGGCTGATGGTGGCAATGCGAGGAGGTCATGCGGGCTCCTTATGGATTGGTTAGCAACGAACAGCCTACTGCGGGGACGTTTGTGGTTTTTCCGATGCTTACAGCGTCCGACAACCAATATATGCAAAGCGTCCTGACCAAAGGCTGAAGTAACCATTACATTTCTGTCAGGTTCTCCGGTATGTCAGGTCGTACGAATGCTGAAGCGAGCTGCTGAAAAAAGTAGCTCGCGCGAATACCGCTTGCTGGCCTAGCCTATGCCTCCCTTATCCGAAGCCCGGCCGCTTTCTTTTAATGAATACCGAACCGTGCAAAGCCTAAGCGCAGGTGCTCTGTTTTGATAGAAGCCGTAATTTTTGATGTCTATGGCACACTCCTGCAAATCAGTGAACGACGGCGGCCATTTCGCAAGCTCTTAAAACAGGTACGCAGCCAAGGTCGTCAACCTAGGGCCGATGATGCCAGGACATTGATGACACGAAACTTGGGGCTGGCCGGCGCCGCCGACCTGTTTGGTACACAACTAGGTAACGATGAGCTTGCTATTTTGGAGCTTGATCTCTACGCGGAACTGGCCAGCGTGCGTCCCTATGATGATGCCCTGCGGGCACTGGAAAGCCTTAAGAGAGCGGGGCTGAAAGTGGCGCTGTGCTCCAACTTGGCTACCCCCTATGCCATACCTGCCAAGTTGCTACTGCCTGAGTTTGACGCCTATGCCTGGAGCTTCGAGGTGGGCGCGATCAAACCGGAGCCAGCGATCTACGAACATCTGCTAAAGCGGTTGGGTTGCAAAGCGTCTTCCATTGCAATGATCGGCGATACATTGGAGGCCGATGTGTTCGGTCCCGAAAGGCTGGGAATGCATGGCTTCCACCTCCAGCGCGATGCCATCCGTGGTCCTGACCGATTAGCTAGCCTGATCGAATTTGCAGACCACATTTTGGGCACGGGGACTGTCACTAGAACGTAGCACTAGCGCACATCGAGGTCGCCTCCAGCTATCGGCCTTCAGTTCAAGCACTCACAACTCGCTTGTAGTGCTTTTCCTGACGATGGCGCTCCCAAAGTCCGTTCGCGCATTGGCCGCAGCGGTTGTGATCACTCAGGCATTCGTAGAGCTGATTGGTTAAGCGGGGCTACCACCAACAGCGTGAAGGAAAGCCGATCAGTGCGGCTTCGTCTCGCTGATGGACTTTGCAGCCCACGTTCTACAATACCCACCATCCGCTAACGGCTAAAGCTGCGTCGCCAGTTTTAGCTGA
This sequence comes from Stutzerimonas stutzeri, assembly GCF_024448895.1. Taxonomy (GTDB): domain Bacteria; phylum Pseudomonadota; class Gammaproteobacteria; order Pseudomonadales; family Pseudomonadaceae; genus Stutzerimonas; species Stutzerimonas stutzeri_Q. The sequence goes on from NZ_JAMOIC010000043.1 coordinate 14,997, forward strand.
CGCCGCTAGACCCGGATGGCTTAGAGTAAGCGAACGGGCATTACACCTTGCCGGCGGATACCCAGTTGTGCGGCAGCAGCTCGACCAGAGCGCTGGCCTTCTGCGTCGGCAGTCGTGTGAGCACATCCTTGAGATAGGCATACGGATCATGCCCATTCATGCGCGCCGACTGGATCACGCTCATGATTGCCGCCGCCCGTTTGCCGCTGCGTAGCGACCCGGCAAACAGCCAATTGGAGCGACCTAGAGCCCACGGGCGGATCTGGTTCTCGACTTGGTTATTGTCGATGGGCACGGCACCATCCTCGACATAGCGAGTCAGTGCCAACCAACGTTTGAGGCTGTAATCCAAGGCTTTCGCCGTGGCTGAGCCGTTGGGCACCCGATCACGCTGGGCCAGCATCCAGGCATGCAGCGCGTCGAGGATCGGTGAAGCCTGTTCCTGTCGTATTCGCCCGCGTTCTTCATCGCCCATGTCGCGCACTTGGCGTTCGACTTCGTACAGCCCAGCGATAGAGTGCAGCGCCTGTTCGGCCAATTGGCTTTTGTTCGCCGCGTGCAGATCGAAGAACTTGCGGCGGGCGTGGGCCATGCAGCCGATTTCGGTGATGCCTCGCTCGAAACCGGCCTTGTAGCCAGCGAAGTCGTCGCAGACCAGCTTGCCATTCCACTGGCCAAGAAAATTGCGCGCATGCTCGCCGGCACGGCTGGGGCTGAAGTCGTAGACCACGGCCTTCAGATCGGCGAAGGGCGTGGTGCTGTAGGCCCAGACGTAAGCCCGATGGGTTTTCTTCTCGCCCGGCGCGAGCATTTGCACCGGGGTTTCGTCAGCGTGAATCACGCGTTGGCCCAGCACGGCTTCGCGCAGCGCATCGACCAGCGGCTGGAGCTGCACGCCGGTTTGCCCGACCCACTGCGCCAGCGTCGAACGAGCGATAGCCAGGCCGGCGCGGCCGAAGATCTTTTCCTGTCGGTACAGCGGCAGATGGTCGGCGAACTTGGCCACCATCACGTGCGCCAACAGGCCGGCGGTGGGGATCCCCTTGTCGATCACCTGCGCCGGCACCGGCGCCTGGATCAGCGTTTCGCACTGGCGGCAGGCCCATTTCCCACGCACGTGCTGCTCGACGGTGAACACGCCCGGCGTGTAATCCAGTTTTTCGCTGACGTCTTCACCCACGCGTAGCAGCTGGCAGCCGCAGGCGCACTGGGTGTTCTCCGGTTCGTGATGGATCACGGTGCGCGGGAGCTGCGGTGGCAGCGGTGTGCGCTTGGGCTGCTGGCGTGCGTCGGCCGGCGCAGCCGGCGGATTGACTGCTTTCAGCTCCGCCTCGATGGCCACGATGTCGGTGTCGAGCAGGTCATCCAGCAGACGGCCCTGGTCAGGGCTCAGTTGCTCACTACGCTTGGCAAACTTGTGCCGCTTGAGGATGGCGATTTCGTGGTTGAGGTTCTCGATAACCGTTTGGTCGCGGTAGATCCTCTTGCCCATCACGTCGACCTGCGTGAGCAACTGCGCGGCCAGTGTGCGCAGCTGGTCAGGCGTCAGTTGGTCGAGATTGGGCGCGGAAGTCATGCCGCTGATTGTGCCAGAGCAGGCGATCAGCGGAGCTAAACCGATGGGCTAATGGCAGGTGCTACAGCACTGTGATCGCGCCGGCTGCACCGACCCGCTGCCAGGGTAGACCCAGCACCAAAGCCTGAAGTTGCTCGGTGTCGAGTTCGACTTCCGAGCCGTGCCGGATGCCTGGCCAATGAAACTTGCCCTGGTGCAAGCGCCGCGCGGCGAGCCAGATACCCACGCCGTCATGCACCAGGACTTTCATGCGGTTGCCGCGGCGATTGGCGAAGAGATAGGCGCAGTGCGGCTTCGCCGCACCGAACACGGCCACCACACGCGCCAACGCGGTGTCGGTGCCGGCGCGCATGTCCATCGGCTCGGTGGCGAGCCAGATGGCATCGATGCGGATCACGGGGTGAGCCCACGCACAAAGCGGGCGCAACCTTCAGGATCGGAGGCTGGCCATTTCACCGTGACCGATTGCTCGCCAAGGGACAACTCAATGAGTGCGAACGCCTCAGTTGTTCGTTTAGGCGTGGCCCTCAATGGCACGAACGCCGGCAACGCCGCTGGTAGCTGATCTCGGTAAAGCGGCAGCCACTTGCGAATAACGTTGGCGTTGATGCCGTGGCTGATGGCAACGCTGGAGACGGTCGCACCAGGTTGCAGGCACT
>NZ_JAMOIC010000044.1 GCF_024448895.1 Stutzerimonas stutzeri
CCTTGTCCTCCCGTACGCGGAGGACAACCCCATGAACACAATTACTACCTACAGCCATCAGCCTTGGAACAAAGGAAAAATGGTCGGGCAGAAAGCCCCGCTCCGCCTTAGAGATATCTGGGCGATCCGGGTGCGGCTGCAAATCGCCGACAAGACCCGAGATCTGGCGCTCTTCGACTTAGCCATCGACAGTAAATTGCGAGCCTGTGACTTAACCACGCTCCGTGTTCGTGATGTTGCCCATGGTAAGCACGTTGCATCGCGAGCAATCGTGATGCAAAAGAAAACCCAGAGACCAGTTCAGTTTGAGATCACAAAGCAAACAAGGACGGCTCTCGAAACTTGGATCCACCGGGCACAGCTCCGCAGCGAGGACTACCTGTTCCCGAGCCGGCTGCACGCGTCTGAACACCTATCCACTCGGCAATACGCTCGTATCGTTAAAGCTTGGGTGAAGGTCATTGGTCTTGATCCTGCCATGTATGGCACTCATACAATGAGACGTACTAAGGCTTCCCTGATCTATCGCAGGACGAAAAACTTGAGAGCGGTTCAACTGCTGCTCGGTCATACGAAGCTGGAAAGCACTGTCCGATACCTCGGGATCGAGATAGACGACGCTTTGGAGATGGCGGAGCAGACCGAAGTATGACCGTGCGATGCATAGCGACGGCCACGGCCAGCCGTCGCTAACCGGCCAAAAGCAGCCGATCATGAGGGGCCGCTAACGGCCAGTCGATTATAGAGTCAGTTCTGAACGCCTGGTGGCGCTGTCCGCATACTGGGTGAAGCACGGCAGAGGCTGAAGCCCATAGTGACGAACTATGCGAAAGCCTGTCGATGCTGCATGCTGCTGCATGCTGCTGAATGGTGTCGGCTAGTGCGAGCGCCTGACGGTTTTTCATGCGAATACTCACGCAATGCCCGGCAGATCGAAAAGTGGAAGAAATGAGCGGGGGCTGAACCTCTCATGGGTCACAAACCAGGTTCTCCGCCCCCCTTCCTTCGTCGATGCAGCGCCGGTAACGACATAACCCGCGCTCAGCCATCTTCTGTACCATTACATTTATCTTCCTTCCATGATTCCATTTTTGGCTTCCCTCGTTCGAACCAAACTACACCTTCAGACCTTCTCCATGCTGCATGAGAATTTCCTCCGCCTGGCCACACGCCTCGCTCTGCTACAAACGTCCACACGCACACCAAATCTTTATCTTTCAACAGCCGTTCAAATATGTCCTGTCGTATGTAGGCGTGTGAACCATCGTCAGGGCCCATGCTGCTGATGAATTGTGGCTTCCCTAGCGCATCCGCATAGACACGCGGATCTGAGAGCATCGGGGGTAATGGAGAGCTCATTTGCCAACCAAGGGGCTGGTAAATGTGCAGAGGCTCCGTCCGGAAGGGAGGCATCCAAATGGGACTCCCAATGGTATTTAAGGCAGGGAAATGCCACCTCGAGCTCACCTTGGTTATGAAACCTGGCAGGTGTCCACATCAACTGATCCCAGGTAAAGCGCCATGGGGCCTCAAGCAGATAGCCGTCGTCCGTGTAACTGCGTCCCGACCATCTCGAAACATCTAGAGAACGCTGAGTGCTCAGAAAGCGAATCAACTGTTTTTGATCTTTTTTCCTGACAACGACAGGCATGAGGAAACGCCATTCCTGCAGACGTAGCCCGTGCTCTCGGCTCCCTCCATCATCGTAACGATTCGCCACGGAGCGATGCTCGTAAAGGACTAGCCACTTTTCCCCAGCCTTGTCGGTTCGACCTACAAGGCTTGGCATCCCGAAGCTAGGGTCAAGCTTGAACGGCCATTCCTGTAAACAGTCTTCGGATATGTCCTCAAGAACAATTGGTGAGATATCTACAGAATGAGCACCCGCATCGGACAGCCCTTGAAGAACAGTAGGGTCGATGTCTCGATGGAAACCTAGATCGGTGGATGAACGGTAATCACGTGTTCCATCGACTCGCGCTTCGGAGAGCCAGTTATTATCGGCTACGCAATGCAATTCAATACTTTGTCGAGGTAAAGTCGTGGAACAAACATATCGCGCTGACCAGAATTAAGGACTCTCTGAGCTTCAGCAAAAAAACAGATGGTACGGATGGTGCGCCGGGGCAGTTGATGAAGGATTTGGCGGCTTATTTGGGCTCCGGCGGAAACAACAATATTCGTTGGGAATTTTCCGATGAACTATCGTGCGCCAAGAATTGATTGATGCGGTTAAGGCGGAAATTCTAAGAGAGGGTAAATATCAGAAATATCTGTATGAGAAGATGCAGGTAAGAGACTTCGGCGAAGCGCAGTCAGATGTAATGACTGCTATTGATGCTATCTTGAGAGGGGTGCCATAGCTGTGTTGATTTTTAATTTTCCGCATGCCTTCTCTGATCAAGGGGCGGGAGTATTGAGCTTCGTCAATGAGATGGGTTGGTTACAGGTTGCGCAGGGAGAAATTGAGTTGATTCCTCCCAAAGATGGCTCTTATCATTATATAGGCGACGCTAGCGGAGAGTTCCAGGTCGTGGCTTTGCCTGGAAAACGTTATCTATCTCGCTATAATGAAAGTGAGTTTATTTTTGAGTCGTTTGGTCATCCGGCGGTAGGTAAGAGTTTCCTTCTTCGTATAGAGGTAGATGAGAAGTATAATATGGAGGCCGTGGTGATGAAGCCTACGGGTGAAGAGCTTTATCGAGCGCCTTATCAACATCCGAAGCATCTGGGCACCCATCATCTTGCACTGAGTAGCGATACTGAGTGGCGTATATTCAATATGACTGGCCAGGTGGTATTTTCAATTATACGACCGGCAAGTAGTAACAATCGTGGTGTGGCACGTTTCAGCAAACCGTTGTTCTTTTTCCCACTGAGTCCTGGAGAAGAATACGAGGTATACGATGTAGAGGCGGAGCGAGCAACTGGCGTGCGGCGCTTCAACGGAGTCATTCTGGCGGTACAGGATCTCCCCGACGGCAGTGTGTTGGTGGTGGACTTTGCTGGTATACAGCGTTTTCAACTCGTCGATGGTGGCATTGAGGTGTCGCCCGTGCTTACCTTCGAGTCGGCGGTGGGCGAGGAAACCCGCGTGTTGACTTGGGTAGATGATCGCAATGTCTATCTGGCGTTTGATATCTATGAAGCGCAAAGCCTCTTATTGTTGCCGCTGAACGGCGAGCCATCGCAATGGCTCCCGTTCCCCACCGAATGGCGAATCGATGGCGGAACTTATGGTTTTAAGGAAGGGTTTAACATCTTGCCACTGGCCCGGCGCTACCATACCTTCGACCGCGCGCAGTTGATCTGGACACCGGAAGAGATGCTTAGCCAAGATTCGTTTCATCTGGATATTTCCGACAATATTGAAATCGAGCAGACCGCTTCGGCCGTTAAGGGCAAGCATGGTTACTGCATTCGTGTGAGGGATAAGTCTGTCAATAGAGCCATTCGCTCGGGCGCCAGCGAACTGAGCCGGCTTATTCATGAAAGCTGCGATCATCCGCTGGGATGGGACGGCAACATTCTGGATAAGAAGTTCGACGGACAGTTCCGCGTGGAGATTTATTCGGCGGATAGACCCAGCGAGTTCGAACAGGGTTATCTAACCAAGTTCGTGGCGGAATTCCGTGAGGTTCTCTATTTCAAGCCTGCCAGGAGCAAGGCGAGCTTGGCGGTTGAAGTAGTGTGGGGAGATTTGGAGCAAGCGTCGGTCGCTTTTGATCCATCGAATCTTTAATGCACACCGATCATATGCCATTGCCAGTGTTGGCTCTCGGGCTGCCAAGAAGCAAGTTTGAGACGAACCCTGCCGTTGACTTTGTCGAGATCTATTCCGCCAATTGCTCCCAAGCAACTTTAAGAAGGTGGTACTACTCAGACGTTTCTTCATAAAGTCCTAATGGCTGCTTTTGGCCGATAGCAGCCGTTGCGAACCGTTGATGGAGGATTGTCGATTGCGGCCTACATTAGAAATGGCTGCATATCGAGCTAAAGCGGCGGCATGACATCAGCTAATCAACTCTTCCATCACCCCACGAGATACCTCCCATCCCAACAAGCGATTGGTCAAATAGCTCGTCTGCCGCAACCCTGAGCGCGTTGACTACCGTACGGCTTTGCCATGGATCGCGCTGTTTCGCTGACCTTTCTCTGCCATCTGCATGAACTGCAGGCCGGCTCAGCCCGGGGGTTCGATCCGAATGGTTCGGGCCGCGACACTGTATTGGCATTGCTAGTGGCCGGGCGGCCGAAAGTCTTTCGCAACGACTGTCCGCACCTGAACGTACCCATGCAGTACCGCAAGGATCGCTTCATGACGCCGAATGGCGAGTACATCGTCTGTTTCGCCCATGGCGCGCGGTTTTTGCCCGAGAGCGGGCTGTGCGTGAGCGGGCCGTGTCTAGGGCAGTCGCTGACCGAGCTGGGGTATTCGGTTGATAGGGAAGGGCGCGTCTGGCTCGAAGAATAGAGGCCGGTGAAGTCTCCGTTAACAAAACAACAAGGCCGGACCAAGGCCGAGGTATAGGCATGCGTGACAACCCCCTACGTGGCTGGCAGGTCGAGCGGGACGACATCCGTTTCGTCGGCCAGGATCTGCAACGCCCCGAGTGCATCATCGCCCAGCGCGACGGCACGCTCTGGTCCGCCGACGCCGGCGGCGGCGTGATGCGCATCGACCTGGACGGCAGCCAGCAACTGCTCGCGCCGGGTGATGCCAATGTTGGTGACGCGGGTTTCGAGCAGCGCTTCGTACAATCACAAAACACCTCTTTGCCTAACGGACTGGCGCTGACTGTTGAGGGCGACTTCATCATCTGTAATTGGGGCCTGGATCGTATCGAGCGGCTCAGCCGGTCGGGAGAGCTGACCGTGCTGTATGCCGACCTCAACGGCAAACCGTTCGGCAAAACCAACTTTCCGCTGCTCGATTCAAAGGGGCGCATCTGGTTCACCGTCACGACCCAGATGCAGCCTTGGACCGACTCAATCAATGCGGACGTAGCCGATGGCTATATCGGCTTAATCGACGAGCAGGGCGTTCGCGTGGTCGCCGAGGGGTTTCGTGGCACCAACGAGATCCGCTTCGATGACCGCGAGGAATGGCTCTATGTAGTCGAGAGCAACGGGCGCTGCATCTCGCGCATGCGCGTTGGGCCTGATGCGACGCTGGGTGAGCGGGAGGTATACGGGCCAGACAAGCTTGAAGGCTTCCCGGACGGTTTCGCCTTCGACAGCTACGGCAACCTCTGGGTGACGCTGATCATGACCGACAAGCTCATCGCCATCACGCCTGACGGCGACGTGCTGACGCTGCTGGACGACAGCAATGCGGACGCGACTGCAGAGCTGTACCGCCAGCGCGACGCCGGCACCCTGACGCCCGCCACCATGCAAGCCGCTCGTGGCTCACTGGCCCCGTGGATGGCCAGCATCACCTTTGGCGGGCCGGATCTGACAACCGTCTACCTTGGCAGCCTGCTTGGCACGCGCATTCCCAGCTTTCGCTCACCTGTGGCTGGCCAGCCGCTGATCCACTGGTAACCCTTCCGATAAGAACAAGGAACACACGATGAAACTTGCGACGCTCAAGAACGGCAGCCCGGACGGTCGATTGATCGTTGTCGCCCGTGACCTCGGCCAGGCGGTGGATGCAACGGCCATAGCGCCGACGATGCAGCAAGCGCTTGAACACTGGGACCGCTGCGCGCCGGAGCTTAATGCGTTGTACAGGGCGCTGAATGTTGGCGATGCCCATGGGACCTTCATCTTCGACCCGGCCGAGGCGATGGCGCCACTGCCGCGGGCCTACCAGTTCGTCGATGCCTCGGCGTTTTTAAACCACGGCAACATCATGGAGCGTGCGTTCAAACTGACGGTAGACGTGCCACCTGGGGTACCAATCCTGATTCAGCGCCAGGGCGATGACTTCCGCGGCCCCTGTGACGATTACGCCTATCCCAGCGAGGCGGACAACTGCGACTTCGAAGGGGAGATCGCGGCCATCACCGGGCCTATTCCGATGGGCGCGGACCCGGCACGTTGCGAGGCGGGCATTCATCTGCTGGCGCTTTTCAATGATGTCTCCATGCGCGCACATTTGCCGCGGGAAATGGGCATGGGCTTCGGATTCATTCAGGCCAAGCCGGCCACGGTGTTCGCCCCGGTGGCGGTGACGCCGGACGAGCTGGGCGTGGCCTGGCAGGACGGGCGCGTCGCGCTGGATCTCGAGGTCTCGCGCAATGGCGAATGGTTTGGCCACCCCAACGGCCGCGAGATGGATTTCAGCTTCGGGCAACTACTGAGTCATCTGGCCTATAACCGCAACCTGGGCGCTGGCACCGTGCTGGGTACCGGCACGTTTTCCAATCGCGACCACAAGGCTTTCGGCTCCAGCTGCCTGGCCGAGCGACGAGCGTTGGAGATGATCGAGCACGGCGCGCCGCAGACCCCCTTCATCCGCTTCGGCGAGCGGCTGCGCTTCGAGATGCGAGATGCCGCCGGCCACAGCCTGTTCGGCGCCATCGACAACCGCTACGTGGCGGTGGGGGAATAAGACATGCGCGTTCTGGTGACCGGTGCCAACGGGTTTGTCGGCTCGCAGCTGGTAGCTCGTTTGCTAGGTGAGGGCCGGCTTGGTAACCGTGAGATCAATACGCTGACCCTGGTCGATACGGCCTTTTCGACACCGCCGGACGACCCTCGGGTGCACTGCGTGGTGGGGTCCATTGCCGAGGCTGAGGTGTTGCGGGGCGCCGTTGAAGGTGAGCCAATCGATGCTGTTTTTCACCTCGCCAGCGTGCCCGGTGGCACGGCGGAGCAGGATTTCGACTTGGCGCGCCGGGTCAACCTGACCGCTACCGAGCAGTTGCTGGAGCAGCTACGGCTGCACGCCTCGCGCCCTCGATTCGTCTTCTCCAGCACCATTGCCGTATACGGCGCGCCGATGCCGGCCCAAGTGGACGACACCACTCCGCCGCGACCGGGCATGAGCTACGCGTCTCAGAAACTGATCGGCGAAATACTGCTGGAAGACTATAGCCGTCGAGGTTTCGTCGACGGAATTGCGCTGCGGTTGCCGGGCATCGTTGCTCGCCCTTCTGGCGGCACGGGGCTGCTGTCCGGCTTCATGAGCGACGTGTTCTGGCACATGAAAGAGGGCCGTAAATTCGTCTGCCCGGTATCACCTGACGCGGTTGCGTGGTGGATGTCAGTCGGCTGCTGCGTCGATTACCTGATTCTCGCGGCCGTTCTACCGGTCGAGGCGACCGCTGCACACCGCACCCTGGCGTTACCCGCGCTGCGGCTAACTATGGCTGACGTGGTCGAGGGCCTTGTACGGCGTTTCGGCGAAGATCGTCGGGACCTCATCAGTTACCGCCCCAACGCGCAGCTCGAAGCACAATTCGGATCCTTTCCGACGTTGAAGGCCGAGGCTGCCGAGGCGTTGGGGTTCGTCCACGACGGTGACGTTGATCGCCTGGTAGACCAGGCCGTTTATGTCTCCTAACTCACTCTTCAAGGTGGCAAACCCTATGAGCAAACGTCGCATTGTGGACCTCTCGGTCACGCTCGATAACAACCCCTACACCGATCCACCTCCGCTGCTGCCCAAGATTGACTACGTGGATCACCAGGAAGGCTGGCCGGAAATGGCCGCCATGTTCCCAGGTTTGCGCAAGGACCAGCTCCCGGGTGATGAGAGCTGGGCGGCCGAGCGGCTGGACATAACCACCCACAGTGGCACCCACATGGATGCGCCCTGGCATTACGCCTCGACCACCGATGGCGGTAAGCCGGCCTTCGGCATCGATGAACTACCGCTGGACTGGTGCCTGCAGCCGGGCGTGAAGCTGGATTTCCGCGCTCTGCCGGATGGGCATGTGGTGACGGCTTCGGAGGTGGAAGCTGAACTGGCGCGCATCGGCCATGAGCTCCAACCGTTGGACATTGTGCTGATCAATACCCGTGCCGGTGCCTTGTTCGGCCAGCCGGGTTACCTGGATGCGGGGATAGGGATGGGGCGCGAGGCGACCATGTATCTGCTGGAGCGCGGCGTGCGCGTGGTGGGTACGGATGCTTGGAGCTGGGACGCGCCGTTCAAGTATACCCGCGAGCGCTTTGCCGAAAGTGGCGATGCCTCGATCATTTGGGAAGGGCACAAGGCCGGGCGCGACATCGGCTATGGGCAGATGGAGAAGCTGAGCAATCTGGAAAGCTTGCCGGCCAATGGATTCGTCGTCAGTTGCTTCCCTTACAAGATCAAGCGCGCTTCGGCGGGGTTCGTCCGTGCTGTCGCGATCTTCAAGGATTGAGTCGCCACAGTCCATCAGCCGCGCTGGCGTGGCGGCAATTATTTAGGCGCTGCTCGAACCTGCTCGTCGAGCCTTTCCCACCGGTGATGCCCTTTTATTTTCGCGCGGACTTGGAGTTGAGTTATGCGAGTAATGTTTTCCGTCTGGACCGCTGTACTGTTGCTGCTCTTACAGGGAACGGCTTATGCCGATCAAGAGCAGCGCGCTCGTGATCTGCTACAACGCGCTGTAGAGCATTACCGGGCCCAGGGCGATACAGCTTTTGCTGCGTTCAGTCGCCAGGGCGATTTTATCAACGGTGAGCATTATGTGTTCGTTGTTGACACCAGCGGCACCATGCTGGCGAGTGGCGGCACCTCTGCGAACCTGATCGGCCGCGATGTGACCGAGTCGCTAGCGCCGGAAGTGCGAAGCGGTTTCCGTCAGGCTTTGGCCGGTGCGGAAGGTGAGGTGCTTTCGGCGGAATACCGCTGGATGAACGCACGAGACGGCAAAGTCGAGCGCAAACGGGTATTTTTCGAGCGTGTGGGCGATCGGGTCCTCGCGGTTGGCATGTACCTGCCCAGGGCTACACCGGAGCAGGCGAAGGCCCTGCTGGATCGTGCGGTGGACGCGATAGAGCATGAACCGCTGGCAAGCATCCAGGCCATCAATAGCCTGTCGCCGCGCTTCAACGAGGATGATCTTTATCTCTTCGTCATTGATCTGCGCAGCGGCCGCTACGTCGCCCACGGCTACAATCGACGCTTGCTAGGTATCGAGTTCGCGACCATCAAAGACCCGGACGGCAAGCCGGTTGGCGCGCCGATACTGGAAATGATGCAGAACCGTACGGAGGGTGGTTACAGCTATCGTTGGCGCAACCCAGTCACCGGTAAGGTAGAAAACAAGTACGCGCTGCTGCGCAAGAGCGGGTATCTGCTGATCGCAACCGGCTATTACCAGAACGCTGAGACGGAGTAACCGACCTGACCTGTCAGGCCAGGCACGTACCTGCCATATGGCAATCAACGATCAGGTGCGGTGGGATACCTCACTTGCCGTCGGTGCTCTCTGGCTCGTATTCATTGACGTAGCCGACCTGGGCGTGCAGACGACCGAGCAGGCTCACTAGTGTGTCGATCTCAGCCGGTGACAGGTCGGTAAGCAGACGTTTCTCCCGCTCCATCGCCGCCGCGAAAATGCGGTCGTGCAACGCTTCGCCTTCCGCGGTGAGGCTGACGGTGTAACGTCGCGCATCGCGATCATCGACCTCCATCTGCACATGCCCAGCGGCGGCCAATTGCTGCAAGGCTCGGCTTACCGCGCTCTTGTCCAGACCGATCACCTGACTGATGCGGTTGGCGGTGATGCCGTTTTCAACCGCCAGCATCGACAGCATCCGCCACTCAACTACACCAACGCCAAAATGCTTTCGGTAGCAGGCTGATGCGCCGGCGGAAAGCTTGTTCGAGAGGAAGTTGAGCAGGCCCGGCACATAGCGGGAGAGGTCGAGATGTGGAGCGTGGGACATCGTTGTTTTCCGAGTTTTATTCATCACTTGTCGCCGTATAGTTGACATCACAACTAATAAGAGCCAGCATAAATTTCAGAGAAGCCGTGACCGCCGCCAGCCAAAGGCAGGCTTCTCCGCTAAACCAATAAAAATAAAGAGGTGTTACATGGCGTGCGCTAAACCGTTGATCCGTCCCAAGCCCCTTCGTTTCGGTGAGCATCATCTTGCTCACATGACCGTCGCTGTCCGAGCGATACCGCCACTCGCGGTGCTCACATAACACCTGCCAACGCGCTGTCGCGCTTGATCATACGCCATGAAGGGGCGGGCCGCTGAGCCTGTCTGGCTTATGCAATCAGGTGCCCCGTTAGCAGCGATTGACTGACTGAAAGGTCATTCGCGGTTATCTCTCGACACGTGTTGGCTTACTCACGTTATCCAAAGCGGCCTGAAATCAGGCCTCGTGCTTACTCGTGCCCGAAAAACCGCTTCGGTTCTGTAAGGCGCATGACGCGGAGTTGAAAGAGATGAGCAACACCATTCGCGAAACGATGGATACGCGGCCCATGGGGTCGTTTCAATGCATGGTCATCAGTCTGTGCTTCTTGGTCAATATGCTGGACGGGTTCGACGTTCTGGTGATGGCTTTCACTGCGGCATCGGTATCAAAGGAGTGGGGGCTTAGCGGTTCACAGCTGGGATATTTGCTCAGCGCCGGGCTTGTCGGCATGGCCCTGGGCTCATTGTTCATTGCGCCATGGGCCGACCGCTTTGGTCGGCGCCCCTTGATCATTCTGTGCATCTGCGTCGCTGGGTCCGGCATGGTGGCGTCGTCGTTTGCCCCTTCGCCAGAGGTGCTGGGTGTGCTGCGCCTGATCACGGGTCTGGGCATCGGCGGCATCCTTGCCAGTAGCTACGTCATCGCTGGTGAGTACGCCTCCAAGCGGTGGCGCGGGCTGGCCATTGCGCTGCAAAGCACTGCATATGCGCTGGGTGCAACCATCGGCGGCATCATCGCCACTCAACTCATCCCTTCAATGGGTTGGCGCTCGGTGTTCCTCTACGGCGGGTTTGCAACGCTGGCAACCCTGGTGGTGCTCATTCCGCTGCTGCCGGAGTCGATCGACTTCCTGCTCAGCCGCCAGCCGAAACGCGCCCTGGAGCGCGTGAACAAGCTAATCCGGCGCGTTGGGTTGACCCAGATTGAACACCTACCGCTTGTTAATAGTTCTGGTAAGAAGCAGCTTGGCGGCGCCTTTCGCCGATTGTTATCCCCGGCACTGCTGCGTTCGACCATACTGATTTGGGCGGCGTTCTTTCTCGTCATGTTTGGGTTCTACTTCGTGCTCAGCTGGACGCCGCGTTTGCTGGTCAGCGCTGGGCTTTCCGAGCAGCAAGGCATTACCGGTGGCGTGCTGCTGAATGTCGGCGGGATCTTCGGCACCTTCCTGATCGGGTTGCTCGCTGCGAAATTCAAGCTTTCTCGGGTATTGATCACCTATCTGCTAGTCAATGCGGTACTGCTCGCCGTGTTCGTCGCGACAACGGGCCATTTGCAGTTCGCGTATGGCGTCGTCTTGCTCATCGGCATCTTCGTCAATGGCTGCATAGCGGGCATCTACGCACTGACGCCGACGCTTTATGGACCTTCCGAGCGGGTCACTGGCCTAGGGTGGGGCATTGGCATCGGTCGCTCCGGAGCAATCCTTTCGCCGCTGGTGGCTGGAAAGCTGATCGACGCCAACTGGGCGCCGGCTGAGCTCTATCAGCTATTCGCGATCGCGTTCGTGCTTGCAGCGCTGGCGATCCTGATGCTGAGGCCGCCCGCGACGTCACCCATGCCCAATGCGGCGCCTGCGACCCACTGACTATCACCTAAGCCACCTGCTAAGGACCTCTCGCGCCATCGACATGGCGCGATAGGGCTTGCTCGCCCCTGATTTGGCAGCCAGCGCGTGGCCGACCCAGCTCGATGAGGATTCAACATGACCACTCTGCTTTGCTTGCGCACAGCTGTAACCGTCGTATTCGGTGCTATAGCGCTGCCAAGCGCTGCTTCTGAGTTGTTCTCGGAAAGCAGCGGCACCCTGACGACCCGCAACTACTACCTTGACCGCGACTACAAGGGGGCGACGCCAATCTCTGCCGTCCGTGAATGGGCGCAGGGCTTCATCTTTCGCGCCAACTCCGGTTACACCGAAGGACCGCTTGGATTCGGTCTTGATGTCGCTGGATTCACCGGCGTGCAGCTCGACTCGTCTCCAGACCGGGCGGGCACGGGCTTATTAGCCTATGACCCAGTGACGCGGGATGCACGGCATGAATTCAGTGAACTCGGCTTAACGGCCAAAGCCAAGATTTCCGAAACTCGCCTGGCCTTCGGCACGATTCAACCGCAAACACCTGTGGTGTTCGGTAGCCCGGCACGCCTGCTGCCACAGACCTTCCGCGGGGTTTCCGTGAGCTCCCGGGAGATTCCGAAGCTGGCCCTCGAGGCGGCCTATATCGATCAGGTCAATCAGCGCGATTCGAGCGGCTACGAGGACATAGTACTAGCTGCACCCAACGGGAGGTTCCGGCCTGGCACAACCTCGGATCGCCTCGTTTATGGGGGCGGGGAGTACGAGTTGAAGAGCAACCTCATGCTCAAGTACTACCGCGCGCAGTTGGAGGACGTTTACGTACAGGATCACGTCGGCCTTCTGCACATCGGTGATCTAGGGGTAGGCAAGCTCAAGACCGACCTTCGCTTTTTTGATAGCCGTGACGACGGCCGCGCGCTCGGCGGTTCCGTGGACAATCGTTACATAGGCGGCATGTTTACCTGGCTGGTCGGCCGTCACGGCCTCGGGGCCGGTTACATGGAGCTGCACGGCGATACCGCGCTGCCTTATCTAGGAGGTGGGGAGCCCATGGTTCACAGCGAGGGGACAATGAGCTCAGATTTCATGAACCCCAATGAGCGCACATGGTTGGTCCGCTATGACTACAACTTCGGCGATTGGGGCTTGCCTGGACTGAATGTGATGGCGCGCTATCTGCGCGGCAGCGATATCGATCTGCCGGCTTTGGGAGGCAGGTCTCTCAACGAGTCCAGCAAGGACTTCGAGCTGGCGTATGCCGTTCAAAGCGGCGCGCTTAAAGGGCTTGGGTTGAAGCTGCGGACTAATCGCTATCGAAACAATTTGAGCCGTGCGGCGAGCTTTCGCGACGCCAACGAGACGCGCGTGAACATCGACTACACCTGGACGCTTTGGTAGCCCGGCTGGCTTGCCACGAATCGTTATAAAAGGTGCGTCGAAGATAGTTGACACCGCAACTAATTAATCTAGGATGGTCTTTGACAACCATCATCTCCGGCGCGGTTCGTTGAACGCGTCGGTCACACAAAAACAATAGGTGTCCCATGCCTCGCGAAAACATGCTGTTCGCGCGCCGTGCCAGGTCGCTGTCGCGCCAATGTTCGGGCTCTTCGATCCATTGCGGATTGCGCAGCTTTGCATCACCCACCTCTGAATCACCGTTCACGTTGAACGTGAAGCGGGGCGCCCATGATTAAAGTCATCGTCTCGGAAAAATGCCCCGTCGCGGAGGGCATCTGTAGCTTCGAGCTGATTGGCGTCGAAGGTCCGCTGCCGGCGTTCGAGGCTGGCGCCCATATCGATGTGCATGTCGCCCCCGGCGTGATCCGGCAGTACTCACTGTGTAACGACCCGGCAGAGTCGCATCGCTACGTTATCGGTGTTCTCAACGAGCCCGCCTCCCGCGGAGGATCGCGCGGCTTGCACGAGGTTATCAAGGTGGGGGACCGGCTCACCATCGGCGAGCCACGCAACCTGTTTGCGTTGGACCCGACTGCGACGCGGCATCTGCTGTTTGCGGGCGGCATCGGCGTGACGCCCATCCTCAGCATGGCCTGGCGGCTGCATGCCATGGGCGCTGAATTTGACATGCACTACTGCTCACGCTCGAGGACGCATGCAGCCTTCGTAGACGCTATCGAAGCGGCGCCCTTTGCGGATCGCGTTCAGTTTCACTTCGATAACGAGCCCGCCCAGCAAAAGCTCGACGCCAAGGCCTTACTGAGCGAAGCCGCATCGGGGACGCACGTCTATGTCTGTGGACCGTCCGGGTTCATGGACCACGTGTTGGGCACCGCACGGCAGCAGGGCTGGGCAGATAGCGTTCTGCACCGTGAATACTTCGTTGCTCCAACGGCAACGGATACCGGTACGGACAAGCCCTTCGAACTTGAACTCAAACGCTCTGGACTCGTACTGCAGGTGCCGGCTGATCTCACCGCGCTGCAGGTGCTCGAGGCGGCGGGTGTGGAGATGGACAGCTCGTGCGAGCAGGGTATCTGTGGGGCGTGCCTGACGCCCGTGCTTGAAGGTGAACCTGAACATCGGGACCAGTTCCTCACTGACGCCGAACGCGCTCGCAACGATCAATTCACCCCCTGTTGTTCACGAGCACAGAGCGCCCGGCTCGTGCTCGATCTTTGACCACCCGCCATAACAAAAACGTGGAGAAGAACATGACCGTATCGATTGCCGTCCCTAGCGCCGAGGCGCAATCCATTGAGCCAACCGTGCAGCCGTTTCCGCTTGATCAGTGGTATGTCGCTGCTATGGGTTGGGAACTCAAGGACAAGCCCATCGGGCGAACTTTGCTGAACAAGGCTGTGGTGCTGTTCCGCACCGCCGATGGACAGGTCGCGGCGCTAGAGAACCGCTGCTGCCACCGCGCGCTGCCGCTCTCGGACG
This sequence comes from Stutzerimonas stutzeri, assembly GCF_024448895.1. GTDB lineage: Bacteria > Pseudomonadota > Gammaproteobacteria > Pseudomonadales > Pseudomonadaceae > Stutzerimonas > Stutzerimonas stutzeri_Q. The sequence goes on from NZ_JAMOIC010000044.1 coordinate 14,580, forward strand.
GTACGCTTGAGGCGACCGGCATTCGCTGTGGCTATCACGGACTTCTGTTTGACGGGGCAGGGCGGTGCATCGAAATTCCCGGTCAGGACAAGATCCCGAGTAAGGCTATCGTGCCCGCGTGGCCTGTTCATGAGCGGGATCAGATCGTCTGGATCTGGTTCGGCAGCGAGGCGCATCCACAGCCTACTCACGAGCCGCCGGCCTATGAGGTTCATAGCAGTGGGCAGTATCTGTTTGACGGTGACGTGTTCCACTACAACGCGCCCTGGCAGCTGATACATGACAACCTGATGGATCTCAGCCATCTGGGTTATGTGCACCTGAAAACTATCGGTGGTAACGCCAGCATCCACATGAACGCGCGGATGAAAGTGGAGCAGGAGGGCGACACCGTTCGGGTCATACGTCATATGCCCGGCTCCGTTCCACCTCCAACTTACACCGCTGCGTATCCCTTCAAGGACAAGATCGACCGCTGGCAGGAAATTGAGTTCTTCTTCAACCACCTGCGCATCTGGACCGGTGCGGTGGACGAAGGCACCGATTCGCTAGATGACCCCGCACGCGGCGGTTTTCATATGCGCGGCTTCCATGGCATCACGCCTGAGACCGACACCAGCTGCCACTACTTCTGGTCGATGGCGACCAACCCGACGCAGGACCATGAGGTAGTCAAAGCCAAAGTCATCGAGCAAACGGCGTTGACCTTCATGGAGGACAAGGTGGTCATCGAGTCGCAGTACCGCAACATCTGCCAGTTCGGCAGCCCTTCCATGATAGATATCCATGTCGACGCCGGAGCCAATCGCGCTCGTCGGGTCATCGATCGACTGCGGGGCGCCGTTAAATAAAAGCCTCCAGGCAGGCCGCCGGCGTCGACGGCCTGCCTTCTTCCGGTGCCTTCGGCGCCACTGCAAGCTTGGCTGACAACGTCGGCTCAAGGCTCTAAACACGAGGAGAACAACAATGATAGGCAATCGTGGCGTGGTATATCTCGGTGCGGGGAAGGTCGAGGTTCAGAACATCGACTACCCGAAAATGCAGGATCCACGCGGGCGCAAGATCGAGCATGGTGTAATCCTGCGCGTCGTTTCGACCAACATCTGCGGCTCGGACCAGCACATGGTTCGTGGACGCACCACCGCACAGACCGGGCTGGTACTCGGACACGAAATCACCGGCGAGGTAATCGAGAAAGGCAGCGACGTCGAGAACCTGCAGCTTGGCGATCTGGTTTCCGTTCCCTTCAACGTCGCCTGCGGCCGTTGCCGCTCTTGCAAGGAACAGCACACCGGCGTTTGCCTGACCGTCAACCCGGCGCGTGCCGGCGGCGCCTATGGCTATGTCGACATGGGTGACTGGACCGGCGGCCAGGCCGAATACGTGCTGGTCCCCTACGCCGACTTCAACCTGCTCAAGCTGCCCGACCGCGACAAGGCCATGGAGAAGATCCGCGACCTGACCTGCCTGTCCGACATTCTGCCCACCGGCTATCACGGCGCGGTCACCGCAGGCGTGGGTCCGGGTAGCTCGGTCTACATCGCTGGCGCCGGCCCGGTCGGTCTCGCCGCGGCGGCTTCCGCGAGGCTGCTAGGTGCGGCGGTGGTCATCGTCGGCGACGTCAACCCGGTGCGCCTGGCCCACGCCAAGGCCCAGGGTTTCGAGATCGCTGACCTGTCCCAGGACACGCCACTGCATGAACAGATCGCTGCCCTGCTGGGCGAGCCGGAAGTGGACTGCGCCGTTGACTGCGTAGGCTTCGAGGCACGCGGCCACGGCCACGACGGCGTCAAGGCCGAAGCCCCAGCTACAGTGCTCAACTCGCTGATGGGCGTGGTGCGCGTGGCAGGCAAGATCGGTATTCCCGGCCTGTACGTGACCGAAGATCCAGGTGCCGTCGATGCCGCCGCGAAGATGGGCAGCCTGAGCATTCGCTTCGGTCTGGGCTGGGCCAAATCCCACAGCTTCCACACT
>NZ_JAMOIC010000045.1 GCF_024448895.1 Stutzerimonas stutzeri
TCTTTTATTGTCACGTTGCGCATAGTTCTCTCTTTGTTTATTGAAGGATCTAACGTTTGGTTAAGGGGCGGGCTTTAGCCCGTCCCCGAGTGAGCGGAGCGAACGACTTGAACCACTTGTTAGAGGCAGCCGATGGGCTCGTAAACCACCTCGAACTCTGAGCCTAGCTCTGCTTGTAACTCCACGGACAGTGCTAATGCTGTTTTCTCAAAACTAGCATATTCATCCGCGCTCCAAGGGCCGGGGTCAGGCGGATACTCCCAATTCAAGGCGGTGTCATGCAACTGTGAAAGGCTATTTAGTTTTTCGCGTGAAAGGTCACTAATAGGTAACAGTTCTTCTACAGGGCCTACATCGAATTTCTTTAAAGCGGCCTCGTTACCGCACCATAAAGACCCGCCGCCCCATTCAAACATCAACCTGATGCGATAAACGCCTGACATGGATGTGGTCTCTAACGATTAAGCTAAGGGGCTGGCTTTAGCCAGTCCCAGCGAACGAAGTGAGCGATTTGAGCGCATTGTTGTGCATCAGTGCTCCGTACCGGCGTATATCCACATTGGCTCTGTTTTACCTGCTCTGCAAAAACCAAGGGTCCGATAAAACTCAATGGCATCTCCGTCAGCTGTTAACATTAGCTGATGGAAACCTGCGTACTTACTGAGCATGGCTTGCATCATTTTTTTTCCGATACCCTGGCCTTGAAAATTTGGATGAACCAGCATGTGAGGAAAGTAGGCGACAAGATGTCCATCAGAGATTGCGTTACCAATACCAACAAGCCTGCCATCAAGCCTAGCGGTGACAAGTGTGTGTGAGTTGCGCAGTGCCGGTAATAGTTGATCTGGCTTTTGGGCGGATGACCATTCGTTGGCTGTGTATAACGCAATAACTTCATCTTGCGTAATTTCGTCTTGCATTGATATTTTGAGTTGCATGGTGCTTCCTTGCGTTTGGTGCACAACGTTTGGTTAAGGGGCGGGCTTTAGCCCGTCCCAGTGAGCGAAGCGAACGATTTGAACCACTTGTTAGGTGCGCTATACACAAAACGCTAGCGCTATTAGTGCTGACTGACCTTTTTCGGTACAACGATAGTTAACAAAGGCAGTACATTCAACTAGCGCTGAGAACTGTTCAGGGCAACGCTCTTTGAATTCTCTAGAATTTTCAATTAAAACTGTAAGTGTTTCACCAGGCTTGATATGTGCCTTTGTCATTTCTGAATCAGGGTCATCGAGATATGAAAGACAATCAATCCACGCATTCATATTGGCACCGTAAAAATCGGGGAAGCCAAATACCTCAGAGAACACTGCATGAAAGCTGCTCCAATCGATAATTCTGTTTGCATCGATGCGTATCAAAGCTTGTGCACCTAACGTTTGGTTAAGGGGCGGGCTTTAGCCCGTCCCAGTGAGCGAAGCGAACGATTTGAACCATTTGTTAGAAGCGGCTATATGACCCAGAGAATATTCTGCTCTTCGATAGAGATCTGTATGCATTCATATCCATCGTTGCCTGCAATTAGCTGCATCTCTATTCCATTTTCTAAGCTCAAAATAATGCTGTTTTCTTGAAGTTGCCAATTGACCATGGCGCGGTTAAAAACCTCATAGAAGGTTGCATCAGGCCATGAGCCTTCTTCCCACTGCCCGATAATCTTGCCATCAGATTTGAGAACGACTCGCGACTGAATATTGAAATTGACCTTGCCGAAGCTGAATTGGATATCGAATGGCCCAATCCGGAGCTGCGTTGTGCATTGGCCTATTGCTTCCGACAAGTCTAGTTTTTTGGGTATTTGATACATAGCTTCTAACGTTTGGTTAAGGGGCGGGCTTTAGCCCGTCCCAGCGAACGGAGTGAGCGGCTTGAACCGCTTGTTAGGCAGCGGAGCAAACCGGGCCTCGGTGGCTGATGCCGCACAGTGGCCGAACGGCTTCGAGGGTTCAAGCCAGCACGTGAGGACTGAATCACACCGCTGTATGCCTCTGGTCGCCATACCCGGAGCCAAGGCGAGCACAGACGACGCACTAGATGGAAACGCAACGGACGCGTATGGAAAGAGGTACATGCGGCGGCGAGACAAACTTCCATGTATGCACGAGCCTAAAAAAGAAATGACGCCTAACGTTTAGGTTAAGGGGCTGCGGCACGCAGTCCCAGAGAGCGAAGCGAACGATTTGAACCGATTGTTAGGCGGCAAGATATTGAACTACTGCTGCAGCGAGCAAAATTAGAAAGCATGGGTGGGAGCATAGAATAACTGAACGAATAAATTTTATTATTGAAACCCTGCGCAGTACGGCATGCGAGGTCGAAGTGCCAGGACTTATTTGAGATGCTTTTACTCCGCGTGAAATCCAAGAGTCCAAGCTTGGGATCATGTGTTTGTGAACTGCCGGCGCAAGAATTAAAGAGAATAAAAGAAAAGCAGCACCGACTGGTAAAAAATAGAAAACGGCTGGAAGCTTTATTCCTGCGCCATAGACATCGTAAAAATACTTCACTACAAATGCTGCGCCGGGTAATCCAAAGGCGTACGAAAGCTGAGCAAGTGTTCTTAAGTTCCCGGCGAGCGAAGTATCTATGGTTTTCATGTATAGCCTAACGTTTGGTTAAGGGGCTGGCTTTAGCCAGTCCCAGCGAACGAAGTGAGCGGCTTGAACCGCTTGTTAGGCAGCGGAGCATAGCGGGCCTCGCTGGCTGATACCGCGAATGGCTGAGTGGATTCGAACGTTCAAACCAATACGTGCTGACTGATTCACACCGCTGCATGCTCCTTGTTGCCGGACTCGGAGCCAAAGCGCGCAAACGACGCGCTAGCGGGCAATGCGACGGATGCGTATTGAAAGAGTAACGGGCGGCGGCGAAACAAACTTCCATGTATGCACGAGCCTTAAACGAAAATGACGCCTAACGTTTGGTTAAGGGGCGGGCTTTAGCCCGTCCCAGTGAGCGAAGCGAACGGTTTGAACCACTAGTTAGGCAAAACATAGCTCGCATGAGGCCTCTTCCGCCTGCAGTCGTATGGCAAGGCCTGACTGGAATCGTAGAACTAAGTGATGATCTTGAGGGAAGTCGTCGGTAAGGTAGAAGTCTTTGGTCAATGCTTCAGGCTCTACTACCCCAATAGATTCTATACAGTCATCTTCTGTGTAAGGCATTTTAGGATCGCGCTCTTGAACTGAAAAGTGACTGATGCGTACAAAATTTAAACAGATTCTATTGGGCTCTTCGGGTGACACCCATGACTCAGATCTTTTTGAGAATTCTAAGATTACGCGCCGATCATTTATTTGGTATTTGAAGAAGTCTAGGCTATAAAAGTTATGCAAATCATAAGCGCGCTCATCTACCTCAACCTCGATGTGCCCGAAAATGAAGCCTCTGCAATGCATGATGTGTTTGCCTAACGTTTGGTTAAGGGGCCGGCTTTAGCCGGTCCCGAGTGAGCGTATCGAACGGCTTGAACCAGTTGTTAGCGGTTAAACACCCAGGGATTGCTGCGGGTTTCCACAGTCAATGACATGGAAGCCAATAGTCTCGCTATCTAACCTTTTATGATCAACCAATGGGCGTACCTTGAATACAACACCTTCGATATCTGCAATTTTTTGCATTTTTTGACGAATTTGCTCATCCCAGGTAACACTGAATCTTTCATTGTCAGAGATTATGCTGCCGCGATGTGAGCTAAATGCAACCATATCAAGGCGGCCAATTATATTAAGGGTTGTAGGCAGCTCTTGTTTTTGCTTGCCAGTGATGTTCTTTTGATTTTGGTTAAGTACAAACTCTTCTGTTTCAGAGCTTATGCTTATGTACTCGACTTGCGTGCCGTTCATTTGATTTAGCAGATGATTAACAGGTGCGCGTGTTAGCTGTGCTGCCCAGAGTATTTTTGGGTCGTTGATTGTTATTACGCCATTTCCACTGCTATGGACATTTGAATTGTTGACCTTTGATAGGGCGTTAAAGCTGTTGGATATGTTGATGTTTACCGTGATGCCTTTCTCTATAAGCTCTGATGCTTTTTCTCTGAGTGTTACGGCATCTCTTAAGAGGCTCACAACTACGGATGATAAAGCTTGCCCGCCATCAGCGGCAAATGCTGCAATGAATTCTTTGTGTTCTAATGCGAAATTAACAAGCAACTCAATTGAGCCGGAATTTATTTGAACGTCATAATTTAATTGATTTTTAAGGTCTGGCGTGACCTGCCTTTTTCCGATTTGTACTGCAACCAATCCATCTAGAATTTTTCTATAGTTAGAGATTAAGTTTTCAAGAGCCCTTAGGTCGTAGACTCCGTTAGAGAATGCGTCGCCTTTTGCATAGATTCTTAAATCTTGATCCATAACTACCGAATTCCCTTTTAACTGCTAACTATAATTAGACACCAAGTGGTGTATAAGACGCCGAACGGGCGTGGTGTATAACATTCCTTGTCATCCTCACTCTCCTTGTCTAGGCTGGGCGATTCCGAGGGATGATGAATGTATAAGGGAGTTATACACCATGGATGGAAAGCCGCGATTGCTCGATCAGGTCCGGGACCAGATCAGGCTGAAACACTACTCGATCAGAACTGAGCGCGTCTATTGCGAGTGGATCAAGCGCTACGTACGGTTTCACAATTATCGCCACCCGCTGGAGATGGGCGCTCCGGAAGTCGAAGCCTTTCTTTCCGATCTTGCGGTTCGCCGTGATGTATCTGCATCTACGCAGAACCAGGCGCTTGCCGCGCTGTTGTTTCTTTATAAGCAAGTGCTCAAGCAGGATTTGCCCTGGTTGGGGGAGGTCGTACGTGCCAAGAAACCCGCGCGCCTCCCGGTTGTGCTTTCTATTAGCGAAGTGCAACAGATTCTCGGGCTCCTCAATGGTGAAGTCGGGCTCATTGCGCGGCTTCTATATGGAGGTGGGCTTCGCCTGATGGAAGGCGTCCGGCTGAGAGTCAAGGATGTGGATTTCTCACGTAACGAGATCGTCATCCGCGACGGTAAAGGTCAGAAAGATCGAGTCACGGTGATGCCGGCAAGTTTGGTTGCACCGCTCAGGCAACACATCGCACGGGTGCGCTCGCTCCATCAGCTGGAGCTGGCGGATGGGCGCGGCGATGTTTATCTGCCTCATGCCTTGGCGCGCAAATATCCCCATGCGCGCTGGGAGTGGGCTTGGCAGTACGTATTCCCAGCGTTAGGTCTGTCAGTCGATCCGCGCAGCGGTGCGGTGCGGCGGCACCACCTGGACGAAAAGCGGGTGCAGCGTGCATTCAAGCGTGCGGTAAAGGAATCCGGGCTGGCCAAGCTGGCAACCCCTCATACGCTGCGCCACAGCTTTGCGACGCATTTGTTGGAAAGCGGGCAGGACATCCGCACGGTGCAGGAGCTGCTTGGTCATGCGGATGTGAAAACAACGATGATCTACACCCACGTACTCAACCGAGGTGGTTTGGCGGTGCTGAGTCCGTTGGACCGTATATAGAGTCGTGGTAATCAGCCGTTCTCGTCTGCTGAGCATCCTAAATGGTGCGGTACTCGATGGATCTTGGCCGCTCGTTCGCTGCGGTAATTCCCGGATCGCAAACGACAAGGGCCGATGGTGAGTGCGGTGCTTGAAGCACCGTCTCGGGAAGCGGTTAACCCACTTCCCGAGATGCGGCTGAGGGGCGGTTACAGCTCGATGGAAATACCGGCTTGCAGGGTGCGCGGGGCGCCTGGGTAGGCCCAGATGTTGCCCCAGGCGCGTTCGTCGTATTTCTCGTCGAGGACGTTGTCGAGGTTGAGGTTGAGGCGGATGCGGTCGGTGAGCGGGTAGTAGGCGAGCAGGTCGACCACGGTGTAGGCGCCCATGTCGAATGCCGTGTTGGACGTGCTGCCTTTGCGCGAGCTGACGTACTTCACGCCAACCCCGAGGCCCAAACCGTCCAGTGCACCGTTGTCGAACTCGTAAGTGTCGAGCAGGTTGAAGCTGTGCTCCGGTACGTTGGCCAGGCGGCTACCTACCGGCATGGCGGCGCTGTTGCTTTCGGTGACTTCGGCATCAACGTAGGCATAGCCGCCGATCACTCGCCATTGCGGGGTGATGTTGCCGGCGATGCTTAGGTCGAAGCCGCGGCTGCGGACTTCACCGGCTGCGATCTGGAAGTTGCTGTCGACCGGGTCGGAGGTCAGCACGTTTTCCTTGGTGATGTGGAACAGCGCAGCGGTCACGCTGAGGTTGTGCTCGGGCAGCTCGTACTTCACGCCTGTTTCGTAGGCGATGCCTTCTTCGGGGTCGAATGCCTGGCTGCTGCGGTCGGCGCCGCGGTTGGGTTTGAACGAGCGGGAGGCGTTGGCGTACACGGCCAGCGCGTCGGTCAGGTCATAGATGGCGCCGAGGCGTGGCGACACGGCGTTATGTGCCTGGTCCCAGCTACCGGCGGCCGCCAACTTATCGGAATAGCTCTGCTCGAAGCGCTCCAGGCGTGCGCCCAGTTGCAGGGTGAAACGGTCGGTCAGCTCGACCTGATCCTGCATGTAGAAGGCATAGGATTTCAGGTCTTCGGTATCGAAGGTCGTGGTCCGGGTGATGGCCGGGAGTGGCTGACCGTAGACCGGTTGATAGATGTCGAGTGGGAAGTCGCCGAGCCCGCCAGCGGAACGATCGATGCGGGAGTTGTAGTTGAAGTCGTCGTACTCGACGCCCGTCAACAATGTATGGGCAAACCCCAGCGCGTTGAAGCGACCTTCGAGGTTGGCTTGAACGGCGAAGTCGTTCCATTCCAGCCAGCGTTCGCTGTAGTTACGCCCAACGGTGCGGCCATCGGCGCCAAGCCCGTTGTTCTCCACCGCGCCGCCTTCCAGGGTGCCGTCGAGGTACTGCACGCCGCCGCGCAGGGTCCATTGATCATCCAGCAAATGTTCGATGCGCAGCTGGGTCGTGGCGTTTTCATTGGCGAACTTGCCGGCGCTTTCCTCACCGAGGAAGCGGTCGCGTGGCAGCTGGCTGGACTGAGTGGAATAACGCGTTACGCCACGGTCGAGCGGGTGGCGGTTATGCATGTAATCGCCTTCGAGAATGATCGCAGTGGCGTCACTCAGGTCCCAGCGCAGCACGGGGGCGATGTTGTAGCGCTCGCTTTCAACGTGGTCGCGGAAGCTGTCGGCGCCTTCGGCTACCAGATTGAGGCGATAGGTGAACTCGGCCTGCTCGTCCAATGCGCCGGTGGTGTCCAGCGTGCCGCGGCGCAGCCCTTCGGTATTGAACTGGGTGCCCAGCACGGTGCGGCGTTCGGCCTGCGGTTGTTTGCTGACAATATTGAAGGTGCCGCCCGGGTCGCCACGGCCGTAGAGCATGGAGGCCGGGCCGCGCAGTACTTCGATCCGCTCGAGCGTGGCGGCGTCCGGCATGTTGGGGTAGCCGCGGTTGATGGCGAAGCCGTTGCGGTAGAACTCCTGGGAGCTGAAGCCTCGCACTAGGAATTCGGTCAGCCCCTGCCCGCCGAAGTTGTTGCCGCGCTCGACGCCACCGGCATAGTCCAGCGCGTCCTCCAGACGGATCGCGCCAATGTCTTGCACCACTTGCCCTGGAACGACGCTGATCGCCTGCGGGATTTCATGGATGGGCGTGTCGGTGCGCGTCGCACTGGCCGAGCGGGTGGCGCGATAGCCGTCTACCGGGCCGTCGGCGCGCTCGGATTGCGAGGCAGTCACCTCCATCTGTTCGAGCGCGATGGGCTCGCTGGTTGATCCCGTTTGTTCAGCAGCGTAGGCCGTAGCGGCAAGCGCCTGGAGCGACAGCACAGGCACGAGAAGTCGACGCATTGTTGGTGTTCCTTGCAGATGGTTCGAGCGGAGGGGCGCAGATTCTATAGATGATGCAAATCATTATCAATTAGCGGTGACTGCCAGGTCACTGGTTGGTGTGCATCTGGCCATCCGCAGCTCTGCTACAGACGTCGCCCGCTTTTCGAGCTTCGCGCACAAACCAAGTGCTCCGAACCGGACCAGTTGATCCGTTTTTCGCTCGCTCAAACGCTAAGTCTCTGATCCTTATGTGAATCGGTCGAGTGGCACGCTTTCTGCTCTCTTCTAGATCGTTGCCCCAGCGTGCAAGCGTGGCGACGAGATGAATACAGAGAAGCGCCCGCGCCATCGGCGACGCGCTCAGGTTTCAGCCTTGCGTCAGAGGAGTGCGTCATCCATGACTCTGCAATACGTTCCCATCATCGACCTGGCGCCGTATTTCGCCGGCACGCCGGAGGGCAAGGCCCAGGTAGCCAACGCCGTTGACCAGGCCTGTCGCGACATCGGTTTTCTGGTCATCACTAACCACCAGATTCCCATCGAACTGATCGAGCGCGTGTCGCGGCTGACGCGGCAGTTCTTCGCCTTGCCGTTGCCGGAAAAGCGCAAGGTCGACCGGCCCAGCCCGGAAATGGTGCGCGGCTACAGCGCCATCGCCGAGGAGAGCCTGTCCTATTCGATGGAGGAGGCCGCGCCAGGCGATCTCAAGGAATCTTTTTCCATCGGGCCTAGCGATGTGCCGGATGAGGACTACTACCGTTGCGCCGCAGCCGGTCCGCATTTCGCGCCGAATGTCTGGCCCACCGGCATCGAGGGTTTCGAGCAGGCCTATCGCGAATACTTCGCTGCTATGAGTGAGCTTTCCCAGTCGCTGATGCGCATCTTCGCCCTGGCGCTGGAGCTGCCGGAAGCCTTCTTCGACGACAAGATCGACAAGCACATCAGCATGTTCCGCAGCCTCAGCTACCCGGACGTGAAGGGCGCGGTGGAGCCCGGGCAATTGCGCGCCAGCGCCCACACCGATTACGGCAGCCTGACCATCGTCAAGCCGGACAACGCGCTGGGCGGCCTGCAGGCGCGCAACCGCCAGTGCGAGTGGGTGGACGTGCCCTATGTGGAGAACGGATTCGCCGTGAACATCGGCGACCTGATGATGCAGTGGACCAACGATCAGTGGATTTCCACGCTGCATCGGGTGGTCAATCCGCCTGAGGACAGCCCTGCCGACAACGGGCGACAGTCACTGGTGTTCTTCCACCAGCCCAACTATGACGCGCTGATCGAGTGCTTGCCGGGTTGCCTGGCCGAGGGCGAAGCGCCACGCCACGCGCCGGTCACCTCCGGCGACAACCTGCTCTCCAAGTTCGTCAAGCAGACCACCTTCGGCAAAGGCCTGGAGGTCGCATGAGCACGCTTTCCTACGTCAACGTCTTCGCCCGCGACATCGAGGCCCTGAGCGGCTTCTACCGCGAGCTGTTCGGCTTCAGGAACATTCCCGAGATCGCGTCGCCGATCTTTCGCGGGCTGGATACCGGCAAGAGCTGCATCGGATTCAACGCGCCGGAAGCCTATGAACTGCTGCATCTGGACGAATTCGCCGACACCCGCGGCTGCAAGTTCCTGCTGAATATCGACGTCGATTCGAAAGAAGAGGTCGACCGCCTGGTGCCCATTGCCGCCGCCATGGGCGCGACGCTGATCAAGGCGCCTTACGAAACCTATTACCACTGGTACCAAGCCGTGCTGCTGGACCCCGAGAAAAACGTGTTCCGCATCAACCACATGCTTTGACGATCCCACCATCAGGAAATTAAAAATGCTGAATAAGTTCATGAAACGGACCTTGTGTGCGGCGGTGGCTCTCGGCCTGGCGGCGACTGTTGGCGCCGCCTCGGCGCAGGAAGGGCAGGGGCTGACGCTCGATAAACCGGCGAAGATCGCCATGCTCTACATCAGCCCGCGCAACGACGGCGGCTGGACCCAGGCCTTCGATGAAGCGCGGCAAAAGCTCGAAACCGAGCTGGATACAAAGATTCAGTACGTCGAGAGCGTGCCGGAGAATGCCTCCTCGATCCGCCCGGCCGTGGACCGGCTGATCCAGCGCGGCGCCAACGTGATCATTGGCACCGCATTCGGCTACTCGGACACCTTCAAGGAGTTAGCCGACAAGTATCCGGACGTGGCCTTCCTTAACGGTTCGGGCACCACCAACAGCGGCAACCTCGAATCCTTCTACGGGCGCACATACGAGAGCCAGTATCTGTGCGGCATGGCAGCGGGCGCGGCGTCGAAGACCGGCAAGCTCGGCTTTGTCGCGGCCAATCCCTTCGGTCAGGTGAACTGGACGGTCAACGCCTTTGCCCTCGGCGCCCAGCAGATCAACCCGGACGCCACCGTCACCGTGGTCTACACCGGCGCCTGGAACGACCCGGTCAAGGAGCGCGCCGCCGCTATGGCGCTGATCGACTCCGGCGCTGACGTGCTCGGCCAGCACGTCGACAGCCCGACGCCGCAAATCGTCGCCCAGGAGCGCGGCGTACATGGCACCGGGCACCATCGCGACATGCGCGAGTTCGCCCCGGACGCCACCGTCTGCTCCTCGGTCTGGGTGTGGGACAAGTTTCTCGCGCCGGAGCTGAAGAAGATCAGCGCCGGTAACTGGACGCCGCCTGAGAACGGCGCGCTGCTGTCCATGGCCGAAGGCGGTACCGATGCGGCCTGCTGCGGCCCGGCGGTTTCCGAAGCAGATAAGGCCAAGATCATGGATGCCCGCGAAGAGCTGCTCAAAGGCGAGAAGAAGATCTACGCCGGCCCGATGCTCGACCGTGACGGCACAGAGCGCATCGCCGCCGGTGAGGTCATGGCCGACCCTGCGTTGTGGCAGATGGACTGGTTCGTCAAGGGAGTGATCACCCAGCAATGAGCAACCTCAACGCGATCCAGCTGACCGGGGTGAGCAAGTCGTTCGACGGCTTCATGGCCCTGTCCCAGGCGGACTTCACCGCTAAGTGGGGCGAAGTGCACGCGCTGCTCGGCGAGAACGGCGCGGGCAAATCCTCGCTGATGAATATCGCCGCCGGCCTCTATGCACCGGAAAGCGGATCGCTGCTGATCGACGACAACCCGGTGCGCTTGAGCGGCCCGCGGGATGCGAGCCGCTACCACATCGGCATGGTTCACCAGCATTTCAAGCTGGTGAAGCCCTTTACCGTGGCCGAGAACATCCAGCTGGGGCTGCCCGTGGGGCCCGGCAATCATGCTTTCGCGGGCAGCCACCGACAACGGCTGGCGGCTTTGGAACAGCGGATCAGTGACAAGGCGGCAGAGCTGGGTTTCACCATCGACCCGCGCAAGGTCACCGAGTCGCTGTCGGTGGCCGAGCAGCAGCGGGTGGAAATTCTCAAGGTGCTGCTGGCCGGCGCGAGGATCCTGATCCTCGACGAGCCGACAGCGGTACTCACCGATCAGGAAGCCGAGCGTTTGCTGGAAACGGTGCGCGCCTTTGCTCGCCAGGGCGCGGCGGTGATCCTGGTCACTCACAAGATGAGTGACGTGAAGCGCTTCGCCGACCGCGTCACCGTGATGCGCGGCGGGCGGACGATTCAAACCCTCGATCCGCAAACGGTCTCGGTGCCCGAACTCGTCCGCCTGACCGTGGGCGAGTCCGCACCGGCCAGCGAGTATCAACCGGCGACACCGGGCGAGGTACGGCTGCAAGTGCGTGATCTCAGATCGACCGGCGCGGGCGGGCATGGCGCACTCAATGGCGTGACGCTGAGCCTGCGGGCTGGCGAGATCTACGGCATCGCCGGTGTTGGCGGGAACGGCCAGAGTGAGTTGGCCAATGTGCTGATGGGTTTGCCGGAACCCTGCGAAGGCGCGTTGGAATTGACCGGTTTTGGCGATCTGCGCCGGGCCAGCCCTGAGCAGCGCCGGGAGTTGCGCATCGCCTCGATCCCGGCCGACCGCTACGGCACGGCGCTGGCTGGCGAGCTGTCAGTGGCCGAGAACTTCGGTGTCGGGCAGATCCACAGTGGGCGCTATGGTTCGTTCTTCAATCTCCGGCGCAAGCGTCTGGAGGCTGAGGCCGCCGATGCGGTGGCCGGGTTCGACGTGCAGGGCGTGCGCTCGCTGAAGCAAAAGGCTGCGCTGCTCTCCGGTGGCAACGCGCAGAAACTGGTGATCGCCCGCGAATTCTCCCGCGATCCGCAACTGGTGTTGGTACATAGCCCCAGTCGCGGGCTGGACGTACGCGCCACCGCTGCCGTGCATGGCCGCCTACGCGCCGCCCGCGATGCCGGCGCGGCCGTCTTGGTGATCAGCGAAGACCTCGACGAAGTGCTGGCGCTGGCGGATCGAATCGGCGTGATGAACGCCGGGCGCATCGTCGCCGAGTTCGACCGGCCCGCGGATCGCCAGGCCATTGGTAGGGCGATGGTCAGCCATGGAGAGCTGGGTCATGGAGCGTTGAGCCATGACGAACAGGATCACGGAGCGCTGCGGGTTGAGTGAGCCTCAGGCATCGGTGCGCGAGCGTCGGGCGAATAAATTCGCCCCTACAGCTACCTCGGCGCTGCGGCTTCCACGATTTGTAGGGGCGAACTTGTTCGCCCAAAGGGCACGGGTAGGGCGCAGGGAAACGGGGGAATAAATTCGCCCCTACCGGTAGTTCGGCGTTGCGGCTGACACGAATTGTAGGGGCGAACTTGTTCGCCCAAAGGGCACGACACATCCCCGTCGGGTACGGCGCAGGGAAACGGGCGAATAAATTCGCCCCTACAGGTGCCTCGGCGGTGCGGCTGACATGAATTGTAGGGGCGAACTTGTTCGCCCAAAGGGCACGGCACATCCCCGTTGGGTACGGCGCAGAGAGCGGGCGAATAAATTCGCCCCTACGGGTAGCGCGGCCGTGCGGCTGACACGAATTGTAGGGGCGAACTTGTTCGCCCAAAGGGCAAGACACATCACGATTGGGTGGATGAGGAGAGCAGGCGAATAAATTCGCCTGTAGCGGTCGGCAATCAGAAACGGGACGACGCGAGATGAGCCATGAATGAACAGGTACGTCCGATGATGCTTGAGCAGGCCGCGAAGGCGTCGAAACAGCCGCTGATGTCGCGGCGTTACGCACTGGAGATCCGCCAGCAACTTGCTTGGCACTGGCAGGCGCTGATCATTGCCGCGGCGCTGGTGCTTGGTTTGGGCATCTCTGCCGCGATTCTGATCGGCGCTGGCGTGCCGGCCGGCGAGCTGCTCAATGAGTTCGTCATTCTCACGGTGTTCGATGCGCAGAGCCTGAAAGCGGTCTTGTTTCAGGCATCGCCGATGATCCTCGTCGGCCTGGCCGGTTGCATGGCGTTTCGCGCCAAGTTCTGGAACCTCGGGCTGGAGGGTCAGATGATCTGGGGCGCCATCGGAGCGACGGCAATCTCGCTGTTCGAGATCGGCCCGCAGGCGCTGCGTCTGCCCTTGATGCTCGCAGCGGCGATCTTTTGCGGGCTGCTCTGGGCGCTGGCGCCGGTGTTGCTCAAGCTGCGGCTAAAGGTTAACGAGATCATCTCGACACTGATGCTCAACTACCTGGCGATCAACTTCCTGCTGCACCTTCTATATGGCAGCTGGAAGGACCCGAAAAGCTCGTTCCCTTATTCGCCACAATTCCAGCCGTTCGAGCGCCTGCCCGAGCTGTTCGATGGCGTCAGCGCGGCGGTGCCACTGGCGGTAGTCGTTGCGCTGCTGGCGCTGTGGTTTCTCGGCATTTCCCGCGCCGGGCTCTACCTGCGCTTTGTCGATGCCAACCCGCGTGTGGCGGGCGCGGTGGGCGTGCCGGTGCAGAAGATGATCATCGGCACAGTGCTGATTTCCGGTGCCATGGCCGGGATCGCCGGGTTTCTCGTCACGGCCGGGCAGGAGGGGCGGCTGACCCAGTCGTTCTATCAGGGCTACGGCTTCTCCGGCATCCTCATCGCCTTTCTGGCGCGCAACAACCCGATGGCGGCGCTGGTGGTTGCGCTGTTGATGGCGATGCTCTTCGTCGCCGGGCGCAGCCTGCAGGTGTTCTACCAGATCCCGTTTTCCATGGTGCAGCTGATCCAGGCGATCCTGGTGATCTGCGTCGCCTCCTCGGATTTCTTTATCCGCCACCGTATCCGCCGCGTTCAGGGAGGCGAAAGCTGATGGACATGATCGCCAACTGGCTAGGCAACACACCGGACTTCGCCGTGCCTTTCGCCCTCGCGGCGCTGGGGCTGATTCTCACGGAACGGGCGGGCGTCCTGGCGCTGGGCGCCGAAGGGCTGATGCTGGTCGGTGCGCTGGCTGGGATTGGCGCGCAACTGGCGTTCGGCAGCCACGGCACTTCGCTGCTGATGGCGATGGGCGCGGCTGCCGTGGTGTCGCTGCTGTTCGCACTGATGGTGCTGGTGCTGCGCATCAATCAGGTGATCGCAGGACTGGCGCTGGTGTTCTTCTGCCAGGGGCTGACCGGCCTGCTCGGCACCTTGCTGAACTGGACTAACAAGCCGGTCAAGGGTCTTGGCGCGGTGGAGCTGTGGCCGCTGTCGGAGCTGCCTTTGCTGGGAAAAGTCTTCGTGCAGAACCCGCTGGTGTTCATGACGCCGCTGATCTTTCTTGCCGTTGTCTGGTTTCTTACCCGCACCACCACCGGCCTACGGATGCGTGCAGTCGGGGAGAACCCGCAGGCGGCGGATGCGGCCGGGATTTCCGTGCTCGGTTATCGGCTGGCAGCGATTCTTGCCGGCTCCGCGCTGATCGGCCTAGCCGGCGGTTATATCTCGGTGCTCAGCACCAAGCTGTGGATCGCCGACATGACCGGCGGCCGCGGCTGGATCGCCGTAGCGCTGGTGATTTTCGCGCGCTGGTCGCCGTGGAAGGCCCTGGCCGGTGCGCTGCTGTTCGGCTGCATCGAAGCGCTGATCCCGCAACTGGCGGCAGCCGGCGTGCGCCTGCCGCAATACTTCGTGTTGATGACGCCTTATGCCGTGACCCTGGCGGTGATGATCTGGGTTGCCAGCGGCAAGAACGTTGCTGGCAACCAGCCAGGGGCGTTGGGGATTCCCTTTATCAGGGAGGAGCGGCGGTGAGGTGGGTTCGCGAAGCAGCGTTGCATGCTGCGTGGCTGTTTGATGGGTATCGCTGCGCTCAACGCCTTCCTGCGGTGCGTTCGTGGTCGTGATCTGTAAGCGGGATCGGTCGGCGATGCCCATCGGAAGCTGATCTTTTGCCGTTGGGTATCGCGTGTTCTAGCCCAGGTTCGGTCGGGGAGCCTGGTTAGCGATCACGGTCGGTCGGCGCGCGTGTACGCGATGGGTCGTCCGCTGGCGCGGTGGCAGGTGCCGGCGGGGCAGCGGTACCGGATTCCGGCGTGGTGGGCTCGGCGCCGGGTTCGCTCGTCGGTACTGCGTTTGGCGAAGCGACGTCCTGGCCGGGCGCGCGGCAGGTCAGTTCGGCGAAAGGTTCATCGGGCGAGTACTCGCCCGGCACCCGTTCAACCCGCTGGGTATTGGGGCTCACGGAGAAGACCGGAGGAGCAGACGTATCGGCTCGCGCATCGTGGGGAACGTGGAACTCGCATGTCACGGTATCGCCGGTCTTGTTCATGACCTTCACCGCGCGAATGCCGACCAGCTCCCCGCCCGCTTCGGTAGTAGAGGTCGGAACGCCCATGGCGCTGACTTCTATGTCCAGGCCATTCAGATGACTGATCACCTCTGGCTTGGGTGTCTGGGCAATCGCAATTGGTGCGCAAAGGGCGAATCCGAGGGTGGTGAGCAGTGCCTTGGTCATGAAAACCTCCTTGAGTCGATGTTTGTTTAGAAGGGTTGGGTGGGTGTGGGTTCGGTTCTCTCTGTGCTGATTGGTTTCAAAATGCTGGATAGCGAAGGTAGCAAAGCCAGCGGAAAGGGGCACTTCGCATCCCACTGGCAATGCAGGCAGCCATCGTAGGATGGGTTGAGCGAAGCGATACCCATCACAACCGCTCGGTCTACGGATCGTCACCGACCCAACCATCTGGCAGGACCT
>NZ_JAMOIC010000046.1 GCF_024448895.1 Stutzerimonas stutzeri
CGACAGTAAACCTCTTACTTAAAGGGCTGAATCAACCTTGTTTTTTAACCAGTGCTTCGACGATATTCGACGGAGCCTCGGAGTATTTGGAGAATTCCATAGAGTAGCTCGCGCGACCCTGAGACATGGAACGAACGTCGGTTGCATAACCGAACATCTCACCCAGCGGGACTTCGGCACGGATAACCTTGCCGGACACTGTGTCTTCCATTCCCTGGATCAGACCACGACGACGATTCAGGTCACCCATCACGTCACCCATGTAGTCCTCAGGGGTTACAACTTCTACTTTCATGATCGGCTCAAGCACTACACCGCCGCCCTTCTGGGCCAGCTGCTTGGTCGCCATGGAAGCCGCCACCTTGAACGCCATCTCGTTTGAGTCGACATCATGGTAAGAACCGTCGAAAACAGTCGCCTTGAGGCCAATGAGCGGATAACCGGCAACAACACCGTTTTTCATCTGCTCTTCGATACCTTTCTGGATGGCTGGGATGTATTCCTTCGGAACCACACCACCCACGACCTCATTCACGAACACCAGGCCTTCCTGACCTTCATCTGCCGGCGCAAAGCGGATCCAGCAATGACCGAACTGACCACGACCACCAGACTGACGCACGAACTTGCCTTCGATTTCGCAGTTCTTCGTGATCTTCTCGCGGTAGGAGACCTGAGGCTTACCAATGTTCGCCTCAACGTTGAATTCGCGCTTCATGCGATCAACCAGGATGTCCAGGTGAAGCTCACCCATACCCGAGATGATGGTCTGACCGGTTTCTTCGTCGGTCTTGACCCGGAATGAAGGATCTTCCTGAGCAAGCTTGCCCAGTGCAATACCCATCTTTTCCTGGTCAGCCTTTGTCTTCGGCTCAACCGCTACCGAGATAACCGGCTCCGGGAAGTCCATACGCTCAAGAATGATCGGCTTTTCAGCATTGCACAGCGTGTCACCAGTGGTGACGTCCTTCATTCCAATCAGAGCCGCGATATCGCCAGCGCGAACTTCCTTGATCTCTTCACGCTGATTAGCGTGCATTTGCACCATACGACCAACGCGCTCTTTCTTGCCCTTGACCGAATTGATCACGGAGTCACCCGAGGCTAGAACCCCAGAGTAGACACGAACGAAAGTAAGAGTACCCACGAACGGATCGGTAGCGATCTTGAAGGCCAAAGCCGAAAACGGCTCGGCATCGTCCGCATGACGCTCATCATAGTCCGCATCCACAAGCTCTTCTTTCGGCTTGTCAATGAGGTCCGGGTGAATACCCTTGATTGGCGGAATTTCAGTTGGAGCCGGCAGGAACTCAATCACCGCATCAAGAACCAGAGGAACACCCTTATTCTTGAATGAAGAACCACAGACAGCCGGAACGATCTCGTTCGCAAGGGTGCGAGCGCGAAGACCAGACTTGATCTCCTCGATCGTCAGCTCTTCGCCTTCGAGGTACTTGTTCATCAGCTCTTCACTGGACTCGGCTGCGGCCTCAACCATGTTGGAGCGCCACTCTTCAGCCAACTCCAGCATATCGGCAGGAATCTCTTCCTCACGATAGGTAGTGCCTTTGTCTTCTTCGTTCCAGTAGATGGCCTTCATCTTGATCAAATCTACCTGACCCTGGAAGTTTTCTTCCGAGCCAATGGCAAGCTGAATCGGCACTGGAGTGTGGCCGAGACGATTTTTGATCTGAGCAACAACACGGAGGAAATTCGCCCCTGCGCGGTCCATCTTGTTCACATATACAACACGTGGAACGCCGTACTTGTTCGCCTGGCGCCATACAGTCTCGGACTGAGGCTCTACACCGGACGTACCACAGAACACAACGACAGCACCGTCGAGCACACGCAGCGAACGCTCTACTTCAATGGTGAAGTCAACGTGGCCAGGGGTGTCAATAACGTTTACGCGGTAGTTATCATACTGACCAGCAGAGCCCTTCCAGAAAGTCGTAACTGCAGCGGAAGTAATGGTGATACCACGCTCCTGCTCCTGAACCATCCAGTCAGTAGTGGCCGCACCGTCGTGCACCTCACCCATTTTATGGCTGAGACCTGTGTAGAACAGGATCCGCTCAGTCGTAGTGGTCTTGCCCGCATCAACGTGCGCACAAATACCAATGTTACGGTAGCGGTTAATTGCTGTGTTACGAGCCATAAAGCCCTCGCAAGTTGAGTGGTGCCAGAATTAGAAACGGTAGTGCGAGAACGCTTTGTTGGCTTCAGCCATACGGTGCACGTCTTCACGCTTCTTCACAGCAGCGCCCTTGCCTTCAAACGCATCCGACAGTTCGCCGGCCAAACGCAGAGCCATGGACTTCTCACCACGCTTACGCGCGGCATCCACCAACCAGCGCATAGCCAGGGCGTTACGACGGGAAGGACGAACCTCGACCGGAACCTGATAAGTCGCACCACCTACGCGGCGCGACTTCACTTCGACCAGCGGAGCGATGGCGTCGAGTGCTTTTTCGAAGATTTCCAGGGGATCGGTGTTCTTGCGCTCTTTAACCTTTTCCAAGGCACCATAAACGATACGCTCTGCGACGGCTTTCTTGCCGCTCTCCATCACGTGGTTCATGAATTTGGCCAGGATCAGACTTCCGTATTTCGGATCGTCAAGGATCTCGCGCTTGGCTGCTACACGACGTCTTGGCATTGATAAGCCCTCAAACGGTCTTCAGGTTAGCTCGGGACTGTAACGATGAGATTACGCCCGACCTTACTCTTATCGACTTAGGTAAATAAAATTCTGATTACTTCGGACGCTTGGTGCCGTACTTGGAACGGCCCTGCTTACGATCCTTGACACCGGAGGTGTCCAGCGAACCGCGAACAGTGTGGTAGCGAACACCGGGAAGGTCTTTTACACGACCGCCACGGATCAGCACTACGCTGTGCTCTTGCAGGTTATGACCTTCGCCACCAATGTAGGAAGCGACTTCAAAACCGTTGGTCAGGCGAACACGGCAAACTTTACGCAATGCAGAGTTCGGTTTCTTTGGCGTGGTGGTGTACACACGAGTGCACACGCCACGGCGTTGCGGGCAGTTCTGCAGCGCAGGGACGTCGCTTTTCTCGACGACGCGCTTGCGCGGCTGGCGTACCAGCTGGTTGATCGTTGCCATCTACTAGCTCCACTGTTGTCTTTCGACACAAACGAAAAATGGCAGGGCGTAATGCCCCGCCAAATTAGGGGTACAAGAGTCTAAAGAGCTTCCTGCACACCGTCAAGGCGCGCCCCGACTTGCGTCGAGGCGACCTTATCAGTTGCCGCTCGAGTTGAGGGCCTCGGTCAATGCTGCTTCGACCTCGTCGGCACTCACGCGAACCGGCTTGTCGGCTTCACGCTTGCGCTTGCGCTCACTGTGATACTGAAGACCAGTACCGGCCGGGATCAGTCGACCTACAACGACGTTTTCCTTTAGGCCACGCAAGTAGTCGCGCTTGCCAGTAACTGCCGCCTCGGTGAGGACACGCGTGGTTTCCTGGAAGGAGGCTGCCGAAATGAACGACTCGGTAGACAGCGATGCCTTGGTGATACCCAACAAGACCCGAATGTACTTAGAGCCGAACTTGTCGTCAGCGGAAAGTCGCTCGTTCTCTTCCAGCACCTGGGTAAGCTCCATCTGGTCACCCTTGATGAAGCTCGAATCGCCCGACTCAGCAACCTCAACCTTGCGCAACATCTGTCGCAGGATGGTTTCGATGTGCTTGTCGTTGATCTTCACGCCCTGCAAACGATAAACGTCTTGGATTTCGTTGACGATGTACTTCGCCAGCGCACTCACACCCAGCAAACGCAGGATATCGTGTGGGTTGCTCGGACCGTCAGAGATCACCTCACCCTTGTTCACCTGTTCGCCTTCGAAGACGTTCAGGTGGCGCCACTTAGGAATCAGCTCCTCGTAAGGATCCGTGCCATCGGTTGGGGTAATAACCAGGCGGCGCTTACCCTTGGTCTCCTTACCGAAGGAAATCGTGCCGCTGATTTCTGCCAGGATCGAAGGCTCTTTAGGACGACGAGCCTCGAAGAGGTCGGCAACACGCGGCAAGCCACCGGTGATATCGCGGGTCTTTGAAGTTTCCTGCGGGATACGCGCAATGACGTCACCCACATTGATTTCCGCGCCGTCAGCCACGCCTACCAGAGCGTTAGCAGGCAGGAAATACTGTGCAGGTACGTCGGTACCCGGCAGGAGCAGTTCCTTGCCACTGGAATCGACCATCTTGATCGCCGGACGAATGTCCTTGCCAGAAGCAGGTCGATCCTTCGGATCCATCACTTCGATGTTGGTCAAACCGGTGAGCTCATCGGTCTGACGCTTGATAGTGATGTTCTCTTCCATACCAACGAAGGTCACGACACCCTTCATCTCTGTGACGATTGGGTGGGTGTGCGGGTCCCACTTGGCGACGACAGTGCCAGCATCAACCTTGTCGCCTTCCTTGATGGAGATAACGGCACCGTACGGCAGCTTGTAGCGCTCGCGTTCCCGACCGAAGTCGTCTGCCACGGCCAGCTCACCGGAACGGGAGACCGCAACCAGAGCGCCGTCAGCGCGCTCAACGTGCTTGAGGTTATGCAGGCGAATCGTACCGCCGTTCTTAACCATGACGTTGTCGACAGCCGAAGTCCGGCTGGCCGCACCACCGATGTGGAAGGTACGCATCGTCAGCTGAGTACCAGGCTCACCGATGGACTGGGCAGCGATAACGCCGACGGCCTCGCCGATGTTGACCTGATGGCCACGCGCAAGGTCGCGACCGTAGCACTTGGCGCAGATGCCATAGCGGGTTTCGCAACTGATCGGCGATCGAACGACAACTTCGTCAATGCTGTTCAGCTCGATGAAATCAACCCACTGCTCATCGACCAGCGTACCGGCCGGCACCAGCACCTCCTCGGTACCGGGCTTGAGTACATCGCGAGCAATTACACGGCCCAGAACGCGCTCACCGAGCGGCTCGACAACGTCGCCGCCTTCGATGTGCGGAGTCATGAACAGGCCTTGTTCGGTACCGCAATCTACTTCGGTAACAACCAGATCCTGCGCGACGTCTACCAGACGACGGGTCAGATAACCGGAGTTGGCGGTCTTCAGAGCGGTATCCGCCAGACCTTTACGCGCGCCGTGAGTGGAGATGAAGTACTGGAGTACGTTCAGACCTTCACGGAAGTTTGCGGTGATTGGCGTCTCGATGATCGAGCCATCCGGCTTGGCCATCAGTCCACGCATACCAGCCAGCTGACGAATCTGGGCCGCAGAACCACGAGCACCTGAGTCAGCCATCATGTACATGGAGTTGAAGGAGTCTTGCTCGGCCTCATTGCCATCACGATCAATGACCTTCTCTTTCGAGAGGTTGGCCATCATCGCCTTGGAAACTTCATCGTTGGCCTTGGACCAAAGGTCGATCACCTTGTTGTACTTTTCGCCCTGAGTAACCAGGCCGGATGCGTACTGCGATTCGATCTCCTTCACTTCCTCGGTGGCAGCATCAATGATGCGGGCCTTTTCGTCCGGAATGACGAAATCGTTAACGCCGATGGACACACCGGAGATGGTGGAATAAGCGAAACCGGTGTACATCAACTGGTCGGCAAAGATGACGGTATCCTTCAGACCGACCGTGCGATAGCACAGATTGATCAGCTTGGAGATCGCCTTTTTCTTCATCGGCTGGTTAACCACGTCGAACGCCAGACCCGCCGGAACGACCTGGAATAACAGCGCACGCCCGACTGTGGTATCAACGATGCGCACATTCTTGGTGATCGTGCCGTCCCGGTCTTTGATGGTCTCGTTGATTCGAACCTTAACGCGAGCGTGCAACGAAGCCTCGCCAGCGCGGAACACACGGTCGACTTCTTGCAGGTCAGCAAATACGCGACCTTCGCCCTTGGCATTGATAGCTTCACGGGTCATGTAATACAGACCCAGTACCACGTCCTGCGAAGGCACGATGATTGGCTCACCGTTGGCAGGCGACAGAATGTTGTTGGTCGACATCATCAGCGCACGCGCTTCCAGCTGGGCTTCCAGCGTTAGGGGCACGTGCACAGCCATTTGGTCACCGTCGAAGTCGGCGTTGTAAGCCGCACAAACTAACGGATGCAGCTGGATCGCCTTACCTTCGATCAGCACGGGCTCGAACGCCTGGATACCCAGACGGTGCAGCGTCGGTGCGCGGTTGAGCAGTACCGGATGTTCGCGGATCACTTCAGCGAGAACGTCCCAAACTTCTGGCAGTTCGCGCTCGACCATCTTCTTGGCAGCCTTGATCGTGGTCGCCATGCCACGCATCTCCAGCTTGCCGAAAATGAACGGCTTGAACAGCTCGAGCGCCATCTTCTTCGGCAGACCGCACTGATGCAGGCGCAGGGTTGGGCCAACGGTGATAACCGAACGACCGGAGTAGTCAACGCGCTTGCCGAGCAGGTTCTGACGGAAACGACCTTGCTTGCCCTTGATCATATCGGCCAGCGACTTCAGCGGGCGCTTGTTCGAACCAGTAATGGCACGACCGCGACGGCCGTTATCGAGCAGAGCGTCAACCGCTTCCTGCAGCATGCGCTTTTCGTTGCGCACGATGATGTCCGGCGCCGACAGGTCTAGCAGGCGCTTGAGACGGTTGTTACGGTTGATCACCCGACGGTAAAGATCGTTGAGATCCGACGTCGCGAAACGTCCGCCATCGAGCGGGACCAATGGACGAAGATCTGGCGGCAGCACCGGCAGGACGGTCAGGACCATCCACTCCGGCAAGTTGCCAGAACCAAAGAACGCTTCCATCAGCTTCAAGCGCTTTGACAGCTTCTTGATCTTGGTTTCCGAGTTGGTCTGCGGAATCTCTTCGCGCAGGCGACCGATCTCGTGCTCCAGGTCGATTTCGTGCAGCAGCTCGCGCACCGCTTCAGCGCCCATGCGGGCATCGAAGTCGTCACCGAACTCTTCCAGTGCTTCGAAATACTGTTCGTCGTTGAGCAGCTGACCCTTCTCAAGCGTTGTCATGCCCGGATCGATCACGACGTAGCTTTCGAAATAAAGCACACGCTCGATGTCACGCAGGGTCATATCCAGCAGCAGGCCGATACGGCTCGGCAGCGACTTCAGGAACCAGATGTGAGCAACTGGCGAAGCCAGCTCAATGTGAGCCATACGCTCACGGCGCACCTTGGCTAGCGCAACTTCAACGCCGCACTTCTCACAGATAACGCCACGATGCTTGAGGCGCTTGTACTTACCGCACAGGCACTCATAGTCCTTGACCGGGCCAAAGATCTTGGCGCAGAACAGGCCGTCACGCTCGGGCTTGAACGTACGGTAGTTGATGGTCTCCGGCTTCTTGACCTCGCCAAAGGACCAGGAACGGATCATCTCGGGCGAAGCCAATGCAATCTTGATGGCATCGAACTCTTCGATTTGACCCTGGTTTTTCAACAGATTCAGCAAGTCTTTCAAGGCCTTTCCTCCTCACGGACCTGCGACGGCCGGCTGATGCCGGACGCCGCATAGGCGGTGCGTGGTTATTCGGTTTCCAGATCGATGTCGATACCGAGCGAGCGGATTTCTTTGATCAACACGTTGAAAGACTCCGGCATGCCGGGCTCCATACGGTGATCTCCGTCCACGATGTTCTTGTACATCTTGGTCCGTCCGTTCACGTCGTCCGACTTGACCGTGAGCATTTCCTGCAGGGTGTAGGCGGCGCCATAGGCTTCCAGCGCCCAAACCTCCATCTCCCCGAAACGCTGGCCACCGAACTGGGCTTTACCACCCAGCGGCTGCTGAGTAACAAGGCTGTAGGAACCGGTGGAACGAGCGTGCATCTTGTCGTCGACCAAGTGGTTGAGCTTGAGCATGTACATATAGCCGACAGTAGTGGTGCGCTCGAACTTGTTACCTGTACGGCCATCGAACAGCTGCATCTGGCCGCTCTCAGGCAGATCGGCCAGCTTCAGCATGGCTTTGATTTCGCGCTCCTTGGCACCGTCAAACACCGGCGTAGCCATAGGGACGCCAGCGCGCAGGTTCTTAGCCAGGTCCAGCACTTCCTGATCGCTGAAGCTTTCCAGATTTTCCTGACGACCGCCGATCTCGTTGTAGATCTCGTTGAGGAACTTACGAAGGTCCGCGACCTTGCGCTGCTCTTCGAGCATACGATTGATCTTTTCACCCAAGCCCTTTGCCGCGAGGCCCAGGTGGGTTTCAAGGATCTGGCCAACGTTCATACGCGAAGGAACGCCCAGCGGGTTCAATACGATGTCGACCGGGGTGCCATTGGCATCATGCGGCATGTCCTCGACGGGCATGATGACCGAGACGACACCCTTGTTACCGTGACGGCCAGCCATCTTGTCACCCGGCTGGATACGACGCTTGATAGCCAGGTAAACCTTGACGATCTTCAGTACGCCAGGAGCCAGATCATCGCCCTGCTGCAGTTTGCGCTTTTTGTCTTCGAATTTGTCATCGAGCAACTGACGGCGGTCGGAGATGTAGGCCTGAGCCTTCTCCAACTGCTCATTCAGCGCGTCTTCCGCCATGCGCAGCTTGAACCACTGACCATGCTCAAGACCATCGAGCATCTCGTCAGTGACGACGGCGCCTTTCTTCAGGCCGGCCCCACCCTCAACGGTAGCGCCAACAAGAGCTGAGCGCAGACGCTCGAATGTGGCACCTTCGACAATGCGGAACTCTTCGTTCAAGTCCTTGCGAATTTCGTCCAGCTGCATCTTCTCGATGGCCAGCGCGCGGGAGTCACGCTCGACACCATCACGGATAAACACCTGTACGTCGATGACGGTACCTTTGGTACCAGTCGGCACACGCAGGGAGGTGTCCTTCACGTCGGACGCCTTCTCACCGAAGATCGCACGCAGCAGCTTCTCTTCCGGCGTCAGCTGGGTTTCGCCTTTCGGCGTGACCTTGCCAACCAGAATGTCGCCAGCGCCTACTTCAGCACCGACGTAAACGATGCCCGCCTCGTCCAGCTTGTTCAGCGCAGCTTCGCCCACGTTCGGAATATCCGCTGTGATCTCTTCTGGGCCGAGCTTCGTATCGCGGGAAACGCAGGTCAGTTCCTGAATGTGAATGGTTGTGAAACGGTCTTCCTGAACAACACGCTCCGACAGGAGAATGGAGTCCTCGAAGTTGTAGCCGTTCCAAGGCATGAACGCGACGCGCATGTTCTGCCCTAGCGCCAACTCACCCATGTCGGTGGACGGACCATCAGCCATGATGTCGCCACGCTCGACCACGTCACCCTTGCTTACCAGCGGGCGCTGATTGATGCAGGTGTTCTGGTTGGAACGGGTGTACTTGGTCAGATTGTAGATATCGACACCAGCCTCACCAGTTTCGACTTCTGCATCATGTACACGCACAACCACCCGACTGGCATCGACGGAGTCGATTACACCGCCACGGCGAGCGACGACGCACACACCGGAGTCGCGTGCAACGTTGCGCTCCATGCCAGTACCGACCAGCGGCTTGTCCGAACGAAGTGTCGGGACAGCCTGACGCTGCATGTTCGAACCCATGAGCGCGCGGTTGGCGTCGTCATGTTCGAGGAATGGAATCAGCGACGCGGCAACGGAAACAACCTGCTTCGGCGATACGTCCATCAGGGTTACGTCTTCCGGCGCCTTGACCGTGAATTCGTTCTGATGGCGAACTGCGACCAGCTCGTCGACCAGCTTGCGATCGTCCAGTTTTGCGCTGGCCTGAGCGATCACATGATCAGCTTCTTCGATCGCCGACAGGAACACGATCTCATCCGTGACTTCGCCTTCTTTCACCACGCGATATGGGCTTTCCAGGAAGCCGTACTGGTTGGTGCGAGCGTAGGCTGCCAGCGAGTTGATCAGGCCGATGTTCGGACCTTCTGGCGTCTCGATCGGGCAAACACGACCATAGTGTGTGGGATGCACGTCGCGCACTTCGAAACCTGCGCGCTCACGAGTCAGACCACCCGGGCCCAGTGCGGAAACGCGACGCTTGTGCGTGATCTCGGAGAGCGGGTTGTTCTGGTCCATGAACTGCGAAAGCTGACTGGAGCCGAAAAACTCCTTCACCGCAGCTGCTACTGGCTTGGCGTTGATCAAGTCCTGAGGCATCAGGCCTTCACTCTCAGCCATGGAGAGGCGCTCTTTGACAGCGCGCTCTACCCGAACCAGTCCAACACGGAACTGATTCTCGGCCATCTCACCGACGCAACGGACCCGGCGGTTTCCAAGGTGATCGATGTCGTCCACAACGCCTTTACCATTGCGGATATCAACCAGTGTCTTGAGCACCGCAACGATATCCTCACGGCTCAGAACGCCGGAACCTTCGATCTCGGTACGACCGATGCGACGGTTGAACTTCATCCGGCCCACGGCCGAAAGGTCATAGCGCTCAGAAGCGAAGAAGAGATTATTGAAAAGCGTTTCGGCAGCGTCTTTGGTTGGCGGCTCACCAGGACGCATCATGCGATAGATTTCAACCAAGGCTTCGAGCTGATTGGTGGTCGAATCAATCTTCAACGTATCGGAAATGAACGGGCCACAGTCGATATCGTTGGTGTACAGGGTCTCGAAACGTACGACTTGCGCCTTGACCAACTTGGCCAGAACGTCAACAGTCAATTCGGTGTTGCACTCTGCGATGATTTCGCCAGTGGCCGGATGAACAATGGCCTTGGCTGTAGTTCGCCCGAGTACATAATCCATCGGCATGTCGAGCGACTTGATGCCGGACTTGTCGAGCTGATTGATATGGCGCGCAGTGATGCGGCGGCCCTGCTCCACAATTACCTTGCCGTTTTCGTCCTTGATGTCGAACGATGCGATCTCGCCGCGCAGACGCTGAGGCACAAGCTCAAGACTCAGCGCCTCGCCCTTAACGTGGAACACGTTAGTGTCGTAGAACGCGTCGAGAATTTCCTCGGTGCTGTAACTCAGGGCGCGGAGCAATACAGACGCCGGCAACTTGCGACGTCGATCGATACGCACGAACACTGCATCCTTCGGATCGAACTCGAAGTCCAACCAGGACCCGCGATAAGGAATGATGCGAGCAGAATAGAGCAGCTTTCCTGAGCTGTGCGTCTTGCCACGGTCATGGTCGAAGAACACCCCTGGCGAGCGGTGCAACTGGGAAACGATTACCCGCTCAGTACCGTTGATGATGAAGGTACCGTTCTCGGTCATCAGGGGGATTTCCCCCATGTAGACTTCCTGCTCCTTGATGTCCTTGATCGCCTTGCTGGACGATTCCTTATCGAAAATGATGAGGCGGACTTTTACACGCAGCGGAACAGCAAATGTCACTCCACGAAGTACGCACTCTTTGACGTCGAAAGCCGGGTCACCCAGACGGTACCCGACGTACTCCAGCGCTGCATTGCCGGAATAGCTGATAATCGGAAAAACGGATTTGAAGGCTGCATGCAAGCCAATGTCGCGGAATTGATCCTTGGTCGCTCCCGCCTGCAGGAATTCGCGATACGAATCCAGCTGGATGGCCAAAAGATACGGCACGTCCATAACGTGCGGTAACTTGCTAAAGTCCTTGCGGATTCGTTTTTTCTCAGTGTATGAGTAAGCCATCAGCGTTCCCCAGCTTGGTCACCTGCTTGTTTGGCTTCTCCCGACGGGAGCAGCCAGAAAATCTTGCGAATACTCGATTCGCACCGCCCATCGGAGCGGTTATTCCATTCGAGCTGCCAGATGAACATCATGCAGCTATAACGGAAAAAGGCCGGTGGCAAAAGCCACCAGCCATCAGCCTCACGCGAGTCGCTTCGGCTGTAGACGCAACGTCTTGCTTACTTAAGCTCGACTTTGGCGCCAGCTTCTTCCAAGGATTTCTTGGCAGCTTCAGCCTCGTCCTTGGAAACGCCTTCCTTGACAATGCCAGGGGCGCCGTCAACAACTGCCTTGGCCTCTTTCAGACCCAGACCGGTCAGCTCACGAACTGCCTTGATCACGTTGACTTTCTTGTCGCCAGCTTCAAGCAGCATAACGTTGAACTCGGTCTGCTCTTCAGCAGCGGCAGCAGCCGGGCCAGCAGCAGCAACTGTAGCAGCCGCTGCAGTAACACCGAACTTCTCTTCCATTGCCTTGATCAGTTCAACAACCTGCATCACGGACATTTCGGAAACGGCGTTGATGATGTCTTCGTTGGTCAGAGCCATGACTCTTGTTCCTGTATATAAGTGACAGCCTGCGGCCATCTAATTCAAAAAGAAATCGAAAGTGCTTTCCGCGCCTTAGGCAGCGGCAGCTTCCTTCTGGTCACGAACGGCCGCCAGAGTACGAGCCAGCTTGCTGGTAGCGCCTTGAATCACGCTCATCAGCTGAGAAATAGCTTCGTCATAGGTCGGCAGGGTTGCCAAAGCGTCGATCTGGTTGGCTGCGATGAACTGACCTTCGAACGCAGCAGCCTTGATCTCGAACTTGTCCTGACCCTTGGCGAATTCTTTGAAGATACGGGCAGCGGCGCCCGGATGTTCATTTGAGAACGCAATGAGGGTCGGGCCCTTGAACACGTCGCTGAGCACGTCATAAGGAGTGCCTTCAACGGCGCGGCGAAGAAGGGTGTTACGTACAACACGTACGTAAACTCCAGCGTCGCGGGCCTCTTTACGGAGTCCGGTCATGGCTCCCACAGTCACGCCACGGGCATCAGCCACGACAGCGGAAAGGGCAGCTTTGGCAGCCTCGTTGACTTCAGCGACGATGGCTTTCTTGTCTTCGAGTTTGATTGCCACGGGTTTTTACTCCTGGATGTTACCGGTTCGCCCAATCGAAACTGGACGGGTTTTGGTGTCTGATTCGGTACGAATCGGGAGCACCTCTGCGTAGGCCTGAAAGAGCAACACCCTTCCGATTTAAGACTTTCGTCGCCTACGGTCTTGGATAGCCCCCGCCAGGCAGGGACCCCAATCTATTACGCTCACGAACCTGAGCGCTGCATAACTTTAAGCTTCGAGCGACGCCTGATCGATGATCAGACCTGGACCCATGGTCGTGCTCAGCGTTACACGCTTGACATAGATGCCTTTGGAAGTAGACGGCTTCAGACGCTTGAGATCGGAAAGCAGGGCTTCAACGTTCTGCTTCAACTGAACGGCTTCGAATCCAACCTTACCGACAGAAGTGTGGATGATGCCGTTCTTGTCAGTACGGAAACGGACCTGGCCGGCCTTGGCGTTCTTCACAGCGGTAGCGACGTCCGGAGTAACGGTGCCAACTTTCGGGTTGGGCATCAGTCCACGCGGACCTAAGATCTGGCCGAGCTGACCAACAACGCGCATTGCATCCGGAGATGCGATCACCACGTCGTAACTCAGATCACCACCTTTCATCTCAGCAGCCAAATCATCCATACCAACGCGGTCAGCGCCTGCTGCCAGGGCCGCTTCAGCTGCAGGGCCTTGTGTAAACACAGCAACACGGACGCTCTTGCCAGTGCCGTTAGGCAGAACTGTTGCGCCGCGCACAACCTGGTCGGATTTACGCGGGTCAACACCAAGGTTGATGGCGATGTCGAACGACTCAGTGAACTTAACTGCAGACAACTCCGCCAACAAAGTAGCGGCATCTTCAAACGAATACTGCTTGCCAGCTTCGATCTTCTCAGCGAAAGCCTTCTGGCGCTTGGTCAATTTAGCCATTACACACCCTCCACGTTCAGGCCCATGCTACGAGCGGAGCCGGCGATGGTACGCACGGCCGCATCGAGATCAGCGGCGGTCAGATCAGCATTCTTGGTCTTCGCGATCTCTTCCAGCTGAGCACGAGTAACGGTGCCTACCTTCTGGGTGTTCGGACGAGCAGAACCACTAGTGATACCTGCAGCTTTTTTTAACAAAACTGCTGCCGGGGTGCTTTTGGTTTCAAAGGTAAAGCTGCGGTCGCTGTAAACGGTGATGATCACCGGCGTAGGCAGACCTGGCTCCTGACCTTGAGTGCGGGCATTGAATGCCTTGCAGAATTCCATGATATTGACGCCATGCTGACCCAGTGCTGGACCAACTGGCGGCGACGGGTTGGCCTGACCGGCCTTTACCTGAAGCTTGATATAAGCTTGAATCTTCTTAGCCATAACTACTCCGTTTCGGGTTTTAACGCCTCTCGGCTCCCCTGCTTACTTTAATACCCCAGTGACGACAAAACCCCGCAGCCAACAGCTGCGGGGTGTGGGGGCGCTTGGTTCAGCTAGACCTTTTCGACCTGACTGAACTCCAACTCTACGGGCGTCGAACGACCAAATATAAGAACAGCAACCTGAATGCGGCTCTTCTCGTAATTGACTTCTTCGACCACACCATTGAAATCGGCAAAGGGTCCATCTGCGACCCGAACAACCTCGCCCGGCTCGAATAGTGTCTTGGGTTTAGGCTTATCGCTGCCGTCTGCAACACGACGCAGGATCGCTTCAGCCTCTTTATCAGTGATAGGCGCAGGCTTATCAGCAGTACCACCAATAAAACCCATCACACGTGGCGTATCCTTAACGAGGTGCCACGCACCTTCCGCCATGTCCATTTGAACGAGAACATAGCCTGGAAAGAACTTGCGCTCGCTTTTGCGCTTCTGACCATTGCGCATCTCTACCACTTCTTCAGTGGGCACAAGGATCTCGCCGAAATGATCTTCCATGCCAGCAAGCTTGATGCGCTCAATCAACGAACGCATCACATGCTTCTCGTAACCCGAGTAAGCATGAACCACGTACCAACGCTTAGCCACGGGAAATCCTTAACGTACAATCATGGAAACTAGCCATCCGAGCAGGGAATCAAGCCCCCACAATAACAACGCCATAATCAGAACAACCGCCACCACAATAAGCGTGGTCTGGGTAGTTTCCTGACGTGTCGGCCAGACGACTTTGCGAATCTCGACACGAGCCTCTTTCAGAAGAACGAAAAAAGACCGGCCCTTAGAAGTTTGCAACGCCACGAAAGCAGCGACGACAGCCATCGCAAGCAATGCGATGACCCTATACAGGATGGGTTCCGCGGAGTAATACTGATTACCCACTACCGCCACAAGGACCAAAGCAGCTACAACCAGCCACTTCACCACATCGAAGCGCGAGTCTTTGGCTTCTGCTTTGATATTCATCTGCTAGAACCCTGTAAATACTGCCAAATTCATTATTGAAATTGGCAGGCCAGGAGGGAATCGAACCCCCAACCTGCGGTTTTGGAGACCGCCGCTCTGCCAATTGAGCTACTGGCCTAACAAGAGTCAGGCCGACTATTATGCCGACCTGAATACATCAGATCAATCGATTATTCGATGATCTTGGCAACCACGCCGGCACCAACGGTACGGCCG
>NZ_JAMOIC010000047.1 GCF_024448895.1 Stutzerimonas stutzeri
GAGGTGATGGGCCAGGCACCCTGCGTGTTGTGCTGGTTCCAGCGTGCCTTCATGTTTCCGCTGGCGGTGATCCTGGCCATCGCCTGCTACCGCTCGGATTTCACCGTCTGGCACTATGCCCTGCCGCTGACCGCTATCGGTGCGGCACTGGCATTTGTTCACACGCTGCTCTATGCAGGGCTGATTCCACAGCCGATCCAGCCCTGCACGGCCACTGGTCCATCCTGCTCAGGCGCCGGAATGACCCTCTTCGGCGTGGTGCCCCTGCCGGCACTCGCCTTGTTCGCTTTTATCCTTATCGCCATCCTGCTCATAATCATCCGTCGGAGAACCACCCCATGAATCGCCGTTCCGTGGTCCTGATCGTCAGTGTCGTGATCCTGGCCGTCTTTGCTGCCGCCGCATTCTTCTATTCCCCCTCGCAATCGCCTCAACAGGCCCAGGCTCCCGGTTCGACAGCCCAAGAGACCGCGACACAACCCAAACAGAACGGCGGCCAGTTGGTTCGCTTCCACTCACCAGTGTTCGGCCCGGCGCAAGCGCCAGTGACCATCGTCGAATTCTTTGACCCTTCCTGCGAGGCATGCCGCGCCTTCCACCCCTATGTGAAGCAGATCCTCGCCGAGAACCCGGAAGACGTGCGTTTGGTGCTGCGCTATGTACTGTTCCATCAAGGCTCCGAAGAGGTGGCGCGAATGCTGGAGGCGGCGCGTAAGCAAAATCTCCATGAACAAGTGTTGGGGGCTGTGCTGGAAGCCCAACCCGGTTGGCACGACGACCCCAAGGTAACGCAGGCATGGGCTGCTGCAGAGCGCGTCGGTTTGAACTTGGAACAGGCCCGCCAGGACATGCATACGCCTGGCGTCAACGCCGTGCTGGAAACGGACATGCAGGACGTTAAAGCCGTTGGGGTTCGTGGCACGCCGACTTTTTTTGTCAATGGTCGTGCGCTCAGCGAGTTTGGCCCGGAGCCGCTGCGCCAGTTGGTGAACAGCGAAGTGGCCAAGGCACGAGAATGACACTATGAGCGCGCTGGAAAACCGCGTGCCACCGCTGCTCGTGGCCGGCCTGATCGCTGTGCTGATGGGTTTGTCGGGAACCAAATTGCCGGGTTTCGAACTGGCATGGACCGCGCGCCTGACCTTCGCTTTGCCAATACTGCTCCTGGGGCTCGGCGTGTGCCTCGCCGGCGTCCTGTCGTTTCGCCGCGCGCGTACTACGGTTAATCCATTGCAGCCGCAGCAGGCTTCTGCATTAGTGGAGGCTGGCATCTACCGGTACAGCCGCAACCCCATGTACTTAGGCTTTGCCATTATCCTGGCGGCTTGGGCGCTGGTCTTGGCCTCGCCTCTAACCCTGCTTGGCGTAGTTGCTTTCGTGCTGTACATGAACCGTTTCCAGATCCCAGCCGAAGAGTGGGCGCTGGAAACATTGTTCGGCGAATCATTTGCCCGCTACCGTGCACGAGTCCGCCGCTGGCTCTGAGCGTCCGCGGCGGTAGCGACTGGCGGGGCTTGCTCGTCGCGGCAGCCTGCCGAAGGTGCCACGACCTAGCCTGATCTCCTCGTGACGAGCTGCTTTGGCCACATGCCGCTAGCATGTCTCTGGTCGAAGACATAGCGCCAACGAGTGATGTCGCAAGTTCACTCCGTTGATATCGAGATAACTGTCTAGCAACAGCGGTGAGCGCAAAGCAGGCTTATGCTTCGCTGCGATGACTGTCGGCCTGCCTGGTGTCGATACAAACACTGCCGTCTAGCTCCATTTCAAGTGTCGAGTGGCTGACTTTGAATCGCTCATGAAGTACACGTTTTAAATCAGTCTTCACTCGTTCAATTTCGGGCAGGCTAGCCTTCTTGATGACAACGTGAGCTTCCAATGCAGTTGAATGTTCGGCAATTTCCCAGACATGTACGTGGTGAACACTCACAACGTCGTCCACTTGCTCCATGACATTGATTATATCAGTGATGGAAACTCCTTCTGGTGCGCCCTCCATTAACAAGTGAATGGTTTTAGGTAGCATGCTAAAGCCCTGCCATAGCACGTAACCAGCAATCATCAGCGTCAGTACAGTATCTGTCCAATACCAGTCATACAGAAGGATTAATGTTCCGGCAATAATAACACCGACGGAGGCCAGCGCATCCGACACATTGTGCAAGAATGCCGCCTTTATATTCATGCTATTCTTAGACATTGTGTAGGTGAGCAAGGCCGTGACGACATCTACAATCAAGGCTATTCCCGCCACCACGACCACTGTCCATCCTTCAATGGGCTGTGGGGCAAAAAACCGACCTATAGCTTCGTAGATGAGGTAGAGACCAACGATAATCAGCGTGACCAAGTTAATCAAAGCCGCTATGGTTTCACTGCGTCGGTAGCCGAAGGTTTTAAAAGCATCTGGCGGTTTGCGACCGATTTTACGTGCGATGAGCGCAATAACCAGTGATGCGGCATCGCTCAAGTTATGTAGCGCGTCAGCTATGAGCGATAAACTGCCAGAAAGTATTCCTCCAACAACTTGTGCCAGAGTTAGCACAGTATTAACGCCAATGGCAGCGATTAAACGCTTATCGCCTATGGCTTCGGTGTTATGGTTATGTTCGTGAGCCATTGGTTTTTAACCGTCCTTAAATAACATAAGACAAGGATAGGGAGCCCAAAAAAGTAATAGATAATACTAGCACCAATACCATCTGGCCTTCCAAACCACACTGACAGAAATGCGACCACTCTCAAGCGAGTTCGTGCATTATCGTCTGAAACTTGCCGATAACTGGCCGATCCCTCTCAAACGTTAAACGACGTTGCTCGCTAATGATAGATGATGCGGCGTCAATCCGAAGATGACAAAATTGTAATCTTCCAATCATTCTTTTCGTAGGATAGGCCCTTGCAGATTGGTGCGCCTCGGTGCTGACATGACGAAGCAAGGCGCTCATGTCACCGCGCAATGGAAGCATTACATTTCAATAATGTAATGCTTGGCTCATGCTGCTGTTAACTTCAATCACGCAAAATTCATTCGAACCTGCAGGGCTCAGCGAGAAAGCTCAGCAAGCCACCTTTGAATTTAGCGAGGACTGCCCTATGAATCTGTTGAAAGCTATTGTTGTTGGTTTGGTAATCTGCGGCTCCGCATTGTCTTATGCAGAAGATGGTTACGACCGCTCAATTAAATTTAATGAAAAATTCCGAGCAGATCAAAAACGAATTCACGGAACCGAATCCGCCAAACGAAAAATAGACGAATTACAGATTAAGGATACCCGCCAAGATCAGAACAATACGGAAAGCAAGAAAGAAACCAAAGCTGACTAACCGCTTCATATCTGAACGATATTCGCCTCCGGCAGCTTCCAATCTCCTTTGGAAGCAGTTGCACTCTAAGCGCCCTTCGGGGCGCTTTTTTGTTTCCATAACTTGCCCGCAACATCGCTACCAGCGAATCGCCCGGAATTTATATAAGCCGTTTCGTTTAAGTCAGGCCGCCATTGCCTGATCTGTTGTTATTAGCCTTCGCAAGGATCATGTCCGAGTGAGCTGAACAGACGCTGTGGCGTACAGCGCACCCATGTCTGGGTCGCTATCTCAAAGGCCTCACGGTTCGCCCATGATTGACGGTGTCAGCTCGGCCTTGCACAGCCCGCTGATCGTTCCAGCCAGGGCTTTGTCGTAGCTATCGCCCTTTGCTGCCGACCGGGGCAGGTCAGTCGCTGTTTGCATAATCCTTCGTCAGCTCACCGTGGGTGAAAGCCATCAGGTCAAGGACGCGTATGTAGCGAAAGTCATACGCACTAAGCGCTGAGCAATTTTTTATTTACCGCTTAGATGCATCAGACTGCGCCACAAAGGCTGTGCTGTCCGCTGCGCCGCTAATGAAACTGCGCTCCGATAATTAACGCGCCCCGTTCTCGCTAGCTAGCAAGAACGGGGCGTTGTGTGCCGCCATCCAATCTCTAGCTTGTTCTGTCAGCGGCCAACGCGATTTCTTGCTCCTCCAATTCGTCTTCGCGTCGATGAGCCATCTGGTAGAGCAACGGCAAAACTAATAGCGTTAGCACCGTTGAGGAGAGAATCCCCCCGATCACCACCGTCGCAAGGGGACGTTGTACCTCTGCACCGGTACCCACATTCAAGGCCATTGGAACGAACCCGAGTGAAGCCACTAAGGCTGTCATCAATACCGGTCGTAGCCGGGTAAGGGCACCTTCGCGGATCGCAGTGTCCAGAGGTAAACCTTGCTCCCGTAGGCTACGGATGAAGGAGATCATTACCAGGCCATTTAGAACGGCGACGCCTGACAGAGCAATAAAGCCAACACCTGCTGAAATGGACAATGGGATATCTCTGAGCCACAGCGCAACAATGCCTCCGGTGAGCGCAAATGGAATCCCTGTAAAGACCAACAAACCGTCTTTGACATTGTTGAACATCATGAAAAGCAGAATGAAGACCAGGAGCAGCGCCACGGGGACGACAATCTGCAGCCGCTTCGTTGCCGATTCAAGCTGCTCAAAGGTACCGCCCCAGTCGATCCAATAACCTGCCGGGATATCTACCTGGGCCTGGATTTTCTGTTCTGCCTCAGATACGAATGATCCAATGTCACGACCACGGACGTTTGCACTGACGACAATTCGCCGTTTCCCTTCTTCTCTACTGATCTGATTCGGACCGGGGGCCAAATCCAGGGTGGCCACCTCGCCGAGGGGGATATAACTTATGGTGCTGTTTAATTCCCTTGGAAGGGCAATTGGAAGCCGCTCAATTGCGGCGAGATCGCTGCGTATCTCGTCCGGTAAACGAACCACGATATCGAAACGCCGATCTCCTTGAAACAAGGTGCCTGCCTCTCGGCCACCGATAGCTACTGCAACCGCTTGCTGGACGGTATCTAGACTCAGGCCGTATCGTGCGATCTGATCGCGATCGATATCAATCGTGAGCATGGGAAGGCCAGTCGTCTGCTCGACCGTAACCTCTGAAGCGCCTGGTACTTGTCCTAGCACCTCGGATACTTCCGCCGCCGTGCTGTTAAGAACGTCCATGTCATCACCATAGATTTTCACGGCTACCGCGGCACGAACTCCGGAAATCAGCTCGTTGAAACGCAGCTGAATCGGCTGGGAAAACTCGTAGTTATTGCCCGGCAACTCAGCGGCGGATGCTTGCACCTCGCTTAAGAGCTGATTACGCGACTTGCCTGGATCCGGCCACTGTTCTTGTGGCTTCAGCATGACGTACCCGTCAGAGATATTTGGAGGCATAGCATCCGATGCCACTTCCGCAGTGCCAGTTCGCGCAAATATGCGTTCAATCTCCGGAAACTCATCCATAAGCTTTCGCTCCAGCTGCTGCTGCATCTCTACAGACTGACTAAGACTGGTAGCTGGTACACGAAGGGCTTGGATAGCGAAGTCTCCCTCGTTGAGGCTAGGCACGAATTCACTGCCCATACGTGACCCTACGAGGCCAGAAAGTATGACTACAACTACCGCAAAGGTGAGCACTGCTGGCTTGTTGGCCATTACCGCATCGAGCGCAGGTGCGTAGGCCCGTTTAGCATTGCGGATTAGAAAGTTTTCCTTCTCCGTAACCCGCTTACCGATAAAGAGCGCAACGGCCGCCGGGACGAACGTCACCGAAAGGATTATCGCCCCGAATAGCGCTGTCACTACGGTAAACGCCATGGGCGTGAACATCTTACCTTCTACCCCTGTAAGGGCGAATATCGGCAGATACACGATCATAATGATCAGCTGCCCATACAATAGAGGCCGACGCACTTCCTTTGCCGCAGCGAATACTTCATGAAGCCGTTCGGACAGTGTTAATGCCCGTCCGTGATGGGACTGAGCGTGTGCAAGTCGACGCACGCAGTTCTCAACAATCACCACGGCTCCATCGATAATGATGCCGAAATCCAATGCGCCTAGGCTCATCAGGTTGGCGCTGACCTGATTGGCTACCATGCCGGTGAACGTGAAGAGCATAGAAAGCGGTATCACAAGCGCGGTTAGGATCGCCGCCCGGATATTGCCTAAGAAGAGAAAAAGTATAACCACAACAAGAATGGCACCCTCAGTGAGGTTCTTCTTAACGGTGGATATAGCTTTGTCTACGAGTACAGTTCGATCGTAGACAGTAATTGCCTTTACGCCTTCCGGAAGCGAAAGGTTTATCTCTTTCATCTTGTCGTCGACAGCCCTTGAAACTACTCGGCTATTTTCACCGATAAGCATGAAGGCCGTACCTAGTACCACTTCGCGGCCATTCTCGGTGGCTGCGCCAGTGCGGAGCTCCTTTCCAACCTCGACCGTCGCAACGTCGCGGATACGCACTGGGGTACCGTCAACGTTGCTAATAAGGGTATCGCGGATGTCCTCCACAGACTGCATTTGTCCTGGAGCGCGAACAAGATACTGCTCGCCGCGCTTTTCAATATATCCGGCACCTAGATTGTTATTGTTTTGCTCAACCGCCTCGATCAAATCTTGTAGTGTTAGTCCAAACGACCGCAAAGTGTCTGGGTTGGGGGCGATCTGATATTCCTTTGCATATCCTCCGATCGTATTGATCTCAGTAACACCAGGTACATTTCGGACTTGCGGTTTGATGATCCAATCTTGAATCTCACGCAAGTCAGCAGGGGTATACGGCGTACCGTCCGATTTGGTGGCACCTTCCTCAGCTTCAACCGTCCAAAAATAGATTTCGCCAAGCCCAGTGGAAATAGGGCCAAGTGTTGGAGTGACGCCATCTGGGAGCTGATCTTTGGCCCCTCCCAGGCGCTCGTTCACAAGTTGGCGGGCAAAATAGATGTCAGTGCCTTCCTCAAAAATAACTGTGATCTGAGAAAGTCCATATCGAGACAAGGATCGTGTCTGCTCGAGCTTGGGCAGCCCAGCCATTACCGTCTCGAGCGGGTAGGTAATACGCTGCTCCACTTCCAGCGGGGAATAACCTGGCGCCGCAGTGTTGATTTGCACCTGTACGTTGGTGATATCCGGGACAGCATCGATAGGCAGCTTTTGGTAGCTGTAAGCTCCTAACGCTGCCATGCCAAGCACGGCTAGCATAACCAACCAGCGATGCTCGATAGAAAAACGAATGATACGTTCGAACACGATTCTATAACTCCGTATCAGTGAGCATGCGAGGCGCTGGCTTTGCCAAGCTCGGACTTGATGATGAAGCTGTTATCCAAGGCATAGCGCGCTCCGGGCTGGAGGCCTTCCTTGATTTCGACCGCGTCACTATCGCTGCGGCCACTCACGATTGGCTGAGCAGCAAAGCCATGGTCGGTCCGTACAAACACCACCGGCTTTTCTTCCAATGTGTGGATCGCATCAGGACTTACTGCGACTGGCACGGATGCTTCGCCAGCGCCTACCTGCACTTTGACGAACAGGCCGGGGCGCCAAACCCCTTCAGGGTTGGGAAGTGTGACCCGGGCGGTAGCGGCGCGGCTTTGCTGACCAACAAGTGAGCCGACATAAGAAACGGTTCCATTGGCACTGGACTCGAATGCTGTGGCCTCGATAACGGCATTGCTGCCTACTCGTACCGCGCTGAGTGCATTGGCAGGAACGCTGATATCTGCCCACACGGTGGAGAGATCGGAAATGATGAATATCTGGTCATCGGTATTGACTGACTCACCGAGCGTGATGTCCTTCTCAACGATCATCCCATCGAACGGCGCCCTGAGTTCGTAGCGGCTCAATGCGTCTGGCTTGCCAGCATCACTGCCAAGCGCTTGTAGCTGTGCGTTTGCATTCGCAACAGTCAGCTCTGCTTCCCGTAAAGCCTGTTGTGCCTGTAAATAATCCTGTTCCGCAGAAATACGCTCTTCCCATAGCTCCTTTTCGCGTCGATAGGTTTTTTGAGCCAATGCAAGACGTTTTTGCGCCGCGTAGAACTCGCTTCTACGTTCCGACAGGTCTGTACTCGCGATCACAGCAAGTACTTGCCCCTGTTTCACCTGTTCGCCCAAATCGACTTTGACCGCTTCAACGACACCTGAGAGACGAGGCACAACTTGCGCTGTGCGGTCTTGGTTGAATGTAATTTCGCCAGGCAGCTCAATTGCGCTTTTTATCTTTGCGGGCTGAGCAGTTGCCAGTGAGATGCCGGCGGCTAGGATTTGTGTCTCTGAGAGTTCTACCTCTGCTGTTTCAGTATGCTCCGCTCCCTCGGGCTCATCTTCATGCTCATCTTTCTCTGCCGCACCGACCTCGTGATCGCTATCGGCGCCTCCTTCATCATGGCCATGATCTCCTTCGGCTTCTGCATCCTCATCCGAATGCCCTTCATCCTCATGCTCCGATTCGTCACCATGCTCGCTATGTGCGTCGCCCGCATCGGGCACAGCTGGACTACTGCGAAGAAGCAATCCGCCAAGCATAAGTGCCACGCTTAATATGACGACGATCCAAAAAATCTGCTTCTTGTGACCAGCCAAGGAAGATGTATTCGATTTACTTTTCATATGGATTCCTATGGCTGAGTGGCCGAGGTGATAACGGCCGACCCATCTCCGACAATTCGCGAGATTTCTGCCGCCGCCTGGTTAGCTTGTGATAGCGCAGACAGGTACTGAGATCGGGCTTGGAAAAGCGTGCGTTGAGCATCCAGTACGTCAAGGAACGTGAATTTTCCAAGTTCGAACCCCTTGCTGGCAGCTTCATAAGCGCTTTGGGCACTGGGGAGCATATCGTTGCGCAACAGTTCAAACTGCTGGCGAGCAGTGCGCAGCCGCATGTGCGCTTGGGAAAGTTCGCTTTTCAGGCGTATATGGACGGCGTTGAGCTCGTCCTGCGCCTGGTAGGCCCGTTCCTGTGCTGCTCCGATGTTGCCTTGGTTTCGATCAAACAACGGCAGGGGCATCGAGATACTCACCAGTCCCAGCGTGCCGTTATATTCATCTGAGCGTTGGGCACCTACGCTAACCGTCACGTTAGAAAAGCGATTCGTCCTTTCCAGCTCCAACGCAGCCCGACGTCTTTCAGCCTCCCGACGCGCGCGGGTTAGTTGGGCGGAATCGTTCAAACGGCTATAAAGCTCAGCTAGCTCGGGAAGAGGAGGCACTGCCTCTACCGGCTCTTTTACTCGCTCAAAGCGTGGCTGTGGATTTCCCCAGTTGGCCGCCAGCCGAGTGCGCGCAGCTTCGAGTTCAGCTGTGGCCTGGGCAAGCTCTACTTGCACTCCAGTAGCCGCAACCCGCGCCCGGGTTTCCTCTACGGGAGAGACCATGCCGGCCCTCACACGTCGATTGGCCACGTTCACTGCTTGCTTCGCAAGCTTTGAAGCAGCCTGAGCGAGGTCCAGCCGTTCTTGAGCAGTAAGCACATCGTAGTATGCACCCATCACTGCCCCCCTCAGTCGAGCTTGGGCGTCCTGTAGGTCGGCGGCCGCTACGTCCATGGCGCGTTGCGCTGCCTCAATACGAGCCGAACGTTTACCACCCAGCTCTATTTCTTGGCTCAGTTCAAGCGTGGTCTCCGGGGCATCGCCCCGGATTCCCTCCTGGCTAGCGGACAATATTGGATTCGGACGTGCTCCTGCTTGGCTAATCAATGCGCGAGAAGCAGCCAGCTCACGTCTTGCAGCAGCCAGTTCAGGGCTTGCAGAGCTAGCGAGTTCCAAGGCGCGTACAAAGCTTATGGAGTCGACAGACTCAACGGGGAAGGTATTTGACACACTGACAGGTAAGGTCTGTGTGAAGGTCGGCAACTCTAAAGGCTGCGCAGAGGCGAGGTTGCACGACAACATCGTCAACCCCAGCGGTAAAAGAACTTTTCGCACCGAAATCTCCTAGAAAAGGGAAGGTTCGGTGAGACGTCAGATACAGATAAATGGCGTCCTACTGGTTAATCTGGCGTCTCACCGGCTTTGCACCGATGCGCCAATTAGGTTTTTCAGGACGCCCGGCTTCAGCCGATGCGTAGCTAGCAGAAGAAAACGGTTTCAAGCTTATTGATAATACCGAACCGGGAGAAATCCCTTTCGTTATAAGCGGCTTGATATGGTCGCCATGAAAGACACAGTCTCCATCCAGACTGATTTTTTTTGCGGCTTTTGACGATCCTTCCTCGTCAGCACCCAGAGACTCGTGCGAATGTTCGTGATGTCCAAGATGATTTGCTGCCGAACCATCCTCATGTCTGCAGCTCGTGCTAACAACTGCCCATGATGATTGCAATGGGAACAGGGCTAGCAACAACAGCAGAACTATTTTTCTCATCCAAGGCAAAACGATGACTTCCTGGTTTAGATGTCGAATCCAATCATAGAGCTACCCCCGCCAAGACGCGGAACACAGCGCCGCTACTGCGACAGTGATTCGTCCTGGGTTTAGGACACAATACACGAAAGCGTTTTTATCAGCCTCGCCAAGCCGGGGAGATAACTGATGGCCATGGGGCTGACTTTAAAGAAGAGTGGATAACGACCGCGTGACCGCAACATTACAAATCTGTAATCGAGGATATGCGCGATTGCTTGCCTCTCAGATAACAAAATAGTAATTTGCCGCTAATCCTGCGGTCATCTGCAGGGAAGAACTTGCCTAAGCGCTAAAAAAAAGCGAAAGGCGTCATTTGAGCACTGACCTGCCGTACACCAGGAGCATCATCATGAGCAAAATGGCCGTTTTTTCACTAACAGCCCTTTCACTGGCATTGGGCAGCGCCCCGGTCTTTGCCCAATCGGAAACAGCGGAGGGCTTCATCGAAGGCAGCACGCTATCGCTGATAAATCGCAACTATTATTTCAATCGAGATTTTCGCGACGGTGAGAGTGCGACCGGCAATGGCTACTCTGAGGAGTGGGCTCACGGGCTGATGGCCTTCTTCGAGTCCGGATATACCCAAGGCTCGGTGGGGATCGGCGTCGACGCCTTCGCCATGCTCGGCCTCAAGCTCGATTCTGGATCAGGACGTTCCGGTGCTGGCGGAACCGTCGATCTTCTCCCCTACAATAGCGCCGGCGATGCCGAGGATGACTTTTCTCGAGTAGGGGGGGCCGTGAAAGCACGGTTCTTGGGCACCGAGATCAAGGCAGGCGATGTATTTCCCGCTACTCCTGTCGTGCACTTTGGTGACGCACGGCTGCTGCCGGAGTCTTTCAAGGGTGTCACCGTTGTGAACAACTCGCTGGACGACCTCACCCTCCAGGGCGGCCGCCT
Organism: Stutzerimonas stutzeri; assembly: GCF_024448895.1. Taxonomy (GTDB): domain Bacteria; phylum Pseudomonadota; class Gammaproteobacteria; order Pseudomonadales; family Pseudomonadaceae; genus Stutzerimonas; species Stutzerimonas stutzeri_Q. The sequence goes on from NZ_JAMOIC010000047.1 coordinate 11,198, forward strand.
GCACGCGATGAGCCAGCCCAATACCAGCAACACGAACGATGACTTCGTCACGTTTTATGGCGGCGGCGTCGACTCGCCTTGGCTCGGCTACGCAGGCGGCGACTATAGCGTCAACGAAAATCTTAGTCTTAGCCTGTATACCAGCCGGCTCAAGGATGCCTGGAACCAACATTACTTCGGTCTATCGGCCACCTATCCGCTTTCCGATGTCGTCGCGTTGCTGGGCAGTTTCAACTACTACAAGGCAACCGACGAAGGCCGCGAGTTGCTGGGCGAGTTCAACAACAACATCTGGAGCTCCAGCCTGGGTGTCGCCTTCGGCGCGCACACCGTCACGGCGTCGTATCAGCGAAACAACGGTAACAACGACTTTGACTACTTGCGCCAGGCGGACTCGATCTACCTGAATAACTCCATCCAGTACAGTGATTTCAACTCACCTAAAGAGCAGTCCTGGATGCTGCGCTACGACCTGAACATGGCGGGTTACGGCATACCTGGGCTTACGTTCATGACTCGCTACGCCCGCGGCTGGGGCGCCGATTACAGCAACGCAAATGAGGTATATATGCGCCAAGACGATAACGGCGCGCCTCTGTCCGGACAGAAGCGCTGGGAACGCGACGTCGAAGCACGCTACGTTGTACAGACAGGCTCGTTCAAGGACCTCTCTCTGCGGGTGCGCCAGGCTACCACGCGGGCGACTGCTTTCGAGTCCGACCTCGATGAGGTCCGATTCATCGCCGAGTACCCTCTCTCGATCTTGTGAAACACCATGAGCAACACCACATCTTCTTTAGTTTTGCTCCCTTGGTTTGAAGATGTGTTTCAGGCGCCCATCAGGGCGCCTTTTTTCGTTTGGTGCACCCGCTCGCGCTGCGGGTCAACCAAATGACCGGTAGATTACAAATTCGCAAGATAGCCCTCACAGGGCTTTTACCGCGTTAAAGTGCTTCCCGCTTCCCTGGGCAGATCTTTTCGCCTCTGCCTTTCACGCTAGAGCCAAGCCGCTTTCGTCTTGACCTAGTTACTACATGGATTTTTTTGGTTCCGCTTACCGCGCACCTCCTTGCCGAGTTACCTCAAAACATGCGCATCCTGGTTGTCGAAGACGAGATCAAAGCTGCGGAATACTTGCAGCAGGGTCTTATCGAATGTGGTTACTTGGTCGATTGCGTAAGTGATGGCCTCGATGGGTTTCACCTGGCACTGCAGAACGACTATGACATCGTGCTGCTAGATGTGAATCTGCCAACCATGGATGGGTGGGAGGTTCTCGAACTCATCAGGCGGCGTAAGCAGACACGCGTCATCATGCTGACTGCCAATGGCCGCTTAGAGCAAAAAGTCCGCGGCTTGGAATCGGGCGCCGACGACTATCTGGTCAAGCCGTTCCAGTTCCCCGAGCTGCTTGCCCGTATCCGGACACTGTTGCGGCGAGGCGAGGCAGTCACACTTCCGAGCAACCTGCGTGTAGCCGACCTCGAACTGGACCCGGCCCGGCATAGGGCTTACCGGAGCGGTCAGCGTATCGACCTCACCAGCAAAGAATTTGCGTTATTGCATCTGCTCATGCGCCGGACTGGCGAAGTCCTCACGCGTACGGAAATAACTGCCATGGTGTGGGACATCAATTTCGACTGCGATACCAATGTGGTGGATGTTGCGATTCGTCGCCTGCGGATGAAAGTGGACGAACCCTTCGGCGATCGCCTGATACACACCATCCGGGGTGTGGGCTACGTGCTGGAGGCGCGGCCTTGAAGCCACTCAGCCTCGCATCGCGTCTCGCGCTTCAAATCACACTGACCGGCGCCGCTTTGGTCGCGCTGCTGATTGCACTGAGCTACTGGGTACTGGTGCGCCAACTGGAACTGCGCGCCCAGGAGGAAGTGACGGCCAAGCTCTCTCAGATCGATCATGGACTCCTCGAAGACACCAAAGCCCGTATGGGCCGCTCCTGGCAACACGCATTGAGCGATACCGTACTCGGCCATGACAACCTTTCGATTACGGTCATCGGCGATACAGCGAAATCACCCATTTTCAGTATCGGCCGATTCGCCAATGCGCCGCAGCAGCTGGATCTCGTGAGCAGGGACGGCGACTATCTTGGCTGGACAACGAAAGATGGCGTGCAGATGCTAACCGGGCGCAAGCAAATCCAAGTCCCGGGACTGGCTCCAATGACGCTTTTACTTTCGCAAGATCGCAGTGCCGATCAACGGCTGGTGGCTGCATTCCTGCGCTCGGCCTTAGTGACCGTGCCGATGCTACTGATATTGATCGGATTGGCTGGATGGCTAATCGCCCAAAATGGCTTGCGGCCGCTTCGCAAGTTCCGGGCCTTGGCGACTAAGGTATCTACACAGGATCTATCACCTCGAATCCGCACCGATCGGCTTCCGCAAGAGCTCCAGGCATTGGCGCACAGCCTCAACGTAATGCTTCATCGACTCGATGACGGCGTTCAGCAACTGTCACAATTCTCGGACGATGTGGCTCATGAGTTAAAAACTCCGCTGAACAACCTGATAGGCAAGGCGCAGGTGACTTTGGTGCGTGAGCGAAGCAAGGAGCATTATCGGGAGGTGATCGAGTCGTCGGTTGAAGAACTCGAACGCATGGATCGAATCGTGTCAGACATGCTGTTTCTCGCCCAGGCCAGCCACGCCAGCCCAGCACTGAAGCTCGAACAATTATCTTTAGGAAGCGAGGCGAGGCGCGTATGTGAATACTTCGAAGTCCTTGCCGAAGAAGCGGGAGTCGCTACGACAGTAACGGGCGATGCCATGATTTTGGGAAATCGACTTATGGTCCAGCGGGCCATTTCCAACCTGCTATCCAACGCGCTGCGGCATTCAAATACTGGCAGTACGGTCGAACTTAAGATCCTTGAGGAGGACGTAGACATCGTCTCGCTGGCTGTCACCAATCATGGCGCGACTATCGAATCGGATCATCTCCCACATCTGTTCGACCGCTTTTACCGCGTTAACGGCATACAACCTCGCGGGGCAGGATTGGGGCTAGCGATTGTCCGCTCAGTGATGAACCTCCACAAAGGCCACGTGGCCGTCGCCAGCAAAGACGGTCGGACCACGTTTGAACTCACGTTTCCTCGGCAGGCCTGACTCAAAGTGATACCGCACGGAGACAGCCATCACTACGAAGGGGCAAAAACCACAGGGACAAACAACCATTTCGAGGGCATGCGCGTTGGCCGGGTAACCAGGCCCGCAAGCCCCAACGCCGTTCATTTAATGCATGCGTCCTCGCTAATTCCGGCGAGAATGCCGCAAGCCTCAACTTCCCGCCCATCGTTGCAATTAGCCCGCAG
>NZ_JAMOIC010000048.1 GCF_024448895.1 Stutzerimonas stutzeri
ATCCGCGCTGTTCATTGGCGAGGTGATGGGCCAGGCACCCTGTGTTTTGTGCTGGTTCCAGCGCGCCTTTATGTTTCCGCTGGCGGTGATCCTGGCCATCGCCTGCTACCGCTCGGATTTCACAGTCTGGCGTTACGCCCTACCGCTGACCGCTATCGGTGCGGCGCTGGCATTTGTTCACACGCTGCTCTATGCAGGGCTGATTCCACAGCCGATCCAGCCCTGCACGGCCACCGGTCCATCCTGCTCGGGCGCCGGAATGACACTCTTCGGCGTGGTGCCCCTGCCGGCACTCGCCTTGTTCGCCTTTATCCTGATCGCCATCCTGCTCATTCTCATCCGTCGGAGAACAACTTCATGAATCGCCGTTCCGTGGTCCTGATCACCAGTGCCGTGATCCTGGCCGTTTTTGCCGCCGCCGCATTCTTCTATTCCCCCTCGCAGTCACCTCAACAGGCCCAAGCTCCCGGTTCGACAGCCCAAGAGACCGCGACACAACCCAAACAGAACGGTGGCCAACTGGTTCGCTTCCACTCGCCGGTGTTCGGCCCAACGCAAGCGCCAGTAACCATTGTCGAGTTCTTCGATCCTTCATGCGAGGCATGCCGCGCCTTCCATCCCTATGTGAAGCAGATCCTCGCCGAGAACCCGGAAGATGTACGTCTGGTGCTGCGCTATGTACTGTTTCATCAAGGTTCGGAAGAAGTGGCGCGGATGCTTGAGGCGGCGCGCAAGCAAAATCTCCATGAACAAGTGCTGGAGGCTGTGCTGGAGACCCAGCCCGGTTGGCACGACGACCCCAAGGTAACGCAGGCATGGGCTGCTGCCGAGCGCGTCGGTTTGAACTTGGAGCAGGCCCGCCAGGACATGCATACGCCTAGCGTCAACGCCGTGCTTGAAACGGACATGCAGGACGTCAAGGCCGTTGGGATTCGTGGCACCCCGACCTTTTTTGTAAATGGTCGTGCGCTCAGCGAGTTCGGCCCGGAGCCGCTGCGCCGATTAGTGAGCAGCGAAGTGGCCAAGGCACGGGAATGACACTATGAGCGCGCTGGAGAACCGCGTGCCACCGCTGCTCGTAGCGGGCCTGATCGCTCTGCTGATGGGGTTGTCGGGACCCAGATTGCCGAGCATCGAACTGACATGGACCGCGCGTCTGACCGTCGCTTTGCCGGTACTGTTCCTGGGGCTCGGCGTGTGTTTCGCCGGCGTACTGTCGTTTCGCCGCGCACGTACTACTGTCAATCCATTGCAGCCGCAGCAGGCTTCGGCATTGGTGGAGGCTGGCATCTACCATTACAGCCGCAACCCCATGTACTTAGGCTTCGCCATTACTCTGGCGGCTTGGGCGCTGGCCTTGGCCTCGCCTCTAACCCTGCTGGGCGTGGTTGCTTTCGTGCTGTACATGAACCGTTTCCAGATCGCAGCTGAAGAGTGGGCGCTGGAAGCTGCGCCTGGCGCCCGCAACGCGCGAATCGATTAGCCAGTCGCTCGAAGCGACAGGCGGTTGATGTTTGACGAGCGAGACGTGGCGGTTGTCCGCTGTCTTGCTGGCTGAATACGGAGCAGCTCCCAGCTTACGGCGCACCTTGTCGAGTTCAGAAAGTTCACTTTGCTACTCTGGTCAGCCCGTCGAATGGGTTGATGGGTGTGAGTTGAGCGGAGCAAGAAAGCATGAGCTACAGGGTTGATCTTGGCTTAGGAGGCGAGAGCATTGGGTGATAAGTGCGCTCTACCGTCCGACTTAACCTCGGGAATGCGCTACAAGACGTTTCTGACAAGGGTGATGGCTTTACTAGCCGGAGGCGCCATGCCGCTTGCCTTTGCCCCTGTGGGCTGGGCATGGATTGCGGTGATGGCTCTTGCCGCATTGTTTGTCCTGGTCGCGCAATCTTCAAGGCGTCAGGCGCTATGGTCGGCCTACATATTTGGCCTTGGTTACTTCGGCGTAGGTGTCTCCTGGGTCTACATCAGCATCAGCCAGTACGGCAATGGCCCCGTGGTGGCAGTGTTAGCCACAACGGCCTTTGTCTCGCTGCTAGCTCTCTTCCCATGGGGCGTCGCGTATCTCGTACGCCGCCTGCACCCTGAGATCGATGCGACGGCGCTCTGGCTAGGGCTACCAGCGGCATGGGTGTTGAGTGAATGGATGCGCACCTGGTTCTTAACCGGCTTTCCTTGGCTTTTTATCGGCTACAGCCAGACCGACACCACACTTGCCACTATCGCTCCTGTCTTTGGTGTGCTTGGCGTGAGTTTTCTGGTGGCCTTGCTCGCTGGCGGGCTTGCGTGGGTTATCTTGGGCTTAAGCCTGCACCGTGCGACGGTAGCCGGTGCCGTGTTAATCGCTACTCTCGCCAGCTTGCAGATTCTGGATCGTGAGTGGACGCAGCCAGCCGCTGGCCCTATCAATATTGCCCTCTTGCAGGGAAACATCACGCAAGACAAAAAATGGGACCCGGATTCCCGGGAAATCACGCTTGACCGCTATCAGACGCTTACGAAGCAGCATCTCGGGGCCGACATCGTGATTTGGCCAGAAGCGGCAATCCCGATGTGGCATGACCAGGCTAGAGAATATCTTGCTGAGCTCGAGGTGTTAGCCGATCAGGCCGGCACCTCGTTAATGATTGGCGTCCCTATACGCGAGACGGACGGTCGCACCTACAACGCGGTGATAAGCCTCTCAGATCCCGCAGGGTACTACTACAAACGCCACCTGGTGCCATTCGGTGAATATGTTCCGCTCCGGAACTTCTTGGGTTCGGCCCTCGACGTGCTCGGGGCGCCTATGTCCGATTTCACACCAGGACGGGAAGCGCACGTCCTTAACGCAGCGGGTGTGCCCGTCGGAGCACTCATCTGCTACGAGGCGGTCTTTGGTGCTGAAGTCACGGAACTTCTGCCCGAAGCGCAGTTACTGGTGAATGTCAGCAACGATGCTTGGTTCGGCAGCTCAATCGGCCCTCTCCAGCACTTCCAGATGGTCCGCATGCGTGCCATCGAAACCGGACGTGACCTACTGCGAGCCACGAACACGGGCATCACAGCAACTGTCAGCTATGAGGGAAAGGTCCTTACACGCGCTCCTCAATTCCGCGTAGCCACCCTCAGCGCCGAAGTGACCCCCCGAACTGGCGCGACCCCTTATGTGCGCTGGCGGGATTGGCCTATCCTTGGCGTGATCGCACTCGGACTCGGTTTGCTCCTGCTTCGTCGAATTCGGCAGTATCATCGGTTGGATACATAACGCTTGCCATTCTCACAGCGAGCAGACTCTGTATCGGGTGAGAAGGAAGGGATTTGTCTACATATGGCATTGGCTCGCAGGAAAAAGCTCCAAAGCCGGGCTGGAGAAACATGAGCTGGCTGCCGGCATCCTGGCTGTGATCAACGGCCACCTGGGTGACCACGGCCTGTCGCTGCGCCAAGGCACTATCGTCGATGCCACACTGATCAACGCGCCGAGTTCAACCAAGAACAAGGACGGCAAGCGCGACCCGGAGATGCACCAGACCAAGAAAGGCCAGCAATACTACTTCGGCATGAAGGCGCACATCGGCGTGGATGACGAATCGGGCTTGGTGCACAGCGTGGTGGGCACGGCGGCCAACGTGGCGGATGTCACCCAGGTCGATAAGCTGCTGCACGGCGACGAGAATGTGGTTTGCGCCGACGCTGGTTACACCGGCGTTGAGAAGCGTCCCGAGCATGAGGGGCGTCAGGTGATCTGGCAGGTTGCGGCACGCCGCATCACCTACAAGAAGCTCGATAAGCGCAGCGCGCTATACAAAGCCAAGCGCAAGATCGAGAAGGCCAAAGCCCCAAGTACGCGCCAAGGTCGAGCACCCGTTCCGCGTGATCAAGCGGCAGTTTGGCTATACCAAGGTGCGCTTCCGCGGGCTGGTGAAGAACACCGCTCAGTTGGTCACGCTGTTCGCGCTGTCGAATCTGTGGAAGGCGCGCCGACGGTTACTGACCAACGCGGGAGAGGTGCGCCTGTAATGCGGGGAATGGCCGCCGCGAGGTGCTCGCGGCGGCTAAAAACACAGAAATGAGCGGTGATCTGATCATTTTTGGTCGATTTTCCGCTTTCAAAATCGGCGGAAGCTGAAGTCAGCCAGAAATACATGGCTACTTCAGACCATCCCTAGGGGATTGTTTATAGGCCATTACTTATTCTTGAGAGGACCAGTAGGCTCGGTGCGTGCAGCTGCTCATTGAGCGATTGTGGGCCTCAGCGTGAACAGACTTATATTTAGTTGTTGGCTAGTCGTATGAAAATGGTAAGCCGCTAGGTTTTTAGCATACCCAGAGTGGCACTAACCAAGCATCTGCCTCGCCTGTGTAAAATTCTTTAATGTCATCTCAGCTCTTCGCGATGCCTGAAGCCGATGCGATAATCGTTACCGATAGCTGACGTTTGCCAATAACTCAAAGGACGGGGTCTATATGGAGAAGAGATATGAGCACTCAAAAAATCTGCTATTTAAGTATGCAAGCAGCCAATGGCGGGGTCAGACCGGACGTTCCGGCCAGGAAGGGTGGGAAGGGGCTGGGAATAGCTGAGTGATGGATCAAATTCCCTCTTTACTCATCGCCGGCCAGCTCTTAATGGCGATAGTGGCAGGTTTGCTGCTCAACCTGACGCCCTGCGTTTTGCCTGCAATTCCCATTAAGGTCCGGACCATCTTACGAGAGGCGGGCAGCCAACGATCGCACCGCGTGCTGGCGGCATTGGCGTTCACCGCAGGAACGCTCGCGTTTTTCCTGACGTTGGGCGGACTGACCGCACTTCTGCAGTGGAGCTGGGGCACTTTGTTTCAGTCTGCGGTGTTCGTTGGTGTCCTTGTTGCCTTGATGGTCGGGTTTGCGGTGGTCACCTGGCTGGATTTGCCCATCCCGATCCCGGCGTTCGCCGCCTCGGTCCATGGCCGGCGCTACTTTGAAGCATTCGTATCTGGGTTATTGAGTGCGGTTTTGGCCGCACCCTGCGCCGGTCCTTTCCTTGGTGGAGTCCTAGCCTTTGCCGTTACCCAGCCGACGCCGGTAAGTATGGGGATATTCGGCAGTATCGGGCTGGGGTTGTCGCTGCCCTACGCAGCATTGATGCTCAAACCCGATTGGCTGAGCCGGTTGCCCAAGGCGGGGCCCTGGACCCTGGTCATTAGAGAAGTGCTCGCGTTGGTCTTGCTGGCCGCAGCCGTCTTTTTCAGCGCGAGCCTGGTGCCCAAAGCGGTTTATACCTGGCTATGGTGGTCTTGGCTGGCCCTGGTGCTGGCCTGGGGTGCCCGCCGTTTCGTCCAGGGTAATGGTACCGTGCGTGTGATCACCACAACGGCGGCAGGCCTTGCCCTTGCGATGACTGTGGAATTCGCATCCCCGCTGGGCAACAGCGAAGACGAACTCGTCTGGCAACCCTACTCCGCAAAACTACTGACGGAGACAAAAGCCCAGGGCACACCCTATTTGCTGGAGTTCACCGCCGACTGGTGCATCAACTGCAAGATACTTGAGCGCACGGTCTACCAGGAGGCCGCTGTGGCCGAAGCCGTGCGGCGCACCAAGATGGTGCCCATACAAGTTGACGTGACAGCGAGCAACCCAGAAAAAGATGCGCTATTAACTGCGACCGGCGGGCAGGCCTTACCCTTCGCAGTGGTTGTTGACCGTGACGACACCGTTATCGCCCGTTTCACGGGGCTTTTTGACACCGACAGCTTGGTCGAAGCTATCAATCGCACCGGAAACCCACAACCTTAGATACTGGAGACCCAATCATGGTGATTCGACAAAAAGGATTGCTAGCTGGAGTAGTGGTTTTTGCGATCGCGATCGCTGCGTTCATGTTGATCGACACCAACGGAAACAACCTCGACGCTGCCCAGACTGAACGTGCCGGTCTTGAAGTCCCGGTGCCGACCCGAGCAGGGTTGGCAAATTCCGCTGATAAGGTCCGCCTCACTGTTGCGGGAGGCGCCGCAGCAATGGCGGGAAAGACGGGTGATTTCGTTTTAACACTGAACATTCAACCGGGCTGGCATGTGAATGCAAATCCGGCCTCCATGGAATTCCTGATTCCCACCGTCGTCAGCTCTTCAGTCAACGGCCAGGCGCTTATAATCCCGACGCAGTACCCGCGCGGCCGGGTCAGTGACATTGTGCTGAGTGACACCGCCCTAGAGGTGTATGACGACGGTGCAAGTATTCGGCTGCGGCCCGACGAAAAACAGACCGCCGTGCTGGAAAAGGCAGGCAGGCTCGAAATGATTGTACGGGTGCAGGCCTGCAGTGACGAGGGCATTTGTCTGGCACCGACTGACCTGCCCGTTGCGCTGAATCTGGACGATACCAAGCGACAATAAGTCAGAACGGCCCTCGGAAATGACTCAATTGGGGAATGACTGTGAACAGCTTATTCTGAGTATTCCCCGATTGCCGTGGTTGCGCTGGGCAGCTCAACGCCATGCCCCACCGTTCATATCTTGAGATGGGCGAGACTCGCTTCGTTAAACACCAAACTTACATTGTGATTCGCGCATTCCGCATGACGAAGTGGCTTCGGGGCAGTGCCGGCAATCGGTCCCAGGTGATTGATAGATCCTGTTCGGGAACCTCATATTGGAGCGAGCGAGCCAGGAAGCGAACAGCAACGCTCATCAATGCGACGGCGACGCCTTCACCTGGACAGCGATGGTTAACATGCGGGTCGCCTGGTCCTTGTGGGATGAAGCAGTATGGCGACGGAGAGTTGGATCGAAAGCGCTCAGGCTTGAAACGATCTGCCTCCTCCCAGAGCTGGGAATCGTGATTGGTTCCGTATAAGTCCAGCAGGACTAAGGTGCCCCTGCCAAAGGCAAATCCTTCCCATAGAAAATCTTCTTTCACGCGAGCGCTGATCGCTGGGAAGAAGGGGTAGAAACGCCGCACTTCCTGCACAAAGCAACCTATATCTCTTTCATCTCCCGACTGCAGGTTTCTCAGACAGAACGGGTGCTTGTGCAGCGCTAGCGCTGCAAAGGTTATGAATACAGAGACGGCTACCGTCGGCCGCAGCAGATTTAGTAGTTCCACTGATGCGGTATGTAGATCCAACGGCTGTCCGTGCTGGTCCTTGTAATGGGCGATGCGTTCGAGAGGCGATTGCTCGGGTGTAGGGGGAGCGGCGCGAGTGGACTCGACAAGTTCTGCCGCCCATTGCTCCAATCGGCGACGTGCCTTCCGTGCCTGCCAGTGCTGCAGACCGATCGCGCCGGCGTGCTCATAGAGAGCTGCAAGATCTTGAGTCCATTGTTGAACATCTCTTTCAGCGATTGGAGCACCGGCCCAGTCGCATACGGTGCGGCATAGAATTTCGCGAGCAATCTCGTAGAGGACGATTGACTCACCGGGACGCCAAGTTCGCGCATACTCCCTCCAACGAACCTCGCTCAACTCTGCTAGTTCCTGCACGTTCGCGGGTGTGAGCACTCCCATGAAGAGGGCCTTTCGGTGACGATGCGCATCACCGTCCAAACCTTGGACACCGTCTTGTCCGAATAAGGTTTTTTGCAGTCGCTTGGGCGCAGCGTTCTGGCGAACGAATCGGTCAGGGTCGCAAATCAAGCGAGCAGCTTCGGCACCTGTTAGGCACAGAGTTTTCTGTAACATCAAGCGAGTTTGAAACACCGGCGATTGATGAAACTGACTGCGCGCAAAGATAAATCGGTAGGGATCTCGCAAGAAGGCCCAAGTACTGTCCAATCCGGTGTCACGCGGTATGTTTGGCATCGCTTGTACTCCCGTTGAGACTCCACCCGTTCTAGCTACGTATTGCGGCTTTCATCCTGTTCTAAAGAATTGTGACCGGCCGGGTAAGCAGATGTTGGACGAAGAGGATCAATAAATTGCCCGAAATAATTTCTGGGGTAGTCCTTTTCATGCAGCCCAACCTCAGCTTTGCCCAGCTTCCCGGCACTGTCATAGAAGGTTCCGAATAGCCGATCCCACACGGTTGAAAACTCACCGAATTTGACCTGGGCGTCTTCGAAGTCGCGCTTATGGTGCCAACGATGGACCTCAGCAACCCCTAGCACATGCCGCAGCCAACCCACGCTGTAGTCCAGGTTCGAATGCTGAAAGGCCAGATGGACGGTTAGGATCCCAAACCACGTTGCGACTACGGCAGACGGAGCTCCAGATATGAGCAAAACCACCAGCCCCGGCCCGGCCATCAACGCCGCATGCAGAGGATGTCGACGTTCTCCGTTCATCCAGTAGAGCCGCTCAGCGCTGTGATGGATCATGTGAAAGCGCCACAGCCAATGCACCCGGTGGCTGATGCGGTGCATCACATACAGGCTCAAGTCGAGCACGGCGGCGACTAGTAGCAATTGCAGCCACAATGGGCTCTCGATCGGAAAGAGCCGAACCGAAGCCGGTACCGCATCGCCTAACTTAGCCAGAAATTCTGCAGTAAATTGAATGACAGACAGGTTCACCAGCATGTGCAGCAGATCCGTCAGGGTGTCCTGATGATCTTCCAGCCAGGCTCGCCGAAAAGGCTGGATGCGCTCCAAGCCAGCAATGAGTAGCAGCCCCGCCGCGGCGACTATGGGTGTGGTGGGCCAATACGGTATACCTGCATACAGCGCCCAAATCATGAAGGAGGCACAGCCGCCAAACACAAGTGGATAGCTCAGCCACCGTATGGCGAATCGCAAGGGAATAGACATCGCTCAGCTCCTGAGTAGGGAGCCATGACTGTATGTGGGAAGGTCCGCTTTCGGCTTGAACGAAAGAGCTACGACCCCTGAAGATCGACTTCAGCCAGGGCGGAGGAAGGATCGATGCCCAGCAGTGCCCGGAATGTCCGGGAGAAATGTGCCGAGTCAGAAAAGCCCGCCTCATGGGCCGCTTCAGTGAGTAGACCCCCTTTGGCTAGGTGCTGTAGGGCTTGTGTGAGACGTAACCATTTCGCATAGCTGCGCAGCGGCAAGCCTGTCTGTTCCACGAACCAATGGGAAAACCGTGTAAGGGATAAATGCACCAACGCGGCCATTTCTTCGCGCCTCATTTGGCCTCTATGCAGCGCTTCAATCACCTTTGTCAAGCGAGGATCTGGAATCGGTGGATCGGGTAGCCGCAGTGCCTGGCGCACCCCCGTCCTAACCTGGAGAGCGGTATGTCCTGTCTCGCGCAGCATATCGATAATCGCTACTACGTCCGCCGGGGCGATCACGACTACCCTTGCTTCTTCGGTACCCCGCATAGTTGGGGCTTCATCGGATAGTGCATCCAGATAGATCGACAGCACTCGACCAGCACTGATCCGGTGTTTCAGGCCCGCGGCGATGAAGATGGCAGCCCCTGTTTGAATGCCCAACGGGGTTTCAACCGATACAGGTGAATCGAGGCCCACTGAAATCTGATGCGCCTGATGGTGGTGCCACTCCTGGTGGCCGGCACGGCCATGAAAGATGCCGATGCCGGGCCCTATCCAGGCCTGGCCTGCCCAGCGTACGGTATCCGTTGAGAGCGAGCCTTTCATTCGTTGACTCGGCCGGCTTCCGCATTTGGGCTTAGCAAACTGCTCAGGATCAACATGGCGGCGCCACCGACGATAGCAATATCCGCCAGGTTAAACGCAGGCCAATGCCAGGACAGCCAGTAAAAATCCAGGTAGTCGATTACATGGCCTCGAAATGCGCGATCAATCAGATTCCCAACTGCCCCGCCCAAGATAAGGCTATAGCCTAGGGCTTCGCTTTTGGCTCTGCGTTTACGCAATATCAGAGCCAGCACGATCGAAACGACCAAAGCTATGACAATGAAGAAGTAACGCTGCCAACCACCCGCGTCAGCCAGGAAGCTGAACGCTGCACCGGTATTCCAGAAGTGAACCAGGTTGAAGAACGGGGTGAGAGGAATCACGGTGCCGACCGGGAGCGAACCCGTAATTGCGCTTTTCAACGCTAGGTCGGCCGAGGCAATGGCTAGCGATAGCATCCACCAGAACCCAGGAGCAACAAGAGGTGATCTAGGAGACGACCTCATTGCATTTCTCCTTGGAGAAGTCGCTGCAGCTCCGGTGAAATAGGCATCGGCGCAAAAGCACTGACCCTGGCGCGCCCGCTGTTTCCGAGCGGCACCCAGATCTTCGAGAACAGCAGGGCCGCCATGATTCGCGGTACTTGGCTGAGCACCTTTCGTAAGTCGCGCAACTGCCAGCCGGCCCTCAGCATCAGCCAATGGCTCTGAGCATGAAGAATAGGCATTCGCTGGCTCAATATGTGGGCTCGCTCCAGCCAGGAGAAAGCCTCGGTTGGCGCCTCTTCATTAAGTGCTTTCCTAGCCTGGAAGAAGGCCTCATCAATGGCAATGCTGAGAGCGGTATTCATCTGGATCTCACTTACGCAGTAGATGCTCGAGTGAACACCCTATAGCTGCTATAGGGTCAAGCGCTATGGGCGATTCAAGACGACGCAAAAATGACTTTATGCCGGATTACGAAAGAGGTTTGTCGCCCCCCAGCAGGCCCGAAAGTATCCCGCAGTCCAGACTTTGTCGTTCGTTATCGCAGCAACCTCGCAACGTCACCAGCTGGTTTTCGAGAGCATGTAAGGATGCGATCTGAGCCCTTACCTGTGCGATATGTCTATCAAGGAGCTCATTGACCGCAACGCAGGGTTGCTGCGGCTGTTCCTGATAGCTCTGCAAAACACCAATTTCTTCCAGTGACATGCCAAAAGAGCGGCATCGGCGAATGAACAGCAGTTTGTCCGCATGGCCTGCTTTATAGGTTCGATAGCCATTGTCCTCGCGTTCGGGCGGTGGAAGCAGTCCCTGACGTTCATAAAAACGAATCGTCTGAGTGTCCACTCCTGTCTGCTGTGCAAGTTGACCGATGCGCATGGTCTGTCCCTTGGTAAAAAAGCCAGTATATCCAGGCTTGACCCTATAGCCACTACATGGTTTTTAATCGGTAGAATCAAGTCCTATAGGAGAGGCGAGTCATGACTTCTTGTGATAAATCCTGTGGCTGTGGCCCTGAGCCGGTAAGCACTGAAGCGGCAGCCGCGCCTTCGAATGAAGGGACTTGGGTCAGCAGTTTTTCTGTGCCCAAAATGGATTGCCCGTCAGAAGAGCGAATGATTCGGCTCGCGCTCAATGGCTTTTCTGAACTCAATTCGCTGTCCTTTGATCTGAGCAGCAGACAGGTACGCGCTTTCCATGACGGTCCGGTTGACCAGATCGCGACCAAGCTGGAATCACTTGGTTTGGGGGCAACATTGCTCGGCACTCAACCGGCCAGCCAGGAAGCAGCTTCGGCCAATAGCGCCAGTGAAGAGCTGACTGCTTCCAAGGAGGCTGGCACGCTCAAAATCCTGCTCGGTATCAATGCCACGATGTTTGTCATCGAGTTGGGCGTAGGCTTGATTGCTCAGTCGACGGGTCTGATCGCCGACTCGCTGGACATGTTTGCTGATGCTGCCGTCTATGGTCTGGCTCTCTTTGCGGTCGGTCGGGCTGCGCAGCTGCAGGTTCGCGCTGCGCACCTGGCGGGTTTTTTCCAGATCGTGTTGGCCCTTGGGGTACTTGTAGAGGTGGCTAGACGGTTCATCTATGGCAGCGAACCTGCGTCGATGCTGATGATGGGAATTGGCTTAGTTGCCCTCGTCGCAAACGTCAGCTGTCTCTTGATGATATATGGCCATCGCGAAGGCGGTGCACACATGAAAGCGAGTTGGATTTTTTCGGCCAACGATGTGCTCGCGAATATTGGCGTTATCGCCGCAGGAGCTCTGGTTGCGTGGACAGGCTCTTCCTATCCAGATTTGGTGATTGGTACGGTAGTTGGCCTCATCGTACTCAACGGTGCGCGCCGAATCCTGGCATTGAAAGCCTGACCAACCGGATCGACAGCACCCCCATTTTCCAAACAGAGACGCGTAGCTTGTGAGTGACGTTGAGACGGCTGAGATAGAACAGCTGATGGCTGGATTGGACGGCAAAATCTCCTCGCCTATGCTGCTGCGAAAACTCGGCTCCTATAGTCGGCGCAACAAGCTCTACCATGCGGCCCAGGCACTGGGCAGCGTGATCCGCACGATCTTCCTGCTCAACTGGATCGGCAGCCGCGAGTTGCGCCAGGAAGTCACCGCGAACACCAACAAGATCGAGTCCTACAACGGATTCTCCAAGTGGTTGTCCTTCGGCGGTGATGTGATTGCCGAAAACGATCCGGATGAGCAGCAGAAGCGGCTGCGCTACAACGACATGGTGGCCTCGTCCGTGATCCTGCAGAACACTGTGGACATGATGCGCATCCTGCAGAAGCTGGCCCGCGAGGGCTGGCAGTTCACCGATGAGGACGTGTCGTTCCTCAGTCCCTATCTAACCAGCAACGTCAAGCGCTTCGGCGAGTTCAGCCTCAAGCTCAACCGGCCACCGGAGCCCTGGATCAAGGACTCGGTGTTCCAACAAGCTGCCGGCTCGCTGCGGGTGATCACACCTCGCCAGCTAGATACCGAGAAAACTACATGATCAATGTTCCTCCCGCATCCTTTCGCGTTACACCGTACGGCGAAGTCGATGCGGTGGCGTTGGAAAACCTGCGCGACGGCTTCGACACCTCTCAACTGCTCCGGCTGGTTGATCGATTGGACGCCTGCTTGTTGGAACTGGGTGGAACCACCGCCATTCGCGACGAGCTGCTGAGATTGCATGCGATGGCTCTGACGATGGTTGAGAGCATCGCTCTTACGGTGCCTGCCGAGAGTGCTTGTATCTGGGCAGAAGCCG
>NZ_JAMOIC010000049.1 GCF_024448895.1 Stutzerimonas stutzeri
CGCCCCACACCGAGATCACCGTAGGTTGGCTGAGCGAAGCGATACCCATCATTTCCGGGGCTCTGCGATCGGTATCGCAAGCTCAACCCATCCTACGTGGAGCCACGCCCCACACCGAGATCGCCGTAGGATGGCGTTGAGCGAAGCGATACCCATCACAGCCGGGGGGCTCTGCGATGGGTATCGCAGGCTCAACCCATCCTACGTGGTGCAACGCTCCGCACCGAGATCACCGTAGGATGGCGTTGAGCGAAGCGATACCCATCACTTCCGGGGCTCTGCGATGGGTATCGCAGGCTCAACCCATCCTACGGGTTACCACGCCCCGTCGGCGCCGCTAGCCCAACCGGTTGTTTGCGCGGCCAGACCAGGCTGAAGCGTGCGCCGCCCAGTTCGCTATGGGCGATCTGCGAGCGGCCGCCGTGCCAATAAGAGATCCGTCGGACGATGGACAGCCCCAGCCCATGGCCGCCAGAGGCGCGAGTGCGGCTGTCGTCCAGGCGCATGAAGGGTGCGAACACCTTTTCCCATGACTCTTCCGGCACGCCCGGGCCGTCATCGTCGACCGCCAATGTGGCGCGCTCGGCATCAATCGCGAAACTCACCTCGACCCGGGTTCTGGCATGCCGCATGGCATTGGTGATCAGGTTGCTCAAGGCCCGGCGCAGGTAATGGGGCTCAGCTTCGACCAGGCTGCTGCCGCCCTCTGCCGGGATGCAGCATCCACGCTCGACCCGAACATCCGGTCGCAGCGGCGCCAGCTCGCCAATCACCTGATCGACCAGCGCACTCAGGTCGACCGTTAAAAAGGTCAGCTGCGGCGAACCGCGCTCAAGACGGGTGTACACCAGCATCTCGTCGACCAGCCGATCCAGATCGTCGATGTCGCCGTCCATGTCTTCGAGATAGCGGGTTCGCGCTTCCGGGGTTTGCGCCGAGCCGGCCATCTCCAGGCCGAAGCGCAATCGCGCCACCGGCGTACGCAGCTCATGCGCCACTGCACTGACCATTTCCCGCTGCACAGCCAGCAGACGTTGCAGATGGCTGGCCATGCCGTTGAAGGCTTTGGCCAAGCGCCCGACCGAATCAGTGCCGGCATCCGGCACGCGCGCCTCGAGATGGCCCCCGGCGATGCGGGTGGCGGCGCCTTCCAGTCCGCGCAGGCGCCGCTCCAGCTGACGCACCAATAGATAGACCATCAGCCCGATCAGCGACAGGCCAAGCACGCCGATCAGCACCAGCAACTGCGGAGGATAGAGATTCAGCTGGTAGAGCGGCCCCAGCGCCATGATCCAGGAGGTGCCCGAGATCGCCGCGAACACCCTGATCGCCTCGCCGCCGCGCACCAGTGCCATGACCGTGTCGCCCTCGTCCAGGCGGCGGCGCTGGTCATCGTCCAGGCTGGCGCTGTCGCGGGTCAGCAGTTCCAGATCATAGCCAAAGCCACGGGCTTCCTTGAGTTCGGCCAGGCGCTGGGGTTGTTCGTCCTCGGGATAGCGGATCAGCTCGTCGATCAGCAGATAGATGGTCGCACGCGCCAGCTGCTCACTGAGCTGCTCCACCACACCGGTCAGGGCCAAGCGGTCCTCGGCGCTAACCAGCGCGAATATCGTCACACTGTCCGGCCGCAATTGCTCCACCAGCACCTGGCCGTTGAGCAGACGGCTTTCCAGCCGGCTTTCCAGGCTGATGTCTTCCAGGGTTCGGACACGCAGCGGGATGCCCAGCAGGCGTCCCCAAAGATTGGCCGCCTGCCGCCGTTCGATGGGCGTCATGCTGCTCATGTTGTGCGCCATCAGGCGAAAGGTGCCGCTGGCGAGCGCTTCGCGGTGTTGGTCGGCCCGCACTTCGTTCAGCAAGTGCAGGCCGCCCGCGCCCAGAACCCCGACCAGGACCAGTACGACGAGCATGCCGCCGTAGATCCGCAGGAAGATCGAATTCACTGCAGCGCTTCAGCCGCTTCGGATACGAACAGATAACCTTTGCCGCGTACTGTTTTGATCAACCGGGGATGATCCGGATCGTCACCGATCTTTGGCCGGATGCGCGAGATTCGCACGTCGATGGAACGGTCCTGACCGTCGTACTCGATGCCGCGCAGCTCAGCGAAGATCTGCTCGCGAGACATGATGCGGCCGGGGTTTGATGCCAGCAGCCACAGCAGATCGAACTCGGCGCCGGTCAGCTCGATGCCTTCACCCCGCAGCCAGGCTTCGCGCAGCGCGTGGTCGACCACCAATGGACCGTATTGGATGCGCTTGCTGGCCTGCGGCGGCGCCTCGATGCCTTCGCGACGGCGCAACAGTGCGCGGATACGCGCCAGCAGCAGTCGCGGGCGCACCGGCTTGCAGACATAGTCATCGGCGCCTATTTCAAGGCCTAGCACCTGGTCGAGGTCGTCGGCGCGGGCGGTCAGCATCAGGATCGGGCCGTCATAGCGGTCGCGCACCTTGCGGCAGATGCTCAACCCATCCTCGCCCGGCAGCATCAGATCGAGCACCACCAGATCGGGGCGCTCATCGATGATGCGTCCGGCTGCCAACGCGCCATCCCCTTCAATGGTGACCTTCAGGCCGTTACCCTCAAGATACTCGCGGGTCAGCTCGGCCAACCGCTGGTCATCTTCGACAATCAGGATGTTCCACGACTCTTGATCCACCACGCGCCCTCCCCAGACACCGGCCGGCATTGTAGCGCCAGGGCACGTGCATATGGCAGCGGCAGAAAGACGGCCTGCCTTGCAACGGCGTCGCGGTTGCCGCCCAGCGCTACGCCCATGCACAAACGCTTTTGTAGGGTGGGATTTATCCCACAACGGTGCCGGGCCACGACTTCACCGTACAACTTGGCGTCGAAACGGCGTCACGGCTGTGCTCGCTCGCCAACTTCGATCCGTGCAACCCGCTCTTCAGCCGCTGCGATTAGCTAAGTCCCAACGCCCTTGAACGGCGTCGAGGTTGCCTCCAGGCGCTACGCTCGCGCACAGACGCTTTCGTAGGGTGGGATTCATCCCACCAACGGTGCCGGGCCATGACTTCACCGTACAGCCTGGCGTCGAAACGGCGCCGCAATTGCCGCCAAGGGCTGCGCCCGCGCACATACGCCTATGTAGGGTGGGATTTATCCCACCAACGGTGCCGGGCCACGACTTCACCCTCCGTCCTGACTTCGAAACAGCGCCACAGTTGTGCCTCTGCTCGCGAAACCTTGATCCCCGCGACCTGCTTTTCAGCCTGCTGCGGTTGGCTATACCCCGACGCGGTGGCGACTGCACAAGCTGATGCCATCTCAGCCAGTGGATCGCTAAACCGGCAATTAGCCACCATGGAGACACGCAGCGTCGAATTGCCGTCTCGCTGACTCCTTCGCGCCCGAAATCCGCCTTTGACAAAACACCACATATAGTGTTTTGCCCCAAGGGCCACCGAGCACCACGAAGCGCCGGTCGGGCACGCATTTCATCCGATCCCGGCGTAGCCCCGAATCGGCGCGGCTTGCGCCCTGATAGCGCACAGCTCACGCACAACTTATCCACAGGTTGTTCATTTTTGGTGCCTTGCGCTGTGCCAAAACCAGCACTATCGTGTCGCTCCAAGCGGTTTTTACCCCATATGTTGGGTCAAAAGCGTCCGACAGACACAAACGTCGAAAAAAGCAAGCGAAATAATTCGCTCTGATTTTTACCCGGCTCGCGCCCGCACCTGGCGCGTTAGATCGGTCCCGCAGACCCCCAGGCTGCGCTGCCCAACGTTGATTTCGCTCAAGCCCAGCAGTAGCGCATGCGCCGAACGCATCACACTACATGTTGTGTTTTGAGGTTGTGATCTTCACAACGCCTGACTATGCTTCGGCACATTCGATTCGCCACCTCCGGTGCCAGATCGTTTCCAGTTTTGAGATACCCATGGGCCGGTCCGCCGGGGCATGGTTCATGCAATACGAGACGCGCAACATCAGATCAGGGCCGCCCACGAAGATGGCCCGACACCTAACGTGCTACCGAGACAGAGAGAATCCGGAGACCCCATGCAGAACGAGTCCATTCGCGAGAACCCGCACGCCGACAACAGCTCGCTGGACCTGGCCGCTACCGCGCCGGGCCAGCTGCGCGTGATCAAGCGCAACGGTACAGTCGTCCCCTACACCGATGACAAGATCACCGTCGCCATCACCAAGGCGTTTCTCGCAGTGGAAGGCAACAGCGCCTCCGCCTCGTCGCGCATCCATGACACCGTCGCGCGCCTGACCGAACAGGTCACCGCCACCTTCAAGCGCCGCATGCCCTCCGGCGGCACCATCCATATCGAAGAAATCCAGGACCAGGTCGAACTGGCCCTGATGCGTTCCGGCGAGCAGAAAGTCGCCCGCGACTACGTGATCTATCGCGAATCCCGTAGCCAGGAGCGCAAGCGTGGCGCAGTCGACGTACCGGTCGATGCCCATCCGAGCATTCGCATCAAGCGCGCCGACGGCAGCATGGCGCCGCTGGACCTGGGCCGCCTGAACACCATCATCACCGAAGCCTGCGAAGGCCTCGAAGAAGTCGATGGCTCGCTGATCCAGAAAGAAACCCTGAAGAACCTCTACGACGGCGTCGAGCAGACCGACGTCAACACCGCTCTGGTGATGACCGCCCGTACTCTGGTCGAGCGTGAGCCGAACTACTCCTACGTCACCGCCCGCCTGCTGATGGACACCCTGCGCGCCGAGGCTCTGACGTTCCTGGAAGTCGCCGAATCCGCCACCCATCACGAAATGGCTGACCTGTACGCCAAAGCGCTGCCGGCCTACGTGGACAAAGGCGTGCAGTTCGAACTGCTCGACCCGCGCCTGAAGGAATACGACCTGGCCAAGCTGGGCGCCGCGATCAACCACGAGCAGGACCAGCAGTTCACCTACCTCGGCCTGCAGACCCTCTACGACCGCTACTTCATCCACAAGGATGGCGTGCGTTTCGAGCTGCCGCAGATCTTCTTCATGCGCGTCGCCATGGGCCTGGCCATCGAGGAAGAAAACCGCGAAGCCCGTGCCATCGAGTTCTACAACCTGCTGTCGTCCTTCGACTACATGGCCTCCACGCCGACCCTGTTCAACGCCGGCACCCTGCGTCCGCAGCTGTCCTCGTGCTACCTGACCACAGTGCCGGACGACCTGGGCGGCATCTACGATGCCATCCGCGATAACGCCCTGCTCTCCAAGTTCGCCGGCGGCCTGGGCAACGACTGGACTCCAGTGCGCGCACTGGGCGCCTACATCAAGGGCACCAACGGCAAATCCCAGGGCGTCGTGCCCTTCCTGAAAGTGGTCAACGACACCGCCGTCGCGGTCAACCAGGGCGGCAAGCGCAAGGGCGCGGTCTGCGCCTACCTGGAAACCTGGCACCTGGACATCGAGGAATTCCTCGAGCTGCGCAAGAACACCGGTGACGACCGTCGCCGTACCCACGACATGAACACCGCCAACTGGATTCCGGACCTGTTCATGAAGCGCGTCTTCGACGACGGCAAGTGGACCCTGTTCTCGCCGAGCGAAGTACCGGACCTGCACGACCTCACCGGCAAGGCCTTCGAGGAGCGCTACGAGTACTACGAAGCCCTGATCGAATACGGCAAGATCAAGAACTACAAGACCCTGCAGGCCAAAGACCTGTGGCGCAAGATGCTCTCCATGCTGTTCGAAACCGGCCACCCATGGCTGACCTTCAAGGACCCGTGCAACCTGCGCAGCCCGCAGCAGCACGTCGGCGTGGTGCACAGCTCCAACCTCTGCACCGAGATCACGCTCAATACCAACAAGGACGAGATCGCCGTCTGCAACCTGGGCTCGATCAACCTGCCGCGCCACATCGTCGACGGCAAGCTGGACACCGCCAAGCTGGAGCGCACCGTGCGCACCGCGGTGCGGATGCTCGATAACGTCATCGACATCAACTACTACTCGGTGCCGCAGGCGCGTAACTCCAACCTCAAGCACCGCCCGGTAGGCCTGGGCATCATGGGCTTCCAGGACGCGCTGTACCTGCAGCACATCCCGTACGGCTCCGATGCCGCCATCGACTTCGCCGACAAATCCATGGAAGCGGTCAGCTACTACGCCATCCAGGCCTCCTGTGACCTGGCCGACGAGCGCGGCGCCTACGAAACCTTCCAGGGTTCGTTGTGGAGCCAGGGCATCCTGCCGCTGGATTCGCAGCAGATCCTCATCGAAGCGCGTGGCCAGAAGTACATCGACGTCGACCTGACCGAGTCCCTGGACTGGGCCCCGGTACGTGCCCGCGTCAAGAACGGCATCCGTAACTCGAACATCATGGCCATCGCGCCGACCGCGACCATCGCCAACATCACCGGCGTGTCGCAGTCCATCGAGCCGACCTACCAGAACCTGTACGTGAAATCGAACCTCTCGGGCGAATTCACCGTGATCAACCCCTACCTGGTTCGCGACCTCAAGGCCCGCGGCCTGTGGGATGCGGTCATGATCAACGACCTCAAGTACTACGACGGTTCCGTGCAGCAGATCGAGCGCATCCCGCAGGAGTTGAAAGACCTCTACGCGACCGCCTTCGAAGTGGAAACCAAGTGGATCGTCGACGCCGCCAGCCGCCGCCAGAAGTGGATCGACCAGGCCCAGTCCCTGAACCTCTACATCGCCGGCGCCAGCGGCAAGAAGCTGGACGTGACCTACCGCATGGCCTGGTACCGTGGCCTGAAAACCACCTACTACCTCCGTGCCCTGGCCGCGACCAGCACCGAGAAGTCCACCGTCAACACCGGCAAGCTCAACGCCGTGTCCAGCGGTGGCAACGGCAGCGCCAGCGCTGCTCCGGCGAAAGCTGCGCCAGCGCCAGAAATGTCCGCCGGCCCTGCACCGGTTCCAAAGGCGTGTGCCATTGATGAACCAGACTGCGAAGCCTGCCAATAAGGAGCCTTGGCTGACGCACAAATCTGAGCGGACCGCGCGTTGTTGCCCGGCAGGCCGGCCCCCATCACGTACATGCGTACGCTCAGGGGCTCCGACCCGCCAGGCGCCTAGCGCTGCCTCGCTCTGGAAACCGCTTGCACCGAGCTGCTGCTGAAAAGCGCTGCTCTTTTGTAGGAGCGAGGGGGACGCCTAGTCCTTGCTCGCGATCCACTATCCGCCAACTCCCGATCCGAGTTAGTGCAATAGCCAGAGGCCAGCCCTGATCCAGTCCCCTCGCCCCTCCGGGGAGAGGGCTAGGGTGAGGGGCAGCCCCACCAGACAACACAAAGGCCGGGCCCAAACCCGACCTGATACAGAACACAAAAAGGGCGCAGGGCACCACCACCCTCCCCCAACAAAACACCCGCTTTTGCGTGCAAACCAAAAGCCACCAGACATTTTCGACCGGCCACGACCGGTCCCCAATCAGGAGAAACCGCCATGCTGAGCTGGGACGAATTCGACGAAGAAGACACCACCACCGCGCAGGCCGCCCCCCAAGCCGCTGCTACCAATACTGACGCGCCGGCCAAGCTCGACAAGGACGCCGCTGGCTCCGTCGAAGAAGCCCGCGCCGTAGCCGCTGACGACTCCGCTGCCGTCGCCCGCGCCAAGAAGGCCCTGGACGACCTCGACATCCAGGAAGGCCTGGACGAACTCGAAGGCGAATCCGCCCGCGTTCACGTCGGCGACAAGCAGATGATCAATGCCCGCGCCGACCTCAACCAGCTCGTACCCTTCAAGTACGACTGGGCCTGGCAGAAGTATCTGGACGGTTGCGCCAACCACTGGATGCCGCAGGAAGTGAACATGAACGCCGACATCGCCCTGTGGAAGACGCCGGACGGCCTCTCCGAGGACGAGCGCCGCATCGTCAAGCGCAACCTGGGCTTCTTCTCCACCGCCGACAGCCTGGTCGCCAACAACCTCGTGCTGGCCGTGTACCGCCTGATCACCAACCCCGAGTGCCGCCAGTACATCCTGCGCCAGGCCTTCGAAGAGGCCATCCACACCCACGCCTATCAATACTGCATCGAATCGCTGGGCATGGATGAAGGCGAGATCTTCAACATGTACCACGAGATCCCGAGCGTCGCGAAGAAGGCCTCCTGGGGCCTCAAGTACACCCGCTCCATCTCCGACCCGACCTTCCAGACCGGCACCGTCGAGACGGACAAAGAATTCCTGCGTAACCTCATCGCCTACTACTGCGTACTCGAAGGCATCTTCTTCTACTGCGGCTTCACCCAGATCCTATCCATGGGCCGCCGCAACAAGATGACCGGCACCGCCGAGCAGTTCCAATACATCCTGCGCGACGAGTCCATGCACCTGAACTTCGGCATCGACGTGATCAACCAGATCAAGATCGAAAACCCACACCTGTGGGACGCCGCCATGAAGGACGAAGCGACCCAGATGATCCTCCAGGGTACGCAGCTCGAAATCGAATACGCCCGCGACACCATGCCCCGCGGCGTCCTCGGCATGAACGCCTCGATGATGGAGGACTACCTCAAATTCATCGCCAACCGCCGCCTGACGCAGATTGGCTTGAAGGAAGAGTATCCAGGCACCACCAACCCGTTCCCATGGATGAGCGAGATCATGGACTTGAAGAAGGAGAAGAACTTCTTCGAGACGCGGGTTATTGAGTATCAGACGGGTGGGGCTTTGAGCTGGGATTGATCCTGAAATAGGTATAAGCTAAATAAAAAGCTCCGCTAGACGGGGCTTTTTATTGATCAACATATAGGACCTTTTTCTAGTGCTTACCAAATTAGAAGCGCACGGCTTTAAGAACCTATTAGATTTCTCTGTATCATTTGGACCATTCAACTGTATCGCCGGATTGAACGGAGTTGGTAAATCAAATATCTTTGATGCAATAAAGTTCATATCCCTACTAAGCGAAATGTCGATAATTGAAGCCGCGCTCGCAGTGCGGGACTCTGAATCGACAGATCCTTTAGATATATTTTGGACAAATGGCAATTACAGGTCGGAGCGACTTCGATTAGCTGTAGAAATGATCGTCCCACCTGAAGTAGTAGATGATTTTGGACGCAAGGCAGAAGCAAAATCCACTTTCCTTAGATATGAAATTGAGATTGCCCGTGATGTCGAGGAAGAAAAATCCGGGGCGTTAGGGCTGTATCTAGCGCGCGAAGAACTCAGCCATATCAATAAAGGGGACGCGATAGCCAGACTAAACTTTCCACTTAGCGCAGGAATATTCCGCGACCAAGTAGTCATCAACAAAAGAAAAGGCGCTGGCTTTATTTCGACACAAGTAATACAAGATGACGTTATAGAAATCCACTTGCATCAAGATGGAGGCAGCAGCGGCCAACCTCAAAAAATTCCAGCTCGGCACATACCAAAGACTGTAGTAGCTAATACTAATAGCGCAGTATGGCCTACGGTTCTTGCAGCCAGGCGTGAAATGCAGTCTTGGAGGTTTCTCTCTTTAGAACCAAGTGCAATGAGGCGCTCAAATAAAATGCACGAAGACAGTAACGTAGGCGCTGATGGAGGCAGACTAGCTGCGACATTGCATAAACTTCATAGAAAAGATGAAAATATTTACTCAAGAATTGCCAGCCGACTATCAGAGATAATTCCTACATCTGATATCCGAGTAGATGTTGACCAAACGCGACAATTACTCACGGTAGAGGTGAAAGAAAGATCGGGTGCATTTCTTCCAGCACGG
The DNA here is from genome assembly GCF_024448895.1 of Stutzerimonas stutzeri. GTDB lineage: Bacteria > Pseudomonadota > Gammaproteobacteria > Pseudomonadales > Pseudomonadaceae > Stutzerimonas > Stutzerimonas stutzeri_Q. The sequence goes on from NZ_JAMOIC010000049.1 coordinate 9,677, forward strand.
GCGCTATCAGATGGGACATTGAGATTTTTAGCATTATGCATCATGGCTGAGGACCCAGAATTCAAAGGATTGCTTTGCTTTGAAGAGCCAGAGAATGGAATCCACCCCGAAAAAATGGCCTCCATGTTGCAACTACTAAAGGAACTGGCTGTTGATTCAAACCAAGAGGTAAATGAGGGAAACCCGATGCGGCAGATACTTATCGCCACACATTCTCCTGTATTGGTCGGACTTGAATCACCAGACGATCTGATATACGCGGACGTTGTTAAGGTCAAAGGGCCGGATGGAAAGCCAGCATCAACAATTCGTTGCAAGTTTCTGCCAGAAAGCTGGCAGAGCAGGTCTGGAGCGGAGCGTATCAACAAAGGTTCCATAATCTCTTATCTAACGCTACCAGCGCATAGCCAAATTGGCTTAGATTTCTGCGAATAGTATGAGAATTAATTTTTTACTGATCGGTGAAGGCACATCAGACCTCAGACTAATCGACCATATAGAGTCAATCTTTATTAACGAGGGCTTTACAGAAGTAAGTGGTGAAGCACCGGACCTGGGACGTTTTACGCCTCCTGCCGGACGAGATACAAAAAGCAAGATAGGGTGTCTTCTAAAGCACTTCCCAAACTTTGACGCAATATTTATTCATCGCGACGCAGACAACAGCGGCGCTGCCGCACGGGAAAGGGAAATAGCTGACGCTGCAGCCGAGCTGATATCTTTAGATAAAGTAATCCCAGTAATACCCGTGACCATGCTCGAAACATGGCTTTTAGCAGACATTGATATTTTAAAAAGAGTTGCAGGAAACTTAAATTACAAAGGAATACCAAACAATCTTCCGCCCATCAACCGGCTTGAAAGCGTAAAAGATTCTAAGCAGTTATTGCTAGACACGCTTTGCACTCTAAGCGAAACCCAAGGCGCAAGACTTCAAAAATTTAAAAAACGGTTCCCCGAGATGAGGGCGCGATTGACGTATGATCTTGACCCAAATGGCCCGATTAACGAACTCAGCTCCTATCGCGAATTCCGAGCCCGTATTAAGGAGTTATCGAACCGATTACTCAATCCTTAGGGATGGTCTGAAGTAGCGAGGTAGCCTGAAAGTGACGCGTGGAAAAGGCTTCGCCGTTTTCCGCCCTACGCTCTGGCAACGTCGATGCGTCGTCGGTGTAGACGGGTGAGATGCCGTAGGGTGGATAACGCTTTTCTTATCCACCGATACGGACCTCCCGCCAACACAACGCTCAAGGATGAGCCGCCATGTCCCGCTACCGCCGCGCCCAAGTGCCGGGTGCCACCTATTTCTTCACGGTTAACCTGCGTAACCGCCGCAGCGACATTCTTGTCCGTCACATTGACCTTCTCCGCGAGACGGTACGCGCCACCAAGGAACGCCATCCCTTCCATATCGATGCCTGGGTCGTCCTGCCTGATCACATGCATTGCGTCTGGACGTTACCGGAAGGCGACGCAGATTTCGCGTTGCGTTGGAAGGTCATCAAATTCGCGTTTGCCAGGCGACTGCCGAAAACGGAGGTGCTGACGGCAACGCAAAGATCCCGTGGTGAGCGAGGGGTCTGGCAACGACGCTACTGGGAACATCTGATTCGTGACGAACGCGACTACCGGCATCACGTTGACTACGTCCACCTCAATCCATTGAAACATGGGTGGGTTACGCGCGTTGCAGATTGGCCTTACTCCAGCTTTCATCGAGCGGTCGCGGCCGGCGTTTATCCGGTTGACTGGTGCGGTGATGACAGGCAACTCTTCGTAGGTAGTGCGGGGTGACGCGTAGAAAAGGCTTCGCCGTTTTCCACCCTACGGCTACTAACGCATTGCGCGCGATGCATATTGCAGCGCCCCGCTCGCTCCCGTAGCGTGGCCGCCTTCGAATCGGCTTCAAGGATGACGTAATGCAACAGCGATGGATCGACCAGCCAGCGTCAGATGAAGACGTGTTTGACCGCTTTCTTGCATCGACCAGCGCGTTTCTGAATCGGCATATGTCGATCATTCTCAAGGCCGGACCACCACTGTTCGGCTTCGCGATATTTGTCTTCTATTTCTACCGTCACCAGTTTTATCCGAGCTTCGATCTGTTTCAATTTTCCTCGCTACTAATCGCCGCAGCCGCTATTGGGTTCACGATCATTGGCTTGCTTGTGTTGGCGCTGTTTAGCCCAGGCATATGGATCTATTACCAGTTTTTCCAGCACAAACAAGTCAAAGACGATCTCAAATACTCACTGCCGTATCTGGAGGACCGTCGAGGTTGGTGGGTTCTAAAACTAGGAAGCCTGGTCTTTGGGCTGCCATTCATAACTTGCACGTTAGGCCTGATGGCCGTGCTAATCCTGGCGCCATCACTATTCCCGTTAACAGTCGTTCTGGTCCCGATAGCGGTCACGCTTTTGTTCGGTCTGATCATCCAAATCGTCTTCGAACTGAAGCCATTCAGCTTTCTTCGATACATGTGGACGGCAGACATTGGGGTGATGATTGCAGGCCTCCTGACGACCTTTACGCTCGGTCAATCCGCTCCGATAATTGAAGGCTTTGAGATCGGCGTGTGGAAATCGGCAATCTACGTAGTTGTAGTTCTAGTCGTTCCGCTCATTGCAGCGTTGTGCGCGTTCGTTTTCATTGCGGGCTGGAACGCCGCTTTGCACTTTTCCATTTTCTTCGCACTAGTGATCGCGCTTTACAGTGGTCTGCTAACCACTTGCCCGATAAGACTGTGCATGCATTGGGGTTGGGTAATTTTCGAGCCGAATCGATTCTGTTCGAACCTGGCTTTTGCGACGATTCAGTGGAACCTCTGTACTTGGATGGCGCTTGTGCGATGAATAACGTCCAGGTCATATGGTCTCTTGGCGAGACGTTGATCCTGCGGCGCGACGACCGCGTTCTACAAATCCCTTCCAGGTTCGTTCGGGCAGTAATCAAACCAGCTGAATAAC
>NZ_JAMOIC010000050.1 GCF_024448895.1 Stutzerimonas stutzeri
GATGCTGTTAACGTGAAGTGGGGGCGTAGCACCCTCAGGCCAGAACGAATCCCCACCGCGCCGGATTGGGGGATGCGACGGGAGATGATGAGCCAGAGTTTTACGACGGGGTTGGATCAGCTGTGGAGGCCGGGGTGTAGATAAAGCAGCCCGGCTAAACAATAAGCCCTGAGAATGCAGGACTTATTGACCGTTACGGGCGAGGCAATCGAACCCTTTTGCTTGGTGTGTCGTTTCGGCTCAAAGCGTGTCGTTATGCTGTTTCCGGCGGATCGGCCTGCTCGTTTCGTTGCAATTTGGCACAGTGGTTTCGCCACTTTTTCGGCACCACCCCTGCCGTCACAGTTTTCACCGAACGACACGGCGATGCGTTGACTAGGAAATAGCCCTAGGTGACCATCAGCGTCCTCTCAGATCTCGTCGCAATCTAAGGATAGATATGCGTCCCGTAATGAAGAATAATCCGTGGCCCCGAAGGCTTCAGCATTTCCCAATGGCGGGGATGCTCATTCTCGTAGCGGTGCTATCCACCAAGCCGATTACTCTCACTGGCCTTGCGATTGCCCTGTGCATCATTCCTTTCCTTTGCCTCTTCGTTATTGCCCTCGCACATCGCTGGGGGAAAAGATTCAGTGGCAGCACATTTATGAACATAGTCGCAATCATACTTCTGATTGCATTGGCTGCCGCGGTGTACTCCATAAGTTCTTATATGAAGCCTTATATTGGCCAGCATTTCTGTTAAGTGAAACGCCCGACTATAGATAGATGCTTTCGCAGCTGATTATTTTGATTCTGGCGCCAGAATAATTATCGAAGCGATGTTGGTTTGCTGCGGAATAAGTAAGTCTGGTCCGATCCTCTTATGGTAATTATGAACCGCTTTTTTATGGCATGCTTGCTAGCGGTATGTACAACGTCCTCGACTGCATTTTTGCTGGCAGCCATCGGCTCTTTGTTTGATGAGCGTGCAACGATAGGGTTGGCATTTCTTTTCGCTGCGATTGCAGCAATAGTGTCTGTGATAACTGTCGCTGTATGGGTGGTCCCGATACATTTAATGTTTGTGAAATTTTATGTTGTGGGGTTAGGCTGGTATATCATCTTGTCTCTGGTTCCTGGCTTGGTATTCCCTATCCTTTATAGCGTATGGGCTGAAATTGATTTTTCAGGAACCATCTTCGCTGGCTGTCTTGTTGCGGGTATTTTAAGTTCAGTGGTCTTTTGGTATGTCGCAGTAAGCGGTCAATCTAAATGAAAGTTTCCCGAAAGGTCGATGCGGCGATAGCATTATCTGTTGCCCTCGTGCCTGCCGTTTCTCGGCTCGTACTTGGCGATCCCTTTACCTTGGGACTTGGTATTATTTAGTCGTGCCTTTAACGGCTATTACCATCGGCGTCATAGCACATGTAAAATCACTTTTTTTGCTGGGCACATCCTTAGCCGTTTCTTTAACGCTTCTGATATATGACGCAGTAAATCTATCGCTAGCCAGACCTGAGGAGTTGCTTGCTCTCGGTCACCTTTTCTCGTTGCCGGGTGCTGCGGTGGGTACGCTAATTGGTGCTTTCTTATCACGGCGTTTGAGCAGACTGATTTCAGTCTTGGCGCTTGGTTTCGCTGGAACGCTGGTCGGCTTCTTCCTTAGTCAGCTAGTTGTATGCAATACGGTCATGTGGTGCGGAGCGCTGTCGCTACCGATTGGCTAAGGTAGTATCCAAAGGCTAACTCCTCTAAGCGCAGTGGCGCTAAATGAACCTATCCCCTTTTTCGTAGTTTGGCACACGCTGTTGAAGTAGATCTGTTCACGACTACCTTTGCAGCCTCTTTTCAATCAGCCAGAGTGCAGCGTAAATGCCCAGCAAGAAAAATACGATTTTTATGAGGCGTGAGGATGACTCTCTTTTAAATTCACGATAATCAGGTATCGAAACTAGCTGTTCTCCCCTGGCTTCCAATGAAGCCACCATGCCTGCCTCATCAACTCTGACATTAAGTCGCTCCCCTTTTTCGAATTTATAAAACATGTCGGTTTGTAGTTTATCAGACCAAATTTCATAAACAGGTATGGAGTATGGAATTCCGTTAAGAACTAGTCGCCGATTTTTATACACCGCAGCCTTGGTAAATTCTGCTTCAAACTCAGGTGAGATGTTTCCCCCGGTCGGGATAGTTAGCCATCCCAAAAAAAAGATACCGGCTAGGCCCAAGCTAAGAAATTTCGATATTGGAATCATGGTTGTCCATGCCGCAATAGATGCGTTCGGCTGATTCTGCGTGCCTCTTGCGCGCTGAGGCTGTATTAACGTGGTGTTTAAAGGTGCAATTTATGGCAGGAAATTATTTTCTGCAGCGCAAGCACGCTCGTATCGGCTGCACATTCTTTTGAACGCAACCTTTGCACCCTTACGGCAGTCGCGGTAGATCAGGGAACCGCGTTCGTAGTTTTGGCACACGTTGTTAAAGTCGATCTTGTCGTTCACGACTATCCATTGAAACTGACCGCCCACGCGCTGCTTCTTATGGCCGTTCTCCCGGCTCCAGTTACTCAGGTGGGTCTCACGGCTTACCGAGCGCTTCTGTGTGCTGCTTGACGAATTGGAGGCGTAGTAGCGGGCCGGGGTTGGCTGCATGGTGTTTACGGTGGGGCGGGGCGTGTAGTTCTCGTCATTGAAAGATGTTTGCTTGCTTATCGTACGCGCCGACGCCGCTTCGAGCCATTCTCTTTCTTCCTGGCTCAGCTGCCGCTGCTGGAGCGCTGACGTCGGCGTTTCGTGGCTTGTAACCGAAGGCTGGCTAACCCGCTGAATGGGCTGCGCCGGCTCTTGGTTAAACAAGGGCTTGCTGCCGATATGGATGCCTTGCTTGATCTGGTTCATGTCCAGGACTATCGGCTTTCCGAACGTCAATGCCAGTGCCGCGATGACCGCCGAACCGCTCCCCAGTATCGCTAGGAATCGCCATGGTCCTTGCTTCCTCCTGCTGCGTAGATACTCAGGCGCATCGTCCCAGTCCGATCTCACCTCGCCTCCTTGCGTTCGCCTATAGAATAAATATGTACCTTAAGTCGGGGCTGTAGCTTTTAGCCCCGCTGCTGTCACGAGTATTAAATAACAACGATAGGCTATGGATAAAAATCCGACGGAGGTAAATAAAATATAGATAGCTATCAGATTCCTTGTAGCGCCCGAAGGTTAGGGCTTTTAGCACCCGAAGGCGCTAAACCCCTAAGCGCAACCTCAAATATAGGCCCGGTTATCGATTCCATGTTATATGCGGCTTAGTTGCCCTGGAAGGGCGCTAAATAAATCGGTCCCCTTTTTTACTTCTATGAGTCACCGGTTAAGCGCCTCAGCCCATCTCTTAACTTACAGAAGCTCGGAGATTCATTCTCTTCAATATTAAGAAAAGGAGAAATCTTTTTTGCCCACTCATGCTTTATTTGGCCAGGTAGCGGCCAGCCTGTCTTTCGGATTGCTTTCATACCTCCTGGGTAAATAGCGTCCGCTAGCAGTTCCCAGGTCCCGCATACACTATCTTGTTCATAGCGTTCCAGTACCGCAATTTTAGCTTTACGGTAAGCGCACATAATTGCATGGCGATCTCCTAAGTACCAAGCTTCCATCTCTTCCACTGCTATTCTGAACATTACATTCAGGTTCGGCTGGCATTCATTCGCCAAGGCTGTTAGGTCTTTTAAGAAGTCCCTGCAGTCTTTACGGTCGGAATCTAATACTACAACTACTGCGTCAACTCCCGGAGTGCGTCCATATCCTTTCAGTAGCTTTGGAAGTTGTTGTAATAAAACGCGATTCGCAGGGTCGCCAGTGCGGCTTAGATTTTTCGGAATACGGCCAATACCTTTATATGGATGAACTCGCCACGTGTGAGCTTCACCAAGCTCACCAATGATTTTGGTTATAACTGAGTTTATTAGCTCACTGCCAGAGCTGTCCTCTACAACTATCTCAATGTGCATCCCTATACTCCATCGAGATAATCACTATACCAAAGCCCTCCCAGGGGCAATCCTTCTTCCACTAGGTTTTTCACGACCTCGACTGTGGATGCTCGGTGGATTTCAGAGTATCCATTTACGCCCTTCTTGAGAATCCACACTTCTTCTGGCGACAATGCATCAACGAAATAAGGTTGGTGAGTAGTTACAAATATTTGTGGTGAGTTTTTCTTGCCGGTTGCATGAGATCTAAATTCCTGTGCTAATGCTTCAAGAAGTTTGTGATAGAGGCCGTTCTCGGGCTCTTCGATACATATGAATGGTGGCGGGTCAGGGTCTTCAAGTAGTAATAGATAAGCAAAGATCTTTAATGTTCCATCGGACATTTGCTGTGAGAAAAAAGGATCATCAAAGGCGCCGTCATTGAATCGGAGCAAGATTCGCTTGTCGTCCGTAACCTTGGTGTCAATACTTGCGATGCCTGGGATCTTACTGGCAATTCTAGATAAGATAGAGTTAAACCTATCTTTATGCTCTCGCTCCATAAATTGAACGACATTGCCGATATTGTCGCCGTGCACATTCAAATGGCGCTGGGGGCCTGCGCTAGGTAATATTCTCGCGGCATCGGGATAAAAGTAAGATAAGTACCATCCCTTGAGGAAATCGCGGAATCTCTTGATTCTCGGATGTTCCTTGAGTGTTCCAAGCGTCGAGATGCCAAGTTCTCTCAGATCTGTAAGCTCAACCGAACTTTGCGTCCTATCTTCTTCTTGGTCTGTCTCAACCGCCTCCTCGCCGGCCCACACCATTCCTTTCCCATGTTGGAGCTTTAAGAACGGGAAAGGGCGGCCATGCTTTTGTCCTTTACGGCGCTGTTTAAGAAGCTCCGATTCAACAAACGGTCTGCTCGAGGAGTCCAAAGCTATTGAAAGTTCGTATGTGATGGGCCTTTCATTGGGAGCTTCTCGATAGTAAATCTCAAACCGAATAGCTCCATCGGCTCCTTTGGATCGTAGTCGTTCATATCCTCCGCGCTGCTTCATGTCACACGCTGTTTCGACATCGGTGGCTAAACAATCTGCAATGAAGCCAAATGCATCAAATAAAGAGCTTTTTCCAGCTCCATTTTTTCCGATGACGACAGTGAATGGTGATAAAGCCGCGCCTGTGTTTTGGCCCGACAACCTGCCAAGACTGACATCTTTTAACGCTCGAAAGTTTTGTACGCGAAACCCTTCAATAATGGCCATAAATCCTACTCTCCATGATTAACCATCAGTGAGCACCATTGGTCGTGATTTATTCATAGCAGGAAATCTTCTCATTTTCGGCCATACCAAAGGAAAAGGGGACAGATTTGTTTTCCTTCAAGCCCACCGCAACCCATCCAAAACAAGCCAAACCCTAAACGAAAAAGCCCCGCAAGTGCAGGGCTTTTCAAATCTGGAGCGGGCGAAGGGAATCGAACCCTCGTCATGAGCTTGGGAAGCTCAGGTAATGCCATTATACGACGCCCGCGGAGGCAGCCTTTGTACCAGAAGGGCGGGGGGAGGAGAAGCGGGTGCGGCGTTTAGGTCGATCAATGCTTTCAAACCTGCGCAATTTCTGCGGGCGCCAGGCTGCGGTACTGGCCGGGGGCGAGGGTGGGGTCGAGCAGCAGCGGTCCCATGCGTTCGCGGTGCAGCGCGGTGACCTTGTTGTTGAAGTGGCCAAACATGCGTTTGACCTGATGGTAGCGGCCTTCATGCAGGGTCAGGCGGGCCTGGTGCGAGCCGAGTAGCTCGAGCTCGGCGGGCAGGGTGGTGAGGTTCTCGAAGCGAAAGTAGAGGCCTTGGGCGAAGCGTTCGACGCAGATGGGGTCGATGGGGTCTTCGGTTTCCACAAGATAGGTTTTACCCAGCAAGCTTTCCGGCTGGGTCAGGCGGCGGGACCAGAGGCCGTCGTTGGTGATGATCATCAGCCCGGTGGTGTTGAAGTCCAGCCGCCCGGCAATGTGCAGCTCGTCCTTGTCCGGCTCATGCAGCAAATCCATCACCGTGGGGTGTTGCGGGTCGGCGGTGGCGCTGACGCAGCCGGCCGGTTTGTTGAGCATAAAGAAGCGTGCAGGTTTGCCTGCTTGCAGCACTTCGCCGTCCAGCTCAATGCGGTCGAAGATGCGGACGTCCCGGGTACCATCGCACACCGTCTCTCCATTCACCGAAGCACGGCCCGAGGCCAGCAGCAGGCGCGCTTGTCGATGACTGCAGTGGGGCAGGTTGGCAAGGAAACGGTCGAGGCGCATTACGGGTTCGCAGGCGACTCGCCGCGGGCGCAGCGTGGGCAGATGCAGGCTTTGTTCAGTGCGTCGTCCGGGATCTGTTCGCGTGCTTCCGGTGCGATCTCGGCGCTAAAGCACCAGCAGGGCCGTGTCGCGGTAACTGGATTTGCCAAGCCGCATTGATTCGGTTGGTCGCAGATCGGGCATTTATTGGGATCGAGCGTATCGCTCATGGCCGCCTCCGGGCGTCGGCAGCGGGCGCTGCGCTGGGAACGGTCGATTGGGAACCGCTCGGGAGCAGGCGTTGCGCCCGGCTCCCGAGCCGATCATTCATCACTTCACGCGCTGACCGGGCTTGGCGCCGCTGTCCGGGCTGAGCAGGTAGATCTCTTCACCGCCAGGGCCGGCGGCCAGCACCATACCTTCGGATACGCCGAACTTCATCTTGCGTGCGGCGAGGTTGGCGACGTACAGCGTCAGGCGACCTTCCAGTTTGCTTGGGTCCGGGTAGGCGCTCTTGATGCCGGAGAACACGTTGCGCTTGGCATCGCCGATGTCGAGGGTCAGACGCAGCAGCTTGTCGGCGCCTTCCACGAACTCGCACTTCTCGATCAGCGCGATGCGTAGATCCACGGCTGCAAAGGCATCGAAGGCGATCTCGGCGGCGATGGGCTCTTTGGTCAGCTCTCCATTGCCGCTCGGCTGGGCGGCGGTTTCGGTGGAGGCGAGGTCTTCCTTGGATGATTCGATCATGGCTTCGATTTTGGCAGGCTCGATACGGGTCAAGAGCGGGGTGAAGGCGTTCAACTGATGGTTGGTCAGCAGCGTTTGCAGGTCGGTCCAGCCTAGCGGCTCGACGTTCAGGAAACGCTCGGCGTCGGCGGCCAGGTTCGGCAGCACCGGCTTGAGGAAGATCACCAGCTGGCGGAACAGGTTGATGCCGGTGGCGCAGATGGCCTGCACTTCATCCTGCATGCCGTCCTGCTTATTCAGTGCCCACGGAGCCTTGTCGGCAATCCAGGCATTGGCGCGGTCGGCCAGGGCCATGATTTCGCGCATGGCGCGGGCGAAGTCACGGTTTTCGTAAGCATCGGCAATAGACGGTGCGGCCGTCTGGAAGGCGTCGGTCAGTTCCGGCGCGGCGTTGCGGTCGACCATCAGGCCGCCGTTGCCCTTGTGGATGAATCCGGCGCAACGGCTGGCAATGTTGACGACTTTGCCGACGAGATCGGAGTTGACCTTCTGCACGAAGTCTTCGAGGTTCAGGTCCAGGTCATCCACGCCGCGGCCGAGCTTGGCCGCGTAGTAGTAGCGCAGGTATTCAGGGTTCAGGTGTTCGAGGTAGGTGCGCGCCTTGATAAAGGTGCCGCGGGACTTGGACATCTTCTGCCCGTTCACCGTCAGGTAGCCATGCACCGCGACGGCAGTGGGCTTGCGGTAGCCGGCGCCTTCAAGCATGGCGGGCCAGAACAGGGTGTGGAAGTTGATGATGTCCTTGCCGATGAAGTGATACAGCTCGGCGCTGGAATCTTTTTTCCAGAAGGTATCGAAATCCAGTTCCGGACGGCGCGCGCAGAGGTTCTTGAAGCTCGCCATGTAGCCGATGGGCGCATCCAGCCATACATAGAAGTATTTGCCGGGCTCGCCTGGGATCTCAAAGCCGAAGTAGGGCGCATCGCGGGAGATGTCCCACTCATGCAGGCCGCTGTCGAGCCATTCGGCAATCTTGTTGGCGACTGAGTCCTGCAGGCTGCCGCTGCGTGTCCACTCCTTGAGCATTGCTTCGAAGTCGGGCAGCTTGAAGAAGAAGTGCTTGGAGTCGCGCAGCACGGGCGTGGCGCCGGAGATGGCCGAGCGCGGGTTCTTCAGCTCGGTGGGCTCGTAGGTAGCGCCGCACTTCTCGCAGTTGTCGCCGTACTGGTCTTCGGCAGCGCACTTCGGGCAAGTGCCCTTGATGAAGCGGTCAGCGAGGAACATGCCCTTTTCAGGGTCGAAATACTGGGTGACCGAGCGGGTGGCGATGTGGCCGGCGTCGCGCAGCTTGGTGTAGATCAGCTCGGACAGCTCTCGGTTTTCTTCGGAATGCGTCGAGTAAAAGTTGTCGAAATTGACCAGAAAATCCGCAAAGTCGGCGCTGTGTTCGGCCTGTACGTTGGCGATCAGCTGCTCGGGCGTGATGCCTTCCTTCTCGGCACGCAGCATGATGGCCGAACCGTGGGCATCGTCGGCGCAAACGTAGATGCACTGGTTGCCGCGCAGCTTCTGAAACCGCACCCACATGTCCGTCTGGATGTACTCGAGCATGTGGCCAAGGTGTATCGAACCGTTGGCGTAGGGCAGGGCACTGGTAACGAGGATCTGGCGAGCTTCGGACATTGGGAAAATCTGCAGTCGAGGTTGCGAAGTGAGTCGGCCACTATAAAGGTCATGCGGTTTTTTTTCATCCGCACTGGCGCCGGCGGCGCGGGTCGAATGCCAGTGCCGCGCCTCTTTGCCGCGCTTGATGAGCCGGGGCAGCACCACGGGTTAAGATGCCCGTCTGTTTTACTAGGTTTTTCTTGGGAGTAGTCATGACCGTCACACGCGAAGCTGTGGAAGCCGTACTGCGTCAGTACACCGACCCTAACCTGAACCAGGATCCGGTCGCTGCCGGTTGCGTGCGTTCCATCGATGTCCAGGGCGATCGCGTTAGCGTGCAGATCGAACTGGGCTACGCCGCTGGGCTGTTTCGCAGCGGTTGGGCGCAGATGCTGGCGATGGCCATCGAACAACTCGAAGGCGTGACCCGCGCTGATGTGCAGGTTGACTGCGTGATCCGCTCGCACAAGGCGCAGGATCAGCTCGAGTCGATGGCCAATGTGAAGAACATTATTGCGGTCGCCTCCGGCAAAGGCGGTGTGGGGAAATCCACCACGGCGGCCAATTTGGCTCTGGCGCTGGCTCGAGAAGGCGCGCGCGTGGGTGTGCTGGACGCTGATATCTACGGGCCGAGCCAGGGCATCATGTTCGGCATTCCTGAGGGCACCCGCCCGGAAATCCGTGACAATAAAGCTTTCATCCCGCTGGAAGCGCATGGCGTGCAGATCATGTCGATGGCGTTTTTGGCCGACGACAAGACGCCGATGGTCTGGCGTGGCCCGATGGTATCCGGGGCACTGCTGCAGCTGATCACGCAGACCGCTTGGAATGATCTCGACTATCTGGTGGTGGACATGCCTCCGGGTACCGGTGATATCCAGCTGACCCTGGCGCAGAAGGTTCCGGTGGTCGGTGCGGTGATCGTCACCACGCCGCAGGATCTGGCGCTGCTGGATGCAAAGAAGGGCGTGGAGATGTTCCGCAAGGTGAACATCCCGGTGCTGGGTGTTGTGGAAAACATGGCCATTCACATCTGCTCGAACTGCGGGCACGCGGAGCACCTGTTTGGCGAAGGCGGTGGCGAGAAGCTGGCGGCGCAGTACAACGTGGAGTTGCTGGCCTCGTTGCCGTTGTCGATGGCGATCCGCAGCCAGGCCGATGCCGGCAAGCCGACCACGATTGCCGACCCGGAAAGCCAGATCGCGATGATTTATCAGCAAATGGCTCGAAGCGTGGGTGCGCGGATTGCGCAGAGCGGCCAGATCATTGCGCAGTCGATGCCGAACATTACCGTGTCCGACGATTGATTCGTTTCGCGGTGGAGTGAGGCTAAGTCTTTCGTGGGGTAGGGCGGCCACCGATACCAACCGTAGGATGGCGTTGAGCGAAGCGATACCCATCAAGTCCGAGCCACCCGATGGGTATCGCAGGCTCAACCCATCCTGCGGATCAACACCGCGTCACCGATATGACTCGTAGGATGGCGTCGAGCGAAGCGATACCCGTCAAGTCCGAGCCGCACCGATGGGTATCGCGGGCTCAACCCATCCTAC
>NZ_JAMOIC010000051.1 GCF_024448895.1 Stutzerimonas stutzeri
CACTGCCTTGAATTTACTGCCGTCGATGGCGACCAGGTTTTCTCCAAAAAGCCCAAGCTGCTGGCACAGCACAACGAACTGGCGGCAGACCCCACGAATGGCTTTGCTGTTGCCCTTCCTGAAGTTGGCGATGGTCTTGAAGTCGGGCATCAAGCGCCCGGTTAACCACATCAGCTCAACGTTGCGTTGGGCTTCTTTCTCAAGACGTCGGCTGGATTGAATGCGGTTCAGATAACCGTAGATATAGATCTTCAGCAGGATCGCTGGGTGGTACGCAGGTCGGCCGGTTTCGGCTGGAATGACACGTTCAAAACCCAACGTGGCAAGGTCGAGTTCATCGACGAAGACATCTACCACGCGCACCGAATTGGTATCGCTGACGTAGTCGTCGAGGCTTTCAGGAAGCAAGGTGCTTTGACCTCGGTGTTCACCCTGGATAAACCGTTTCATGGACTTCCCTTGCGATGAAGCTCTCAGAAATCATAGCAAGGGTTTGTACGGGCGTTTTTACACACTCTGGGCCAGAAGCGGTCACTCACGATGTGGCTACAGTACGTGGGGCAATTCAGTGTGAGGCGTGGATGTGAAAGATGAACAGTGCTACAAAACGTAGACCTATTTACAAACAAAACAGTACTGTTACTAGGACTCGCGTGCCAGAGCATGCGACTTGCCCAGCCAGCATTTCAAGGATGTTTTATGCCGTCTCGCCCCCACGCCACTAATCCGCTTAAAGCTTGGCTGACCGAATTTTTTTTTACTCGCGGGCTATTTAGAGGCCCAAATGAGAAACCGCTTTACGGATATCAGGTTTCCGAGCAGGAGTACCTGTCACTAAAGGGTGCACTGCGGCAAAACTTCGCGCTGGCTTCCCACCCTATTCACGGCGGTAATTGGGCTGCCTGTTTTTGCCTATTCGTTGCTGAATACTTTCGCCGTGAATATGACGCCCAAGATGGCGGCTGGTCTTGGGCCGGCCCAGAAAAACGCTTAGGGCATAACTTGAGCCCTCAGCAGCACGCTGCGATGACGAGCAAAGGTCTCGAGTATTGGGGTCGTCCAATTAGGCAGCGCGAAAATGGCCGTGACTGGCTTGGCTCATTGTTCGCTGAAGGTGGTTTGCCGTGGTTGCTGGTGCAAAGTGAAACCCATGGTTTCGGTCGGGCCGTGCGCAAAGGACTGAAGCATTACTACCGTACTGAAGGTGGTCGACGCACCACCAGCGATCTGATGGCTGATTGCGAAAACTACCTACCGCAAACTTTCCGCAACTTAGAAACTCGGCAATTGTTGGCTGCGATTATTGAGCAGCTAATGTCGTTGGTTGAGCACTATTCACTCAAAGATCAAACAGATCCTGCGGCATATCTTGATCAACACAATCCGGGCTGGCGTTCGGACTTTCCCATTCCGCTAGATGAAGAAAATGCACGAACCCTGATTAATGAATGGCTGAAAGATGCCGTCCAGCGCCGTCAGGAGCGTACTGAGGCATTAGCCAAAGCCCGCGATTTTTGTTGCGAACACCACCTTCATGGTCAGTTACCAGCGTGGCACATACGCAGTGAACTGCTGCTACCTACTGAGGCCATATTATCCATTGATATCAGCCTGCTCAGCAGCACTCGACTAGAGCTGGGTTTCTATGAGGGTAAGCAACTGCTAGCGCGAGGCGGCGCTGTTTATGGGCAGTTAGTTGAAGGTGGCCTTAGGGTTCGTTTCCCTAATACCCAGATCACGCTGGCCCGTAAAAATATTGCTGAACCAGTGAGCTTGCGTTTGCTCGAGAATGGTCGGCAGGTACATGTATTTCGTTTTGACGATAGCGCTCTCGACATCGATGAGCAGCTGCTCATATTTGAGTCCCGTAGTAATACTTGGTGCTTGGTGGCTAGTGCCTCTTGCGCACTAACCACTAGCAGCGTGCGCATTAGAGTGCCGCAGGGGGCTGTCGTCGAGAACGGCACGGCGACCGAAGTGGCACGGGAGGCTTCCGGCGCATACTGGATTGAGGCGAGCCAAGATTTGGTTATACGCAAGGTCAATGAGTGTTATCAGATTGAGTTGAATCAACCCGTAGACGCGGCCTCAAAGCCATGCTTGGTTGGCACCTACTCCTTGTTTGACTCAAACCCCAGTAGCATATTCATTGGCTGGCCACGCCTTGAGTTGCCCGCAGAATACCCCTATCACCAAGATCAGCTGCTGCAGCTTGCCAACGGACAAAGCGTGAGCGGTCTGCGTAGCGCTAATCGTGTCGGGGTTATGCGTTATTGCATTCGTTCTGCTCATGGAAAAACGCTATTGCACCGCCGCTTTGGCGTGCTACCTGACGGTTTTACTCTGTCGCTGTTTCCCTCCATCAACAATCAACCCGCGCGTATGCTAGTGCGCAACGGACAAGCGCTAAAGCTGCAGATTCGCAACAGCGATCTGACGGCGCGTGACGGCGCGTCGGACCAGGGCCGCTTAATCTACCTGCATGCTGAAGGTGAAGAACCACCGGCAAATTTCACGCTAGAGATCAGTAGCGACTCAAGCATTGAGCCCGTGCAATTGCGCTTACCTTACCCGTATCAAGGTGCGCGTTTAATCGGTCACGATGAAAAACCATCGAGTAACCGGGAGCTAATTCTTGATGAGCTACTGGGGATGCGAGTTGCCCTGTCATCTGGACTTACTCAAGGCCAAGACTTTCATCTGCAACTGGAGCTAATCAGCCAGGCCAAGCCTAACCCCAAGCGTCGCTATGTGATCCATGTCGGTCCGACACCGCTGTTGCTTAATTTGTTCAGCTACCAAAGCGACATGCTGCAAATGCTCGGCGCAGTTAACGAACAAGATGCCTACATTCAGCTGACGCTAGAAACAGAACAGCGCCTGCTACGACTTAATGTGCGTCGCTACAACGGCCGCATCCAGTGGGAAGGTCGTATGATGTTTTCTATCACAGCGATAGCCAGCACTGGGATTTTGTCTGATGCAAAGGTCGAGGCGATGCTATTGCCAGATCCAAAGCGTGCGCCTGTACAGGTCTCTGAGCGTACCAGCGAAGGAGTAGGCACCGGCTGGTTTGTGCCGACCAATGCAATGCAGAGCGATGGTCCATGGTTGCTGTACCCAGCTAAGGACTCTGCTGTCCAATTCCGACCGCAACTCTTCATCGCATCGACAAAAATCGCTGACAGCTCTGGCGATGTGCACTCTCTGCATCTGGCCACGCAGCGTTTTCATCCGCTACATGCGGCACGAGTGATCGACGACCAGATTGCGGCCATGGCCAGCGACCTCAACCACAGCGGCTGGCAGTATCTGGCGGATATTAAACAAAACTTCAGCCATCTACCGCTCTCCTCGTTTGAAAGCTGGCTGTCACTCTCGCGCAATCCATCCGCTTTAGCTGCGGCCGTATTTCGTTTGGAGATGGACGAGACATTCTGTGGTCGCATTCGGGACGAGCTGGCCGTGATTTGGGAGTGTCTACCGTTACCGCTTTGGGTTTCGACCTATGCCAATTTTCGAGGTTGGCTCACCAAATTAGGCTTACCCGGCGCCATGATCGAAAACCTCGAAAACAACCGAAAGACGGTCTTGCGCAGCGTGGTGTCGGGATTCGACTACCTAGGAGACTATCTGTCTACGGGGGATAAACGTAGTCTCACCAAAGCGCCAGTGGAATATGTGTTGCCCGACTGGTATCAACACCTGCGGCGTAACCATGAGTCCAACCAGAAGTGGCCTACCGAATTAGGCCAAGAACTTTCCCAGTGGGCAGATAAGCAAGATCTGCCGCGTCTTGTTACAGCGCTCTCGCTGATTGAGTTTTCTGATGCTGTGACCTATTTGCCGATTTTCATGGCTTATGTCACCGCAGGCAAAACCACGCTTTCGGTCCTGCCAGGGGACTTGGCTTACCTTAAATTTTCCATGCGCATGCTTTCTGATTTTGATCGGCAGGGTTGGTACACCTGTGTTCACGCCATGATGGTTTCGTATTTGCTGGCCTCGTCTGACGACGCCTGAGGAGTTGTAATGCAGTCTTTCAAGGATTTAATCGAACAAAGCTTAAGCCGTACCTGTGAAGCCACACTTAGCGTACTGGGCATTAACGACACCGGACTGCGCCATCATCTAGCCGAGCAGATGAGCAATGAGCTTGGCGCCGAGGGTTGCTTTCTAGCGCCGCCAGTATTCGAGCACACGTTCGGCTGGCAAGAGTCTGGAACGACCCTGACGGATTTGCGCGGGTCGCTGCTTTCGCCGAGCCTATTGAATACCCTGCAAAATGCTCATGCCTATCAGTTTCCAGGAACAGCAAGGCCTTACGTCCATCAGCTACATGCTTGGCAAACGCTGCTGAGTAGCAAGCCTATGTCGGCGGTGATCACCAGTGGTACAGGCTCGGGTAAAACCGAGTGTTTTATGGTGCCGATTCTCGAGGATCTGGTACGTGAGCGTGAGAAGTGTCAAAAGCCTCTCATTGGAGTACGCGCGCTCTTTCTCTATCCATTAAATGCGCTAATCAACTCACAGCAAGAGCGTCTGGATGCCTGGACGCGCGACTATGGCCAAGACATTCGTTTTTGTTTGTATAACGGTAAAACAGAGGAAAGTGCGACCATTGTCCGTAAGTACCAGCAGACCAAACCTAACCAAATTCTCTCGCGCGAATTGCTGCGCAAAGAACCTGCGCCAATTTTGATGACCAATGCCACCATGCTTGAGTACATGCTGGTGCGTCAGGTCGATAGCCCCATTCTCGATATTTCTAGCCGGGAGCAATCCCTGCGCTGGATTGTATTGGATGAAGCCCACACCTACATAGGCTCACAGGCGGCAGAAATGTCGCTGCTACTGCGTCGTGTTGTACAAGCTTTCGGTAGAAATCCGGAACAAGTTCGCTTTATTGCGACCTCGGCAACCATCGCCGGTGAGGATGCTAAAGAGAACCTTCAGACTTACTTGGCCAGTTTGGCAGGCGTACGTTTGGATCAAGTTGAAGTTATTAGTGGCTCACGCGTTTGGCCTGACATCCAACAGAGCTGGACCCCGCAAAAATTAGAGTTCCAGTCTTTGCGTGAGATTGACGCAACCGCAGAAGTTTCAGCTGATCGCTTCACCGCGCTCACAACTAGTCATATCGCTCGCCAACTACGACATGCCGTAGTCAGTAGTGATAAACCGCTAGATCTAAACGATCTCGTGAGTTGCGTTGCCGATGAGCTGAAAAGCCCCAGTCAGGAAAAACGACAACGGGAGGTCCTCAATTGGCTGGACCTGCTAACGGGTACGCGTCGGAGTGCGCAGGAGCCACCATTTCTTAAACTTCGTATCCATTTATTCCAACGCATGTTACATGGCTTATGGGCCTGCGTAGATCCAAAGTGCAGCGCCAAGTCGAAGCATTTAACCGACTGGCCGTTTGGCAATGTGTACGTTACCCAGCAGGCGCGCTGCGAGTGCCGCGCGCCGGTGTATGAATTGGGGTTTTGTAACGACTGCAAGACCCCTCACCTGCTGGCTGAGGACCGTGCAGGGGAACTGCAGCAACGTAGCCCCTATGCAGGGGACGAGTTTGCTCTGCATTACGAAAATACCGAGGAAGACGCTCCGTTAAATCAGGAGATTACTTCGGTTGCCAAACACAGACGCTCGCAAAAAATGGTTCTGGCCGGTCTCCCTGTGGCGCACGATCCATATTTTTCAGTCAATTTGGATTTGGAAACGCAAACACTAGGTGGTCTGACCGCGAACAAAT
>NZ_JAMOIC010000052.1 GCF_024448895.1 Stutzerimonas stutzeri
CGGCCTCGGTTGAGACGAAAGACTTGATCGAAACGCTCTTTAACAACTGAATCAAGCAATTCGTGTGGGTGCTTGTGAGGTAAGACTGGTAGTCAGCAAGATTATCAGCATCACAAATACTCAACGAGAAATCATTGAGTGCTCTTCTTGGGGGTGACCTTTTGAAGAGATTGCGATTGCTGAGCCAAGTTTAGGGTTTTCTCAAAACCCATGCAGTATTGAACTGAAGAGTTTGATCATGGCTCAGATTGAACGCTGGCGGCAGGCCTAACACATGCAAGTCGAGCGGATGAAGAGAGCTTGCTCTCTGATTCAGCGGCGGACGGGTGAGTAATGCCTAGGAATCTGCCTATTAGTGGGGGACAACGTTTCGAAAGGAACGCTAATACCGCATACGTCCTACGGGAGAAAGCAGGGGACCTTCGGGCCTTGCGCTAATAGATGAGCCTAGGTCGGATTAGCTAGTTGGTGAGGTAATGGCTCACCAAGGCGACGATCCGTAACTGGTCTGAGAGGATGATCAGTCACACTGGAACTGAGACACGGTCCAGACTCCTACGGGAGGCAGCAGTGGGGAATATTGGACAATGGGCGAAAGCCTGATCCAGCCATGCCGCGTGTGTGAAGAAGGTCTTCGGATTGTAAAGCACTTTAAGTTGGGAGGAAGGGCATTAACCTAATACGTTAGTGTTTTGACGTTACCGACAGAATAAGCACCGGCTAACTTCGTGCCAGCAGCCGCGGTAATACGAAGGGTGCAAGCGTTAATCGGAATTACTGGGCGTAAAGCGCGCGTAGGTGGTTTGTTAAGTTGGATGTGAAAGCCCCGGGCTCAACCTGGGAACTGCATCCAAAACTGGCAAGCTAGAGTATGGCAGAGGGTGGTGGAATTTCCTGTGTAGCGGTGAAATGCGTAGATATAGGAAGGAACACCAGTGGCGAAGGCGACCACCTGGGCTAATACTGACACTGAGGTGCGAAAGCGTGGGGAGCAAACAGGATTAGATACCCTGGTAGTCCACGCCGTAAACGATGTCGACTAGCCGTTGGGATCCTTGAGATCTTAGTGGCGCAGCTAACGCATTAAGTCGACCGCCTGGGGAGTACGGCCGCAAGGTTAAAACTCAAATGAATTGACGGGGGCCCGCACAAGCGGTGGAGCATGTGGTTTAATTCGAAGCAACGCGAAGAACCTTACCAGGCCTTGACATGCAGAGAACTTTCCAGAGATGGATTGGTGCCTTCGGGAACTCTGACACAGGTGCTGCATGGCTGTCGTCAGCTCGTGTCGTGAGATGTTGGGTTAAGTCCCGTAACGAGCGCAACCCTTGTCCTTAGTTACCAGCACGTTATGGTGGGCACTCTAAGGAGACTGCCGGTGACAAACCGGAGGAAGGTGGGGATGACGTCAAGTCATCATGGCCCTTACGGCCTGGGCTACACACGTGCTACAATGGTCGGTACAAAGGGTTGCCAAGCCGCGAGGTGGAGCTAATCCCATAAAACCGATCGTAGTCCGGATCGCAGTCTGCAACTCGACTGCGTGAAGTCGGAATCGCTAGTAATCGTGAATCAGAATGTCACGGTGAATACGTTCCCGGGCCTTGTACACACCGCCCGTCACACCATGGGAGTGGGTTGCTCCAGAAGTAGCTAGTCTAACCTTCGGGAGGACGGTTACCACGGAGTGATTCATGACTGGGGTGAAGTCGTAACAAGGTAGCCGTAGGGGAACCTGCGGCTGGATCACCTCCTTAATCGAAGACTTCAGCTTCTTCATAAGTTCCCACACGAATTGCTTGATTCACTAGCGAAAAGCGATTGGGTTTCGACCCGAGAGAGACGATTGGGTCTGTAGCTCAGTTGGTTAGAGCGCACCCCTGATAAGGGTGAGGTCGGCAGTTCGAATCTGCCCAGACCCACCAATTGTCATGGGATGTGGCCGATCTGTAGATGGGGCCATAGCTCAGCTGGGAGAGCGCCTGCCTTGCACGCAGGAGGTCAGCGGTTCGATCCCGCTTGGCTCCACCATTATTCTCGCCATCGCTTGAAAGCACAGAAATGAATAGATTCCCCAGGGAGTGTATTGATTTCTGGTCTTTGCGCCAGTAACTGTTCTTTAAAAATTTGGGTATGTGATAGAAGTAGATTTGAGTGGTCACTTTCACTGGTGATTATTCAAGTCAAGGTAAAATTTGCGAGATGCTCGAAAGAGCAAAATGCGGATTTTCGGCGAATGTCGTCTTCACGTTATTAGACAGTAACCAGATTGCTTGGGGTTATATGGTCAAGTGAAGAAGCGCATACGGTGGATGCCTTGGCAGTCAGAGGCGATGAAAGACGTTGTAGCCTGCGATAAGCTTCGGGGAGTCGGCAAACAGACTTTGATCCGGAGATCTCTGAATGGGGGAACCCAGCCATCATAAGATGGTTATCACACACTGAATACATAGGTGTGTGAGGCGAACCAGGGGAACTGAAACATCTAAGTACCCTGAGGAAAAGAAATCAACCGAGATTCCCTTAGTAGTGGCGAGCGAACGGGGACTAGCCCTTAAGCTTCTTTGATTTTAGCGGAACGCTCTGGAAAGTGCGGCCATAGTGGGTGATAGCCCTGTACGCGAAAAGGTCTTAGAAGCGAAATCGAGTAGGACGGAGCACGAGAAACTTTGTCTGAATATGGGGGGACCATCCTCCAAGGCTAAATACTACTGACTGACCGATAGTGAACTAGTACCGTGAGGGAAAGGCGAAAAGAACCCCGGAGAGGGGAGTGAAATAGATCCTGAAACCGTATGCGTACAAGCAGTGGGAGCCTACTTTGTTAGGTGACTGCGTACCTTTTGTATAATGGGTCAGCGACTTATTTTCAGTGGCGAGCTTAACCGAATAGGGGAGGCGTAGCGAAAGCGAGTCTTAATAGGGCGTCTAGTCGCTGGGAATAGACCCGAAACCGGGCGATCTATCCATGGGCAGGTTGAAGGTTGGGTAACACTAACTGGAGGACCGAACCGACTACCGTTGAAAAGTTAGCGGATGACCTGTGGATCGGAGTGAAAGGCTAATCAAGCTCGGAGATAGCTGGTTCTCCTCGAAAGCTATTTAGGTAGCGCCTCGTGTATCACTGCTGGGGGTAGAGCACTGTTTCGGCTAGGGGGTCATCCCGACTTACCAAACCGATGCAAACTCCGAATACCAGCAAGTGTCAGCACGGGAGACACACGGCGGGTGCTAACGTCCGTCGTGAAAAGGGAAACAACCCAGACCGTCAGCTAAGGTCCCAAAATCCTGGTTAAGTGGGAAACGATGTGGGAAGGCTCAGACAGCTAGGAGGTTGGCTTAGAAGCAGCCACCCTTTAAAGAAAGCGTAATAGCTCACTAGTCGAGTCGGCCTGCGCGGAAGATGTAACGGGGCTCAAACCAGGTACCGAAGCTACGGGTTCAACGTAAGTTGAGCGGTAGAGGAGCGTTCTGTAAGCCTGTGAAGGTGAGTTGAGAAGCTTGCTGGAGGTATCAGAAGTGCGAATGCTGACATGAGTAACGACAATGGGAGTGAAAAACTCCCACGCCGAAAGACCAAGGGTTCCTGCGCAACGTTAATCGACGCAGGGTGAGTCGGTCCCTAAGGCGAGGCTGAAGAGCGTAGTCGATGGGAAACGGGTTAATATTCCCGTACTTCTAGTTACTGCGATGGGGGGACGGAGAAGGCTAGGCCAGCTTGGCGTTGGTTGTCCAAGTTTAAGGTGGTAGGCAGAGGTCTTAGGTAAATCCGGGATCTTAATGCCGAGAACTGATGACGATCCTTCTTTTAGAAGGAGAAGTGGTTGATGCCATGCTTCCAGGAAAAGCCTCTAAGCTTCAGGTAACTAGGAACCGTACCCCAAACCGACACAGGTGGTTGGGTAGAGAATACCAAGGCGCTTGAGAGAACTCGGGTGAAGGAACTAGGCAAAATGGCACCGTAACTTCGGGAGAAGGTGCGCCGGTGAGGGTGAAGGGTTTACCCCGTAAGCTCATGCCGGTCGAAGATACCAGGCCGCTGCGACTGTTTATTAAAAACACAGCACTCTGCAAACACGAAAGTGGACGTATAGGGTGTGACGCCTGCCCGGTGCCGGAAGGTTAATTGATGGGGTTAGCGCAAGCGAAGCTCTTGATCGAAGCCCCGGTAAACGGCGGCCGTAACTATAACGGTCCTAAGGTAGCGAAATTCCTTGTCGGGTAAGTTCCGACCTGCACGAATGGCGTAACGATGGCGGCGCTGTCTCCACCCGAGACTCAGTGAAATTGAAATCGCTGTGAAGATGCAGTGTATCCGCGGCTAGACGGAAAGACCCCGTGAACCTTTACTATAGCTTTGCACTGGACTTTGAATTTGCTTGTGTAGGATAGGTGGGAGGCTTTGAAGCGTGGACGCCAGTTCGCGTGGAGCCAACCTTGAAATACCACCCTGGCAACTTTGAGGTTCTAACTCTGGTCCGTTATCCGGATCGAGGACAGTGTATGGTGGGTAGTTTGACTGGGGCGGTCTCCTCCTAAAGAGTAACGGAGGAGTACGAAGGTGCGCTCAGACCGGTCGGAAATCGGTCGTAGAGTATAAAGGCAAAAGCGCGCTTGACTGCGAGACAGACACGTCGAGCAGGTACGAAAGTAGGTCTTAGTGATCCGGTGGTTCTGTATGGAAGGGCCATCGCTCAACGGATAAAAGGTACTCCGGGGATAACAGGCTGATACCGCCCAAGAGTTCATATCGACGGCGGTGTTTGGCACCTCGATGTCGGCTCATCACATCCTGGGGCTGAAGCCGGTCCCAAGGGTATGGCTGTTCGCCATTTAAAGTGGTACGCGAGCTGGGTTTAGAACGTCGTGAGACAGTTCGGTCCCTATCTGCCGTGGACGTTTGAGATTTGAGAGGGGCTGCTCCTAGTACGAGAGGACCGGAGTGGACGAACCTCTGGTGTTCCGGTTGTCACGCCAGTGGCATTGCCGGGTAGCTATGTTCGGAAGAGATAACCGCTGAAAGCATCTAAGCGGGAAACTTGCCTCAAGATGAGATCTCACTGGAGCCTTGAGCTCCCTGAAGGGCCGTCGAAGACTACGACGTTGATAGGTTGGGTGTGTAAGCGCTGTGAGGCGTTGAGCTAACCAATACTAATTGCCCGTGAGGCTTGACCATATAACACCCAAACAATTTGTTGTTTGTGTGTCAGACGGTTGAAGTCGACAAACAAACCGAAAAGACGCATCGCTCGCAAAGCGAAAGCAACACCGAAACACCATCACATACCCAATTAGGGGAAGCGACTCAACACCGACTCCCCAACCGAATTGCTTGACGACCATAGAGCGTTGGAACCACCTGATCCCATCCCGAACTCAGTAGTGAAACGACGCATCGCCGATGGTAGTGTGGGGTCTCCCCATGTGAGAGTAGGTCATCGTCAAGCTTCTACACCAAACCCCCGATCCTCGTAAGAGGACCGGGGGTTTGTCTTTGCGCGAGAAAAAGCTG
>NZ_JAMOIC010000053.1 GCF_024448895.1 Stutzerimonas stutzeri
CATTTGTTAGATTTACAAATGCATAAGGCTGCTTATACCTCTGCCCATTCGGGCATTATTTAAAGTGACAAACCCTGAGCCGTCATTGAATGCATACATGACGGAGTGCTCGTCCAAAATCTCTTTTAGCTTAGAAAGCTCCGGTGGAGATTTTGGCTCTACCACCCAAATGCTTGCAGTTAAGTAAGCTGGATTTGTTTTGTTTATAGTTGCGGAGAACTCAAAATCAGCAAGAGCTTTTAGCAGGGGCCGCAAGCCACCAACAAGAATATTTCTGCCGTTAAGCTTAGCCTCAAGAGAAATGACCATTGCCATTTTTGAGTAATCAAGCTGGTCAGTTTCAGGGTCGTCACTGTTTGTATACTTAATTAAATACTCCCCCTCGGGCAAATAGCCAGGGTGAAATTCTAAAACAGCCGCAAGTGCCTTGGGCTTGGAGAACATGACTTCGACTTGCTCTACGCTACCCATGAGAGAGACAGAGGTAAGTAGAATTCCTGTAGCGCTAATAAGCCATTTTTTCATACTGGCTCTATTAGGGAATTTGAGCTCTTCCATGCGCGCACTTACCTTGTTGTAACTCTAACGTTTGGTTAAGGGGCGGGCTTTAGCCTGTCCCAGTGAGCGAAGCGAACGGTTTGAACCACTAGTTAGGGATTCGCTGTCGAACACCAAGAGCAAAGCCCAGTGATACACATGCTGCAACTATCACATATGGTTGTATATGAAAAACTGAAAGTAAGCTTAAGTGCTCTGATTGTTGTGAGTGAACTATTGTGTCAGTTGTTGAGAAAATTATAGCGAATAGTGCAAGAATGAGGGTGGTTGCTTGTAATAATGGTAGAGCTGGATAGCTTCTCGCCATAAGAAGCGATACACCAAGAGTTGGGATTGCCCACGAGATAAAGTCAACTGCTAAAACTTTAGTATTGGGATTAAGTTTGCTTGTGCCTGAGAGTAAGGCGGCAATAAGAATGTTATTGCATAAAAATACAATGATCGAAGCTAATACTGATCGCAATATTTCTCGCATCATTTCGTTTTCCCTAACGTTTGGTTAAGGGGCCGGCTTTAGCCGGTCCCAGTGAGCGCAGCGAACGATTTGAACCACTTGTTAGACGTGGCCTTTAAGGGCGGCGATTTCTTGCTTTGCAATTTCCGTGGCTTTTTCTGAGCTCACTCCGTGAGACTCAATAAATGCACGTATTTGCTCGTAAATAGCTGGCTGAAGTGCAACTGCCTCTGCTTGCAGTGCCTCTAAGCGCTGAAACACAGCTTGGCGACCGTTATCGGTATACAAGGTGTCACCATCCTGATGCTGTGAGCGGTGCACTAACCAGTCACGCTCTTCTTTTAAACTTGAAAGTCTGGCGAAAAGATCGCCAGGTAACGAATTGTTCTCTTTGGCTGTGCGTAATGCCGTGCCAAGAGTTGCTCTTCTGTGCTTTTTTAGTAGCTCATATGCTGTATTTTCAGCTACAGCTCCAGGAGTTTTTATTTCTATTTTTAATGTAAGTAGTGTGTGAAGTGCGTCTTCAACATACTGAATGTGCCAAATGCATTTCCCTATGGAGTGGTAAAGAAATTCTAATTCTTCCGGATGTATTTGGCGACGCACGGCATGCTCCTACGTCTAACGTTTGGTTAAGGGGCGGGCTTTAGCCCGTCCCAGTGAGCGAAGCGAACGGTTTGAACCACTAGTTAGAGGCTTACTCACTGATTGGGTCGAAGAATAGTCCAAAGCCTTGCTCTAGGTAAGCTGCGACTTCAGCAACACTTTGCCTATTTGGAAGGGTTACGTCCTGTAGCTGAAGTGCCACGCCTCGACCGCTTGCGCTGTGAATTACATTTTCCACTTTAAGCAACGGATCAAAGTCTGCTCTTGAAGGGAATATGGATTCGTTCGGGGAATTAAAGAAAGAAATTATCTCGCCTGCTCTCGGTAGCGCGTCGACCTCAATATTTCCCGATATCACGCCTTCGGCCGATGGAGCAGAGGTGAAGATTGAAAAATCTATGTCGACACGCATGAACTGAATAAGCCTCTAACGTTTGGTTAAGGGGCGGGCTTTAGCCCGTCCCAGTGAGCGAAGCGAACGTTTTGAACCATTTGTTAGAGGTTGCTTGCTCAATGTTGAGTAATCTTTGCTTGAGAGAAATGGCCTTGCTCATCGAAGTAGATATGCAAATAGTCGTAATCAATTCCCAAACCGCTGCACATGCCAAGTGAATATTGATATTCCTGTTTCGTAAACTGTTCACTTGGCTCTCCAAGTAAAACAGCTACATCATTTTCAGTCATTTTGTTTGATAACAAGCCTTGTATGTCGCTAGCCATTCCTCCACGGTAGCAAGTGGCAGATTGTTCGTCGGATATTGCTGCGTGCCATTTTGTTTTTTCAAAAGATTCAGAGCTGAAAACTCCAGAGCTTGCATACCAATAAGCAAATACCAATAAAGATAAAAGTACTAGGAAAGTGACTCCTATAGAAATGAGTACCCATTTTATGAGTTTTAACGCATGCATCCGTGCAACCTCTAACGATTAAGCTAAGGGGCTGGCTTTAGCCAGTCCCAGCGAGTGAAACGAACGGCTTCAGCGCCTTGTTAGGCGTAGCTAATACAAGGTTCGCCGAACTCTTCCTTGAACCTGAAAATATCTTTACCAACGACAAATATTCTAAATCTTGGGTCATTTTGCGCTTGATATGCTGGTAAGTCATTACGTACAAACCGAATTCCCAGGTTAGAAAGCTTAGACTCCATTGCGTTTGCTAAACTTGCGCATTTGTAAAAACCTACGATGTGCCAGTGCTCCATTTTCATGATGTAATCGTAAAAAAATTTACATGCTTC
Organism: Stutzerimonas stutzeri; assembly: GCF_024448895.1. Classification (GTDB taxonomy): domain Bacteria; phylum Pseudomonadota; class Gammaproteobacteria; order Pseudomonadales; family Pseudomonadaceae; genus Stutzerimonas; species Stutzerimonas stutzeri_Q. The sequence continues at coordinate 2,857 of NZ_JAMOIC010000053.1, forward strand.
TGACTCGGATACAGAGCTGAATATTGGAGAGTGGTCTATTCCGCGTTCCGTATAGAAAATTGACCATTCACCATTTTTTTTGCATAAGCAATACACGTCACTGCCACTGCTGTTGATTGCGAAGTTCCGAGCGCTGCAGCCTTCCGCAATTAATTTTTCATGCGTTTCGAAGGTGTTCATTGCTATGCCTAACGTTTGGTTAAGGGGCGGGCTTTAGCCCGTCCCAGTGAGCGCAGCGAGCGATTTGAACCAGTTGTTATACGGTTCACTTGAACTCGTATGCTGCAGTGCCACTTGGTTTCATTTTAATTATTACTGTTTCGTACTGGTGGCCGTTCTGTGCTTCTAATTTTAGTAGTTCCCGAGCTGCGTTGTGCGGCCCAAAAACGTTTGCGGGTTCAAATTTTAACGGCTCACCACTGTCATTTATAGTTGCACTGTATGAGCTTTTAGAGTTTGTGAGGCCATCTTCATATGTAATGGTGAATGTAGCTGTAACTTCAGTCCATTCTTTGGGTGCATCTATAGTCACATTTTCATATATGAAGCCAACCAAGCCATCAGTGGTGTAGTTTTGTGATATAGAAAAACTGCTCCATAACAGAGCTATTAGTAAAAGTATTACTTTTGACATGCATGGTTCTCAACTGACGTATAACGTTTGGTTAAGGGGCGGGCTTTAGCCCGTCCCGAGTGAGCGCAGCGAACGACTTGAACCACTAGTTAGGGGACCGCAGCCTAAAGCCTAGGAAAAATCCTAGCATTAGGGATAGCACAGTTGTCACGTATGGCGGCAAGTAAAATAATTGTACTAATAATATTTTTTGTGAAGTTGTAGCGTGGTTTATTGTTTCTGTTGTTAAAAAAATTAGCGCAAATGTTGTGAAGGTAATTGTTGTTGCTTTAAGCATGATTTTTGTAGGGAATACTTTTGCTGTAATGAGTGAAGCCACGAATGCTGGGATGCCCCAAGCGATAAAATCAATTACGATCGATGAGTGTTCTTGCGAACTCGTAAGTAATGATGCTGTAAGAAAATTGTTGCACAGAAATATAAATATCGATGCGATTATGGCGTACGACATTGCTCGGAGTGTGTGCATTTGTTCCCTAACGTTTGGTTAAGGGGCGGGCTTTAGCCCGTCCCGAGTGAGCGAAGCGAACGGCCTTGAACCACTTGTGAGATGCCCTACACCGAAGCAGGATGTTGCTCTTGTTGGTTTTCCAACAGGGCTAGTTTGTATTTTCCAAATTTTGCTTTGAGGAGCCAGCAGATATAGATATAAAAGAAAAATATTCCAGATACTAGACCGAGAACTGCGCCGCCAACACCTGCAATGCTTTCTATTGTTTCTTTGCTCCCTCCGGACAAGGCTACGATTAGCCCTACGACGAACCCAAATAGTGCTCCCAATATGGCGCCTGCAAGTCCGGATGCCACGCCTACTGTGAGTGCTCGCCAAAAGAAACCCCACAAAATTATCAGCCTTTCTTTGAAATTAAGCTC
>NZ_JAMOIC010000054.1 GCF_024448895.1 Stutzerimonas stutzeri
CGGCGCATGGCGGCCTCCTTGGTCTTGGTCTGTGGGTGGGGTTTGACGAGCAGCCTGTGCATCGAGCTTTTCAGCCAGGCTAGGTTTGGTGGGATTGACTGGATAGGTCGTTGCTGCAGCTGGTGCTTCACCCTCGGGGTAGAACTCTTCCACGATGGCGCTGGCATCCTCCTCGCTGTCTTCGAACGCACCGTTGCCAAAGCCACGTCGTGCTGCCTCATCCAAAGCGGCTTGATCGAAGCCCGCAGCCTGGCGCCTCGAATCGAGTTCGCTGGCCGTCACCAGTGCTTCAGCCATGTCCATGCTGCCGCGTACTGTCAGGTCGGCGTAGAAGATCGGCGTGCCATGGCTTTGTCGCGTCGACTTCCCACGAAGACGCAGCTCCAGCGGCAGACAGGCCAGGCGGTTACCAGAGATGGCTTGGAAGTAATGCAGGCGAGCCGCCAAGGTGCGGATGCTGTTGAAGCCGGTGGTGCGAAACACGAAGCTACCCAGCGGATCCTCATCGCCAATGAGTACGTTCAGGCGGCCGTAGGGCTTGCAGGCACCGCCTTTCGCCATCGGGCAGGCATCCGGTGAAGGGCAGGGCAGCGACTGCATGCCGTCCTGAGTGGCTCGCTTGCAGGTTTCGCCATTGCCGACGCAAACCGGGCGCCCCGATTGCCGGTCGAACAGCGTGTAGTCAGCGCGGAAGTTCAGCTCCGGTTCGTTGAACAGCAGGCGTACCGGAATGCCGCGTAGCTTGTCGTCCTTGCTCTGGCGCAGCTCATCGTTGAGCGGGTGTACCAGCCAGCCGTCGCGACTCTGTACCTGGGAAGTGATGGTGAATTGGTCATCCTTTTCCGGCAGGCGCTTGCCGTTCTTCTCAATGACTTTGCCGATGGAAATCCGTCCGAGCACCGGCGGGGTGATAGCCAGACCTTTGAGCATGGTGGTTCTCCTGAAAATGAAAAAATGCCAGCCACGCAGCGTGAACTGCATGGGCTGGCCAAGGGGAGGGAGTTATGAGAAGAGGTTGGAATCAGCCGACCAAGAAGCGCCGTGCACCGGGTTTGATCAGCGAATATTTGGCTTTCAGGTGCGGTCTCTCCTGAAGTAGCCGGGCCACGTCGAAGCCGACGCTGTCTTTGGTTTTACGCCAGCTGATGTACCCGTTGGTGAACTCAGCCCGACTGGCATCGCCCATGGCCTGTTGCAGCATCTGCTTGAGCTGGGCTTCACGCTTTTCCTTATCGGCAATCGCTTGGCGCAGTGCTTTGAGCTCAATGTAGGCCGCTGACAATCCAGCATGACCGCTGAAATCCACGGTCTCGCCCGAGTCCGTAGGGAATAAGCAGCGCAGGGCGGTCTCGGCGGAAGCTGTGCCATCTGCGGGCGGTGGTGTATCCGTTTCCACGTACTGCCAGAAACATCGTTCGAGCTCGATCAGGCGAGCGATCATCTGCTCATCCCGCTCTATGCGGTGGATCTCCAGATGCTGCCCTCCGAGCACAACCGCCACATCGGCAGCCTGCTTGCCCGTGACGGCGAGCTGATGCATCACCTGCAACTGCACATATTCGGGCACGCCCTCTTTCCAGAGGCGTGCCCCGTTTATGCCGGCTGTCTTGCATTCGAGGATCTGCACGTCGTCGGCACCGATTACTTCGCGGTCGATATTGGCTAGCATCCAGGACAACTCAGGATCCGGGTGCTGCAGCACGGCATTGATTCGGCGGACCTTGTTCTTGGTGCGCTTGCTGTAATGCCAGGCCACGATGGGCTCTAGGACGTTGCCCCAGTACATCGGGCTGTCCTCATCATCGGGATCGGTTTTTGGTAATCCGGTGTCGCGCCCGGTCTTTTCCAGCCACAGCTCCAGTTGCGATTTGTAGGGGTTGAGGCCGACGGCAGCGGCTGCATCGGAGCTGCCGATGCCTTGCTTGCGGACTGCCAGCCAATCTTCGCGAGGCAATTCCTTGGTGCTGATCAGACGCAAAGCCGGACGGGGTTTGCTGGTACTGCGGTTCAATGAGGTTGCTTTCATGCTGTTCACCTTGCAGGCATAAAAACGCCCAGCCAGCGCGAAGCTGACCGGGCGATACGGTTGAGATGGGGTGATGGGGGTTAGGCAGCGAGCTGAAGAGCGGTATCCAGGGCTCGTTGCTTGATCTGCGCGCCTTGGCCGAACCAGGCTGAATCAAGCCGGTACTCAGTGCTACGTGCACGCCGTTCGTGATCGACATACTCGGTCACGGCATTGAGCAGGCCCCAGGCGGTGCCTTTGGCCGATTCCAGCTGACTGCCCCGGCCCCGGCCTTCGTAGAGCTCCTGAACCTTGCGCAGGGCGCGCTCGTTGGGTAGCTGTTCAGGAAGCTGGCCAGTCGGACTGACCTCGCACATGACGTTCATAAAGAAGCCCATTGCCTCATGCCACTGCACCTTACGCTCAGCCAGATGGCGCATGCGGTGCATGAAGTCGTCCCATTGCGAGACGGCGATGCCGAGCTGCTTCTTCACCGTATTGGGATCGAAGCGAGTGTTGTGCGGCACCTTGATGGCTCGGCTGGTGCCGTCCAGAGCGATGGTCAGGGTGTTGTTGCACACCACGCGAACAGTGGTCGGCGTTGCGGTGGTGGCCAAGGTGCCGTCGCACGACGTAGCCAACAGCAGGTAGCCGTTGACCTGGTCGTTACCCTTGATCGCCGTGCCTTGCCCAGTGCGTGCAAGCGCCCAGAACTTGCGCCCACCCTTGAGCACGCCAGCTGTCTCCAGTTCATAGCCGGAGACCTCGGTTAGATCCCGGTAAAACTCCAGTACCTCGCGTGGCTGCACGGTGTGATAACGCTTGGATACCACTGACAGCGGGGCTTTGGTATCCGAGCGATAGAGCACCTTCTGCTCAGGGAAGGAATGAATCGTACCGAGGTGGCCGATAGCGTCCGATTTGAAATGAACGGGGCTTTCCAAGATTTGCCAGTCCATTCCAGCTTCACGTTGCCAGACCTCAATGGGCTGTTTTTGCGGCAGGTTGTTGCCCAGACCGTGCCAAGGGGTAGCTCCGGCGTAGGCCATGGTTTCGACGAGATGAGCCATGAGAACGATTCCTTTGGGTGCGCGCCGGCATAAGCGCCGCGCAGAGCGCAGCACCGGCTGGGAGTTAGAGAAAGAGGGAGTGGAGCCGCCTGATCAGGTCGGCAGATTGAAGCGATGCCCGCAGAGCAGGCAGAGGTTGTTAGCCAGGACGTGGCGATCGAGCTTGTGGCCAAGCTGAGCGCCGAGCGCGCAGCCACCGACGCCGCCGGCCAGTCCGCCGAGGATGGCTCCGGAGATTGAGCCGACGGTAATACCGACAGGGCCGGCAATAGCGCCAACAGCCGCCCCGGCTTGACCGCCAGCCAGCGCAGCACTGATGCCACGAGCAGCACCGCCGACCGTGCCGACAGCAGCGGCGATCTTCATGGCGTGGTGGAAGGAAGCGACTTTGGGGGAACGACAGCGAGGGCACTGCAATGACATGAGGTGAACCTTCTTGATGGTGATGTCATTGCGGTTATGTAGGGCTGAGATTTTTTTGAATCGAATGGCCGGCTTTCAGGCGCGTATCAAATCGAGCAATGGGCTGGAGTCGGCCAAAAGCAGCCGCTCGGATATCTCTGCAAAAGCTGGGCTCTTCACTCGACGAAGAAATT
>NZ_JAMOIC010000055.1 GCF_024448895.1 Stutzerimonas stutzeri
GAGTGGGAGTGATATCAGGTCCTTCGAGGACTATCGATACCTATCGATAAGGTGCTGTAACGTGTTGATTTATAATAAAATACGTCGCGTCACCTATCGGTAGCTATCGCCAGGCAGCGGAATGTTTTGGCGGTACTGGTAACGGTAAGAACCGAAGGCCGGATTCAGACCCTCCCGTTTACTATCGAGACCAAACCGGTCTTTGACGGTAAATCTCTCCTCCGGAAAGCTTCTGTCATGCGGCTTTCCCGGCATCAGCAGGTCTCCTGAGCCTGGACGGTAAAAGCCGTCCTGAACAGGAGGAAAACCTCAATGCTGACCGACACCGCACTGCGCAAACTAAAGCCCAAAGCCAAGCCCTACAAAGCTTCCGATCGCGACGGAATGTACGTAACGGTATCGCCCGGCGGTACCGTCACCTTTCGCTACGATTACCGTCTCAACGGACGCCGGGAAACGCTGACCATCGGACGATATGGACCAGCGGGAATTTCATTGGCCATGGCGCGCGAAAAGCTGCTGGATGCCAAGCGAATGGTTGCCCAGGGCATGTCTCCCTCCTTGGAAAAGCAGCGAGCCAAGCGGCGACTGACCGCTGCCAAGTCGTTTGGCGACATGTTGAAGAGATGGCTGACTGATGCGCGTATGGCCGACAGCACGCGATCCATGCGTAAGAGCATCATTGATCGCGACATCCTGCCGGTCTTCGAGAACCGTCTGCTGACCGAAATCACTGCTGACGATCTCCGCATGCTCTGCGCCAAAGTGAAGGGGCGTGGTGCGCCTGCAACGGCAGTCCACATCCGCGACATCGTAAAGCAGGTCTTTGCGTTCGCAATCTTGCATGGCGAGAAGGTCGAGAATCCGGCCGACGATGTGAAGGCGGCATCGATCGCCACCTTCGTGCCGAAAGACCGAGCGCTGACCCCGACCGAGATTCGCCTGGCTTTTCACCAGTTGGAGTCTATTGCGGCGTACCCCACCATTCGGTTGGCCTTGCGCTTGGTGTTGCTAACCCTGGTGCGTAAAAGCGAGCTGATCGAGGCGACCTGGAATGAAGTGGATTTTGAGAACGCCACCTGGACGATCTCCAAGCAGCGTATGAAAGGACGCAATCCCCACGTGGTTCACCTGTCACGCCAGGCTCTGGACATCTTCGTGGCATTGCACACGTGTGCTGCAGGCTCGAGGTTCGTGCTGCCCTCGCGCTATGACATCCACCGCTGCATGTCGCACGCCACCTTGAACCGGATCACCCAACTTATCGCATCGCGTGCCAAGGAAGCAGGGCTGCCGCTGGAGCCGTTTACGGTGCACGACCTGCGCAGGACTGGCTCTACGCTACTCAACGAAGTGGGCTTCAACGGTGACTGGATTGAGAAGTGCCTGGCACATGAGGACGGGCGTTCCTCGCGCTCCGTCTACAACAAGGCCGAATATGCGGAGCAGCGGCGCCACATGTTGCAAGAGTGGGCAGACATGGTTGATGCCTGGATCGATGGTCGGACTCACCTTCCGAAGCTGTTGCCGGACAATGTGTCCGTGCCGGTATTGAGTGCAGCCGTATAAAGGAATGGGCAGGTTGTCAGTTGACAACCTGTCGAATCATACGAATACTGGAGACCATCCATGGCCCGTCCTTCACATCCGAAGAAAGAGATCGAAGAAGCGCTTAAACATGCCGAAGGGCAGGGGTGGCGCATCGAAGTTGGCGGCAGTCACGCCTGGGGGCGGATTTTCTGTCCCTATAACGACGAGGAATGTCGCTGCGGCGAGTTCTGCATCACCAGCGTGTGGAGTACGCCGAAGAACCCCAGCAACCATGCACGCGCCTTACGCCGCGTGGTGGACAACTGCACCACGCATCGTACGCAGCAGGATACTGCCGACGGTGCAGAGGAGTAGCACGATGGAATACACCTTCACCCTGAAATACCAACTCGCTGAGGACGACCGTACCCCGGATATTCTGGTCGAGCGCCTTGGCGAAGCGGGCTGCGACGATGCTCTGGTCGGCATCGGCCAGCCGGGTCGACTGGCTCTGGAGTTCACTCGAGAGGCGGAGAGTGCGGATGCGGCTGTGCGCAGTGCACTGGCTGATGTGCGCCATGCAGTGCCCTCCGCTAGGTTGATCGAGGTCGCCCCTGATCTGGTTGGTCTAACCGACGTGGCCGAAATGGTTGGGGTATCGCGACAAAACATGCGCAAGCTGATGCTGGCAAATCCGGGAAGTTTCCCGGCACCGGTGCATGAAGGCAGTGCGTCGATCTGGCACTTGGCGGACGTGCTGGCCTGGCTGCAGGCCAAGGGTAGCTATTCGCTGACAAGGGATGTTCTGGAGGTGGCGCGAGTGGCCTTGGAAGTCAATCTGGCCAAGGAGAGTCGACGTCTACCACGATCGGCTTCTAAGGAGTTGGAGGCTCTTGTTGGCTGAGGCCAACATCGCCAGACACCTTATCTGAGCTCGCCCGAACCGGGCGGGTTTTGCGTAGGCGGACATCCGGGCCGCTCATGTCTTTACGGAGCGTCTGCTTGCGCTCCTCTATCCATGCTTCGACCTCGGCTAAGTCCCACACCACGCAACGGGGTGTCAGGTTAAAGCGTCGCGGGAATTCGCCACGGCGCTCCATTTCGTAGATCGTCGTCTCGGATAGAGGGATGATTTGTCTCAGCTCTTGTCGCCGAATGGTCCGAAGGAATGGCAGAGGGCTTCGCTTCGGAAATTGTGGTAGCGCGTCGTAACCGTCTGTCTCTGGAATGGGCAGTGGCTCGCTGTTTATAGAACTCAGTAAGCTGGGCATATGTGATTGGGCTCCACGTTGCACCAAGGGCGTCTACGAATAGAGACATGGTGCTGTTCGGTACCTATCGAGACAACCTGCTGCAGCGTAGAGGGGCGAAACCTAGATCAAACTGCTAACGCCTCTGTAGTGGTAGGGTTTAGTCGACTGTCGGCAAACGAAGAACAACAGCACCATGAAGGGCCGCTTACGGCCCAGAGA
>NZ_JAMOIC010000056.1 GCF_024448895.1 Stutzerimonas stutzeri
CCTTCGCCGGCCGGCGACGCTCCAGGCGCTTGCGCTTCCAGGCCTTGTAGTTGCCATCGACCCACAGCGAGACGATCAGCGTGTCACGGGTGACGCGGTGGAACTCACGCAGCATCGCCAGCCGGTGCGCCGGGTCGGCGATGTGGTGCAGTAGGCGCATGCAGAAGATGTTGTCTACCGCGTTGTCACCCATGTCGATGGCGAAGGCGGAGGTCTGGAAGCTCTCGACCCGATAGAGGATTTCCCGCGACTGCGAGGCTTCGGCGATCGCCAGCATGTCGGCCGAGTTGTCGGCGGCAAAGATCATCCGGCTTGGGTGCTCGGCCAGCAGCGGCCAGAAGCGCCCGGCGCCGCACGGCAGGTCCAGCACCAGATCAGGATCGCCGGCGATCTTCAGTGCGCGGCGCGCCATCTGCTCGTCACGCCAGTGCGACAGCCGCCGGGCCAGGCCATCCTGATGCTTGTGCAGGTATTCGTAGGCGTGCTGGCGATCGTATTTGCGCGAGAACTCCAGTTCGATGGGGCTCGATGTGGTCATGGCGGGCATTCCGGTTGGAAACGGAACGCCAAACTAACCAGACAGACATCAAGGGCCCGTCAACGGGATGTGAAAAAAACGTCAAACAGCGCCGTCATGAAAGCGCACCTGAAAGCAGCTGCCCTGCGGTTGCCGCGGCACCACACCTACCTGCCAGCCCTGGTGCGCGCAGATCCGCTTGACCAGCGACAACCCCAGCCCCAGCCCTTCGCCGCGCCCCTCGGCACCCCGCACGAACGGCTGGAACATGCGCTCCTGCTCCGCCAGGGGAATGCCCACGCCGCTGTCCTCGACGCGAAAGCCAGCGTCGTCGAGGACCAGCCGCACCGTGCCGCGGTCGGTGTAATGCAGTGCGTTGCGCAGCAGGTTGGACATCACCGCGCCGAGCAGGGTGTGGTTGTAGACGCCGCGGTCCTCGCCCTCCTCCAGCAGCTCGAAGGCCAGGCCCTTCTCCGCCAGCAGCGGTGCCCAGCGCTCGCTCTGCTCGGTCGCCACGCTCCGCAAGCTGGCGTCGCCGGCCAAGGACGTCTGTTGCGGACGCGCCCGCGCCAGCATCAGGAAGGTTTCCACCAGCTCGTGCATTTCCCGCGCGGCGCGCTGGATGCGCGCCAGCGGTCGCTGCGCGGCTGGCGACAGCTCGGCCTGCTGCTCGAGGAGCTCGCAGGCGCCGAGCACCACCATCAACGGGGTGCGTAGTTCGTGGCTGACATCGGCGGTGAACAGCCGCTCGCGCTCCAGGGTCTGGCGCAGCTGGCCGAGGGTGCTGTCGAACGCCGCGGCCAGATGGCCGACCTCGTCATCGGGATACTGCAGGGCCAGCGGCGGCGCCAGCGGATGCAGCTGGTCGCGGTGGCGCACCTGGTTGGCCAGGCGGCTGACCGGTGCCAACACCCGGTTGGCCATCAGCCGCCCCAGCGCCCAGGCGCCGAGCACGCTGAGCAGAAAGCCGGCCAGCACGACGTTGAACAGCGCATCCTCACGGGCCTCGAACTCGTGCTGCTCCTGCACCAGCACGTAGCGGTCAGCGCCGACATTGCGCACATAGACGTAGTAGGCATCGTCCCCGCGAACCAGCTCGGTGAACCCCTCGCCGAGCCCGGCAAACGCCTTTGGCATCGGGCGCTCCGGCAGATGCGAGGCGAAGAAGTGAGTGCTGGTACCCAGCTGCGGTGTTCGTCCCTTTGGCAGATCCTCGTTGAGCACGATGTCCAGGTCGCGACTCAACTCCTCGGTGACCAGCTGCTCTTCGATGAAGTGCACCACGCCAACGATGCCGAGGGCGAACGCACCGCTCACCACCAGCGTCATCAGCGTGAAGGCGATGACGATCCGCCGCGCCAGCGGCTGCTTAGCGAGCATCGCAGTCCTCCGCCAGGCGGAAGCCAAGGCCGTGCACAGTATGCAGCAACGGCTTGTCGAACGGCTTGTCGAGCACCTGGCGCAACTGGTGGATATGGCTGCGCAACGCATCGCTGTCCGGCACGTGATCACCCCAGACGGCATCTTCCAGCGCTTCGCGGCGCACCACCGCCGGGCTGCGCTGCATGAGGATCGCCAGCAGCTTGTGGCCGATAGGGTTGAGGCGAATCGGCTGGCCACCACGACTGGCTTCCAGGGTGTCCAGGTCGTAGCAGAGATCGGCCACCTGCAGCTGCCGGCGACGCGATCCCTGGCAGCGACGCAGGATCGCCTCGATACGGGCAACCAGCTCGGACAGCGCGAAGGGCTTGATCAGATAGTCGTCGGCACCGGCCTGCAGCCCCTTGATGCGGTCAGGCAGCGCATCGCGGGCGGTGAGCATGATGATCGGCGTATCGCGCCCGGCATCGTCGCGCAGGCGCTTGCACACCTGCAGCCCGTCGATGCCCGGCAGCATCAGGTCCAGCACGATCAGGTCGTAGTCCTGGGTGGCGGCCAGGTGCAGACCGCTGAGGCCATCCTGCGCGCAGTCGACCACGTAGCCCTTGAGCTCAAGGTAGTCCAGCACGTTGGCGAGAATGTCACGGTTGTCTTCGATGACCAGGATGCGCATCGCTGGGGTACTCGCTAGAAGTTTCGGAACGGCAGACGCTGCTTATTACGCCTGCGCGCGGCGCAGAACATAGCCGAGACGATGTGAAAAAAACGTCGCCTCGCCAGCCCCGCATTTAGCCCTGCGCGGCTTAAGACTGCCTTAAGTTTGCGACCCAACAATGCGGCCCAGGCTTCTAACCGAGGTTCCCCGATGGAACTGCCCTGGGT
>NZ_JAMOIC010000057.1 GCF_024448895.1 Stutzerimonas stutzeri
CAGATCCGTGATATGGCCGATCGTCTGGGCTGGGATGTTTATATTCGCGAGACGATAGACTCCACTAATGCCGAGGCATTGAGGCTTCTTCAATCCGGGATGAATCCTCCGTTCTTAGTATTAGCCGAGCATCAAGCGACTGGGCGAGGGCGAAGAGGGCGCGTGTGGGTGAGCCCGTTTGCCCAGAACATCTACTATACGTTGGCGTTAAAAGTAACGAATGGCTCGCAAGGACTTGCGGGCATAAGCCTGGTTGTGGGGCTTGCCGTCCTGAATGCACTGCGAAGCGTTGGTGTAGAAAAAGCCGGTGTTAAGTGGCCGAATGATATTTATGCCGACGGCGTGAAGATAGCCGGGATTCTGTTGGAGCTCACAGGAGATCCGGCGGACATCTGCCACGTTATAATTGGTATCGGGATCAACGTAAATATGAGCCATGCCATTGAGCGCGTAGATCAGCCCTGGACATCGGTAAGGGCGCAAAAAGGTGCTTTGACTGATCGAACCGAGTTAGTGAATGTGGTGAGCGAGTCCTTGCATAATTATCTGAGCGTCCATGCTCGCCTCGGTTTTTCGAGTCTGAAGGATGAGTGGCAGGAGAATCATATATGGCAGGGGCAGCGGTGCATCTTGAGCACCGGAGCGCAGCAGTTCAAGGGGGTAGTGAGCGGGATAGATGAGCAGGGTGCTCTTCGGCTTGTTATCAATGACGAAACAGAACAGCTATTTAGTGGCGGGGAACTTAGCTTGAGGCTCGACCATGATTCTTGAGCTTGACTGCGGAAATAGCTACATAAAATGGCGAATCGTTGATGGGCTCTCTGAGCTCCTGGCCGCGGAAGGTATTGCAAGTCATGCGCTGGAGCTAGTTGACGATCTGCGTGGTAGGGAGCTAATGGCCGCCATTGATCGATGTCGGATGGTGAGCGTGAGAGGGGATTTAGAAACTGCCGAAATTATCAATACGCTTACTGATGCCCTTCGCGTAAAAGTGGATAGCGCTTCTCCGCTAAGCAATGCCGGAGGCGTGATCAACGGATACCATGACCAGCAGCGTCTTGGCGTGGATCGCTGGCTAGCAATTATAGCGGCGTATGATCTGTGCAAGCGCGCATGCTTAGTTATCGATCTAGGAACCGCAATTACAGTTGACCTCGTTGCGCAGGATGGTTTGCATCTGGGGGGTTATATTGTTCCAGGAGCTGCGCTGCTAAGGGGGCAGCTGCTCGCTCATGCCCGGCGTATTCAGTATGACGTGGCAGAGTCCTCACTTGCTTTAAGTGATCTTTCACCTGGCCGAAGTACCGCTGAAGCAGTCGAGCGCGGATGTCTAATAATGGTGCGCAGCTATATAGCTACTCAAATGGAATACGCTGAATTTTATCTAGGTAAGGATTTTACGACGTTTGTCACCGGTGGTGATCTGGCCCTGGCTAGCGATCTATCGTCCGTGTTATGCGTTCCTGATCTTGTTTTCCGAGGGCTGGCTAAGGCCTGCCCTTGAAGAGGTATTGATGCGCTGGCTCTTCCTGCTATTGATCATGCTTAACTTGTTATTAGGCCTGTATCACCTAAACAAGCCACCTGTTGAAGACCGTGCCTCTGGTGCCGTAAGAGATCAGCCAAACGAGCCCGACATCAAATTGTTGAGTGAGGCACGAACTCTCCCCCCCAAGCAGTTAGCGCGGGAAGCGGAAAATACTTGCTTGCATCTTGGTGGCTTTGACGAAGAAACAGTCGCTTTGGATGTCGAGCAGCGCCTACTAAGTCTAGATATCGACTCTAGGGTCGAAACTGTAGATGAGGCGGCCGGAGTTGATTACTGGGTATATCTTCCTCCTCTGGTCTCCAGGCAGGCGTCCTTGCGGCAGCTTCGGGAGCTGCAATCGAGAAATATTGATAGCTACATAATTACGATCGGGGATTTGTCTAACGGCATATCACTTGGGATATTTTCGCGTAGGGATTCAGCGGAAAGCGTGGTGAAGCGGCTGCAACTGGTCGACTACGAGGCGTCGATCCGCGAGTTGCCGAGAACCCATCGTCGTTATTGGGTGGTTATCGCCGGCGCAAGCCGACAACTGTTGACTGACGTACTGCTTGCAGGGCTCGTCGCAGACTTTCCTGATCTTGAGCATCGACAAATGCCTTGCTCAGGCGTTGCATCTTCAAAAGACTTTACATAGAATGGCGCCCGCTTCGAGGTTGATGTCATTTATGGTGTTACTCGAAGCGCTGTCACGGAAGCTAAGCTCAGGTTTTTAAATGAGAAATTGCTTGACAGCATAGGGGCAAGCATTGAAAATGCCGCCTCGTTCTGGAGGGGTTCCCGAGCGGCCAAAGGGATCAGACTGTAAATCTGACGTCATCGACTTCGAAGGTTCGAATCCTTCCCCCTCCACCAGATTTAGGCGATAACCAAAGCTTAGCGGGTATAGTTTAGTGGTAGAACCTCAGCCTTCCAAGCTGATGATGCGGGTTCGATTCCCGCTACCCGCTCCATGTTTTGGTTGTGCGAAAGACGCGCTCATGTAGCTCAGCTGGTAGAGCACACCCTTGGTAAGGGTGAGGTCAGCGGTTCAAATCCGCTCATGAGCTCCAATACCCAAAGGCAGATATGCGAATATCTGCCTTTGTTTTAATGGTGGCGTGACTAGCTCAATTCAACGATGGGAGACGGTCTCGA
>NZ_JAMOIC010000058.1 GCF_024448895.1 Stutzerimonas stutzeri
ACAACCAGAACCGCTTCGTCGTCGCGCGCTCGGTGATCGAGGCGGAGTTCGCCGAGGCCGGCTTCGACATCCTCGACCGTAATGACTTCCTCCCGGGCTACGCCATGTGGCGGGTCTATGTGCTGCGCAAGCGGGGTTGAGCATGAGCCGACCACTCGTATTGCCGGCCCGAGAAGCGCGTACCAGCACCTTCCAGCGCTGGTGGAACATCCGGGGTGAATGGGTCGAGGAGCCCAATCAGCGGCGCGCCGGCGAAAGCGGCGTGCAACGGATACGGATGCGCGATCCGCAACAACCGCTGCTGTACTGCAAACGGCAGATCGGCCACCTGTATCGCTCATTGCTGCATCCTTTTGGCAGGCCCACGGTCCTGCGCGAACTGCAGGCGCTGCAGGCCTTCGGCTGGCTAAGCGTGCGGGTGCCGGAACTGATCTACTGCGGCACGCGACAACAGGCCGGGCAGTGGCAGGCGCTGCTGGTGACGGCGGAGCTGGAAGGGTTTGTCAGCCTGGAGGACTGGTATCAACAGGAGCTGGGCGAGCGCTTCGGTCCGGCGGTACAGGAGCGCATGCTGACAGCGGTCGGAATTAGCCTCGGTCGCATCCACCAGGCGCGCTGGCAGCACGGCTGCTGCTATCCCAAGCACATCTTCATCAAGGTTCACGGCGAAGGTGACGCGGCCAGCGTCGAGGTCGCCCTGCTCGATCTGGAAAAGAGCCGCCGCCGGCTACGTCGTAGCGCCGCGGCACGGCATGACCTGCGCCAGCTCAAGCGTCATCGCCAGGCCATGCCGGAACAGGACTGGCAACGATTGCTGGCCGCCCACCGCACCTTCAGCGAGTTGCGCTGCGATGTCATCTGAGCCGACCAGCGTGGTTGCCGATGGTGCGGCTGGCGTTGACGTGCCGGCGGACGGCGCGGCCCTGAAAGGGCGCAGCGGTCTGACGCGGCTCTGGTATGCCGCCGGCTACTCCGCCGCCGGCCTCAAGGCCGCCTATCGGGGCGAGGCGGCGTTTCGCCAGTTGGTGCTGCTGAACCTGCTGCTGATTCCGCTGGCCTTCCTGCTCGACGTCAGCCGCGTCGAGCGCGCCGTGCTGATTGCCGTGGTGTTTCTCGGCCTGATCGTCGAACTGCTCAACTCGGCCATCGAGGCGACGGTCGACCGCATCTCTTTCGAACTGCATCCGCTCGCCAAACAGGCCAAGGACATGGGCAGCGCCGCGCAATTGCTGGCGCTGTGCCTGATCGGTCTGGTCTGGGCGGTGATTCTCATCCCCTGAAGGACGTACCATGCTTTCCTCTTTGCGACGCCCTGCTCGAGAGCGCCCGGCGTCCGGCTTCAATGGCCTGGCCGCGCACCTGCGCTTCACGTTCGCCAGTGCGCTGGCCCTGCTGGCGCTGTTCGCGCTGTTGCGGCTGGGCTTGCTGCTGTTCAACCGCGAGCTGATCGGCAGTACACCGCTGGCCAGCTTCGTCGAGGCGTTCGGCAACGGCCTGCGCTTCGACCTGCGGCTGACGGTGTACATCCTGCTGCCACTGCTGCTCGGCGTGCTGAGCATGCGCATGATGGCCGCCCGGGGCCTGCTGCGGCTGTGGTTGAGTGTGTGTGCCAGCCTGACGATCCTGCTCGGGCTGATCGAGCTGAACTTCTATCGCGAGTTTCACCAGCGCCTCAATAGCCTGGTGTTCCAGTACCTGCAGGAAGACCCGGCCACCGTGCTGAGCATGCTCTGGCATGGCTTCCCGGTACTGCAACTGCTGGCGAGCTGGGGTGTGGCGAGCGCGGCGATGTACGCGCTGTTCGGCTGGCTGGAGCGGCTGACCCGTGGCGCGCCGGCTGTGCGCGAGGCCGGCGCACGCCGCCGTGGCTCGACCTGGTATACCCGCACGGCGGTGTTCACGCTGCTGGTGCTGGTCAGTGTGGTGGCCGCGCGCGGCACGCTGCGCCAGGGACCGCCGCTGCGCTGGGGCGATGCCTTTACCACCGAGTCGATGTTCGCCAATCACCTCGGCCTGAACGCGACACTCTCGCTGTATGACGCCGCGAAGCACCGCTTCTCCAGTCATCGCGACAACAGTTGGAAGGCGACGCTGCCGGCCGAGCAGGCGCAGGCGATCACCCGCGAGCTGCTACTGACCGGC
>NZ_JAMOIC010000059.1 GCF_024448895.1 Stutzerimonas stutzeri
GTACGCGATCCACGAACACCACCTATTGACCGCTGGGTGTTTCGTTTAGCGAGGCAGGGTCGGTGTGCAGTTCCACGGCAGCAGCGCGTCGTAGTCCTCGACGGCCTGGACCTGAGGCAGTCGTTCGAGGACGTGGCGCAGGTAGGCGTAGGGTTCCTGGCCGTTGGCCTTGGCGGTTTCCACCAGGCTGTAGAGCTGGGCGCTGGCGGACGCGCCCCGGGGCGTGTCGCTGAACAGCCAGTTCTTGCGGCCGATAACGAAAGGCCGGATGGCCCGCTCGGCCGCGTTGTTGTCGATCGGTAAAAAGCCGGCTTCGACGTAGCGCACCAGGCGGCTCCAGTTGCTGGCCAGGTAGCTCAGCGCCTTGCCCAGGGCATTCTGCGCGGTGACCTGGGGCTGGGTTTTCTCCAGCCAGGCGCGTAGCTGCGCGAGCAGCGGCACGCTGTGCTGCTGCCGCCCGGCCTGCCGGGCTTCGTCGCTCGCCGCCTTGAGGTCGCGCTCGATGCCGTAGAGCTTGTTGATCAAGCCCAGGGCGATGTCGGCGCGCCCGGTCTTGCCCTTGGGTTGCACCTTTTGCGCCTCGACGAACTTGCGCCGCGCATGGGCCCAGCAGGCCAGGCGTTCGACGCCGTCCCGCGCGGCCACGGCGTTATAGCCGGCGTAGTCGTCGGTCATCAGGTAGCCGCGATAGCCCTCGAGCAGGTGCAACGGCACTTCCTGCGCGCGGCTGGATGAGTAGTCGAAGAGGATCACCGGCTTATCCGGCGGGCCGCCGGTTTGCACCCACATCCAAGATTGGCTACTGGGCGCTCGGTCCGGTTCCTTGAGCACTTGCACCCGGGTTTCGTCGCAGTGGATCACGCGGCTGTCGAACAGCTGGTCGCGCAGCAGGTTGAGCACCGGTTGCAGCTGCTGGCCGCACTGGATCACCCAGCGCGCCAGGGTCTGGCGGGAAAGCTCGAGGCCGTGACGGCTCAGCACGTTTTCGAAACGGTGCAGCGGCAGGCCGTCGACGTACTTGGCGGTCAGCAGCGTGGCCAGCAGGCTGGGGCTGGCCAGGCTTTTCTCGATCAGTTGCGCCGGCTTGTCGGCGGTCACCGGCGCGGCTTCGCAGCCCCGGCAGCCGTAGGTTTTACGGATGTGGCGGATCACCCGGATCTGCATCGGCACGATCTCCAGCTGCTCGCTGGTGTCTTCGCCGATGACGTGTTTGCGGCACCCGCAGACGCAGGTCAGCTCATGTTCGGGCAGCTCATGGAGGACCTCGATGCGCGGCAGCTCGGCCGGCAGCGGCCTGCGCTTGCCGCGGCGCTTGAGCGGCGCAACGCCTTCTTCTGCATCGTCAGCGGCCTCTGCCGTGGCCGGGTCGGCCAGGCTTTCGGCCTCGTTGAACATGGCCAGCTGCGGCGAGTCGGGATCGGGGCTCTGCTCGGATTTACGGCCGAACAGGCGCTGGAGCAGCAGCGCATTTTGTTCGCGAAGGTGCTCGATTTGCCCGTCCTTGGCCGTTATTGCCTTGTCCTTTTCCGACATCTGCGCGCTCGCCGCGAGCAGCAACTGCTTGAGCAGAATCGGGTCGTCGGGAAGGGTTTTGGGCATGGTCAGCATGCCGTGGATTATACCGGTTCAGGTCACGAAACGTGGGGTCAGCACCTGGTGCGGGCGGTTGCGCCAGAGGTCGATGCCGTCCAATAACCAGTTCAATTCCTGGGCCGTCAGCACGATGGCCGCGTCACCGGGCTCGGGGTGCGACTTGAAGCGCTCGGCATCCAGGCGCTTGAGCCACAGGCAAAAGCCGTTGCGCTCCCAATACAAAATCTTCACCCGATTGCGGGCGCGGTTGAGGAAGACGAACAGCACTGGGTCGAACACGGCGACCTTGATATCCAGTTCGACCAGAGCGGCCAGACCGTCGATGGATTTTCGAAAGTCCACGGGTTGGGGGTAGAGGTAGACTTTTTCGACCTTGGCATCGGGACGCATCATGCCGGGTAAGCTCCAGAGGGAATCGGGAGCTCAGCATCCGGCCTCAGGCCGCGGGTTTGAAGGTGGGGTTCATGGCGCGGTTAC
>NZ_JAMOIC010000060.1 GCF_024448895.1 Stutzerimonas stutzeri
TTTCGGCCCAGAGCGTGTAAAAACGCTGTAAGCCGGTGTTCGGTGCGCGGCGATCCCTGTCGGCTGACTGACAACGCTGGTCATCTCCCACAGAGCGCATTAGTAGCGGCCAGGACGTGTCTCGACCCATTTTGAGGCGTCCAGGGCGATGCCTAACGCGCTTTTTTTAGGCCGACATTGCCTTTATCAAACCGCTGGTTCCTAGGATGTTCATGACTCGCTTCAAGTTATAGGCGAGCACATTCAAGCTCATCTCCGCACTAACACCCGGCAGCCGGCGTGTCAGGAAATGGGTTGCGCCCATCCATTGTTTGAGCGTCCCGAAGGGGTGCTCAACAGTTCGTTTTCGGACTCGCATCATCTCCGGTGCGTTACTCAGCCGGTTCTGCATTTCCTCCAACACCGCTTCATGTTCCCAGCGCCGAACCCGTCGTTGCTTGCTCGGTGTGCACTGCAATTTCAAAGTGCAGCCTTGGCATTTCGAACTCCAGTACCGGTGCAGCTTCATGCCTTGTTCAATACTGGAAAAACGCCAGATCAGCGCCTCTCCAGCCGGGCAGGTATATTCGTTTTTCGCCGCGTCATAGATAAAGGCATCATTGTTGAAGCGCCCGTCGGCTTTGGCTGCCGAGGTCATCGGTTTGGGTACATATGTGATGATATTGGCATCTTGGCAAGCCAGGATTTCCTCGCTCTTGAAGTAACCTCGATCAGCTACAACCGACAGCGTTTCTGATGCCATTGCCTCCTTTGCCTGTTTGGCCATTGCGCTGAGCTGATCGCGGTCTGAACCGACGTTGGTGACCTCGTGAGCAACGATCAAATGGTGCTGAGTGTCGACTGCGGTCTGCACGTTGTAGCCAACGATTCCAGTGCCGCGAGTCATCATCGAGCGGGCATCCGGGTCGGTCAGTGAGACCTGTTTGTCCGGCGATTCGTTGAGCTGGATTTCAATCGCCTGAAGCTCCTTCATCTGGGCCTTCAGCTTGGCGATTCGCTCTTCCAGGCGCACTACTTTTGGCTGAGGGGATTTAGGCTCTTCCTGGTCAGCGGCGTCGAGCGCCGTGAGGTAACGGTTGATGCTCGATTCAATTTCTTCCATTCGCCGCTTCAGTTTGGCGCTGGTGAAATTGCGGTCGCGATTGTTGACCGCCTTGAATTTGCTGCCGTCGATGGCAACCAGATTTTCTCCGAACAGCCCCAGCTGCTGACACAGCACAACGAACTGCCGGCAGACGCCTCGGATGGCCTTGCTGTTATCTTTCCGGAAGTTGGCGATGGTCTTGAAATCCGGCATCAACCGCCCAGTCAGCCACATCAGTTCGACGTTGCGCAGAGTCTCTCGCTCAAGGCGCCGACTCGATTGAATACGGTTGAGATAGCCGTAGATGTAGATCTTCAGCAGGATCGCAGGATGGTAAGCAGGCCGGCCTGTATCCGCTGGAGTTGCGCTTTCAAAACCCAACGAAACTAGGTCAAGTTCATCAACGAAGACATCTACCACTCGCACCGGATTGGTATCGCTGACGTAGTCGTCAAGGCTTTCGGGGAGCAACGTACTTTGGCCTCGATGCTCACCTTGAATGAAGCGCTTCATGGGTGACCCTTGCGATGGAATCGCCCGAAAGCATAGCAAGGGTTCGATCAGACGTTTTTACACACTCTGGGCC
>NZ_JAMOIC010000061.1 GCF_024448895.1 Stutzerimonas stutzeri
ATGGTTAGCTAGGGCAAGGGGCGCTAACCGGCCAGAAGCGGCAATCTGAACACTGGCAGGTCTGCCCATTTAGCTTGTTTCTAGCAGATATTACGTCCTCACACGCCGTGACGATCTGCTCATTTTATACCGAACGCCTTTGGTATCTTTAATGATGTTGCACCTTTCTACCGACGAAGTTGATAGATATTATCTGCACACGCATAAAACTGGTGATCCGGGCCGCGCGCGGCTTTAGACTTATTTAGCAACTTGAGAAATATTTTTCATGCCAAAGCCATGGATCGATACGTGGGGCCAGAAAGTTAAAGTGTTGGATAATAGGAGCGGCCTGAAGGGCACTAAGATCAATAATTATATGCTTGCGCAGCTAAGCGCATGCACGTCAATTGACGAGCTACAATTTACCGGCGGACCTGATCCGTTGGATCTGTCCCTTATTGCCCATTTACCGCTTAAGATACTCGAAATCGAAAATTCACGTCTCATGTCTCTTGAGCCTTTGAGAGCGTTGAAACATCTGATCATTCTAGAATTAGACAACTGTGGGGCTCTAGACTTTTCGGTTCTCCAAGATCTTAAGTCCCTCCGAATCCTACGGTTGAGAAAAAATAAACTTCGCTGTGTTCCTGCCCATTTTCATCTACCGGAATTGGCGATTTTTGACCTCACCGATAACAAGATTACTGATACCGAATTCAGCCGAAACTTTCCCGAACTGGAGGAATTACATATTGGTAGCAGCACAAAAATTAACGGCCACCGAACCATAAAGTTCAAGCAGCGAGAAGAAACGCCCGCCGCGTTTTTTGTTGAGGAGCGCGAATTTAGGAAAAAGGTTAAGGAGCTTGAACAGAAGCTGTCCAGTTCTGATCTAGAAGCGTTAACCAGCGAGGAGGATAGCAGGCTTCTCGGTAGTGCGATTTATTTGGCTATGTATGAAAGGCGCAATGTCGAGTGGATTGCTGAGAACATCGTCAATATTCCTGATAGGGAGCGAGCGATAGAGATGATGGGCTGTCTTCTGTCTAACAACAGAAATGAGCCTGCGCAGATGATGCTGAACGGTCTTGCCAGAGTGGCGGATGCTAGTGCCGGTCTTGTCACTGAAGCACTTGCGCGGGATTATCTAGCCGATCGCCCAGTAGCACCTCCCTACCGGGCCAGTACTGCGCATACTTTGGGAATGCAGTTTGCGGAGCGCAACGCTAGCCCACACCTTACTGCCTTGTTCCGCTGGTATTTTGAGCAGTATGAGAAATTCTCTGATCCCCTTTTGTTTTATTACAAGCACCTTGTGCAGGCTGCTCCTAAAACGGGATCCAGAGAGCTGGTCCAGCCAATAATGAATTTGCTTAATCTGGATAAGAAGATCGTTAACCAAGAAAAGACTTTAAAGAAGTATTGCCTCGCTACCATAGCAAAACTGGGTAATGCAGAAGATATACCTGCATTGAATGCGCGGATGAATCTCGCGGATGAACCAGCTGACGTAGTCACCGCGTATGAGGCGGCTGTGAAGAGGCTGGCAGGTCGTCCGGCTTGAACCGTCTTATCATTCTATGACTAATGGAGCCCAGTCATGGACGTCCGCTTCAGGGCCGAATGCAGCCCTTAGCGACCGGCAGCTATAGGCCAG
>NZ_JAMOIC010000062.1 GCF_024448895.1 Stutzerimonas stutzeri
AGAAGCAGTCGTTTATTGCCTATGCCAGTACGGAATCATCAAGCGCCGCCATAGATGCCCTGCGCTCCAAAAGAATCGCGATCTTGTCCGACTCTGAAAGGTGCGAACCAGGTGTGGGTAAGGCAGAAGCTGCGGCCTCGCACCAGCGTTCAAAAGAATCACTGCTAGTGAATGCCGGTGCTTGTGCCTTCCTCTCCAAGGCGATAACCATATGTTTAGCGATGACCGGATTGACTTTGGAATAAGCAAAATGCGAAGAAGGGTGCTTCACCACTGCTACCGGAACGCCGTTAGCTAGCGACCGAATCCGACGTCCGTTACGCGCACTGAGGCAAACAATCAAATCCGGAGCCAATACGTCCAAGACTTCGGTAAATGCACTGTTACCACGTTCCCAAGCATCTTTGGGTGGTAAAACGCGCGTGTCGCGTATGAATTCCTGCAGAAAGTTGTAATAGGCGACGCTATGCCAGAATTCCTTTTTTTGTGCACTGGAGAAGCTTTCTCTAACGTTCTTCACAGCACTCATTATTTTAGTGAAGTGCGGGTGACGTCGGATTCTGCCCGTTGCCAGAGGGTGTTTCTCACCTAAAGCTAAAGCCTTCACTATTTCGGCAGTAGCTGTTGGGCGCTCATGCTTCTTATCACCATAGTGAGATTCGCAGACTAAGAGAATTCGTAGGCCGCCAAATCCTTCCGCATACTGGGAACCTATCCAGGGTGCAAAGCGGACTGATTTTTTTATCATGGGTATCCTTAACTGGGCGATGATGCTGTGGAGAGGCTACACACGAACCAAGCGGACTCTAAGCAACGGCAGAAATCGGCCAGAAGCGGTCCTTTTGGGATTTCAATAAACCCAAGTGCAACTCAGTGCTAGGCTGTGCGCGATTATGCGTTTTCCACAAAGTGACGCGTAATGAGGCCGAGAGAAGAAGGGAGATTATTCATGGCCAACACATCTGTTGCCTCAGAAGCACAAGTACACCTGCTCGCTATTCGAAAAGCGCTTGCTAACCGTAATGCTGCGGTGATGGTTGGCGCTGGTTTTAGCCGAAACGCGAATGGCGGCGAAAACCTAGCGACATGGTCTCAGCTATCAGAGGAGATGGCCGCTGAACTGGAGCCAGAGCGGCAGCCCGGAACGTTCTCTCCAGCGGCAGCATCACAGTTGGCAGAGCAGTACTCGCGTGTTTTCTCCCCCTCCCACTTGGAGCATCTAATTAAGAGATGTGTCCCTGACGACCAAGTGACTCCAGGCCCGTTGCATACAGCGTTGCTAAAGCTTCCTTGGGCTGAGGTCTTTACTACAAACTACGACACTCTTTTAGAAAGGGAAGCCGAAAAGCTTTTTGAAGTTCCGTACTTTACTGTCTACTCAAGAGAGGACATTCCACAATCGAAAATCTTGAATCGCCGTCGAATTGTAAAACTGCATGGTTCATTTCCCTCACATCGACCCTTCATCCTCACCGAGGAGCACTACCGAACATACCCAGAAAAGTTCGCACCATTCGTTAACCTTGTCAGGCAGTCT
>NZ_JAMOIC010000063.1 GCF_024448895.1 Stutzerimonas stutzeri
CCTACCTGGAAAAGGTCACCCAGCCGTTCGAGATCGTTGCGTCCCTCGGTGACGGCGACAAGTCCCAGGAAATGCTCGCCATGCTGGAAGACATCACCAGCCTGAGCGACAAGATCACCCTACGCACCGACGGCAATGACGTACGCAAACCTTCGTTTGCACTCAACCGCATCGGTGGCGACATCAGCCTGCGCTTCGCCGGCATTCCGATGGGCCACGAATTCACCTCGTTGGTGCTGGCCCTGCTGCAGGTCGGCGGTCATCCGTCCAAGACCGCGCCTGAGGTCATCGAACAGATCAAAAACCTCGATGGCGAGTACAACTTCGAAACCTACTTCTCGCTCTCCTGCCAGAACTGCCCGGACGTGGTCCAGGCACTGAACCTGATGGCCGTGCTCAACCCGAACATCCGCCACGTCGCAATCGACGGTGCGCTGTTCCAGGAAGAGGTCACGGTGCGGCAGGTCATGTCCGTGCCAAGCATCTACCTGAATGGTGAACTGTTCGGCCAAGGCCGCATGGGCGAAGAAGAGATTCTGGCCAAGCTCGACACCGGCGCCTCGGCGCGCGATGCCGAAAAGCTTAGCGCCAAGGCCGCCTATGATGTGCTGGTCGTTGGTGGCGGGCCGGCTGGTGCTGCCGCGGCCATCTACGCTGCGCGTAAAGGCATCCGTACAGGTGTTGCAGCCGAGCGCTTCGGCGGCCAGGTGCTCGACACCATGGCCATCGAGAACTTCATCTCGGTCAACGAAACCGAAGGACCGAAACTGGCCCGCGCGCTGGAAAACCATGTGCGCGAATACGACGTCGACATCATGAACCTGCAGCGCGCTGCCCAACTGATCCCGGCCTCGCATGAAGGCGGACTGCACGAAATCAAGCTGGAGAACGGCGGCTCGCTGAAAGCCAAGACCTTGATTCTAGCGACCGGCGCACGCTGGCGTGAAATGAACGTGCCGGGCGAGCAGGAATACCGCGGCCATGGCGTCGCCTACTGCCCGCACTGCGACGGCCCGCTGTTCAAAGGCAAGCGAGTGGCGGTGATTGGGGGCGGCAACTCGGGTGTTGAAGCGGCTATCGACCTGGCTGGTATCGTCTCCCAGGTCACGCTGATCGAATTCGACAGCCAGCTGCGCGCCGATGCGGTACTGCAAAAGAAGCTTCACAGCCTGGCGAACGTCACGGTAATCACCAGTGCCTTGACCAGTGAAGTCATCGGAGATGGCAAGAAAGTCACCGGCCTGACCTACAAGGATCGCAACTCCAGCGAATTCCACGAGCTGGAGCTTGAGGGCATCTTCGTGCAGATCGGCCTGCTGCCCAACTCCGACTGGCTGAAGGGCACGGTGGAGCTGACTTCGCGTGGCGAGATCATCGTCGATGCGCGTGGTGAGACCTCGTTGCCGGGAATCTTTGCCGCAGGTGACGTGACGACCGTGCCTTACAAGCAGATCGTCATCGCG
>NZ_JAMOIC010000064.1 GCF_024448895.1 Stutzerimonas stutzeri
CGATCACACCGATGTACTGGCACGCATTGGCCGCGAGCCTTCGCTCTGCCTGCAACTGGCGCAGGCCGATGCAGGCGGGCGGCGCACAGCGCTGGAAGACTTCATCCGCCAGCGTTTCGCCGAGCACTATCAGGCGCGGGTGCGTCATTTCATGCCCTGCCTGCTCGGCCTGCATGGCGACAATGGCGAGGTGCATGGCGCGGTCGGTCTGCGCAGCGCCCAGCGTCGACCGCTGTTTCTCGAGCGTTATCTGGACGAGCCCATCGAGCAGGCCGTGAGCCAGCGCCATGGGCGTACGGTGCCGCGCGAGGAGATCGTCGAGGTTGGCAATCTCGCCGCCTTCGGCAATGCCTCGGCGCGCCTGCTGATCGTCGCGCTGACCGATCTGCTGGTCGCTCAGGGCTTTCGCTGGGTGGTGTTCACCGGCACGCCGGCACTGCTTAACAGCTTCCAGCGCCTGGCGCTCGATCCGCTGCCGCTGGGCCTGGCCGACCCGGCGCGCATGGGCGAGGAGCTGGCCGACTGGGGCAGCTACTACGCCTGCCGGCCACAGCTGATGGCCGGCGAGATCCTGCCCGGCCACCAGCGCCTGCTGCAGCTCGGCCTCTATGCGCGGCTCGGCTATCAGCCGCTGTTCGACACCACGGAGGCGCCCCATGCAGCCTGCAGCTGAACGCTTCTGGACGACGCTCGACCAGCACGCCGGCATCGCGCTGAGCGAAGGGCCGCACCAACTGAGCTACGCCGAACTGCGCCATGAGGTGGCCGCGCGCGCCAGCCATCTGCAACGGCTCGGCGTGCAGCGCGTCGCCCTGACGCTGGACAACGGTCTGGAGTGGGCGCTGTGGGACCTGGCCCTGCTGCGCGCCGGTTTGGTCTGCGTGCCGCTGCCGGCATTCTTTTCCGCGGCGCAGCAGGAGCACGTGCTGCAGCACGCCGGCATTGACTGCCTGATCGGCGCCGTCAGCCCGCTCAGCGAGCGCTGCGGCTTCCAGCCAGGCGAAGCCGGCCTGCTGTTGCGCCAGCCGGACACCGTCACGCCAGTGCCGCCCGGCACGCTGAAGATCACCTATACCTCCGGCACTACCGGCCAGCCCAAGGGCGTCTGCCTGGATGCCGAGGCGCAGCTGGCGGTGGCCGAGAGCCTGTGGCAGGCCAGCCTGCCGTGTGATGTGCGCCAGCACCTCTGCGTACTGCCGCTGGCAACCCTGCTGGAAAACATTGCCGGGCTCTATGCGCCGCTGCTGGCCGGTGCGCGGGTCGAGCTGCGCCCGCTGGCCGAAATCGGCTTCAGCGGCGCGGCGGGCTTCGAGCTGGCACGCCTGCTTGCCACGCTGCAGGCAAGCCAGCCACACAGCCTGATCCTGCTGCCGCAGCTGCTGCTGGCGCCGACGCCATGAGCGGCGCCCCGGCTGAC
>NZ_JAMOIC010000065.1 GCF_024448895.1 Stutzerimonas stutzeri
CAGCGCGACGGCGCGGTGACGGTGGTCGGCGCGCTGGGCGACTACGCCACTTACTTCGCCGACGACAGCTTCAAGCCGCTGGAACACTGATCGACCGCCGCGCTCAACCCTTGTCCGGCCGTGCCGGCGGGGCCGCTTTCACCGCGAGCGGCACCTCGGCGGCCACCGCTTCCGACTCGCCCTCGCCGCTGCGATCTCCGCTGGTGTTGGCCAGCAGGCTGGCGGTGGCGGTCTGCAGGTAGGCGTGCAGCTGGCGCAGCAGCTGCGGCTGATCCTCGGCAGCGGCGATCCGCTCGCCAGCCGGTTCACCGCCCAGGCGATAGCGATACAGCCGCGCCGGCTGCTCCTTGGGCTGTACCAGCACCCGATCACCGCGGATCAGCGCCACGGTCTGGTCGCTGCCCGACGGCTTGACGATGCCGAAACCCGGATCGTCCGCCGGCAGGCTGAGCAAATCGCGGCCCCAGCATTGATGACGCACCTCTCCACCGAGGCGGCCCATGATGGTCGGCACCACGTCCACCTGCGTACCGACCACCTCGCGACGGCTGCCGAAACGCTCGGTGACGCCCGGGGCGATCAGCAGCAGCGGCACGTGGAAGCGCAGCAGATCCATCTCGGTGACTTCCTCCGGCGCGCCGAACCCGTGGTCGCCGACCACGACGAACAAGGTCTGCTTGAACCAGGGCTGGTTACGCACCTTGTCGAAGAACTGCCCCAGCGCCCAGTCCGAATAACGCATCGCCGTCAGATGCTGGTCCAGCGCGCCATGCCCCTCGACAGCAGCGACCGGCAACTGCTCGGGTAGCGCATACGGCGTGTGGTTGGACAGCGTCTGCAGCAGCGCATAGAACGGCGCGCCGTTATCCAGCTTGCCCAGCTCCTCGGCGGCGCGGGTGAACATGTCCTGGTCGGAAACACCCCAGGTCGGGTCGGAAACCACCGGATTCACATAGTCGTTGCGGCCAACGAAGCGCTTCATGCCCTGGTTGCCGAAGAACCCCGCCTGGTTGTCCCAGGCGAAATCGCCGTTGTAGACGTAGACGTCGTCGAACGCCCGCGCACCGAGCAGCTGCGGCAGTCCGGAGAAGCGATGGCCGCCTTCTGGCGTCTGCATCAGGTACTCGAAGCCGGGCAGGTTGGGAAAGCAGGCCATGCTGGCGAACATGCCCTGGTGGGTGTGGGTGCCGTTGGCGAAGAAACGCTCGAACAACAGCCCCTCGCCGGCCAGGCGGTCGAAGTTCGGCGTGATGCCGTCGGCACTGCCGAGCGCGCCGACATAGCGGCCGGCGAAGCTCTCCATGAGGATCACCACCACGTTGCGCACCGCCAGCTGGCCGTCCGCCGGCGGCTGGAAGTCACGGCGCACCGGCGCCAGCTCGGCGTCCACCAGCCGGTCGTT
>NZ_JAMOIC010000066.1 GCF_024448895.1 Stutzerimonas stutzeri
CGAAACGAGTTGTCGTTCCAGTGATTGCAAAGCGGCTATCTGAGACCTGACTTGAGAAATGTGATCATCAAGCAAGGCATTAACGGCCGCACAAGGCCGGCCAGGGTCATCTTGGTAACTTTGGAGTGCATGAATTTCTGGAAGTGAAAGATTCAGAATTCGGCAGCGTCGGATGAACGCTAGCCGCTCGCCATGCTTCTCGTTGTAAACCCGATAGCCGTTCGGCTGACGATTAGGCGGAGGTAACAATCCCTGCTGCTCATAGAAGCGGATCGTCTGTGTATCAATCCCTACTAGCCTTGCTAACTGACCAATGCGCATCGCGCGAATCCTCTTCGGTTCTCTGCGTTATTGACCTTATGGTAGCTATAAGGTTTTTAATGATCCCATCTTCGATTTCAAGTGGAGCCGTATCATGAGCAAATCCGATGGCGATCGTTGCGGCTGCGATGCGACACCAGCCGCCGATGCCGGTGTGCAAAACCCTGCCGATACGACAGCACAATGGGTCAGTGTTTACGCCGTGCCAAAAATGGATTGTCCATCAGAAGAGCGAATGATCCGCTTGGCCCTGAGTGGTTTGGACGGAATTCGGAAGCTGACTTTTGATTTGTCGGACCGTCGGTTAGATGTCATGCATTGCGGTGCCGTTGAGCCCATAACCACAAAGCTGGCGACGTTAGGGCTAGGCGCCACTCTTCAGAAAACCGTCGCTGCCGACCCAGAGATGATCAAAGCCGCCGAGAATTCGGCGGACTCTACACAGGAATCCCGCTCCCTGCGTTTACTGTTAGGCATCAACGCCTTCATGTTCGTGGTAGAGATGACCGCTGGCCTGATCGCCAGGTCCACGGGCCTGATTGCCGATTCCCTCGATATGTTCGCTGACGCGGCAGTGTACGGCCTAGCCCTTTATGCAGTTGGACGTAGCGTCAGTCTGCAGGTGCGTGCTGCACACCTTGCTGGTGTTCTCCAGCTAATTTTGGCACTCGGCGTGCTCGTAGAGGTGATTAGGCGCTTTGTATTCGGTAGTGAGCCCGAGTCGCTGATAATGATCGCCGTTGCGTTCCTGGCATTGCTCGCCAACACGGGCTGTCTGCTGCTTATTTCCAAACACCGGGAAGGTGGTGCTCACATGAAAGCGAGCTGGATATTCTCCGCCAATGATGTGGTCATCAACATGGGGGTTATAGTCGCCGGAGCGCTCGTCGCTTGGACTGGGTCAAACTACCCAGACCTGATTATCGGTACCGTTGTGGGATTCATCGTTCTAAACGGCGCTCGGCGTATTCTGGCGCTCAAGAGCTAAAGAAGCTCCCGTTACAGAAAAAGGCGTCGTCATGCCTCTAAGCCGTAAGCGTCCAGCCAAGTCACCTTCCGAACTCCCGC
>NZ_JAMOIC010000067.1 GCF_024448895.1 Stutzerimonas stutzeri
GGCGGTCAGCAGCAGCTCGCGGGCGATCGCCTGCGCATCCGCAACCGGCAGTGTCGCCTTCCAGCTGTTGTCGCGATGGCTCGAGAAGCGGTTGCGCGCCGCATCGTAGAGCGACAGCGTGGCGTTCTGCCCGAGGTGGTTGGCGAAGGTCGAGGCGGTGGTGAAGGCATCGCCCCAGCGCAGCGGCGGGCCCTGACGCAGCGTGCCGCGCGCGGCCACCACGCTGACCACCAGCAACACGCCGAACACCGCGAACCGCGCCGGCCAGCTCGCGCCGCGGCGGGCCGGCGCGCTCGCCAGGCTCACCGGAGCGGCGCGGGTGCGGCGCTCCAGCCAGCCGAACAGCGCGAACAGCGCGGCGCTCGCCGCGAGCCAGGCGGCCAGCAGCCGCAGCACCGGGAAGCCGTGCCAGAGCATGCTCAGCACCGTCGCCGGGTCTTCCTGCAGGTACTGGTGTTGGCGCTGATGGAAAATTGACCCACCCTGCCGATTGAAATTTGACCCAGGGCGGATTGCTGATTTTGTTACCAGCAACTGTGGATAAGTCTACCAGCGCAGCTGCTGTTGCCCCCACTCCTTCGCTAGCCCAGTTCAGTTGTTTAAGACCTGCCACACGCAGCCATGTAGCAGGCCGTCGTCGCCATGAAATCAGAACGGCTCATCGTCCTCCGGTTCTTGGCCGCCCTTACGCTTTCGCTCCCGTGATTTGATCTTGGCCTGGGCCGCCAAGCTACTGTGTTGCAGGCGATAGGACTCGTTACCGGTTTCGACGATGTGGCAGTGGTGGGTCAGCCGATCCAGCAGGGCGGTGGTCATCTTGGCGTCGCCGAACACGCTCGACCATTCGGCGAAGCTCAGGTTGGTGGTGATCACCACGCTGGTGTGTTCGTACAGCTTGGACAGCAGGTGAAACAGCAACGCACCGCCAGCCTGGCTGAACGGCAGATAACCCAGTTCGTCGAGGATGACCAGATCCATGCGCAGCAGTGCCTGGGCGATCCGCCCGGCTTTGCCGTCGTGTTTTTCGCGCTCCAGCAGATTGACCAGATCGACCGTGGAGTAGAAGCGCACGCGCTTACTGAGCAACGTCGCACACACGGAGTTTGGTTAAGTCGCAGGCTCGAAGCTTGCTGTCGATGGCCAGATCGAAGAGAGCCAGATCCCGGGATCTTTCTGCAATTTGAAGCCTTACTCGGATGGCCCAGATATCTCTCAGTCGGAGTGGGGTTTTCTGCCCGACCAACTTACCTTTGTTCCAGGGCTGACGGCTACAGGTAGCAATGATGTTTCATGGCAAGTCCTCCACATGTGGGAGGGCAAGCATGGCTAGCCAGAGCAGTGGTCGCTAACCGGCCAA
>NZ_JAMOIC010000068.1 GCF_024448895.1 Stutzerimonas stutzeri
GAACACTCAATGCGCCTGCGGCTGCCCGCTGCAACGCATCGGCGAAGACATCAGCGAAAAGCTGGATTACACGCCTGGCGTGTTCACCGTCGAACAGCATGTGCGTGGCAAGTGGGCCTGTCGCCAGTGCGAAACATTGATCCAGGCGCCGGTACCAGCCCAGGTGATCGACAAGGGCATCCCGACTGCCGGCTTGCTGGCTCATGTCATGGTGGCCAAATACGCCGATCATCTGCCGCTGTACCGGCAAGAGAAGATCTTTGGCCGTGCGGGTCTGGCTATCGCGCGTTCGACATTGGCGCAGTGGGTCGGACAAACCGGCGTACAGCTCCAACCATTGGTCGATGCCCTGCGCGAGGCGGTACTGGCGCAAGGCGTGATCCATGCCGACGAAACCCCCGTGCAAATGCTGGCCCCTGGCGAGAAGAAAACCCACCGGGCTTACGTCTGGGCATACTGCACCACACCCTTCGCCGACCTGAAGGCCGTGGTCTATGACTTCAGCCCAAGCCGTGCAGGTGAGCATGCGCGCAATTTTATGGGTCAGTGGAATGGCAAACTGGTCTGCGACGACTTCGCCGGCTACAAGGCCAGCTTCGAGCAGGGCATCACCGAAATTGGCTGCATGGCCCACGCCCGCCGCAAATTTTTCGATCTGCGCTCAGCGAACAAAAGCCAGTTAGCCGAACAGGCGCTGCACTCCATTGCCGGGCTGTATGAAATCGAGCGGCAAGCACGGCACATGAGCGATGAAGAACGCTGGCGAATACGCCAGGAAAAGTCTTCACCGATCCTCGATGCGCTGCATGACTGGATGCTGGCCCAGCGTGATCGGGTGCCCAATGGATCAGCCACGGCAAAAGCCCTGGATTACAGCCTAAAACGCTGGCTAGCGCTGACGCGCTATCTGGAAGATGGAGCCGTGCCCATCGACAACAATCAGGTCGAGAACCAGATTCGGCCTTGGGCATTGGGGCGCTCGAACTGGCTGTTTGCAGGTTCACTACGCAGCGGCAAACGGGCGGCTGCGATCATGAGCCTGATCCAGTCAGCACGCCTCAACGGTCACGATCCGTACGCCTACCTGAAGGACGTGCTCATGCGGCTACCAACGCAGCGGGCAAGCGAAATCAGTCAACTGCTGCCGCATCAGTGGATACAGCCTGAAGCAGGCATGTAACCACAGCGGTGTATCACCCCAAACAGCCTACCCGTAATAGTCTCGCACTGATTTTTTGGGCGTTCACGATGTGATACACGGTAAGCGTTCAGCGTGTGATACAGCTACCCGTGCAGCCTGTGATACAGATACGCAAGGTGAGTTAGCTAGACGCTTAC
>NZ_JAMOIC010000069.1 GCF_024448895.1 Stutzerimonas stutzeri
GTAGTGGTCAACAATTCCCGGACACAGAATTGAGTTTTTCCTCCGCTACAGCCGGCGGCACGAAGCCATTGTGCTGATGGGGTCTGACCCAGTTGTACCGCATGAAGTAACGGCCGATATCCTGCTCGGCCGTTGCCTTCGTCATATAGCCCACCGCCGGCACCCACTCGGTTTTCAAGCTACGAAACAGTCGCTCCATCGGTGCGTTGTCATGGCAATTTCCTCGTCGGCTCATGCTCTGTGTCATGCGATAGCGCCAAAGTCGCTGGCGAAAACGACGGCTGGCATATTGGCTACCCTGGTCGCTGTGAAACAGAAGTCCGCTCGGTCTGCCGCGCACCTCGTAGGCTTTGTCGAGCGCCTTGATAACCAAGTCGGCGTCTGGTCTTTCTGACATAGCCCAGCCCACTACCCGACGGCCATACAAGTCCAGCACGGCAGCCAAGTAATGCCATCGACCCTGCGCCCAGATGTACGTGATATCGCCACACCAAACTGTATTCGGCGCTGCAACAGTGAATTGGCGCTCAAGGTGGTTGGGAATGTCGGGGCGTTCAACAGTAGCGCTCTTGTACGCATGAGAACCAGGCTGCTTACTAATCAAACCCTGCTCCTTCATCAGGCCTCTGACCTTGAAGCGGCCCACTTTGACGCCCTCATCCCTGAGCATGGCAACGATACTGCGGCTGCCAGCTGAACTACGACTTTGGCTGAAAAGCTCGTTGATGCGGCTGCGTAAACCCACCCGCCGAACATCAATGCGGCGGCGCCGAACCATATGGGCGTAGTAACAGGAACGGGGCAGTTCAAACACTGAACACAGCAGTTGAACGGGATAGCGTGCTGCTAACTGCCGAATCGACTTCAACGTCTGCGCCCGTGCTCCTCGGCCATCAAGAGCGCAGTGGCCTCCTTTAATATTTTCTTCTCAAGCTCCAGCCGGTTGATGCGGGCTTGAAGCTCCTGAATGGTTTGCTGCTCAGGTGTAAGTGCTTTGGCAGTGGGTGTGATGCCACCGCGCTCCAGCTGCAACTGGTTGACCCAGCGTCGCAGTGCGGTCTCACCTACATCAAGGGATTTGGCTGCCTCGGGACAGCTGTAACCCTGGTCGAGCACCAAGCTGGCTGCCTCGCGCTTGAATTGGGGAGTGAAAGCACGTCGTTGCCTGCTCATCGAACACCTCTGAATGGCGAACATTCTCGCCCTAAATGGGTGTCCGGGATAAGTAGACCACTAC
>NZ_JAMOIC010000070.1 GCF_024448895.1 Stutzerimonas stutzeri
TTGTAGTGGTCTACTGATCCCGGACACCGATTTAGGCGAAAATCTCGCCGTTAGAGAGGTGTCTGATGAGCAAGCAACGACGTACGTTTTCCGCCGAGTTCAAGCGAGAGGCTGCTGCCCTGATTTTGGATCAGGGCTACAGCCATATCGAGGCCTGCCGTTCGCTGGGCGTGGTGGATTCGGCCTTGCGCCGATGGGTAAAACAGCTGCAAGAGGAGCGCCAGGGCGTTACCCCGAAGAGCAAGGCGTTGACACCCGAGCAGCAGAAGATTCAGGAGCTAGAAGCCCGGATCAACCGGCTGGAGCGGGAGAAAGCGATATTAAAAAAGGCTACCGCTCTCTTGATGTCGGACGAACTCAATCGTACGTGCTGATAGACCAGTTGAGTGAGCAGGAGCCGGTAGAAGTGGTCTGTTCAGCTTTCGATGTGCCGCGGTCGTGCTACTACACCCATCGGCTTCGACGTTGCCGTGTCGATGCTCGTCGCGTTGCGCTACGTAGCCGGGTCAACGAGTTGTTTAGCCAAAGTCGGGACTCGGCTGGCAGCCGAAGCATTCTGGGCATGTTGCGCGAAGACGGCGTGACGATTGGCCGTTTCCGTGTGCGTCGGTTGATGCGTGAGCTGGGCCTCGTCAGCAAGCAGCCGGGCTCGCACGCTTACAAACAGGCCACAACTGAGCGCCCGGATATCCCGAATCGGTTAAACCGCGAGTTCGCAGTCCAGCGCCCGAACCAGGTGTGGTGCGGCGACATTACCTACGTCTGGGCACAAGGTCGCTGGCATTACCTGGCCGCAGTGCTGGACCTGTACACACGACGGACGATTGGCTGGGCATTTTCCACGAAGCCGGATGCCGAGCTAGTGATTAAGGCTCTCGATATGGCTTACGAACAACGCGGCCAGCCACAACAGGTGCTATTTCATTCGGATCAGGGCAGCCAATACGCCAGCCGCCTCTTCCGGCAACGGCTATGGCGCTACCGCATTCAGCAGAGCATGAGCCGCCGAGGAAATTGCTGGGACAACTCGCCGATGGAGCGCCTTTTCCGCAGCCTGAAGTCGGAATGGATCCCCGCAACTGGATATCTGACAGCCTTGGAGGCTCAGCGAGACATCAGCCATTACCTGATGCACCGCTACAACTGGATCAGACCACATCAATTCAACGACGGGCTGCCGCCAGCGGTGGCCGAAGAAAAACTTAACCCACTGTCCGGGATGGGTTGACCACTA
>NZ_JAMOIC010000071.1 GCF_024448895.1 Stutzerimonas stutzeri
GTGTAAAAACACTTTCGTAGCTTGGGTGCCGCAGCCCAGCGCTGCTGGACGAAGCGATTGCCTAAGCATTTACCACGATTAGCACCGGTAACGTTCCAGAGCGTTTATAAAGCGCTTTAGCGCCTACCGGAGCCGCGAAATACGGGGTTTTTTTACGCCGCCATCGCCCTCAGCAAGCCTTCGGTGCCGATGATTTTCATAACCCGCTTCATGTTGTAAGCGAGCACATTCAGGCTCATCTCCGCGCTGACTCCTGCGAGCCTACGAGTCAAGAAATGCGTCGAGCCCATCCATTGTTTGAGCGTCCCGAAGGGGTGCTCAACAGTCCGTTTACGAACCCGCATCATCTCTGGCGCTTGGTTCAGACGGCGCTGCATTTTTCTCCAGCACAGTTCATGCTCCCAGCGCCTTACTCGCCGATTTTTGCTCGGCGTGCACTGAGTTTTTAGCGCGCAACTCTGGCAACTTGAACTCCAGTAACAGTGCATATTCATGCCTTTCTCAACACTGGAGAAGCGCCAGGGCAACGCCTCTCCCGCCGGGCAGATGTATTCGTTTTTCGTCGCGTCATAAACGAAGGCATCTTTGTTGAATCGTCCATCAGCCTTGGCACTTGAAGTCATCGGCTTTGGCACGTAGGCGGTGATGTTTGCGTCGTGGCAGGCCAGGATTTCTTCGCCCTTGAAGTAACCTCGATCAGCCACTACCGCCAGCGTTTCTGAAGCCATGGCCTCCCGAGCCTGTTTCGCCATCGAGCTGAGCTGGTCGCGGTCAGAGCCGACGTTGGTGACTTCGTGAGCGACGATCACATGGTGCTGGGTGTCGACCGCTGTTTGCACGTTGTAGCCGACGATTCCGTTGCCACGCGTCATCATCGAACGGGCATCTGGGTCGGTCAGCGAGACCTGCTTGTCAGGCGAATCGTTAAGCTGAGATTCAATCAGCTGAAGCTCTTTCATTTGAGTTTAAGCTTTTCGATTTTCTCTGCGAGGCGCGTAGTGTCTGGTTCGAAGGCAGTTGGCAGTTGCCGATCCGCCGCATCAAGTGCAGCCAGGTAACGGCTGATGCTCGACTCAATCTCTTCCATCCGCCGCTTGAGTTTGGCGCTGGTGAAGTTGCGGTCACGATTGTT
>NZ_JAMOIC010000072.1 GCF_024448895.1 Stutzerimonas stutzeri
GGCGGTTGCAGGGGCTGAGTGCAACACGGTTATTGAATTGAAGCAGGCGCATCATGCCGCATAGCCATGGCTTCCTGCATCACTTTGCCCATAACTTCAATTGGGCATTTGAAGTCGAAGCGCTTACGTGGGCGCATGTTCAGTTGCAGTGCGATGGCATCCAGTTCTTCCTGGCTGTGTACCGACAGGTCTGTGCCTTTGGGCAGGTACTGGCGGATCAGGCCATTGATGTTTTCGTTGCTGCCGCGCTGCCAAGGGCTGTGCGGGTCGCAGAAGTAAATGGCCACCCCGGTCTGCTGAGTGATTTCAGCATGCAGCGCCATTTCTCGGCCCTGGTCGTAGGTCATGCTCTTGCGCATCGCCAGCGGCATGCCATTGAGCGCTGCACTGAAGCCTTCCATCGCCGAGGTCGCCGTCGCGTCGTTCATCTTCACCAGCATCAGGTAGCCACTGGTGCGCTCCACCAGCGTACCTACAGACGAGGCGTTGGCCTTGCCCTTGATCAGGTCGCCTTCCCAATGCCCTGGCATCAGCCGGTCTTCGATCTCCGGCGGACGTACATGAATACTGACCATCTCAGGGATCTGACCGCGCCGATCCACACCGCCAGAGCGCGGCCTGCGCGTCGTCTTGCTTTGGCGCAGGCAGATGATCAGCTCCTTGCGCAGTTCACCGACCGGCAGGGCATAGATCGCGTTATAGATCGTCTCACGACAGACGTAGGCCTCTCTGAGGCTGGGAATGTTCATGCTGCGCAGCTTGCCGGCAATCTGCTCGGGAGACAAACGCTCACGCAGCATATGAACCACCAGCTCAAAGCGCTCGCTACCCGGCAACAGCTTTCGCATCGGTCGACACACCTGGCGGCGGGCTTGCATCTGCTGTTGGGCTACACGGGCCGAGTAGCCACCACAGGCATCTCGATTGCGGCGCAGCTCCCGGCTGATGGTCGAAGGGGATCGGTTGATCAAGCAGGCAATCCCACGCAGGCTGAAACCTTGGGCATGACCGATTTGAATGGTGGCGCGCTCTTCAACGCTGAGTTCGGTATAAGACATGGGGGCAGCACCGTACCGGAAAGGTCAGGTGTTGCACTCAGTTTTTGCCGCCGCCC
>NZ_JAMOIC010000073.1 GCF_024448895.1 Stutzerimonas stutzeri
GCAAAATTATCCATCTATCTATAAGAAAATACAACTGAGAGCCCACTAGCAACATAACTAGTTCTAATTTTATGGAATAAAAGGAGAATACTTAAGGTTCTGTTGCAAAGTTGAATTTATAGTATAATTTTAACAAAAAGGAGTCTTCTGTATGAACTATTTCAGATATAAACAATTTAACAAGGATGTTATCACTGTAGCCGTTGGCTACTATCTAAGATATGCATTGAGTTATCGTGATATATCTGAAATATTAAGGGAACGTGGTGTAAACGTTCATCATTCAACGGTCTACCGTTGGGTTCAAGAATATGCCCCAATTTTGTATCAAATTTGGAAGAAAAAGCATAAAAAAGCTTATTACAAATGGCGTATTGATGAGACGTACATCAAAATAAAAGGAAAATGGAGCTATTTATATCGTGCCATTGATGCAGAGGGACATACATTAGATATTTGGTTGCGTAAGCAACGAGATAATCATTCAGCATATGCGTTTATCAAACGTCTCATTAAACAATTTGGTAAACCTCAAAAGGTAATTACAGATCAGGCACCTTCAACGAAGGTAGCAATGGCTAAAGTAATTAAAGCTTTTAAACTTAAACCTGACTGTCATTGTACATCGAAATATCTGAATAATCTCATTGAGCAAGATCACCGTCATATTAAAGTAAGAAAGACAAGGTATCAAAGTATCAATACAGCAAAGAATACTTTAAAAGGTATTGAATGTATTTACGCTCTATATAAAAAGAACCGCAGGTCTCTTCAGATCTACGGATTTTCGCCATGCCACGAAATTAGCATCATGCTAGCAAGTTAAGCGAACACTGACATGATAAATTAGTGGTTAGCTATATTTTTTTACTTTGCAACAGAACCTA
>NZ_JAMOIC010000074.1 GCF_024448895.1 Stutzerimonas stutzeri
TAACCGTCCGCCGAACCCATCTCCCCGCTTCTTCCAGATAGCGGCATGGTGTGCACCTATTTTTGGTGGACACCATTTCAAGCCACTTTCTGGAGGGTTTCGTGTCTCGACAGCGCCGTACATTCCCCAAGGCTTTCAAGGCCCAGGTCATCGAAGAGTGCGCCCAATCCGGTACTTCCGTCGCCGGCGTGGCGCTCAGCCACGGGCTCAATGCCAACCTGGTGCATAAATGGATTCGTAAGCAGCGCGAGCCGCTACCGGTCGTATCTGCACGCTTTATCCCGGTGCCGCTCGGCATCCTGCCTTCAGAGCAGGCCAGCTCTGAAGAGCTGACGATACGAATCGAAATCCCCTACCACGCCGGCAGTCTGTCGGTGCACTGGCCGGTGCAGGACGGCGAAGGCTGTACACGCTTGCTGCGCGGGCTGCTCGCATGATTCGCATCGATCGCATCTGGCTGGCCACTGAGCCGATGGACATGCGCGCCGGCACCGAAACCGCATTGGCCCGTGTAGTGGCGGTATTCGGTGCGGCGAAGCCGCACTGTGCTTATCTGTTCGCCAACCGCCGCGCCAACCGCATGAAAGTGTTGGTGCATGACGGTGTAGGGATCTGGCTGGCCGCGCGGCGATTGAACCAAGGCAAGTTTCACTGGCCAGGCATCCACCGCGGCTTGGAAGTTGAACTCGACACCGAGCAGCTTCAGGCTTTGGTGCTCGGTTTACCCTGGCAGCGGGTTGGTGCAGCCGGTGCGATCAC
>NZ_JAMOIC010000075.1 GCF_024448895.1 Stutzerimonas stutzeri
TTCTATTTTTCCGCCGATGAAGCCTATTCCTTCCACATGGGTATAACTCAAAGATTACAAGCCCGGCACCACAAAGAATTCAAACACATCATCGATGAGCTGCCATTGGATATTAATGGGGTAAAATCCATTAGCCGCAGGTTAAATCTGGCAGCGCAAAGCCTAAACGAGATCACAGGCATAGAGCACATTCAAAGTATTGCGCTAACATGCAGAGAAAGCTTAATTGAGCTTGCCGCAATACTTACAGAGGCCAATCCAACCGTCCTGACTGACAACAACCTCAAAGCCGCAGACTTCAAAGGCATATCAAAAGCAGTCATTGCCATATACGCCCATGGAAAAAGTAATAGCAACTTAAGAAAGTACAGCCGAAATATGGCAGAAATGGCGTGGGACTACTCATCTGAAATCGTACATTCGCCAAACAAAAATATTCCAGATGCAAAGATCTGCCTGCTTTTTACATGCTCAATTGTTTCCATAATCCAAAACCTCTACCTTAAGCATTTGGGGTTTGATGCAGAACAGAAGTGTCCAGAATGCAAAAGCATGGATTACAATCTGCACGAAACGGATGATTTGGGTTTTTTCATGCTGTGCAGCGACTGCGGCCATAAAGAAGCGGTTCAAGTAGAGACCCAAGGCAGCGAGTAAAACATAACAATCG
>NZ_JAMOIC010000076.1 GCF_024448895.1 Stutzerimonas stutzeri
TGGCTAAAGAAAAATTCGAACGTAACAAACCGCACCTGAACGTCGGTACCATTGGTCACGTCGACCATGGCAAAACCACGCTTACTGCAGCGCTGACCAAGGTCTGTGCTGAGACTTGGGGCGGCTCTGCGCGTGATTTCTCGCAGATCGACAACGCGCCGGAAGAAAAGGCTCGTGGTATCACCATCAACACCTCCCACGTTGAGTATGATTCCTCGATCCGTCACTACGCGCACGTTGACTGCCCGGGCCACGCTGACTATGTGAAGAACATGATCACCGGTGCTGCGCAGATGGATGGCGCTATTCTCGTCTGCTCCGCTGCTGACGGCCCGATGCCGCAGACTCGTGAGCACATCCTGCTGTCCCGTCAGGTTGGCGTTCCTTACATCGTTGTCTTCCTGAACAAGGCAGACATGGTGGACGACGCTGAACTGCTCGAGCTGGTAGAAATGGAAGTTCGTGATCTGCTGTCGACCTATGATTTCCCGGGCGACGACACTCCGATCATCATCGGTTCCGCGTTGATGGCTCTGAACGGTCAGGATGACAACGAAATGGGCGTTTCGGCCGTGCGCAAGCTGGTTGAAACTCTGGATAGCTACATTCCAGAGCCTGAGCGTGCCATCGACAAGCCGTTCCTGATGCCGATCGAAGA
>NZ_JAMOIC010000077.1 GCF_024448895.1 Stutzerimonas stutzeri
AAGCGGTCGATCACATCCGAGCAGGGAAAAGCGGCTATTAAGAATACTCAGCCGCCCATCTCAACGAAATGCCCAAGTGATTTTGAACAGACTGAAGCGATTAATTGCCCACCTCAACAACCTTAGCGTCGGGTGCGTGGTTTTTCACCGACTCGATACCCTTGTCGCGTGAGGCTTCGGAGGCATATGACTGGCTCGTCCCGACTACTTGGTGATTACCCGCCTTAAGGTTGAACATAAACTTGTCAGCCCCGCTGGCCTTACGCTCGTAGCGTGCATCATCAGGCGCATTTTTTTTGACTGACTCGACTCCATTTAGACATCCAGACTTATCCTTGTAGCCCTCGCTGGCCAGAATTGCTTGGCCATTGTTGGCTTTGAGCCGAAAACGAAATTCACCCGCTTTGTCGTTGTATATTTCAAACGTCCCAGACATATAGCTATTCCTTATTTTTGGCTTTCATGAGATCCATCGATATCGCTGCGGTCCAAAAAATGACTGTTTGCCCATTAGAAATATGGTTTCTGTGTGATGCTAGCCAGGCAAAATCGATGCTCCAGCTTCAGTAGAACTGCATGACAAATGCACCATACCCCAAGAGCTAAACCAGATTTTTGAACAGTCAAAGTATAGACACAGATCTCAACACGGCTC
>NZ_JAMOIC010000078.1 GCF_024448895.1 Stutzerimonas stutzeri
TAAAAGACATGACAAAAAGTGGGAAACAACGCCCATGGAGAGAAAAGAAAATCGATAATGTGAGCTATGCAGACATATTGGAAATTTTGAAAATTAAAAAGGCTTTTAACGTAAAACAATGTGGTAACGTCTTAGAGTTCAAGCCGACAGATGAGGGTTATTTGAAGTTACATAAGACATGGTTTTGTAAATCAAAATTATGTCCAGTTTGTAATTGGAGGCGTGCTATGAAAAATAGTTATCAGGCTCAAAGAGTGATTGAAGAAGTGGTTAAAGAAAAGCCAAAAGCACGTTGGTTATTTTTAACACTTTCAACAAAAAATGCGATAGATGGTGAAACTTTAGAACAGAGTTTAAAACATTTAACAAAAGCTTTTGATAGATTGAGTAGATATAAAAAAGTTAAGCAAAATCTTGTTGGATTTTTGCGTTCAACGGAAGTAACCGTTAATAAAAATGACGGTAGTTATAATCAACATATGCATGTTTTATTGTGTGTTGAAAGTGCGTATTTTAAAAAACAAGGTCAGTATATAAAACAAAGTGAGTGGGT